>DASPIW010000062.1:0-75394 GCA_035628915.1 Symbiobacteriaceae bacterium | reverse complement strand
CGCCTTTTCCGTAACGTTCACCACCATGGCTTTTGACCACAGCAGCTTACGGTGGTTTGGAGCCTCCACCTGTATGGCGGCTCCGAGGGGCCTTCCCTCATCTTCAGTTAAGCATGGCCTTCGGCTGTCAAGCAGCCTCTTACCTTCGTGGCAGACGATTCGCCGCTCCTTTGAAGAAGGGGCTCGAGAGATGTAAGCAATTTGTCGGCGAATCACGCAGCCGAGTCGCCTTTTTGCCCTCAGAACGGCCTTTCTTCAGGCCAGACCATGGCATCCGGTCCTCAAAAACCCGATAACAGGCCGTCTACTGAGGTGGCTGGCGCCCAATTTCAAGGATTCACCGCTCGTTTGCGTCATTCCGCCGGACACAGTCTGCAAAAAAACGGCGAATCGGCAGGCCGGCGTCCTCCCATGCCCTTCCAGCGGCTGAGAGCCGCCCGGCCCTACGGCCGGTGGACCCCCACCTGGTTCTTGTCTCACAGTGGCAGCCTTTGTTTACGGAGACACCGCGGTCGAGGCTAAGTGGATTTGTCAGGACTCTGACCCCAGCCTCCGGTTTGCCGAAGGCTGGGGTTCGCCATGTTAATCCAGTTCCTTGCGGTAGTTCCGGCACAGCTGCCGGTCATCCGGGTCGGCAATGGCATCGCAGTCAGAGGGCACCGGAATGACCCTGCGCTCTCCCCCCTCGATGGCGCCCGGCCCCCCACAGCCGCCCGGGGTGCCGGCGGCGGCGTTGGCACGCGACAGGTTGTCGGCGTAGGTCGTCTCGCTATTATTGGCCGTGGGGTTTGGGTTGACTTCGATCGTGACGTCGAACTCCTCCAGGTCGCACCCGATCAACGGCAGGGCGTAGGTCACCTCCTCTGCGGTGCGCGGGGCGACGGTAATCAGGTGTTCGGGGAGCCTGAGCACGCCCGAAATCGATGAGGTCACGGTCCCCGTCAGGGGGACGGTACCTTCGATGACCCCTTCGGAGATATTGGCCACGTATGCCGTAATCTCCAGGTGGTCCGGGAGCACCTCGACGACTGCGGCGACCCGCAGGTTCAGCGGCAGTTGGAGCCGGTAGGGCACCGCAATGAGGTTGTCGCGATAGCTGGTTTCATAGTGCTCCGAGGGCGCCGTGTCAGCGCTGATGGCTGTTCTGGCGGCGATCAGGGCGCCCGGCGACTCCGGGTCATACTGGGCGACTTTTTGCATGTCGATCACGCCAATGATGTAGCCGTCCTTGGGGAGCGCTTCGTCGGCGGTGAAGGCGCCACGGGCTGGGGCGGCGCTGCCGCTGACCATGCCGGGCGACAGTACGGCAGGAGCACCGATGGCCCGGAGCGAGGGGCTGGGGCCGCCGCCGTTGAGGCTCGTCCAGTCTTCCTTGCTGATGGCGAGCCAGCGGACGTCGACGTCGCCGTTCCGGATCTGGCTGAGGGTGGTGCCGGCGCCGAGCAGGCTGGCGTCAAGGCGGACAGAGCCGCCCACGGTGACGGCGTCGCCCGGCTTGTACGCCTTCTCCGGTGTGAGGTTGGCTCCGCTCCAGGCGAGGTTGAAGGGAACGGGGTTGTAGTAGGCGACCAGGCGGTGGTGAACCGTCCCGGATGCGTCGTTGGTATAGTTGACGCCCGTCATGAGGAGGCGGTTGGCCGCCATGGGGTCGGTGCCGATGCCCGTGCGCTGGGAGTAGGTTTTGGGCGCCCGCGCGGCGGTTTCGCCGGGGCGGAGCAGGGAGAACGGGTGGGCGACGTGGCCGCCGTGCTCGACCTTGGTGGAGTCGCCGCCGGGGAGGTCTTTCCAGGCGTTCAGGGGCTCCAGGTCGGTGGCGGAGTAGAGGTACATGTTGCCGTTGACGTCGCCGAGGGCGATGGCTTCGGTGCCGTCGGCCTGGCGCAGGACCAGGGGGGCCGTGTTGACGGCCCGGCGCCAGCCTTGGATTCCGTCTGTGGGAAGGCGGCGGAAGGCGGTTACGGTCATGGTTTCGGGGTCGATTTTGAGGAGGGCGCCGGGGGGACCGGGGTCGTAGCTGTCGATGCTTGGATCTGGGCGCCACGGGAAAGGGTCGCTCTTGAGCCAGAAGTTGCGGAGGGTGATGTAGAGCGAGCCGTCGGCTCCGATTGCGGGTTCCGTGTTTGTGAAGATGGCGCCCGTTTCGGGGTCTTCGGGGAGCAGCAGCTCGAGGAGGTTGACGGGTTGAGGCACTTGCGTACCGGTGTGGGAGAAGAGCCTGCCGTTCGTGTCCAGCCAGTAGACCTTGCCGTTGGGGGCGGACGCAAAGGTTCCGGCGAATCCACCGTTGTAGCCCTCTACTTGATCGTCCAACTCGATGTAGTACTTCCCGTCCGGTTTCCAGCTGACATGCATTCGGAGTGCCCGCCCCGCGTTGCCTAGGTCGGTCCCGATCATGAAATCCTGCGGTCCAACGGCAACGGGTGAAGGGGTCACCCATCCCCCGTAGATCTCGTCGCCGAATCGACTGGACTCGGGCTCTCGCCCCAGTTCAAAACCCCAGGCGGCCCAGATACTCCCGCACTGTGCGGTGCTTGGATCCTCCGGAACGGGTCGGTCGCCGACCACGACAACGTCCTGCCCATTTATCCGGAGGACGAGCGGTGAGCCTACTATCTTGCAGCCTTGAGCCAGGATGAGCGAACGCATCTCCCCGTCGCGGGTACGGTAGGCCCAGAGCTCGCCATACGGGCTGCCCCAGTAGATGATGCCGCTCTCCGGGCTGTAGGAGGGGCTGCTCGCGGGTGTGCGCCCTGGTCCAATGTCGGCCGTCCTGTCCTCCGGGTTGGCATTTGGGCGGAACGGACTGACCCCAATTGGCAGGATGACGACCCCATCGTAACCTGACAGGGGCTTGTGATCCTGCCCGAGCCTGATGCCCCACAAGTGCTTTCCCGCAGTGTGGTAGATCATTTCGCCCTCGACCACCGGCTGGGTGGAACTTTCACCAAAGCCCGGGCGGAGATAGATACCGCTGAGTTGAGCATATCCTGGCCCGTCCTCAACGCTCCACCATTCCCGGGCATTCATGGAGCCCAGGATTTCGTCCGCACGGCTCGTACGTTGATACGTTCCGCCCTTGGTGATCCAGTCAGCGTGGGTTCCAGAAGCGAAAGCCAGCGTCAGGATTCCTGTAAGGAGGGCAACTGCTGCCCACCTTCCTGTTCTTAGTCGCCGTGTCATACTTCCTCCCCCGTCTAAGGACCTCTCACTAGAACTTCATGGCCCGGTTCTCGAGCGACCACGACGGATACTCGCAGTACGGGTAGAACGGCGTGAAAATGTGGACCTGGTTACGCCCGTACAGCTGACCGTCCCACTTGAATATCGGCTGCTCACCCACCCAGTAGACCTTGGCGCCCATCTGCTCTGCCACGAACCGAACCGGGATCATGACGCGTCCCGGCGGCAGAAGAACGGGCGGAGCATCCAAGGGCACCCGCTTGCCGTCCACGAGGGCAACGTTGTCGTTCACCGTCAGTCGGATGACGCGCCGGGGTTGGGTCACCGACCTGTCTTCCAGGTCATAGGTTTCGGTCCGGTCAGGGATCAGGCTTTCGGGCGTGAACCAGTCCTTGGGTTGATACCCGGGCAGCGAAAACGGATAGACCACCATCCGGCTCTCCTCCGGGAAGGTGATGGTCACCGTCCAGGTCGCCTGATCCCACGTGACGTCGGCACCCATTAACTCACTAACAAATCGAACCGGTACGCGGACCCGGCCGACGGCGACGTCAAGGTAGGCCGGTACGTCGAAACTGGCGCTCGCATCTCCGTCGTTGAAGCAGACCGGGATATTCTCAAAGGTGCCTTCCCGCTCAAGATTGCAGCGTACGAGTCCACCGAGATGGGGCGGTCCCCCTCTGGACGCCTCAGCGTCATCGCCCAGTTTTAGCGAAAGTCGGATCTGCTCTAGTTCTTCCGGCGTGAGTTCATGAACGTGGGTGATGAACTCAACGGGGGCGAAATTGCACCCCCGAGAAACAGTCTTGGCGACCATCAGCGTCACGTTATGGGTAGCACGATAGAGCACCGTGTCCGGGAAGGGGTAGAAATACGCGTAAGCCGTGTTTCCGCAGAGAATGAACTCATGGCGCCACACATACGGGTACTGCTCAGTCCAGTCCGGCATCGGCGTAAGCACCCGAAAATCCAAATGCTCCGGGACGGGCGGCGGCATCAGGGACTTGCTGTCCTCCCAACCCGCCCTGACATCATCGGTCAACCCTGCAGGCGCCGCCGGCGGCGCCCAGCCCTCCGGCCACCCGGGCCCCGGATCGTAGTTCGAAGCCGGATACTCCACCACCGTCGGCTCAGGATCGGTTCCTGCATGTGTCACCGCGTTGGGCACCGCCGCAGCCGCAAGCGCCACGAGCATCCCGGCCAGGGCCACGCCCCGGGTGGTAAACTGCCGCCTGATACGCTGGAACATAAACACTCTCCTCCCGCAGTCACCTGAATTCGGGGCCTGGAAACCGGCTCACCGGATCTGAGCCATCGGCTCACCCCCATATGTGGACATTTCTCTGTCCACATAATCACACGGAAGACATGTCCCCCTGGTTCGGTCATCCTTCAAATTTTTCCATTATTGCTGCCGAGGCGCCTCGCGGCGGCAAGGCGGCACTGCGGGCGCTCATCTCACCCAAAGCCAATCGACAACAATAGCGACGGGGAAACGCTGAACCGGGAGGCAATCGTGCCTCCCGGTCCGTTTTTTCTTACTCAGTTTTGGTTTCGGACTGGCCGGCGGCAGCCGCCTTTTCCGCAGCGGCGGCGGCCTCCTCCTCCCGGCGGTTGCGAGGAACGCTCCTCCGCTCCGCCAAGGGGAAGACAAAAACGGTGCCGACGCCCTCGACCTCACGGGTGAACGGGGTCACGTTGAACTGCCGGTCTGCGGGAACCTTGATGTTCAGCTTGCGGAGCGGGCGGAAGAAGCTGAACTCAGCGCTGTTGAGGGCACCGAGCAGACGAACCGGGACTGCACCGGGCTCGTCGGGGAGTGCCTTCCCGACACTGACTTCGCCGGTGGCCACATCGGTGGACGTCTTCAGATTGGTGATGACGCCGCCGAAGGCCTCCTGCATGTCACTCCAGAGGGGGCTGGTCAAATACATAAAGGTCTCACGGAGATGTCCTTCCTTTTGGGAGAGGAGTTCTGCCCGGTCTTCGGTATCCCACTGGAACGCCTGTGTCACCTTGTCGCCCTTATTATTCGTCATATACATACCTCCCATGGATGGTTCTGGTATGTATTACGAAAGATAGATCACATCGGTTCGAGGGGTGGATCGCATTTTCGCGACCGCCTTGCGTTCCCGGTCGGGGCGCGTTTGACGGCAGGTTCCACCTGTTGCGTTGTGGATTTCGGTACGATTACGCATGGGCGCGGTCCGGATGTTGGCTGCACTGCGTCTTCCTCAGGTCGGCCTTGCACCCGCTTTCCGGGGAGCATGCGGGTGGTTTCCAGGTGGTTTACAGGTGGTTTACGTTCGCATTCGGGCGCATTCGGGCGCATTCGGGCGCATTCGGGTGCGTTCGGGCGGGCTTCTCAATGCCGCCCGTGAGCCTTTCCGAAGCTCGTTTCGATTACCGCAAAGCAGGCTCAAGCTTTCGCCCCAGGGCTGATGCCCAGGCGCGCATCGCCGTCCAGTCGCGCATGTCAGTTGCCGGCGCCTTGCCGGCAAGCAAATTGATCGGGAATCGTAGACGGGCCGGGTCGTACTTGCCGCCGAACATTTCGAGGGCGACCGGTTTGAGCCAGGGGACTTTCCCAGTTCTTTGCCGAGTTGAGCGTGTGAATCCTGCCACTCCTTCTCGTCATGAGGATCATGAACCGGGCCGAGTGCGAAAACGGCTACGGGGCGTTCCATAAGGGCCTTATGGTGCCGCGCCAGGAAACTGAGCGCGTCCTTGTGCCAACGGAACATGAAGAGCGGCGCCCCAAGCACAACCGCGCTATACTCCGCTAGTGAACCCACTTCCCGCAAGGGCTGCATGTCTACCGCAAGCCCAGATTCGCGCAGCGTCGACGCAACTGCCTCGGCAACTTCCCGTGTTGAACCATAGCGTGATACATATCCGACAAGAACCGTTGATGACATGTGCGTCTCCTTTCCGTGCGTCAGCCATCCGCACGCTACTGGTCACGACGCTCTGGAAAGCGTCGTCCATTCGACATGCCCTAGCTGGTAGAGGCTCCGGCCGACCAGGGTAAACCAGATCATGAGCAGCAGCGCATTCGGCAAAATGACCAGAAGGGCGACAACTGCCGACGACGTTAGCGCTTCTCTGAGATAATCGGCCAACGACAGTGAATGTGCCAGAATCCCCAGATAGGCGGTTAACTTGCTGAACGAGACGCTCCTGACCATGATGAATGAGACGATCAGACCCGCAACGGACACCAGGAAGAGGCCTGTGTTGAAACCACCGACAGCTCGTTGGTTGGTATTGGCAAGCAGTGCCTGCCCTGCCGCCAGCAGCGTTGATCTCTCCAGGTCTGTGGTCGCAGCCGTGTACTGGTTGCTGAGGGAAAGCATGGAGAAGGGATTGTTCGTTGCAAGGAAGATTCCAATCCCCAGGAGGGCGAAGATCAATGCGATTGCCATGAGCCCTTTATTGGCTTTTCTGAGCACAACGTCGAGGGCGAGAAACACCATGATGAACATTACATACATTGGGGGTTCTAATCCCCAGAGGTCTAGAAGCCCAACAAACTTATTGCTTTGGAACAATGTGAACCAGCCAATGATCGTGGCAGGTGGTGGGTAGATAGCGAGAACAACTACCTCGCTCAGGGTTAACAGCGCCACGACCAAGGCGGCCACGCCGCCGAGTTTGTAGAGGCTCTTGTAGTCGGAGTCGGCGGCATCAGCATTGCCAACTTGACCCATCATTTTCGGTCATCCCTTCCAGTTTGTTCGATGACTGGACAGTGTCGCTGCCAAACGTCCTGCAGGTCCTCATGTATGCCGGGGGCATCTCCACCACCGTGCCCGCCCACTTTATCCAGTAGCAATTTTTAGTATAGTACAAGATCTGTGAGTGACAAATATGCGCGTTCACGAAAAAAGGGAACGGCAAACGAGCGCAACGGGCTTGAAAATATGAGGGTCCACTCGCCAGAGTGGACCCTCTTTTGGTGACCCGCCCTTTACAGCATAGCTGCCGGTCGTTCAGTCTTGCCTAGATCGCGCTACCCGGGCTGAATCTGTCATGGGGCGGCACGGCTTGGTTCAGCGCGTGTGCGAAGAATGCCGAGCACCACACCCAGAAGGATCAGCACAATGCTGGCGACGTGTAGCATGGTCGGGAACGTTCGGGTGGCCACATAGACATAAACGAGTCCGAAGATCGTCTCAAGCACGATCGTCAACCCCGCCAGCGAGACGGGAAGACGCAGTGAGGCGCCGTTCCAGAGCAGCGTTCCGCCCCAGGAGACGACCACCCCGAGCACGACGCTGCCCGCAATCAGTTGCCCCAAACCCGTCCCGTCCAGGCCCACACGCCACGTGGGAGAAGCTGAGCCGACTATTGCCATTGGAGCGGCGGCGAGCACCAGGACGAGCGTTTGGGCGCCGACGACGGTACTCCATGTGGATGGCGAGATGTCCGGCCGTTTCCGCAGGAATTCGGCGTTTGCCACGCCGAACCAGGTCCAGAGTACCAGGGCGCCCAGGGCACTGACCAATCCGAACATCTGGGCGGCGAGCGAACGGGCCATATGTGCACCGCCCGACCGCAACTCCACCATGTTCATCAGGGTCAGACCGACCAGGACCAGAAGCAGCGGCACTGCCAGCCGGGAGAACGGGTACTCACGGCGTCGCCAGTTGGCGACCAGCGGAATCGTGATCGGAAGGATGCCAATCACCATGGTGGTGACGGGTGCCCCGACGTTGTGGACGGCCAGAACAAGCAGAAAGTAATACCCGACATTGCCGGCGGCCGCGAAGGCCAGAGCGGTGATCCACGTCTGCCGGCTGATCCGTACCTGATTTCGCACCGTCGTCAGGTACAGGACGAGTGAGACCAGGCCGTAGGCGAAGTAGCGGCCCAAAGTAAGCTCGACGGCCCCGGCGTCGGGCAGGAGCACAGGGACCAGGAACGCGAGTCCCCACACAGCATTGGCACCAATGGCCAGGTGGAAGCCGGTGGCGACAGAGGCTGGTGATGAGCCTGGTTCTGACGTGTGGATAGGATTCATGGGCGATCTCTCCTCGTTACCGATACACCCATTATAGCGGTAACGAATTACCACCACAAGCCTAATGGTGGTAAACTAGTGATGCTGAGAAGTGGCACAACCATACAGGAGGAGGTGTCGCAACGATGGGCAGTAGAGTTCGGGCACAAGGACTGCTGGGGCTCCTGCAGGACTTTGTCAACACGGCAGAGTTTCTGGAAGGGCGAGAAACATTCCAACGGCCGTCAGACGTGGCCCGTTGGTTGGTGGTTCATCAAGTGGCGGACGACGGACTGGTGGTGGAGGATGCCGGGCTCCGGCAAGCATTGGCACTCCGTGAAGCACTGCGCGCCTTGTTGCTCGCCAACAATGGTGGCTCTGTCGAACCCGCGGCAATCCATGCACTGAACCAGGCGGCGAGCGCATCTGGATTACGGGTGCAGCTATCGCCGCAAGGGCGCCCGGAGATCCGACCAACAGGGGGAGGTGTCGATCAGGCACTGGGAAAGCTTCTGGCAGCGGCCTTTACGGCGATGTCTGACGGCAGTTTCGCGCGCCTCAAGGCGTGCCTGGCTCCGGAATGTCGCTGGGCTTTCTTTGACCGGTCCCCGAACGGCCGCAGTACCTGGTGCGAGATGGAGACCTGTGGCAGCCGGCATAAGATGCGCACCTACCGCCAGCGGAAGAAGCAAACCGGGGCACAGTAGCCCCGAGCCGGCTGCCCTAACCGCGGAGAGAGCCTCCCACCCTTCGGCGAGAGGCCCTCCTTCATTACTCGGCGTACGAGGTGAACGCCGTTCGAATGCCGTCACGGACAGCCCGGCTCCAGTCGGACTCCGGCGCCAGGGTCTCGAAGTAGGCGTTCATCGCCTTCGCTACCCGCACCCCTTTGAAGAACGTCTGCACAAGGCCCAGCCCCACGTCGATCTGCTTCATCGCCGGCACCGCGGCGCCCGCCGTTACTGCAGCGATGGCCAGCTGGCCCCAGTTCTGGTAATCGGCTACCGCTCCATCGAAGAACTGTCGGAAGGCCGCCTCCACCGGCGTGGTGCTGACCTTCTCCCGGGTCCATTCCACAAACTCGAGCTTGTCCCGGACGTTGAGCCGGGCCACCTCATAGCCGCCCTCCCGGAAGCCGGCGGGGTCAGCCGCAGCCATCTTCAGGGCATCCGTCAATTCCGTGCTGACCATCGCGAGGTACTCCCGGGCGATCCAGTCCGCCAGCACCTCTTTGATGTCCAGGCTGACGCCCTGGGGCAGGGGGCTGGTCACAGCTTTCAGGGTCTCCTGCTGGACGGTGGGGTCGGGCTGCCACAGCGCCAGGGCCGCCTGCCGCTGCTCCCAGGCCTTCCCGGTGATGAGGCTGACCAGGGAGTTGGTCTTCTCATCCACCCACTGGGCCTTCTCTGCGCTGCTCAGGCCGGCGGGCGCCCGGCTCAGATTGCCTACCAGGCGGCGCACCACATCGTAGATGCGGTCGTGGAGCGAACTCTTCTGTTCCAGCAAGTTGACCTTCGCCCGGTCCAGAGACTGGGTGACGGGGTCGCTCTTCCCGCGCAGCCCGCCGTAGTAGTCGCCCATTTTCCTGGTAATCTCGAAGGTGCCGTTGGCGGCGGCCCACAGATCGGTCAGGAGGCCGAGGCCGTCATCCCACAGGGTCGCGGCGATGTCGTCAGCCGCCCATTTGGCATTGCGGGCCGCAATCTGCTCCAGCTCCAACGCCAGATTGAGGCGGCGCAGCGCCTCCTCCTGGTGGGGCGGATGGGACATGCTCTGCTCGACCCGGTCCAGCCATGCGGGGATCCCGGCTCCCGGTGCAGTCGGGTCTGGCGTGTCAGGCGGCGGGAAGAGGCCGGCCCAGCCGGCAAGGTTATCCGCCGGCCCGAGGGTATTATGAAGTCCATAGATCGCATCCAGCCGGCGCCTGGCAAGCAGCAGGGTGTCGTCGGAGATCAGGTAGAGCGGCGGGGCTTCGATGGTGTCTTCGTTATTGGGCCCCGGCGTCTTCCCCGGCAGCTGTCCCTTGACATAGCCGCCTGCTTCAGCGGTTATCGTCAATGGCTCGGTGGAGCGCACCGCCGTCCGATACTGGCCCAGCGCGTCGGTGTAGGTCTGGTAGGGTGTCGCACTGCCGGCCTCCCATGCGCCAACCAGTGCCCTGTCTACCGGCTGCTCGCTGCCGTCGCCGGGGCGCAGAAGCACCTGGCCCTGAAGGAAATAGCGTCCGAGCGGCACCACAAGGTAGGCCGTATCGCCGTCAGCCGTCTCTGCCGTCACCGTCAGGTCGACCGGCGACCGGGAGTCACTGGTCAGTGTGGCGGTCGTGGTGGCGCCGAAAGAGACGACCTTGCTGAGAAGGCCTGGAGCGGTGACCGCCAATGTGACCGGTGCGCCTGACGCGGCCGGCAGTCCGGGCAGGTCCACGACGGTAGCGGTGATCCGGGAGGTGAAGTCCTCTTTTTCCCGGAGTACTGGCGGTTCAGCTTTGATCACAACCCGGGGTTGATCAGAGGTGGCGCAGCCTGCCCCGCCGACCGCACCTGCTGGCTGCCGTTTGGCGGGAATCGCCGCAGCCGAAGCTGAGGTGGTGCTCTCAGTGCCTGCGGCGCTCCAGGGCCCGGTCGCATCGCCGGTGAGGGGGACCGTCATTTTTGGTCCGGCACGTCGCTCGCCGCCCACCAGTTGCACGAGCTCTGCCTCCAGTTGTGTGGTCCCCTGTGACACGATGGCGCTGTAGCGGTACCAGTCAAGGACCGGCGGAGCGCCCAGCTCCTGCACCAGGACGGTCAGCGAAGTAGCGCCCGTAGGCCAGAGAATCATGCGCTCCTCTCCGCCCCCGTTCAGGCGCAGGAACAGCACCCCCTCAAGGAGGCCGTCAAGCTCGGCGGTAAAGGTCAGGGCGCTGGAGCCCTCCCCGACGGGCTGGCGGCGGGCCGACAGAGAGGTGGTCGCCCCCACGTTCTTCCACAGCCACTGGAGTTGGGAAGTGAAGATCTCGTTGCCGTTGTCCGTCTCCACCGGCCGGAGCAGGGCGCCCAGGGCCCTGGCCCCTTCCGGTATGTCTGACGGCGTCACCGTCACCCACCGTTCGAAGGGCCGTCCCGGCTTGAACGTCGCTTTCCAGGAGAGGGTGCGGACCGGTACGGTCTCACCCTCCTGTGCGGGCGATATGAACTGGTAAGCCGGCAACTCGCCCGCTGCGATTTGCGCCCCCTGGGCGTCCTCCACCTGCAGCCAGGCCGGCAGGTCGAGGGTGACCGAAACCGGGCAGAGCGGCGCGGCGGCGTCGTGATCGACCCGTACGTAGATCGTCTGTGATACGCCGGGCTTCCAGGCATCAGCATCAGTGAGCAGCTGCGCCCTGGGCTGTGCGGCGAGCGGCGCTACCTGGTAGAGGATCGTCCGGTTCTTGGCCGCCTCGGTCATGACCCAGCACGAGTCCGGCAGCGAGCCCAGCCCCGGCGTCGAGGGCGCCCAGCTGACGAGCAGGTCGGAACCGGGCGTCATCGAGACGTCGGTGCGCGCCAGCTTGGGGTCGCCTAGCCCCGGCAGCCCCACCGGCAGGACCAGTTCCGCCGGGGGGTGTTCCACCGTCTTCGTGGTCTGGACCACCTGGTAAGGCTTACTGGAGAAGTCGACGTGGCTTTCCACTTTGGTTTCCGTCCAGCCACTGAAAAGGATGCGGTAGTATCCCTTCACGCCGGCCTCGGGCGTGACGCACAGGACCGGGTAAGAGTAGGTGGCGGGTTCGTCAAAGTACTCCCATGGCTGGGGCTCCTCCCGCTCGCCGGCGCCGCACCAGGTTCCCCAGCAGTTGCGCCCGTCAGGGGTGCGATAGTGCAGCTCCGAGAAGTGACGGAACGAGCCCGAACGGGTCGTGACCGTGGCCAGGCCGGCGCCGTGCCAGCCCTGGTACAGGCGCTGCCAGGCGGAGATCACCAGGGCGCTGCCGCTGCCTCCGGCGGGGGCGCCAAGCGAGAGGCCAGCGGCCGTCGGAGCTGCCACCGGGTTGAGTACCGCGATCAGGAACAGCATGGTCAGGATCAGTGCCGGCAACCGTCGTCTCTGCATGGGGGCCGCCACCTCCGCTATCACGCCCGGGGGCGTTTTGATTCCTGGTATTTTCATGATTGTACCATAATCGGCAGCCTTCCCAGCAGTCCCCTGACTTGAATCTGCAGGCTGCCGCCGCCCCTAGAACATCAACGAAGGGCACTCAAACCAAAAACGTTGTAAGCTAATCAGTCCGTACGGGGACTTCATGAAACCAGGAGCAGTCCTCCAAATTGTGACTGGAGCGGCAGGCGATTGTGCTGCTGGGACTGGCCTACAGATCCTCTCTGGCTGCCATCACCTCTCCAATGAAGCAAGTGACGGATATGGAACATCAACCCCAGTGCAGCTGCTGCGAACAGCGCCACCGCGGCGCCGGCTCGCCAGTCTTCCCGAAAGAGCAGCGCAAGAATGCCGGCAATCAGCAGACCGTTGCGGGTCAGACTGATCAGCACCCGCGAAAACAGGGCGGACAGCAGTTGATATCGCCGTCTATGCGCTCCCTGAACTCACCCGGAGTGCGGGTCTTGTGGAACGCAAGGTCCAGCTTCAGACAGTGCAGGACAAGGTCACCCCGGAGCCGGTTCGTGGCCGTTCGGCCTATCTCTTCGCGCAAGTATCGCGCTGCGCCGGCCACCCATTGCTGGAGGCCGGTCAGAAGGATGAACAACCTCCCGGCCTTCTGTGTCCGGTCGTGTGAGTGCATGGAAAAGGCCATGGGGCAGCGCCCCATGGCCTACGTATCGGTCGACCGTACCGTCGCGGCAGGAATCAGTGCCGGTCAGTTCCGCACAGCTTCGATGGCGATGAACCCCTCCTGTGGCGATGCGCCGCCGAGCCCTTCCCGCAGAGTGATACGGGTGAACCCAGCGTCTGCAAGCAAAGAACGGTAGGCCTCATCGGTATACGCTTGATAGCTGGATGACCAGCGCTGTACGGCTGCCGACTCGGCATCGATGACGTAGTACCGAGTCGTTGCGGCTTGGGCCGACTCGTCCCAGAAAGACTCCTCCAGACAGAGATTCGGGCGGTCTAGCCACAGGCCGGCGCGCGCTGAGTACCAGGAGGCGCCGGCAGTCCCCATGGCCTTAACGGCGGCGTAGGTGGACACCTCAAGGAGCAGGTGCCCGCCGGGGGCAAGGGCTATGGCCGCACGCCGCAGGATCTCTCTGGCGTCGGCGGGGCGAAAGACGTTGAACTCGCCATAGATCAGCATGATCAGGTCGTAATTCTCACCAAAAGCAGTCTTCCTCAGGTCGCCCAGGATGAAGGTCGCGGTCGGGGCGGCTGACTCGCGGGCGTAGGCGATGGACGCGGGTGAGAAGTCAATGCCGGTGCAATCGTGCCCTGTCAAGGCAAGTCGGTTGGCATAGAGTCCGGGGCCACATCCGAGGTCGAGTACCCGGGAGGGCACGCGCTGGAGCAGATCTGTGTGGATCCAGCTTACGTGCCTTTCGATGATGGGGAAGCGTCGACTGGCGGCGTCATGATACTGCGACAAGTGTTCTTTCAGCATCCGCCGGCTGAAATCCGGGTCGTCCCAGGGGATGTTGTCACCTTCGCTCCAGGGGGCCGGGGGGCTGGTTCGGTTTACGATCTGCTGCATAGTCAAGTGCTTCATCTCCTATGTTCCCGGAGCTGGTTCCCTGAGCTATTCCGTGTAGGGAGACTTCGTGTCGATGCTAATGGTGCCGGTGCTCGGATCCCAGGTCACACCGAGACCAATCGCTTTGGCGACATCTCTCAGCTTGAAGTAGTTGTTCCCACCGATCTTGTAGGCGGTGAACTGGACTTCCTTGCCGTTCACGTAAACCTTCGAATCAGTGAGCGCAGCGCTTTGCGATTCGGACTTCCCGTCCAGTCCGAGTTCACCACCGACCGGTGTATACGCCTGGCCGGTCACAAGGTTGACGGCGTTATTCTCGCCGTCCCAGGAGACCTCGAACTGCTTCTCCGACCCGCTGACAACCATGGCCAGGTCACGCAGCTTGAAATAGTTGTTGCCGTTGATGAGGTAGGCTTCAAACGACACGGGCGTCCCGTTGACCAGGACCCTGGACGCGGTCGGCGCTGCGGCGACCGTGACCGGCTCGGGTGTGGCAGGCGTTTCACCACCGGCCTGGGCAGTCACCTGGATGGTGAACACAGCGGGAGCAATGGCTTCCGGTGCGGCAACCACGACGTAGTACCCGGGCTTGCTCAGGGTAGCGTAGTTGCCCGTTACATACTCCGGAATATCGAGGGGCGCGGTGACCAGCGCGTCGAGTTCCTCGGTCTGTCCGGGATTCGTGTACTTCTTCACATCAAACGTGACCGGTTCGCCCTCACCATCGAAGTGAAGCCGGCCATCCTTGAGCTCTCCCGTGGCAAAGAACGTGACCCGCTCCAGGGCCAGGTTGTTCCCATGGAAGGTTACGGTGGCGGGGGCGTTGGCCACGAGCAAACCGATATCCGGCTTCTTGTCGACCACATTTGAGACGGCGACATACCGCTCTCCGGCGCCGGGAACCTTGACCCGGAATTCTTCCGCGGCAAATGCTGGTGAAACCAGCACAGCCATCAAGAAAGACAGAACGATGCTCAGGGAAATCCCTTTGAATAACTTGGTCACAATTCGACATCTCCCTTTGTTGATGCTCCATATGTACTCGTAGGCTACCCGTGGGAAGGCCCGTGCCGTGTGATCACAGGGCTCAGCGTGCCGTCGCTCTCAGGGAAACCGCGGCCACAATCAGCGTAATGGCCGTGACGCTTACGGCGATCAGACCCTGAACGACATGGAACTTGATAGATGAAGCTTCGGCCCCCTTGGAACCAATCCACAAGCCGCAAATCGTCTGGGAAGCCAACAGGGTCAGGGACAGGATGATGCCAATCTTCATAAGGACCTTCATGGAAATTCTCTCCTTATTTCTTCATAACGTTGTCGACTAACAGATCAATCACAGCGTCCCGCTGTGCTTCGTCGAAGAGGTTGACGCCGGCGAAGCGACGGAACGCATCCGCCTGAATGAAGGCAGTCTGTAGGGTAGTGATCAGTTGATACGCGGTCAGACGCAACTGCAGCTCGCTTACGCCGGGGCCCAAGAAGTCCCGCACCAGGGGAATGACCAGCGTGTGCGCTGTCAGATCCCCGCGGAGCAGCCCCTGCGTCAGAGCCATGGTGGCGAGTTTTCGGTACCGGGTCACAACGGGGAACGACTCCCGAACCAGCCTTTTCAGACGGGTCACCGGGTCCATATCTGTATGGGATACAGTTTGATACCACGGAGCGGCGACATCGTTGATCAACTGGCCCACGGCCGTGTACAGCAGGTTCTCCTTGCTCTGAAAGTGATAGTTGATCGCGCTGACGGCCACGCCGGCGCGTTCGGTGATCTGGCGGACAGTAATCCGGTCCGGGTCATCCTCCTCGACCAAAATGGCAAGGGCCGCCGCCAGGATGCGTTCTTTCGTGACCTGGTCTCTTTCGCTCATTGCAGCACCTCTACACGTGATTCGAACGTGATTCGAACGGGTTTCGAACATGTTCGAAACTGAGTATACAACGCCCATGCAGAATGTCAAGGGACGCGCGTATTACGTTTTTATTTCGGTAGAGTTCCCTAGATATAGATCTCTCGCTCGCTCGGGGATGCGGGTGCTGGACGCCCTGCGGGAGCACGGCCTTGGGGCCAAGTGTAATGTGCGGGCCATTCGTGCGGATGAGGCGGGTCACCATCGGCACCGCTGCCTTGGGGACCAGCGCCTGAACACTGCGGACGAAATGCACCCGGCACCGCTGCCAGCAGGCAGTGCCTATGGCAACTGGAATCGCCTGTCGCAATCCCACATGGGCATCACTGATCACCAACTGCACATCGTGGGGCCCGCGCACCACAAGGCTCCGAAGGAACGACAGCCAGAAGGTGCACCTTGAGTCCTTACCGAAGAAAGTCCGAGTCACCTTTGACTCCGCACTTATGGATCAGGTCAATGAGGGACATTCTACTAATGGCCACTTGGTGAATTCCTCCTGCGCGTGTGTGATGTGGTAGTCAATACCGCTAGGATTTCCCAAGTGGCCGATTCATTATCGATCACTGCGTTAACACCATGCCCTGGGACATTAGCCCAGAGACGGGATATCGAACCAGCCGAGCGCCTTGTGGAAAGGCTCCTACCATCATGGACCTTCATATCCTATCCCGAAGTCCGCCAAGGCCTCCGTAGCATGCGGACACACTCGGGGTACAACCCGTTTGGTCCGGACGGCGCTGTCGAGGAAGACAAGGTACCCCGGACGAGTGAAAGTTGTCCGGGCCCTGGTGCGGAAGCATAAAGTGGCCAAAATGGATTGGAAGCATAACCTGGCCAGATTGGCCAAGTTATGCTTCCAGTCACACAAAGTGGAGAGCCTGCTCCTGTTTCATTGGTGGGCCCTGCAGGATTCGAACCTGCGACCAACCGGTTATGAGCCGGCAGCTCTGACCGCTGAGCTAAGGGCCCGATAGACTGCATTTCATTGTACGCAACTGCCGCGACTCTTTCAAGCCCGCAGCGACATGAAAAAACAGGCGCTGTTTCCTTGCGCCTGTTTTTTTGCTGGCTCCGGCAGTAGGATTCGAACCTACAACCCTCCGGTTAACAGCCGGATGCTCTACCGTTGAGCTATGCCGGAATGGGATGCGCTAACTATATCATATGGTCTCAACCAGCGTCAACGGCTATGCGCTTACTCCCGCAGGAAATCCCATCCATTCATCTTTCTAACGGGAATTGCTCAGACTGATGTCAGTGATACACCAAAGGAGGAATCCCCATGAACCGCAACTGGAGAACCATCACCGGCGCGCTCCTCATCTCCGCCGGGGTGCTGGCCGGCGGCGCCGCCTACGCTGCCGAGAAGGCCGACCGGCCCGACCTGAAGCAGCACCTGGAGGAGAAAGTCAAGGAAGGCAAACTCACACCCGGCGAAGCCGAAGTGGTGGAAAAACTGCACGGCCTGCGCCGCAGCTACCACCAGAAGTTCAAGGCAGAAGCCAACGCGGTGATCGAGCAGGCCCTCAAGGACGGCAAGATCACCAAGGAGCAGGCCGACCGCTTCAAGGCGCCCCGCAAGCGCCGCATGCCCCAGGGCGGGCCGGTCATGAAGCAGAAAGACCGCGAAACCGACAACCAGAAGTAGCCAGCGCCAAAAAGGGGGCCGTCTGCCAAGCGCAGGCGGCCCCCATCGCCTTATGACTTCAGCTCCGCCACCGTACGGCAGAACTGACGGACCTGCTCCTCGATCCGTCCACACCACTCCTGCAATTCCCGGTTGGCGCCGGCCGCGGCCTCGTACTCCGCCCGGGCCGCCAGCACTTCATCCGCCACGGCGACGGTGGCCGCGGCCATGCCTTCCATCCACCCGATCGCCTGACCGGCCGACTGGGCCGCCGCGTGGGTCGAAGCTGCGGTGGACTGCACCACGCCGGTGACCCGGTTCATCTCTTCCCGGATGAACGTCAGGCGGGCCTGGTTCTCCTGGATCACCAGGACCAGGGTCCGCACTTCATCTGCCACCCGTTCGCTCAGGGCCGCCAGGGACGCCAGCAGCTCTGACGGATCGTGCAGCAAATTCAGCCCATGGTCGCCGTCCACCCTTGCGATGCTCTGCCGCAGCACAGCCAGTCCGGCGGCATACTCCCCGACCTGCTTGAGCGCCGCCCGGGCCGAGGCCGTCAGACGGTTCGCATCCGCGATGGCCGCCTCGACCGTGCCGCGCGACTCCTCCAGCCCGGAGCCGATTTCGTGCGCCACTCGTTCCACGTAGTGGATCGATCGCTCCTCGCTGCGAACCCCGTCGGAAATCTCCCTGACCGACTGCGTCAGCCGCTGCAGGTGTTCGAGGGCCGCCGTCGCGTCGCTGCGTAGACCGGCGGCAGCGGTAACGGCCGGCCAGCGGTCCGGAGCGACCGGTGCGCGCTCGCTCAGATGATCCACGGACGCCCCGAGCTGATCAGCCGCCACCCGTACGGATCGGAATGCGCCGTGCCACCGGTCCAGCAGCGCCTGGATCGCCAGGGTCAGGTCGCTGATCTCATCGTCAGGGCCAGCCGCCACCGTCACCGCATCTGCACCGTTCCGTACCTGGGCGGCCAGGCGCCGCAGGGGCAGGACCGTGCCGCGGTAGGTCAGCCACAGGGCGCCGCACAGGCTTGCCAGCAGAGCCACGCCGCCGCCGATTACGGCTAGCCGCAGAAAGTGGTTAAGCTTGTTACCGACGTCGGCGAAGACCGCCTCGGGAATGCCCACGTAAGGGGCAGCGATCATCCGGCCCTGGAAATCCGTCATGGCCCGGTAAATCGCCCGCTGCCACTGATCGACCACGATGGCCCGCCCGCGGTGCACGCCCGCTGCGGCCAGCGACTGCATAACGGCGTCGGAGTATAGGGTGCCCAGCGCCCGGTGTTCGGAGGGGTTCCCTTCCGGGTCCCGCAGCCGGACATTCGTAGTCACCCGGACGCCGCCCATGGCGATCGTGGAGTTCATCGGGGTGGTCACAGGCGCCCACTGCGCCACCTCGTCCACAATGCGGAAGTCCCGGTTCAGCACGTCCGCCGCGATCACCGCACCGACCACATCGCCCCCGGTTGACCGGACGGGCGCCACCCCCACAAGGGCGAGCGCCGTATCCACACGGCCCCCCACCCTCGGGTCAGTGGAGCCACCCGTCGGAAGGATCGCCATATCCACCATTTGATGGATCTCCTGGCCCTCCCCTTGCAGTTCCTCCGGCCCGATGAGCGAGGGGTAGGCCTGGGGTTCGCCGGACGCAATCGCATAGGCCACAAGCCCGCCAAGCAGCACTTGATCGCCGGTCTGCTCCGATGTGGCCCGAGCCCGGACCGTGCCCTGCGGATCGACGAGTACGATCATGTCGGCATGGACAAAGGCTTTCTGAAACCGAATCAGATCCGGGACGGCGCCCGTTCCGGCCAGGGAAGCTGACAGGGCGGGATCGGCGGCGGCGATTGCCGCGGCCTGGCGCATTTCGGAGAGGCCTTCCCGCAGAAGGCTCTCTTCCATATTGATGGCCATGTCCAGGGTGGTCTCGACCCGCTGCTCCATATCAAGCCGAATCGATGCCTGCAGGTAGCGGCTCAACCCAACCAGGGCCAAGATGGGGACCGCCAGAGTTAAGATGACTGCGAGCGATATGCGAAGCATGATCGGGAAGCGGCGGCGCATGTTTTCACGTCCTTCTAGGACCAGCCCCTGAATGATCCAAAAGCGGCAGGAGAGACACTCCTGACGTTGGATGCGGGCTGGTGTAAAACGCTGTATAGTAATGAAAAAGTCACTTACAAAGACTCTCGCTTTCATTCTGTCGCCGACCGGCAGATCCCCGCCGACTTTCGGCTAAACGAAGTGCTAGTTAAAAAGGTGCATGCGGTTCCACCTGACCTGGGGGTGAACTTCAGACTAATGCCTAGAATTCTCCCACCCGGCCGGCTCGCAGGGGCGCTGACCGCGCTTTCGGCGTACATGTGCGATGCCGGCGCCTTGCGAAGGGCGATCCCGGAGATCGCCGTCAGCAAGGTCGGGGTGTTACAGGCCCGGCTGGTAGCGTCGCGCGACGAAGCCCGGGAGGATGAGTTGCTGGTCGCCCTCGCCCCATCGCTTTTCCTGGCTTGTGAATCTGATAACAAAACTGACGAAGAAGTCCTGATGGCCTTTGCCACGGTGGCGGCCAGCCTACTGCAGCAGGCCTCCCACTGCCAGATCACCATGGGCGAATATGCGGCGGTCCTCACCAAGCTGGATCAGGTCAGGCGCGACCTCGACAGCGCCCACAAGAGCGAGTGGATTGCCCAGGAGCGGCTGCGGATCGCCCAGGACCTGCATGACCGGGCTGCGCAGACCCTCTTCGGCCTGGGACTGACGGCCGACTGGCTCCTGGCCCACGCGGAGCCGACAAGCCCCGTGTACGGCGATTTGGAACGGATGAAGCACATGGCCGCAACGGGGATGCGGCAGGTCCGGGAAGCGATTTTCTCTCTTTCCTCGGCTCCGGTGGAGCCGTCACATTTCCGCCAGGCCGTTCGGACGCTGCTAAAAGATGTGGAGTCGGTCGGCATCACCGGCAACCTGCAAATCTGGGGCGATGTGCACCGGCTGACTGCCGATGTGACCGATGCACTCCATCAGATCATCCGGGAAGCGGTGATCAACGTCCGGCGGCATTCGCAGGCCTCGAGCGTGTTTGTTGGTGTCCGGATTGAGCCGGAACAGGTAACCGCCGTGGTGCAGGACGACGGCGTAGGCATTACGGATGCGGTAGCAGAGACGTACCGGAAGAACGGCGCCCACCTGGGCCTGCGGGGGATGGAGAGCCGGGCCGAACGGCTCGGCGGCAGATTAACCCTGATGCCCGGCGATGAGTGCGGTCTGATTTTGACCGCAACAATACCTCTGAAGGGAGTGGCAGGTCATGGCTGATGCCATTCGAGTCGTGGTGTGCGATGATCATTCAATCGTGCGGGAGGGACTGAAGGCCGTCCTTAGCGACGGAGACACCTTTACCGTAGTGGGTGAGGCCTCCGACGGCCAGCAGGCGGTGGAGGTGGCCCGTCGCACCCGGCCTGACGTGATGCTGCTCGATCTGCAGATGCCCGAGATGGGCGGTATTGATGCGGCAAAACTGATTATGGCTGAACTGCCCCGCACCAAGATTATCGCTCTGACTACCTTCGCCGATGAGAAGCTGGTCGTGGAGTGCCTGAAGGTGGGCGTGCACGGCTATGTAATCAAGGACGTCGAGAAGATGGAGCTGAAGCGGCACATTCAGGCGGTCTATCGCGGCGAGGCGATCATCGACCCGAAGGTGACCAGCGTGCTGATGGCCCGGGTCCGGACCGGTACGGGCAGCCCCGTGGACCGCGCCGAGGCCCCCCTCAGCCCCCAGCAGCTCTCGATTCTCAAGTACGTAGCCCAGGGCCATTCGAACCGGGAGATTGCCGACAAGATGGGTCTGAGCGAGAACACCGTCAAGGGCCATGTGGCCGAGATCCTCCATCGCCTGGGCGTGAAGAACCGGGTGGAGGCGGCGATCCAGGCCAGCGAAAAAGGCTGGCTGTAAGAGTGGAACAGTTTTGCCACGGATATTTTATGTGACGGTGCTTATCGACAGGACTAGGACATACTTTATGAATGTATTGTTTCCGTGTTTTCCCCATTCCGCGTCTTCCGCGTCCTCCGCGGCAAAATAATGTATTTATCCCAAAGACCCAGCACCCGCTCAGCGGAGGGGTGCTGGGTCTTTTTCGCGCGTCACAAACACAAAAGTGCTACCAATCATCCACCATGTGAATAGTATCACAAGTAGTCTCGTCTATGTGAAATGCGTCACATTTCTTAGTACTCTCCAATAGTACCACCGAACAAAATCGATAGACTTCTCTATTTATCTGCCGAGCCCGTCGGGTCTATGTTTGAGGAGGAGACAACCCGTTACAGATTCGTAAGAGATCCGAGAACACTCACATGGGGGCGACCGCCTTGACGATCACCAGGCGCGACCTGCTCAAGCAGACCATCACCGCCGGCAGCCTGCTTGCCGTGCTGGAGACCGGTCAGGCCGAAGCAGCGTCGTCCAGCGGACTGAAAACCGACGGCACCAAAGAGACCAAGACAATCTGCCCGTATTGCGGCGTCGGCTGTGGCATCAGTCTCTTCTCCAAGGACGGCCAGCTTGTCGCTGCAGCCGGCGACCCGGACCACCCGATCAACGAAGGCAGCCTCTGCCCGAAGGGCGCCTCGGTGATGAACCTCCGCCAGGTCATCAACGAAAAGGGCGAGAACGTCCCGAATCCCAGCCGCCTGACCAAGGTCCTCTACCGGGCGCCGGGCGCCGCGGAGTGGCAGGAGAAGTCGTGGGACTGGGCCATGGCGGAGATCGCCAGGCGCTACAAGGCGACGCGCGACGCCACTTTCCAGCTGAAGGACGACAAGGGCGTCACGGTCAACCGGACCTTCGGCATCGCGCACATTGGCTCCGCGGCCCTGGACAACGAGGAGAACTACCTCCTGCAGAAGCTTCACCGGGCCGCCGGCGTGGTGCGCATTGAGCACCACGCGCGCCTCTGACACTCCTCCACGGTGGCCGGTCTGGCCGCCTCCTTTGGCCGGGGTGTCATGACGAACCACTGGATCGACTACAAGAACTCCGACGTCATCATCGCCGTCGGCGCCAACCCCGCCGAGAACCATCCCATGGCGATGAAGTGGATTGACCGGGCCCGGGAAGAGCGGGGCGCCAAGCTGGTCGTCATCGACCCGAAATTCAACCGCACCGCCGCCCTGGCCGATATGTACATCCCCATCCGCCCCGGCACGGATATTGCACTCTTCGGCGGCATCATCAACTACGCGCTGTCCAATGATAAGTACTTCAAGGAGTACGTGGCCGCGTACACCAACGCCGCTTTCCTGGTCGACCCGGGCTTCAAGTTCGAGGACGGCCTCTTCTCCGGCGCCGCAGTCGGCGCGGACGGGCAGGTCAAGTACGACACAAAGACCTGGCAGTTCAAGAAGGATGAAAAGGGCGCGTATCTGACGGACCCGACCCTGCAGGACCCGAACTGCGTCCTGCAGCTCATGAAGAAGCACTACGCCCGCTACACGCCCAAGATGGTCTCCGACACCTGCGGCATGAGCGAGGCCGATTTCCTGAAGCTTGCCGAACTTTACACCGGCACGGGCAGGCCCGACAAGGCCGGCAACATCCTGTACGCCATGGGCATTACCCAGTCGACCCACGGCTCGCAGAACGTCCGCTCCATCGCGATCGTCCAGCTGCTGCTGGGCAACATCGGCATCGCGGGCGGCGGCGTGAACGCCCAGCGGGGTGAGTCGAACGTACAGGGCTCGACCGACATGGCCATGCTCTTCGGCAACCTGCCTGGCTACCTCCCCTACCCCAATGCCGGGGCCCACCCGACGCTGGCCAAGTACAACGAAACGACGCCCAAGGCCGGCTACTGGACCAACCGGCCCAAGTTCCTGGCCTCCATGCTGAAGGCATGGTGGGGCCCCGAAGCGACCAGGGAGAACGACTTCCGCTACGAATGGCTGCCCAAGCTGGATGCCCGCGACCACAGCCACATGTCGCTCTTTGAGTCGATGGCTGCCGGCGAGCTGAAAGGCCTTTTCGCCTGGGGCCAGAACGTGGCCGTGGGCGGCCCCAACGTCGAGCGGGAGCGGAGCGCCCTGGGCAAGCTGGAGTGGTTAGTTGCAGTAGATCTGTTTGATACGGAGACCGCCTCCTTCTGGCGGCGCCCCGGCGTCAACCCGGCAGATGTGAAGACCGAAGTCTTCCTCCTCCCCGCCGCCTCCTCTTTCGAGAAGGAAGGCACCGTCGCCAACTCCGGCCGCTGGATTCAGTACCGCTGGAAGGCGGTCGATCCGCTCGGCGAAGCGCAGGACGACCTCTGGATCGCCGACCGGCTCTACAAGGCGCTCAAGGCGGAGTACGCCAAGGGCGGCACCTTCTCCGACCCAATCACCAAGCTGGTCTGGAACTACGGCGACCACCCGGATGTGGGAAAGGTCGCCGTGGAGATTAACGGCTACACGCCCGCCGACGGCAAGCCGGTCGCCATGTTCACCGCCCTGAAGGACGACGGTACCACGGCCTGCGGCAACTGGATCTTCTCCGGCTATTGGGCCAGCACGGAGAAGCCGGCGGCCAAGAGCCGGGTCAAGGAAGCCCCCGGCGGGCTGGGCCTCAACCCGCAGTGGAGCTGGGCCTGGCCGGCCAACCGGCGCATCGCATACAACCGTCCCTCCGCCGACCCGAGCGGCAAGCCGTGGGATCCCAAGCGTGCCCTCGTCTCCTGGGACGGCACCAAGTGGATCAATGCCGACGTGCCCGACTTCGGCTGGAAGGACGCCGCCACCGGCAACATGATCCCGCCTGCCACTTCGGCCGCGGCCCCGTTCATCATGAACGCGGAAGGCAAGGCGCTGCTCTTCTCGCCATCCGCCATGAAGGACGGCCCCCTGCCCGAGCACTACGAGCCCGTGGAGTCGCTGTTCGCAAACAAGCTGAACAAGCGGCAGTTCAACCCGGCAGCGACCATTTCCGGCAAGGGTGATTTCGGCAAGTTCGCGGCCCTGGGCGACAAGCAGTTCCCGTTCATTTGCACCACCTACCGCCTGACGGAGCACTGGCAGTCCGGCGCCATGACCCGCAACACGCCGTGGCTGGGCGAACTGATGCCCGACATGTTCGTGGAGATTTCGGAGTCGCTGGCCAAGCAGCTGGGCATCCAGTCCGGCGACCACGTGACGGTGACCAGCATTCGCGGCGCGGTGACGGCGCCCGCCATGGTCTCCGCCCGCATGAAGCCCATGAATGTGCACGGGCAGCTGACCGAAGTGGTCGGCATGCCGTGGCACTGGGGCTACCGGGGCATGTTCACCGGCGACAGCGCCAACCTGCTGACGCCGCACGTGGGCGATGCCAACACCAACATCCCCGAGTTTAAGGCGTTTGTGTGCAACGTAACTAAGGCGGCCGGCACCGGCCCGGTGCGGAGGGGATGACCATGGGAAAAGGCATGCTGATTGACCTGACCAAGTGCATCGGATGCCGCGGCTGCCAGGTCGCCTGCAAGCAGTGGAACAGCCTGCACGCAGTGCAAACCCAGTTCAACCCGGAATTCACCAATCCGCCCGTTCGGTCGGCCTACACCTGGACCACGGTCGAGTTCATCACGACCGAAGTGAACGGAAAGACCATGTCCAGCTTTACGAAGACGCAGTGCCTGCACTGCGAGCACCCCGCCTGTGAGTCGGTCTGCATCGCGGCGGCGATCAAGAAGACGGACGCTGGCCCCGTCACGGTCGATTACGAGAAGTGCATCGGCTGCCGGTACTGCCAGATGGCCTGCCCCTTTGGCGTTCCGAAGTACCAGTTCGACAAGGTCTTCCCGAAGATGCAGAAGTGCACCATGTGCGCCGACCGCGTCTCGGCCGGGCAGCAGCCCGCCTGCGCCGCCACCTGCCCCAACGGGGCGATCCTGTTCGGCCAGCGTGAGGAACTGCTGAAGCTAGCGAAGGACCGCATCGCCAAGGGCAACGGAAAGTACATCGACCACGTGTACGGCGAGCACGAAGTGGGCGGCACGGCGGTGCTCTACATCTCCGGCGTCCCGCTCAGCCTGACCAAGCTGAAGGAAGATGTGACCGACGAAGCGGTGCCCAATTTCACCTGGAAGGCCATGAAGCAGCTGCCGGCCCTGCTGGGCATCGTGGGCGTCAGCTCCCTGGGCCTGCTGGCGTACTCCAATCGCCGCTCCGCCGTAGAGGCCGCCAAACGGAAGGAGGACGAGCATGACTAGCACCACGTTCGGGCAGTGGAAGGCCACGCCTGCCAAGCTTGCGCTCCTGGCCCTGTTCCTGGCCGCTGTCGCCATCTCGGTCTACCGGTTGTTCGTCGGACTCGGCGGGGTGACCAACCTGTCGGACACCACCCCGTGGGGCCTGTGGAAGGCCTGGGACGTAATCGTGGTGGTGCCCCTGGGCGCCAGCGGCTTCACCATGGCGTTCGTGCGGTACTTCCTGAAGGCGGACAAGTACGAGTACATCATGCGCCGGTCCGTGGTCTGGGCAGCCATCTGCTACATCTCGATGGGCGCCCGCCTGATGTTCGACATCGGCCTGCCGTGGCGGCTGCCGTACCCGCTGGTCTTCTGGGGCAACATCCACTCGGCGCTCTTTGAAGTGGCCTGGTGCGTGGCGCTTTACCTGATCGTGCTGTTCGTGGAGAACATTCCCCGGCTGACTGAGCGGATCAGCGCCCAGTGGGCGCACAAGTTCGAGCACGCCATTCACTGGGTGGCGCCGGGCTTCGTCCTCTTCGGCGTGCTGCTCTCGTCGATGCACCAGAGCAGCCTGGGCACGCTCTACATGATCGCCGGCAAGCGGGTCGATCCGCTCTGGTATCATCCCTGGCTGAACTATATCTACCTGCTGACGGCCATCGCGGCCGGCCTTTCGGTCACGATTCTGATCGAATGGGCTGCTAGCCGTATTTACAAGACGCCGTTCCAGGGTGCGCTGCTCTCCAAGCTGGGCGCCGCGGTTGGCGTGGCCCTCGGCGTCGCCTTCGTGTGGCGGCTCGGGTCGATGGCGGCGGAAGGATCGTTCGGCGAGGTCTTCCGGTCGGATATCTCCGCGTACCTCTGGTGGGCCGAGATGCTGGTCGGGTACGTGCTGCCGCTGGCGCTGCTCAGCCGGGGCGCCTGGCGGGCTGACAAGAGTAAGCTGGCGCTGGCCGCAGCCGCCGTGGTGTATGGGATGATCTCCCTGCGGATGAACGTGGTCTTCACGGGCATGAACAAGGCGATGGGCGCCGCGGGATACTGGCCGAGCCTGCTGGAGTGGCTCTTCTCCATCGGCTTTACGGCGGGCACTCTGGTCATCTTCACGATCATGGCGGAGAAGCTGCCGGGCGTCATCGGCGACCGGGTGCAGACGCTGGTCAAGCCGGTGGCCAAGCCGGTGCGCAAGGCCGCAGCGGACTAGCATTGGAGCGCGGAGGTGACGGGGCCGTGACTGAGTGGCGATACGCTGATCAGATCCTGTATGTGGACCTGACCAGGGGCGTCGCCCAGGCGGTCCCGACGGACCTGGAGCTGAAGCGGTCGTACGTGGGCGGCGCCGGGTTTGTGGCCCGCCTGCTGGCGGACGGCCGGGGCGACGTGGCCCTGGCCGGCGGGCCGCTCAGCGACGGCGTCGCCGGGCGCCTGGCCCTGGGCGCCCGGCTCGGCGGCGGCCGCACGGTCTGCTCCAGCCTCGGGGGCCGCCTCGCCGCCGCACTTAAGGAAGCCGGGTACGACGCAATCGTCATCTCCGGCGCGCTGGAGCAGCCGGCCTGCCTGGTCATCCGCCCCGGCGATGTGACGCTGGAGGACGCCGCCGGCCTCTGGGGCCGGGAAGTCCCCGAGACGGAAGCCCGGCTCGCCCGGGAAGGCTTCACTTCCCTTGTTCTCGGCCCCGCAGCCGAAAACCAGGTTCCCTTCGCCACCCTCGCCCACGAAGGTCACCACGCCGGGGGCAGCGGCGTTGCCGCCGCCCTGGGCGCCAAGCGGATCAAGGCGGTGCTCCTGCCCGCCCCCGCCTGCGTACCCTCCCGGTGTGAAGGCTGCACGCTGAAGTGTTCCGGACTGGGCTCGCCCGCCGAGGCGACCCGGGCCGGGGCCCTCGGCCTCGACGCCCCTACCGCCGCCCGGTTGGCCGCCCTGGCGGACGGCTGCGCCCGGGCCGGACTCCTCGCTACCGGCGAGGCCGACCCGCTAGCCGCCATCGCCTACCGGCAGGGTATCGGCGCCCTGCTGGCCGCCGGCGAAGCGGAGGCGCTCTCCCGGCTCGGGCCGGCGGCAGAGCGCATCGCGGCCGAACTGCCGCCGCCGAAGCGGCGGGGCGGGCTGGGCATGGCTGACCTGCTGGGCACCTGCCAGCGGGTCTTCCGAGACCGGCCCGGCGAACTGCTCCGGGAAGCGCTGGTCAGCACCCGGGGGCTCATCACCACGTAGGCATCACCCCTGAAGGGCATTCTCCTTCAGGGGTGATCTGTTCGAGCGGCTGCACTTGGTGACCGGGCGGGACCCATGGTAAGCTAATGGGGAGAGCTGAAGGAAGGGTCGAACCGTTTCCGTCCCTGACTTTGTGGCCGACGGAAACGGTTCGAGCCTGACGAAGCGGGAGAGGCAGGTGCTATGTACGGTGGCGAAACCAAAAATCCTCATCGTTGACGACGAGCCCCGCATGCGGGACCTGATCCGGCTCTACTTGCAGACTGAGTTCACGGTGCTGGAAGCGGAGGACGGCCTGGCCGCCCTGCGCCAGCTCAACGCCGAGGCGCCCGCCCTCGTTCTGCTTGATGTGATGATGCCCGGCCTGGACGGCTGGGCTACTCTTCAGCGCATTCGGGAAGAGTCGGCCACGCCCGTGATCATGCTGACCGCCCGGGGCGACGTGCCCGACCGGGTCCAGGGGCTCCGCATGGGCGCCGACGATTACGTGGCCAAGCCTTTCGACGGCCGGGAGCTCGTGGCCCGGGTCCAGGCGGTGCTGCGGCGGACGAGCAGCCCCGCCGAAGGGCAGATGACCATCCGGCGGGGCCCCCTGGTCATCAGCCCCGAACAGCGGTCGGCCACCTGGAAAGAGCGGGCCCTCTCCCTGACGCCCAAGGAGTTTGACCTGCTTACCCTGCTGGCCGCCCATCCCGGCCAGGCGTTCCCGCGTGAGCGCCTGCTGGACCGGGTCTGGGGCGCCGACTTCGAGGGCGACATCCGCACCGTCGACAGCCACATCAAGAACCTGCGGGAAGAGCTGGAGGACGGCGCCGGCATGATCGCCACCGTGTGGGGAATCGGCTATCGGTTTGTGGAGGACCCCAATGCGAAGGGTTAGCGTCGTCGCCAAGCTCTGGCTGGCTTTTACTGCCCTGATTCTGGTGGTGATGGTGCCCCTGGAGATCGCCCTGGGCAAGCTCCTGACCGATTTCTACAGCAGCCAGGTGACCGAGCCGCTCCTGTACCACAGCCAGCAGCTGGCCGACCTGCTGGCGTATGACAAGGGCACCCTGACCATGGCACCCATGATGGGCGCCATGGTAGGCGGCGAGGTGCTGGTGCTGGACCGCGGGGGGCACCCGGTCGACTTTCCGGGCGCCTCAGCCACTGCCCCTCCGCCGCAGGCGGTGGCAGCGGCACAGTCGTATTCCACCTTTGTGGGAGAAGTCGCTCTGGACCGGGGCAGCTTCATCGTGACCGCAGTGCCGGTGCCCCACAATTTCGGCGCCGTCGTGCTGCTGGCGCCGGCTGGGCCGGTCAAGCAGTCGCTCAGCCTGGCCCGCCGCTACCTGTGGCTGGCCGGCGGCATGACGCTTCTGCTGGGCACCGGGCTGGCCCTTATGCTTGCCCGCAGCCTGCTGCGGCCCGTCATCGCCGTTGAGCAGGCCACCGTCCGGATCGCCCGGGGCGATTTTTCCACTCGGGTTGACGTGGTTACCCGCGACGAACTGGGGCAGTTGGCCGGCGCCGTCAACCAGATGACGGCCCAGCTGGAAGGGTACGAAAAGCGGCGCCGGGAGTTCCTGGCCAACGTGGCCCATGAACTGCGCACCCCCCTGTCGTATATTCGCGGGTATGCCCAGGCCGTGGCCGAGGGGCTGGTAAAGACCGACGAAGACCGCGACCGGTACCTGCACATCGTGCAGGAAGAATCGGTGCGCCTCGGCCGCCTGGTCGATGACTTGATGGATCTGGCGCAGATGGAAGAGGGGCAGCTTTCGTTCGATCTGCAGCCACTGGACCTGGCCCTGCCCATCCAGCAGGCCGCCGACGCCATCCTCCCACAGGCGGAAGAAAAGGGCGTCGCGGTCAGCGTCAATCTGCCGCCCGACCTTCCGCAGCCGCTGGCCGACGGCGGGCGGATTCAGCAGGTGGTCTTCAACTTGCTGGACAACGCCCTCCGCCATACGCCGGCTGGCGGCCGACTAACCGTTGCGGCCCGCCGGGAAGGGAGTCAGGTGGTCGTCTCCGTGGCGGATACCGGCGAAGGGATTCCGCCCGAGGACCTGCCCATGGTCTTTGAACGGTTCCGCAAGCGGCACAGCCAGGGCCGGGGCCTGGGCCTGGCCATCGTCCGGTCGATCATCCGGTGCCACGGCGGGGATGTGAGCGTGGCAAGCGAGCCAGGCCGGGGGTCGACGTTCTCCTTCACCCTTCCCCTGAAATAGACCGCACGACAGAGCGCCGCCCGGGTCCAGCGTCGGACCGCGGGCGGCGCTCTTGTTTTGCTCGTTGCTACTTGACGATCAGCTTGCCCGACATGCCGGCCTCCTTGTGGCCCTCGACGGAGCAGTAGTACGTGAAGGTACCCTGCTGGTTCGGCGTGAAAGTCAGCGTGCCGGTCTTGCCGGCGTCGGCAGAAATGTGCAGGTCAGGCTTTTTGGCGCCCATGTCGTGCCCGTGCTCTTCCTTGGCTTCCTGGACCTTGGCGTCGATCTTGTCGATCGAGAAATCGTGCAGCTGCACGTCCTGATTCTCAAGCACCAACTGATAGGTCTTGCCTTTCTCGACGGTAATCTCCCTGGTGCCATACGCCGTATTGGCGATGTTCAGGGTAATGGCGGCAGCAGCCGGTGCGCCGGCCTTGGCCGAGCATCCGGCGAGCATTGCCACGGCTGCCACGGCTAGTACCAACTTGGCCCACTTTCGCATTTTGTAACCCTCCTGAGTGTGATTCTCCATAGAGCTATCCTACCCAAGAGGTATGGAGAAAGTATGGTCCTCCACACAGACTCCACATTCCGGTCATGCAGGCTCCACGATCCGCATGTATCATGAAAGCAGGCGCTATGTGAAGAAAGGGGACTGTCAACATGTTCATGTGGCCGCTGCTGCTTCTGATTGGCTTGGGCCTCTGGTTCGCCGCCCGCCGGGAGAGCGCTGTTTCCCGCTCCGCCTGGCTGTGGATTCTGGCTGCAGGGCTTTTGGTCATGGGCTTCGGCGGATTCGGGATGGGTGGGCCCGGCGGCATGATGATGATGGGCGCCCGCGGCGGCATGATGGGCATGCACGGCATGATGGGCGGCCGTGGAGGCATGATGGGCATGCACGGCATGATGGGCCCGCAGTATGGCTCGTGGGGCTGGCATGGTTGGGTCGGCATGGGCCTGCATGCCCTGCTGATCATGGGCGCCATCGTGGTGGCTTACTTCGCCTGGAAGCGGACCCGCTCAGGTGCGCCGTTGGAATCCGAAGCGATGCAGGTCCTGCGGATGCGCCTGGCCAAGGGCGAGATTACGGCTGAGGAGTTCGATCTACTCCGCCAGAAGCTTCAGGGATAGTGAGAAGGCGGCGCCTCCCTCAAGCAGGGAGGCGCCGTTCAGGCTTATGCCAGGCCAAAGAAGACCAGATCGCTGTGCAGAAACTCCCGGGCCAGGCGGGAAAGCTGCCGGTAGAACTCATGGTTGGCGGCCCGCTCAGCATCGCCGAAGAACTTGACGCCCCAGGCACCGAGGTGCTCCTTGAGGTACCGCTTCTGCAACGAGCGCAGCGCCTCTGCCCCGGTCTCATCGCCGGCTGACAGCCGTGCGGCCTCGTCGGCGCTCAGCCGCTGCATCACCGCCAACTCCAGGCTGATATGGTCCGGCAGCAGTGAAGTCTCGCCTTCGACGGCCAGGCCGGCCTCCTCCAGGAATGCCCCCGCCGCCACCGTCCGGTCGCCCCACAGCCGCCCCTCGCCCCGCTGCACGGACTCGTGCGGGCTCAGATTGAGGAGAAAGAGGTACGCGTAAGCCGTGGCCAGTTCCTCAAGCAGGGCGCCGTCGTCAGCCCCCGCCAGAGCCGGCGCCAGATCAGCCCCGGCCTCCCGCAGCGCCTCCAGCACCCCCGGCTGGCGGAAGGCCCCCAGCAGGCTTGCATCTACCTCGGCTCTGGTTATCCGGGCCAGCAGGCCGTAAATGTTGCCGCGGGCCAGCGCCTGGGCAGCATCAGCGTTCCCGACCATAGGTCCAGTCCTCCCCCGGGTATCAGGCCTTTGCGATCTTTACGGGAGTCGCCCACTCCTGGGAGCCGCCGATGGGGTCGGTAACCGGGGCGGGCAGCCAGTTGCCGTTCGTGCCCTTCTCCTTCCACCAGATCCGGCCATAGTCCGGGTCGGCGGCCTTCATTTCGGCCGTCACGCCCTCGCCGGCGGTGGCGAACGCGCCGTACTCCCAGTGGCCGGGGCCCCAGCCGTTGCCCGCAGTGCCGGGCATGACGCCCTCCGTGACCTGCAGCGTGAACACCTTGGCGTTCGTCTTGGACGTCACCTTCACCTTGTCGCCGTCCTTGAGGCCCAGCTTCCGGGCATCCGCCGGGTTCATGAGGATCGGGTTGTCGTGCCGCAGCTCGGAGAGCCACTTGCAGTTCGACGTGCGGCTGTGGGTCATTGTCGCAAACTTGTACTGGAAGAGAATCAGTTCGCCTTCCTTCGCCTCGGCGACGGTGGTGCTTTGCGCCCAGACCGGCAGGCCCATGCCCGGGAACTGCTTCTCCCACTTCTCCGAGAAGAGGCCGATCTTCTTGTGGCCGGTGTTCCAGCCCTTGTAGACCTTGCCATCCTCCAGCTTGATGCCGACGGCGGCAGCCGTGTCAGGCTGCGGCTGGCCGTCCTTTTCGATGAGCTTGCCTTCCTTGTCCTTCAGCGGCTTGTAGTAAATGCCGGTCTTCTCATCGAAGATGGTCCCTTCCAGATCCTTGTCGGCAACCGTCTTCTTGGCCAGGCCATCGTACTCAAACTTGCCGGTGGGGTATTCATAGGCGTACACGCCAACCTGCTTCAGCTTCTCGTAGCCGCCCCAGTCTTCAAAGCCTGGGAGGGAGTCCCTGACGCTGAACCTGACGTACTCTTCCCGGGAGATGTCGAAGTACTTGCCATACTCGGGCCCGAGCTTCTGAGCGATCGCCCGGAGAATCTCGCACTGCTCCTTGCCTTCGCCAATGGGCTTCTCGCCTTTCAGGACGTTCTGGCGGATGGCGACCCAGGGCTTGCCGCTCACGGGGTAGTGCGACTCGGGGTCGTTTCGCTCGAGGTAGGAGACGTCCGGCAGAACCACGTCGGCCAGGGCCGTGGACTCGGACATAAACAGGTCGATGGCCGCGAAGAACGGGATCTTCTTCCGGTCCTTGAGGATATCGATCTTCTGCTGGGCGTTGCCGAGGACGTACACCGGGTTGTGGACCCAGGTCATGATCATGTCGACTTCGCCGACGCCTTCCGACCACTTCTCGAACAGGGTGGTGTTGGCGTCCGACTGGAGCGGGTTGGACTTCAGGGCCGGCGTCTTCTTGGCCGTGGCGGCCGGCGGGGCGGGGGGATTCTTGAACGAGGCGGTCTTGTTGTAGAAGGTGCCGCCCTTGACGTTCAGGTTGCCGACCAGGGCCGCCAGGAGGATGACCGCCTTGGTGGTCATGGCGCCGTTGGTATGGGTGCCAATGCCCTTGTAAGCGGTTACACAGCCGGGCTTCTTGGTGGCGAACAGCTTGGCGAGCCGCTCAATGGTGGCAGCGGGCACACCGCAGATCTTTTCGGCCCATGCCGGGGTGTAGCCGTTCTTCTCCAGGTGCTCCAGGTACTTGTCGAGCGGATAGTTGAACCACTTGGCCATGTCGGGATCCTGCAGGTTGTTCTTCAGGATCACATAGTGCATGGCCAGCAGCATCGCGAGGTCGGTGCCCGGCTTGATCGGCACCCACTCGCTGGACTTCGCGGCGGTGTTGGAGAGCCGCGGGTCGATCGTCACGAAGTAGGTTCCGTTTTCGACGATGCCCTTAACCGCCTGCTTGGAGTTGCCGACGAAGACCGAGCCGCTTTCCATGACGCCGTGGCCGAAGTTCAGGACCACCTTGGCGTTGGCATAGTCGTTCCAGTTGGAGTCATAGCCCCAGGCCTCCATGAAGCCGGCCTTCTTGGACTGGGAGCAGGTGCCGGAGCGGCTGATGACGTGCGGCGTACCGATGGCGGCGGCGAAGCGGGCCAGATAGCCGGCGGACCGGTCGCGGCCGGGCATCAAGTAGATCTTGTCGGGGCGCTTCTCGTCGATGTTCTTCTTCATCCGCCTGGCGACCAGATCCAGCGCCTCGTCCCAGCTGACGCGCTTCCAGCCAGTCTTGTCGCCGCGCTCCTTGGTCTGGACCATCGGATAGAGAATGCGCTGGGCGTCGTACGCCTGGCTGATGCCGGCCTGGCCCTTGGCGCAGAGGGTGCCCTGGTTGTTCGGGTGGGCGGGGTTGCCTTCGATCTTCACAACCCGGCCGTTCTCCACGTAAGCGATGATGCCGCAGATGGCCGGGCACTGGAAGCAGGAACTGGGAATGGCCTTACGCGCCTGGCCTTTCTTATCGAAATCCTTCCCGCCCTTGAGCAGCTCCTCGGCAGAGACCACGGCCTGTCCGCCCACATAGGCAAGGGCGCCGGTGGCAGCACCGAGCTTCAAGAAGTTGCGGCGATTGAGTTCCATACCTGGCTTCCCTCCTCCCTAGCGATTGCCCAGTGTGGTGTTGAAGTCCTTGTCGAGCGCCACGTAGTAGACGTTCGGGCCGAGACCGGCCTCAGGCTTCAGCTGCTGCACCGGGTGGGTAGCGATGAACTTGGCGATATCGCTGTGCGGGTCGTTCAGATCGCCAAAGATGCGGGCGCCGGTGATGCAGGTGTTGACGCAGGACGGCACGACGCCCTGTTCCACCCGGTGGACGCACCAGGTGCACTTGTCGACGACGCCCTTGGATTCGTCCAGATACCGCACGCCATAAGGGCAGGAGACCATGCAGTATTTGCAGCCGATGCAGTCATCCTGGTTGATCAGGACGATGCCGTCCTCGGACCGCTTGAAGGAAGCGCCGGTCGGACAGACGCTGACGCAGGCGGGATCTTCGCAGTGGTTGCACAGCTTGGGCACGAACTGCATGGAAACGTTCGGGAAGACGCCCTTCTCATGCTTTTGGACCCAGGTCCGGAAGTGGCCCAGCGGCACGCCGTTCTCGGACTTGCACGCCACCGTGCAGCCCTCGCAGCCGACGCATCTCCTGAGGTCGATGACCATGCCGTAGCGCTTGGTTGACATGTGTGCTCTGTCCCTCCCTAGTACAGCGGAGTGGCCATCTGGCCGGCTATGACGATGACGATGCGGAGGACCAGGCCGCCGAAGAGGACCAGGGTGCCGTTCAGGGCAGCCTTAGCGGCGCTCTCGCCCTTGGTGAAGACCTTGAGGAACAGCGGGAGCAGGAGGCCCACGGTGATGACGCCGCCCCAGAACCAGACGCCGTAGTGCAGGTTCAGGTAGTCGAGTGCGGCCTGCTGCTTCAGATTGCCGACGTGCAGGCTCCACAGGTACGCCGCAAGAGCGAAGAGCTCCAGGCCGATGAGGACCGCATCGACGATGGCCAGGTTGCGCACTTCGTCCTTGACGGTGTTCCACTTGCTGCTGAGCGCCACAGCCACCATGACGGCGGCGACGCCGGTCGACAGGGCGGAGGCCAGGAAGATCAGCGGGAGGACGCCGTTGTTCCAGAGGGTGACGGCAATGGAGGCGTTGAGGAGGAAGCCCGTATACGTGCCGATGCCGACCGCCAGGGGGATGCCGAGGAAGCGGATGAGCTTGACCAGCGAGTCAGGCAGCAGCGTGAACTTGACCTTCTTTTCGGTGTAGAGCTGGTGCCAAAAGTGGGCCACAGCGATGGCGCCGAAGAGCGAGAGGATGAAGGCGCCCATGGACATGACCGAGCGGGGGTTGACCTTGAGGAAGAGCAGGTAGAACTTCATGGGGGAGCCAAGGTCGAAGATGAGCAGGCCGGTACCGATGAGCACGGGCCAGGGAGCGATGTAGGCGCCCCAGCGGGTGACGTTCCGGTAGCGCTCACCGAGGAACGAGGCGGCAGTGGAAGCAGCGAACGCGCCGCCGCTCACGCCTGCCAGGTACAGGTAGAGAGCGATCCAGACGGGCCACGTCACGGTGTGTGACATAGGATGACCTCCAGTCTGTGTGATGTGGTCTGTGCTCCCATTTTCACATGCCGGGCAGGTGTGATTTGAGTGTCATCCGCACCAAGTACGCCGTGTGTGAATGTACCTTTCGCGAGGTACATCTGTACATTTGAAGTGCGAGGGGGTCTGTCGACCCCCTCCCACCCCTCCCCTCTGCCGTGGCAGGTGCACGGGAAGCGGTGTCGTCGTGGTTTGCCCCCCTGGGGGTCAGCTGTCAAGATATCCAAGCTTCGTTGGCTCCAAACCTTGTAGATTTTCACAACTGAACCGCCTCGGCGCGGTGTTGGATACCCTCCCAGGTAACGGAAGTACACGAAGTCTGGCGAATCTTGTCGTTTGCCCCTTCGAAAGTGCAAATGTGGGCCTGTACGAGCCGGGAAGCCGGTTCAGTTTTCAATCCATACAGGCCATAAACGGCCAGCGACTTGTATATTTTGACACTCTTCCGCGTGCTGCAGTGGATCTCTGCACGAGACTGGGCACCTGCTTGAGGCGTGGCACCTGGAACCCCTGTTCAACGCCATCAGTGAGCGCTATGACCTGAAAAAGTGCGTGATAGAGGCTGGGTGGCATACCAGGAGCGCGGCCAGTCCCCGGTGAACCCACTTCACCCTTCTGCCACCCCAAGATAGGGCATAAGGAAAGTAGCCCAGCTTTAGGTATCAAGTGCCCTCTTCCTGACTGGATGATTACCAGGAATACTGTGCGCTACTGCTTGGCCACTCGTCCTTGGACATAACCAGGAAGTCTACCCCTTGGGTCCTCCACTATCGGGCCAGTTTGAAATTCGGAAAACCTGTCCACAATGAGGAAGCTACCTGATAGCGGCCAGCGCCAGGATGTTTGCCACCGCGAGGATTAGCGTAAATGCATCTACCTCTATGGTGATTCTCATCCGGACACCTCCTCTCGGAGGCTGGCCCGCTGCGACTCCCAAAACCAGGATAGCAGAGAACGCACTTTCGGCCTGTCACACGGCTGAAGGTGCGTTCTTCTTTTCGTTCGTCAACTCTCGACATAAGTCTGGACTGAACTAGGTGCCGACGCTGAAAGACCCCCGGTCGCTCCATTACTACTGGAGCGGACCGGGGGTTCCTGTATTAATTGCCTTAACCCACACCTACTCGAACATGGTCGAGCAGGCCTTGCTGGACGGCGAAGGCGGCTGCTTCGGCACGGTTGTGCAGATTGTGTTTGTGCATGAACTCGCTCAGGTAGTTTCGGACGGTCTTGTCGCTCAGGTGGAGCTGGTCGCCGATCTCCCGGTTGGTCAAGCCCTTGGCCACCAGCTTGAGAATCGCGGTGTCGTGCTTGGAGAGCGGCTCGGGGGGAGGCGCCTGCTTCTCCTTCATCATGGCCTGCATGCCCTGGGCGAGCGCCACGCCCAGGTTGGGATCCAGCGCCGAGCCGCCTGCGGCCACGGTCTGAATCGCCTGCAGCAGACGGTGATTCTCCAGGTCTTTCAGCACATACCCCCGGGCGCCGGCCATGAAAGCCGCCGTCACCGTCTGAGGCTCGGCGAACGATGAGAGCACAATCACTTCGGTCGACGGACTGACCGCTTTCGTCTCCCGGCAGGCTGCAATTCCGTCCCGGCCCGGGAGGCGGACGTCCATCACGACCAGATCGGGCTTGAGCTCGGCGATCATGGGCAGGGCTTCCTCCGCACTCGAGGCCTGACCCACCACCACCAGGTCGGGCTGCTGGGAGAGCAGCGCCACCAAACCGAGGCGGACGATCCCATGGTCATCGACCACCATCAGCCGCTTCTTCGCCTGGTTCATGTGCGCGCCCCCTTTCCACTTCTCCGCCCGGTGCGTGAAACCGGCAGGTGAGCAACCAACTGTGTCCCTTGCCCGATGGCGCTGTGTACCTGCAGGAACCCCCCGAGCGCCTCTGCCCGCTCCCGGGCAGATTCGAGTCCTCGCCCCACTGTGGCGATGCTCGGGTCAAAGCCGCACCCCGTGTCGGAAATCCGCAGGAGTGCCGTGTCGTCTTCAATCGCGCACAGAACGCGCACCTCATCGGCGCCGGAGTGGCGAACCACGTTGGACAGCCCTTCCCGCAGGACGGACAGTATCTCCTCCCGTACACCGGCAGGCACCCGAATCCCATCCTCCTCCGGAAACTCAACATCGACCTGGACGCGGATGCCGGCGAACTGCTCAACCTCCCGGGTGAGGGAGCGAACGGCCTCCGCCAGATCGGAACAGGTCACGCTCTGCTCCTTGAGATCCAGTACAAACCGGCGCATCTGGACAATCGCGCGTCCGATCTCCCGGTTTAACTCGTTGAGAATCGCCGCCTGCGGACCGTTGTCATAAACCAGGGTGCGCATCTGCTTCAGGCCAAGGCCGGTGCCGTAGAGCGTCTGCATGATGCCGTCATGCAGTTCGCGGGCAATTCGTTCCCGCTCCCACAGCAGTGCCCGGCCTTGCTCCGCGGCCTGGAGCCGGCGCTGCGTCTCCACGTGGAAAATATCCAGCAGCCGTACGGTGAAGTAGGTAAGCCCGGCTACGGCGAGGCCGCGGGCCACTTCCACCGGCATATGGAACAGGCTGAAGAAGGTGTCTTCGTTGTAGGTATCGGCCGGGAAGAAGTCGCCGGTAGGGACGATCAGCCCGCCCACGATGCTATAGAGGACAAAGCAGGCGGCAGCGCCGTAGACATAGCCCACGTGTTTGGCAAGCTGGTCCTGCTTCAGCGTCCGCACCTGAGTCAGGAGCCCCCAGGCCGAAAGGACGGCAGCCGGGAACCCCAGGAAGTACCGGGAAGTGATCCGCGTGATCAGGAAATCGTCCCCGGATGTCGAACCGAGTTCGAACATATACAGCAACAAGAAGACTCCGGTGACGGCCGAAGGAATTACGTTGACCCACCGGAGCCGAGGGCGTTTTTCGAGCAGCAAAGACAGACCGAACTGCGACAGGAGCCCGAACGAAAGTACGATCGCCATCCCGCGGACCAACAGCATCTGGTTAATGACGTGCGGGTGGTCGGCCCTCTGGTGGAACGGAATGAAGAGGAGTCCCCAGTCCGCAAAGGCGTGAACCAGTGCGAACGCCGACAGCCAGCTGAGCGCCGTTGCGAGATAGTACACGCTGTTGCGCCGGGGCTGCAGAACGATGGCCAACCCGAGGGTGAAGAAGATTAAGCCGTAGATAAAGCGAATGTTGGGCAAGTTGTTGCGCAGGAATTCAGCCATGCAATGCCTCCCGGCTGCGTCTGCTATCGGCCGGGTCGGAACCCGCCCGCCACGGGCCGGTCGGCGCCGGCCACCGTGACAAGGTCCTGTGAAGTGCCGCCGAGCAGCTCCCTGACCAGCGGCGCCTCCCCTGGTTCCAGAACCCGTCTTGGACACAAGCTAATGCACATTTTGCAGTCCACACAGGATGCCACCTGGAACAAGAGCGTCCAGTTGCCGTCTTCTTCCCGCGCCGTCAGCGCCCCGGTGGGGCAGAAGCCCACGCAGATGGTGCACCCGTTGCACCCGGCCCGGACCACCCTGGTGGGCCACGCAATCCGCCGGTCGTGCTCAGGCGGTGTAAATCGCTTCAGCCAGCGCAGGCGGCGGCCCGGCACCTTTGCCGGGAGCTTCACCGGGTTGACTTCCCGGTCCGGCAGCAGGCTCCGTCCAGTCTGAACCGCACTCCGCCCCCAGAAGGCCAGCAGCTCGCGCCGGTTGACGGCGGCCTGTTCACCCCCCGGATACCCAGCAGCCGCTGTCCGCCACTGCGGGGGCTCTGTTACGTCCAACGCTTTCAGCGTCACCGTCGCCGCTGCCAGCGTCGCCTTCGCCAGCGTGCCGCCACGTGCCAGCGGACAGGCCTCGCACTCCCCTGCTGTTAGCGCCACACCGGGGCGCCGGCTGCCCAAGTCAACCAGATGGTCATGCGACAGGGCGCCCAGGCAGGGCACGGCCACGCCATCGCCCGGCGCTCTCGAGCACCGCACGTCAACGGCACCGTCCAGCGCCGCCTCATCGATGACCCGCACCTGCAGCGCCGCCGTCGGGCAAACGCCCAGGCAGAGTCCGCACCGACTGCACAGGGATGCGTCCACGGTCAGCCGCCGGTCGGCAAACCCGAAGGCTCCGGACGGGCAAATGTCGGAGCAGGCGCGGCAGGCAGCCCGGACATGGCGGGCCCGCAGGCAGGCCGACTGGTTGATCAGTACAGGCTCCGGGTCGATCAGTTTCAGCCACTTGTCGAGCCCGAACATGCCGGATCACCTCCAGCGAAAAAGAGGCCGGCCGTATTTCTACAGTCGGCCCCCTCTGGGTTACAGCTGCTTTGCGTCGCTGATCTCTTTCTTGACTTCCTGAACGGCAGGCGTTACCTCATCCGTTACGGACTTGATCGACTTCTTGAACTCCCGCAGCCCTTCGCCAATCGACCGACCAATACCCGGAAGCTTGGAAGGGCCGAAAATCAGGAGCGCAACACCGACGATCAGTGCAATCTCCATCAATCCAATCTTCTGAAACATTAGCCCCCTCCTGTGCCTGTAGATTCAAACCGGCTTGTAACATATCTTACAACTTCGTTGCGTGACGCACATCGGTTGAGGGGACTAACGACTGTAGAGCAAAGTGATCAGTACGTGGGAGAACTCAGAAACCTACGGTCACGGTGCGGAAGGTACCCCCTGAACCCGGTAACCCGCACCGCGCACGGTCTGCAAGAACCGCGGATGCGCCGGGTCGAGCTCCAGCTTGAGGCGGAGTGAGCGAATATGCACATCCACCTGCCGGGCGTCGCCACTGACCGGGCGCCCCGTCGCCAGCGCGAACAGTCGCTCGCGTGGAAAGGCGATACCCGGAGCCTGGCAGAGCACCCGCAGCAGGTGAAACTCGGTCGGCGTCAGATGGAGGGGATTCCCGCGCAGGCTGGCCCGGCGGCCGGACAAGTCGAGCAGCAACTCTCCGACCCGCAAAAGCTCGGGATCCGTTTGCGGCGTCGCTTCCTGTTGCCACAGCCAGCGGCGCAGATGCGCCCGCACCCGGATGCTGAACTCCCGAGTAACCAGCGGCTTGATGAGAAAATCATCTGCGCCCACCTCCAGGGCGAGGTACCGCTCCACCTCGTGCTGCGCTTCGGCCATCACCAGCAATGGCACGCGCGTGCGCCGCCGGAGCTGGCGGCACAAGTCAATACCATCCATGTCTGGCAGCATCAAGTCCAGTATCACCATGTCGACAGCCATGCCGGAGATGGCCACCAGCGCCTGGCGCCCGCCGGCGGCTGTGGACACCTCCAGCCCGGCGGCAGCCAGGTGCTTGCTTGCGAGATTTCGTACAGCACGATCGTGATCGACTACAAGAACTCGGGGCGCCATGTCACCGACACCTCCGGCCTCCTACTGGTTCAACTCGGTGCGCTCTCCGGTCTCGACATAAATCAGCCATTCGCCTACGTTGGTCGCATGGTCGCCGATTCGCTCCAGGGCGCCGCTGACGGCCAGCAGTTGAATGCCCTGCGCCACGGTAGTGCGGTCACGCTCCATCAAATCCTGCAGGTCCAATATGACTCGCCGGTGGAGGCTGTCCACCTGGTGATCCCTGGCGATCATCACCAGCGCCAGCTCGCGGTTCCGGGTAACGAAGGCAACCAGAGCCTCCTCCACCATCGTCTGAACAAGTTCGGCCATAGCCGGAATGTCAACCAGAGGCTTCACGAACGTGGACCCTTCCAGCCGCACCACCACCCGTGCGATGTCGACGGCATGGTCGGCCATTCGCTCCAGGTCGGTAATGACCTTCAGGGCAGAGGCAATGCGCCGCAGGTCGCGGGCCATGGGCTGCTGCAGGGCGAGCAGCTCCAGGCAGATCCGCTCCACCCGTGAATAGGTCTCGTTTACCTCGAGGTCACCAGTGATGACAGCCATAGCGGCTGCCGTGTCGCGGTTGACCAGAGCGCCAACCGCCCGGCCTATGGCCTGCTGCACCTGAAATCCCATGAGCTGAAGCTCACTGCGCAACCGGTCAAGCTGCCGTTCAAACGCACTGCGTGTCAAGACCGCCCCCCCTTTTATCCGAAGCGCCCGGTAATATAATCCTCGGTTCGCTGATCGCGGGGCGTTGCGAAAATCACGTTCGTACTGTTCATTTCGATCAGGTCCCCGCCGAGGAAAAAGGCGGTCACGTCCGCCACCCGGGCGGCCTGCTGCATGTTGTGGGTCACCAACAGAATCGTGTAGTCCTGCTTCAATTGCGTCATGAGATCTTCTACATGGCCGGTCGAAATGGGATCGAGCGCCGAGCACGGCTCATCCATGAGAATCACTTCAGGATCGACCGCCAGGGCCCGGGCGATGCAGAGCCGTTGCTGCTGTCCGCCGGAAAGCGACAAGGCGCTTTCGTGGAGGCGGTCTTTCACTTCTTCCCAGAGCGCCGCCCGCCGCAGCGAGCCTTCCACGATGTGGTTCAGGTCGCCCTCATACCCGTTGATGCGCGGCCCGAACGCAACGTTTTCGTAGATCGACTTGGGGAAGGGGTTCGGCTTTTGAAAGACCATACCAACGCGATACCGGACCTCCATGGGATCGACGCCGTCACCGGAAATCTCCTGCCCCCGGAACAGGATCCGGCCTTCGACCCGGCAGCCCGGAATCAGGTCGTTCATCCGGTTGAGGCAGCGCAGGAACGTTGACTTGCCGCAGCCGGACGGCCCGATGATTGCCGTTACGGCCCGGGACCCGATCGTCATGCTGATGTTGTGCAGCGCATGATGTGTGCCGTAGTAAAGGTTAAGATCGTTTGTTTCGAAGGCGGGAGCCACCTGTGCCTTCCTCGTCATGGTCTACCACTCCGCCTTCTTCTGGTACTTATTGCGCAGGATGATCGCCACGCTGTTGATGCTCAGGAGCGCGATCAACAGCACGATTATGGCGCTGGCGGCCAGCTCCTGGAACCCCTGCTGGGGCATGGATGACCAGAACCAGATCTGAATCGGCAGCACCGTGAAGCCGTCCAGCGGGCTCTTGGGCAGGTAGGTGAGAAAGACCCAGGCGCCAACCGTGATCAGCGGGGCGGTCTCGCCCAGGGCCCGGGAGAGGGCCAGGATGGCGCCGGTCAGAATGCCGCCGGCGGCTGACGGCAGCACGACCGTGCTGATTGTCTGCCACTTGGTGGCGCCCAGCGCGTAAGCGCCGTGAATGATCGTCCGGGGCACCGCCCGGAGCGCCTCCTGCGTATTAACGATGACGGCGGGGAGAATCAGGAACGCCATGGTCAGTGCGGCCGACAGGACACTGCGGTCGAACCCCAGGAAGCGCACCAAAACGGCAAGCCCGAAGAGGCCGTACACGATGGACGGGACACCGGCCAGGTTCGCGATGTTGGTCTGAATCAGCCGGTTGACCCAACGGTCGCCGGCGTAAAACTCCAGGTAAACGGCGGCTGCGATGCCCAACGGCAGCGCCAGCAGGGCCGTGAGCCCGATGACGTAGAAGGAGCCGGCCAGCGGGGCGAGAATGCCCGCCTGCTGCCAGAAGCGGGAGGCGTAGCTGGTCAGGAACTGCCAGTCCAGGTGCTTCACGCCGCCGCTGAGAACGTCCCACAGCAGGACGCCCAGAACGCCGACGGCCAGGCCGACCGCCGCCAGGAAGAGCCCATGCGTCCAGCGATCGATCCGCCTGCGAAGGACCCGGCGGCCCCGGAAGTCCCGGCTCATAGGCGCCCTCCCCTCTCCATGCGGCGGGTGATCGACTTGGCAAACAAGTTGAGCCCCAGCGTAATCAAGAACAGCGACATGCCGACGGCGTAAATCGCCTTATAGGCCGGCGAACCGGCTTCGAGGTCACCCTGGCTCATTTGTGCAATATAGCCGGTCATGGTCTGAATCGACTGGAGCGGATTGAGCGTCAGCTTGGGCGTGGAGCCGGCTGCCAGCGCGACAATCATCGTCTCGCCGACCGCCCGGGAGACGGCCAGAATCACCGAGGCCATCACGCCCGAAAAGGCTGCCGGCAGGACCACCTTGAGCGCCACCTCCAGGCGGGTGGCGCCCAGCGCGAACGCCGCCTCCCGCAACGAACGGGGCACGGCCAGCATGGCGTCCTCGCTCATGGACGAGATCAGCGGGGTGATCATGATGCCCACTGTGATGAAAGCGCTCAGGGCGTTGAACACGTCCAGGTCGGGAATGATCCGCTTGAGCAGCGGGGTGACGAACGTAAGGGCAAAGTACCCATACACGACGGTCGGAATGCCGGCCAGCAGTTCCATGATCGGCCTCAGCACCCGGCGCAGGCGTTCAGGCGCATATTCGCTCAGGTAAATGGCCGAAGCCAGCCCCAGGGGCACGGCCACCAGTGCCGAGCCGGCGGCGATCAGGGTGGTGCCCGCCAGCAGCGACAGAATGCCGTAGTGAGCAGGATCAAACGCAGGCGTCCACTTGGGATCGGTAAAGAACTGCCTGAGCGTGACGAGTTGGAAGAAGCCCGCTGTCTCGAACAGCAACGAAAAGACGATGCCCGCCGTGACCAGAATGGAGACCCATCCGCTTGCCAGCAGGAGGCGGGCGATCAACCGTTCACGGCTCACCTGCCGAGCACGGCGGGTCGCCTCGGTCTTCTCGACCATGTGCCGGGAGGCCGTACCCGGGATTGCCACCACGGCTCACCCTTTCTTGGCGGAATCTTAACCTGCCAGGGCTGCGGGAGGTCCCGGGAAGCGTTCCCCGGGGCCCGCCGGCTGCTCGGCGGCTACTTGACCTTGGCCAGGGACTCCTCGTACATTTTCGCGTCCAGCGGGGTGTAGCCGACCTGCTTGGAGAGCGTCGCGGCGTTCTGCAGATAGAAGTTGACGAACGCCCTGACCTCGGGCCGCTCCAGAGCCTTCTTGCTGGGGTGGATATAGATCAGGCGGGCAATCGGATAGGTGAGCTTGGAGATGGTCTCGTCGTTGGGAGCGGTGCAGCCCTTGCCGCCGTCGACCTGGACCGCCCGGAGCTTGGACTCGTTCTCCTTGTAGTAGGCGTAGCCGAAATAGCCCATGGCGCCCTTGTTGCCGGTAACGCCCTTCACGAGGACGTTGTCATCTTCGGAGGCGGTGTAGTCGGCCCGGCTCTGGAGGGCCTTCCCGTTGATGTGCTCGGTGAAATACTCGAAGGTGCCGGAGTCGGTGCCCGGGCCGTAAAGCTTCAGTTCCTCAGCGGGCCACTGGGGGTTGACGTCCTGCCAGGTCTTGACCTGGGAGTCCTTGTCCCAGATTTTCTTCAGCTCGGCCGTGGTGATGCACTGGGCCCAGGTGTTCTCCTTGCTGACGACCACGGAGATGCCGTCGTAGGCGACGGGAAGCTCGAGCGCTTCGATACCCAGCTTCGCAGCCTCTGCAACTTCGGACTCCTTAATCTTTCGGGAGGAGTCGTTCATGTCGGTCTCGCCCTTGACCCACTTCTTCATGCCGCCGCTGGTGCCGGAGATGCCGACGGAGACCTTGACGTCCCGGTTCACCTTCATAAACTCTTCGGCCACCGCGATGCTGATGGGTCCGACCGTAGAGGAGCCGTCGACTTTGATCTCCCCGCTCAGTTTGGGTGCGGCGGGTTCGGGCGTGGAAGGGGACTCCGTCTTCTTCGGGGCGCCGCCGCAGGCGGTAACGAGCATCAGGACTGCGGTCAGGGCGGCACCCATTGCCAGCGAACGCTTCATGATCAACACCGATCTCCTTTCAACGTCCAGCACTGCTTTCGTGTGCTACCACTAGAAAAGTAACAGCGCCGTGATAACAACCGGTTTTGATTTGGTTCAGATTGAAGGAACCTTTTCTTACTGTTTGTTTAAGAAAAACGGTTCCCAGCTTCATGAAGTCTCTCTGCCAGCGCCCGCAGCCCGCCCGCCGAATCGCTCACCGCGGCAACGGCCTGGTGCACATCTTCGGGGCCGCTCCGGCCTCCCGGGCTTGCTCCTCCCCGTGCTCCGCCTCGGGCGACCGTCGCACAGCGTGATGTGTCCCCCCATTCGCATTTGCCAATTTCATGTTATCGGTCCTTTGTTGTCGTAACGTTGCGGGTGGGTTAGGAATATGTCAAGACAGAAAAAGCCGCCCGCACTGGTTAGTAGCGGGCGGCCTCCAATTGACCGTTTGCGGTTGTCAGTCCAGATAGTCCTTCAGCTTCTTGCTCCGGCTGGGATGCCGCAGCTTCCGGAGCGCCTTCGCCTCAATCTGGCGGATGCGCTCGCGGGTGACGCCAAACACGTGGCCCACTTCTTCGAGCGTCCGGGCCCGACCGTCATCCAGGCCGAACCGGAGGCGGAGTACCTTCTCTTCACGGGGCGTCAAGGTCTCCAGCACTTCTTCGAGCTGCTCTTTCAGCAGCCGGAACGAGGCAGCCTCGGCGGGCGCCGGGGCGTCCTGGTCTTCGATGAAGTCGCCGAGGTGGGAGTCTTCTTCCTCACCGATGGGCGTCTCGAGCGAGACCGGCTCCTGGGAGATCTTCTGGATTTCGCGGACCCGCTCCACCGAAATGTCCATTTCGTTGGCGATCTCTTCGGGCAGGGGCTCGCGGCCCAGTTCCTGCACCAGCTGCCGGGTGACCCGGATTAGCTTGTTGATGGTTTCGACCATGTGAACCGGAATGCGGATGGTGCGGGCCTGGTCTGCAATGGCCCGGGTAATCGCCTGCCGGATCCACCAGGTAGCGTAGGTGGAGAACTTGAAGCCCTTGCGGAAGTCGAACTTCTCGACAGCCTTGATCAGACCCAGGTTGCCTTCCTGGATCAGGTCCAGGAAGAGCATGCCGCGCCCGACATACCGCTTTGCAATGCTTACCACCAGGCGCAGGTTGGCTTCGGCCAGGCGCCGCTTGGCCTCCTCGTCGCCCTGCTCGATCCGCTTGGCGAGGTCGATCTCGTCTTCGGCGGAGAGCAGAGGAACACGCCCGATCTCCTTTAGGTACATGCGGACCGGGTCATCGATGGCAATCCCTTCCGGTACGGAAAGGTCAATTTCGACTTCGTCTTCGATGCCGGCTTCCGCCTCATCATCAGCGATGACAGCCGGCTCGTCTTCAATTACGGTTTCTTCGCCACGGTCGCCGACCACGTCGATACCGGCGTCGGCCAGGGCTTCGTAGATCTCGTCCATTTGGTCGGCTCCGAGTTCCAGGCCCTGAAGCGAGTCGGCAATCTCCCCGTAACTGAGGGCGCCCTTCCGTTTGCCCTTGACGACGAGATCTTTTACCAGTTCCTTGGCGTTTTCAAGCTTGATCTCCTTGGACTCCACGATGACTACCCCCCCTTCCGCACACACCTCAGGACTTGGACGGCTTTCTCATTTTGAGTTGGCGTTGGGTCCACTCTTCAACCACGCTGGCCGGAACCGGCTGCCCAGCCGCCTGGTACGTTTGCATCTGCTTCTCCAAGTCCGCTATTCTCCTTGAATTCCTATGCTCCATTAGATTCTCGATGCAATCGGCGGCTTCCTGTTCCGCGTGGCTGCTAACCGGCGGATTCGCCGCCAGTTCCAGCAGCACCTGCCGTGCATCGGGATCAACCAGCGAGTCAAGCACCTGCGCTGCAGTGGGGCCTGTAGCGCCGCCGGCGCCGGCCCGGGCCTTGACCGCCGCGAAAATGGTCTGATGTGTCGGGTCGCCGAACGGAACGTCCCCCAGACTCGCTTCAATGCGCGCCGCGAACCCGGGGTATTCCAGCAGCAGGTGGATGAGCTTGCGCTCCGCCCTCCAGGCCAGGTCGTCACGAGTAAGTTTGAGCGCCAGGGGATTTCCCTGCGCAGGACCGGCCTGTGGGTTCACCTGTGGTCCGGACCCGGGCCCAGCTAACCCCAAGTCCCTACTATTATTCCTGGAATCTGGCAGGTTATGCTGGAAGCCGCCGTGCAGAAGGCGATTCATCTGCCGGTCGATGGCTTTTTTCAGGTCGGGGTCGGGTGGTTTTTGGGTACCTTCGGCAAAGATGTTGACGATTTTGCCGACGTACTCCTCACGGAGAATGTCGTTTTTCAGGTCGACCAGGACCCGCGCCACGGCTTCGACAGCCTTCGCCTGCGAACCCGGGTTCCGCTCAATCGCCAGCCGGAGCTTGAACTCGACTAATGGCATTGCTTCGTCAATGCAACGCTGGAACCCTTCCGGTCCATGCGTACGGATGTACTCATCCGGGTCCTTGCCGTCAGGCAGCCGTAGGATGCGCACGTCGCAGCCGAGGTCGTAGAGGATGTCCAGGCTGCGCAGCGTGGCCATTTGACCGGCCGTGTCCGAGTCGAACGCGACGACGACTTGCTCGGCCTGCTGCCGCAGCAGCTTGCATTGTTCTTCCGTGAGGGCGGTGCCCAGGGGCGCCACGACGTTCTTGATGCCGACCTGATGGGGCATAATGACGTCCATGTATCCTTCGACGAGAATCGCCTGGTTTCGGGTACGTATGGCGTCCTTCGCCTGGGCGAGGCCGAACAGTACGTGGCGCTTGGTGAACAAAGGCGTATCGGATGTATTCTTGTATTTTGGCCCATTCCCCTGCAGTATGCGGCCACCGAAACCAATAGTCCGCCCAGTCAGATCGGTAATGGGGAATATGACGCGGTCGAAGAAGGCGTCAATGTACCCCGAACCCTCGCGGCGGGTTAAAATCAGCCCGGCCTTCAAGGCGGTTTCGGGGTCGAATCGGCCGCGCAGTGCCTGCGTCAGCTTCCCGTACCCGGGCGCCCAGCCAAGCCGGAACGTGCGGATCGTCTCTTCCGAAAGGCCGCGCCCCAGCAAATAGTCGAGGCCGGCCTTCCCGGCTTCTCCCGTGAGCTGATGGTGGTAGAAGCGTGCGGCGAACTCCAGCGCATCATACATGCTGCGCCGCTCCCGATAGGCTTTCTCCTCTTCGGGAGTGCGCTCTTCTTTGGGCAGCGGGATGCGGGCGCGCTTGGCCAGTTGAACCAGGGCTTCGTAGAACGACAGGTGCTCCCGCTCCTGCAGGAATTTGAAAACGTCACCGCTGGCCTTGCAGCCGAAGCAGTGGTACATCTGCATCTGCGGAATCACGTGGAAAGAGGGGGTTTTTTCGCCATGGAAAGGACAGAGGCCGACATACCGGTTGCCCCTCTTCTCCAGCTTGACGTATGACGAGATTACTTCAACGATATCGTTCTTGGCCCGAACCTCGTCTTTGAACGCCTGGTTGTCGTGCAGGGCCACCGGTCACCACCTCTCTACCTGACGTCAGACAATGTTCGCTCAAAAGGGGGTTAGTTCCTTTTACAGCAGAAAACCCCTTACCGTCCACAAGCCGGATGGTCCAGGGCTGGTGCGGCGGTGAGGGTTTCAACGTTATCCGGGCGGCGCTTTTTGGGCGCGTTTCGTGCGCTCATGTAGGTTCTACACGTACATACTGATTCCTTCTCCATGTGCGCCTGATCACGAAGTTTAAGGCGCGTAACCGATGTTTGCCTTTCATTTGGAACTCGGGCCCCATTGTGGAGTGGATATCGGTGCTCTTTTCGACCTAGTATTATTGATGGTCATTGGGGAATTTACCACGGAGGCCACGGATTACACAGATTCCACGGATTAAATAATATATATTTTATTTTAGTTGTTACCATCCGTATACCCCGGGTAGTCTGTGGCTCAAATTCCCTTTTCCACTCGGTTAGCGGTCCGGGATTCCGCGTAATCCGTGTTCTCCGTGTCCTCCGTGGCAAAATTTCCCGAACGACCCACATACAAGGGCCCACCTCCGAGAAGCGAGGTGGGCCCCACATCAACAACCGGGGTTACAGGGTGGACGTGGTCGCCTTGCCGCCGGCAGCCCGGGCAGCGGCCTGGGCCGCAGCGATGCGGGCCACGGGCACGCGGTACGGGGAGCAGGAGACGTAGGTCAGGCCGAGCTGGTGGCAGAACTCGATGGAGGAAGGATCGCCGCCGTGCTCGCCGCAGATGCCGAGCTTGATGTTCGGGCGGACCTGGCGGCCCTTTTCGACGGAGATCTTCATCAGGCCGCCGACGCCGGTGCGGTCGAGGGTGACGAACGGGTTCTCGGGGAGGATCTTCTTCTCGACATACTGCGCCAGGAACTTGCCTTCGGCGTCGTCACGGCTGTAGCCGTAGGTGGTCTGGGTCAGGTCGTTGGTGCCGAAGGAGAAGAACTCGGCTTCGGTAGCGATCTCGTCGGAGGTCATGGCAGCCCGCGGAATCTCGATCATCGTGCCGTTGAGGTACTTGAAGCTGGTGCCCGTCTTCTCCATGACTTCCTTGCCAATGCGGTGAGTCATGTCGCTCAGGAACTTCAGCTCGTTAATGTGGCCGATGAGCGGGTGCATGATCTCGGGCTCCACCGCGATGCCTTCCTTGTTGCACTGCGCGGCAGCCTGGAAGATGGCGTACAGCTGCATTTCGGAGATCTCGGGGAAGATCATGCCGAGGCGGCAGCCGCGGAAGCCGAGCATCGGGTTGATTTCGGAGAGGGCACGCACCTTCTTGAGCAGGGCTTCCTTGTCCTTGTCGACCTTGCCGAGCGCCTTGTTGACGGCGACTTCGATGGCGAGCTCTTCTTCGCCGGGCAGGAACTCATGCAGAGGCGGATCGAGCAGGCGGATGGTGACGGGGTACGGCGCCATCGCCTTGAACATTTCGTAGAAGTCCTGCTGCTGCATGACCAGCAGCTTCTCGAGGGCCTTCTTCCGCTCCTCGAGGTTATCGGCGAGAATCATTTCGCGGGCGACTTCCATGCGCTCCGGATGGTGGCCGCCCTGGCCGAACATATGCTCAGTCCGGCAGAGGCCGATGCCTTCGGCGCCGAACTCGCGGGCCTTGGCAGCATCCTGCGGGTTGTCGGCGTTGGCGCGGATCTTCAGGACGCGGATCTCATCGGCCCACTCGAGCAGCTGCTGGAACTCGGCGGTGATCTTGGGATCGACGGTGGGAACCAGGCCGAGCATGACATTGCCGGTGGCGCCGTCGATGGTGATGAACTCACCGGCCTTCACAACGCGGTTGCCCACGGTGAACTGGTCCTTGTCCAGATCGATCTTGATGGCCTCGCAGCCGACAACGCAGGGCTTGCCCATACCGCGGGAAACAATGGCGGCGTGGGAGGTCATGCCGCCACGGGAGGTCAGGATGCCCTGGGCGACGACGATGCCATGGATGTCGTCAGGCGAGGTCTCGGGCCGGACGAGGACTACCTTCTGGCCGGCGGCGACCAGCTTCTCGGCCTTCTCGGGATCGAAGACGGCGATACCGGCGGCGGCGCCCGGAGAGGCGGCCAGACCGGTGGCCAGGATGTCAACCTTCGCCTTGGGGTCGATGCCGCGGTGCAGGATCTTGTCGATCTGGCTCTGCTCCACGCGCAGAACGGCCTGCTCCTTTGAGATCTTACCTTCCTTGGCGAGGTCTACGTTGATCTTGATGGCGGCGATGGGAGCGCGCTTGCCGCTGCGGCACTGCAGCATGAAGAGCTTGCTGCGCTCGATGGTGAACTCGATGTCCTGCATGTCGCCGTAGTGCTTCTCCAGCAGCTCGCACATTTCGAACAGCTGGTCATAGGACTCGGGCATCTCTTCCTTCAGGTGCGCGATCTGGTACGGGGTACGAATGCCGGCCACGACGTCTTCGCCCTGGGCGTTCGGCAGGTACTCGCCGTAGAATTCCTTCTCGCCGGAGTTCGGGTTACGGGTGAAGACGACGCCCGTGGCGGAGTCCATACCCATGTTGCCGAAGACCATGGACTGCACGTTGACGGCGGTGCCGAGGCTGTCGGAGATCTTGTTGATCTTCCGGTAGACCTGAGCACGGGGGTTGTTCCAGGACCGGAACACGGCCATGATGGCCATGTCGAGCTGCTCCTTCGGGCTCTGCGGGAACTCCCGGCCGGTCAGCTTGACGACGGCGGCCTTGTAGTCCTTCACGATCGCCTTCAGGTTCTCAGTGGTCAGGTCGATGTCGGCGGTAACGCCAGCCTTGTGCTTGTGCTGCTCGAGGATCTGCTCGAAGTTGTGCAGGCCGGTCTCAAGCACGACGTTGGAGAACATCTGGATAAAGCGGCGGTAGCAGTCCCAGGCGAACCGCTCATTGTTGGTGTTGGCGGCGTGCACAAGGACGGTCTCGTCGTTCAGGCCGAGGTTCAGGATGGTATCCATCATGCCGGGCATGGAGAGAGGGGCGCCGGAGCGGACGGAGAGGAGCAGGGGGTTGGTCTTGCCGCCGAGCTGCTTGCCCAGCTTGGCTTCGAGGGCAGCCAGCATCTCATCGATCTGCGGCTGAACTTCCTCGGGCAGCTTGCCGGTCTGCGAGTAAATGTTGCAGACTTCGGTGGTGATGGTGAAGCCTGGAGGAACAGGGAGGCCAATGTTGGTCATTTCGGCGAGGTTGGCGCCCTTGCCGCCGAGCAGAGCCTTCATGTCTGCGCGGCCTTCGTTGAAGGCATAGACGAACTTCTTAGTCACCGAATCTCACTCCTCGGTTTATGATCTCCAAAACTCGAACGGCAGTCTCTTCAACCGCCTTATTCGTCACATCAATCACCGGGCAGCCGACCTTCTTGAACACCTCTTCGGCGTAGTCAAGCTCTAATAGGATGCGCTCCATGTTGGCGTAATTCGCATCCGTTCTTAATCCCATTGTGCGCACGCGCTCTTCGCGTATGTCATGTAGTTTGTCGGGACTGACCCGCAGACCCACGACCTTGAGCGGGGGCACCTGGAGGAGCTCTTTGGGAAGGGAGACTTCCGGCACCAGCGGCAGGTTGGCGACCTTGATCCGCCGGTGGGCCAAGTACATGGACACAGGGGTCTTGGAAGACCGGGAGACACCCAGCAACACCACGTCGGCTCTGAGAAAGCCCCGGGGATCCTTGCCGTCGTCATACTTGACGGCGAACTCGACCGCTTCGACACGCCGGAAGTAGTCCTCGTCAAGCTTGTGGACCAACCCTGGCTCCAGCAGCGGGGTCCGCGCCAGGACCTTGGTCAGCCCGTCGAGCATGGGCCCCATGATGTCCACGGACGGAATGCCGTACTGGATGGTCAGGGTCTTCAGTTCGGCCCGGACTTCCGGAACGATGATGGTGAAGACGATGAGCGTGGGCTGTTTGCGCGCGGCCTCAATGACCTCGCGTAACGTCGCCCGATCGTCGACCATCGGGTACCGGCGGATTTCAACGGAGGAGCCGCCAAACTGCGATATGGCGGCACGGGCCACCAGGTCTGCCGTCTCCCCTACGGAATCGGAGACCACGAACACGACAGGTCGCGTCGACACGCGCCTCTCCTCCTGTTAACGGTAATGAGTATACCATACCTATCCATTCCCGCGCTGAACTTTTGCTAAAGACGGTTACAAAGAATTTATGACCCGTTCAATGGTTTATCTATATGATAGACCTTGGTGATAGATGTTCTCGTTTCTTCAAGGTCCTGCGAACAGGAAAGGCGGCAGTTGCCTGCCGCCATTCTGCGTTGAGAGTTACGGATTGCCGGCGTAATAGCCACCTTGCATCTGGTCGTCCTGATTCTTGAAGTATGCCTGCAGGCCCATGATCAGATAGAGAATTGCTATCGCCCACCAGCCGAGGAAGCCCATGGTGCCCTTGGCGGAACTGAAGGGTACGGTCGACCATCCCGGAATGATCCACTGCAGCAGCGTGGGGATGGTGACAGCGTACAGTCCGAGCTTGAAGCCCAGGCCGAAGTCGACCCTGCGCCCCGTGCTGCTGCCGTAAATCAGGCCGACGAGCCCGAGGATGCAGGCGTCGAGCGCCTTGAAGCCGAGCTGGAAGGCATACATGAAAAGGTACCCGATCGGAATGAAGATCCAGAGCTTCTGAATAAACCCGATGACGCTGTCCTTACTAAGGGTGAACGGGATTGTGCTGAGGTCGACTTCCTGTATGCCGCCGGTCGGCTGGATCTGATACAGCCGGTCCCTGGTGATCAGCATGCCGCTCCGGTAGCCGTTCAGCACTTCAGGTCCGGTCTGCCCGGTCGTGTCAATCACAATCAGGGTGTCGTCGGTCTTGACCTGATAGGGCATCTGCTCCTTAAACTCGACCTGCCCGTTGCTGAAGGTGAAGTCCGGAATGCCGGCGAGTTCGTCTGAAGCGGCGCCCATGCCGCGGGTGAATTGAATGGTGCTCCAGATGCAGGAGATGGTCATGGCAATCAGGAGGATCACTGCCATGAAGCCGAAACCGCTGGCATTATCTCGTCCCAGGCGCGCATAGCCGTTGAACCCGAGTGTGGCTGCCTGGATGCGTTCGAGGAAGGACAATGGGACCCCACCTTTCCTGGCTAGTGGTCATACCGTTCCTATTTTCGCTCATGTGGTACGGAAAAGTCGATAGGAAAGTGGGCGTACGGGTGGCCAGGAACGGGCGCGCAAAGACTCCTCCGGCGGAGGGTGGAATTTACTGCCTGAAACGAACTTGTCCATTCTTGATGCACCGTACTTCACACAGAACGAATGATCGTGTAACATGGGTATTGGACGCTGAATCCCGAAAGGGAACGGGGGAACCAATTTTGGGGTGAATCCCGCCGACCACGGCGGGTAGGGCAACTTTGACCGCCCGAATCCGACAGCTAACCTCGTAAGCGCAGGTCGAAGGAGCCACCGGCCGGCAACGGTCGGCAGGTCCTTCCGCCAATCTATTGGTAGGAGGATGGAGCTCAGTTGGCAATGCGGAAGCGCGCAGGATTCAGGTCTCAAGTTCCGGTGGTTCGCCGGTGTGCTCTGTGCGGGGAAGCCAAGGCAATCCTGCCCATCAACCAGGAACACAGGAAAGCCCTGGTGGCCAGACAGGTCGCGTTCGTCTGCCAGGATTGCGCGGACCGAGTGCGTGTCGAGGTCGAAGCTGCAGGGGAAGTGACCGGAAAACCGAGAGTAAGTGCCTGAATCCCAGTACAGTCTCTTGTCAGAGTGCTCCTCCATGGTGGAGGAGCACTCTTTTTTGTTGGGCTGCATGGGAAGGGTGTTCCGCAGGAAGTCCGGATAGGGGGGCGCTGGGCCCGACTAACAGGAGAACCGCAGTCAGTGCTGACTGCGGTTCTTTTGTCATGCTGATTTACCCGGCCAGGCGGCCCAGGTCGGCCGGCGCCGACAGCAGCCCTCCTACAGCGGTCAGGAGGCTGTACCGGTTCACCTTTACCTTCTGGTCGTCGGCGTTGACGCGCACGTTGTCGAGGAAGGCGTCCACCGGCGCTTTCAGGCGGGTGGCAATCCGGTAGAACCGCTCGTAATCGAGGGCGTCCAGGGCCCGTTTCATGTCGGGGCGCACGTCCACGAAGGCACCGTAAAGGTCGCGCTCGGCGGCTTCGACGAGCAGGTCCGTGTCGACTTCGCCCGGCTCCACGCCGGCTTCCGCAGCCTTGGAGGCGAGGTTGGAGACCCGCTTGAAGGCGCCGGTGACGGCGGCGAACTCGGACTCGCCAAGCATCTTCTGCAGGGCCTCTGCCCGGCGCATGGCGTCGTACGGGCTCCGGAAGCCGGCGGACAGCACGGCGTCGATGACGTCGTACCGGTAGTTGCGGCCTTCCATGAGCACCTTGAGGCGGGCCCGGAAGAACTCCAGCATGTCGTTCAGGGTCTTCATCTCAAGCGGGTTTTCCAGCTTGTAGCCTTCGATGGCCAGGGCGCACAGGTCGGCGATATCGACCGTCAGGCCGTTCTCGACAATCGTCTGGACGGCGCCCTGGGCGGCCCGGCGCAGGGCGAACGGGTCCTGCGAACCAGTCGGAATCATGCCGATGGAGAAGTAGCCCGCCAGGGTGTCCAGCTTATCGGCCAGCGCCACGGCGATGCCGGGGCCGGTGCGGGGCAGTTCGTCGCCGGCGCCCCGGGGCAGGTAGTGCTCGAAAATCGCCTTCGCAACGGCAGGGTCGCCGCCTTCACGCAGCAGGTACTGCTGGCCCATGTAGCCCTGCACTTCCGGGAACTCGAAGACCATGCGGGTGACCAGGTCGGCCTTGCAAAGCTGGGCGGCCTTGACGGCCTGATCCCGCTCGCCGACGGGCAGGGTGAGCAGCTGGGCGATGCGCCCGGCCAGGGCGGTCAGCCGGACCACCCGCTCGTACTGGGTGCCGAGCTTCTCCTGGAAGACGACGGCCTTCAGCTTGTCGTTGTAGGAAGCCAGATCACGCTTGCGGTCTTCGTCCCAGAAGAAGCGGGCGTCGGAGAGGCGGGCGGCCAGCACCTTCTCGTTGCCCGCCCGCACGATCTCAATGTGATCCTGCTCGCCGTTGCGCAGAGCGATGAAGTACGGCAGCAGATCGGTGTAGGTCTCGTCCCGATAGACGGGGAAGTAACGCTGGTTCTCCTTCATGGTGGTGACCAGGACGAGCGGCGGCACATCCAGGAACGCCTCAGAGAAGGCGCCGTAGAAAGCCGTGGGCTGCTCGACCAGCCAGTTCAGCTCTTCGAGCAGGTCCTCGTCCGGCTCGACTTTGCCGCCCAGCTTGGCCGCCACGGTCGTGATCTGCTGCCAGATCACCTGCTTGCGGACCTTCTGGTCGACCATGACGTAACCCTTGTTCACCTTGGCGAAGTAGTCGTCGGCATGCTCGACTTCGATGGGGGCGCCGGGGCCGAGGACCCGGTGGCCCATGGTGGTGTTCCCGGTCTGAATGCCGTCGACGTCGAACGGCACACGCCGGTCGCCCAGCATGGCCAGAATCCAGCGGATGGGCCGGGCGTAGCGGATGGAGCGGTCCGCCCAGCGCATCGACTTGGGCCACTCGATGGAGAGGACCAGACCGGAAAGCAGCTGCGGCAGGACTTTGGCGATGGATTCGCCCTTGACGAGCTTGCGGGCGTACATATACTCGTTGCCCTTCTCGTCCTTCTGGACTTCCAGGTCCTCCACGGCCACGCCCTGGGACTGGGCGAACTTCTGAATCGGCACCGTCGGGTTGCCGTTGGCATCGAAGGCGACTTTCCTGGCGGGGCCTTTCTGGACAACTTCCACGTCCTTCTGGACGAGGGCCATATCCTTCACATAGAGCACCAGGCGGCGGGGCGTGCCGAAAACATCCGCCAGTTTGAAGTCGATGCGCGCCTCGGCAAGGGCCTTTTCGGCGTTCGCCTTGAGCTGGTCGAGGGCGGGCTGGCAGAACCGGGATGGGATCTCTTCGGTGCCGATCTCCAGCAGCAAATTGCGAGTCTCAGCCATGGCTACTTACCTCCTTCCTCGTCGGGCTTGGCTTCAGGGCCGGGCGCCACGACGTGCTTCTTCGCGCCGTACTTCGAATCCCAGGTCGGCCGCTCTTCCAGCGGCTTGAGCAGCGGGAAGCCGAGCGACTCGCGGAGCTCGATATACGCCTTGGCGGCCATGCGGGCCATGTTGCGGACGCGCAGGATGTAGCCCTGCCGCTCGCTGACGGCAATAGCGCCCCGGGCGTCCAGCAGGTTGAACGTGTGGGAGCACTTCATGACATAGTCGTAGCCCGGGTAGACGAGAGGCTTCTCCAGGCTGAGGAGCCGCTTCGCTTCGGACTCGAACATGCCGAACATGGTGAAGAGCATCTGCGTATCGGCCTGCTCGAAGTTGTAGATGGAGTGCTGGATTTCGGAGGCCTCGAACAGGTCGCTGTAGCGGAGCTTCTCGTTGTACATGATGTCCCAGACGTTGTCCACGCCCTGGATGTACGAGGCGAGCCGCTCCAGGCCCAGGGTGATTTCGACGGAGACGGGCTTGCACTCGAAGCCGCCCACCTGCTGGAAGTAGGTGAACTGGGTGATCTCCATGCCGTCGCACCAGACTTCCCAGCCGAGGCCCCAGGCGCCCAGGGTGGGGCCTTCCCAGTTGTCTTCGACAAAGCGGATGTCGTGCTTCTTCGGGTCGATGCCGATGCGCTCCAGCATTTCGAGGTACATCTCCTGGATGTTCTCGGGGCTGGGCTTCATGATCACCTGGTACTGGAAGTAGTGCTGCATGCGGTTGGGGTTCTGGGCGTAACGGCCGTCGGCCGGGCGCCGGCAGGGCTCAATGTAGCAGACATTCCACGGCTCCGGTCCCAGCGAGCGGAAGAAGGTGTGGGGGTTGAAGGTGCCGGCGCCCTTCTCCATGTCATAGGGGTGGCCGACGATGCAGCCTTTCTCCGCCCAGAACTGGTCGATGGTCAGAATCAAATCTTGCATGTACACGGGACGGTTCCTCCCTTCTCGGCGCTTGGGCGCCTTTTGCGGGCCGGACGGGCAAACAAAAAGCTCCCGCCTCCGGCCAATTGAGATTGGCCAGGGACGAGAGCTTGCATGCGGCTCCCGCGGTTCCACCCTGATTGGCACCCCGGGGCGGCGCCCACCTTGAGGTATGGCGTTGTGGCTCCCGGGCGCCGTTCCCCGCCGCCGCCACGCCCCGCTTGCACCAGGTGCAGGGCTCTCTGAAGTGGCGACCCTTCGGGTACTCTTCCCGTTCATCGCTGTAACCAAGAATCTACCAAATGCTCTACTAGTCTGTCAAGAAGTTTCTGTTCCCATGCACGGTCAGCGCCACTGAATCTCCTTGTCGTCCACGAAGACCCGTTTGATCGCCGCCCGCCCGAAGCGGTCGACGGCGGCCTCCACGGAAATCCTCAGGCGCTGCTGCTCCAGCGGCGGCCCCTCCCCCTCCGGCACGAAGAACTGCTCGATTCCGTAGCGGAGATTGACCTGCGGCCGGCCTTCGATGCCGGAATCCATCCAATACTGGACGGTGGCCTGCATCGCCACTTCGTTGGCTGCAGTGTCGGGCCTTTGGTCGGCGACGCCAGTGGCCACCCAGTACGGGTCGCCCTCCCGCAGCGTCACCCAGATACGCTGCCCCCGCTGGTACGGTGCCCCGATCATTGGCACCTCGCCGCCCTGTATCTGCGAGATTTTGTAGTTCAAGGCGACGTACTGGCCCCGGAAGATCTCCCAGGGGTCGACCGGCGCCGTCTCCAGGCGCACAGCGCGGCCGGTCTGCAGCGTGTAGGTATGCCGGGCGCCCATGCCCAGCAGCAGGAGCACCTGCAGGACGACGGCCGCCGCGAACAGGAGCCCGCGCTTACTTGTCATCGCCGCCACCTCCCCACTCGCCCATCCAGCGGCGGCGGTTCCGCTCCAGCAGCCAGCCGCCGCCCAGCAGCAGAATGCCGCCCACCACGAAGAAAAGCGACTTGCTCATGGCGTTAAAGAACAGGTCGAAGTAGCGGGTCAGCGTGTGGACGACGAAAGCGGCGAGGCCCAGGTTGACCACCAGCTGGTTGCGCCGCCGGATGCCCAGAGCGATCCAGCCCACAGTTCCTGCGAACAGAAGCAGGTTGAAGGTGACCATGCGGGGCACTGTTTCCAGGAATTGTAGGGACAGAGCCGCCAACACGGGCGCCGCCGCCGTTGCCGCCAGCCCGATGCGTTCGGCGCCGCCCCTCCGCCACAGGACGACCGCAGCCGCAACCATGCCGCCGACCAGGACCGCCAGGCCGGCGTTGTGAAATGCAGTGCCCGCAGTGAGCGAAGGGATTCGCATATCATCGCCGAGGAAGCCCCACCGGAACGTCAGCATGTAGGCGCCGGCCAGGGCCATCGCTCCGCCCAGGCCGAAGTAGGTCCGTTCATCGCCCAGCCGGGCCAGACCGGCGGTCAGGACCGCGCCGCCGAACAGGAGGAGCATGCGGGCGACCATGAACGGTTCCGGATTGCCGGATGAGTTGGTCAGGTGGGAAAGCACGCCGATCATGAACCAGACGAAGAGCCCGAACAGGACGCCCGCCTCCGCCAGGGCCGATTTGACCCACCGGGCCAGCGGCGCCACGGCTCCGACCATCAGCACGGGGAAGAACCAGTTGTAGGTAAGCGTGTACGATTGCTCCGAAACCGTCCAGACGCCCAACACGAACGTGCCCAGGTAGAGCACCCAGATCGACCGGGTCGCCGCCACGACGGGCAGCACGCCCAGCCCCCAATATAGGAACCCGGCGGGAAAGTGCGTATCCAGGTGAAAAATCTGGGCAACCAGCCAGATGCCGGCCCCGTAGAACAGGGAGCCCAGGAAGATCAGTGCGTGCCCCAGCCCCGGGTAACTGCCGCGCACGTACTGCAGATAGTAGCCGGATCCATAGGCCCCCACCACCGCAGCGAGAATGGCGCCGACCTTGACGAACGCCGGCAGCACCGGCCAGTTCGCGGCAAAGAAGAGGATCACGCCGGCGCCCACCAGCAAGCTGCCGAGGAGCGTGAAGATCAGGATCGTGCGCTCCCGCCCGCCGGCCCCGGGCGCCGGGTAAAGCTTTAGAATGGCAGCCCGCTGCTCGGCCGTGATCAATCCGGCACGGACCCAGCGGTCCGATTCGGATTGCAGCAGCGGCGACCACTCGCGGGGAAGATCCTTGTCGACCATACGTTTCAACTCCTTCGCCGCGGCACTTCTGCCTCGGATACGTCACTTCCTGCCGGCGGCTTCGTATTCCCTGCCAGCAAGCGTTTCTGCACAAAAAGGCTCGCCCAGCAGTGGGCGAGCCTTTCGCGTGTGTGGTTCTTACCAGACGAGCGCCTGCAGGATAAAGCCGAAGACGACGCTGAGGACGATCGTAATGATGCCCGGCAGCATGAAGCTGTGGTTGAAAATCCACTTGCCAATCTTCGTGGTGCCGGTCTGGTCGAACTGGACGGCGGCGATGATGGGGCCGTAGTCCGGGGTGAACCAGTAGCCGTTGACGGCGGGCATCATGGCGGCGAGGAACGGCACCGGAATGCCCAGGGCGATGCCGATGGGCATCAGCGCCTTGACCGTGGCGCCCTGCGAGTTCACCAGGGCGGAGAGGCCGAACAGAGCGAAAGCGAACAGCCACGGGGCGACGGTGACCATATCCTTGAGGTTGCCCTGCAGTGCTGCCGAGTTGCCCTGGAACCAGGTATCGCCCATCATCGCGATGCCGAAAACCGCAACCAGCGCGGTGGCGCCGGCCTGGAAGACCTTTCCCTTGACGACTTTCTCAAGGTTGGGCTTGCAGAAGAAGACCATGATGGCAGCGGCGGAGAGCATCAGAAGCTGCACAACATACTGCATTTCCAGCAAGGTCGTCGTCTTGCCATCGGCGGAGAGCCAGGAAGGCCGCCACTCGGGCTTGCCCAGCGCAACGACCGATACTGCCGCCACCAGGAAGACGATGACCGAAGCGATAGCCTTCGGATCGGCCTTGTAGGCTTCCTTCGCCCGCTCGGAAGCAGGCTTGATCGGCGGGATTAGTCCTGCTTCGAGGCGGCGCAGGTACTCGGGATCCTGCTCCATCTCCTTGCCATAGTAGTTCATGGCAACGGCGGCGATCATGCAGGCCAGGAACGTGGCCGGGCCGGTGATCAGCATCAGCTTGGGAATGGTCATGCCCGCCTTCTCGGTCATGCTGACCATGGCGACCATGGCGGCAGAGATGGGGCTGCCGGTAATCGCAAATTGCGATGCGATCACTGCGACAGAAAGCGGACGCTCCGGACGAATCTTTGTTTCGCGGGCTACTTCCGAAATGACGGGAAGGACGGAGTACGCCACGTGACCGGTGCCGGCAAAGAAGGTGAAGAACCAGGTGACAACCGGGGCCATGAATGTGATGTACTTGGGTTTGCTGCGGAGGGCCTTCTCAGCCAGGCTGACGAGGTACTCCAGACCGCCCGCCGCCTCCATGGCGCCCGCAGCGGTGACTACTGCCAGAATCATGAGCATGACATCGATCGGCGGGGAAGCAACTTTGAGATGGAACCCGAACACAAGCACTGCGGTGCCAATGCCACCGAAGATTCCGAGGCCGACGCCACCATACCGGCATCCGAGGAGCAGGAAGAAAAGGACGACGATCAATTGTACCCAAGCCATAATCAGTGCATGCCCCCTTGTGATTAGGATGCACTTTGATCATACAAGTGTGCATAATAAGTGGAACAGTGCATATTAGTCCGGTTTACCCTGGTATTTGTGAATGTACGAACTAACCGTTGTGACTATGTTGTTACCCGAATATTATGCCTACGCATCAAGCCTGAATGAAGGAGGGGTCCGATGTGCGACGGTTCCTTGCCGCCCTGGCAGCTCTGCTGAGCATCGCTGCGCTCTTTCCGGCGGGCGCCCGGGCTGCTGTCACCAGCCAGGAGTGGAACTGGATTGTGACGGCCCGGGACAAGGAGAACGCAGGGGATTTGGAAGGGGCCATGGCGTTGTGGATGAAGCTGGTCGATTCGCTGCGCAGCCATGACCTGGAGGCCTGCGGTCACTATGCGCGCAAGCTCGGCCAGGCCCTCGACGAACGGGGGCGCCTGACGGAAGCCATTGCCGCGTATGATGCGGAGATTGAATGCTGGAGCCAGTTGAGCGACCCGAGCTTTGCCGAGGGCATGCTGCCCCACGTGCGCCGGGCGGAGCAGCTGCGCCCGGAGATCCGGGCCTTCGTCGCCAGACCGGCGGACGGGGCGCCTGCGGTCAAGCTTGCCAAGCATGAACCCGCCTTCGGTACGCTGCTGGGCGGCGCCCTGGACCTGGACCCCGCAGTGGGCGGCGACCCCTCTCGCGTGGCGGCGGCCTACGGTAAGCCGTACGCCATGTCGCTGGTTTATGTGCGCTGGAACGACTCCGCCAGGCGCGTGGCGGGCACCGCCATCTGGCAGAAGAGCCCGTCTCTGCAGGTGGCATGGGAGCCGGACGAGGGATTGGCGGCGGTGCAGGACGGTCCGTACCTCCGGGACTTCGCCCGGGAGCTGGAGGCTTTCGGCAGGCCTGTCTTCCTCCGGTTCGGCGGCGAAATGAACGGCGCCTGGACGGCCTGGCACGGCGATCCGGCGCTGTACCGGCAGAAGTTCGCCCTGGTGGCGCGCATCATGCGGGAGGAGGCTCCGAACGTGGCGATGGTCTGGTCGCCGAACTTCGTGGGCGACCAGGATTACAACCTGTATTATCCTGGTGATGCATATGTGGACTGGGTCGGCATTAACGGGTACACCGACCCCTATTTCCGCGGTGACGTCAATTCCCTCCAAAAAGACGCGGACATGTTCTACCAGGGGAAGCGGGCCAACCCCGTCGATAAATTCCGGGCGATCTACAACCTGTACTCGCCCCGCAAACCCATCATGATTGCGGAGACCGGCTTCGGCTGGGCCAACCGCTCACCGCACCGCGACGAAGCGGCCTGGGCCGCTGAAGCGATGGAGCGGTTCTACGGCTATTTGCCTCTGATTTTCCCCCGCATGAAGGCGGTCGCGTACTTCAACGTGGACGTCAGGCTGCGTCCGCAGGTCCCGAGCGCCAGCCACTATGTGCTTTCGGGCAGTGACGTACTGACCGAAACGTACAGGCGGGTGACCGCGGACGACTGGTACTTGGGCTCGATGGGCGGCGCCCGCTCCTTCTGGCGCCCCATGGAGCAGGCCACGCTGCTGGGTCCTACGCAGGTGGCGGCTTACGTCAACCTGCCCGCAGGGGTCGGGCGGGTCGCGTACCTGCTGGACGGTGTCCAGAAGGCCGCGGCGACCCGGCTGCCGTGGGCTGCAAATCTGGACCTGACCGGGCTCACGGGCCCGCGCACGCTGACCGTGGTGGCATACGACAAGGACGGCCGGGAAGGGGTCCGGCGCAACTACAGCTTCGACGCCTCGGCAATCCGGGTGAAGCTGAACGGCCGGTACATCGACTTTGATCAGCCCCCGGTGATTCTGGACAACCGGACGCTGGTACCGGCCCGGGCCATTTTGGAGGCACTGGGCGCCGAAATCGCCTGGGACGGCGCCACCGAGACCGTGACGGCAGTGCGGGGAGGCAGCGTGCTGAAGCTGCAAATCGGCAATCCGGTACCGACGCTGGACGGCAAGCCGTTGAAGGCCCTGGACGTGCCGGCCAGGATCCTCGGGGGGCGGACGCTGGTGCCGGTCCGGTTCGTATCTGAGAACTATCATATGGACGTGAAGTGGGAGCCGGAGACGCAGACGGTCGTTATCACTCCCAAGCAGTAAAAACATGGGGGCGCCCTGGCTTCATGGGCGCCCCCTCGCTTTATTGCTTTTCGAGATACCGCACCACGCGCTGCACGATGGCGAGGTGCTCCTTACGGCCGTACAGCCAGCCCCGGTCAAAGGCCGCGACCTTGTGTCCGGCACCCGACCGTGAAAGTTCTTCGTAAAGTACCAGGCGGACGATCCGCCCGGGGCCTTTATAGAGCGTCGCCGGGTCCAGCCCATAGGAGACGGGCCCCCGGGCCATGCGGGCCTCCCAGCGGTACCGCCCGCACTCCCCCCGCATGATGCCGTCCCGCGGTCCCAACTCGCGCAACTGTACCGAGAAACCGAACATCCATAACCCCTCCACAAGAGAGATTATGGTCGGGCGGTGCATGTCCTAAACCCGCAGTTCGTCGAGGAACTCCTTCGACTTCAGGGGCCGCTCGGTGCGGACCTTGATGTAGTCGGCAATGGCACGGTCGATCTCGCCGGCCATGTCGGCCGCGATGCGCACCATATAAGCCTTCCGGATATCGCCATCCAACAGGCGCTTCATCGTCTCCAGGGTGCCGCGGGAGAGCCGGTGCACGACTTCGCCCTCCGCGGGGCAGGTCGGGCAGAGAACGCCGCCCAGGGCGGGTGCGAACCGCACCACGGGGCCGGGCCCCAGGGGTTTGTTGCATGCAACGCACTCCTCGAAGCTCGGGCGGAAGCCGAGAATCGAGAACAGCTTCAGTTCATAAGCACGCCGGGTGGGCTCGGGCGGCAGGTCGGGCTCGTTGAGCAGGTGCAGGGTGGTCAGCAGGAGCAGGTAGGTCGATTCGTACCGCTGCTTTTCCCGGAGCATCTCGTCCATCAGTTCGCAGATGTAGCTGCCGTAGGCCATACGGAGCAGGTCTTCCCGCAGGTGGCGGAACGACTCCACAATCTCCACCTGGCTGAGCGTGTCGAGGTTGCGGCCGTGATAGAGCGACGCCTTGACCTGCGTGAAAATCTGGGCGGCGGCCGCGTAGCGCCCCCGCGGGCGCCGGGCGCCCTTGGCCACGGCCTGAATCTTTCCTTCCTCACGGGTCAACATGACGAGAATCTTGTCAGCCTCGTCAAAGTCACGGGTTCGGAGCACGATGGCCTCCGCGTTGTAAACGCCCACGGCGTCACCTCCATCCTGGCCCATCATACCACAGGTCAGGCGCCGTTCGCCGCCCTCGCCATTTGGTCCGCCAGATTGTCGAGGTAGGCTTTATCTTCTACCTTCAGCAATTGCGGGTTGAACAATTGCGCCACCATGAAGACGGCCAACAACCCGCCCATGGCTGCCAGGACCAGCCCTGCATCGTAAAGACCTGCCAGTGCGCCTGCGGCGGCGAGGCCCACGGGACCGGAGCACTGGGCGATGACACGCCGGACGGCGAAAACCCGGCCCTGCAGTTCCCGCGGCGTCTGCGTCTGCCAGATTGATTGGGAATGCACGTTAGCGATGGGAAAGATCAGACCGAAGACGAGCATCAGCGCGGCGGCAGCGTAAAGACCGGTGGAGAGACCGACGGCGATCTGGAGGATCGCACCGATGGCCAGGGGCACCACCACGCCGTGGACGCGCCGCTGTTTGAGCCCGCCGAGGGCCGTAATTGCTACCCCTGCGGCCACAGCGCCAATGCTGTTGACCGTGTTGAGGAGTGCAAGCGCTGTCTCCAGCGTGAAGCCGCGGGCCGCCCAGTCGGCAGCCAGGTTGAACTTGACGACCAGGGGCAGAATCACGCCAAAGGGGGTCAGCATGTTGCAGAGTGTGAAAGTTGCCAGCAGCCAGAGCATGGGCCGCCGGTGCCATATGTAGACCGCGCCTTCCCTGATGTCTGCCCAGATGGAGCGCTGCGGCTTGCCGGACTCGCCGGGGGCCAGGTCCGCCCGCTTCGGCGAGGGCACGTCCAGGAACGGCAGCACCAGCGCCGCCAGGAAGAACGTAACCCCGTCGATGATGACGGTCAGGGCCGTACCGTCACTCATGCCGGCCAGCAGCCCGCCTGCGGCCCCGGCCCAGGCGCCGCCCCGGGCAAGGGTCGGCAGGGCGATTAGAAACGCCGCGATGCCCGGTGCCAAAATGGTGGAGAGCGACCACATGGTCTGCATCATGGCGTTGGCCCGGGGCAACAGGCGGTCGGGCACCAGCATGGCGTAGGCCGTGTCGAAGGCCGAACCGTGGAAGGCGCCCAGCAGGCCATAGCCCACGGCGGCGGCAGATAGGAAAGGAAGCTCGACCGTTCCCTGCAGCAACATGAACGCGAGCGCGAGACTCAGGACGCCGCTGGCCAAATCCGCGACGAACATCGTCTGCTTCCGGTCGTGCCGGTCTGCCCAGGCGCCCGCCAGTGGCGCCGCCACGAGCTGGGGAATCATGGCTGCCAGGTTGACGATGGTGAACGCCCCCGCCAGTTGGGGCTTCTGCTCAGGCAGGGGGTAGAGCACCTGTGCGATATAGATGTTCATGGCAAACAGCGTCAGGGCGGTGCCGAGCACGGAGACCGACTGCGTCGCCCAGATGATGCTGAACGTGCGGAAGCCGTTCTTTGGCGCCTCATAGGCCGGCATGCGGCTGCTCCTCCTTCAGAAAGGCATAAAGACGAGGGGAGATGTGATCAATGGCTTCGGGGCGCAGGCTGTAGCGGTCGGCACCTTCCGGCCGGACGTGGACTCGGATCAGTCCGGATGACCGGAGGGTCACCATATGGTGGTGTACCGTGCTCTTGGCGAGGCCGGCGAATTTGACCACATCAGTAAAGCTGCGCACGCCGCCTGCCAGGAAGCGGAGAATCTGCAGGCGGCTGTCGTCATCAAGCGCGCGGATCAGGTTCCGGAGGTCTGGTGGGGCGGCGCCCGGCGCCGGGGGCAGCACGTCGGCGGCGTAGCCGATGACGCACTGGCGCGGTGTCCAGTCAAACAGATTGTACGGCCGGAAATGGTACTGGGGAATCAGGATGACGTCTGCGATGTGCGGACCCGCATCCAGCACGATGCCCCGGGTAATCGCCTCCACCGCTTCCGCCGGCAGATGCTCCCGAGCGAAGATAGCGGTGGCCTCTGCGTTGCGGGCAAGGCCGGCCGGAATTCGGGGGTCCAGGGAGCTGAAGTAGGTCTCATGCCAGACCCTGCCGGCCTGGACGAACCTGTCTCTGGCACTGCCCAGGTCGGGTGGAATGTGCGCCGGATCATCCACTAACGGCACGATGAGCTCGTATAGCTCTCCAACGGGCATGCCGGCCAGCCATTCAATGAGCCCCAGGGGATCATCGCCGGCGGGACACACCTTCGTCAGTTCGGAGGGGGGCAGAGCTTTCGCAGCCTTGGATGCCATTTCGCCAAACCCTTCGGGCAGGCGCCGGCCAACTTCGCGCACCCAGGCTTGACCGAGGTCCAGGGCCTTGTGGGAGGCCCGGTCGGTGTAGGCCTTGAAGCTGACGAGGAACTCGTAAACCAGGGAATGCTGGACTGTCACTCGATATGTCATACATGTTCGACCTCCATCGAACCACCTTGCAGTTCGATGATAATCGAACTGTCTGATCCGCGTCAAGGGGCCCCCTCGCTGACTGAGGGGGCCCCGCGTGGCGTATGCCTAGTATTTTTCCTTGGCGGGCGCCGGCTGCGGCTTCACCCGCCTGACGATGTTGATGGAGGCACTGGCGCCGATGCGGCTGGCGCCCGCCTTCACCACGGCCAGGGCCGCGTCGTAATCCCGCACGCCGCCCGAGGCCTTTACGCCCATCTCCGGGCCGACCGTCCGGCGCATGAGGGCGATATCCTCCGGCGTGGCGCCGCCGGGGCCGAAGCCCGTGGATGTCTTGACGAAGTCGGCCCCGGCCTCCTTCGCCAGTTCGCACGCCTTCACTTTCTCGGCTTCCGTAAGCAGGCCCGTCTCAATGATCACCTTGGTCAGGGCCTTGCCCCGGGCCGCTTCCACCACGGCCTTGATATCGCTGCGCACCCGGTCGTACTGGCCGGATTTCAGGGCGCCCACGTTGATTACCATGTCGACTTCAGCGGCGCCTTGCCGGATGGTCTCGGCCGTCTCATACGCCTTGGATTCGGTGATGGTGGCGCCGAGCGGGAAGCCGATGACCGTGCAGACTTTCACGCCCGAGCCGCGCAGCTGTTCCGCCGCCAGGGGCACCCAGCCCGGGTTGACGCAGACCGACATGAAGTTGTACTCCCGGGCTTCCCGGCAGAGCTTGGCGACCTGCTCGGCCGTAGCTTCGGGCTTGAGCAGCGTGTGGTCGATCATGCGGGCCAGTTCCCGGTCGAAATCCGCCGCGGGTCCCGCCGGGGCCGGTGCCGCGGCCGGGGCCGCAGGGCTGGCCTTGGGCAGGCGAGCTGCCTCGGCCGCAAGACTCTCCAGATCGGTCACGGCGAAGCCGAAAGTGCGCAGGGACTGGAGGACTTCCTCCACCTTCCGGCGGATGGCCCAATTCACCTCGGCGGGCATGGCCATGCCGTCGCGGGCCACTTCGGCAGGCTTGCCGCAAATCGCCGCCTCCACCAGCACGGCGGACGTCAGGCAGTCGCCGATCAGATTGCTGACCTTGGCCGCCACGCCGACATATAGGGACGGCACGATGACCCGCCCGGCGCCCTGGGCGAGGCGCCGAGCCGCCTCCTCGGCGCCCTCGGTGATCACCTGGCCGCAGGCGCGCAGCGGAGCGATGGCACCGGCATCGCCGTGAGTGACGAACGTTACGTTGCCGGCGCCGGCAAGCACCTGCGCCAGGGCCACGACCTTGTCGGTGATGGGACCCGCAACCACGACCAGAAAATCGGTCCGGAAATCAGCCGGTACGACCGCGGCCGGCTGCTCATTGACGATATGAGAGCCCTCGGCCTGCAGCTGCCGGAGCACTTCGTCCATCACTCTCGCTTTGATCTGCTGCCAATCCATATAGCTCTGCCTCCGTATCTGTTACAAGTTGATCCTGTCAATCACTGCAATAACTAAAGCTTCAACAGGTGCATCCATCTTGTTCATTACGGCGCGACAGGAGCCACCTTCCTGCAACAGGAGCACAAGATCTCCGACACCGGCGCCGGCCCGGTCGCAGGCAACCACTTCCGGGCCGTCCGGGCGCCCCTCCGGGTCCAGCGGCTCGACAATCAGCAGTTTCTCGCCCCGAAAGCAGCCCAGTTTGACCGTGGCAACCATGTGCCCCGTAACACGACCCATCAGCACGGTCCAAACCCCCGCTCCGCCGGACTGATGGGGCGGTGGGGCGGCGTCACGATCGCGTCGGCAATGGCGATGACCGCCAGGTCTACGGGCGAATCGTCCGACGCCAGGGAGGCGTCGCGGGACTTGGCCAGCAGGACCGTTTCGCCCGCCCCGGCGCCGACCAGGTCGATGGCGATGGCGGGCTTGCCGGCACTGGTGCCGTCGCTCCTGATCGGCTCCACCACCAGCAGCTTGCGCCCCGTCAGCTTCGGGTCTTTCTGCGTCGCCACGCAGACCCCAATGATCCGGCCGGTCATCACGGGCAGAGCCCCCCGTCGAGCGCCTTGATCTTCTCCACGCGGCGGGCGTGGCGCCCGCCCGCGAAGTCCGTCTCCAGGAAAGTCCTTGCGATCTGCCGGGCGAGGTTTCGGCCGATCAGTCCGCCGCCCAGGGTCAGCAGGTTGGCGTCGTTGTGCTCGCGGGCGTTGAGGGCCGTCGACAGGTCGTAGCACATGGCCGCACGGCAGCCCGGCACTTTGTTGGCGGCCATGCAGGAGCCAATGCCCGCCCCGTCGATCATGACGGCGCGCTCGACCAGCCCCGCTGCCACGGCCACCGCTGCCCGGACGGCGAAGTCGGGATAGTCCACCGCCTGTTCGTCCCCCGGCCCGAGGTCGGCCACCTGGTGCCCGAGTTCCGCCAGGTACACCTTCAGATCTTCCTTGAGGGCAAAACCCCCGTGATCGCTGGCAATCGCGATCCGCATGGGCTAGTCAGCTGCGGCGGTCGCCGCGCCCGCCGGGGCTTTCGGCTTCGGCAGTACCTTCTCCAGCTCATCGTGCGGGCGGGGGATCACGTGCGAGGAAACCAGCTGCCCCACCCGCTTGGCGGCAGCTGCGCCCGCGTCGACCGCCGCCCGCACGGCGCCCACGTCGCCCCGGCACATGATGGTGATGTACGCCGCCCCAATCTGCACCTGCCCGACCACCTGCACGTTGGCCGCCTTTGCCATGGCGTCGGCGGCCTCCACTGAGCCCACGAAGCCCCGGGTCTCAACCATGCCAAGCGCTAAGAGCGCCATTTACGCTTCCCTCCTCAGTTTGGGCCACAGGTCCGGGTGCGGCGCGGGAACCACGGCCGTCCCGACCAGGGCCCCGTCCCGGGCCGCCGCGTCAGCCGCCGCAGCAACGCCGACCTGAACAGAGCCCACGTCGCCCGTAAACGTAACGTATCCCTTGCCGCCCAGGCCCCGGGCCATGCGCAGCTCCAGCAAGTCAACGACGGCGGTCTTGGCTGCGGCATCTGCGGCCTTGATTACCGCGGCGACTGTGGCCGTCTCCACCACGCCCACCGCTTGTACCGCGGCTGTGGTCGACTCGCCCCGCATGGCAGGCAGCACTTGCTCGTGCAGGTGGGCAATCAGGGCGGTACCCAGCAGCTGCGCCCCTGCTTCCGCAACGCCGGCCTCCACGGCGGCAGCCACCGAGGCCACGTCGCCTCCCACGGTGATAATGTACTTGCCAGGGCTCGCGGCCCCGGCGTCCAGCAGTTCCACCTGAGCGGTCTTGAGCATGGCGTCGGCGGCCCTTACCCCCGCTGCGATGCTTGCCGCTTCGACGATGCCGACGGCGATGCGCGTCATACGATCCGGAAGTGGCCCACCATGACGCACCGGCGCTCCCGAGTAAAGGTGCGGGCGGAGGTGATGCCGTCGCCCGTCGACCCGGCGATAGAGAGCGACGTAAAGCCTTCCCCGCCGATGCCCAGGCCGCTGTAATGGGGACCGTTCTTCACAAAGATGGCGCAGCCCGCCTCCCGGGCCATGCGGCTCATGTGCCGGATGTCATTCGAATGGATGGAGGCCGTGTGCCGGTGCCCCTTCTCCGCCTTGATGGCCGCATCGATGGCGCTGCTGACGTCCGGCATGCGGACGATGGGCAGAATGGGCATCAGCAGTTCGTGCTGGACGAAGGGATGGTCCGGCGGCACCTCGCAGATGATCAGCCGGGTGTGGGTGCCCGGCGTCAGCCCCGCTTCGTGGAGGATGACCGCTGCATCCTTCCCGATGTACTTGCGGTTGAGCCCCCCGCCGCCCGGATAGAGCACCCGCATCAGCCGGTCGACTTCCGACCACTTGACTTCAAAAGCGCCGTTCTCCACCATCAGCCGCTTGAGCGTGTCTGTGATGGACGCCACGGCGAAGCACTCCTTCTCCGCCGTGCAGAGGACGGTGTTGTCAAAGGAGGCGCCGTCTACGATGTCCCGGGCGGCCTTTGCCAGGTCGGCCGTTTCGTCCACCACCGTGGGCGGGTTGCCCGGCCCCGCGGCCCAGACTTTCTTGCCGCAGGTCATGGCCAGCCTGACCACCGGACCGCCGCCCGTTACCAGCATGGCGTCGATGCCGGGGTGCTGCATTAGCTCCTGGGCAGTCTCAATGGTCGGGTCTGCCACGCAGGTCAGCAGCGACGGTGGGCCCCCGGCGCCTGCAATCGCAGCGTTCAGCAGCTCCACTGTGGCTGCGCAGCAGGCTTTCGCCATGGGATGGAAGTTGAAGACGGCCGCGTTGCCCGCCGCCACCAGGCTGATGGCGTTGTTGATGATGGTTGAGGTCGGGTTGGTCGTCGGCGTAATGGAGCCGATGACCCCCCAGGGCGCCCGCTCCACCAGCGTCAGGCCGTCGTCGCCGCTCCAGGCGGCAGAGAGGATATCTTCCACGCCCGGCGTTTTCTCCGCAGCGAACAGGTTCTTCCTGACTTTATCCTCTACCCGGCCCAGGCCCGTCTCCCGCACGGCGTGCTCCGCCAGGGGGCGGGCCTTGTCGCGGGCTGCAGACCGCATGGCCTCGATGATCTGTCGGCGCCGCGCCAGCGAAAGCGACTGCAGCTGCGTGAAGGCGGCCCGTGCCGCATTTGCCGCCTCGGTAACGGTGCCGTACACACCCCCCGGATTGACCGGGTCCGCCGCGGGCACCGCAAGCACAGGGGCCGCCTCCTGCGCCGCCAGCTTCTGCATAACCTCCTCAATCAGGGCGGAGAGCTGTTCTTTGGCTAGCATTCGTTTCCCTCACCTATTCCTGGCTCTTCGAGAACACCTGCCGGCCGCTCACGTCCAGCGAATCGACGATGGCCATAATCACGGCATCGCACGGCGTGTCCTTGGTGCGACTGGTCTGCCGGGCCGAGGAGCCCGCGCAGACCATGACGATTTCGCCCTCGCCGGCGCCCACGGCGTCTACCGCGACCAGGGCCTTGCCGTCGGGGCTCATATCGATGAGCGATACGGGCTGGACGATTTGGAGCTTGGAGCCGCTCAGCCGGTCATCTTTTCGGGTCGCGACCACCGTGCCGATGACGCGTGCCAGTATCACGCCCTACTCCTTCAGAGCAATCGGCAGCACCTGCTCCAGGTCCATATGCGGGCGCGGGATGACGTGGACGGAGAGAACCTCGCCCACTTTCGCCGCGGCCGCCGCGCCGGCGTCCACCGCCGACTTGACCGCCGCCACGTCGCCCCGCACGATGGCGGTGACGTAGCCGGAACCGATCTTCTCCCAGCCGACCAGCTGGACGTTTGCTGCCTTGACCATGGCGTCCGCCGCCTCGATCATCGAGACGAGGCCCCGCGTCTCCACCATGCCCAGTGCTTCCATCGCCATGTCTTTCAGACACCTCCCTGGGATGATTATCTATACCAGGGGATATTTGGCATGTATGGGCAAAAGAGATCCCCTTGCCGGGGCGCCCGACCCGGGGGCGGGTCAGGCGCTCTCGCAAAGGGCTTTTGCTGCTAACCGATGATCTCGAGCATGTCGCCGTCCTTGACGGAGGCGGCGTTGGCTTCATCGGTGTCGATGTGCATTTCCAGGGCGAAGTTGGGGTGAACGCGGAAGACGACATCATCAAACGTGAGGGCGCGGGTGCCGCTCTTGCGGACCCGGACGACCTGGCCGTCCTTGACGCCAAGCCGTTCGGCGTCCGCCGGGGTGGCGTGAATGTGGCGGGCGGCGACGATGGCGCCCTTGTCGACGGTGACCGAGCCCTTCGGCCCCTGAATGGTGAAGCCCGGGGTGCCCTCGATTTTGCCGCTCATGCGGACCACGGGCTGAACGCCGATGGTGCGGGCGTCCGTCGCGGAGATTTCCAGCTGCGTGTCGCCGCGGGCGGGGCCGAGCACCCGGACTTTCGGGAAGGTGCCCTTCGGTCCGATGACCGCTACGATCTCGTTGGCGGCGTACTGGCCGGGCTGCATGAGATCCTTCATGACGGTCAGCTGGTAGCCTTCGCCGAAGAGGGCTTCAACGTGAGCCTGGCTGAGGTGAATGTGCCGGGCGCTCACGTTGCAGATGACTTCGCGCTTTTGCTGGGGCTGATCCTTCAGCTGTGCCATGACTTCCTTGACGATCGTTTCCACAAGCTGTTGCTCATTCATGGTACTTGTGTCCCTCCTGAGAATGGTGCGCTACCTTACCAGCAGTAGCTTCATCGATAATGAGAACGTTGCAGTAGCGGCCGCGCAGGGCGCCCAGGACGGCGGAAGCTTTGTGAACGCCGTGGGCCACTGCAATGCTGTAATCCCTGTTTGCCAGTTCGGATAACGTCGGTCCGATGGTGCGGGCATCCAGCGCCGGGTCGCACAGGTTGCCGCGCTCTGTGAAATAGCGTGAGCAAATGTCGCCCGCCGCACCCAGCGTATGCAATCTTGCCAAATCTCCACTGGAAAGGCGCCCGGCCTGGACCAGAGCGGACTGCTCGTCCGGCACTCCGATGCCAAAGACGGCAATGTTGGCCCGGCGGCCCAGATCCAACACGTGAGCCGTTTCCTGATTGCCGACCAGTGCGTCATGCACGTGTGGACCGTCCACCACGGCAGGTACGTGCAGATAGTAAACGGCAGCCCCGAAGGCACGGCCGAAGCGGAAGACCACGTCATGCGCGCTGCCTTCGGCGCCGGAACGGGCGATGCCGCCCGTCAGCTGCACAACCGTAACGTCAGGCAAAGGGCGCTGGGGCAGTGCCGATGCAACGGCTGCCATGGTTGTGCCCCACGCGACGCCGATCATGTCGCCGTCGCGCACAATATGATCAATGTAGGCGGCAGCCGCCCGGGCGACGCCGGAAGGGTCCGCCGTGCGCACAACCCGGGCCGCCCGTAGGTGCGGGAAAGCCTGGGTGAGTGCAGCTTCCAGTTCGGTTACAAAGCAGAACGGGCTGTGGATTACGATTTGGACGACCCCTTCTTCTCTCGCCTCTTTGAGGAGGCGCGAAACGGTGGGGCGCGAGAGGTTGAGGCAGGCCGCGATCGCTTCCTGAGTTGCGTTCTGCTCGTAGTAGAGTTGGGCCACGCGAGTGAGCAGATAGACGCGCTGGTCGTCGCGCACGGGTTGTCACTTCCGAGTTAGTTGGACAGTATTGGCTTGAACGGATGTTCATGCATGATTACAAATGTGCCGGCTCCTGATCATTCGCTAACGCCTGCAGGAAATTCCTGCTACCGACGGAAGGAATTATGCGAAGTTGATGCCAAAGGATCACCCGCCCGGTCCGAATGGGCGCCCCGGAAAGCGTCTTTCCGGAGTAGGCGCGGCGCGTGCTATTTTCGGTCCGCTGGCTCCAGATGGATGTGCTTGAACCCATGTACTTTCCAGGATTTTAGGTTTGACCATTTACATAATATCGCGTTATTCTACGGATACCGAAGCGCTCAACCGACCTTGATTCGCTGAGTTTCGCACAAGCGAAAGCGGGGGAACCATCCTATCGGGGCGAGGGCCGCCGGATCCGTCGGCGGCCAGGGCAACCTTCCTGCTGCCCGAGCCCGTCAGCTAACCTCGTAAGCGTTGCGGGAGGAGGTCGTTTCCTCCTCCTCGGTGTGAGCCACGAAAGCTTCGGGATAATCCTGAGGAGGAGTGGTTCCTGTGAAGTTCAGCCGTATGACTGCTGTCGCCGTCTCTGCTGCCCTTCTGAGCACCCTGGCCTTCGCCGCCCCGGCTTCGGCCGCCACCTGCCCGACCAAGTCCGCCGGTGCGCCGTACACCTACGCCTACCGCACTGTGAACTGGGTGGGTCTGTGGAACATGCTGGCTTCCCGGGCGCCGATGGCCCAGGCCGCCCCGGCGGCCCAGGCGCCGGCCCCGCAGACGCTGGCCAAGGCCCCGGTGACGCAGGCCGCTGCCCCGGCTGCCAAGCCGGCTGTCGCCCCGGCCCCGGCTCAGACCACGGCGGGACTGACCGCCGAGGAGCAGCAGATGCTGAACCTGGTAAACAGCGAGCGCGCCAAGGCCGGTCTGCCTGCACTGAAGGCAGACCTGGAAATGACCAAGGTCGCTCGCCTGAAGAGCCAGGATATGATCGACAGGAACTACTTCAGCCACCAGTCCCCGACCTACGGCTCTCCCTTTGATATGCTGACCAGGTTCGGCGTCAGCTACCGGACCGCCGGTGAGAACATCGCCGGGAACGGCTCCGTGAGCGGCGCCCACACCAGCCTCATGAACAGTTCCGGCCACCGGGCCAACATTCT
>DASPIW010000061.1:0-280369 GCA_035628915.1 Symbiobacteriaceae bacterium | reverse complement strand
GCCCAAAACAGGGGTTGCTCCCCTTGTTTCGTCGCTCCAACCCCTTTTCGGGCTCGTTTCGGCGTTCAAACGAGGCTTCTTGTGCCGGACGATAAACATTTGTCAGGTGTGAGGTCGAGATTTTCACCTGACTTCTAGGTCGCGCACAAGCCCGCCCACCGGTGCCTTGCGGGGGACATGGGAAAGAGAAGCCACCTCGCTGACGGCGGGGTGGTTTTGGTTTGGTCTGCACGTATGTCATAAGCCCCCGGTGCCCCGAGATAGGATGGGGGAGACCGCATATGCCGAGCACTAGGAGGCGGTTCCCTCCGGTACAAATGCGGAACTCCGTGGCATCGTCTACGTCAACGGGCAGTTTACCGCCGTGGGCAATTCTGGCACCATCCTCCTGCTGGATGACACCGGGAACTGGGAAGAGCGGCCTCTGCTCTCCCCCGGGCACCTCTACAGCATCGCCTACGGCGCGGACCGGTTTGTAGCCGTCGGTGCGTACGGCACCGTGATCACTTCGCCCGACGGACTTGCCTGGACCCAGCGTAATGCGCGCACAACGGTCGATCTGAAGCGCGTGCGGTACGGGGGAGGGCGGTTTGTTGCCATCGGCGACGGGGGCACGATTCTCACCTCCGACGACGGACTCGCCTGGTCTAGGGTAGAAAGCCGCTCCGGTGTCAACCTGCTGGGCCTCATGTACGCGGGTGGGCGCTTTGTGGCGGTCGGGTGGCCGGGGGTGATCCTGACGTCAACGGATGGCAGCGACTGGGAGACGCGATCTTCCGGGACAACGTCAGCACTCTGGGATATCGCGTATGGCCAGGGGTGGTATTACGTCCCGGCGGACGGCGTGGTCCTCACCTCCACAGATGCGGTCGCCTGGAGCCAGTCGGACCTGGGCACATCAGATCCGATCTGGCGGGCCAATTACCAGGGAGGGCGCTTCTTTGCCCAGAGCGCCCACGAGAACGGGATGCTCGCCACCGATGACGGCGAGGATTTCAGCCTCAGCCGGGCGCCCTGGATGTGGGGCGTCTCCGAAGCGGCCCGGGGCAACGGTTGGGATGTGACCGTCGGTGGCGGCCAGGGTCGCGTTTTCACCTCCCGGGACGGCATCGACTGGCAGCAGGGGCCTGATGACACCGCCGCCTTGATGGGAATCGCGTATGGTGACGGGCGGTTTGCAGCCGTCGGGACGTATGGCCGCATCCGCACGGCGGCGGCGCCGCCGGCTCAGTCAGACGGCCTGCTTCTCCTGCCGGACCGGGTCCGGATCTTCCGGCCGACCATCGCCGCCCCGCCCGGGTTCTCCGACCTCTCCCCGCAGCACTGGGCGTTCCGGTCGGTCAGCGTGGCAACGAACGCTCACTTCATCGTCGGATACCCTGATGGGCGTTTCCTGCCGGACCAGCCCATCCGGCGCGCCGAGTTTCTGGCCGTTGTCATGCGTGCCTACCCACAACCCGATGTGCTCGGGGAGCCCTTTGATGATGTCCTGCCCGACCACTGGGCCTACGATCTGATCCGCCAGGCCCGTGGCGCGGGCCTGGTTCAGGGGGACAGCAACAATCACTTCCACCCGGACGTCAATATCAACCGGGCGGAGATGGCCGCGATACTCCAGCGGGCACTGAATCTGCCGCAGCCCGCCCAGCCTGCCGACTTTCCGGATCTGACTGAGCAGTGGGACTGGGCGGCACCGGCCGTACAGGCGCTCACGGCTCACGGTCTGCTGCGCGGCTTCCCGGATGGGACGTTTGGGCCGGGGCTCTCAGCGACACGGGCGCAGACCGCGGCGGTGCTGGCCCGCCTGTTCTTCCGCTGAGCGAGAGCAGAATTTCGCTTCGTTGTGTCCTCCCATGGCGCAGTGGTGGTGTCCAGTCCGGAAACCCTACTGGATGAGGTGACAGTGTTGAGAAGGACCATTTTCGCCGCCATCCTTATGACAATCTGGTTGGGCACACCCGATCTCTGCTTCGGTAGTACCTCAGCGGCCGCTCCGCAACGAGAAGTGAAAGGAACCGTTGAGTTCCGGGCCATCGAACAGCTTCCGGAGGAACCCTGGTACAGCGCCATTGCCGGGGCACGCATCTTGGTGATCGGTCCGGACGGAAAACTGCTGAAGACCGGGACGACCAATAAAGCCGGAAAGTGGACTACTCATGTGACTGTCCCCGCCGATCAGCGTTTTTCTCCATCGCGAACCCTGGGGACGGTGACCGCCATCGCAGTCGCCAACGGATATATAGAGAGGCTCTTCTTTGATGTCCCAGTCACAGAAGAAGGCGCTGTGCAAGTGGTGACTCTTTCACCGATCAAGGCCCATCAGCGAAACGAACCGGGCTATAAGCTTGGTACGCTGCACCGGCTTTGGGTGCTACCCTTGCTAGACCACTACGCAGAGCAGGCTGGACTGGGTAAGCAGTCCTCGGTCTTGGGGGACTGGAACTCCCCACATTGGGGTCCCAATCTGAGCCGATGATGAGGGCCTGTATCCCTTATGCAACAAGGCACACCAGGATCGTCACAGACTACTCGCAAGTGGTCCGGGCCGTCCCAAGGGATGGGTGCCGTGGTTTGCTCCGCAGCAGATTTATCGCCCCGGGGCCAGTATCGTCAAACGACCCTGCAGGGCGTCGCCTACGACGCAACTGCGACGTCCCTTGCAGCTATCCGGCCGCAAGGGGCTTTTTCTGTCCAGCCGGCACCCGCCAGAATGCTACTGCGACATGCCTTGTACCGACAGCTCAACGACCCCTCGCAATACCCCCAAGTCTACCCCGGCGTTCCCCCGCCGCATCTTTCTACGTTCCCCCCATATCCTCCCGAGGCCCCCTTGCGCATAGGTCAGACAAAAATTCCGCCATCACCCCAAAAACAGCGGCCTGACCCTGCATTCCCCCCACAGATAAAATGCAACTTCTGATCAAAAGACTATTGCAACAGATATTTCGTGTGTGTTACTATCGGACCCAGATGGTTGGTTTTTCTGGGGGGTGGACCCATGACGCTCTGGGCCCTGGTCGTCGCCCTGGCCGTGGCCGTAGGCGCCATCGTACCAATCCCCCGCCGCGGCGTGCCGGACCTGGTCCTCAAAGGCCTGCCTTTCTTCTTTCTCTCCGGGGGGCTCGCTGCTGCAATCTGGTTCCTCCCCGTGGGGTGGGGCCCATACCTGCTCTGGGGCCAGCAGGCCTCGGTGCTCGTCCTCCTCTGGGCCAACCGGGCCGCACTCCCCATGCGCCTCGTCGGCCTCGGCTTCCTGACCAATGTGCTCGCGATCGCGGCCAACCACGGGCGCATGCCCGTCCTGCTGCAGGCCGTGTACATAATCAACCGGCCCCAGGTCGCCGCCGAACTGCTGGCCGGCGCCCTCCCCAAGCACTCCCTCTTTACCGGCCATCCTCTGAACTGGCTGGGCGATTGGATTCCCCTGGTCCGCTGGGTCGTCAGCCCGGGCGACGTCCTCATCGCCGTGGGCATCTTCTGGCTCGTCTGCCGCCTGGTCCTCCGGGCGCGCGCCGAACGTCTTGCCCGCCGTGCGGCCCCAGCCCCCGGCGTGTGAGTGGATACGGACTTGGCTATCCGAGGGGGTGTACTTTCTTGAAGACGAAGCTGTACGTCACTTTGGCTGCTGTAGCCGCCCTGGCCCTGGCCGCGGTCAACAACGTTTACTGGTGGTAATGGTCATCCCTCGAACCCCGAACGCCGGCATCGCCGCCCTCCCGTGGGCGGCGATGGCTGTTTCGCTCGGAGTCTGGACGAGGATGTACGCAGGGTCGGGGGCCGAGTGCCCTATTGACCGGCCGCTTTTCAAGTCACAGCCGGGGTGGCTTCCCGGATTCGCCGCTTCTTTGTAGAAGGGGCTCGAGAGATGCAAGCAATTTGTCGGCGAATAACGTGGTCGAGTAGCCGTTTTGCCCTCAGGACGGCCTTTCTTCAGGCCAAACCATGACATCCGGTCTCTAAAAGCCCGATAACAGGCAGCTTACTGAGCTGGCTGGCGCCCAATTCCAAGGATTCACCGCTCGTTTGCGTCGTACCGTCGGACACAGTCTGCCAAAAACAGGCGAATCGGCAGGCTGGCTTCCGCCCCAGCCTTGTCTCACATTCGCAGCCTACAATTACATAAGAGCAAGGACGCAGACATCGCTGCCGGCACATCGGGCGGCGATCGCCTTTTCTGACAGACAGGCTTTTCTCGCCAACGTGGAGAAGCGATAGTCGAACGACTTACACAATTGGCGCAGGCGTGCGCCATGCGAAAGCAGAAGGTCCTGGAAGCGGTCCTGCGGCTGGCTCCCGCGGGAGCCCCACGCGGAGCGACCGCAGAGGAAGTGGCCGCAGTTGCCGGGTTCATCGCCACAATGCCAGCGCGGACTTGAACGAGCTGTACCGGGAAGTTCTGGCAACCAAATCCGCCGGGCGCCCGGTCCGGTTCGCCGCCACGGGCGATGCGCTGCCCGCCACCGCCGAGCGCTTTCGGCCCCCGGGCCCCGAGCCGGGCGCCGACCCGTTCGCCGACCTGGTCGGCGCCCAGGGCAGCCTGCGGGCCGCCATCGAGCAGGCGAAGGCAGCCACGCTCTATCCGCCCCGGGGCCTGCCGACGCTGATCGCCGGATCCGCGGGCGCCGGCAAGAGCCGGCTGGCCGAAGCGATGTACCGCTATGCCGCCGCGGCCGGGCGCTTGCGCCCGGGCGCCCCCTTCTGCGTCTTCAACTGCGCGGATTATACTGCCAACCCCCAGCTGCTGCTGGCACAGCTTTTCGGCTATGTGCGCGGGGCCTTCACTGGCGCCGACCGGGATGTGCCGGGCCTGCTGAAAGATAGCGAAGGCGGCCTGGTCTTCCTCGACGAGATTCACCGCCTGCCACCGGAAGGGCAGGAGATGCTCTTTCTGTTGATGGACCGGGGGGTTTACCGGGCGCTGGGGGCGGGGGGGACGCACAAGGCATCCGTCACGCTGGTGGGAGCCACCTCCGAGGACCCGCGCTCCGGTTCCCGGTGGTGATCAACTTGCCGGATCTGGAGACCCGCCCGCTGGGGGAGCGGCTTACGCTGGTCGAGCTTTTCCTGCAGGAAGAAGCGTCGCGCGTCGGCATTCCGATCTCGGTCAGCCCGTTGGCCCTGGCGGCCCTGCTCTCCTTCCGGGCCACGGGCAACGTCGGCGAACTGCGCAGCGCCGTGGCCTACTTGAGCGCCGGGGAGACGGTGCGGGAAGCCGAGCGGCTGGTGGGGGTGGAGGACCGGCTCTATCTGCCCGCCGCTGCCGGGCGCCCCCCGGAGTCGCGCCGGGACGATTACATACCGCCCGATCTGTACCGTGAGCTGCACCGGCGGGTGACCGGCTGCCTGGGCAGCGGTCTGCAGACCCGGGAACTGCAGCGGCTGATTCAGACCGACCTGGATTACTACCTGCAGCGGCTCCTGCGCCGGGCCGATGTCGCCGGGCGCGTGCCCAATGGCTTGCTAGATGTAGTCGCCGATTTTGTGAGCCAGGCCGGTGCCGAACTGGGCCGCACGTTCGGGCAGGAAGTGGTGACCACGCTGGCGCTGCATCTGGCGTCGGGCGCCCGGGCTGACCTGCCCGATGCCGACCAGACCCTGGCCCTGGTCAGCCACCGTCCGGCGGAGTACGGCGTGCTGCGCCGGCTGGCGGGCGCCCTGGTCGTCCTGCCGGTGGTGCGGGGACCGGCCATGGCCAAGGCCAGGGGCCTGGCGCTGGCGCTCTCGGAGATCGGGGTCCGGATCTGGGCCATCACCGATGATCCGGACGGCCTGCCCGGCGCCGATCTGGTCACGTTCCTGCCCGCCGGCGTGCCGGAGTGCTCCAGCCCCCTCTATGCGGCCCTGCCGCTATATCAACTCACGTATTTTACGGCGCTGGCGGAAGGGAAGCGGCCCGACTGCATGCGCCTCCTGGACCAACGCTACCTGCGGGCCCGGCTCGCCCTGCCCCGCTGATTCTGTGGGAACGGAGGTGGCGGCTTTGGAGCGAACGGTGGTCATTGGCCATCGTGAAGGGCTGCATGCCCGCCCGGCCGCGGAGTTCGGCTGCTGCAGGGATAAGCAGGCAGCCTGCCGGCTCTAAGCAGGAGGAACTGTCACGGCGTTGAATCATCAGGCAGACGTGAAATATCAAGGTCGTGATGCAGTTGTTCAATCGCCGCGGAAGACTCCTGGCCTTCGCCGTGACCATCTGCCTGCTGCTTCCCCTGGTCAGCCCGGGGCGGGCCCACGCCGGCGCCAGCCCGCAGGCGGCCCAGGGCTGGGAGCATACCGCACTGCTGAAGGCGGACGGCACCGTCTGGGCCTGGGGCCAGAATTACTTTGGCGGGCTCGGCAACGACACCACCGTCGATTCCGGCACTCCCGTGCCCGTGATGGATCTCACCGGAGTGAAGGCCATCGCCGCGGGCGGTCACAAGACGCTGGCCCTCAAGGCCGACGGCACGGTCTGGGCGTGGGGCGACAACTCCTACGGGCAATTGGGCAACGGGAGCACCGCACACAGCAGCAAGCCCGTACCGGTACAGGGGCTCACCGGCGTGAAGGCCATTGCGGCCGGGGTACTGCATGCTGCCGCGCTGAAGTCGGACGGCACCGTGTGGACCTGGGGCTACGGCGGCTACGGCGGCCTGGGCAACGGGGATTCCGGGCCGTCTGCCATGTCACTCACTCCGGTGCCGGTCACCGGTCTGACCGGGGTGAAGGCGATCTTCGCCAGCGCCATCGCCGGCCGTACATACGCGCTCAAGTCTGACGGCACCCTCTGGGCCTGGGGTGAGAACGGCCAGTTTGGGGGCCTCCTCGGCGACGGCACCACCGTGGAACTCGCCGCCACCCCCGTACAGGTGACGGGCCTGAGTGAGGTGACCGCCGTCGCCACGGGCGCCAGCCATACCATTGCCCTCCGGTCGGACGGCACCGTGTGGGCCTGGGGCTACAATACGGACGGCCAGTTCGGCAACGGGAGCACCTCGGGCTCTCCGGTCCGCACACCCGCGCAGGTGCCGGGGCTGACCAAGGTGACGGCCATCGCTGCGGGGTACAGCCATTCCCTGGCCCTGCGCAGCGACGGCACCGTCTGGACCTGGGGCGGCAACTCGCAGGGCCAGTTGGGCGACGGGAGCACCGACAGCCGCACCTCCGCGGCCCGCGTGGCGGGGCTGCGCGACGTGGTGCAGATTGGGGCGGGCCAGTCCTTCTCCGTGGCGGTGCGGCGTGACGGCTCCGTCTGGACCTGGGGGCAGAACGCCCACGGCCAGCTGGGCGACGGCAGCACCGACCGCCGTACCAAGCCGGGGCGGGTGGAGGGGCTGGCGGGCGCGGCCCAAGCCGCGCCGCCCACCCAGCCGGTGCCGCCGGCGCCGGCTGCACCTGCAGTGGAGCCCGCCGCGCTCGCCGGGTACATCGTCCGGTACCAGAGCTACCGGCAGGCGCTTGACCGGTACCTCCATGCCCTGGCCAACGACCTGTCGCTGCGCGAATCGATGCTGATGGTGGGCGACCTGCTGCGGGGCGGGCGCCCGGATGACCTGCGGTCCGCCATGAATCAGTTCAGACGCTATGCCGATGAGTATTCCCAGCAGTGCGCCGCGGCCGTGCCGGACAGCGGCCGCTGGCTTGCCGCGCTCACCGAGAACCGGACCAGACCGCCCCAGCTCAAAGCGCTCCTCGCGATGGAGAAGGCGGCGGCGGAGCTGGAATGCCGGCGGGCGATTGTGACATACAGTGGCAAGGCCGTTGGGGCGGCGTTCGCCCTCCAACTCCTCGGAACCGATGCGCCGGATTCCGGCGACTTTCAGCGACGCTACAACGACTGGGAGCGGGCGAACAGCATCTTGCCCAGGGCCCAGGGATTGGCGGCGGAGCTATCGGCTGCGGAAGCCGGGCTGACCGCGGCCGGGGCCGCTTTGGAGCAGGCGAGGGCTGCCCTGGCAGCCGAACTGGCGGATGTGCAGCCGCAGCCGGCAAGTCTGCCCGCGACTGCCGGGGCCGGGGCGCCCCTTGCGCCCGAGATTCCCCCGCCGCCGGCGCCGCCCGTGCCGCAGTTTGACCCCGCTTTTCAGGAGCAACGGGAAGCGAACCGCCGGGAGATCCGGGAGACGCGCCCCGCCGCCGAAGCGGCTGTGGAAGTCCTCCGGGCCCTGACGCGGAGCATCAACCGCTATGCCGATGCCGGTGCCTGCGGCGACGAAGAATTGGCCGGCGCCCTCCGGCGGGAAGCCGCCGCCGTCGAGGCGACACCCATTCGTGAACTGGAGCTTGACCTGCAGGCGGAAGCCGGGCAGCGGGAGCCGTTCTGGCCCGCCGATCCCAATAACGCGCTCCACGGCATCGCGAGCGTCTGGCGGGTCCTCGCGCGCTACCGCCCGGCCTGTCCTGCTGCCGAACAACTGAAAGTCGATGTGCAGGATGCGGCGGTCCGGATCGATGAGATCTCCCACCGCCTGGAGCGCCGGGCCCGCTTCTGGGTGCGCATCCTCGAGTTGTACCGGGATTCGGGCCTGATCGAGGAGATCCCGGATCAGGACAGCTTCGCAATCCCGGGCCGGGCGGCTGATCTGATCCACCAGATTGGCACCGCCAATCCCGTGAGCTATTCGACTACGCCTCGCCAGCCCGGGGCAGCCGGGGCGCAGACGCCGGGGCAGCCTGTGCTCGTCTCGCCCGCCGACGGGGCGACCGGACTCCCCACCGCCGTGACGCTGGCGTGGCAGGAGGTTGCCGGCAGCACCGGATATCTGGTGGAGGCGGCCCGGGATGCAGCCTTCCAGGAGATGGTGGTAAGCCACTGGACCGCCGGGACGTCGATGATCGTTGACGGGCCGCCGGGAGCGCACGTTTACTGGCGGGTGACCGCCATTCACGGCGAGGCGCATGGCCCGGCCGCCCAGCCCCGGCGCTTTGCCACGGCGGCAGGGACGGAACAGAATACTCACCTGCGCACCGGTATTGAGGATCTGCTCAAGGCTGTGCAGGAAGACCCGGTCCTGCTGACCGATGATTGGCGTGCGAAGGTCTCGCTCTGGCTCTCCCGCCACCTGGCGAAGTACAACAACCTGGTCGATCTGGCCATGAAGGACCGGCGACTGGCGCGCGACGAACTGCTTACGGCCCGCGGGGCCCTGGACGGCGGGGATGTCGCGGCCGCCCGGCAGCACTATCAGAAGGCCAGTGCCCTCTACTCCACCTCCCAGGCGCTGCTGCGTGGCGCCCTCGAAATCGCCGAATCCGGCGTGTCGATCACCCGGCAGGCCGCCGTGGCCCTCTATACGGGAAGTGTGGAGGCGCTTGGGTTCGGGCTGGCAGTCAGGTCACCGAAGGCGGCCGCCGTGGTCGACTGGATCACCAGGGGAACCGACTATGCTGTCAACAAGTATGCTTGGGGGACAGAGCAGGCGAACCAGGCCCTGACAGAGGACCTGCTTTCCGCTGCTGTCTCGAAGGTACTGCTCCAGCGCCTGCACATCGACCTTAATCTGCTGAGCGATGACCCGAACGCCTTGCCGGATGTCGCCTTCTGGATCGCCCGGTTCGTCAAGACCGAGGAGTTTCGGACGGAACTGATACTCTACCTGAACCGGGCGGGCGTCTACTTGGTTGAGACCCAGGTCATCGACCGCCTGGCCGAGTCGTTTGCGGAGTTCGGTACCGGGTCAAACCCGGCGCAGCCTCCGGCTGCGGCCCCGGCTCCGCCCGCCGCGGGCAGCCCGTCGCCGCGGATTGCCGGAGTCAGCCCATACGGGTCGGTCTCCTTCGATCATGGCATGAAGGTCTGTTACCCTGACGGCACCTGCAAGGTCAACGGCACCAAGTCGTGGCGCAACAACAACCCGGGCAACATCAGAGGCGGCACGTGGGCCGCTGAGCACGGCGCCATCGGCATCAACAACGAGATGGCCGTCTTCCCGACCGAGCAGATGGGCTGGCAGGCGATGATCGCCTTGCTGACCGGTCCGACGTATCATTTCCGGACCATAGAAGGGGCCATCGGCAGGTGGGCGCCGGAGACCGACGGCAACGATACGGAAGCCTATATCCGTTACGTGGTGACCAGGACCGGCTTCGCGCGGCAGACCCCGATGGCGAGTTTGACCGCCGACCAGCTGGCGGCGATGGCCCGTACCATGAGCGAGCATGAAGGCTGGAAGGTGGGGGAGGTACAGACCGGGGTGGATCCAGCCGCCTTCCCGGTGCCGGCCCGCAACGGCCTGCAGTGGGCTGCCGTCAGGGGCAGCGGCTTTGTCCCGGGCGCGCAGGTCAAACTGACCAGTCTTGGGGTGCCGTTCTGGATTCCCGCCGAGCGCACAAAGTTCATATCCGCCGCGGAAATTCGCATCTACGCCAATTTCACCGCTGAGGTGGCGGCCTGGACTGCCCAGGTCATCAATCCGGGCAGCGTGGAATCGAACGTCTTTGATTTCAGCGTGCGCTGAGGGGCGCCCCTCAGTTCACACAATAACTACTTCGGGTCGGGCGCTTGCGAAAAGCGCCCGACTGTAGTAATATAACGCTTGCTGACTCACTCTTGTCGGAGTGGCGGAACTGGCAGACGCGTACGTTTGAGGGGCGTATGGGCAACCGTGCGGGTTCAAGTCCCGCCTCCGACACCATCGAATCTTTGTGCGCCCGTAGCTCAGTGGATAGAGTACTTGACTACGAATCAAGGGGTCGTAGGTTCGAATCCTGCCGGGCGCGCCAATTTCACAGGGGGCTATAGCTCAGTTGGGAGAGCGCGTGGATCGCACCCACGAGGTCAGGGGTTCGAATCCCCTTAGCTCCACCATTTTCTTTCTACCACGGAGAGGTGTCCGAGTGGTCGAAGGTGCAGCACTGGAAATGCTGTGTACGGCAAAACCGTACCGAGGGTTCGAATCCCTCCCTCTCCGCCATAGTCTGTAGCAGAAAGGCCCGGCGCATTCGTTGCGCCGGGCCTTCAATTGCCATCCACTTCCTACAGGGTGCTGTTCACTTCCGATGGGATGATGCTCACTTCCGCCGGGATGATGTTCACTTCCGTCGGGATGGCGCTCACTTCCGATGGGATGATGGTCACTTCGGCCGGGATGATGTTCACTTCCGCTGGGATGGTGCTCACTTCCGATGGGATGATGTTCCCTTCCGATGGGATGATGCTCACTTCCGCCGGGATGGTGTTCCCTTCCGACAGGTTGTAGTGTCCGATCAGCACAGTGCGGGGTGCTGCACCTCCCATCGCTCCGGCCAGGTACGAAACGCCGCATTTACATGAACTTTAAGGGAACGTTCCACCTGCCATGGTACAATTGAAATATCCGGATAAGGATATGAGGTGAGTGCCATGATCCGCTGGAGCAAGCGTGGGCTCCTGTGTTTCGCCGTGCTGATGCTGACGGCCATGCTGGGGGTCGCCACCGCTTTCGCCGCCGAAACTGTACACTTATATCTCAAGGTCGACGGTGCGGCTATTCAGGGGGATTCGACCCAGCAGTCGCTGGGCCGGGCGGGCAGCATTGAATGCGTCTCCGTGGAGCAGGCCATCGTCTCCACTGAGAAAGGTCGGCAATACGAGGTCTTCAAATGCGTCAAGCGGATTGATAAGTCAACGCCCCTGCTGATCAAAGCTCTGGTGGAACGCGGGAACGTGGAGGCCACGTTCAAGTTCTTCCGGCCCAACCCCACCGGTGACGGCACGACCGAGCAGTTCTTCACCGTCGAATTGAAGGAAGCCCTGATCACCGGCTACCAGATGTGGGTCCCCAGCACCATTGAGCCGGCCTCATCAAGCGACCCGCCGCTGGAGGAGATCTCGTTCACCTTCAGGTCCATCGCCTGGACGTACCATGACGGTAACATCAAATACGCGGACGACGGCAAGGGAATCCAGCGCAAGTAACCGCACGAACCCGGTCCGCCCCCGCACTGCCGGCGCCACACAAGATCCGCCCCCCGCAGCGGGGGACGGATCTTTTTTGGTGATATCCATCCAATCCATTCGGGAATTGGCTGTTGAAATGGATGGGTCCATCCTGCACACTTATCACCGATGAGTCCAATTCTCAGGAGGATGAACAAACGTGCGCAACATCGCTCTCAAATGGATGGCCGGCCTGCTCGCCGCCATGGTCCTGGCCACCGGATGCGCCTCCACCAAACCGCAGGAGCCCGCGCCTGCGGCACCCGCCGCGCCCAAGGAAGAAGAGAAGCGGCTGACTCTCTATACTTCCTTTGGCGCCGACCTGTACAACCCCATCGCTGAAGCGTTCACCAAGGAGACGGGCATTGCAGTCGACACCGTCTTCGCCGGCACCGGAGAAATGCTGAACCGCATCAAGGCGGAAGCAGCCGGCCCGCAGGGTGACGTGATGCTCGGCGGCGGCGCCGAGTCCTACGAGGCCTACCGCGAGTTCTTTGAAGCCTACAAGGTCAAGGATGACGCCGCCATCCCCGCCAGCCTCAAGTCGCCCGACAACATCTGGTACGGCTACAACGCGCTCCCCATGGTGATCGCGTACAATAAGAACCTGGTCAAAGAGGCCGACGCCCCACAGGGCTGGAAGGACCTTTTGGACCCCAAGTGGAAGGATAAGCTGGCAATGGCGGATGCCAATAAGAGCGGCACTGCCTTTGTCCAGGTCGTTAATATGCTGACCCTCTTTGGCAAGGAGACCGGCGGCCAGGGCTGGCAGACGGTCCAGGGCGTGGTCAAGAACGCCAAGGTGCTCGGCTCCTCGAGCCTGCCGCCCAAGGGTGTCAACGACGGCGAATACGCCATCGCCCTGACCATCGAGAGCTCGGTCTGGAAGTACGCCAAGGCCGGCGGCCCGATTGCCATGGTCTACCCCGCCGAAGGCACGGCAACCATTCCGGACTCGCTGGCAGTCATCAAGGGCGCCAAGCACCCGCAGAACGCCCGCAAGTTCATGGACTTCATGTTCAGCAAGACCGGCCAGGAGCTGGCGGCCAAGCTGGGCCTGCGCCCGGCCCGAACCGACGTGGCGCCCCCCGTTGGGCTCAAGCCGCTCGGTGAAATCAAGCTGGTCACCATCGATATGCCCTGGGTCTCCGCCAAGCGCACGGAGATTCTCAGCCAGTGGCAGGACGTCATCACGAAGTAACAGGAACCGGGAGGGGCGCCCGTGAGCCACGTTCGAATCGAAGACGCAGTCAAGCGTTTTGATGAAGTCACAGCCGTAGCGGGCGTCTCCGTCGATATTGAACCGGGCGAACTCTTTACGCTGCTGGGGCCGAGCGGGTGTGGCAAGACCACCCTGCTCCGGCTGCTGGCGGGGCTGGAGACGCCCGACTCCGGCGCTCTCTATTTCGGCGACCGCCGGGTGGACGGCGAGCCGGCTTACCAGCGCAACATTGGCATGGTCTTTCAGAACTACGCCATCTTCCCGCACATGTCCGTGGCGGAGAACGTCGCCTACGGCCTGCGGGCCCGCAAGCTGCCGGACAGGGAAGTGCGGGAGCGGGTGGCGGAAGCGCTTGAACTTGTGCAGATGCAGGGTTTGGGACCCCGCCGGCCTGATCAGCTCAGCGGCGGGCAGCAGCAGCGGGTGGCACTGGCGCGGGCGCTGGCCACCCGCCCTGCCGTTCTGTTGATGGACGAACCCCTCTCCAATCTGGACGCCCGCCTGCGCCAGTCCATGCGGGAAGAGATCCGCCGCCTGCAGAAGCGGATCGGCATCACGACGATTTACGTCACCCATGACCAGGAGGAGGCGCTGGCCATCTCTGACCGCATCGCCGTGATGGACGCGGGGCGGATTCTGCAGGTGGGCAGCCCAGTCTCGATCTACCGCCACCCCGCCCACCGGGCCGTGGCTGCGTTCGTCGGCTCCTGCTCTTTTCTGGCGGCTGAAGTCAATGGCGAGTTGGTGACGGCGGGCGGCAAGCAGTTCGAGCGCGGCTTCAAGGCGCCGCCCGCCGGCCCGGTGGAGCTGGGCGTGCGCCCCGAGATGCTGAAGCCCCTGCCCGTGGGCTGGGAGCCCCCGGGTGAAACGGCCCTGAAGGGCACGGTGGAGGAGGAGTCGTTCCACGGCGCCTTCGCCGCCGTGCGGGTGCGGCTCTCCACCGGCGAATCGGTGGTGGCGCTCTCCGCCCAGCCGCCCGGTTCTTTTCCGCCGGGCGCCCGCCTGGTCGTCTCTTTCCGGCCCGAAGAGCTTTACTTCTTTGATGTGGCTACAGGGAGGGCCGTCCGATGAAAGGGCGCGGCTGGACGATCATCGGGCTGGTTGCCGTCACCTTTCTGCTGCTGTTCCTGCTCTGGCCGACGCTCCGGCTGACCGCCTCCAGCCTGCTGGCGGGCGACAGCTACGTGCGATTTTTCAGCAAGGCCTACTATTACAGAGGGTTGGTCAACAGCCTCTGGCTCAGCACTGCCGCCACGCTCGGATCGATTCTGATCGGCGTACCGCTGGCGGTGCTGGTGTCGCGTTACGACATCCCCGGCAAGGGCTTCATCCGGGCCGCTGCCGTGCTCTCGCTGCTCTCGCCGCCGTTCATTGGGGCGTACGCCTGGATTCTGCTGCTCGGGCGGGCGGGGTTCATGACAAAGCTGCTCGGCCTGCAGGGCATCAGCATTTACGGGCCGGGCGGGGTGCTGCTGGTCTTCATCATCCATCATTTCGCCTATGTCTTCATGCTTACGGTGGCGGCGCTGAAGCGGATCGATCCGTCACTGGAAGAGGCGGCGGAGACGATGGGCGTCCGGCCGCTCACGCGGCTCTGGACGGTGACGCTGCCGCTCTGCCTGCCGGCGATTGCGGCGGGCGGGCTGCTGGTCTTCACCACCACGCTGGCCGACTTCGGCACCCCGATGCTGATTGGCGAAGGGATGCGCACCCTGCCGATTTTGGCGTATAACGAGTTCCTGAGCGAAGTCGGGGGCAACGCAGGCATGGCATCGGCCAGCAGCGTGCTGATGCTCGCCATCGCCCTGGGCGCCCTGCTGCTGCAGAGCTGGGTGATCAGCGGGCGCAGCTACGCCATGCAGGCGCTGCGGGCGCCTGCTGTGCGGCCGTTGCGGGGCGCACTGCGGGGCTCGGCGGTGGTGTTCGCCTGGCTCGTGGCGGGAGTGGCTGTGCTGCCGCAGGCGGTGGTGGTGGTCACGTCGTTCATTCGGGCGCGGGGGCCGCTCTTTACGGGTGAGTTCGGCCTGGACAACTACCGGCTGATGGTCGATCGCATGGCGACGCCCATTGCCAACACGCTCTGGTTTTCCGCCGCCGCTACATTGACCATGCTTGCCGGCGGCATGGCGGTGGGATACTTGTTGGTGCGGCGCCCCGGTCCCATATCACGCACGCTCGACGGGCTGCTGATTCTGGCGCAGGTGCTGCCCGGCACGGTGCTGGGCATCGGGCTGCTGCTGACCTGGGGGCGCCCGCCGCTGGTCCTGACGGGGACCGGTGCAATCCTGATCATCGCGTATGTCGTGCGGCGCATCGCCTATACGGTGCGGTCGGCCGCGGCCGGCCTGCGTCAGATGTCGCCCGCGGTGGAAGAGGCCTCGCTGACGCTGGGCGCCCCGCCGTCCCGGACGTTCTGGCGAATCACCGTGCCGCTCATGTTCCCGGCTGCCGTCGCGGGGGCGATGGTCAGTTGGGTCTCGACGCTCTCGGAGCTTTCGAGTACGATCATGCTGTACACGGGGCGCACGGCCACCGTGTCGATTCAGATCTATAACCAGGTGATGACGGACAGCTTCGGAACGGCGGCGGCCCTCGGGTCGGTGCTGACGGGGCTGACGGTGCTGACGCTCTGGGCGCTGGGCCGTTTCGGGGGCAGGGAGGACGGCCTGCAGCTATAGGGGGAGGTAGGATCCGTGGGTGAGAATATCGTGGAGATTATCGTCGAGATCCCGAAGGGGAGCCAGAACAAGTATGTCTGGGACCGGCTGAAGCGGCGGGTCCGGCTCGACCGGGTGCTGCATTCGTCGATCCATTATCCGTCGGATTATGGCCTCATCGTCGATACCATCGCCCCGGACGGGCGCCCTGTGGACGCCCTGATTCTGGTCACCAACCCGACGTTTCCGGGCTGCGCGGTGGCGGGCAAAGTGATCGGGTGCCTGAAGACTATCGATGAAAAGGGCGAAGATGTGAAGATCATTGCCGTGCCGCTGCATGACCCCCGCCTGCGCCAGTACGACAGCCTGGACGATGTGCCGGCGCACGTGCTGAAAGAGATCGAGTACTTCTTCGCCGCTTATAAGGCGCTGGAAGGGAAGCCGGTGGAAGTTCAGGGCTGGGGCGACACCGCCGAGGCGATGGAGATTCTGCGCCGCTGTTGGGTGGCGACGGACGTGTAATAGCGAGGCCCCGTGCTGCGACGCCGGTCGCGGCACGGGGCCTTTGGTTTCCGGCCCCCTCCGGGGCGCCCGGCTCCTGACCGGACGGGTTAGCTGCCGTCCGTAAGCAGCGGTTCGTACATCATGATGGCGTGGTTCTGGGTAACGAGGTGGTCGCTGAGTTCCTCGCCCGCCCGGGACAATACCTTGCGGCGCAGTTCGTTATGCCTGGTGTACCCGCCCCAGGGCTCGTGGCGGAACTCGTGGTGCGACTCGTAGACCTGGTAGCGGAACGGGACCGGCCGGTCGGACCGCCACTGGCCCACCAGATGCGTCTCCGTCATGAAGAGGTGCAGGAGGAACGGCTGGTCGGTGCAGTTGGCGAACTGCAGGTCCACGTAGTTGTAGAAGCAGGTCGCCCCGCTGCCGAAGGGCAGGGTGCGCCCGGCGTCGGGAAAGACGTCGTAGTTGTGGCGCCAGCGTTCCACCACCGTCAGCGGGGTATGCAGAACCATCCAGTAAAGCAGGTTGGAGAGCTGGCACAACCCGCCGGCGACCTCTTCCTGAAGGACGCCGTTATGCAGCGCCATGCCGGGGACGAAGCCCCGGCGGGCGGAGGGCGGGCCGATCAGCTTCCAGTAGGAGAAGGTTTCGCCCGGCGCGATGCAGATACCACCCATTTTGGCGATGGCGATTTTCAGGTTCGTCACTTTCCCCTGCTGCAGGTGGAGCGGCACGTCGCGCAGGGCGCGGAAAAGCGGCGTGCGGTGCTCGAAGATCACTTCGGGTAGGGTGGCGGGGTCTTTGCGACGGGACGCCCACCGGGTGCGGGAGAAGCGCCATTTGATATGTCGGCGTAAGGAGAAGAACACGGTGCCCAGGGCCATGCGCAGCCGGGAGCGGTGGACGGGGCGGGGGGTAAACATGTCGCCTTACACCTCGCGGGTTAGTTCTTCGGTTGCGGCCCGCAGCCAGGGGTGGATCACCTGGAAGCGCTGCCTTTGTATCCAGGTGAGAATGGCCGCATCTATCGAGTTCTGGAGGGCCGCGGTGACGGCCTCCCGATGGGGGCCGGCCCAGTCCAACTTGTCTGCCAGAAAGACGACTTTGTCGAGGAGGGCGGCCCCGGGCCGGAGCGTGGTGTGGCACCCGGCGGCCGCGAGGACCGCCTCGTCGGTGATGCCGTAGTAGCGCCGCGCCAGGCGCGCCGAGAGCTTCTGGTGAAGGATGGTGGGGCAGGCCGCCTCTTCCGGCAGTACAGGGATGCCGTATGCCAGGGCGGCGGCGACCCGCTCCGCGTCGGGAATGACGTTGCCGATGTCGTGGAGCCATCCCGCCACCTCGGCGGCGTCGGGGTCGGCGCCGTGGGCGGCGGCCAGCTGGCGGGCCCGGAGGGCGACCCGGGCGGTATGCTCGGCTACGCCGGCGCAGCCGTGCTGGATCAGGAACGCCTGTATCTTTCTGTGCATCGGTTACGGCCCTCCGGCTTAAGCAATTCACACGTATGACGCCCGGAGCACCCGCCTGGTTGCACGCAGCGCCCCTGTTCCACCGGCAGGCGCAGATGTGTTATGGTGGTTCAGAGGGGGTGGTTTAGGGTGCGACGTATTGTTGTGCTTCTGGTCATAATGTTGACCGTATCAGGCTGCACCGCAGGGCGCCCCGCGCCGCCCCTGGTCGCCGTGCTCCTGGCCGACGACGTCCGCCAGCCCAAAGTAGACGGGCTCCGGCAGGGGCTGCAGGAGCTCGGCTACCCGGAAGTGCGAGTGGAAGTATACTCCGCCAAGGGGCGCAGGGAGGAGCTGTCCGCCCTGGCCACCCGCCTGATGCAGAGCCGGCCGGCGGTCGCCGTAGCAGGCGGGGGCGTGGAGGCCGTCGCCCTGAAAGCGGAGGCGGCGGCGGATGGCGCTCCCCCCGTAGTGATGCTGGGCGTCGCTTCGACGGTCCGGACCGGCCTGGTGGCGTCGCTGATCCGCCCCGGGGGGCGCCTGACGGGCGTGGATAACCAGCACGCCGAACTATCCGCCAAGCGGCTGGAGCTGTTGCATAAACTGCTGCCCGACGTGCGCCGGGTGCTGCTGATTTACGACCCATCCGTGATTCCCGGGCAGCACGCGCTCGCGGTGACGGAAGACGCAGCCGTCCGGCTCGGGCTGACCGTGGGCGTGCTCGCCGCTGAGACGCAGCAGCAGGCCCTGGACGGACTGCAGCGGCTGACCCCCGACGAATACGATGCGGCCCTGCTGCTGCCGGCGGCAGTACTCGAGTCGGCCGGGCGCCAGCTGGCCGGCGAGTTCGAGCGGCTCCGCCTGCCGGTAATGGGCCCGCTTGATCTGCGCGGCGAGGGCGGCCTGCTTGCCGCGTACGGCACATCGATGGAAGATCAGGGGCGCCAGTCCGCCCGGTTTGTGGTCAAGCTGCTGCAGGGGCAGAACCCCGCCAACGTCCCCGTGGAGACGCCTGACCATCCTGAGTTGGTCGTCGACCTGCGGGTCGCCACCCGCCTCGGCGTTGCTCTGTCGCCGGTCGGGCTGGCCTTTGCGCGGACCGTGGGAGGTGAGGGGCCGTGACGGGCTGGTGGAACCGCCTGCGGGTCAAGGTGCTCCTCTTCGGCGTTGTCATGTCGGTGGTGCCGCTCAGCCTGTTTGGGTGGTACGGGCTCGCATCGGCGCAGGGAGCACAGGCGGATGTCGTCGCGGCCCAGAACCTGGCCGCCGCTCAAGCGGTGGCGGAGCAGGTCAGCCGCTCAATTCGCCAGGCCACGGGGCAGCTCGAACTCCTGGCCCGGCTGGAGGGAAGCCGCCTTACGCGGCAGGTTCCCGCCGAGCAGGAGCGGGTGCTCTATACGCTGCTGCGCGACCTTCCGTATCTCGAAGATGTGGCCCTGGCCGATGGCCGGGGCCGGGAGCTGGGGCGGGCTTCCCGCCGGGATGTGGTGACCGGGGCCACTCCCCGGGAGTATGGCGGGATGCCGCTCTGGGACGCCCTGGTCAGCGGCGGGGGCGGGGTCGGCGGGAGTCAGGTATTGGGCCCGGTCACGCTGGATCTGGACGGGCGCCCCCTGGTGAGCATCGGGGTGATCCTGCCGGGCGGCGCCGGGGCGCTGCTGGCCCGCGCCTCGCTGCGCTCGCTGGCGGCGGAGATTGCCGGCGGCGACGCCCGGATTCAGATCACCGATGAGGCGGGCCGCCTGATCGGCGCCACCGATTTCAGCCTGGTGCTGGCCGGCGCCCGGCCCTCTGAGCCCCCCGCCGACCCGGCGCAGAGCTACCGGTCGGCCACGGGCGAGTTCGTCCTGGGCGTCGGCGCTGCTGTGCCCGGTCTGCCCTGGCGGGTGGTGGCGGAGACGCCGCTGTCCGTAGCGATGGCGCCCGTCAAGCATCTGGCCGTAAGGTTCGGCGTGGGCGCCGCCGTCCTGATGATCGTCATCATCATCCTATCGGTCGTCTTCGGGCTGCAGCTGACCGTGCCGCTGGAGCGGCTGGAGGCGGGCGCCCGCCAGGTCGGCGCCGGCGACCTGACGGTCCGCGTCCCCGAAGGCGGGCGGGATGAACTGGGACGTCTGGTGCACTCGTTTAACGCCATGACGGCGCAGTTGCACGAGGATCAGCGCCGGCGGCGGGCGATGGAGTTGATCGTTCGCCAGTCAGAAAAGCTGGTGGCGGTGGGCCAACTGGCCGCCGGGGTGGCGCACGAAATCAATAACCCCCTGGCCGTGATCTCGGCGTACGCCGAAGACCTGGGGGATCGGCTAAACGAAGAAGGTGCCGCGGCACTGGAGGCGTCGGGTGATCTGGCGGCTTACCTGGCGCAGTTGCGGGGCCAGGTGCAGCGGTGCAAGGGGATAACGGCCAATCTGCTGGACTTCGCCCGGCGGGGGCCGGCGGAGCCCCAGCTGGAGCCGGTCGATGTCGCCGGCGTGGCCCAACGGACGGTGGAACTGGTGCTCCCCCGAGCCCGGCAGGCGGGGATCGCGGTGACGGTGGAGGCGGAGGAGGATCTGCCCTCCGTGCGGGCGACGCGGGATCTGCTTCAGCAGGTCTTTCTCAATCTGATCACCAATTCGTTGGATGCCCTTGAAGAGCGGGGCGGTGGGCACGTGACGGTGACGGTCTCCCGGGGCGGGATGACCGTGGCCGACGACGGCCCGGGCATGGACGAGGCGACCCTGCCGCGGGCGATGGAGCCCTTTTTCACCACCAAGCCGCCGGGGAAGGGGACGGGGCTGGGCCTGTCGACCTGCTACGGCATCATCACCGGCCTGGGCGGGAACATGGTTTTGCAGAGCCGGCCCGGGGCGGGAACCGTGGTGTTCATCACCTTGCCTGAGTGGGGGGAGCGGGACAATGCGTAGCTATCACTTGCTGGTCGCTGATGATGAGGAATCCTTCCGCTCGCTCCTGGAGCAGCGTCTGGCTCGCAAGGGGTACGCCGTGACGGGCGTTGCTGACGGCACGGCGGCGCTGGACGCCCTGGCAGCGGAGGAGTTTGACGCTGCGATTTGCGATTTGAAGATGCCAGGGGCTTCGGGGCTGGCGGTTCTGGAGCGGGCCCGGGAACTGCAGCCCGGGCTGCCCGTGCTGATTCTGACCGGCCACGGCTCGATCGAGACTGCCGTGGAAGCGATGCGGGCCGGGGCGTACGACTACCTGACCAAGCCGTGCAACCTGACCGAACTCGAACTGCTGCTGCAGAAGGCGCTCGAGCGGAAAGCCCTGGAGGTGGAAAACCGGGGCCTGCGCGAAGCGCTGAAGCGGCAGGCCGGCGGGGTCGAGATCATCGGGCGGAGTCCGGTCCTTGTGCGGGTATTGGAACTGACGGGGCGAGTGGCGGCCAGCGATACGCCGGTCTTGATTGAAGGCGAGAGCGGCACGGGCAAGGAGCTGATTGCCCGTGCCCTGCACGGGCTGGGCGGGCGGTCCGGCGGGCCGCTGATCGCCGTGAACGCCGGGGCACTGCCGGCGAGCCTGCTGGAGAGCGAGCTGTTCGGGCATGCCCGGGGCGCCTTCACCGGGGCGGTGACGGCGAAGCCGGGCCTGGTGGAGTTGGCCGAAGGCGGCACGCTGTTTTTGGATGAGATCGGGGAACTGCCCCTGGAACTGCAGGCCAAGCTCCTGCGGTTCCTGGAGAGCCGGGAAGTGCGGCGGGTCGGCGAGACCCGGGTGCGCCGGGTCGACGTGCGGGTGGTGGCGGCGACCAACCGGCGGCTGGCGTGGGAAGTGAGAGAAGGGCGGTTCCGAGAGGATCTGTATTACCGGCTGAACGTGGTGACGCTCTGCGTGCCGCCGCTCAGGGAGCGGCCGGAGGATATTCCCCTGCTGGTCGAGCATTTCCTGGCCCGCATCGGCTCGAATAAGGAGATGACCCCTGAGGCGATGGGCGCCTTGCTGGCGCATCCGTTCCCGGGGAATGTGCGGGAGCTGTTCAACTTGGTGCAGCGGGGGGCGGTGCTGAGCCCGGACCGGTTTATTGCGCCCGAAGACCTGGGGCTGGCGCCTGTTGATGCCCGTCCGGCGGCGGCGGGGGCTCCGGGCGGGGAGCTATGCACGCTCGATGAGTTGGAGCGCCGGCATATCGCGGCGGCCCTGGCCCACACGGGATGGAACCGGGCTCAGGCGGCCCAGTTGCTGGGGATCAGCGTTCGGAATCTGTACCGAAAGATCGAGGCGTTTGATTTGAAGGCGCCGTAGAGTAGAACGCCGGGCCGTCGGGGCGCCGGCGAGACGTTTGAGCCTCCCGGTGGGGGGGTATCTGCCACTAATGACCCTCACGATGCCCCAATTACCTGATGACTGGGCCGTTTGTCAGTTCTTCCGCTCGGAACGGTGAGTCCTGTCGTCAAAGAGTGATTATGCGAGACTGCATAGCCTGGTTTTTGACCCGGAAGGCGCCTGGATGGAGCATGGGTGAAGCCCCTGCACCACCCCGGCGCCGTTTTTCATCTTCCCAGATACCCCCACGGAGTACCTGTCCAGGCAAAATCCAGACCAAGCTATCACGAAATCTACGATTTAGGCCTTGAGCACCTGCGAAAAAGTGACGCACGTGGCAGGAGTTGCATAAGACAGGGGAGAATTACCATTAACTGGGAGGTGGCTTATGGAGACCATGTTAGTTCGTATCCCGGCGTCCCTTCTATGTGATTCAAATCTGGCCGCATCAACGAAACTCCTCTGGATGATCATCCAAGTAAATTCCCGGAGTGGTCAGAGCGGGGCGATGTCGCCCAGGCTACTTGAAACGCGTTCCGGGCTGACCCGGAACACCGTGCTAAAGGGGCTGCGCCAGTTGAAAGCCGAAGGCTGGCTGTCGGCGACTGAACAGGACGGCGCCGCTGTCCCCGTGGATTTGATTTTCGATAAGGGGGTGTGCGTTCAGGCCAAGCTGCTGTATGGCGGTCTCCGGCTAACCCCTGGCTTCGACGGTGAACGTGGTCAGTTTACGTACGCCGCACTCAGCCATCTGGCGGGTGTTAGTGTAAATACGGCAAAGAAGGCGATCACTGCACTCCGCAACGCCGCGTGGCTCGAAACGACGCAATTTAACCGGAACAGCCCTGTCCGCTTCTCCATCTGCGACCCTGTGGGTACCCGGCGCCTCGGTGAGGTCAACCGAGCCGCATGGCGCCTGGAGGAGGCCGAGTTCAAAGGCGAGGCCCTGATGCGGGAGTATCTCACGCTGCTTGCCGACTGTGATGAGTTTGAGGACAACGCCAGGCCCGGTTTCCTTATCAATCCCTTCACCGGCGAGCGCATGCAGTATGATCGTTACTACCCGCCACAAGTCGCCTTTGAATTCAATGGTGCGCAGCACTACCACACTACCGAGCGTTATACGAACGAGGGCGCAATCTGTAGGCAGCAAGGGCGCGACCTGCTCAAGCAGGCCATCAGCGCCAACCGGAGAATCAGCCTCGTGGTTGTGCATCCGGAGGATCTGTCGCTGGAGGCCATGCAGCGGAAAGTCGCGGGGCTGCTGCCCTTACGCGACTTAGCGGACCATCAGCCGTTGATCACGTACCTGGAGGAGCAAAGCGCTCCGTACCGCCGCAAGGCGAGACAGGCGGCTGCCAAGCGAGAACGAGGGCGCCCGGCTTGAGGGAGGCGCCCCGGCTGACGGGGGCGGTCCTGCCTAGTGCTTGCGCACCACGGCGAGAATGTGCGTCCCCCTGTCGATGGCGCCCGGCTCCTGGCTGTAGTCCAGTTCCCACTCCAGGAACCGTTCCCATACCACCGGCTCCATCGCGGGCAGCTGCTGCCCGGGCACCAGGCTGCCGCTGGCGGCGGCGCCCACGATCGCACAGGTCTGCCGCTCCAGCATCGCCTTCAGTTCCGACCAGCGGAACATACGGCAGGCATGCCCGTTGAGCGACCCGTCCAGGTCCCCGGTGCGGGCCACATGCGACACGGCCTCCAGCCCGAAGCGCCCGACGAAGCCCAACGCCGCGCCCAATCCGGCCCGGGTGGACCCCACCAGCGACATGACGCTCAGCAGCAGATGCCCGCCCGGACGGGTCACCCGCAACAGCTCCTGCAGGGCCTGTTCCGTCCGGTCGAACATATAGCTCAGCGGGCCGCCGTAACAGACGACCGCATTAAAGGCGGCCGAAGGAAAGCGGGAGAGGTCGACAATGTCGAGAACTTCCCGGCCCACGACCTGCACTTCCCACCCAGCCTCTGCCACTTTGACCCGGTTCAGCTGCAACTGCGCCGGCGAAATGTCGCCCACCGTATGAAGGCGCCCAGCCGGGCGAGCTCAATTGTGAAGCGCCCCGGGCCGGCGCCTGCCTCCAGCACCCGGTCGCCGGGGGCCACAAACCGCCCGAGGAAGTGGCGATGTATGTGAAAGTTGACGAGCCGGTCAGGCTCGCCCTGCAGCCTTACCCACTCCTCTTCGCCATCATCGTCGTAGAATCTGCGGATACGCTCGCCGTCGTACTGCACCGCGATTCAGCCTCCTCGAGCCACGGCTGTTGCGTCAGTTAGCTGCGATGTCGCAAAATACCTGCAAGAGGCCACGGAGGCGTACTATGCCTCCGTGGCCTTCATGTGGTACGCCTCGCAGTTTACGTAATTAGGGAGTTCAAGTCTCCCCCGTCCCCAAGCTCATAAACGGGGACTGAAGCCTAAGAACAGTCCGCATGCCGGGAGGCGCGGATGGCAGGGTGTCCCGGGTGACTGGGAATCTGAAGGGCCTGCGGCAAAGCTCCAGCCTGAAGCAAAAGCGAACTAGTGGTGGCGTTCGTGCGCTGACGACCCGCCCATGAGACGGGGAAGTCTGCTTCGCAAGAGGTACCCGGTGGCAAGTAGCGAGCTTAGCCACCTGCGAGACACGGGCGTGATTAGAGTTGGGATGGAGCAGAACAGCTACGTAGATGATCGAGGGAGATCTCATGGGGTCCTGGGCCAAACGGTCACAGGTAGCCGCGGTATAACCCCAAAGGGAAAGCCAGAGCGAAGCGCCATGAGAAGTCAGACGGTGTCGTAGTAGTGTTGATCCCTGGGCCAATGAACCCCGGCGACGGGCGGGAGGAGAAAACCAGGGGGAGCGAAGGAGACCTAGCCGAGTCGAGTACGACCACGTAAGCGAGTGGCACACGGTTAAAGGGCTTAAACGTAAAGGCCGCCACCCAGAGGGGAAACCCCACCCAGCCGGAGACCCCGAGCCGAGGTCAGCAGGGACGGTATCCAAGACCTGAGTAGCGCAGCCCGAAAGGTGCGATTGCGAGAGCTGACACACAGTCGGAGCGGCGTGAAGAATCAGGGCCGTGTGTTGGTAGCGAACGGCGGAAGGACTGGTGAGCAGGGGCCGGGGAAGGTGATACCGGTTCCCAAGAGAAGACACTACAGCCTGATTGACAAGGTCTATGATCTCCGCAACCTGTACGAGGTATGGAAGGCAGTGAAGCGGAACAAAGGTGCAGCGGGCGTCGACCTGGTGAGCGTCACCCGGTTCGAGAAGAACCTGGAGCGCAGTCTGCGGCGACTGCACCAGCAACTGCGGGACGGGGAATACAAACCGCCACCTGTACGGCGGGTGTACATCGACAAGGCGGACGGGTCCAAGCGACCACTCGGCATTCCCACGCAGTAGCGGACCGAGTTGTACAGATGGCGACGGTGCGGGTGCTGACACCGATCTTCGAAGCGGTGTTCCTCCCGTGCAGCCATGGATTCCGTCAGGGCCACTCGACTCGGACAGCGATTGCGATGGTGGAGGAATACCGCAAGCAAGGGTTTCGCTGGGTAGTAGATGTGACCTGCCCTGACCCAATGGGGGTATAAGGTCGTGAGGTACGCAGACGATCTTGTGGTGCTGTGTCGGAGCCAGAACAAGGCGAAGTCGGCACTGGGGCTCCTGAAGCAGATGGCAGAAGGGGAACTGCGGCTGACGCTCCACCCGGAGAAGACCCGCATAACCCGCTTCTACGAAGGCTTCGACTTCCTGGGATTCACGTTCAAGGGGCACTACCGAGTGGCCCGTAGGCGTGCCCTGGAGAAGTTCAAGGACAGGGTGAGAGAACTCACGCCCAGGCAGACGCACCGCAAGCTACCGGAAGTGATTGCCGGCCTCAACCCGGTCATTCGGGGATGGGGCAACTACTTCCGCCTTGGCCACAGGAAAGGACGCTTTGAGACGCTGGACCAGTGGATTCGCATGCGATTGCGGTCCATGGTGCTGAAACGAAAAACAGGTCGGAGCCGAGGGGCTTCCGACCTGCTTCCGAACCAACGTCTTGCTGATCTAGGGCTCGTATCCCTGCTCACTCTTTAGCCCAGCAGGTGTGAAATCTGCACCCCGGTGACGGGGGACGACGACTCAATCCCTGTTGTAGGGCTACGACTGGCGGAAGCCGGATGCGGGAAAATCGCAAGTCCGGTTTGACGAGGGGGCGTCGTTCGAAAGGGCGGCCCCCACTTTATTCTAGGGCGAATAGTAGACGTAGACCGGATCGGACTCCTCGCTCACATCGGAGCCCGAGTGGATGCGCACCCGGAGCCTGATCGACCGGGCCGAGCCGCCGAACACCGTAGTCGGGATCCGAACGGTCCGCCCCCCCGCCGCTGCGAACCTGGCCTGGACCGGCCCAAAGCGGCCGAGGAGGGTGTCGTCTTCGTAGACCAGCAGTTCAGCCGTGGTGGGAGCGCCGCTCAATTGGGCGATGCGCAGGTCGAGGCCGGGGTCGTCGCCGTCCAGGTCACCGGAAGTCCCGGGGCCCCCGGCGAACTCGATTTCCGGCGTCGGGGCCGAATGGATCGTCGCGCTCACAGTCACGTTCTGGGGCGCCGTCAGGGGCGTCGTGCCGCAGACGACTATCGGCGACCAGTCGGACGTCGCCTGCCGGTCGGTGGTGGCGGCGACGGTGAACTCGGCATAGCCGGAAGCGCCAATGGAGATTGACTGCTCGGCGACATCGGCGCCGGGCGCCCGGAGGACGAGGGCGCCCTCCGGCGACGCGTGCACCCGGGTCAGCGTGGCGAGGCAGTTGCTGCCCGCCGCGTTGCCGTACTGGTCGACCGGCGTCAGCCGGACGGTGGCGAACCGCCCGCGTGCCGCCTTGATGATCCCCTGGGAGGCTGTGCCCAGGTTCGGGGTGACCTGCACATCGAGCCGCTGCAGCTGCCCGGCGCTATAGGTGACCTTGCCCGCAATAGTCTGCCAGTCCGGTGTGGCGGAGGCGGGACCGTCCACGCCCCACTGGTCAAGGGCCGGGTCGACGTCCGTAGCAGGCAGCGGCTCCAGCTGCAGCGTCCCCGTGCCCGTGTACCGCACCCAGATGACGGCTTCGCCGTCCGTCGTGCGTACGGTGTCGCCGGGCGCCAGCGATGTGGACCCGACTTTGATGGTCAGTTCCGGGATCGGACTCGACACCGGTTCGTTGTTGATGCGGATCCCAACGCCGAAGGCATATGAGTCAGCATCGACGTAGGCGCCCCGCCGTGCCCGGACGGTAAAGCGCACATCCTCGCCGGCGACGGGCGGACGCCCCGTCTGCGCAGGGATGGCAATCAGATTCGGGCCGGTGGGTGTCGGGGTATTGGAGGCAGGTGGCCGGGTCGCCACGCTGACCGTCGCGGCAGGTAGTGCATCACCGCCGATCATGGCGCCGCCCAGGCTGAGGTTGGTGATGCCGGTGGGAATGGTGATGATCGAATCGCCCGACCGGGTGGCGCCCGTGGGAATCACCAACTCGGTGGCCGTCATGGAGACCCCGGGCGGTGCACTGAGCGTGAAGCGGAGGGGCGGGCCTGGGTTGGCGGCGATCTGGCCGTTGCCGGCCTCCAGGGCGATGTAGGCCGTCACGGGGTCACCCGGCGACGCGGTCCGGGCCGATGTGCGAATGACGGGACGGGCGCTGACGGTGGCCCGGGCGAAGGCGACGGTGACGGGCCGGCTGTTCAGATCCGAGCGCCCGGGCACCCCTGCCGTCACTTCAACCCGACCGGCCGAACCCGCCCGGACGGCAAAGACCGCGACGCCTCCCTGGTCCGACACCTGCGAGATGTTAACGCTCGTCGCCTTGCTGAACAGCACGACCGGGACCTGACCGGAGAACGCCACCAATTCGCCCTTACTGTCCCGGCGGGTAACGGAGACGATCGCGGCGCTGAGCTTATCGGCCATGGCGGCCTCGCGCACGATGCGCACTTCTAGCGCTGCCACGTCGCCGGAGCTGGCGGAGCGGAAAGTGACCGGGGTTACGGTCAGCCCCGACTTGCTGCCGCTGAAGGTGACGCTGCCGGAAGCGCCGGTGGTGACGGCGAGGCCGCTGGCGTCGGCGGCATCGGAGGAAGAGTTGCCGGTCCGGATGACGACCGTGCCCCGCGTCAGCCGTGCGACGTCGCCGGCGGAGGCGCTGAGGCCAATCGTGGTATCTTCCCGCACGGCGATGGGCACACCCACCTGGTCGACGGTCGTCGCCACGATCGTCACGTTCTGGCCGGGGTAAGGCTTTACATTCGGCGGGGAGGCGGACAGCTCAATGCCCGCCACCCGGCGCGGCTCCACGCTGAGGGGGACCACGGGCGATGCAGCCTTCGAGGCGCCGGTCAGGACCGCCTGGATGCCCAGGCCGCCGGCTGACTGGCCGGGCGAGAGGTAGGCCTTTGCCTGTCCGCGGACCGTCGTGACCATTTGCTGGTCGAAAGTGGCGCCCTGCGCCGGCAGGGCGGAGAGCTGCACCTGGTGGCTGCCGGCGGTGACCAGCCGGCCTTCCGCATCCAGCACCCGCACGGAGACCGGGACGGGCGCTCCGCCGGCGACCAGGGTCGGAAAGTCGGTCGTGACCTCCACCCGAGCAGGGGCGCCGGCGACCAGCACTTTGGCTGTCACTTCGGCGCCCTCCGTGCTGGCGCGCAGCGTGTACTCCCCCGGGGTGCTGGCCGTAAACGCACCTGTTTTCAAATCCCGTTTGAAGACGGTGGCGTCATATGTCCAGGTCAGGGCGGTGGCCGTGGTTGAGTTGCCTGCCGCATCGTAGCGAAGAACGACGGGCGTGAAAGGCTGTCCCGCCGAAGTCTCGATGAGCGGAGATTCCATTTCCAGCCCGGCCAGGGGCTGCAGGAGGATGTTGGCCACCCGTTCCGTCCGATTGCCCGCGCCGTCAACGGCGACAAAGGTGACGGCGTTGTTGCCGTCCTTCAGATCGACCTGGGCGGTGAAGCCGCCGTCCGGCTGGATATCGACCGCGCTGCCGTTGGCAAAGAGGGTCACGGCATCCGTGACCTGGCCGGCCACCGTGGGGCGCCATTCCCCGGTTACGGCGGGTATGCGGGTCAGCTCGAGCACCGGCGGCGTCCGGTCGCCCTGATTCTGCAGCAGTGTATCCTGCGTGCCGGAGAGCGGGGTCCGCCCGATGGCGACGGCTGTGAGCCGGAAGACGCCGGCCCGGGTGGCGGGCTCGTGCCACCGGCCCGCCAGGTCCATGTCGGTGGGAATCATGCCGTAGTCGGCAGCGGTGGCAATGGCGCCCCAGGGCCAGTTGTTGGTCGCCTGCAGTCCCCGCCCGGTCAGGCGGAGCAGGACGGTAACCACTTCAGCGTAGGTAACGGGGTCCTGGGGGTGGAATAGACCGTCGTCGCGGCCGGCGAACAGCCCCCGTTCCCGGGCGACGGCAATCCAGCCGGCCGCCCAGTGGCCGGCCGTGTCGGCAAACGGGCTGGCGTCCTTCGCGGCTTCGGCGGCTTTCTGCAGATTCAGGGCGGCGCCCAGCACTTTGGCCATTTCGGCGCGGGAGATCGTCTGGTCCAGACGCAGGTCCGCTTCCGGGACTTTATCGACCACGCCGTAGGACTGCAGCGTGCGGATGGCGGCGCCCAGCGGAAGCGATTGCGGTGAGGCGGCGGAGGCCCGGCCTCCGGCCCCGGGAACGCCGGCGGCAATGGCCACGGCCAGCGCGAGGCTGAGGAGTCGTCGTTGCACGTGGATCACCCCTTGATGAGACAAGGATGGAATATGTTGTACATACTGCTTATATTACCAGATTCATTGCATACATGGTAAGGTACGTGACAGGAAAAGGGAGGGTGGAAATGCTCGGTACCGGTGACAGGATGTCCGTCCGTGACAAAATGGCACTGCGCAATGCGGCCCGACCCCTGACAAACTGTCAGGTGTCGGGCCGCTCTGGCTTGGCACGCGTTTTGCTCATACACAGGCCGAAAGGAGTTGACCGGAATTGACGGAGCAGCATCAGCCCCGCTGGGCGATGGTAATCGACCTCGCAAAATGCATCGGCTGTGACACCTGCACGGTCGCCTGCAAGGCCGAGAACCGCACCCCGCCCGGCGTCAGCTATAACGCAGTCATCGAGACCGAGCAGGGGAAGTATCCGCATACCCGTAAGGTGAATCTGCCCCGCCCCTGCATGCAGTGCGAGAAGCCGGCCTGCGCCGGCGTCTGCCCGGTGGGCGCCTCGTACAAAGGGCCCGGCGGTGTGGTGGTGATCGACTACGACCGCTGCATCGGCTGCCGGTACTGCATTGCGGCCTGCCCCTACGGCGCCCGCTCCTTCGACTTCGGGGAGAACTACGGGGAGATGCTCTACTACGCCCGGGTGCAGGCGCCGGAGTACGGGGTGCAGCGCGGCGACCGCACAGCCCGCAAGGCGCCGGTGGGCACGGTCCGCAAGTGCACGTTCTGCTTCCACCGGCTGAACCGTGGGGAGGAGCCCGCCTGCGTGGAGACCTGTCTCGGCGACGCCCGCTTCTTCGGTGACCTGAACGACCCGGATTCCGTGGTGGCGCGGCTGGCGGCAAGTCCAAGGGCCTTCCGGCTCAAGGAAGAGCTGGGCACCGAGCCCGGCGTCATCTATTTGAAGTAGGGGGGCGGCAGTCGTGATCAAGAAGCTCTGGTACGGGCTCCTGGCTTTGCTCCTCGCCGGCGGCGGGGCAGCCATTCTAAACCGGATGGTGGGCGGGCTTGCCACCACCAACCTGAGCAGCGTGATGCCCTGGGGCGCCTGGGTGGCGTTCTACATCTATTTCGTCGGCCTGTCGGCGGGGGCGTTCCTGCTCTCAACGCTGGTCTACGTCTTCGGTATGGAGCGGTTCGAACGTGTCGGGAAGATGGCGCTGCTGGCGGCGCTCGTTTCGATGATCGTGGCGCTGACTTTCATTGGGTTGGATCTGGGCCGGATGGACCGGGCGCTCTCGCCCCTGCTCTTCTTCAACTGGCTCTCGCCCCTGGCCTGGGAAGTCCGGTTCTACGTCATCTACATCCTGCTGCTGGGCGCCGAGCTCTGGCTGGCCGTGCGGCAGCCGCAGAGCCCCTGGCTGCGGTCGCTGGGCATCATCGGCCTGCCGGTCGCCGTCTTCGGCGTGCACGGCGGGACGGGCACGATTTTTGCTGTGGTCAAGGCCCGGGGCCTCTGGTTTGGCCCCCTGGCGCCGGTGGTCTTCATCGTCTCCGCGCTGGTCTCCGGCACGGCGCTCCTGACCGTGATGTATGTGGTACGGCAGCGGGGGCGCCGCCTCCCGGTGGATGGAGACCTGGTCGCCGGTCTGGGCAAGCTGCTGATCGGCTTCCTGCTGGTCGATATCGGCCTGATGTTCTACGAGTTCCTGATTCCCGGCCTGTCGATGAACCCCCATGAAGGTGAAGTGATCGGCGCCATGACAGGCGGGCGAATGGCATGGTCGTTCTGGATCGTCCAAATCGGCATGGGCATGGCGGCACCCGCCGTGATTCTGCTGAGCGGCCTCCGCCGGTCGTGGGGCTGGGTGGCTGCCGCCGCTGCTCTGGTAGTGGTCGGCATCGCCGGGGTCCGCTTCAATATTGTGGTGCCCGCCTTGATTCCGCCCGTGCTGCCCGGCCTGCCCCGGGGCGACTACGCCCCGACGTTTATCGAATGGGCGGCCAGCGCAGGCGTGATTGCACTGGGGCTACTGCTCTTCTCACTGGCAGCAGAGAAGCTGCCGCTTGATCGGATGGGAGGTGCCGAGCATGTCCGCTAACCTGAACCGCCGGGAGTTTCTCACCGGAGCCGCCGCCGTGGGCGGAACCATCGCCGCGATGCCCCTGCTGGGCGGGGGCCTCAAGAAAGCCTTCGCCGATCCGTTCGCGGCGTCAGGCGAAGCGCATGGCACGGGAGCTCTGGGGGAGGAGATCCCCGCCGACCGGATCATTTACACGACCTGTGAACAGTGCCAGACCTTCTGTACGATTAAGGTCGCCCTGACCGAGTCGGGGCGGGTCCGCAAGATCGCCGGCAACCCCTACAGCCCGCTCTCTTCCGTGCCCTTCGGCCAGATTCCTTACAATACCGACCCGGCGGAGGCGGCCCGGGGGCTGGGCGACCTGCCCGAGGAGGGTCGGTCGCTTCGGGGCGGGCGGACCTGCCTGAAAGGCCAGGCCGGTATTCAGACAGCCTACGATGCCTACCGGATCGCCCGCCCGCTCAAGCGGGTGGGACCGAGGGGCAGCGGCGAGTGGGCGACCGTCTCCTGGGAGCAGGCTGTGACTGAGATCGCGGCGGCAATCAAGCCGGTGCTGAACTTTGTGCCGCAGGCCGTCGTGATGAGTGACTGGGAGAAAGTGAAGAAAGGCGAGCTGACAAAGGCAGCGTTTTCGGCGAAGTATCAGGACGTGCTGATCGACACCAGTCACCGCGACCTGGGGCCGAAGTCGAACCAGATTGCCATGCTGACAGGCAACCGGATCGGTTTTGTCGAGCGGTGGATCAAGTCGTGCGCGGGGTCCGTCAATGTCTTCAACCACGGCGGCATCTGCGGCGCCTCTGGCGTGACGGCGAACGTGCGGACCCGGAACGGCAAGCAGCTGAAGAAGCGGCAGTACGCCGACCTCGATTTCTGTGAGTATCTGATCGTCTGGGGCACCAACCCCATGACGGCCAACAAGGGCCCGACCTGGCTGGCGCCCCGGCTGACCAACGCCCTTGAGCGCGGCATGAAGATGGTCGTGGTCGATCCCCGCCTCTCGAAGACGGCGGAGAAGGCGCACCTGTGGGTGCCCGTCAAGCCCGGGCAGGATGCGGCGCTGGCGCTGGCCATGATCCGCTGGATCATCGAGCACAAGCGCTACGACCTGCGGTATCTGACCAATCCCAATCAGAAGGCGGCCCTGGCGGACGGCGAGCCGACCTGGTCGGATGCGACCCATCTGGTCAATGTCGCGACCAAGGCAAAGGTGAAGGGGAAGGACGTGGGCCTGAGCGGGGCGGCGGCCGACCAGTTCGTCGTGCTGGGGCCGGATGGCCGTCCGGCCGCAGCGGAGGCGGCAGGGGAGGGCGCCCTCGAAGTCGACACGGAAGTGGGGGCGGGGCTGCGGGTCAAGTCGGCGTTTACCCTGCTGAAGGAGCGTGCCTTTGAAAAGTCGCTCCAGGAGTACGCGGAGCTATGCGGCGTATCCGACGCGACGATTGTGGAGATGGCCCGGGAGTTCACGGCGCATGGCAAGCGGGCCGTCGCCATCTCCTACCGGGGGCCCGCCATGCACACCAACGGCTTCTATGCTGTGCAGGCCATCGGCATCCTCAATTTCCTGATCGGCAACCACGACTGGAAAGGCGGCGAGAACTCATCTGCCGTCCGCTACACCGAGACCAAGGGCAAGCGCTACGACCTGGAGGCGGTGCCCAAGGGGAGGGCCGCCTGGGGCCTGCCCATCACCCGGGAGAAGGGGAACTACGCCGGCTCCACGCTCTTCCAGCGGGACGGCTACCCCGCGAAGCGGACCTGGGTGCCGTTCGGCGCCAGCCTGACCTCTGAGGTGATTCCCAGCGCATACGACGGCTACCCGTACCCGCTGAAAGCGCTCTTCATCAACCGGCTCAGCCCCGTCGAATCGGTGGCGGGCGGCCAGTTCCAGGGGCAGATGCTCAAAGACGAGCAGCGGCTGCCGCTGATTGTCGCCTTTGATGTAGTGATCGGCGCCACATCGCAGTACGCCGACTACATCCTCCCGGATGTGACGTACTTGGAGCGGTGGAATCTGGAGTCGATCTACCCGAACCAGAACCTGAAAGAGAGCCATATGACGCAGCCGGTGGTCAACGTGCTGGACGGCGCCCGCATGGTTGAGGATGTGCTGATCGATCTTGGCAAGCAGATGGGCCTGCCCGGGGTGGGGGACGGCGCCTTTGCGGACGGCAGCGGGCTGCATGCCGCCCACGACTACTACCTGAAGGTCGCCGCCAACGTGGCTTTTGACGAGACGCCGGTGCCGGACGCCTCCGCTGACGAGGAGCGGCTCTTCCTGGCGGCCCGGCGCCTGGGGCTGGGCGCCCGGTTCGCGGAGGCGAAGTGGCGGGCGGCGCTGAAGCCCGAGGAGTGGCTGAAGGCCGTGTACGTGCTGAACCGGGGCGGGCGGTTCGCCCCTGCCGACACCGGCTACGAAGGTGAGTGGCTGAAGATGCGCCACGGCGGTCAGGTCAACTTCTACGACGAGGGCGTGGCTAAGGCGAAGTCGTCGTATGACGGCACGCCGTTTGACGGGGTGCCCCGCATCGAGCCGGTGCGGGATTACCGTGGGCGTGCCGTGGCGGACGACCTGCCGCTGCAGTTCATCAACTGGAAGTCGAGTCATTTGGGGACCCACCGGACGATTGGCGATGCCTGGCTCCGGGAGATCCGCTCCAGCAACCCGGTCTGGATGAACCCGCGCGATGCGGCGGCCCGGGGGCTCACGAACGGCGACCGGGTGCGGGTCCGCTCGGCCAGCTTCACGGCGGAGACCGAAGTCCATTTGACGGAGGGGATTCGCCCCGGCGTGGTCGGCGCAGATTTCAGCTATGGTCACGAGGCGTACGGGGCCCGTCCTGTGAAGATCGACGGCAGAGTGATTCCCGCGGCGCCGGGCTACGGGCACACGCCATACTCCTTCCGGGAGACGGGCACCGAGCCGACGGGCTACGCCCCGGGGCGGGGTACGGGGTTCCGGGTGAACGACCTGGCATGCCAGGATGAGACCCTGGGCAAGGGGAGCCCACTGATCGACCCCATCGGGGGGAGTTGTTCGCAGCTCGACACCCGCGTGGAGGTGGAGAAGGCGTGAACTGGTCCGGGTAGGCCCAGGCCCAGGAAGGATGCCAGCAGCGCCGGGTAGGCGGCCAGCAGAGCGGTGAGGGGACCCGGCGTCGTCGTCAGCACCTCCGTTTACGCCCGGGGCGGAATACGCCCCGGGCTTGTTGAGCTTCCACAGACTGGAAGGTATGCTGATGATGATGATCCGAACGCCGAAGGAGGTCTGACTCTTGGCGCGCATCATGCGAAAGGCGGGCATGCTGGCGGCCTTTCTGCTGCTGGTATTTGCGGTGCTGCCGGCGAGGGGAGCGGCCAGGCCCGGGGAGTGGAACTGGATCGCCCCGCTGCCGCAAGGCGAGGGGCTGGCGGAGATCGCTTACGGTGAGGGGCAGTATGTGGCGGTCGGGTACGGGGGCACCATCGTCACTTCCGCCGACGGAAAGGAGTGGACCTTGCGGCCGTACTGGAGACGCGCCTCCCTGTTCGCCGTCGCCGCCGGAAACGGCCGATATGTGGCCGTGGGAGATCAGGGCACCATCATGACGTCAAGCGATGCGGCGACCTGGGTGGCGGCGAAGGCAGCCACAACCTTCCCTCTCTTGGGCGTGGCCTATGGCGAAAGCGGGTTTGTGGCCGTTGGCACAGGCGGGCAGGCCGTTCGCTCCGCCGACGGCCTCCGGTGGGAGGAGAGCAAGACCGGCGCTTCAGAACCCCTGCGCGACGTTACATACGGCGGCGGGCAGTACATTGCTGTAGGGGATGGCGGGACGCTCGTCGCGTCTGCAGACGGAGTCACATGGGCGCCCCGTTCCGCCGGGGATGATGATATGGTGGCCGTCGCTTACGGCAACGGCCGGTTCCTCGCTTTTGCACGGACCGGCGGCCGGGTATACGCCTCCACTGACGGCATCGAATGGCGTCGCAAATCCGGTGCAGGCCCGGGAATCTGGGTTTCGGCCACCTTTGGCGGCGGGCGCTTCGTCGGACTCACGAGCAGTGGCCTGGCCTGGTCGGCTGACGGGGAGGCCTGGGAGCTGACCGAGAAGGTCCCGAGCGGCTCCGGTGGCGTCGCCTACGGGCCCGGCGGCTTCGTATACGCCGGCGTGGGCGGTCTGCTTCGCGTCAGCCCGGACGGCGTCCGGTGGCTCTCTCCGGTCGAGAGCTTCATTCCCCGGCTGGAGTCGATCCAGTCGGCCGGTAATCTCTTCATCGGATTCGACCAGGAGATGATGTATACGTCCTTGGACGGCTACAGGTGGGTCCCCCGCATTCGCACGCTGGATGGGCGGGGCCTCCCCCAGCGGGTTATCCGGTCAGCCGGCGGGTATGTCGGCGCGGGCGGCGGGCAGGTCTGGACCTCCCATGACGGGGAGTCGTGGACGGCCAGCGGAACCGCTCTGGCATCGGTAACGGGCCTCGCTTACGGCAACGGCCGTTTTGTGGCGGTGGGCTCCGGGTGGGCCGTATCCGAGGACGGGGACAAGTGGAAGGTGTTCAGCGGCACACGCGAGCTCTCCGACCTCGCATACGGCGACGACATCTTCGTCAGCGTCAGCGAGTCGGGCAAGCTCTTCACCTCCAAGGACGGCCTGGAGTGGGAAGAGCGGGCCGACGCCGGGGAAGAGCTGACCAGCGTCGCCTTTGGCAACGGGCGGTTCGTCGCCCTGGGGCGGAACGGCACCCTGCTCGTCTCGACCGACGCCGTCAGGTGGGACGCATCGGCGCGCAGCGAAGCCACGTTCCGGGCGCCGGGCCGGCTGCTCTTTGAGGAAGGGCAGTTTGTGGCCGCCGGGGGCGAGGGGCCGGTCATGACTTCGCCGGACGGTGGGGCCTGGACGGAGCAGCCCCGGGCCTTTGGCCGCATGGCGCAGCTGGCCCGGGCAAACGGCCGGTACCTGGGCCTTGACAGCACGGCCCCCCGGCCCAATCTGCTCAGCTACGACGGCAGCCTGGCCGCCCCCCCGTGCGGCGCCCGGTTTGCCGACCTGCCGGCGACCTATCCGGCCTGCCGGGCCGCTGAAGTACTTGGCGAGCGGGGCGTGGTTTCGGGGTATCCTGACGGCGCCTTCCGCCCCGAACAGCCCGTGACCCGGGCGGAGTTTGCCAAAATGCTCATGCTGGCCGTCGGGGAGCAGCCCGAGCCGGACGCCGCCCAGCCGTTCCCGGACGCAACCGGACACTGGGCCACACGGCTGGGCTACCTGCAGCCGGCCTTCCGCCTGAAAGCGATCACCGGCTTCCCGGACGGCACCGCCCGGCCCGATGCGCCCCTGACCCGGGCCCAGGCCGTAAAGATCCTCATGACGGTACGGGCAGGCATCGGCATCTTCCCGCCCGGCGGCGCTGAACCCTATGTCGATATGCAGACCGACGCCTGGTATGCGGCGTACGCCCGTCTGGCCCGCACCCGCCGGCTGATCGGGCCGGAGGCGCCCACGCCCGTCTGGGACAGCCCGTTCTTCCGGGAAGACGAGCCGGTCATCCGGGCCGAGGCGGCGATTCTGGTCCACAATCTGCTCATGCTGGAGAAATAACGGCAGCGGGGGTGCTCCTGATGGGAGCTCCCCCGCTGATTGCGTTACCGCCGGGTGCGAATCGACGTGTAGATGCCATTGTCGGTGCCGCGCACGATGGCGTAGAGCCGGTTGGCGAACCGGATGGCAGAAGGGCCGGAAGGGGTGCGGCCACCGCCTGGCATCTGGCGCCAGTTGGTCCAGCGGCCCTGGGGCGTGCGGATATTCAGGTAGATGCCGTCGTCCGTGCCGCGCACGAAGAGGTACAGGTTGTTGCGATAAACGGCAGCCCAGGGGGCGGAGGGCGTCAGACCGCCGCCGGGGATTTCGTCCCAGCGGGTCCACTGGCCGTCACGCACCATGACGGCGCCGTAGATGCGGTTGTCGGTGCCGCGGACATAGACCCGGAGGTTGCCGCCGAAGGAGACGGGGAACGGGGAGTCCGGGGTCTTGCCGCCGCCGGGCAGCCGGCGCCAGCCGCGCCACTGGCCATCGTACCGCTGGTAGAGGATGTCGTTGTTGTCGGCCCGGATGAAGAGGTATAGCACACCGCCGTGGACCGCGGCCCGGGGGCCGCTGGGGGTGGTGGCGTTGCCCGGAACCTGCGCCCAGGCCGTCCAGTTGTTGCCGCCCTGATGTGTAGTCTGGTAGATACGGTTGTCGGTGCCCCGCACAAAGACGTGCATACGGCCGCCGAACTCTACCGCCATGGGGCCTGCCGTGGTGCGGCCTTCGCCGGGAATCTCCCGCCACTGGCCCCACCCGGTGCGCCGGCTCAGCCGGTTCCAGTAGATGCCGTTGAGTGTTTTGTTTTTGCACGACGGTCCCGGGCTAATACGGGATGATGGTCCACGTCCGGTCCTCGTTGATAATGACCGCCCTCACGACCTGTCTGATCAACTCAGCCCTCTGCTCGTCGTTCAGCTGAGCGAGCTTTGCGGCGATATCCGAGTGCTTCGCGGCCAGGGCCTGGGGAATGACCTGAAGCTGGTGACGGACGTCCTGAAGTGACGCCAAGTGGGCCTGAAGTTGGCTGGACCGCTTCCTCGTTTCGGCGAGGCGTGCCTCCAACCCCTCGACCTGCTCAACCGCAGTGGCCAGCAGCTTGTCAGCCATCTTCTCTGTTAAGAGTTTCTTCATCTGCTTATGAATGATAACGACTTGCTCGTTCTGCTTATCGGCCAGTTGTTGTTCCAGCACAGCTATTTCTTCGGCAATAGTCTGCAGTTGATCGGTTTTAGGTCCACCGTCAGACTGATGTTGCTGCAGGTATTCCTCAAGAAGGCCCGGATCCACCAGCCACCCGCAAACCGTCTCCCAGATCCCTTGCTCAATCTTTTCAGCACGCATGTGCGGCATTGGGCATCGGGTGGGGTCTGCATAGTGGCGGAGATCCGAAAAACGCCGGTTACAACGGAGGTAAGCGGCGCCGGGGCCGTTGCGCCCCTGACGCTTCTTGTTGTATGCCATGCTGGATCCGCAGCGACCGCATCGAAGCAGTGCACTGAGAAGGTACGAATTACGCGGCCCCTGGCGGCCGTACGTTTCCAGGAGTCGTTGGACTGTATCAAACATGGTCTGTTCGATGATGGCAGGGACTGGTGCGATGATCCAGTCGCTTTCCGGTCGTTCTCTGTAGGTCATGACCTCCCGTTTGTTCTTCGGAAGACGCCGGTAAGCACCCATGCCCACCGAATCATAGCGATTGCACACCATTTGCCCGACATACGTAGTGTTTCTGAGGATATAGGTCACCGTCGCTTCGCGCCAGACACCACCTTTCTTCGTTGCCACCCCCAGTTCCCGAAGGCGACGGACGATCTGATAGAACGTGAGGTGTTCATCAGCGACCCACTGGAACATCAGGCGAACCCACTGGGCCTCCGGCTCGTACACCGCCAACTCGTCCGTCTCGATATTGTGCTGGTATCCGAAGGGGGCGGCACCGTTTGAGCGCCCACCGTCCCTAAGCTTTCGCCGTTTGCCGCGGGCAGTGCGCTCCAGGATTTTCGCCTTTTCAAACTCCGCGACAGCGCCACGGAGCTGGTAGAACAGCCGCCCCTCGGCCGTCTTTTCGTAGTTGTGCTGCACAAAGGCGAGCTGGGTGCCGGCTTTTTCGATCTCGTCCGTGGCAATGAGCTGGGCAGTAAGGTTTCGTGAGAAGCGATCCGGGTCCATGCAGATGAACCAGTCGGGCTTGTTTATTCGCACATATGTGCGCAGGTCCTCGAGAACGGGGCGCTCCAGAACATCGCCGCCAAAGGTGTCGACAAACTCTTGTATGTCAACGTTGACGCCGCTAACATCAGCCCCTCGGGCAATCTCCTTGGCTCGTGCCCGGCAAGCATCCCGCTGGTCGGGCAGGCTGAATCCCTTCCTGGCCTGCTCTTCTGTCGACACGCGCAGGTAAATCACAACTGACAGTCGGCTGCTGGACAACGGCTTGCACCTCTTCGTCTAGCCATCTCAGGACGCGGAGAAGGACCTCACGGCTTGGGGCGCTCAAAGGAACCACCTCCGCTTCACCGTATGCCGGTGAGGGAGGTGGACGACCCTGAGTAGGCGAGACGAGCTACAAGCAGGAGATCCACCTCGGGCCAGTAAAGCTGCGGTGCACTCACAGCTCCGCCCGCGGCGAATTCCGGTCCGATGCCGGTCGTTCCTTCACGAGGCGGTTGTCACGACCACCTCGGAGAGCGGGCGACCGGCTTTTGTATGTATATCACACAAACTCCAGGTGCACATGGTTCAAATTCAGCCAATTAATATTCCAGGTATTGATCATGTACAGTCAACCGCATGGGTGATACACATATTGAGTGCCGGGCGTCAGCAAACCGGCTCGCAGTTTGGAAGGAGGTGACTGCGGCATTCCTGCGGCGGTTGGACTACGATTGCTTGTTCTTTCAGTCAGGACGGTCAATGGGAAGTTGCGCATGGTCGTCCCCACTCTGGGCGGATATTCAGGGGCAGGGGGCTCCTGGCCGGCATCATGGAAAGAAGGAGACTTGGTGTTGGAGGACCTCGGGCGGCCCCGGCTTGTCCTGACCCCATATCAGCGCCAGTTCCTCCGGGCACAACTGGCTGACGGACCGCAACTGGTCACACTCCTCGACCATAACGGTCGCTTCCGCACTCAACTCTTGCTATGCGGGGCCCTTCAGGACGATCTGAGCTTGGCTATTGCAACCGGTCTGGGGAATACTTTCCACAAAGACGCCCCGTGCTCCGCAGCAGGGGTTACACCGGAGTGGAACCATAGTGCCAAAACTGGACCGGCGCCGGGTCAATCCAAGTCCGGCGAATATCGTAGGGCCACGAGTTAAGGCCACCCGTCTGGAGGGTGGCCTGTCGCAGGCGGTGCTCGCCGCCACGGTGCAAGAAGAGCTTGAGCGGATATATCCCGGCATCCCGTTTCACCTAGACCAGTCTGACATCAGTCGCCTGGAGTCGGGAAAGCGGCCGGTGTGGGACTACGAGGTGCGTGCACTTGCGCTGGCGCTGCACGTTCCGACCGACTATCTGCTCCATGTGGCTTCAAAGGAGGCCACCGACCTCAATGAGAACGGGGCCATGGCCGAGACCTAAGGTTGTCGGGATTGGGTCCAGCAGGCAGGTGGTGCCACACGAGGGGCGGCTGCCACACCGGGGGCTCGGTGACATGTTTCACGCATAATGGACCGGGGGGGAGACCACTCCATCGTGGGAACAGAGGTCGGCATCAGCCTTCCAAGAAGCACGGGCATGTATGATACACGTAGGCCGACGCTACGATTGGGGCGGCCGATCCAGGTTATGTCTTGTATGAGTTCCGCGCACCGGCTCGAATTGGGGCCTGTAGCGGGGTTGGGGTTAGCCCGTCTTCTGTCTCGACTCGGCATGGTGATCTCCTGTCGCAGAGGGCAGCACCATTCTACCATTTTCTGTTGATGGTCGCAGATCGCACTGTCCAGGCATTTGTTTCACCCGGAATCGCGCCCGAGTCCTGCAGGGAGGGGGGAAGAGGTGGCCCGCCATTCGGAATCGACCCGGCTCCTGGTGTTCAGCGTGCACAAGGCGAGAGTCGGCATCTGCCTCACCGTGGTCAACGTGCGCAGGATCCTCCCGCCGGGGATCTTTCGGCTTGCAGGGGTTGGTGTCCGCTCGATAGGTGGCGGCTTTGAACTGGATCTGCCGGGCCACCCCTTCCTGATCACAACAATGTCGCAAGGGTGGAAGATTGCGGAGTACCTTCACTCCGGCCCGTTGCCGCTCCTGCTGACAGATCGGAACCGCCTGTACAGGGTCGCCACCGTCCCGCTGGATGAGCGTGAGATTCTGCACGCACGGCCGCCAGCCGACGGACAAGCTTGACCGAACGTCGCGTCAGATTCTCCTTGAACGGGCAGAAAGGACGAACGCCAGGTTTGATACACATGTGCTGGTCACAAATAAGAAGGGGCAGGGGGTGCTGGAGATCGCGAATTCCCGACCATGTCGGTTGAAAGCGTTTGCTGAAGTAACCGTGACTTCGGGTGGTGCTGCAGGCATTCCCCGTCAGTGGATCAAAGCGTTCGCTCGCATCCTGCTCGCCGCCAAGCAGCAGCAGGCCGGTAAGGGCCATTCGGGGATTCCTGAATCCGGAACTCCCGTGAGCCAGGGGCTGAAGGGGGAGCGGGGTAGATGAGTGTCTTGAACGGAATGGAACGACCGCTGGCGCATGTATCGGTGCACTGCGATGACCGGTGGGAGCATTTGTCCGCGGGGAAACACTGCATCGGAGAACCGGAGTCAGGTAAGTTGTGTGCGGTGTTCGCTCGAGTGTCCACCGGCGACCAACTCAAAGAAGGCGGCAGCTTGTCGCAGCAAATTGACACAGCAATCAAGCAAGCTCAACGCGACGGTCGCCCTGTATCGGTCTTGTACGTCGATCCGGCAAAATCTGCAACCAGGCTGTCCTTCGACCAGCGTGGTGGCGTCAGGGTCCTATTGGATGATATCCGAAAGGGCATGATCGGTACCATTTATGTGTACAAGCGCGATCGCGTCGCGCGCGTTTCGGGGGAGTGGCTCCACTTCCTGAAAACCTGCATCAAGTACGGCGTTGAAATTGTGTTCACCTGCGCACACGAGCCACCAATCGGGCAAGGCATTTACGGCAAGTTCCAGGAGGCCTTGATGAGTCTGTGGTCAGAGCTCGAGGCAGAACTGATCAGCATTCGCGTCCGCGACAGCATTGTGGCTAGGTTTCAGAATGGGGAGTGGATTGGCGGTAGGCCGCCGTATGGGCTCACCCGAGATCCCAGCGGAGAGATCACGTTGCACCCCGATGAAGCCCCGGTTGTGAGGGAGATTTTCCGCCTTGCGATGGAAGAGAGGCTGGGAGCCACCCGAATTGCGAGGCGCCTCAACGAAAGTCTGCCGTGTTCACGCCGGGGGTTTGGATGGACCCGCCAGGCCGTACTCAAGGTGTTGTCGAACCGTACGTACTGTGGCTACCTCAGTCTCAGCATTCTTGGGGATACCGAGTCCTGCGAGAACACCGTCAGGCTAGAAGAACGTTTTGACCACCTTCCGGTCCTGATCTCCGAGTCCGTATGGGAGCACCTCCGTGAGAGGCGAATTGAGAAGAGGCGGATACCGGGCGCCGCCCCCTCTCGTCACTATGAGAGCCCAAACCTTCTCGCGGGGCTTGTCCGGTGCGGAGAGTGCGGTCGCCTCTTGTCATCTCGTCACTTCGTACGAAAGCATAAGGCGAAGGGCGGTGAAACCGCGGTCTACCACTTTCGGAACTACTACTGTCAGAATGGGCTGGTGGCCGATGGGTGTCATGCCAAGCGGAACATCGATAAGTCTGCCGTTGAAGATGCTGTTCTGAAGGCCTGCTACCATAGGCTGCAATCCGCAGATATCATTGACGTGCATCAAGCCATTCAGGAGCTTTGGGCGGAGCGCGTAGCGGAAAGCGAGGCATCCAGGATGGCTGCACGACTGCAGTTGGCCTATGCGGAGTCAGCCGTGCAGCGAAATCTGGTCGCCATGGAACGAACCTCGGATGAAGACCAGGTTAGGTTCTACCAGGCTCGCCTGGCAGAACTCCTTGAAGCCCGTGGCATGTGGGCTCACCGGCTGCAGCAGGTTGATGGCGCATATGAGGCTGAGACTGCCGCCGGTTTTGAGGCGGAGATGCCGACGTGGGAGGAGTTTCGAGAACTGTTCTATTACGTCCCCGAAGAACAGCGCAGAGCCTTTCTCGTGGACGCTGTTCAGGAAGTCACAATCGATTGTCACAAGGACTCCGTCCGGGTGGTCTTTGTTTGACCTTTCAGAGCCCGTGTGAGCCGATCACTTCTTACCCCAGGCAGCAGTCTGCCTGGGGTATTCTTCTGCGGGTCTGTCCGAGCAAGAGGATTGCATACATATCAGGCACGGACAGCCCCTTCATTCAGGACGAGAAGGCGCAGACCACAAGGTAGGAGACGCCTGCGGAGTGTCCAACACGCCCCCCGTCGCCCCTATAGTCTCCTTATCTTCGAGGCGGTCAGGCAAAATGGAGGCACGGGTACTTATGGGCTGATCGTCACACACGTGAGGCACGTGGCGCCCGATGCCACCGACCGAGCAATTATGGCAGCGCTGTACACGGTCGTCGTAGACAACCGTCTCCCTTCACTCCCGCCCTGTACGGTGGGCAGGCTCGTGGGCATCAGCGGATTGGTAAAGGAGAGCCGGACATCCCCGGCTCTCCTCGGCTTCTATCTGGGCTGGGTGGTTCGGGGTGCGACGGTCGCGCTGGAGGGGCAGCTGGCTGGGTCTAGCGTGAGACTACCCTGTTGCCGAATGGGCCCACTGCGCCCGCTCATTCTGCCGACGCTGCAACCGCAAAAGGTGGCTGCCAGCAATCGGGGACTTGAGAATTGCCCCCGTCAGGGAGTCAGGGGCTGAGGGGACAGAGTGACTGTTCGGTTTGCTTGATCGCTTCGAATGGATCTTGGTGGTGGTAATTTCTGGGGAAGCTGGGCCGGTGACCTGGTTCGACCTTTGTTCTTGCTCTGGCCTTCTCGCAGCACGGTCTCGCGCCTTGTCTGCAAGTGGTCATATCAGGCTACCCGGATATAACCACTTGCAGACAAGGCGCGAATCGCTGTCACGCTAAGACTGCGTGTTCCGGGGTATGGCGTAAGGGCTCCAAAGTAGCGCAGGTTGAGTATTTCCAAAAAAGCCCATATCTCGAGAGGGCTATTGGCATGAGTCAGTGGGGGCTACATAAGGATGGAAGATGTGGGGCGACCCTGTGAGGCTCACCGTCTGTGGCAGCCATCCGCCCGCAGCTTCATCGACAAAAATCGAGCATAGGTTCGCCGCACGGGGCGTATCGGTTCTCAAGGGGGGGACGATCGTGCTATACACCCTGGATGATCAGAGACGGGGTCTTGTCGACGTGAACGGTCGTCTCATTATCTGGAACGCACTTAGGGCCCAGAAATACCGCCTCAAGCGGAAGTGGTCGCCCGGGGCGGTTGTAATTTACTTGAGAGCTTCGACGCACAAGCAGGTTCAGCATGGGGATAGCTTTGAGACGCAGGCACTGGCAATCCTCGACAGAGTGGCCGCAGAAGGACTGGAGATCGACGCGGTGTATGTCGATCCGGGGCGTTCTGGCTTTCGGCAGTCCATGGAAGAGCGGACCTGTGCAAAGGAACTCCTTCATGACATCGGAATGGGCCTGATTGGCACGGTCTGGGTATATCGCCGGGAACGTGCCTCTCGCATCGCATGGGATTTTCTGAAGTTCTGGGATATGTGCAAAAAGCGCAAGGTGTCGCTGAGATTAGCCAGCCGGGACTGGTCTCAGATGGGAAATGGGCCGGCTGGCGAGATGATGGAGCACCAGTTGGCGGCGCACGCGCAGTGGGAGTCCCAGGTCAAGAGCACCCTGGTGCTTGATAAGCTCGTCCGGGACTTCATCAGTGGGCGTTGGTATACTTCACGCCCATACGGTTACAATCGCAACAAAGACGGAATTCTTTCCGTACGGGAAGACGAAGCCGAAGTGGTGCGAGAGGCGTTTCGCCTCACGCTTCATGATGGTCTGGGTACACCGACCATCGCCAGTATCCTGAACGAGAGAGGCATACCGACCAGAACGAGGGGCACTTGGACGCGTAGCCATGTACTGCGCATTCTCAGGAACCGCCTCTACATTGGCCGGCTTTCTCCGCAGTTCAAGGATCCGGAGTCGGTCCGAGATATTCCCAGGGAGGTGTTCTCTGAGTCAGTCCCACGCATCATTTCGGATGAGGAGTTTCAGTTGGCCCAATCAGCCATCCAGCACCGTAACCGAATGGGGTCCTCAAGAGACCGGCGCCAGACATCAGCTGCTGAGGTCGGCGAAAGCAGAGCTAACCACGATCCTCGGTTTCAGCGAAGCGCATTCCTATTGACCGGGCACCTCTGGTGCGGGGTATGCGGCGGCCGAATGGGCGGGAAGAGGTCGAGGCGGAGTTCCTCGTACCGTTGTACTCATACTACTGAACGCAGCTGCACTGCTGTGCCTGTAGGCGTCGGCGAGATTGACCGAGTTATCATCGGAGCCTGTCTCGCCGAGATCAACGTAGCGGCGGCTACGCGTCGACAAGAGCTCGCCGCCGAACGTACCCAGGCAACCTGTGCTAGTCTCCACAGCGAAATCGATTCCCTGGCCGCAGAAATAGAGGCTGCCGAAAAGGCCAAGGGCCGATTGTACGACCTTCTCGCTACCCAGGTGGACCAAGAGTTGTGCGACGATCTGTCAAAAGAACTGACCAGGCGCGCCAGAGCCATCACAACCCTGCAAGAACGGCGACAGAAGGCCGAACAACGACTGCACGATGTGACGGCATTTGAGGATGTTGCGGCGGCTGAGGTTGAGGCCCTCGAACACTGGCCCTCCGAGTTCGAGAGTGGCACTCTCGAGCGCCGCAGGGTAATGCTTTGCCAGGCCATCAAGAAGGTCACGTGGCACCCAAGGTCTGGCACGGTCCAGGTTGCATTTCATACGCCCCTCCTGCTGGATACCGAGAGCTATGACCTTGCCTGTTACATTGATGAGTCCAGTGGCGTGAAAGAGTCGGTGGTCCAGCTGGAGGTTCCAGGTTTTCTCACCAAACGCAAGCCTGCGCCCATCGGTTTTTCACGGTGTGGCCCGACCATTCGGGTCGATCCAGTGTATGCCCCAGTAATCCGGCGGATGTTCGAGCTATTGCTGAATCACTCGCAGGCGGAAGTTGCCGCTATACTGACCCTGGAGTCTCCGACACCTGACGGTATGGGCTGGACGGTGCAGAAAGTGTCGCGATGTGCCACCGACCCTAGGTACTGCGGGATGGCGCGTAGCCAAAAGCGCTGCCTGTTAGTTACCGAAGATGACCCTACCGTTTGGCCGCCGATCGTTGGAGTGGATCTTTGGGAAGCGGTCCAGTCGGTCATGAAAGAGCGGCGCCTTAGGTTCGTCAGCTACTCCGCTGTCGAAAGACCAGCCTCTGAGCCCTAGCCATCGAGTGTCGGGCGAGGTTCGGCTCCCGCCCAAATCGACCTTCCGGCGGGCTTCGAAGCCGACCGATGCCCCCACTTCCGGGATCCACTTCGGTTGAGGACTCTGTGCACACGATTCCGGAGAGGCAGTTCCCCTGTGGCGATCGCGGAGGCGATGTAGCGCTCCCGTAACGCTCGCTAACCAGAGCGCCCGCGGCTTCAGCCCGGGCGCTCTGGTTTTCTGCGCCAGTCCAGAGCCAGCGACGCTATGAACAGAGCGTGCTGGTAATGGCCCTGGTCAAAGGCCACGGGTCCGATGATGAGGGTCGCCCAGAATTTCTGCTCATCCGTCGTGCCGGTCCCGTCGATTATGCATTCCCTCAGCCATTCTGAGGGCGTTCATGGTGTCGCCGGCCTTGTAGGCCCGGTAGCATTTCACCAGGAGTTGCTCCCCGCAAGCCCTTGACGTCCGATTCCTCAACGTGTTCCACGCCCAGGAGCGCCTGCCGGTCGCAATATTCCAGGCGGCCCCCAGAGTAGAGGACCCAACAAGACTGCTGGTGGGCCTGCACCTTGAAGGAGATTGGGAGAGTGTCGGAATGGGCCTTGAGGACGGCCTGCCGAAACTCTGCGATTGCACCCTCCATTTCCTGGCGGGCCCAGAACAAGGACCCAAGGTTGTACCGAACCCGGGCTTACCCGCGCGACCAGTTCCGGATAGCGGTCAACAGTCCTCAGCTTTCGCTCGCCGTAGTCCACAGCCATGGCCGTATCGCCGACTTCGTTGAAAAGGGCGATGAGGTTGACCAAGACCCACCCGAGAATGCCCCATTCCGCCTCCAGCGCACCCAGAGCCTCCACTTTCTGCGTAGCGAAGGGCGGCGTACTTGTCGCCCAACTGAAACTGGCAGGCGTTGGCGGCGTGATGAGCAAAGGCCGATTGCCCTGGGGTCAGCGACTCCTGGTCGAGGGCGAGGAACTCGCACAATCCCCTGTGTGAGCTGCCCCAAGCGCACTACCCACACCAAGCTCGTAGGGGGCACGGCGATACCTCTGCGTCTAGGCGCAAAGAGCACCCTGGCGTGCCGCCACGGTGTCTCAGGGGTTTGACCAGGGATCAGTGGAGCCGCTCAGGTGGAGCCGCGCCTCGGCCTCATCGACTTCAGGGCGTAGACGTCCATGCTTAGCACCCCTACAGTCTGGGCTAGGTAGTGGGTGCCTGATTTGATGAGTTCCAGGTCCAGGCCGATGTTCTCTGTGCCCGCTCGAATCTTATCCATTGTGCTGAGCATGCAGTCCGCTCGCGCAATCAGGTCATCCATGCGGCGGATAACCGAAGCCTGGGAGAAAAGCACCTCGGCCATCCTCCCATGGAGTTCTTCCGGGCCAATGCACGTGGCGCCTGGATTCGGCAGTCCTTCCTCGACCACAACATGACCTCCCCAGGGATCAGATGGGGGAGTCTATCTCCGTGTGCGCGGGCTGTCAAGGGATCGCGCAGCATCGGCTAGGGTCAACCAGCGGTGGCTGTGGACGCAGGTGCCCCAGGCCGCCCCGCAGCCATTCCTACAGCATGTACTCACCCCGGACAAATTGTACCGGGCAAGCCAATTCGACAGAGGGAGGGCAAAGTCCAGGCATGAAGAACCTGGTCGCGGAGATCAGCTTGAAAATGCGGTGATTTTTTTCCAAGGGTCGAGGTCCGTGCCGGTGAACGGGGGAGCAGTAACGGGTCATTGGTGCATGGCCGCCGGTATGCTGACCCCTGAGGAGGAAGCTGTTTGGAACCGATGGAGCTTGGTCTCGGAGTCCTTGACTGGCACCCCCTGGAACGGAAAACTGATCGCTACGGTACGGTATTCTTCACCGAGGGTACGATGGACGAAAAACGGTTGATCGACCTCGAGGGCACCCTGGGAACCCTCGTTGCCGAGGTCGTCGATCCCCGGCCGCCCGAACATGTGGGTGACTGGTTCCATGGAGTCTACCCAGAGATGCCTGCTCGGGGCGAACTTATTGGGCTGGGGACGGGTGTCCTGTTTTGCCTGCCTCCCGTCGAGGCCGACTTTACGCCAAGGGTTGGCTTGCTGCCGGTGGAAGACCGGGAAACGCTGTGGCTGGACCTGAAGGCGCTGTACCGCACTCACTCACAGCAGGTCCGCATCTGGTTCCAGCCCACATCCGCAAGGAAGAAGGACGTTGTGCTGACGCGGGCCAAACGGGCGGGGCTGGAGCCGAAGCCGAAGCCCGGCGGTGATTTTGTAGTCATTATCAAGCAGGTCCCCTTGACTGAAGACGTGCCGGGCCAAGCCGGAGCAGACCAGAAGGGGTGACCATCGGGAAGCCAGGTTGCGGCAGGACCTTTGTGAATGAGGTCAAGGGCGGATCGGAAGCAAGCCGTTGGTGCGTACCCAAGCGCATCAACGGCTTGCTTGCATCTTTGCACCAGTTCACCGATGCACGGCGCAAATCGTGCAGGACCTGTCAACGTCGATCGGCGTTTGAGAATTCACTTACCACTGACGGCGAACTATCTGGTTAGGCTATTTATGACGTCCAACCAATGTTGACTAGATAGCGAGCATGATTTGCGCCAATCCCTAAACCAGCAGCGTGGGCGGCTCCCTTTTTTTGGGGAATAGGCTTTACACGATGCCGAAACGTGTGCATAATAAGACTTGTCGATACATACAAATATTGACAAATGTACAAGCAGCAAACATTTTAGGAACCACGATCAAAGCCTGCGGTTCAACAGATATCCGCCTGTGGTAACCCTGGGGTCTTTCCCCCCGACACCGGCAGCGTCGTACGGTGAAGGGGTCACGACGTCAAACTCCGCAATGAGGGCCTGTTCTTCGGCGACCACCAGGACGACCATCCATTTTCCCTCAGTGCGGAACTTGGCTTTGCACCGGGCCAGGGAGGCAAATACCGCTACAGTATGTTGTGGATCTGGACCCGGGGGAAGCTCCACCAGTGATGTTCCAGCATGAACCCCCATGGGCCCATACCACGCTGCGGCGAGTTGACCACCCCTCGGAGCCTCGATTCGGAGCCTAAGCCAGACTGCCGGATCTGTGGTAAAGAAGCGGCGACGGGGATCAATTGGTTGTCCATCATTGGAGACACCGGTGCACAGAATGGCCTCGGTGATCCGGGGCATGCGCGCCACTCCTTTCCAAAATCACGTCGAGGGGGAATGGTTGTGAACGTCGCAGATGCGGGTTCGGTCTCGATTTCATCCTCACCCAAATTGTACAACACGATTGCTACCGTGGAACAGGCGGACAGGACGGTTCAAAAGAGCCCGGCGGTTGCCGCATCTCCGGCCACGGCGCCGGCAGGCACCCCGGCGCCTAGCGCAGCGGCGAACAGGGCGACCACTATGGCTGACACCGGGGCGGTGAGGTTTCCCGGTGCCCCGGGTCGGGACGTTGTAATCGCCCCGTTCGTCCCTCCCAGCCGGGAAGAAAAGCTGGTGGCGATTGCTGAGGGAGTGGGAGATGCGGTAAAGGACATTGCAAGAGGACTCTGGGGGCTCGCCAAGGAACTCGTCACCACCACCGACACCGATCGTATGAACAAGAGTATGTACGCAGCCGCCACCGGCAACGGCCCGGGTGCGGTTCTGCTGAACATCGTGGAGGGCGTGGTCCACGATGCCGCTGAGACCGCGAAGCTGGGGTACAAGGCCTTGACGGACCCCATGGTGACGACTGGTGACCTGCGACAACTCGGCAAGGTTGGGACGAACACCGCCATCAATGCAGCGACAATATACTCTGGAGGCAACGCGCTCACAGCAGCCGCAGATGCAGCGAGCCTGGGAGCTGTCAGCTACTCCACCGAGGTAGCGGTTAAGGCAACTACCAGGAGCGTCACTGTCAAAACCACCGCAGAGGCTGCCAAGGTTGTCGTTATGGGTGAAGGCGCTGAGCAAATCGCTGCGCAAGTTGCCTCGCCCGCCGGCAGAGAGCTGATGCGGAGCCTTCCTTCCTCAGGCGAGGCCATCGGGGCCGCCCGGTCCGTTTCAGCCGGGGCAGTTGGCGAGCAAATGGCGTCGGAGGTCAGTAAGGTCCTTGGCGCCACCGAAAGGCTGCCGACCAAGCTGCCCAACGGAAATGGCATCGACCTCGCTGCTCGCAACCCGGCCACCGGTGACATCATCGCCACGGAAGCCAAGGCCACCAGCAAAGTGACGACGGATGTCAAGCTCACGGTCAACCAGCGTACACCTGGGCCGCAGACCATTCAGGGCACCCCTTCGTATAATGGCAGCTATGCCAGCGTGTACTCGTTCAGCTCTACCCCGGAACTTCAGTCGACAGGTGTAGCCATGCGGTCTGCCGGCCAGCAGAGCCTGATCGTACAGACCAACGGTGCCGGACAGTTGACGATCGCGAACGGGAAGACGGTTGAAGCGGCCGCCGTATCCGGTGGCACCGCAGTGGGTGGCGGAGTCGCCAAGAGCGGGGTTATAGCGCCGACCCTGACAACCGGGGAAAAGGCTGCTGTTTCCGCGGCGACCGCCACAGGCACCGCAACCGCGGTCAAGTCCTCGCCCAGCCCCAAGAAGGTCAGGACACATGTGTCCAGCGACGCCCCCACCAGTTCCTCGGCCGCGGCTCCGGCAACGTCGCCCCCGAAGCCTACCTCCGCTCCCGTTGCCCCTTCGGCCTCTGAGTCAAAGCCCGCCACCCCCGCGCCTGCAGTTGCAGCTTCGAAGCCGAGCACCCCGCCCCCGGTGACCCGCGCGACGGGTACCCTGACGTCTCCGGCCGTCGGGCGAGTTTCCATGTGGTAGGCCAGCAGCAGGGAGTATTCGGACCGTGGCGAAAGGAGATACGTCCCCAATCCGCGTTACAGGGGTGAGTCTTCATGCCGATGCAGTCGGAAAAAGCCGCAAACTGGGTGCAGGTATGCCGACAGACGATTTCCCTAGCGGAAAAGTCGTTCGTCGCGGGCAAGCCCCGTCCGGACCAGGGGGTCTATCTGGTCTCGACCTATGTCGCCCTGGGCTTGTGCGAACTGATTCTTCAACAGAAATCCGGGCCCATGATCGACGCATTCCGCAAGGCGGTCGACACTTGGATCTTCTCCGTAGAACGGACGGTGACTGGTCAGTCCATGGAGATTCTCGAGGCGGCCACCTTGACACGTGATCATGCCTTGGCACTTGAGGTCGCTGGACGCATCGTTGACCCGTTGCCTGCCCTCCAGGCGTCACCGATTCATCACCTCTCCAGGCTGTTCCTTTGCGTACTCACGGCATCCGGGGATCCCACACCGCACCGTGCGGAACTCAAGGGCAAGGACAAGTACCATGCGACATACGGGGACATGCTTGGAGCTATCCTCGATGGCGACGAAGCCAGACTGGTGAAATCCGCCGAGACGTACCTCAACTGGCACCGGAGCCTGGCGGAAAACGGGCGCCTCAAGCAGGTGCCGACAGGCTTGGCGGCCCTTCCCGTGCTGGCTTGTCTTGAACTCGCTCGCGAAAAAGGGCTGGCAGTAACTTTGGACCATCCGTATGCCCCTGCTGCTGCACTTTCTGCCTGAGGAACTGAAATAGGGCGGCCAGCACCCATTCTCGGAGAGGGGTCTGGCCGCTTTTCTCTGAGCGCACCTTGGCGCTGCGGGGTGCGCCGGTGGTCCATAGATCGCATGGCGTCGTACACCGATTGGGATTAGCACCTCGCCCGCACGGAGTCTGCCGTCAATTGCTCAACTCCTGCACTCAGCTAACCGGCTACGATGGATTATCTCGTTAGACGGTGTATTATCTATAGTGTGTCAGATAATGAGAGGCTGTAAACTGGGGTGGTCCTTCATGCCCGACCTATCCGACTGTTTACGGGGAAGCCGGATTCGGCTGCCCGCGCCGGTACCTTGTGGCCAAGCGGCTCAGCGCCCAGGCCGAGCGGGTGCTGCTATTGACAGCAACCCCGCACCAGGGCGACGTGGACCAGCTTGCCAACTTCCTTCGGCTGCTAGACCCCGACCAGTTCCCTGACCTGAAGTTGGACCCCGGCTGAATGTCGGGGCTCTATTGAAGGTCCGCTCGTTTGATATAGATGAAGGTCCAGCCGTTGCCATCCTCGGCTGACTGGCCGGGGCTCCATTGAAGTTGGCAGCCTTCGAGGAGGAAGAAGATGTGGTGCCCGGACTATCCCTTGCCAACGGGCGGGGCTCCATTGAAGCTCTCATACTGCCACAAAACGTTCGGCCATGGATAGTCTAACCCTGGCTGAATGGCCGGGGTCCTGTTGAAGGAGGTTGACAACCTCCCCCGGATCAGGCTTGTCCACGCCCGAATTGCCGGGGCGCCGCCGTGTCGGCGGTGTGAGAGGTGACGAACTATCGCCGGCTGACGGTCGAGGCTCCATTGAAGCTCGCTGATGGGTGTTAGGGTTGTGGCGATCATGGTCCATCCCCAGCTTCAATGGCAGGGGCTCAATTGAAGCGACCAACCCCAAATGTAGTCTGCACTCCAGAAGAACGCTATCTCCGACTGAATGGCCGGGGCTCCATTGAAGTGCCATGCGGGCGCGGTTCCAGTCACCGGCATGGAAGCGCTATCCCCGACATGACGGCCGGGGCTCCGTTGAAGTCCCTCGTCCACGGTTCTCGCCCATGCGGCTCCAGGACCCATCCCCGCCTGAATGGCCGGGGCTCCATTGAAGTACTGGCCCACTGAACGTTTGGGTGCCAGTGCCGGAGACGATCTATCCCCGCCTGAATGGCCGGGGCACCATTGAAGTGACATCCACTCCAGCGCTTCGGCGTCGGACAGGTGCCGCTATCCCCGCCTGAATGGCCGGGGCTCCATTGAAGTCGTCAAGGGCGGCGCCCTCCTCTCCCTGGCTATTGCGCCTATCCCCGCCTGAATGGCCGGGGCTCCATTGAAGTCATGCATGTGAAGGGGCTGGGCGCTTTATGGCGCGCCCTCTATCGATATCTGAGCCATGAGTCCAAATCCGTTCGACTGTCAAATAATCATGCATATCACAAAATACCAACCTGGCAGAAGGATTTGCCCGTCTCCCTGGCCGAACTTTCTTAACTAATCGGCCCCAAACAGGGAAGGGTGCTTCCGATTGGCCAGGAAGTACGATGCCAACGCACAGGGACGCATCCAACAACTGCAGGACCTGGCACTACTACATAAGGACCCGTCCCTGACAGAAGTCGAACGGCTGACAGGCGTCACCGGTCGGCAAATTCGCTATGACCTCAAGCGCCATCCCGAGGCCGGCCTCACCGTTCTGCGTGGCCGGCTCTGCTGGACCAACTCCCCAGCCCCCGTTCAGCCCATGCGGTCCCGTCGCCCCGGCCTGGCCGAGGAACGCTGGATCGATCTGCTGGACATCCTGCGCCACGGCCCCGTATCCCGTGACCGGCTTGCCGACCTGTGGCGCGCCGACCTGACCGAGGTAGAAACCGATCTTGCACCGCTGGTACATGAAGGACTCATCCGCTGCACCCGGCGGGGCGGCACCGTCACCTACCGCCTGGGCAGCGGCTTTATTACGGAAGCCCCCTGGCCGGCGGCGGACGTGAACGACATGCTCGACTTGCTGGCCCAGGTCTGGCCCTTGTACGCTGACCGCCCGCCGGAGCTGACATCAGCCCTTGCCAAACTGCAGGATTGGCAAAGGGCCATGAAAGCGCCACCTCCGGCCCGGCGCCCGGCTTGCCGGGTCATCAAGGGCCCCCGCCTCCAGGCCAACGTGAGGGTAGAAGTCCAGGTCGCCCGCCTGGAAGAGGCGATTCAGACGCGGTGCCGGGTACGCCTGCGGTACACCAAAGGCGCCGGAGAACGCGTGGTCGAGCCCCTTGGCCTGGTCTATTACTGGGCGACCGATGCATGGTACTTGATGGTCAATGGAGAGCGGCCCGAGTGGCATCCCACGCCACTGCGGGTTGACCTGATCAGCCACACCCGAATTCTGGCAGAGCGGTTCGTCTACCCGGCAGCCTTCAACATGGCTGAGCACTTTCGGCTTAGTTGGGGGATAGAGGTCGGGCCTGTCACACCGGTGCGCATTCGGTTTTATGATGAAGCCGGGGTCAATGCCCGGCTCGAAAGAGAAACAGCTCACCGCCTGGCTCCCCTTGGCCCGGCGGTGATTTGCCGCGCTCCGGGCGCACCTTACGTGGTCTACACCGACACGATCGCCGGCCAGTACGAGGTCCGCCACTGGCTCCGCACCTTCGGGTCGTCAGCCGTTGTCGAGGAACCGGCCCAGTGGCGACGGGAGATGGCCGACAACGCCCGGCGGTTGCTGGAGGTGTACGAACGTGAGCAGGTTTGACCTGGTGTGGGCGTTTGTGCGCCTGCTCGCCATCGAAAGCGAAGCGGCTGCCGGTATGACCGCGAGCGTGGCAGCGCGACGGTTGGGCGTATCGGCTGCGACTGTCGATGCGCTCTTCAGAGTCCTGGATTGCACCACCTATGGGCGGGTTGATCCGGCAGGGGAGCGCGACGGTGAAGAAGCCAGGGCCTGGCGCACCAACCGACCCGGTCCCCCGCTGCTTCGGCACCTGAACCCGGCGGAACGGGCCGCGTGTCAGGTGGCCCTTGGCATGGCGGGTGATCACCCGGCTGCGGCGGTCCTCTCAGCCCGGTTGAGCGGCGATGGACCGCCCACCGCCCGCCTGATCAAAGGTCCGCCGCCGCTCTTTGCCGATCCGGTCCGGCTGGACCTGGTTCAGACCTGGGAAGGTGCGGTGAAGGCACGGCGCCGTTGCCGCCTGACGAGCCGCAGCCTGCGGGGGCGCCGCCGCACAGCCGAGCTTTCGCCAGTCGGCACAGTCTTTCTCACTGGCAAGGGGATCTGGCACTTTGCCTATCTTGCCAGCGGCACCGAAGTGAGGACGACCCCATTGGACCGGGTAGAGACGGTAGAACCGTTGCCCGCCACATACAAACTCCCCGCCGGCTTCTCCCTGCGGTCTTATTTCTTACATAGCTGGGGAATCGACCAGGGGCCCATCTTCGAGATCTGCCTGCGATTCTCCAAAACGCCGCCGAACGTTCTCACCAAGATTCTGCGGGAGACTGCTGACCGTCGGGAGGCCTCCTTTGATCCGCAACCGGATGGATCCGTAATTTACCGTGACCGAGTGGCAGGGCTAGAGGAGGTCCGCCAGTGGGTCCGCGGGTATGGCCGGGCCGTTGAGGTCCTGGCACCGCCCGAGTTACGGGAGCAGATGAGGACGGGTCTTCATCGAATGCTAGAACGCATTGCCGAGGTGGATGCGGAACAGGAATCGTGAAAAATTGGTCGCGTGACCCTCTGGTAAGCTCACAGTGTTACCGTTGCTGACCTGTGAGCTGAAAGGAGCGGTGACCATTCGCTAACGAGACGAGAAAGTCCAAGGCTGCTGTTTCTCTTGCCACTGGGGTGCGTGAAGGCTATGAAGCCAAGGTGGCCCTGGAGGCCCTGACCCGAGCGGGTCTGAACCCCCAACTGAAGGGGGTGGTCCATGAGATCCTTTACCGCGACCTGCTGAACGTCCAGCCCACCAATCTGCTGACGGGCACGCGAGCGGCGCTGACCCGTTCCATGACTTCCGTTCGCGACGACCTGGTGCTCAAGCAGGCTGGCAGAGTGGTGGGGCGATTCCAGCTAAAGGACACTGCCGGTTCGATTCGCGAGACGGTACGGCAGGCAGCCTCCGGGCAGTACCGGGGGACAGTGCTGGCGGGGACCCGGGAGACGGCCGAGGCCTACGCACGCGAGGCGGCCCGCCAGGCCGCCCGCCGCGTGAACGTCACGCAGTCCATCCGGTCAACGGGGATCTCCTCAACGCAGACGGCCAGTATCGCCGGCAAAGCGGTTGGCCATCTGCCCGGGCGGGCTGTGCTGGCCGCCAGCGCCCACAGCGCCGGTCTGGTCGGTGTGGGTATCGGGGCCGCCGTAGAGCTGGCCAGCTCGGCCCGGGCCTTCCGCGAGGGGCGGATTTCGGGCGGTGAACTGGCCGGGCGGGTGGCCGCCGAAGGCGTGAAGGGCGGCATCTCTGCTGCGACGGGAGCCGTAGTATCAACGGCAGCGACTGCCGGCACCGCTGCGGTGCTGGCCTCCGCCGCCATATCGGCCCCGGTCATCGTACCGCTGGCAGTTGGGGTGGGTGCGGCTGTCGCCGTGGGCGGGGCCGTCAAGGGGCTGCTGGATCGGATCCTCCGCTAGGAAACAGGAGGGGATGCAGATATGGGTGTCGTTCTGTTAGTGAACGTGGGCAACCACGACCTGCAGCCGCGGGAGCCGGTCGACAACCTGAAGGCCTTCGCGGCTGGCATGGTGGCGTCGCCGCAAGTCGACTGGGCGAGCGTTCAGTTCCCATTGCTGGCGAAATACCTGGCCTACGTAAAGCTGCATAAGCTGTCGCTCGGCCGGGTCGTCCTGGTGGGGACGGACCAGCCGGAAACGGCTCGCCCCCAGCACCGGGCGAAGGATACCGAGCCGATCGCCCGGCTGATGGAACGGTGGCTCCGTGAGAAGACCGGAATATCCGCCGAGACAGTCGTTTACGGAGGCTCCCCCGCTGACTGGGATGAGGCGTATCGGTTTCACCGCGAGTGGGTGCGGGGGCTGGATCGTTCGGCCGCGTTCCTGGTGGGTCTGACGGGAGGTACGCAGCAACTGAGCACGACGCTCCTGCTAGCCGCCATCGACATCCTTCCCGACGTCACCGCCCTCCAAGCGACCGAGGCCGTCTCGCAGCCGGTGAATGTCGGCCTTGGCCGGCGGCTCCGGGAACGGGACCTGATGATGGCGGTGGACACGCACCTGGCCCACCGGGACTTCCATGCCGCACTGCGGTTGCTGGACGGGGCCAAGGAGTTTCCGGCTGACACGCAGGTACGCAAGATCTGTCTCGGGCTGCTTCGTTACGCGGAGAACCGGGCCTGCCTTCGTTTCCAGGAGGCCGCCCAGGCTCTCTCCGGTGTGCAGGCTTTTGCTGGAGACCCTGCCCTCCGGGCGGTGATCGGACGTCTGCTCTCCGAAGCGGCGGCCTTGGCCGGTACAGACCTGGCGCCAGAGGGCACCGACTCGGTACCGACAGAGAGGATGCGGCTCTGGGAACTGGTCGGTCTGGCGGAGGAGTACCGGGAGCGAGGGCTCCTGCTCGAACTCCCGGCCCTGGTCTATACCTTTACGGATATCGCGCTGAATCTAGCGTCTGACCTGATTGGTGTGCGATTTGCCAACCCGGGAACCGACGGGTGGCGGCACCTGGATAAGGCATGGGTGGAGGCCCAGCCCGAACTCCTGCAGCACCTGTCCGGGGCCGTCAGTGACTGGCAAAGGGGTTACAACACGTTCGTGGCCCTGGCGATCGTGGAGTGGTTTGGCCGCACGGGAAACGCCATGGCCAAAGCGGTGGCTGCGGAGTTACAGCGGTTGGATGCCGTGCGGAAGCTGCGAAATCGGGGGCCGTTTGGCCACGGCACCCTCGGGGTATCTGAAAAGGACCTCAAGGGGGTGAATGGTTCCAAAGGAATTGTGGAGACCCTGCGGCGAGTCGCCGGCCATCTGGCCCCTGTACCCCGCGAGAACCCCTTTGAGCTGGTCACCCAACAGGTGACCCGTCTCATGCGACTGCCGACCAACGGCTGATCACACACCAACAGACCGGAGTGGAGAAGCATGGCTCTGCTGCAACGCTACCACCTGGACCTGTCAACGGAAGGCTCCGCACCAACCGTGGATCATGTGTACGGCCTGCTCCTGCGCCTCCTCGGCCCGGCCCTGGAGCGGCAACCCGGCGCCACCAAACCGCTCTCCCTTGTCAGTGAACCTGACGGGGGCTTTGCCATCGGGGCACTCTCCGCACCCATCGTCGCCGCCCTTGACCAACTGGCGCAACTCCCGCCGATGCAAGTTCCCCTTGGCAGTGGCACTGGCACGCTGCAATCCGTCCGTCCCTTGGACCCGACACCTTTGCCCTACCAGGCTCTCTTTGCCGCCGAGGCACCCCCCGGGCGCCTGACCTTTCGCTTCCTCACGCCTGTCTGCATTAAGCAGGGACGGGAGGAGTTCCTCTTCCCAGACCCGGTCACCGTCTTTGGCGCTCTGCTGCAACGTCACAATGCCCACAGTCCATACCCATTCCCTCCGGACATGGCCGGCGACTTCCGGCACTTGCGGATCACCCAGTATCGGCTCCAGACCAGGTCCGTCCCCTTTCTGACCCACCGGGTCACCGGCTTTGTGGGACAAGCGACCTATCGGCTTCCCCCAGATCTGCCCCCGCAGGTGGCCTACCTGGCCACAGCCCTTGCCCGATTCGCCGTCTACAGCGGCGTGGGCGCCCGGACCCATCTTGGCCTCGGACATGCCTTGCTCCAAGAAGAGAGGTGATCCAGTTGCATCTGGCACATGAAGCCACCATGGCGGTCCTGACTGACGCACTTCTGGCGCTCGCGGCGCCTGCCCCAGACGCTGCGGCCCGGCTCCGCCGGCGGCTGGCCGAGGCGAGCCCGACAGCGCTCGCGGCCGCAACACAGGCCCGAACGCTCGTGGGCGATGTGGGGCCTTGCCTGACGGAGCCTTTCGAGTCTCCTTTCTCTCTGATCAACCGTGGGCCCGCTACGCCGCCTCTGCACCTCCTGCCCCAACCGCTCACCATGCGACCGGACTATCCAATCGCTGGAACGGTAGATGCCGACACCCTCCGGCCGAAGGCACAGCGGTTGCAGGCCGATCTCCGTTCGGACCTGGAGAGGGCGCATGCGGACCCGAACGCGCTCCTCTTCCTGCTCGAGCAGTATGGCTGGGCCGTCTCCGCCGGCGCCCCTGGCCTATCCTTCGCTGACGTAGCCCGGCTGACGGCGGCTGTGGCCGGCGCCCTCACCCACGGTCCTGATCAGTTGCTGCTAATCAGCGCGGACCTCTCGGGCGTACAGTCGTTCATCTACACGATTAGCGCCAAGGGAGCGCTGCGGACCCTGCGAGCCCGTTCCTTTTATTTGGAACTGATCACCGAAGAGGTCGCCCGCCGCCTGCTGGAACGGATCGGGTTGACCCGGGCCAACCTGATCTACGCCGGCGGCGGGCATCTGTTCATGTTGGCCCCCGATTTGCCGGCGGTGCATGCGGCGGTCGCGGCAGTCCAGGCTGAGCTGAACGCGTGGCTCCTGAAGTCGATGGACGGTAAGGTGGCCCTGGCACTGGGTGCAGCACCCTGCCCTTTCGCCCAGGTCGCCGTGGGCGCAGAGGGCGCCCCGGAGATCTGGCGGCAGGCGACCGCCCAGGTCAGCCAGGTGAAGGCGGCCCGATTCCGGGCATCCGCTGCAGGGTCGGAGTTCTGGGAAGCCCGGGAGTTGGGCGCCGCCACTTGCGACATCTGCCATTGCCAGTCGGATGATCCACGTACTATCGAGGTAGACACAGGAGCGGAACCGATCGAGGCCTGCCCGCTCTGCTGGCAGTTACACCGGCTTGGCGGCAGGCTGCCGAAGGCTCGCTATGTCGCGGTGACCCCCAGTGGGGCAGGTGCTCATGTTGTAATCGACGGGACTGGGTTTCACGTTTGTGAGACCACTGCGGATGTGCAGGCTCTGGCAGAGAAGCAGACAGTGCTGGCGATCAATGCCCTGTCGGTCGCGGAGCTCGCGGTGGGTCCGGGCGCCTATCCACTCTGGCTGGGCAGCTACACTTACAGATCGGAGGATAGCCGAACCCAGGCGACCTTCGAAGACCTGGCCAAAGCGGCGGTCGGCAAGGATCTGATCGGTGTTCTGCGCATGGATGTGGACCGCCTCGGTCAGCTCTTCAGTGGCGGACTGCCCCAGGGGTACCGGGACTTCGCCCGAACTGCAGGCCTGTCGGGCGCCCTGACCCGCTTCTTCAAGCTGCACATCAACAGCATCTGCGAAGGGGAACGGGTGATGGGCTGACGTCGCTCCGCTTGACGGGCTCGTCGGGCAAGCGGCCGGTCTCGATTGTCTACGCCGGTGGTGACGATCTCTTTGTCGTCGGGGCATGGGATCAGACGCTGGAGCTCGCTTTCGATCTGCACTCGGCCTTTGACCGGTTCACGGGCGGCAGGCTGACCATCTCCGCCGGCCTGGTGGCTGATGATTATCATGTGCCGATCCACCGGCTGGCTGAGGCGGCGGGGGAGGCCGAAGAGGCGGCCAAGGAGCACAAGCGGCCGGACGAGGAGAAGGACCGCAACAGCATCGCTCCGCTCTTTCCCGGGAAACCGGTGCCGCATCACCCCTCGGGCAGGGTGCGGGCGGTGGCCTTCAAGTGGGACGATGCGCGTGCGATGCTGACCAATTTCTTGGAGCCCGCGCTGGGCCCACTCGGTCGTGGGAACCGACCCGGCACGCGGGTGCCCCGGGGGCTGATCTATGGCTTGCTGGGCCTGACCGAGTTGTGGGAGGAGCAGGGAATGCTCTACCTGCCCCGATTGGCCTACATGCTGGCCCGCGTGGACAAGCGGGTCCGGGAACTCCCGTCCTGGAAGCCCTGGCGGGATTATCTGATGAAACATCCGCAGCAGATGGCTGGCTTTGCACCCTTTGTGCAGTGGATGGATTTGATCGGTCGAGGAGGTAATGGCGATGAATGAGAAGCGATTGGATCTGCCCATCGGCAAGGGGGCGCCTGCGCCCGGTGGGCACGGCGGCGGCGGGGGCGGCGGCTTCCGCTTCGACGAAGTGGACGTTTCCGAACATGAGACATGGATCAAAGGCGTCCAGCGGCTCTCTGCCATCGACAACAAGGAACTGGTCGCCCATGCGGATGCGCTCGGCCTACTGCTGGTGCGCGACCTGACCACCACCAAGGCGCGGAGCTTCTTGTCACGGGTGAACGCCTTGAGGACTCGCTTCGCCCATGGGTTTGACGCGACAGAAGTTCCTCTCCTCAAGGTCCGCCTAGCGTATGCCGCTGCCCGGGAGAAACGGGCTGTTGGACCGCTGGCGAAGGTGCTGCTCCCCGCCGTAGACCGAATTGAGAGTGCGGAGGATTTTCGCTGGTTCGCGCGGTTTGTCGAAGCGATCGTGGCCTACCACCGGTTCCACGGTGGCAAGGAATAGGAGGGTGAACGAAGTGGAAAACGAACGGCGCAAGCCAATGCTCGGTAAGGTGATTCTCGCGGGTACCATGAGCTGCGAGACCGGTCTACACATTGGTGCCCAGGGCGGAAACGCTGAGATAGGCGGTATGGACAACCCGGTCGTTCGCGACCCGGTTACCCGGCAGCCATACGTGCCGGGTTCATCGCTAAAAGGCAAGCTGCGGGCGCTCCTGGAGCGGTCACTGGACAAGGATTTCAACCACCGCGGCGCTCAGGATATTTACCGGCACGAGTGCACCGATACCTCGTGCAAGGTCTGCCGGCTCATGGGCTCGTCCGGCAAAGAGGAGAAGGGCAAGGTCATCCCCATTCCAGCCCGGCTGCTGGTGCGGGACCTTTTCCTCACGCCCGAGAGCGTAACGGAGCTTGAACGGATCGACACCGGCTTGCTCTATACGGAATGGAAGGTCGAAAACAACCTGGATCGCATCACCTCCGCAGCGAACCCTCGCCCCATGGAGCGGGTGCCCGCCGGAGCCGAGTTCCGCTTTGAGATCATCTACACGGTCGAGGCGCCGGCCGATGTGGCCGAGGACCTGACCCATCTCTTTCACGCGCTGGCCCTTCTGGAAGATGACGCCCTTGGGGGCAGCGGCTCTCGCGGCTACGGTAAGGTCCGTTTTCAGATCACCACGCTGAAGGCCCGCGGCATCGCGGCCTACGGGGGTGACAAGACGGCCGAACTCGTGCGGCAAGTGGTTGGGCGGGACTGGCCGGACCACGCTGAGGCCCTCGCGCGGTACTTCGCAGAGTAAGGAGCGGTCTGCCGTGAAACACTGGCTGGTCAGACTTCAGTTCAGAGGGCCGGCCCACTTCGGCGAGGCCGGCATCGGCCAGGAGCGAACCAACGCAACCGTGCGCTCCGACACGCTCTACAGCGCGATCTGGAGTATCTGGGCGCGCTACGGCCTGCTCCCGGCCATCGGCGAGCTGCTGGGCCGCTTCTGGGGGCCGGACGTGCCGTTTCGCCTCAGCAGTGCCTTTCTTTACGATCGGGAGACGTACTACCTGCCCCGCCCGTCCTTGCCGCCGCCGCCGGGGCTGGAGCAGGAGGGCAAGCTGGTCAAGAAGACCCGGAATCTGCCGCTGCCGCTCTTCGTCGCGTGGGTCACCGGCGCCCGGATTGATCCCGTTGCGCTCAAGGAGGCCCGAGGGCGCTATGGGCAGTTGTATCACGTCAACTTACGCCCCCGCGTTCAGCTCGACCGGGAGACGCAGCGCTCCGAACTATATCAGGTCGCCCAGGTCACCTTCCGGGAAGGGGCCGGGCTCTGGTTCCTCGTCGCCCTGGCCGACGACTCCCTGCTGCTGCCGCTGCAGCACGCCCTCGAGCTGCTGGGGCAGGACGGGTTGGGCGGCCGTCGCTCAGGTGGCTACGGTGCCTTCGCCCCAAGCTGGGTAGAGCCTGCGAGCGACCGGCTGTGGAAGAGCCTGTTGGGCTCCGCCGAAGCGGACAGCCCGTGTTGTTTGCTCTCCCTCTGCAATCCTGCCCCCGACGAGCTGCCGGCGCTTCTGGACGGTGCCAGGTATGAGCTGGTGGACCGCCAGGGCTGGGCCGCCAGCGGCAACAAGCTCCAGGCGCCGCGCAAGCCAGTCCGTATGCTGGCCGAGGGGTCGGTTCTGGGTCATCAGCCCCATGGCCGGGTGGTTGATGTGACGCCTCCCGGCTTTGCGGAAATGGCGGGGCATTCGATCTACCGGAGCGGGCTGGCCCTGGCCGTGCCTGTGCGAAGGGAGGAGCGGCCATGAAGATCCATCTGGAGACGCGGCAGCTCATCCTGCACCTGCGTTGTCCCGTCCATGTAGGGACTCGTGTGCGGCAGCTGTCGCCCCTGGAGGCCGTGCCGGTACACGGTCGGATTTACGTGATGCATGAAGACCGGTTGGCGGCGTTGCTGCTGGAGCAGCGTTGTCTTGATGAGTTCGTGATCGCTGTTGGGCGCGACGGCGCCCAGTTTGACCTGCGCGGCTTTCTGGAACGGAAACGGCTCCTGCAGCCGGATTTGCTCGCCCGTGTGGCGACCTACAGCACCGTTGCCCCCGCAGGGGTCTCAGTCGCGCAGCAGGTGGCCTTCCGCCCCCATATCCGCGGGGCGCTGGGGGAGGCTTACCTCCCCGGGTCGTCGCTGAAGGGTGCCATGCGTAACGCGCTGCTCAACGGGGTGATCAACGGTCGACCGAAGGAGAAGCTGTTGGCGGACGTCGATGGCCAGATTGCGCGGGGCGCCCGCCGGGAACGGTTCGCCGACCCCGTCGTTGCGGGCCTCCTGGAGGGCCGCCTGCCTCTCGGGCTTCGCAATCCCAGGCGGGTGACGGGGCAGAACCTGGATTATCTGCGCTGCCTCAAAGTGGGCGACGCGATTTTTTCCGGGGAGACGGTGGTCCATCCTGTACAGGTGCTCAGCCTGCAGCGAGGCGACGACCGGTTCTACCTGAAGGAGCAGATGCTTTTGGAGTGCCTGCCCACTGGGGCGACGCTCATGTGTGCAGTAACCTTGGACCATGGCCTGCTCTCCGAGTTCAAGGCGGGTGGGAGTGCGCCGCCATTTGCCGACCTAGCTGAGTTGCTGGGGTTGGTCACTCAACACGCCAGCGCGGTGCTCGACTTTGAGTACGGATTTGCTGATGGGCTGAATGGTGCGGAAGCGCTGTTCGATTTCTACGGCCAGACTGACGCCAATCTCCGGGTGGGGCTGGGGAGCGGCCTACCGTCCACGACGATTCTGCTCAACCTGCCCAAGGAGCAACGGATTCGGATCCGCGATCAGGTCTTGCGGATGCGCCGGGACAGCGATTTCTTCCCCAAGTCCCGCAAAGTAGTGACCCGCGGGCGGGAAGTCATTGCCCCCCTGGGCTGGATCCACTGGGAGGTGGCGCCGTGAGCCTGGCCGCCGGACAGATACACCTGATTCGTTACGCCCTGGCGGCCGGGCCACTGCCGCCCATTACCCAGGCGCTGGCGGTTGGTGAGCTGGCGCGGCGCTCGGTTCTGTCGCGCTTCGGTGGGCCGGAGAGGCTGCCGGCCCCGCCTTCGCTGAGCGGTCACGTCGGGGATCAGCCCTTGCGAGACCAGCACCGGCATGCGTTCTTTTTGCCGCAGGATGCTGATGGGGATGGGTTGCTGGATCAGCTCGCGATCTGGTGCCCTGACGGGTTGGAGGCGGCGGCGTTGCCGGCGCTGCTCAGCCTGTCGGGGCTCTACCCCGGCGATGGCCGGGCGGGCTGGCCACTGCGGCTGCTGGAAATGAGTGACGCCGCCGGCGACCTGTGGACGCCGGCGGCGGAGTGGGAGTCGGTGACACCGTTTGTCTTGTCCCGGTTTCCCAAGCAGTACAAGGATGGAACGCCCAAGCTGAACGAGCGGGGGGAGCAGCGGGACGGGCCGGAGGATCAGGCCCGCCGGGAGTGGGCGCTACGGCAGCAGGTGGAGCCGGCCTTGCCCGATTTGGTCGCGGTGGAGCAGGTGCCCCAGTGCGTAGTCCGGGGCCGGCCGCTTCCGTGGCGGTCATTCGAAGTGGGTCGGGGGCCCGGGCAGGGAAGCTCGAGCGGGTTTGTGTATGGTTTGCGGCTCCGGTTTGCGGGGCCGGTAGGAGGGCCCGTGGCCCTGGGGTTCGGCTGTCACTTTGGGCTGGGGCTGTTCAGGTCCGCCGGCACGGGACCAGGAGCTTGAGCAGGGGGAGGGCTTCGGGCGGGATGCGCGGTGACGTGGTGGGTGTCGGCCAGGGGGGCGCTCGAAAGTGGCTCCGGGAGCGGTTTTTCGGTTTCCTGTCGGTGGTCTTCTGGCATTTTGCGGGCGCGGATGTGTGCCGTTTTCATACCTGCTCGAAAGGGTGGCCCTGGAAGCCATGCGGCTCTCGGGGGACAGGGGGGCGCCCTATCCCTGGCTGAAAGGCGGCGACTCCATTGAGACATTTCAAATTTGTGGGAACCCGCAACGTAGGTCAATGCTATCCCTGGCTGAAAGGCCGGGGCTCCATTGAAATATCAGCTACAGCAGGACTGCATTTACACTGGTGGCCATCTATCCCTGGCTGAACGCCGGGGCTCAATTGAAGTGCAAATAGATTATGTACGGTCGTCTTAGAAACGTTGCCTATCCCTGGCTGAAAGGCCGGGGCTCCATTAAAGCATGATCTGATCTCGCAGAGCGTTGATGTCCGTCATGAGGCTTTCCCTGGCCTCAAGGCCGGGGCTCCATTGAAGTTGACATCGGGACCACGATCAGACGGGTCATGCGGTGCTATCCCTGGCTGAAAGGCCAGGCTTCATTGAAGTACCAGCCACTGCGGGTGGGTCATCGCGTTCAGGATCGGCTATCCCTGGCTGAAAGGCCGGGGCTCCATTGAAGCCCAAGCTTGGTGCGCCAAGGGTGTTTGGTATTATGCTGCTATACCTGGCTGAAAGGCCGGGGCTCTATCGAAGCAGGGTTTCACGAATCCACCTCTACCCCGGCGATGGCTGGGCGGGCTGGTCGTTGCGGCTGCTGGCAATGAGTGATGCCGCCGGCGGCCTGTGGGCGCCGGCGGCGGAGTGGGAGTCGGTGACGCCGTTTGTTTTGTCCCGGTTTCCCAAGCAGTACTAGGATGGAACGCCCAAGCTCAACGAGCGGGGGGAGCAGTGGGACGGGCTGGAGGATCAGGCCCCCCGGGAGTGGGCGCTGCAGCAGCAGGTGGAGCCGACCTTGCCCGATTTGGTGGCGGTGGAGCAGGTGCCCCAGTGCGCGCTCCAGGGCTGGCCGCTGTCGTGGCGGTCGGTTGAGGTGGGTCAGGGGCCCGGGCAGGGAAGCTCATGCGGGTTTATGTATGGTTTGCAGCTCCGGTTCGCGGGGCCGGTGGGCGGGCCCGTGGCCCTGGGGTTTGGCTGTCACTTTGGGCTGGGGCTGTTCAGGTCCACCGGAACGGGGCCGGGGGCTTGAGCAGGCCTCGGGCGGGCCGCGAGCGGCGACGTGGTGTGCGTCGGTCAGGGGGGCGCTCAAGGGTGGCTCCGGGAGCGGTTTTACAGGTTCCTGCCCATCTGCCATATTGCGGGACCGAATGTATGCCGCTTTTGTACCCGCGCGAAAAGCAGCCCTGGAGGCCATGCGGCTGTCGGGGGACAGGGGGGTGCCCTATCCCTGACTGGAAGGCCGGGGCTCCGTGGAAGCAAGCCCTCGGCCCATACGCCGGACCTGCCTCCGGTAGCTATCCTTGGCTGAAAGGCCGGGGCTCCATTGAAGGGGCGCAATCTTGAGGGCTTCGATGCAGAACTGGCGTTCTATCCCTGGCAGAAAGGCCGGGGCTCCATTGAAGTCAGCACTTGTGTGCATCTACGTAACGGTTTGTCTGCATCAATCGTTTGCTGAAAGGCCCGGGCTCCATTGAAGCCCCAGTTCCTCGAAGCCCTGCGGGTCGGTCTTCTTGAGTTATCCCTGGCTTAAAGGCCGGGGCTCCATTGAAGCATATGCTCAGGCCGGAAGGCGACACCCTGGGGAGGGCTATCCCTGGCCGAAAGGCCGGGGCTCCATTGAAGCGCTTCGATGGTCTCAATCGTTGCCGCTTCAATGAGGAGGCTATCCCTCGCTGAAAGGCCGGGGCTCCATCGAAGTTCGCCGTTCGGGAGCTTGGCAACACCGATGAGCTTACTATCCCTGGCTGAAAGGCCGGGGCTCCATTGAAGCGCAATGGGCTTCAGATCGTCGGGCAGTCATGATCGCTATCCCTGGCTGAAAGGCCGGGGCTCCATTGAAGCGTTATGTAACTCATGAAATCAATGAGCCAAGGAGAAAGCTATCCCTGGCTGATAGGCCGGGGCTCCATTGAAGCACGCGGAACTTGGGGTCCACCTGATGCTTGGGTGTCACTATCCCTGGCCCAAAGGCCGGGGCTCCATCGAACCGTAACGGACGGTTTCTCCATGCATGTGGCATGCGTTTTCTTTGCCCCTGGATGTCGTACCGGGAGGGGTTGCTGGAGCAGCGCGCGAACTGATGCCCTGACGGCCCGGAGGCGGAGGAGTTGCCGGCGCTTCTCAACTTATCCGGGCTCCACCCCGGCGACGGCTGGGCGGGCTGGCCGCTGCTGCTGCAGGAAATGAGTGATGCCGCCAGCGACCTGAGGGCGCCGATGGCGGAGTGGGAGTCGGTGATGTCGTTTGTCTTGACCCGGTTTCCAAGCAGCACAAGGATGGGACGCCCAAGCTCAACGAGCGGGGGAGCAGCGGGATGGGCCGGAGGATCAGGCCCACTCGGAGTCGGCGCTCCGGCAGCAGGTGGAGCCCGCCTTGCCCGATTTGGTGGCAGTGGAGCAGGTGCCCCAGTGCATGGTCCGGGGCCGGCCGCTGCCGTGGCGGTCGTTTGGTTGGGTCGGGGGCCTGGGCAGGGTAGCTCAAGCGGGTTTGTGTATGGTTTGCGGCTCCGGTTCGCGGGGCCGACAGGAGGGCCCGTCGCCCTGGGGTTGGGCTGTCACTTTGGGCTGGGGTTGCTAAGGTCCGCCGGCACGAGGCGTTAGGCGGGGTGCGAGCGGTGACGTGGTGTGCTTCGCTCAGGGGGGCGCTCGAAAGTGGCTCTGGGAGCGGTTCTTCGGCGTCCTGTCGCTACTCTTCTGGCATTTTGTGGGCGCAGATGTGTGCCTTTTTCGTACCGCTCGAAAAGTGGCCCTGGGAGCCATGCAGCTCTTGGGGTACAGGGGGCGCCCTATCCCTGGCTGGAAGGCCAGGGCTCTATTGAAGCATAGGCCCGTGTTCAATGTTTGAAACACTGGTAGCGCTATCCCTGGCTGGAAGGCCGGGGCTCTATTGAAGGGGGCGTTTAGCGCATTTGAGGGTCCCGTCAAGGTGGCACTCTATCCCTGGCTGGAAGGCCGGGGCTCTATTGAAGCAGCTTACCAATGAAGCAATCGTGTCCAAGCTGGTGGACTATCCCTGGCTGAAAGCCGGGGCTCCATTGAAGCATCGATCTCCAGCGCATGTCTGGGGCCCACACGGCCCTATTCCTGGCTGAAAGGCCGGAACTCCATAGAAGCACCAACTCAGCCATCTTGAGCCGTCCAGCTGCTGCCCGATCCCTGACTGAAAAGCCGGGGCTCCATCGAAGCCGCTGCCGGCGCTGCTCAGCCTATCGGGGCTCTACCCCGGCCTTGGCCGGGCTGGCTGGCCGCTGCGGCTGCTGGAAATAAGTGATGCCGCCGGCGGCGGAGTGGGAGTCGGTGACGCCGTTGGTTTTGTCCCGATTTCCCAAGCTGTACACGGTTGGTACGCCCAAGCTCAACGAGCGGGGGGAGCAGCGGGACGGGCCGGAGGATCAGGCCCGCCGGGAGTGGGTACTGCGGTAGCAGGTGGAGCCGGCCTTGCCCGATTTGGTCGCGGTGGAGCAGGTGCCACAGTGCGTGGTCCGGGGCCGGCCGCTGCCGTGGCGGTCGTTCGAGGTGGGTCGGGGGCCCGGGCAGGGAACCTCAAGCGGGTTTGTGTATGGTTTGCGGCTCAGTTTCGCCGGGCCGGTGGGAGTGCCGGTGGCCCTGGGGTTTGGCTGTCACTTTGGGCTGGGCTGTTCAGGCCCGCCGGCACGGGGCTTCGGGCGGGATGCGAGTGGTGATGTGGTGTGCGTCGGCCAGGGGGGTGCTTGAAAGTGGCTCTGGGAGCGGTTTTTCGGGTTCCTGCCCATGGTTTTCTGTCATATTGCGGGCCCGGATGTATGCCGTTTTCGTGCCCGCCCGAAAAGGAGCCCTGGAGGCCGTGCGGCACTGGGGGCACAGGCGGGCGCCCTGTCCCTGGCTGAAAGGCCGGGGCTCCATTGAAGGGGGTCCCACTGCAGGAAATCCAGGGCCCTCAGGCTGATCTATCCCTGGCTGAAAGGCCCGGGCTCCATTGAAGCGGAATGGCCTCTACCGTCCAGTCCACCGCGTTCCCCAGCTATCCCTAGCTGAAAGGCCGGGGCTCCATTGAAGCGTGCCGCCTTCACCTCCGGGTACTCGGTCCATTGGCGGTTATCCTCGGCCGAAAGGCCAGGTGCCGCGCCGACGACATTCTGCTATTCCTGGCTGAAAGGCCGGGGCTCCATTAAGGCTGCACCTCCTCATCAGGAAAACACCATCTGCACCGTCTATCCCTAGCTGAAAGGCCGGGGCTCCATTGAGGGCGCCCCACCGTTTTCGGTGCGGGCGCCCCGTCTGCCACTCGAGTTCTGCGCGCGGTCTCACCACCTCGAGAACGTACCAGCGGTTGTGAGCATCCCGCAGGGAGAGCATCTGCGCATCGGACCGCCAGTGAATCTCCAGATCGCAGCGGTAGCGATGAACTCAAAAGTCGCCTCCCCATGCCGACCTCGATAAGAATCAGCCGCCCACCAGGGAGCTGAAGCGGGAGATGGCTGTGCTCTGGGATGAGGCGCTGGGCGCCGGCCCAATAGGGCTGAGCGACAACTGGTTCAGCCTGGGCTGAACCTCGCTGACAGACATCTGGCGGACCTAGGCGGGCCGCCTTTCCTGATTCCGCGGATGCCGAAGGTTTACATATCATAACTATAAGAGTAGACTGTACATTTGAAGGCGGTCTTGTGGAAAGAATCATGCGCCTGTTCTGCCTGGCAGTACCGCTTTCTCTCCTCCTATTTGCAGCCGTTCGCCGTGCACTGGCTGACACGACAATCACTCCGACAACCCTCACCATCGAACGAAGGGGTCCTTCGGGGTCGAGCCGGAAGGCAATACCGTGTGGCGGCCGGTGCCCCCTTTTGCGGCGGCGTGTGACTCTTACCCGACGCTCAGGACCGCCTACCCGGGGTGGCGTGTTGTACACCAGCTGGAAGAAATCAAGCAACCCCAAGCTCCTCCTGCGTGGAGCTTGGGGTTGTCTTTTTCACTTTGGCAAACGGTTCGACTGGCGCTTTCGCATCCGGGCAACGGGTAGGCCGGTCCAGAGTCTAGAGGCCACAGCCGGGTCTATGCCGGCGTCCCGGCAACAACCTCCGCCGGTTTCCCGAAGGGGCTTGTCCAGGCGGTCGTTGCGGGAGAGATGCGGCAACCCTGGTTCCAGACCGCCCAACTTCGGGTCATTCTGCCCCCCGCTCCCTCCGGCGTTCGTCGAGCAGTTCTTGGGTCAGGTTGCTACCTCTGAACATTCCCCAGCCATTGGTGATGGGATCCTCCACGTCTACCGTCCGGAGAAGGGCGGCAAGCCGGTCCCGCTCCTTCTGTACGCGTTCTAGCTGGGCGGTGTCCAATAGTAGCCCAAAGCCTTTGGCCTGCAGCCAGTGGATTTCGTGGCCGGCCTGGCGCAGTTTCTCCACCCGTGCCTGCAGCATCGCCATCAGTGCTTGTTTCAGGATCGTCTCGGGTGTTGTCCCGGGCTCGAACAGTCCTTCGACGTGTTTGAGCAGGCGCGCTGCGCTTCCCGTAAGCGTGACCTTTATCTCATCCATTCCAAATCCCTCCATGTCCATAACTGTGATGGTTGTGCCGGGGTTGCGACGACCGCAACCCCGCACGTTTCGAGAAGGACACGGGGTGGCGATGGGGCGTGCTGCCATCGAACTAATCCCCCAGCCCGCCCCGCTCAGAATACTGGCAAGCAACACTACCGGCAAACGCCGGGAAGGGTCATCAAGTGCCGGAACCCCAACCCTTCGGCGATGATTCAATCCAGGAGTACCCCCGACCCCATGCGTGTAAAGCACGGGGTCGGGGCTTGTCCATTCTGTCTCCCAAATTCAAAACGCTCTTAACAATTTAGAGGGTGGTGTCTGTCCCGTGTCCCGCTTTCATTGGTCATTGCGCCTCGAACCACAGCCGGTCTGGCTACAGAACCTCCTCCGGGGCCCCCAACGCGCTTTTTCGGTGTGCGAAGGGACGCCCAGGCGCCCGGGGGCGGTGCGTCGGCGGGCAGGCGTGCATGGAGCAGACCAGTTATCTCCTGCATCGGCTCACCTCCCAAGGGGCTGATCCGGGAAACCGGCCCGCGGCCCCACTGCATCTGGCTGCTGATGACCGAGTGGAGGCCCGGTTTACGGCTGCATTCACCCTGTCGGCAAGCGGTCCGGGATCCTCGATTAGCGCTCACCAGGGAGTACGACTTCGCTGCACCCGTGGTAATGGCACAACTCCATCAGCCTGCGCTGTAGGAGCGGAATCCAGTCGCAATTTGGATCAGCCGGGCTGAGTTCCCGCACCAGGAGCCGGCCCCGGGGTCGGTCGGCCTTACAGTCCACAAAGCCGCGAAATTCGTCATCTATCAGGACGGACAGCTGCCACCGCATGCCCTTCTTCTGAAAGTACTCCATCTCAAATGTATACCCGAAGAGCGCCTCCAGGAACGTTCGGTCCCGAACGGCGTTGTCCAGAGGCGTCAGCAAGGATGCCTGCGGCCCGGAAAATGACGCTGCGGCAGTTTGCACCGCCTCCAGGACTGAGGCAACCACCCAATAGATCTCCCTACCTGTCTCCTGCACCGTTACCGGGATCAAGTCTCCGTAGCGAGCGGCTTGCTCCTTCATGAGCCTTTGCACTTCGGCTACCTTGTACCCCGTAAGCCTGGCCAGGTGCCGGGGTCGGGTAATGCCATACGCGTGGACCAGTCGGCGCACCAACTCTGCGTGGGCCTCTTGCTCGTCGGGCACCGGGCCCAGGCGCACAGCCAGAGGGAGCGCGGTGCGCAGGGCGAACAGCGGCTCCCGGAACCGCCCCGGGATCCTGCCTGCAATTAGAACCTCCCCGCTCCACATCAGTAACCGCAGTGCCCCCACGGGCGTACAGATCCACTCGTGAACGGGAATGGGGGTGCCGACGCGAGCAAGATCCGCTACCCGCCGGTACCCCTCCTGCCAATCGAGCCGTTCAAAAATCTGGTTTCTTGTGAGCGGGCCGAATCGCCCTAGACAGTCAGCCACCTGTTCAACCGCCCGCCAGCTCTCCGGGGAAACGGCCGCCAGTTCCTCCACCTCAGCCCGGGATCGTCCCCACCGGGAGATGGAGCGAGTCGCCTGGTTGTATACGTGAAACTCGGCGGCAGGCACATAGAACAGGTTCTTGTTAAGGAAAGTCCCCTCCAGCACGGTATATTCGGAATAGGCCGCTTGGTCCAGATCGGCCTCGCAAAAACCGGGCACGCGGTTCCACAAAACCATGTAATGACTCTGGCTAATCACGGGATTTGGATCGTACTGCACGCCCGCGAGCGCCCCTATCGCCTCCAGAACGGTCCGAAACCGCCGGGCGGGCTGAGGCCACAGCCCCTGGCTGTATAGGAAGAGGCGCCTGGCCTCCTTCAGCGTGATTCGAGTCATGCAGCGCGCCTCCTCTCCGAAAGCCTGGGACTGGTCGAGCCCGGGCTGCCAGCGTAACGTGAGCGCCAATAACCCCGATATACCCTGATTGGTGCGAACGGTGAGCTAGTACTGGCCCAGTGTCCCAGCTTTTCTGGCCCTGGAATACAGGTGAATCAGCACGCCTGCCCCCGCGGGGAGCAATACGGCGCTAAAGACTAGCAGCCAACACAAGTCACGGCCAACTTCGGGAGAGGTAAGCCCTTCACCTGCCAGCAATACTCGGCGAATGGCATCCAGGCCATAGGTAAGCGGAAAGAATTTGGCCACAAGCTGCAGGGACGAAGGTATCACGGCCAGTGGATAGAAGACGCCGCACAGCAGCCGCTGTGTCCAGTCGATGACTGTGGCCAGGGGGCTCGCCGCCTTGTTGATCAGCAAGATGCCCATGGTAGCAAGGCCCAGACCCAGGTGGGCCATCACCAGAAGCACAGCAAAGAGCAGTGTGACCAGCACAGAATCAAATGTGAGCACGATCCGCGTTCCCAAAAGCAGCACGCCCAGCCAGAGCGCAAGCACCGTGTACAGACAGCTGTAAACGAACTGCCACAAGTAGTTGCCCAGGGCGTATCGCCACGGGCTGAGCGGACAGACCAACACCGACTCCAGCGTACCCCACACCTGCTCGCGATACGTGCCCGAGTCGGCGGCCTGGAAAACGCCGTAGGCGAACTGATGAGTGACAATTCCCACCAGCACGAACGAGAAGAAGTCCGTGCGGTACAGGTCAACAGCGTCGTTCGGAATGAGGGCGCCCAGAAAGTAGTAGGTGCCCACCAGGAGGCCAATCTCCACCAGGTTCAGAAGCATGAGCGAGCCGTAGCCCAGCCAGATCCGAAACTCCTTTCGGAGGAACTGCTGCGCGACGGCCAGCCAGTTCGCCCGGGCGCCGCCAGCCGGTGCGGCCACCAGTCCAGTAATCAGGGTGCGAGCCTCAACACGCGAGTCCAGCACGGGGCGTCACCTGCCGCTTTCATCAAATGCCCGTCAGTTCCATCCCCTCGACCAACAGATGCGGAGACTGGGCGGACACGCCACCCGCACACAGCACGTGCACCCCAATCTGCCCACATACGCCCAGCAACCATTCAGGCAGTGAGAACGACACGGCCGGGGCGGCTGCCTGGTATTGCACTTCGCCACGGCGAACGCGGTAGGCTGCAACCCGGGCCGATACGAGTCCGGTGGCGGCTGCCTCCGCTGAAAGGCTGTGGAACTCGGTGATCAGCCATGCGTCCGGGGCCGCGGTAAGCATGTCGCCACCAGCTCCGGCCGCCTGGATCCGCAGGGTGCTGATGGCCGGATAGGGCAGGTCCGCATGCTCCCACCGGAAGGCGTTTCCGCCGCGCCACGAACCGGGCGCCCCATAGGCGTCTGCGGCGGCAAGCGTATACAGGCAGCCGGCAAGGCGCCCCTGATCCACGAGCAGCACGGGGCGGCAGGCTGCACCCTCCGCGTCGAACGCCCGGCGCCCTGCACCGGGGAGAGAGGGGTCATCCACAACCGTAAGCGCCGCACCGGCAATCGCATCTCCCGGCTGCCCGCCCAAGCACGACAGGCCTTCGGCAACCCAATCGGCCCGTCGGGCTGCCGCCACTACCGTCATAACAGCGGCAGCAGCCTCCGGAGCAAGCACAACCGGTAGCTTTCGACCACTGCCTTCACTGGCCGCACGAACGGGTACCCGGGCCAGGTGAGCGGCCCACCCGAGCGCAGCCGCTATCGCCGGCCTGTCCCATGCCGTTCCTCTTATTTTGAAATGCGAGTGCGAGTCCCCGACTTGGAACAGGCAGGTCAGCTCGATCACCTGCCGATGCCAACGGACCCGCAGGCCCGTTGATGCCACCGCCTCGTTGACCCACTGCTCCCACGCGACCTGGCACTGGATAAGGCGACCCCCTGCAGCAGTGACCAGTGCCTCGCACTGTGCCGCAGCCTCCACCGGGTCCGGAGGGTCGCCGGGGTCGGGGTTCAGAGCCGGGTCCGGGGCCCCGGCGGGGTCTGCGGGGCGAATGGGAAACTGGCGGGGCGACACGCCGTGCAGGGCTGCCCGCACCAGTCCATGGGCGGAAACGCCCCGGCCTGATGCCGTGCCAATGCCATTCTCCCGCCATACCCTAACGCAAAGCTGGTCGGATTGACTCACGCGATCTCCCAGTATCCGCCCGCTTCGTGTCCGCACCGCGCGGCCCATACCTGCGGTCCGCACCAAGTCGCAATGTCGTCCTCCGGACCGGAGTGCCCGGCCGAGGGCCAGGTCCATCTCTTCTACCCGGCTGGTCAGCTCCATCCCTTCACCTCCACCCGGGCCAGCAGGAGCGACGGAGTTACCACGCTAACCGGAACCACCTGATCTCCCTTTCCGCACAGTTGTGTCGTCACGGCCTGATCAGACCCAACCGCCCGGATCGATGCCAGGATATCTGCCGCGTCGCCCCCCAGCAGTAGTCCACCCAGTGGTTCGGCTGCTCGGCCATGCCTCACCGCATACACCTCGCCTGCACGGAGCTGGAACTGGCCGGTAACCGGGTCCAGCAGCCCGCTGTTCGCCCGCTTGACCCACAGCCCGTTGTCCAGGCGTACCAGCAGGTTATCGGTCGTACCGCCGTCGCCTGGGCTGACCACCGTCGTGGACGCTCGGGTCAGAGGAATATGCTGCCAAGACTGGCGCCGGGCGCTGCCGGTAGGCTCAGCGCCGGCCCACCGCGAACCCACTTGATCCCACAAGGGCTGGACGAACACCCCGCGATCCACCAGACGGACCGGCCGGGTTGGCAGCCCTTCGTCGTCCCAGTGCCCGCTGCCGACCCCCCGGGGGTCGCGGGGCAGATCATCGATGGTCAACAGGGGCGATGCGACTCGCTTGCCGGCCTGCCCTGCAAACGGTCCGACGCCCCGTGCGGTCAGGTCGCCTTCTAGCGGGTGGCCGCACACTTCGTGGATCAAAAAACCGGCTGCACTCCCGGAGAAGACAGCGGGCAAGGTTGGTTCCGGCCTTGCAGTCGTAGCGCACATGGCCGCAGCGCCGCCGGCTACGTCAGCCGCAATGGCTGCCAGCCGCCGTAACAAACCTGAGAGCGGGGCCGGAACTGCCTCCGTGTGCGTCAACACATGGGTGCGCCCCGCGAACGAGGCAGTTACGGTCACTAAGGCGATACTATAGCGCCGCCGGTCCGCCACGATGGGCCCACCGCGCTGCACCATCCATACCTGCTGGTGCACCTCCCGGACTTCCAGGGAAAACCGCCGCACCCTGTCTGAGGCCCGGCGCACTTCGGTCCATGCGGCAGAGACCCCTTCCAAGGCATGAGTCTGCCAGTCTGCCGCCATTTTGGGCGCGGTCTCATCCGCAGGAGAGCGCACCAGCCCTTCCTCTGTCCCTGCTGCCGCCGCCATGGCGGCCCGTACAGAAGCCGGCGTCAGACCGGCCACGTGACCGGAGCGGCACCGACCCTCTGAAAGCCATCGCACGCCGATTCCTTCGTCAAAAGCCACCGCCTGATGAATGATCCGTCCGTCAGTATACTCCAGAAGCTTCTCCCGGCGCCTTTCCGCAAAGAGGTCCGCATAGTCCGACTGGCAGGCCAACTGGCTGAAGGCCCTCATCTCTTCGGCCAACTGCGCGCCGAGCCCCGTGGCTCCATGCCGGGCGGCCATGCTAATACTGTCCCAGGGTACCGAGCGTGCGCGCCCTCCGGTACCCCCAGGCCAAAACAGCCATACCCACGGGCATCAGGATCGCCGTGAACAGCACCAGCCACAGGAGGTCCTTCACCACCACGGGCGATGTCAGTCCCTCGCCCGCCAGCAGTACGTTCCGTAAGGCCCGCAGGGCATAGGTAAGCGGCAGAAACTGCGAGAGCGCCTGAAGCGGGGCAGGCAACACGGACACGGGAAAAAACACACCGCAAAACAGGCGCTCGGCCCAATCAAACAGTGTGGCAGCCGGGTTGGCAGCCTTGTTCACGAGAATCATGCCCATGGCCGCGAGCCCCAGCCCCACATGAGAAGTAACCAGCAGGCCGGAGATCACAATCATGGCCCATATTGTGCCCGGGGTGATGACCACATGCCCGCCCAGCAGCCAGTTGCCCAACCCCAGAACCAGCAGGACGTAAAGCCAGGTATAGAAGTAGTAGCACGTGTAGTTGCCTATGCCATACTTCCAGGCGCTCGTGGGGGTTACGAGCACCGCCTCCACAGTCCCCCAGGCCTGTTCGCGTCGCGTGTTCTCATCCGTTGCGAAGAAGATCTCGTAAATGAAATGTTGGAACGCCAGGCCGACCAAGACAAAGGAAAAGTAGTCGGTTCCATACTCGGCCATCCGGCCCCGAGGCACCAGGGCGCCCAGGAAGTAGTAGGTTCCGATCAGTAGCCCGATCTCCAGAAAGTTGAGCAACACAAGCGACCCGTATCCGAGCCACACCTGGAGTTCTTTATAGAAGAACTGGGCCGCCACCGCCCACACCGCGGGCCTGGCTGCGGGTCGCCCATCCCCTGTGATCTGGCTGACCAGCAGCCGGATGTCGGATCTGGCACCCGTCATATGACTTCACCCGCCGCTTTTGTCTGCGCAATAAACACATCCTCCAGGCCCGGCTCCAAAATGGTGAGCCCCGCCAAGTGGGCTGACGGCACCAGCACCCTGGCCAGCGAATCCACGGCCTGGTGGGGGTCGGCAACCTGCAGGCGCAGAACCGTCAGGGGACCCGCCACCGTAACCTCTTCGCTCTCCTCCAGAATCGCCTGGACGCCCCTGCCAGCAAGTACCTGGTTTATCACTTCCGGGGCCCTTGACCGAAGCTTTACTTCCACAATGTGCGGATGCGGCAGCGTGCGCTTCAGGTGGTCGACCGTTCCGCAGGCGGTAATCCGCCCCTGGTGGATGATGCCTACCCTCTGGCACAATTCTTCCACCTCCTTGAGGTGGTGGCTGGTATACAGGATCGTCTTGCCATGCTCTTTATTGAGGATCTGCAGCAGTTCATACAGCTGGAGTGCGGACGCGTAGTCCAGACCGCTGGTGGGCTCGTCCAGGAGGAGAATGGGCGGGTTGTGGATCAGCGCCCGGGCGATCTTCAGCTTGCTCTTCATGCCGGTGGAATAGTCTTTCGCCAGCTTCCTGCGCGCCTCCCACAGATCGAAAAACTGCAAGAGCGCCTCGCTCCGCCGGCGAATGACGGATTCCGGCACATGGTGCAGGGTTGCAAAGAAGCGCAGATTGTCTTCCCCCGACAGTCGCAGGTACAGCCCGTCCGCCTCGGTGCTGCAAAATCCCAGGCAAGAGCGAACCTGGTGCGACTGCCGGACCACATCAAACCCGTTGACGGTGACGGCACCGCCGTCGGGCAGCATCAGGGTCGCCAGCACCTTGAGCATGGTCGTCTTGCCGGCGCCGTTCAGCCCGAGGAGGCCAAAACACTCTCCGGGAGCAACCGTCAGGGACACGTCGTCCAGGGCCCGCATGTACCGTTCCTTGCCCGGATAGATCTTGATCAGCCCGCGGATCTCAATCATGCGCAGTCACCACCTTACCTGAATCGGGGGCTGGCTTGTCGCAGACCGTCGCGATGGCTTCCAGGTAGAGTTCGGCCAGACGGCGGCGTGAAAGATTTGGAAGCCGCATGACGGCGTGCTGCCCGTCCCAATGGCGGTAGTCCGAGTCGGCAATCTCTGCCCCCCAGCGGCTCAGGTCGCGTTCCAACCGGGACCCTGGCAGCGGTGTGGCGAAGGAGAATTCCCGCCACGAGAGCGGTAGATCGGCCGCAAAGCTGATGGTCTGGCGAATGTCAGCCTCCGTCTCCCATGGGAACCCAACAATGAAGGAACCGTTGGCCTGGAGACCCACCCGGCGAATCGTGGCTACCTGACGCCGAACAAACTCCCGGTCCGGCGGCTTGCCAATGCGTTCGAGCGAAGCACTGTTGCCGGATTCGAGCCCGATGAAAAGGCCACGGCAGCCCGCCTCATACATGAGCGCCAGGAGCCCCTCATCCACCGCATCGATGCGGGCGTCGCACGACCAATGGAGGCCGGGAATCTCCTTCAGCAGCCAGCAAAGCTCCCGCACCAGTTCCTTGTCGCCCGTCAGATGGTTGTCCACAAAGGTCAGGTTGGTCAGGCCGGTGCTCTGCACAAATTCCCGCACTTCAGCCGCCACATCCTGCGGTTCCCGGGGCACCCAGCGCCCCTCCATTTTGGGTACCTGGCAAAAATAGCAGTTGTGGGTGCAGCCGCGGCTGAATTGCACGGATCCGGCAAAGCCAGACCCCATCCTGAGGTAGGTCGGCAGATCCACCAGATCCCGTGCAGGATAGACCCCCGGGTGCGGGGTCGGCGGCTCCGGCAGAGTGATCTCAATGGCGCCATTGCGCCGGAAGGCTACGCCGGGAATGCCGTCAAGCGATTTGCCGGTTTTCACGCTCTCGACGATCCGGAGGGTCGGGTCTTCTCCGGCCCCGAGTACGGCGGCGTCAAAGGGGGAGCCCGGGGTCAACGCTTCTGCATAGCAGAACGTAACATGGTAGCCCCCGACGATGATGACGACCCCGGAAACGCCCCGTTTCACGGCGACAGCAGTCTCCAGCGCGGCAGAGAAGTTTGGCGTAAACGAGGAGATGCCAATGACCGTTCCGGGACCACTTGCAGCGATGATGGTGTCCGTCCCGACTTCCGGCAGGTTCAGGTCAATGACCTCTACAGAATAACCTGCATGCCGGAGCACGCCGGCGATGGAAAGTAGGCCCAGGGGCGGAGCAACCCATGAGGGTCGGTACTTGGAAAGCTTGGGCGATACCAAAATGAGATCGGTCACGCTCTTTCCCCCCCTGTCGATCGGTCAGGCGTCTCCCTCGGTAGCCGCCATTCGGAAATCCTGCTTGCGATTTCTGCTCCGGCTTCCAGCAGGAGCGGCAGCGCTCCGTCTACCGGCCAGTGTACATATAGGCCAGAGGGGCCCGCTGATGCCAGGCTGCTTGCCACGTCCAGCACGAAGCCTGCAAGTTCCAAGGGTGAAAAGGACTGCGCCTGCAGATTCCAGAGCAGGGCCGGCCGACCGGCAAACGGCGCCGAGCGAGGCAGGCTGCCTGTGGCCAGCACCTCGGGCCCCAGGTTGGGGCAGGCCAACGCAAACGCCCGAGCATCTCCCCGGGTAAGGCGCCAGGCTACGCTCAGTCCCAATAGGTGCCGCTCTCCGGCGGGCGCCCCCGTGCCGGCGCATGCCGGCGGCTCGTCCTTATGAAGCGCTCCGTCGACATGGCGGTCCGTTCGGTGCCGGAGTGGAAGCCTTAAAAGGACCTCCTTCTCGCTCCAGGCGGCGCCGGCGTCCTCAAGGTTGGGAACCAAATGGCACCCCGCCGTCCCGGCGCCAAACCAGGTGTCGGATGAGGGGTACAACCCATCGGCCAACGGGTTTGCGTGGAGCAGGCGAACGCCGGCCAGACTCTCACGGGCGGCTATCTTGCGGGCCAAGTCCAGCATGGCATGGGCTGCCGCCTCCTCTTCCGGCGGGAATACCTCGGCTCCTTCCAACCGGAGCCACCGTCGTCCTTCCGCATCGCGCTCGCGCAGGAGCAGGCAGAAGCCCACGCACTGCCCGTCGGAGCCGGTTAAGGTCAGCCATGTTTCGGCCAGGGCGCCGTCCAATCGATGGAAGACGCCGGGGACAGCCAGGTGAGGGGCACGAAACCGGGACAGTGGAGGAAGGGTCCACTGCCAGGTGATCATGTCCAATCTCCCCCCGTCCTCAGCACCGCCAGGTGTGGCGTAAGCCCCAGCAATCCGTTCTGCCATATCGGGACCCGCCCCGGACCTGCCGCCCATCTCGCTTCCTGGCGTCTTACGGTGTCCGGGTCTGCGCCGCGTGTTTCGTAGCCCATGCGGGCGTACGGTTCGCCCCGGGACCTGGCCTCAGCCCGCTGGTAGTAGTCAGCGAACGTCCTGAGCCCGGCGGTCACGTCATATTTCTCCGGGTCGCCAGCCATGGGGGCCATCGGATCTAGGGTGATTCCGCTAAAGGTGACCACGGTCGGGGAGTACCCGTTCATGAGGCGCTCCGCCAGTGCTACGGTCCGTTCAAAAGACGCGTCGGTGGCAAAAGGCAACCCGGCGGTGAAGAAAGCCTCCCACCGAATCCCCAGGCTGCCCAGTGCGGCCGCTGTCTCCAGCAGCGCAGCGTCGGAAAAGTGCTTGCCGTTCCGCCGGCGGACGGACTCATCTCCTGACGTCGGCGACAAAGCGATACAGGAGAAGCCAATGTCAAACGTGTCGGCGAACGTTTCTAACCAGTGCGGGTTCGGGCACTGCCAGGCCTCCATATATGCGCCGACGCGAACCCGCCGTGCCCGGAGACTGGACCGCAGTTCCTGCATGTACCCGACCGGGGCCAGCGTTAAGTCCTGAGTCAGGTTGACTTGATGCACACCGGCCTCCGCTAGTGCCGCAATGTCAGTAGCCAGTTCCGCAGCAGGCCGGAACTGCACGCGCCCGGCAAAGCCCGCCGCCTGCAGGGCCTTCCGGCCACCGCCGCAGAAGGAGCAGGCATACGGACAGCCCACGCCCGTCTTGACCCAGAAAGACCGCCAGAATCTCTCTGGCACAAAGGTGTGAATATCGCACTTCAGGTATTCGGTGTGGTGCGCGAGTCGCGGCAATGTGGCGCTGACCAGTGGCGACCCCAGGGCCCCCGGCTGCAGCACTAGCCTACACGGCGCGACCACCCGGTCCCGCCCTACGAGTGATGCAACCGCCTGCCGCCGCCGGCTGCGGGGAATGGGCGCGAGGTGGTGCACCAGCGCCGCCATGGCCTCTTCGGCCTCTCCGACCAGGACAGCGTCCACTTCCGGAACGGCCGAGGCCAGTTCCGAAGCGAAGACGGACGCTGTCAGCCCGCCCATGACCAAAACCGCCTCGGGGTTGGCCTCCCTGACCGCCCGGACGGCGGTGACGGCGCCATAGGCATGTTCATGCCAGTGAAGGCTGACCCCCACGAGATCTGCGCTGGCAACGAGCGGGTCGGCAGCGGCCTGATAGGCGGGGTCAAGGGCGATCTCCAGCCCCTCGTTAACAAGCGCTGCCCGGGCGCCCGCGTGTTCCACCGCGGCTGCAATGGAAAACAGGCCGGCGGGCATGAACAGATACATGGAACGGTTGCGCGCAGCCGCCGGGTGCATCAGGGTAACATCCAACGGTTCAGCCACGGCTGTCACCCCCTGACTGGAGCACCGCCAGCGGAAGCCTGGCCCACTTCAGCCCCTGTGCCGCGGGGTTGCAGAAGGCGGCCGAGGCGAACCCCGCCCACTGCCCGGTTGCCAGCGCCTGGCAGAATCCCAGAAGGTCAGCAGTGCAATCGCCGCAGGGAAATACCCCGGAGACGGCCCCTTGCGTCGCCGTTTCAGTCACCAGACCAGCCGGAAGGCGTGGGCCAAAGTAGCTGCGATCAAACAGGAACAGATCGCCCTCCACCCGCTTCAGGCCGGGCCCGAGGAGCGCCGTCAACCGGCGCTGCACCGGCACGGGCGCCCAGGTTTCCTCCCCGGTGGACACCACGTCCAGCGGGTGAATGTCGGCCCCCGTGGCGCCATGCAAGTCCGCCGCCTGCTCATGGATCCGGTGGTCACCGATCAGAACGACCCGGTGGCCCGGGGCGGTGCGCACAAACGCATCAGGCGATCGCATGTTGTCACGAGCGTTCTGATACGTGAAGCAGGCACGGTAGAGGGGGCCGGTCATGCCCACGGCCAGTACGATCACCCTGGCGCCCATGATCCGGCCATCACCGAGCTCCAGGGAAAAGTCCCCGGCCCTGCCGCTGACGGTGCGAACTCGCTGGTGCACAAGGTGGGCACCCGTGGCCTGAAGTCCGTGAACCAGCCGGGAGACCAGCGGTGCGGTCCGAAAAGCCATGCCCGGGGTAAAGCCCACGGTAATCGAGTCGACCAGGGTGAGCGCCCCGCCCGGGCCAGGGTCCAGAACGGCCACGCCCGCCCCTTTCACTCCCAGGTGGCTGGCCGCTGTCGCCCCGGCCATCAGCCCGGCCGGGCCGGCGCCGATCACAGCCACGTCAACCTCGGCAGGAACCGGCCTTTCCTCCGGCATCCCGGGAAGCGCCTGCAGCAGCCGAACCAGAGCGGCGGCGCCGTCGCCGCCCGCGGCTTCAGGGGACAAATCTCCCGCCGCCATATGTTCCAGCAACTCTACCGCCGAACGGCTTAGGAAGGCCTGTAGCTGGCCACAAAACACCCAGGACCCGTCTTGTTCATCCACCAGCAAGAGCCGTCGCCCCTGAATGTACAGCCGCCGGACCACTGGTTCAGGGCCTCCGCACGCAGGCCACGTGGAAGAATCCGCGCTGGCTATTCTGGGGATCATCCATCAACTTGCGGTTGACTTCAAAGAACCGGCGCGCCAGGTCGGGGTGGGAATGGTAACTGCTCTGCACTACGCCGCCCAGCATCAGGAGCAGAGAATCGGTGTGAAGGTATGTGCGCCGGTCCAGCACTTCGCCCTCCAACGAACCGATAATCTGATCAAACTCCGAGGCCGTAGGCGGATAGAAGAGATAGCCCTTCAGGTCGATGAATTCGCCCCGCTCAATCATGCCGGGAATCTCCTCCCAGAACAGAAGCCGCCGGATCATGAAGTTGGCCATGGCCAGCCGGTCCACCGCCGTAATGATCATGAGCCCGCCGGGGGCAAGTTGCCGGTAGAGCCGCTGCGTCAGAGCCGTTTTCTCGGCAAGGGTGGGCGCGTACTCCATCGACTCACAGTACAACATCATGTTCGGCGGAGTTGCGGCCTGATACTCCCGCAAGTCGCAACCCACCCAGCGAATGCGGTCTGCGACCCCAAACTCTTGCGCAATGCCCCGGCCCTCCGCCATATACCCTTCGGAAGTGTCCACCAGATCCACGTTGTACCCTTCCGTGGCGAGGGGAATGGCAACCCGGCCCCATCCGCCGCCGGCATCCACAATCGCCGGCGAAGGCGGCAGCTGGGCCAGGTAGCGCCCGACATAGTCAAGGAGCAAGTCTGTGTCTACAACCCGGAAGTTCACGTGGGTCGTATCCCAAAACACGCGCTGGAGATCCGTCATCGGGGTGCTATCTGCCGGCCACATGAATTCTCGGTCCGAAAAACGTGCCCAAATGCCGTGTGTGTCCGCCATACTGCCCCTTCTTTCTTGCTACATTTCCAGGAATTCATGTGCGGTGGCCCAAAAGGCCTGTACATCTTCACGCACGATGGCAGGGTCTGCGCCGTGGGCCAGGGCGATGCGCTGAACCGTTTCAGACAGATCCAGTCCGCTCGCGATACAGTCCAGTACCTGTACAGCTGTCGCGTTCATGGCCCTGACGATTCCTGCCCGCGTTCCCAGCACCAGATGCCTGTCGTCTGAAAGCGCACGACTGACAAATAGCGGCAGCTCATCTTCTTCCCGCGGTCGCAGACTCCCGCTCAGGTACTCCGCCACCGATTCCCGGGGCAGGAAACCTCCGTCGCCAAGCTGGGTCAGCAGGGCGGTCAGGTCAGCGGTGGCCCGCCCGGCACTGATACCAAAGCTCCGGGCAATGGCACCAACCGCTTGCGTGCAGGCAGCAGATTCGGCCACGTTCCGAAGCATACTCAGAGCAGAGTAGTTCAGGTACACATAGGAAACGCCCGGGGTCACGCTCTTGGCAATCACGCTCCGGGGGTGCTTACTGAAGCGGCAGCGAACGCCAAACAGGGTCAGGGACTCCGTCCCAAATCGGCCCGGGTCCGCGTCGGCCATGGCAGACTCGGGGTAAAGGTACGGCGCCCCGGCCGGCAAGGTGTCGTGAAGCGCCGCACCACCCAGCTCAAGCCGTGCATGCGCCGCCACGCGGGGGCAACGCGGGTCGGGCACTGAAAGGGAGCGGGTAAATCCGTATGTACATCCCCGGCAGCCACCGTGACACAGTTCGCCGATGTCGCAAGTGGCACAGGGTTCCATGGTCCGGTATTGCAGGGAGCGGATGTGGTGCAGAACGCGTGAGCGCTGCCACACAGCCGTGAACCCCTCCCTGGCCACCGAGCCGCAGATCATCTCGGGGTACGAGGTCAGTGTATCGCAGGGGTACATCTCCCCCTCGGGCCCTATTGCGCAGGTATAAACGGCCAGCGGGCAGGTTCCGCAGTCCGGGGTTACCTCAGGCGGCTTGGCCCAGACGTCGCGGGCGAACGCGTCTGCCAGCCGGTGCCGCAGTGGAAGGTATAACTGCCATCCTCCCGTCCACAGCCCGCGAATTGGAAGCGGCAGTTCCCCGCACCGTGCCCGGTCGGACAGGCGGGTGACGAACTCTTGCCAGTGCTTCCACGTAACGACCAGTCCCTGGTCGGAGCGGCCCAGCGTACCACACTGGCCCACGCTGATCGACTTCGCACCGGCATCAGCCGCCAGCCGGGCCGTGTCGAGGAAAAAGTCCATCGACCGGTCGGTCACCATGAAGTTCACGCCCACCGATACCCCGGCGTGCGAAAACAAGCGAACAGCCTGAACCGCCCGGGCAAAGGAGCCGGGGACGCCCCGGAATCGGTCGTGGTACTCCTCCGGGCCGTCCACGCTGATGCTGACACTCACATTTCCCAGAGCCGAAAGTGCCTCCGCTACCTGCGGAGTCACATACCAGCCATTGGAGTCAATGGCCACATTCATGCCCGCTTGGACCGCCACCGAGGCCATCTCCACGATATCGTCTCGAAGGAACGGCTCGCCGCCCGTCAGGGTTACGGTCAGCACCCCGGCATCTGCGAGCTCGTGAAGGATCCGTACCCAGTCCGCCAAGGGTAGCTCATGGGCCTGAGCTGACCCCGCGGCCGCGCAGCAGTGCGGGCACTTGAGGTTACAGGCTCGGGTCACGAGCACTTCTACCTCCACCGCCGGACCGACCGGGGTGATCTGTGGCAGATCGGACTGGTGCATTGGTACCCCCCCTTAGTGGGACCGACGGTCCCGCTCCGGGAAACCCAGTGCGGGACCGACCGGTCCGGCTTCAAGCTACTCAGGTGATGACGCTCTTGTCCCACATGGACGTGAAGGCCACGGTCGGGGGCTCATACTCGGAAACGGCAGGCTTCACGTAAGGCGGAAGCTGCGGCTTCTTGACCTCCTGAACGGGTTGCTCCTTCACCTTGGGTCACCTCCTTTCTGAATACAGGCGCACCGGTGCATGACTTGCGGGCAATCCCGCAAGGGTGAATACGTAGTGGCTACTCGTTTAGGAAACGGCCAACCGCTGGAAGCGGCAAGAACCCGTTGTGCGCCAGTTCATTCAGCAGCCAGGCCAGGTCGGTGCGGGCCCGCTCTTCACTGATCTGAAAGCGTTGGGCGATGGCATGCACCGCCGCCCCCTGCGTCTCAGCCAGCGCCACTTCCCGCAGCATGCTAAGGGCTGACCGGTTCAGGTAGACATACACTCCACCCGGAGCCACAGCGACCACCGTGCGCGGGTACCGCAGAAACCGGCGGCCGGCGCCCAGAATCTCCAGGTAGTCGCTGCCCTGGCCTTCCACGGTCTCCCGTGCCAGGGCTGTCAGGGGCAGCAAATAGGGCTCGCCGGAAGGGATCTGGGGCGCAGCTAGATCGGCAGTTGCGGCCCCTTCACCGGCCACACGCGGGCAACGTGGATCGGGGCGGTGGAGTTGACCGGTCAATCCAAAGGTGCAGGCAATGCAGCCGGCGTGGCAGAGAGTTCCCACCGAGCATCCGGCGCAGGGGTGCAGCTCTCGGTAGTCTAGTGAGCGCACGTGGTGCAGCAGTCGGGACCGCTGCCATACGGCCGAAAAGCCTTCGTCCGCCACCGAACCGCACCGAAGCCGCGGGTACGAACTCATAGTGGCACAGGGGTAGAGGTATCCCTCGGGATCAATGCCGCAGGCCAGGCTGCCGGCAGCGCACATGCCGCAATCGGGGGTCACCTCGGGAGGCTTGCGCCAGACGGAAGGCGAGAAGGCGTCTGCCAGCCGGTCCTCTAAGGGCAGATAGAGTTGCCATCCCCCGGTCCACACCCCCCGGACCGGCAGTGGCAGTTCGCCGGCTTTTGCCTGGTCAGTGACGGTACAGATGAATTCCTGCCAGCGGTCCCAGGACAGCGCCAGCTCCAGAGACGACCGCCCGAAGGTTCCACACTGCCCCACGCTCATCACCCGGGCGCCCGCCTCGGCGGCCAGCGCCGCCGTTTCTCGGAAATTCCCAGCCGAAAGTTCCGTAACCATGAACGTCGCACCGACGGAGATCCCCGCACGCGACAGGACCCGAATCGCGCTGATGGCGTGGTCGAAGGCGCCGGGAACCTGGCGGAAGCGGTCGTGCAGTTCACGGGGCCCGTCGAGACTGATGCTGACGCCAATTCCCCCGAGTGCCGCCAGTTCCTGCGCTACCTGGTCGGTCACATGCCAGCCCGTACAGGAGATAACCGTGGAAAGGCCTGCCTCTGTGGACCCCCGGGCCAGCTGCAGCAGGTCTCGCCGCATGAACGGCTCTCCGCCGCTGAGTACGACGGACATGACCCCCATGTCGCCCAACTCACGAATGATGCGCAGCCACGCATCTGTGGACAGCTCGCTGGCTGCCGGTTGGCCGCCCGCGGCCCAACAGTGGGGACACCGAAGGTTGCAGGCGCGAGTTAGCTCCAGTTCGACTTCGCAGGGAGGGGCGACAGGGTCGATTTGCTCCGGTTCGATCTCCCGGCTTTGTTCTTTCCAACATTCGCTCATGCAAGCTCCTCCGTGTGCGGTATTTTTCGCCCACGAAATTGTTTCATCCTCCAAATGATAGTCTATTTAGAACTATCTCGACTACTGTTAAGGTTGTTTAATTCTTGCTAATATTTTTTATCACTATTTGCTGACTATATTGGTGCACGCTCAGGGACTTTTGTCCCAGAGAAAACCCAGGACGAAAGTCCCTGTTCAGAAACAAAACACCTGCGTCAACGGTAGGGACATGTGAGTGAACGCTTCTTGGAGACTGGGTTGTTGCAGGAGGGTGGCTATGAGTCCGAGGCACACACCCTGTGGAGGTACGGAGATTCCAGAGCCCTCTCTATGGGGGAATTGGCCGACCCCGCTCACACAAAGAATTCCGGGAAAAGAACTCCGCCACATGGATCGGGACAGGCTTTCCAAAGCGCTCACGATCTGGCCGAAGAGGTGGCGGCGTCGGCCGAAAGGGACGGGGTGGTACTGCCTGCTGGGCCGGCTAGATGAATCGCACTTTAGTACAGTAGGTGCTGGACCGACGCCCAAGTGAACCGAAAAACGAAGCCGCCCTCTGTGGCGGCTTCGTCGTTGCACGGGGCTTGTCCATTGTGTCTACCAAATTCAAAACGCTCTTGAGCATTTAGTAGGCGGTGACTGTCCACGTTCCGTCTTCGTGGACGGTGACTGCCCGGATGATCTGTCTGATCAGGTGGACCCTTTGCGCGTGGTCCAGGCGCGCGAGCCGCTCGGCGGTGGTTGCGGGGCCGGCTGGCGCGCCCCGGGGCGGGACCGCCCCCCGGCCGGCCCGCTTGCGCAGACCAGCCAGCCGCGACTGCAAATGGCTGATCTGTTCCGCCGCTGCCCTCAGCATGGCGTCTGCCGTCTTCTCTGTCAGCAGCCGCTTCATCTGCTTTCGGATGATCAGAGCCTGTTCGGCTTGCTTTTCCGCCAACTGCTGCTCAAGGGCGGGGATTTCCGTTGCAGGCCGGTCGAGCTTCAGGGCGTGACGGTGAGTCTCCCTGTGGAGGTCCGGATCCAGGAGCCACCCGCACACGGTCTCCCAAACGCCTTTTTCGATCCTGTCGACGCAAAGCGTTGGCATGGTGCAGCGGGTCGCGCTCGCGTAGTTGCGGAGGTCCGCAAACCGCCGGTTGCAGCGAACGTAGGCACCGCGTCTGCGGTTGTAAGCCATGCCGGCCCCGCAGCGCCCGCACTTCAGCAGCATGCTGAGCAGGTGGCCGCCCCGCGGCCCGCCCCGGCGGACGTACGTCCCGAGTAGACGCTGCACCAGATCAAAGGTGTTCTGGTCGATAATCGCCGGGACTGGGGCGACTAGCCAGTCAGTTGCCGGCCGCTCCCGGTGCGTCATTGCCACCCGTTTCTCCCGGGGGAGGCGGCGGTAGGCACTCTGGCCCACCGAATCAAACCGGTTGCAGACCATCTGCCCGACGTACGTCGTGTTCTTCAGCATGTAGGCCACGGTTGCTTCCCGCCAGGTGCCGCCCCGCTTCGTGGCGACCCCCAGTTCCCGCAGGCGGCGCACAATCTGGTAGTAGGTCAGGTGCTCGTCAGCTACCCATTGGAAGATGAGGCGAACCCACTGGGCCTCCGGCTCGTAGACCTCCAGTTCGTCCGAGGCGGCGTTGTGCCGGTAGCCGTAGGGCGCCGCCCCGTTGGATCGCCTGCCTTCCCTGAGCTTGCGGCGCTTGCCGCGGGCCGTGCGCTCCAGAATCTTCGCCTTTTCAAACTCGGCGACGGCGCCGCGCAGTTGGTAGAAGAGGCGCCCCTCCGCCGTCTTTTCGTAGTTGTGCTGCACGAAGGCGAGCCGGGTCCCCGCCCGCTCGATCTCATCCGTAATCAGCAGCTGGGCGGTCAGGCTGCGGGAGAAGCGGTCCGGGTCCATACAGATGAACCAGTCCGGCCGGTGCGCCCGGACGAAGGAGCGCATCTGCTCGAGAACCGGGCGCTCCAGCACGTCGCCGCCGAAGGTGTCGACAAACTCCTCCATCTGCACATCGGCATCAGTCTCGCGGGCAATCGCCGCGGCCCGTGCCCGGCACGCGTCGCGCTGGTCCGGCAGACTGAAGCCTTTCTTCGCCTGCTCTTCCGTCGACACCCGGAGGTAGATGATCACCAACAACAGGCTCCACCTCACTCTGCAGCCATCTCAGGGCACGGAGCAGGACATCGCGGCTGGGAGCAGACAAAAAAACCACCTCCGCTCCACCGTATGCCGGTGGGGGAGGTGGATGAACCTGCTATCCCAGGCGGGCGCCCGTACAGCCCAGGGCGTGCAGCTCACGGAGCCAGGACTTTTTCACATCGTCAGTGACGGTTTTCAGCCCGGCCAGGGGCGCCTTCTGCCCGACCCGCTCTGCCTTGTGATTGCCCATGTCGTGATAGGCCATGATCTCGACCGCCTCGAGCCCGGGGTAGCGGGCGGCCAGTGCCGCGATGCCCTGCATGTGCGCCGGCGTGTCATTCAGGCCGGGCACCAGCGGGCAGCGGAGCCGGACGGCGGCGCCCCGGCTGCAGAGCAGTTCGAGATTGGCTGCAATCAAGTCCGGCGCCACCTTAGTAAACTCCCGGTGCCGGTCGGGGTCCGTCTCCTTATAGTCGTAAAGGAACAGGTCCACGTAGGGCAGGATGACGGCAAACCGCTCCCGGGGCGCATGTCCGGACGTGTCGAGGCAGACGTGCAATCCGGCGGCTTTGGCAGCCTGCGCCAGGGCCAGGCAGAAGTCGAACTGCTGCATCGGCTCGCCGCCCGAAATGGTCAGCCCCCCGCCGGACCTGGCGTAGTAGGCCCGGTCCCGCTCCACTTCCGCCATGATCTCCGCCACGCTCATCTCCCGGCCCACGGTGGTAATGGCGTCGGCGGGGCACAGGTCGAAGGCCGCCGGGGTAATGAGCGCTCGGTCGTGGACGATCGCCCCGGCCTCCAGCCGTACCCCCTGCAGGCAGGCGTGGCCGGACTCCTGGCACGGACCGCACTTGTCGTAGGAAAATGAGTACTGGATCCGGCTCTGTTGGGACTCCGGGTTATGGCACCAGAGGCAACGGAGCGGGCAGCCCTTGAGGAAGACCGTCGTTCGGATGCCCGGCCCGTCATGCAGGGCGAAACGCTGGATGTCGAAGACGATCCCCGTTCTCATCAACCGGCCTCCCGCCCCTTCTCGGCGCTGATGCGCCATTTACGGGTTCCGTGCGGCCTCGCCGCTGCGCGGCGCCGCACTAGACTAGTACAGCGTTCGGTTCAGCACTTCCAGCTGCGTCTCCCGCCGCAGGTCCACGAACCGCGCACTGAAGCCGCCCACCCGCACAAAAATGTGTGTGTACTTCTCCGGCTCCTGCATGGCGGCTTCCAGGTCGCCTTTGCTGACCACCGTGATCATCGCCTGGCTGCCTTTCTCCCAGTAGGTGTCCAGCAGCGCCTCGGTCTGCTTGCGCCCGGTGGTGAAGAGCTCCTTGCTGAACTTCATGTTCTGCACGGCGCCGGCATGGATCGCCGGATCCAGCTTGACCAGTGAGTTGAGCAGCGCGGTGAGGCCCTTGCGGTCCATGCCCGGGGCGGGGTTGTTGGCATTGGCCAGGTACGTCCGGGCCTTGCGGCCGTCGGGCGAGGCGCCCGTCAGCCGGCCCCAGATTGTGTTGACCTGGTTATTGATCAGCACGACCAGATAGGAATGCAGGTCGGTCCGCTCCCGCTGGTAGCGGGTGTAGTTGCAGACGTGCTCATGCACCCGGACCGCCATGGCGTCGGCGACATCGTTGTCGTTGCCGTACTTGGGAGCGTTCAGCAGCCACTTGCGCTGCTGTTCGTAGCCCGCGAAGTCGGCATCGAGCATCTTGACCAGTTCAGGCAGGGTGAGCAGCTTCTTCTCAAAGACGACTTCTTGGATGGCCGTCAGGCTGTCCGCGGCGTTGGTCTGCCCATACGACTCCATCGTGCCACCGAAGTAGCGCACGCCGCCGCCGAAAACGCCCTTGCCGCGCGCGATGCAGTCATCGTAGAGCATGGAGGTGAGCAGGAACGGCGCCTCCTGCCCGACGATGCGGTGCTCGAGCGACTGGAAGTCCGCCAGGATGTCCAGGTAGTACTCCACCTGCCGGGCGTAGGCTGTCCAGACCTTCTCAAACGTGTCGAGCGACTCCGCCGGCCCGGTCTCCAGGCCGATCAGGCGGCCCGTCAGCCCGTCCCGGCCGCCATGCAGGGCCGCAATCAGGGCCTGCGTCAGGTTGATGATGCCATTGGGCGAGCCGTAGGAGCAGTGGTCGAGCACATATTCGCCGCAGCTGAACGGCATGTAGTGCTCGGCTTCTTCGAGCGTGACGGAAAAAGCGTTGGCCACGGCCGGCACATTTACGTCATCGTTATAGAGGAGGGGGTAGGTCCGGCCTTCGCCGATGACTGTAAGCGCCTTTTCGTAAAGAGCCGGGTTCTGGCCCTGGTAGAAGCGGAGCGTCAGTTGGGGTTCGCTGGTAAGGACGGTGCGGGTCGCTTCCATGGCCAGCATCGCCACCCGGTCAGCGTTCTCCGGGTTGCGCCGCCCCTTGCCGCCGATGATGAAGCGCCCGTCGTAAATCAGGTTGCGCGCCGCGACCAGCCGCCAGATCGACTGCAGAATCGCCAGCGCCTTCGCCTCGGTAATCCGGCCGGCGGCCAGGTCAGCCGTGTAGAAGTCGCCCAGGTAGACGTCGATGCGCCCGTAGTTGCGGTGGCCGGACATGACGGCCCAGAGCCAGGCCAGCTGCGCCGCCTGGTAGAACGTCTCCGGGCGCCGCCCGCTGATATGTCGCAGCACTCCCGCCAGTTCACTCAGCTCGGCCCGCCGCGCCGCCGCGGGAGTGGCCCCCGCCTGTGCTTCCACCTGCTCTGCGTACCAGAGGCAGCAATCAGCGACGGTTTCCAGGGAGAGCAGCATCGCCTCATAGAGCGTCCGAGCTTCCGCATCAGCGGTCCGGGAGCGGGCGGCTTCGATCTCCGCCCGCAGTCCGGGCAGCCCCAGCCGGCACAGCTTGTCAAAGTCGAGGAAGGCGCCCAGCATGCGGTAGATGGGGAAGCCGATCCCTTCCACCACCGTCCATTCCGTCGTGGGAATCGCCTGTTCCATGGCCGGGGTATAGGCCGCCCGCACTTTGGCCGCCGTGCACTCATCCAGCCAGTAGGTCATCAGCTCTTCGATCTGCCGGCTCTCCTCCGGCAGCAAGTCCGGCCGCTTCAGCAGGACTTGCAGCTCGTCCCGCTTGATGTAGTAGGCCAGGTTGACCCACCCTTCGATGGGCGAGAAGCCGACATAGCCCATCTCATGGCGCCCCGCCACCAGGTCGCCGGGCTGCAGCGTGCGCAGGTAGCCGGGGAACTGGGCTTTGAGGCACATCGCTTCCCGAATGGCCGGGTGCGCCTCCCGGTACTGCCGGTACACGTCCGTGAAATGCCGCTCCACGGTGAAGTCCATGGGCTTGCGCTCCAGCTCCGCGGGCTTCGTCTCCATTGTGAAATCCGTCCCCTCCGCCATTGTCTATCTCCCCCCGTTACGCGCTGACTTCCGGCGCCCGCACCACCCGGGCGTCCGAGAAGATATCGGCCTCATCAAGGCTGGTGCTGGAGAACTCGGAGACCACGGCGCCTTCCGGCCCGCCCTGGAACCAGTGCTTGGTGTTGGGCGGGATCGTATACTGGTCGCCCGGATTCAGTTCGATCTCGTGCCAGACGGTGTAGGCGTCCTCGGGGCTGGCGGGCGGCCGGCAGGCGGGCGCCGCCGCCGCCGGGCCTTCCACGTACAGGTAGACGCGGCCGTACCGGCAGCGGAACGTCTCCCGCTTGCCCGGGCTGCCCGCCGCCGGAATCGGGGGGTGCCGGTGTTCCGGGCAGGTCTGGCGGGGGAAGAGGATCAGCTCCTTGGCACAGTATCGGTCGGTGTTGATGTAGGTCAGCAGCGTCAACCCGGAGCGGTCAAACTCGTTCAGACCGAAGTCGGCGACTTCCAGGGCGCCTTTTTCCGCGGCAGACAGGACGATACCCGCCCTGTCCAGATAGGCCAGCGCCTCCTTGCAGGCGGCCTCGTATGCGGCCTTGCTGATAGCCATGAAACGGTCCCTCCCTTACTTGACCTGCGGGGCGATCGACGCGATCACCAGCAGCTTTTCGGTATGCTGGTTGAAGGCCCGGTGGCGCACTCCGGCGGGAATGTAGTAGATCTCGCCCGTGTGAATCTCGTGGATCTCCCCCGTGTCGGGCAGCAGCACGGTAGCCGTGCCCTGCGCCACGTAGTAGCCCTCGTCGCCATTGGGGTGAATATCAACCGTCAGGGCCTGTCCGGGCAGCAGCTCGAACTGGGCCATCATCAGCTTGTCGGTGTGGAAGAAGACCTTCACCAGGCCGTCTCCGTCGAAAAAGACCCGTTTGGGATCGCCATGAAGCTCGGCCGGCCTGACGACAAACGCCCCGCTGCGATCAGACATGTCATGCACCTCCCGGTTCAGTGGGTAGTGAGCCACTCATCGACTTCCCGGCGGGTGGGCACCGAGACCACGACCAGGTCCATGTTGATGCTGCCAACCACCAGAATCCCGCCGCCCACTGGCAACACCTCCCGATTGGGACCCTATAGCTTCACTTCGTACACGTCGTGCGGTAAGAGCCGGACGGCGCCCAGCAGGCCCGAAGCCTTGGGCACGGCCTCCAGCAGGTTGATCAGGGTATTGCTTACTTTCACGGTAACCTCGTTGGCGCCCGGCTTCACCAGGTCCGTCACTTCCAGGCGGTACGGGTGCCAGAGGCAGAAGCCCGCGGCCTGTCCGTTCACTTCCGCCTCGACCACGTCGTCGCCGGCCTCGATCTCAAGGAAGAGCCGCTTGCCCCCCCAGGCGGCGGGCACTTCGACCTGCGCCGTGTAGCTGCCTGTGCCGGAGTAAAACGGGTAGCCAGCTGCGGTCCACGGGCCGTTCACGCGGGTGACCGGCGGAGCGGTGACCAGGCGACCGGACTCCTCTCTCAGGCTGAACGCACCGCTGATCTTGATCAGATCCAGCACGCCGGAAGTCCGGTCGGAGACCGTCAAGCGGATGGCCAGCAGGTTCTCGCCTGCCCGGGTCCGGGGGGCGATGGGCACCTCCTGAATCTGGGCGTCGAGCTTGCTGCGGGTGAACGGGCCGGTGAGGGGCTCCCCGTTCAGGTAGAGGCGCCACTCGCCTTTCAGGCCGTCCACGAGGAGGCGCAGGTCTTCGGGCACGTAAGGGGTCGTGAACCGGCAGCGGTACCAGAGCGTCACCGGGTAGGTCCGCTCATCCCGCTCGCAGGGCAACTGCAGCTCCCAGCCGCCCCGGCGGAACGTCATCCAGCCGGAGTCGTCGAAAGCGGGCTGCGCCCACGCAATCTGTTCGCCACTCTGCTCCTCCATCGCCACCTGGAACTTCTCCACCATAAGCACGTTGTCGCCGGCGATGGCGAACTGCCACGGTCCCTTGACCACGGCGGGCTCCCGGGGCGCCTGCGCCTTCACTGGAAGCGTACGGCCATCGCTCAGGGTAACATGCGTATCGGCGGCCAGCCGCCCGTAGCCCGTCAGCACGCCGTTCTCCACTCGCTCCGCCGCCAGTCCGGGCGCCGCGGTCACCCGCAGCACCGGCACCTGGGCAGCCGGGTTCAGCAGTACAAATGTTGAGCCATAAGGGGGGAGGTCCAGATCGAAGTGGGTCCGGCCTGCCCGCACGTCGTAGACGGCGATGGGGCTCTGCGCTCCGGTGGCGGAGTCCCACCGCTCGAGGGCGCCGACCGCCTCCACGCTCACATGCACCGACCTGCCCTCTTCCGTCGGGTTGACGATGAAGTAGATCTCCTGGCCGTCCTTGCGCCGGTGCAGACAGAAGACCGCCGGGTCGTCGATCTCGACGTCGGGCGCCACGGCGCTGCGCAGGGCCGCATCCAGGGCAGCCGAGCCGTTCGGCGCTTCTGCCAGGCCGCTTCCCTGCAAGAAAACCGCCCGCCCGCCGCCCGCGTGCTCCCTGACGTAGGTGCGAATCTCCGCTCCTGCCCCAGCCAGCCCCACTGCCGACGGGTCGATGCCGAAGAGCTTCTCCACCCGGGGGCCGAAGTCCGGCGCCTCGCCCCCCAGCGGCGCGCTCGGCAGCAGGCTGTCGGCGATGACGCAGCCACCGCCCGCGACCAGCTGCTCCAGTAAGGCCAGCGTCTGCGGCTTGAGGTGGGTGACGGGCGGCAGCAGGAAGACGGGGAACGCCTCGTCCCGCACGTGCAGCCTGCCGTTCTCCACCCGGGCGCCCGCCAGGACCACATCTTCATCGACGTAGTCGTAGTCGAAGTGGAGCCGCAGGAGCCGGTCGGCAATCCAATTGTGCTCCTGCTCGATGATGGTGGTCTCCGTGTTGGGTACCTGCGGCTGGTAGTTGGCCCACATGGCCGTCATGGGGTAGAGCACCGCCACCTTGGCCACGTGGACGCCGCCGCTGAGCAGGTAGCTGTTGCGGGTGATGTAGTCCTGGAACAGATGGTACTTGTCCCACCAGGTGTGATGGTAGAACTGCGACGGTGGCCAGTCGCGCTTGCGATCGCCTTCGATGCTGTAATGGAAGCCGTGCGGATTAAGCAGGTTGACGCCCAGCACGTACTCCCAGTCCGCCAGCCACTTCATGCGCTCCATCGTCACGTCCCAGTAGGTGCCAGCAAAGGATTCGCACAGCACCCGGGTGGAGCCCATGGCGTGGGCGGCGGATGAGCACAGCTTGATCGCCGCATGCTCCTGACCGGTCGTCTCGGTGCCGATCTTCGGGTAGAGCTTGTCGACGCCGATCAGATCGAAGTGCTCCCAAATGCGGAAGAGGTTGCCTTCGCACCGGGCGTGCAGGCGCAGGAAGTCTTCGTAGAGCATGTGCCCGGTGAAGATCAGCCCGTTCTCCCGGCACCAGTCGTGGATCGGCTTGTAGAAGCTGCGCGCATACTGCGCCGAGATGGCGTTCCAGAAGTCGTAGCGGATTTTGGCCGTCCGCTCGCCCATGTTCAGGAAGAGTGCCGGCAGATAGGGTCGCAGGTCGTAGCCGTTGTGCTCCCGGAAGATCTTGAACATCTGCTTGGACCAGGGCACCACGTAGTTGTTGCACCGGACTTCGAAGTAGTGAATGGCCGGCTCGTCCGTATAGAAGCCGGGTACGGTCTTGCCGAACTGGTCGCCCACGGCGGCCTTGTACTTTTCATGGGTCATTTCGATGAACTTCGCCGTCGCCGCGGGGTTCAGCACGTCGGTGTGCCACTTGGCCCGCCGCTCCACAAAGAAGAGCAGCTTCCACTTTCCGGGCGGCGACGCCCAGGTGACGATCTTCTCCCAGGAGAGGTCGGGGTTCAGGTCGATCAGACCGGTGATGGTTCCGTCAAACTCATTGGCCCGGATGGCGTAGGCGCAGATGGGGTCACAATCCTCCAGGTCCTGGTACCGGCCGTCGGTGCCCTGCAGGTAGACGAAATGGGGTCCGTTTACGTCCTGGACGATCATCTCCATGTAACGCTGCTGCAGGTCCGGATACTGCGTGGGCAGCTGCCAGCCGGCGGTGCCGCTTGGCCAGTTCTCCTCATCGTAAATCCAGGCCTGAAGCCCCAGTTCCGCTGCCTTATTGACGGTGAACTTCACCTTCTCAAACCACTCATCGCCCAGATAGTCGGGCTTGCGGCCGAAGCGGCTGTGAATGAACAGGCCGGGCATCTCCTGGGCCCGGTATTGCTCCAACTGCCACGCCATCTCCTGCTCGTTCATCTCGCCGTTCCAGAACCAGAAGGGCAGAATGCCCAGGGCCCGGGACGGCCGGCGAAATTGGTCGCGACCCAGTGGTTCACCGCTTAGCGTCTTATCCAGCACCGGATTACCTCCCGAGTTTATAGCCTATGACCCGGGTGCCGCTGTGCTCTGCCTTACGACCAGGGACGATTTGAGCACGACCCGCTCAAAGGCGCCCGGCGACTCCTCTGTAATGCGGCGCAGCAGCAGCCGGGTCGCCCGTCGCCCCAGCTCTTCCACCGGCTGCGAGACGGTGGTGAGGGTGGGGCGCAGCAACCGGGCCCAGACAATATCGTCGTACCCGACGATCGAAATGTCGCGTGGCACTTCCAGGCCGGCGTCTGAAGCCGCCTGCAGGGCGCCCACCGCGGAGAGGTCGTTGACGCAGAAGATCCCGGTGGGCCGCTGCCCGGCGGGAATCTGCAGCATGACCTGCATGGCCTTGTAGCCATGGTCAAACGTGTAGCCGCCGTACTCGCTGATCCATTCCGGGCGGGGTTCGATACCCGCCTCCTGGAGCGCTTCCAGAAAGCCCAGCAGACGGGTAAAGGCGGAGGGGCGGCGCGGCCCGCTGATGTGGCCGATGCGCCGGTGCCCGAGCTCCAGCAAGTGCCGCGTGGCAGCACGGGCGCCTTCCCGGTGGTCGACCAGAATCTGGTCGCACTCCACTCCATCGAGGTCGTTGTCAATAAACGCCCAGGCAATCTGCTCTTCCCGCAGGATCTGAATGTCTTCATGACGGGGAGCGGTCGCAAACAGCACTCCGTTCACCCAGTGCCCCCGCAGGCCGTCGACCCAGGCGGTCACGACCTCGGGATCCTGTTCGGCGTTGCCGACAATGACGCTATAGCCCGCTGCCCGGGCTTCCGCTTCCACGCCCTTAATCATGGCCGCAAAGAACGGGTTGCTGACGTCGGAGAGGATTAGCGCAATGGTGTACGATGTGCGGCTGATCAGGCCACGGGCAAGCTTATTGGGCCGGAATCCCAGCTGTGCGATCGCGTGATCCACTTTCTCACGCGTATCCGGGCTGACATACCCGGTACCGTTGAGCACCCGGGAAACCGTTGAAACTGCCACTCCCGCATGGCGGGCCACATCCTTGATCGTCGGCATGGTTGATCCTCCCGTTCTTGTCAGGGGGCCGCAGTCCTTACGCCGTGAACTCGATCGCTCCGTAAAGCGGGAACTCTGCCACGGTAACCTGGGTGCGGCCGTTCTGTACGGTGACCGGCAGCGGGAACTCTCCCTGCAGCGTGTGCAGCGCCGCCGCAGCCGGCGTGAAGCCCAACCGCAGGCTGACCTGCAGGTTGGCAATCGGGGCACTGCAGTCCCGGGCGATGTCGTACCGATAGTTGACCAGGTGCAGGACAGCCCGTTCCGGTCCCGCCTGCTGCAGATTGACCCCGAGATCCTCCGGCGCCGACGTCTCCACCTGCGCCCGCCCTTCGGGCAGCAGGCTGGCAATCCGCGCCGCCACCGCGCCCACTTCCGCCGGGTCCCCGGCGCCCAGGACCATCTGCACCGTGTTGGGATGGGCCAGCAGCGCAGCCCGGGCCGGTGTGGCAACGTTCTCCGCCATCCGCCCGTAGACCATGAGCCGTCCGCCGCCCTGCACGTAGGCCAGGAGCGCCTCCACCTGCCCCGCGGTCATTGCCGGCGAGTCCGGCACGACGGCGCAGCGATAGCCGTTCAGGGCGCCGGCGGAAAAGTCATCCGGGCGGAGGCAGCCGTCCGCCAGCATGATCACATCGAACGGTGTCTGCCGGTCGGCCAGCACCCGTGCAAGGTCCCAGAAAGGCAGGCCGGAGTCTTCGTATTCGGCGAAGGAGAGAGCGTTGACGGCCCGCCGATTCTCCATCAGGCCGGCCGCGGCCCGTGGCGCCTCGCGCTGGTCGTAGCTCGGGAAGCTGAAGAGCATGGCGACTTCGGCGCCGGAGGGTCCGCCGAACAGCCCTTCCTTGCTGCGCAGGAAGTCCTGCACTTCGGAAGTGGCCTCCCGGGGCGGGTAGAAGGCGTCGCGAATCGTATTGCCCATCCAGGCGCCGTAGGGCACGGCGTGGTTGACGCCGTAGGCGGCGCCTTCCAGCAGCAGCAGCCGATACTTGTCGTAGCTGCGGCCCTCCTTCACCCGCTGCAGCAGGTCGGGAATGACGCCGCCGTACGGGTTCTCCACGACCACCACCGGCTTGGTGCCGGCGAAGCCGACGCAGTAGCGGTACCAGGGAATCTGGCGGAAAATCGTCTGCCGCTGCTCCGTCACGACGATGTCCACGTTGGGCTCCAGGGGCACGTAGCAGGTCTGCAGGTTGAAGAAGTTGCCGCTGACCAGAACCTTGCGGCCCTTTTTGGCCCCGTACTCCCGCACGAAGTCGCACATCTCCCGGAAATACCGGGTGATCGCTTCCATCTGGAAGGCCATGTATAAGTTGAAGTGCGGAATCTCGGCCCGGGGCCCCGGCACCTGGGCGCCACGGGCTTTCAGGTAATCGCCGTAATGGAAGGCGCTCAGATCCAGCGCCTGCAGGTCGGCGGGCAGCGTCCCTTCCGCCTGCCGCCGCAGCAGGTACTCCCGGAACTGCGCCATGCAGTCCTTGCAGAAGCAGCCGCCCCGCGAGACGGCCGTAATCGGCAGTTCGCATTCGTCCAAATGGACGCCGTGCACGCCCGCGTCGATCTGAATCTCGATGATCTTCTTCATGTACTGCCGCCAGACGGGGTTGTTCCGGCACATCTGGTAGCACTGGTGGGGGTGGCCCACCACTTCGACCCAGCCGGCGTGCACCGCAGTGCCGTCGATAACGCGGGCGGCGCACTCTTCCCAGAGGTCCGAAACTCTCTCTCCTGCCGAGTTGACCAGACCGCCGGGGAAGTAGTCTTCACACCGCTTGCCGCCGAACAGCTTGGGGTAGCGGTTCTGCGTAAACTCCCGGAGCCCGTACCAGCCGGGCTTGCCTTCGCCGAAGGTCTTACTTAGGGAGAGCAGCTGCGATTCGTCTTCGCTCAGCTCCACCGGGAACTCCCAGCCCTGGACTTCAAAGACCACGCCGAAGACTTTAATACCCCGCTTATCGCACTCCCGGATGAACTCCTGGTCGTTCATGTAGCCGTAAAAGCGCAGGCGCGCCGGCACCTGGCCGAAGGCTTCCTCCTCCAGGTACGGCAGGCTCAGCGAGCCGCCGCCCAGGGCGGACCAGACCAGCAAGGTCACATGATATCGCTCCAGGTCCTCGACCATCTGAATCCGGCGCATCGGTAAACTGGGGTGATAGCAGTGCTCATCCCGGTACCAGGCGTCGAAGTAGCTGCCGCGTTCCATATGGATTCCTCCTGCCTGACTGGCGGTAACTTCTGCAATCCGCACGACACCACCTGCTCGCGCACAATTCAGACTAGCCCTTCACGGCACCGGCCAGGATGCCGCGAATGAACTGCTTCTGGAAGGTGTAATAGACGATGAGCGGCGGAATCGTCGCCACAGCCAGGCCTGCCATCTGCAGGCCCCAGTCGACGTTGTAGCGGTCGTTAAAGAACAGGATCCCGAGGGGGACGGTGAACTTCTCCGGCTCCTGCATGTAGACCAGGGGGTAGATGAACTCGTTCCAGACCCACATGAAGTAGAAGATGGTGACAGTGGAAATCGATGGGCGGGCCAACGGCAGCATGATCTTCGTGAACATGTGCCAGTGTCCCGCGCCGTCGATGAGCGCTGCTTCTTTCACTTCCTTGGGCACGGACTGAAAGAAGTTGCGGAGCACCTGAATGCCGAACGAGCCCCAGCCCAGGTAGGTGAAAATCAGCGCCCAGTATGTGTTGACGAGCTTCAGCACGGACATCCATTTGAAGCCCGAAATGATCAGCGACTGCGTCGGCACCATCATGCCGATCAGGCAGAAGAGGAAGAGCGCCTTCTTGCCTCTGAACTCAAAGGTTGCGAACGCGTAGGCGGCCATGGCTGAGAAGAGGATCAGGCCGGCCACCGATACGCTGCTGATGAACAGGCTGTTGGCAAAGAAGCGGCCCAGACCGCCTGTGGTGAAGACGGTGACGTAGTTTTCAAAACTGATCTGCCTGGGCAGTGCGAAGACGTTGGAGAGGATGTCCATATTGCTCTTAAAGGAGCTGTAGATCATCCAGACCACCGGATAGAGAATGAGCACGGCCGCGATGGTGTAGATCGGATACAGAACGGCGGCCAGTACGATTCGGCTCTTGCGCATAGCGCCCCTCCGTTCTTACTCCTCTCGGGACTGGAACCGGGTTACGTGCACGTACGCAAGCATGAAGGTCAACAGCAGCAGGACGACCAGGATGGCGCTGCCGTAGCCGACCTTGTTGGCGGTGAACGCCTGGAAGTAGCCCCAGCTGGAGAGCACCTCGCTCTTGTGGTTGGGGCCGCCTTTGGTCATGACGTAGATGATCGAGAACGTCTTGAGGCTGTTGATGGCTTCCAGTAATGTGACCACTGCCACCGTGTTCTTCAGCATGGGCAGAGTCACATACCAGATGTCCTGAAAGCGGTTGGCACCGTCGACAAACGCCGCCTCGTGCAGGTCCTCCGGAATCGCCACCAGCCTGGCGATAAAAAGGAACATCGAGAGGCCGAAGCCTTGCCAGCAGTTGATGAAGACCAGCACCGGGAGGACCCGGGACGGGTTTCCCAGCCACTCGCCTGCCCACTCTTCCAGGCCGATCAGCGTGAGGAACGGGTTGATCAGTCCGAGCGAAGGGCTGAGCACCAGGTTGAAGACCACGCCCGTCACGACCAGCGATATCACCGCGGGCATCAAGTAGATGCCGCGAAACAGGTTGGTCAGCGGGAGCTTCTGGTCCAGTGCCAGGGCGAAGAAGAGCGCCACGCCCACGTTGACGATCAGGGCGCCCGCCAGGAAGTACAGGTTGTGGGAGAGGGCCTGCCAGAAGACCGGGTCGGCGGCAGCCGCCTTGAAGTTCGCCAGTCCCGCAAACTTGATCATTGCAAAGTTGTACCCGTTCCAGTGCGTCAGACTCAGCAGCAGGGTTCCAATCAGCGGGACGATCAGAAACAGGGTGTAGAAGATGAGCGCGGGTGCGAGAAACAGCCCGATCACCAGCCACAGCTTCCCGAGCCCGCGGTGCTTCAGTTCGGCCATGGTCCGTGCCCTCCTCGGCGGCTCTGCACGCCAGTGGGAGTGGGCGGCTTGCCCCAGACTCTGCAGCAAGCCGCCCCGCATGACATGTACGATTACTTCGCGGCCGCCACGGCGTCTTCGATCGACTTGGTAAACTGCTCAGGCGTCATCGCACCGCTGACCAGGGCGGTGGTGCCGTTGTATACCTTGTCGGGACCGACGCCGGGGGGCAGTTCGTTCTCAATCCAGGGGAGGGAGGCCTTGGCCTGGGAGAACTGGGCCCACATTTGCTTGACCGTCTCGGGCGAGCCCGCTTCGACGGCGCCCTTGACCAGGGCGATCTGGCCGGCCTGGGCCCACAGCTTCTGCACTTCATCGGAGACGAGGAAGTCCAGCACCTTCATGGCGGCATCCTTGTTCTTGCCGCCCGCCGGCACCGCGATCACGTGGGTCACGGCGCCGGTCTGGTCTTCCTTGACGGCGGCATCCTTCAGCCGCGGGAAGGGCATGATGCCGGCCTTGAAGGTCGGGGGCTTGGAGACCCAGTTGGCGGCGTGCCAGCTGCCGGTCTGGAAGAAGGCGGCCTTGCCGGAGAGGAAGTAGGCCTGGGCGGTGCTGTAAGTATCGCTGGCGGCGCCGGGGGAGAAGTACCCCTTCTTGGCGAGGTTCTGGAAGTCGGCAGCCGCCTGCGTGAAGCAAGCGTCAGAGAACTTGGCGCCCTGGCGGTTGATCGCCTTGTAGGTCGTATCGACACCGCAGCGCTGTACGAGGAAGGCCATCCAGTAGTGCTCGCCGGGCCAGCCTTCCTTGTCGCCGAAGGCAATGGGCGTGACGCCGTTCTTCTTCAGGGTCTCAGCGGCAGCCAGGAACTCATCGTAGTCCTTGGGCACGGCGATGTTGTACTTGGCCAGGATGTCGGCGTTGTAGTAGATCTGGAAGCCGGTGTGCATGGAGTAGGGCACGCACCAGACCTTGCCCTGGTACTCGCAGGCCTTGACCAGCGAATCGGCGACCACATAGCGGGACTTGTTGGCGTTCCACCACTGCGTCAGGTCGGTCAACTGACCCGCTGCGGCAAACGACCGGGTCTGTGCGTAGCCTTCGAACTGGAGGAGGTCAGGCGCATCGCCACCGTTCAGGCCGGTTCGGACCACGGTCTCAAACTGCTCGTTGCCGATGGGGCGATGGTTAATGGTGATCGGCGAGTTTTTGGTCTGCCACAGGTCCAGAATCTGCTTGATGCCGGCGGCCTCGCCGCCGGCGGCGAAACCGGTCCACATTTTGACTTCGCCCTTCGGCTCGGCCTTGGGCTCCGGCTTGGCTTCCGCCGCCGGGGCAGCGGGCTTGTTCTCCGCCGGCTTGGCACCGGAGCTGCACGCCGAAACGACCACTGCGATGACCGTCAACACCGAGACACCCAGGAACGTCCGCCACTTCTTACCGTTCGACATCATGTTGTCCTCCTCTGGTTCGAACTCGATTCAGTCGTCGGATGCCCAACAGCGCAGACGCAGAATTGCGGGGTACGGCGCCTCCCTTCCCTGTGCCAAATCCGTAGGGTAACGTTTCCACATTGATCATATGGGATGAAGCGGGTTCTGTCTATTACCACAACCAAATTCTTATGTGCAATCTACGAAAAGTCTAGAAGGGACACCGCGGTCACTGGCTTGATGTAAGCAAAAGGGACTATATTTACAGTTCAGGAGGCATTTTGCACAGCTTCTTGGAGAAAGATGGATGGTATCGATTCCACATGAACTCAGCAATTCGCCTCCCCTTCGCCGTAGTTAGGAAGGGGAGGTGGAAAGCCCTGTCGAATCCGGCTGCGAGGTGGACGCCAATGCAGCACCTGAAGATTGAGCAGTTGGGTTCCGGTGTCTATGCTGCGCTCGCGACAAATGAGGGGTCAGCGGGCTGCAACGCAGGAATCGTCGACCTGGGCGGAAGTACGCTGGTATATGACACCTGCGCCACCCTCACGGCGGCCCGCGAGCTGAGGGCGGTCGCCGGGAAGCTGACGGGGCGCCCCCCGGCGTGGATTGTCAACAGCCACGAGCATCCCGACCACTTCAACGGCAACCGCATTTTTGAAGATGGCATCCTGGTCGCCTCGCACGCTACCCGGGAAGCGATCGCCCGGCAGGGACGGCAGCGTATGGGAACGATGCGCCGGCAAATCGAAGCCAGGGCCGAGGGGTGCCGTCGCCGGCTTGCCGCCGCCACGGACCCGGCGGTGCGGGCGGAACTGACGGCGGAGGTCAGGGAGTACGACGCGTTCTCTGATGGCTATCCCACGGGGGACGATCTCCGGCTGCCTACCTTGTCGTTTGAAGGAAGCCTGACCTTGCACGGCTCGGCGCGCAGCGCCGAACTGATCGACTGCGGCCCGTCCCATTCGCCCGGCGACGCCGTACTCTGGCTGCCGCAAGAGCGGGTGCTCTTTACGGGCGACCTGGTGGTCAGCGGGAATCTGATTCTCTGCCTCGGCACGCCGGAGCGCTGGCCGGCTGTGCTGGACAGACTGGAGGCCCTGGGCGCCGATGTGCTGGTACAGGGACACGGCGGGCTGGTCAGCCCCGCCGAGGGCTTCGGGAGCGCCCGCCGGTATCTGGACGAGATTTTCCGGCTGGCCGACGGGCTGGCGGCTGCGGGGGAGAAGCCTGACTGCGCCGACCGGATCGAAGTGCCCGCCGAATACCACGAGTACTGGTTTCGCGAGAACGTCCGGCACCTGCTGGGGCGGCGGCCGGCGAGTGCTACCTGACCGTCCTGTACTGCACAAAGGCGAGCCGGATCCCGGCTCGCTCTTTTCTTTGGTGATCAGCAGCTGGGCCGTCAGGCCGCGGGAGAAACGGTCCGGGTTCATTACCAACTCTGCGCTCCCCCGCATGCCTGCGGGGGTGTTGGACGAGCCTCCAGCAATAGCACAAAAGTACTATCAACAGAGTAGACCGCGATACTTTCCCGAGTGTATGGCCCTCCTTTCGTCCTACCCTTATCCTAGAATCTGCAAGGAAATCTCCGTATTCAACTAATCACAAATGTTTAAAATGGGGTGATTCTGCCTTGAAATGGAGGCCAGGGCGTCCCGGGAGGAGTCTGAAGGGACTGCTGGCGCTGCCGGCGCTGTTGGGGCTGACGGCGTGCACCGGCACGCCGCAGTCCATGGTCGACCCCGCCGGGCCGGTGGCAGAGACGCAGCTCCACCTGCTCACCTTTGACCTGAAAATGGTGGCGGCCATCGGTTTTGTGGTGATTGCACTGATCCTGTACGTGGTCATCCGGTTCCGGCAGCGGCCCGGCGACGAGAGCCTGCCGCCCCAGGTGGAAGGGAACCGGAAGCTTGAGATCGGCTGGACCCTGGCGGCGATTCTGGTGCTGATTCCCCTGGCCGTCGAGCCCATTGGCGCCACCTTTGCCCTCGCGGCCCGGCCCACGGCGGCGGACGTGATTCATGTCAAGGTGACGGGCCACCAGTGGTGGTGGGAGATCGAGTACCCGGACCTGGGGATCGTCACGGCCAACGAACTGGTGATTCCCGCCGGCCGGCAGGTCGATTTGACCCTTACCTCGGCGGATGTGCTGCACAGCTTCTGGGCGCCCCGCCTGGGCGGCAAGGTCGACCTGGTGCCGGGGCGGGTGAACCACCTCTGGCTGCAGGGCGATAAGGTGGGCACCTACTCGGGGCAGTGCGCCGAGCTTTGCGGCACCTCTCACGCCAACATGCGCCTGCAGGTGGTGGTGCAGGAGGCCGACGACTACGAAGCGTGGGTTCGGGCCCGGCAGGCGCCGGTGGACCTGGCAGCGCTGGGCGACCGGGCGCAGGCGGGCTGGAAGCTCTTTAACGACAAGGGCTGCGTCGCCTGCCACACCGTCAACGGCACCACCGCCAAGGGGAAGGTGGGGCCTAACCTGACCGGCGTGGGCAGCCGCAACATCATCGGCGCCGGGGTGTTGGAGACCTCCCCGGAGAGCCTCGCACAGTGGCTGCACGACCCGCAGGCAGTGAAGCCGCGGGCGCAGATGCCGAACCTGAACCTGTCGCCGCAGGAGATCGGCGCCCTGGCCGAGTTCCTGCAGAGCCTCAAGTAGAGGAGGGTGGAGGCGCAGATGGTATGGAGTTGGATCACCACTGTCGACCATAAGCGCATCGGCCTGATGTATCTGGCAACCGGGTTCCTTTTCTTTGTGGTGGGCGGGGTGGAGGCGCTGCTGATCCGGCTGCAGTTGGCCGCTCCCATGGGCACGCTGCTGAGCGCCAACACGTACAACCAGGTGATGACCATGCATGGCACAACCATGCTCTTCCTGGCCGCCATGCCGATCATCGCCGCCTATTTCAACTACATGATGCCGATTCTGATCGGCGCTCGCGACGTGGCCTTTCCCCGGCTGAACGCCCTGAGTTTCTGGCTCTTCCTGGCCGGCGGCATCGTGCTGAACACCAGTTGGTTCCTGGGCGGGGCGCCGGACGCGGGCTGGTTCAACTACGCCAACCTGAGCAACGGGGGCGGCTTCAACCCGGGGCTGGGGGTCGACTTCTACCTGGTCGGGCTCCAGTTAGCCGGCATCGGTACTCTGGTCTCGGCGGTCAACTTCCTGGTGACGATTCTGACCATGCGGGCGCCCGGCATGCGGCTGATGGATATGCCCCCGTTCGCCTGGGCCACCTTCTTCACCTCGGCCCTGATCCTGTTCGCCTTCCCGCCCTTTACCGTGGGCATGATTCTACTGATGATGGACCGCTGGGTGGGCACCGGGTTCTTTGTGCCGGCCATGGGCGGCGACGTGCTGCTCTGGCAGCATCTGTTCTGGATCTTCGGCCACCCGGAAGTCTACATTCTGATCCTGCCGGCTTTCGGCATGATCGCTGAAGTGATTCCGGTCTTCGCCCGCAAGCCTTTCTTCGGCTACCGGTCGATGGTGATCGCCATGGCCTTCATCACTTCGCTTAGCTTCTTCGTGTGGGTCCACCACATGTTCACCGTCGGCTCGGGGCCGTGGGTGAACACCATCTTCGCCGTTACGACCAAGGCGATCTCGGTACCCACGGGCATTCTGATCTTCAACTGGATTGCCACCATGTGGGGCGGGCGGCTGCGCTTCACCACCGCCATGCTCTTTGCCGTGGGCTTTCTCACCGTGTTTGTGCTCGGGGGCCTGAGCGGCATCGTCAATGCCACCGCCCCCCTCAACCCGCAGCTGCAGGACACCTACTGGGTGGTGGCCCACTTCCATTATGTGGCCATCGGCGGGGTGCTCTTCTCCTTGCTGGCCGCCACCTGCTACTGGTGGCCGAAGCTGACGGGCCGCATGCTGAACGAAACCCTGGGCAAGTGGAGCTTCTGGGTTACCTTCGCCGGCTTCAATTTGACCTTCGGTCCCATGCACCTGTCCGGGCTGCTGGGGATGCCCCGGCGCATTTATACCTACAGCGCCAGCATGGGCGTGGCCGAGTGGAACCTGTGGTCGACGGTGGGCGCGTTCATTTTGGGGGCAGGCGTGCTGCTCTACACGGCCAACGTGGTGCACAGCCTGGTGCGCGGCAAGGCGGCGATCCAGGACCCCTGGGATGCCCGCACCCTGGAGTGGACCATCCCCTCGCCGCCCCCGGTCTACAACTTTGCACATCTGCCGCTGGTACGGAGCCGCGACGCGTTCTGGTTTGAGAAGCGGAAAGGGACTGGCCGCATGCTGCGGGCCGCGGAGGAGGCGGACGGGCACGGCGGGGCCATACACATGCCTTCGCCGTCGTTCATGCCCGCGCTGATTGCACTGGGCCTGGGGGTGGCGTCGTTCGGCGGCGTCTACCGCACCGCGTGGGTCGGGCTGCTCGGCCTTGCCGTGGCCGCGGCTGGCATTTACGGCTGGGCCCTGGAAGATGACAGCGGCCATTACATGGAAACGGGGGAGGCGGGCGAATGAGCGAGATCCGCCATGGCGCCGTGGCGACGGGGGAGGCGGCGGAGCGCCTCGATCCCCTGAAGCTGGGCTTCTGGATCTTCCTGGCCTCCGAGTGCCTCTTCTTTGCCTCGCTCCTGGGTACCTACGTGGCCCTGCACGGGCGGAGCCCTTCGGGGCCGGCGCCCATGGATCTGTTTGAGATTCCCCTGACGACCGTGAGCAGCTTTGTGCTGCTGATGAGCAGCCTGACCATGGTGCTGGCGGTGGTGGCCGCCCAGCAACAGGATACGCCCCAGATGCGCCGCTGGCTGGGGGCGACGGCCCTGCTGGGCCTCTGCTTCCTGGGGTTCCAGGCCTACGAGTTCACCACCTTCGTGCACGAAGGGCTGACGCTGACCAGCAGCGTCTTCGGTTCCGCCTTCTTTACCCTGACCGGGTTCCACGGCGCCCACGTGGCCGTAGGCGTACTCTGGCTGCTCTCGCTGCTCGGGTATACCCGCAGGCACGGGCTGACGGCCCAGCGGGCGATCAAGGTGGAACTGGCCGGCCTGTACTGGCACTTTGTCGACGTGGTCTGGATCGCCATTTTCACGGTGGTCTATCTGGCCGAGGCTGTGCAATAGAGGAGGAGAGCGATGCACGTAACGACGCCCGGCGTCCGGCATCAGCCGGCGACCCGCACCTACGTGGCGGTGGCGGGCATTCTGGCAGCGGTCACGCTGCTTGAGTTCTCGGTCCTGTATCTCCGGGGCATCCGGCATGTGGTGCTGCCCCTGCTCTTCGTGCTGTCCGTGGTGAAGTTCCTGATGGTCGCCGGGTATTTCATGCACCTGAAGGTCGATAGCAAGGTTTTCGGCTTCTTCTTCGGGGCGGGGGTCTTCCTGGCGGCGGTCGTGGTGGTATCGCTGGCCGTGCTGCTCAGCGTCGGGCATGTAGGGCATGCGGGCATGTAGTCAACGGTGGAACGATGAAGGCCCGGGTCTGTTGCAGACCCGGGCCTATCAGCCTTGGCGCTCTTTCCACTCCCGGATCTTGCGCGCAGCCGTCGTCTGATGGATGCCCAGGACCCGGGCTACTTTCACGCTGCTGCCATGCTCCGCATAGGCCGACGCGATCAGATCCAGCTCCACGGCTTCCAGGGCCTTGGCAAGGGGCATTGGGGGGCGGGTGGCCGGCATGCTTCTTTGGAGAGCGGGGGGCAGGTGCTCGGGCGCTATGCTCTCCGCCTCCGCGGTCACGACCAGCCGCTCAATCACGTTCTCCAATTCCCGCACGTTTCCCGGCCAACCGTAGCTGACCAGGCAATCGAGCGTCTCCGGCGCCAGGACTCTCGTCACCCCGTAGCGCGTGCAGCAGTTGGCCAGAAACGCACGCGCAAGGGCGGGCACATCTTCCAGATGCTCCCGCAGGGGCGGCAGTGTGATGGGCACCACGTTCAGCCGGTAAAAGAGATCTCGCCGGAACCGGCCCTCGGCTACCAGCCGCTCCAGGTCCTGGTGCGTCGCGGCAATGATGCGCACATCGACCCACTGCGGGGCAACAGCGCCGACTCGGGTGAACTGCCGCTCCTGAATGAGGTGGAGCAGCTTCGCCTGCAGGGAGGGGGAGAGGTCGCCGATTTCGTCGAGGAAGAGCGTGCCGCCATGCGCCTGCTCCACGATGCCCGCCTTGCCTTCCCGCCGGGCGCCGGTGAACGAACCCGGGGCGTAGCCAAAGAGCTCTGACTCCAGCAGCGATTCCGGAATGGCCGCGCAATCGACCCGCACAAAGGCAGCCCCCACCCGCGGGCTCCAGCGGTGTATCGTGCGCGCCAGGACGCCCTTGCCTGATCCGGACTCGCCCAGGAGCAGAATGGTGGAGTCGACGGCGGCGATCCGCCGGACCAGACCCAGCACCTTCTGCATGGTCTTCCCCGTGCCGACGACCTCCACGGGGCTCCCGACTGCTGCGGCATCTTTGCGCAGGCCGGTCAGTTCGCTGCGGCAGCGCTCCCGTTCCTGCTGCGCCCGCTCGGCCTGCCTCTGCAAGCGGTCCAGTTCGGTAATGTCCCGCGCCGAGGCGAGCACCAGACCGCCAGGCAGGGGCCCCGCGGCCAACACCAGCCGCCGTCCGCCCACCTCCTGAATCAGGGTCTCCCGCTGCCCGGAAGCGAGGCATCGCCGCAGGGCGGGGGGCAACCAGAGTCCATCCGCCTCCAGGGCTGCGGCACTGTGGCCGACCAGCTCGCCTCGTTGCCTTCTGAGCACTTCTTCCATCGCGCGATTGACCAGCACGATCTTGCCGGAGCCGTCTGCGACCAGAACGGCCTCGCTGAGGCCGTCGAGCAGTGCGGCGATCCATTGTCTGGACAGGTCCCCCACCACAGATCCCCCCATATAGGGCGAAGAGATTCAAGGGCATGACGCAATAATCCTTCATCTTCAATCATTTTGTCTTATATTACTAAGCAGTGACGCTTATCGGCACGGCGAGGAAAAAGCGGAAGGGGACTAAGCACAAACGCTTAGTCCCCTTCGCTTTTCAGGGGGAAATCAGGTTGGCACGGCTCTTGCACGAAATGATGCCGGGGTGAGAGCGACATGCCTGACCGACCCTACTTTCAGCCCGAAATCGAGACCATGAGCCGCGGCGACCTGGCCCTGATGCAGGTCGGGCACCTCCAGCAGCAAGTCCGGTTCGCCGCAGCCTCGCCGTTTTACCGGCGGCTATGGGGCGGTGAGCCGGTGATCCGCACGATCGATGATGTTCGCCGCCTGCCTTTCCTGCACAAGCAGGATCTGGTGGCCGCCCACCTCCGTGAGCCGCCGCTCGGCGACCTGCCGGTCAGGTCCCGCACCGAGTGGCGGGAGGTCTATCCCATCCCGGCTGTCAGCGAATCGGCCTACACCGTGTATGCCGAAGCGGATCTGGCCCGTTCGGCCGAAATCGGTGCCCGGATTCTCTGGGCGTGCGGCCTGCGCCCCGGAGACCTGGTGCATAACGGCTTCAACTACGGCCTCTTTGCCGGGGGCATTTTTATCCATCGGTCCACCCGTGCCATGGGCGCCACCGTGATTCCCATAGGCACCGATTCGGTCAAGCGGCAAGTGGAGTTCCTCTTCAACCTCAAGCCGGCCATGCTGGTCGGCGCTCCGTCGCATGTGCTCTACCTGGCCGAGCGGATCCGGGAGCGGGGACTTGCGCCGCGGGAGATCGGCGTCCGCATCGGTCTGTTCGGCGCAGAGCCCGGCGCCGCCGAGGCTGTCAGCCGGGCCCGCCTGGAGGCGATCTTCGGCTGCCGGGCCTATGACCTGTACGGCATTACGGAAGTTGGCGTCGTGCTGGCAGGCGAGTGCCAGTGCCAGCAGGGGCTTCACTGGGCGGAAGACCACGTGCTCGTCGAAGTGATCGATCCCCGGACGCACAATGCCTGTCAGCCAGGCGAGCAGGGTGTGCTGGTGCTGACGGACCTGACCCGCCGGAACATGCCGCTGCTGAGATACTGGACCGGCGACATGACCACCCTGGCATGGACTCCCTGCCCGTGCGGGCGGACCCACGCCCGCTCCGTCGGGGGGATCGCCGGGCGGACCTACGCCGAACGCTTGCCCCGGCAGGATCACTGGTTAGAGGACAGGAGGGGAATTCCATGACGGGGCAGGCGGTGCATCTCTCGCTCGAGCAACTGGCCATTGGATTCGGCGGGATCAAGGCCCTGGAAGATGTCTCGCTGGCGGTGCAGGCGGGCTCGATCACGACCATCATCGGGCCGAACGGGGCGGGCAAGACCAGTCTGATTAACTGCATCTCCGGCCGGTACATCCCGCAGGGCGGACGCGTGATCTTCGCCGGACAGAATATCACCCGTCTGTCACCCCCGAAGCGGGCAGCCCTGCGCATTGCCCGCACGTTTCAGAACATCGCCCTCTTCCGGCACATGACCGTGCTCGACAACCTGATGGTCGGCCGCCACGTGCTGATGAAATCAGGCCTGCTCTCGTGTGGCCTTTACTGGGGCGCCGCCCGCCGGGAGGAGATCGAGCACCGGCGGGCCGTCGAGGAGATCATCGACTTTCTTGAAATCGCCCACATCCGGCGCAAGCCGGTCGGCACGCTTTCGTACGGCATGCAGAAGCGGGTCGAACTGGGGCGGGCCCTGGCCCTGGAGCCGAAGCTGCTGCTGCTCGACGAACCCATGGCGGGCATGAACTCCGAGGAGAAGGAAGATATGGTCCGCTTCATTTTAGAGATCAACCAGGAGCGGGGCGTCACCTGTCTGCTGATCGAGCACGACATGGGCGTCGTCATGGACATTTCCGATCGGGTGGCGGTGTTGGATTTCGGCCGGAAGATTGCAGAAGGCACACCGGAGCAGGTCAAGGCTGACCCGGCCGTGGTCAAGGCGTACCTTGGCGCCGCCGGTTAAGACAGAGGAGGAGCGCGGCGATGCAAACCCTTCCACAGCGGCTGGCGGCGAAGGCGCAGCAGTACGGAGACCGGCGGATCGCCTTGCGTGAGAAGGAGTACGGGATCTGGCAGGAGACGACCTGGCAGGGGTACCTCGACCAGGTGCGGGAGTTCTCCCTGGGTCTGACGGCCATGGGCTTTCAGCGGGGCGACAAGGTAGCGATTGTCGGCGACAACCGTCCCGAATGGGTGATTGCCGAACTGGCCGCCCAGGCGGCGGGGGGCGCCTCGGTCGGCATCTACCAGGACTCGCTGGCCAAGGAGATGGCCTATGTCATCGACCACGCCGACGCCATCTTCGTAGTCGTCGAAGATCAGGAGCAGGTCGACAAGCTCATGGAAGTCAGGGCCTTGCTGCCCAAGGTCCGCAAGCTGATCTACTACGACCCCAAGGGGCTGCGGACCTATCAGGACGACTGGCTGCTCTTCTTCCCCCGGGTCAGCGACCAGGGCCGGGAGTATGGCAGGGAGCATCCCGGCGCTTTCGAGGCGGCGGTGGCGGCGGGGCGGGGCGACGATACGGCCATCCTGTGCTACACATCAGGCACCACCGGCCTGCCCAAGGGCGCCATGCTCAGCCACGCCAACCTGCTCGCCATGGGCGATACGATTCAGGAAGTCGACCCCCTCGATCCCGGCGACGATCTGCTCTCCTTCCTGCCCCTGGCGTGGATCGGCGAGCAGATGACCGCCCTGGCCATGCACCTATCCATTGGCTTTACCCTGAACTTCCCCGAAGAGCCCGACACGGTGCAGGAGAACCTCCGGGAGATCGGCCCGCACGTGATCTTCTCGCCGCCGCGCATCTGGGAGGATATCGTCACGCGCGTACAGGTGAAGATCGCCGACGCGGGCTTCCTCAAGCGCTGGCTCTACCACGCGCTGATGCCCGCTGCCTACCGGGCGGCGGACGCCAAGTTCAGCCGCAAGCGGGCATCTTTCAAAGACCGGCTGCTCCGCTGGATCGGGGAGCTGCTCGTCTTCAGCGCCATCAAGGATCACCTGGGGCTCCTGCGGCTGAAGCGGGCCTACACGGGCGGCGCCGCTCTGGGTCCGGACGTCTTCCGCTTCTACCATGCCCTGGGCGTCAATCTCAAACAGATCTACGGCCAGACGGAAGTCGTCGGCATCGCCGTCCTCCACCGTGACGATGCCATTCGGTTCCACACCGTGGGCTCCCCCCTGCCGGGCGGCGAGATGACCATCTCTGCGGACGGGGAGATCCTGCTCAAGAGCCCGGCCGTCTTCCAGGGGTACTACAAACTGGAAGATGTCTCGGCTGCAACCCTCGCGGGCGGGTGGCTGCACACCGGCGATGCGGGCTACATCGAGGACGGCCAGCTGGTCGTTATCGACCGCCTCAAAGACGTGATGCGCCTGGCTTCCGGCGAGATCTTCTCCCCGAACTTCATCGAGAACAAGCTGAAGTTCTCGCCGCACATCAAAGAAGCGGTGGCGGTGGGACACGGCCGGAGCCACGTGGTCGCCATGATCAACATCGACCAGCGCTCGGTGGGCAACTGGGCGGAAAACCGGTCCATCTCCTACACCACTTACCAGGATCTTGCCCTCAAGCCTGAGGTGGCGGAACTGATCGCCGGCGAGATCGCCCGAGTCAACAGCGACCTGCCCGCCGGGGCCCGCATCCGGCAGTTCGTCATCCTGCATAAGGAGCTGGACGCCGACGACGAGGAGCTGACCCGGACCCGCAAGCTGCGGCGGGCCTTCGTCTACGAGAAGTACGCCCCCGTCATCGAAGGGCTCTATCGCAACGACGGGCCGATTCCCGTCCGCAGTCGGGTTCGCTACCGGGACGGCAAGGAGACCGTCGTGGAGACGACCCTGGCCATTTACGCCGTGCAAGGAGGTGGGGCCTGATGAGCTTCCTGCTGACCCTGTTGGCCAACGGCATCGTGGTCGGGGCGCTCTACGCCCTGATCGCCCTCGGCTTCGTGCTGATCTACAAGGCCAGCGCCGTCATCAACCTGGCACAGGGCGAAATGGTGCTGCTGGGCGCCTACATCGGCCTCGCGCTGATCACCGGCTTCCACATCCCCTTCATCCCCGGCCTGATTGTGGCCATCGGGGTGAGCGCCCTGGTGGGCATCGGCATCGAGCGGGTGGTCCTGCGGCCTTTCATCGGCGAACCGCCGATCTCCGTGATCATGGTGACCATGGGCCTCTCGTTGATTCTCCGGGCGCTGATGCAGTTTATCTGGGGCACCGAACTCCGGTCGTTCCAGGGTCTCTTCAGCACCCAGCCCATCAAGTTAGGCCCCGTCATGATCTCCGAAGTCTTCCTGTGGTCGTTCGCGGCCGCCCTCCTGCTGCTGGTGCTGCTCAGCCTCTTCTTCAAGTACAGCCTCCTGGGCATCGCTATGCGGGCGACGGCGGACGACGAGCAGGCGGCGCTCTCCATGGGCATCTCTGTCAAGCGGGTGCTGGCTGCTACCTGGGCGGTGGCGGCCATGGTGGCGGCGGTGGGCGGCATCTTTCTCGGCAACATCGCCGGCGTCAACCCGCTCTTGACCAGCTACGGGCTCAAGGTCCTGCCCGTGGCCATTCTGGGCGGCCTCGACTCCGTTCCCGGCGCCATTGTCGGCGGCTTTGTGATCGGGATTTTGGAGAACCTGGCGGGCGGCTATCTGGACACGTTCTGGCCGGGCATCAAGGAAGTCGCCCCGTTCATCGCCCTGGTTCTCATTTTGCTGGTCAAGCCCTATGGGCTCTTCGGCAAGGAAATCATCGAGAGGGTGTAGGAGATGCGCTATCCGTTTGCCATGGAGTGCGGCCAGTACCGCACCAGCTATGAGCAGGACATGGCCCTGCATCCGACGCCCCTGTCGGCGATGCGGGGGTGGGTGCTGGTGGCGCTGCTCTTCGCCGGGCCCCTGTTCCTCTCGCCGTATCGGGTCTCGATCCTGAACCAGATCGTGATCTTTGCTATTGCTGCCATGGGGCTGAACATCCTGACGGGCTTCGCCGGGCAGATTTCGCTGGGGACCGGGGCCTTTACGGGCGTGGGGGCCTTCACCGTCGGCTATCTCACGATGAAACTGGGGCTCTCCTACTGGGTCGCCCTGCCGCTGGCGGGGCTGGCCGCCGCCCTGGTGGGCGCCCTGTTCGGACTGCCTTCGGCCAGGCTGAAGGGGCTCTACCTCGCCATCGCTTCAATGGCGGCCCAGGTGATTTTGGAGTTCCTGTTCGTGCGGATGGAGTGGTTCACCGGCGGCGTCCACTCGATGACGGTGGCCCGGCCGACCCTCTTCGGCAAGTCTATCGACAGCGAGTACGCCTTCTACGCCATGACCCTGACCGTGGCACTGGCGATGGGCGTTTTCGCCCGAAACCTACAGCGGACGCGGGCCGGCCGGGCCTTCATCGCAGTGCGGGACCGGGATCTGGCGGCGGAAGTGATGGGGGTGGAGCTCTGGCGCACCAAGATTCTGGCGTTCGCCCTTTCCAGCTTCTACGCCGGCATCGCCGGGGCGCTTTGGGCGCCGTACGTGATGATCATCAACCCCGAGCACTTCGGTTTCCACCTCTCCATTGAGCTGCTCGCGATGATCATCATCGGCGGGCTGGGGTCGGTGACGGGGTCGGCGTACGGGGCGGTCTTCATGACGCTGCTGCCGATCGTGGTGCGCGAAGCGACGCAACCGCTGGCCCAACTGTGGCCCTCCGTGGGCGACAAGCTCCTCCTGGTGAAGGACATGGCGTTTGGCGCCGCCATTATCCTGTTCCTGGTCTTCGAGTCCGACGGGCTCGAGAAGCTCTGGCGGAACGTCAAGGACTATTTCCGATTGTGGCCGTTCAGCTATTAACGAGGGGGGTCATGGAGAGATGAAGCGGGTTCTGGCGGTTTTGACGGTCGTGGTGTTGCTGTTCGTGGTGGGGTGCAGTGGGGCGAAGAAGGAGTCGGGCGGTGCCACGCCGGCTCCTGCTGCGACCAGGGATCCGATCAAGCTGGGTGCGATCTTTGACCTGAGCGGCGGCACGGCCGATGTGGGCAAGCCGCACGGGGAGGGCGCCCGGGCCTATATCGAGTACATCAACGGCAAGGGCGGCGTCAATGGTGCGAAGATCGACCTGCACTGGGTCGACTACGCCTACCAGACCCCCAAGGCGGTCGAGGCGTACAACAAGCTGACCAAACAGGACAACGTCGTCGCCGTCATGGGGTGGGGCACGGGCGACACCGAGGCGATGAAGGAGCTGATCGCCAAGGATAAGATCCCTTATATCTCGGGCTCCTACTCCGAGCAGCTGATCGATCCGGCCAAGACACCCTACAACTTCATCGTCGCACCTACCTACAGCCAGGCCTCCCGCGTGCTGCTGGACTGGGCGAAGGCGAAGAAGGCTGACGCCAAGGTCGCCCTCGTCTACAACGACTCGGGCTTCGGCAAGTCGCCCCTCGAAGATGCGAAGGCGTACGCCGGTAAGATTGGCCTGAAGTGGGTGGGCGAAGTCGTGGTCGCCCTCAATGCGTCCGACGCCACCACGCAGGTGCTGGAGCTGAAGAAGCAGGGCGCCGACTTCGTGCTGATCCAGGAGACGACCAACGCCACGGCGGTCACCCTCAAGAGCGCCAAGCAGCAAGGGCTGACGGAGATGCAGTTCATGGGCCTGGCCTACTCGGTCGACGAGAACCTGATCAAGGCCGCCGGCGATGCCGCCGAAGGCTTTGTGGGCGTCCCCGCTTTTGCCTTCCCGTATGAAGATGGCGCCGGCATCAAGGAAGCGGTGGAATACGCCAAGTCCAAGGGGATCAAGGTGGAAGATCTGAACCAGAAGTGGCTGCAGGGCTGGGCATTCGGCCGGATCATGGCCGAGGCGCTGCGGCGGGCCGGCGACAAGCCGACGGGCGAGTCGATCAGGAAAGCGTTCGAGGAGATGAAGGATTACGACCTCGGCGGCCTCGGCTCACCGCTGACCTTCTCGCCGACCGACCACGGCGGCGCGAAGAAGGGGCGCATCTACCAGGTTAAATCCGGCAAGTGGCAGCCGATTACGGAGTTTGTGGCCCCCAAGCAGTAGGGCGACCCGAAGGGGGACGATGTTGTGCTGAGGCTCGCCAATGTGGAAGTGATGTATGACCACGTGATCCTGGTGCTGAAGGGCATGTCCCTGGAAGTGCCGGAGGGGAAGATTGTGGCCCTGCTTGGCGCCAACGGGGCCGGCAAGACGACCACTCTCAAGGCGGTCTCCGGGCTGCTCAAGTCCGAAAACGGCGAAGTGACCGACGGGGTGATCGAGTTCCTGGGGGAGCGGATCTCCAACTCGGATGCCGAGCAGATCGTCCGAAAGGGCATCTTTCAAGTGATGGAAGGCCGGCACGTCTTCGGCCATCTGACCGTGGAGGAGAACCTGCTGGCCGGGTCCTACACCAGGTCTGACCGGACCGCCGTGAAGAGCGACCTGGAAATGGTCTTTCACTACTTCCCGCGCCTGGTCCGCCGCCGGCACAACAAGGCGGGCTACCTGTCGGGGGGCGAGCAGCAGATGGTGGCCATCGGGCGGGCGCTGATGGCCAGGCCCAAGCTGGTCCTGCTGGACGAGCCTTCACTGGGGCTGGCGCCCTTGCTGGTCCAGGAGATCTTCGAGATCGTCAGGCGGCTCAACGCGGAGATGAAGACCACCTTTCTGGTGGTGGAGCAGAACGCCCGGGTTGCCCTCTCGATTGCCCACTTCGGGTACATCATGGAGAACGGGAAGATCGTCATGGAAGGGCCCGTGGAGACGCTGCTGAACAACGAGGACGTCAAGGAGTTCTACCTCGGTTTGACCGACGTGGGGCGCAAGAGCTACCGCGACGCGAAGGCCTATAAGCGCCGAAAGCGGTGGTTGGCATGAGCGCAAGCGTCCAGAGCGTATGGCTGGCGCCGGGCGCCGAGCCCCGCCTGGCGGCGCTGGTTGCCCATGCCTGGGCCCACAGCCCGGTGCAGCGTGCCCGGCTGGAGGCGGCGGGGGTTGACCCCGGGCGACTGTCCGGCCCCGGCGCCCTGGTGAGTCTCCCGGTGATGCGCAAGGAGCAGCTCGGCCCCCTGCAGGAGGCCGGGCGCCCCTTCGGCGACCTGTTAGGCGAGCCGCTGGCGCAGTTGGCCCGCATCTTCCTCAGCCCTGGCAATATCTACGATCCGCAGGGGCCAGGGGAGGACTACTGGCGCTTCAGCACGGCCCTCAGGGCAGCGGGGTTCGGTTCGGGGGATATCGTCCTGAATTGCTTCAATTACCACTTGAGCCCTGCCGGTTTCATATTTGATGGGGCCGCCCGCGCCCTGGGCTGCACCGTGATTCCCGCCGGTGTCGGCCAGCAGGAGATGCAGCTGCAGGTCCTGGGAGACACCCGTGCTCAGGCCTTTGTTGGGCTGCCCAGCTACCTGCTTGCCCTGCTGGAACGAGGCCGGGATCTGGCCCTGAAGAAGGCTTTCGTCTCCGCGGAGCCGCTGCCGCCTTCCCTGCGAACCCGGCTCCAGGCCTTTGGCGTCGACGTCTACCAGGGATACGGCACGGCGGACCTCGGGCTGGTGGCCTATGAGTGTTCGGCCAAAGCCGGCATGCACCTCGATGACGGGGTGATGGTCGAGATCTGTGACCCGGCGGGCCGGCCCGTTCCGGAGGGGGAAGTCGGCGAAGTGGTGGTGACGCTCCTTTCCAAGACCTACCCCCTGATCCGGTTTGGCACGGGCGACCTGAGCGCGCTGCTCCCGGGACCCTGCGCCTGCGGGCGCCCCGCCCCGCGCATGCGCGGGTGGCTGGGCCGGGCTACGGACGTGATCAAGGTCCGGGGCATGTTCCTTTACCCCCGGCAGCTCGAGGATGCGCTGGCGCCGTTCGGCGCTGCCTGGCAGGCCCGGGTCGGGCGGGACGGGACGCACCGGGACCGCCTGATCATCCGGGTGGAGCCGGGGCCGGCGCCCGAGGCCGTAGCCGCGGCTGTGAAAGCCGCCACACGGCTGGCGGCAGAAGTGGAGGTGGGCCCGCTCACCCCCGGTGAACCCCGGATCAAGGACGGTCGGAAGTGGGAATAAGCAACGGCGCCCTCCGGTTCGGAGGGCGCCCGCGTATCTGCAAGCCCGGATTACCTGTCCGTAAACTGCTCGTCCAGGGACGCATCGTGCATGGGGTGCATGAACGGCCCGCCCAGTTGCCGGTGCAGCTGCAGGGCATTGTGCTCCTCCTGCACGGGTCCTTCGTCGTCCACCCGGTCATCCATGGCGCCATCGCCGGAGAGGTTGGTGACGTTCTGCCCCCGCGCACCTTCGCGCAACTGCTTCTGATTGAGATAGGCCCGCCGCTCAGGCCGCCTTCCGTCTGCCATTTGTGCCACCTCCTCACGCCATTAGCGTGCACCGCGCCGCCCGCGGCCAAACGGCCCGGTTACAGAAAGCACTTTGGCGGAACACTACCCTCCATCCGGGATTGATAACAGGAGGCGTAAGCCCATGGAACACGTGACGTGGAAGGTGGGCGGTGCACAGGGGGAAGGAATCGACTCAACGGGCGAAGTACTGGCCAGCACGCTGAACCGGCTGGGGTACCACCTGTTCGCGTACCGCTCTTTCATGTCCCTGATCAAGGGTGGCCACACCAGTTACAAGATCCGTGTGGCCGGGCGCCCGGTTCGGTACCAGGGCGACACCCTTGACATTCTCATCGCTTTCGACCAGTTGAGCATCACAGAGAACGAGCACGAACTGGCCGGCGGGGCGATTGTGATTCACGATGCCAAGTTCGAGCCATCGTTTACCGTGGACAGGCCCCTTCAGGTCATTAAGGTGCCCATGAGCGAGGCCGCCAAACGCCTGGGCAACGTCATCATGAAGAACATGGTGGCCCTGGGCGTCAGTGCGTCCGTGCTGGGGTTGGAGCCGGGGCCGTTCCTTGATTACATCGAAAGCCGCTTCGGGAAGAAAGGCGGCGAAGTGGCCGACCTGAACAAACAAGCGATCCAGGAAGGCTACGAATTCTGCCAGCAGCACTACGCCGGCATCGCCAAGCGGCTCCCCGCCCCTGCGGGCAGAACGCACTACCTGATTTCCGGCAACGAGGCCGCCGCATTCGGGGCGCTGCTCGGCGGCTGCCGCTTCGAGGTGGCTTATCCGATCACCCCTGCCACCGAGATTCTTTACTGGGCGGCGGCTCATTGGCCCCGCTACGGCGCCAAGGTCATGCAGGCGGAAGACGAAATCGCCGCCTGCATCGGGGCGATTGCGGCCAACTACGCCGGCGTGCGGGCCATGACCAGCACTTCCGGCCCCGGCCTGGCGCTGATGATGGAGGCGCTGGGGCTCGCCGGCATCTCGGAGACGCCCCTGGTGATCATGGACGTCCAGCGGGCAGGACCGTCGACGGGCATGCCGACCAAGCCGGAGCAGTCGGACTTGAACACGGCCATCTACGGCGGCCATGGGGAGATCCCGCGCATCGTTATCGCACCGTCGACCATCGAGGAGTGCGTCTACTACGGGGCGGAGGCGTTCAACCTGGCCGAGCGGTTCCAGTGCCCCGTTTTGGTGCTGAGCGACCTCTTCCTGGGCATGTCCAAGATGACCGTGCCGGAGGCGCACATGGCGTTTGTGGGCGAGTTCCGGATCGACCGCGGCAAGCTGGTTGACCAGCAGTACCTGGATCGCCTGGGCGACCGGCCATTCCTGCGCCATGAGGTGACGCCGGACGGCATCTCGCCCCGCTCCATTCCGGGGCAGCGGGGCGGCTCGTACACCCTGCTCTCCAACGAGAGCAGCGAGGAGAGCCGGGAAGAGGTGGAAGACCCGTACAACCGGGTTCAGCAGATGGAGAAGCGGCACCGGAAGCTGCAGGGCCTCGCCGTCGATGAGATCGGCCTGGAATACCATGCCGCTCCCGACGATGCCGACCCGGATGTTCTGCTGGTGGGCTGGGGCAGCACGCGGGCGCAGTTAGAGGAAGCCCACTACCGGCTGCTCTCCGAGGGACACAAGGTGGGGCACCTGCACGTAAAAATCCTGGAGCCGTTCCCCAAGCAAGCCGTGAGGCAGCTGATGAGCCGGGCCCGGCGCGTGCTGGTGGTGGAGCAGAACAGCCACGGGCAGCTGGCTGAACTGGTGAAACGGTACGTGCCCTCCCACGACAAAATGCAGGTCCACCTGCGCTACGACGGCGTTCTCCTCACGGTAGGCGAGATTCACGAGCACTGCATGGGCCTGCTCCAAGAACAACTTCAGGGGGTGCGGTAGCCATGGCGACGGCGCAGGAGTTCCGTGGTGCAAAACCCACCTGGTGCCCGGGGTGCGGCGACTTTGCCGTACTGCAGGCGCTGCAGACGGCGCTGGCCAACACCGGGAACAGCCCGCACGAGACGGTCGTCGCCTCCGGCATCGGCTGCTCGGGCAAGACCAGCCAGTATGTGAAGGCCTACGGCTTTCACGGGCTGCATGGCCGCACCATTCCCGCCGCCACGGCCATCAAGCTGGTCAACCACAGCCTGACTGTGATTGCGACCGGCGGTGACGGCGACGGCTACGGCATCGGACTCTCCCATTCGCTCCATGCGATGCGGCGGAACGTCGACATCACCTACATCGTCATGGACAACAACATTTACGGCCTGACCACCGGCCAGATGTCGCCGACCTCCCGCAAGGGCTTCAAATCGAAGACCTCACCGACGGGGTCGGCCGAGGACCCGATTCGCCCGCTTGAGCTGGCGCTGGGCGCCGGGGCCAGCTTCATCGCCCAGGGGTTTTCGGGTGAACCGAAGCACCTGACCCGCCTCTTCGAAGCAGGGATTCGCCACAAGGGGTTCTCGCTGATCAACGTCTTCAGTCCGTGCGTCACCTTCAACAAGGTGAACACCTACGAGTGGTTCAAGGAGCATCTGGTCAACCTTGACACGGTCGAGGGGTACGACCCGACCGACAAGTACCGGGCGGCGCGGGTGGTCGGGGAGCACGACGGGTTGGTGCTGGGCGTCGTCTACCGCGAGGAGCGGCCGGTGTATCATGATGCGCTTCCTGCCGTCTCCGACATTCCCATCGCGTACACGAGTATCGACCTGCCGGTGGCGGAGCGCTACCAAATTCTCGATTCGTTCCGGTAGTTGCGGGAGCCGCCCAATGCCCGGGGCGGCTTCTGCCGTATTACAAATGCTCTTGTCGGTTCCGCGGACGAAGAGGTGCAGGTCGTTGTCATGGCGCACCGGGGCGGGCGTGTCGGTGGTCGCGCCCGTGGGCAGCTTCGCCCAGTTGCTCCAACCGGTCTGACTGAGGGGACCGCCTTCCTCCTGAATGTTCCACTCGGTATCGGTGTCGACATCCGCATCCGTCTCCCAGGGCCTGATCGTGACGCCGCCGGGCACCCACTGCTGTACCCACCAGGGGATCGCCTGTCGCTGCTGCTGCACGAGAAATCTCTCTCCTTTGCTTCAGGGTCCGCCATCATATTATGTAAGCGGGCGCCAGGCGGTCACAGGAGGAAGAACGCGTGCTGCGAGGCGAACTTAACCGGATAGAGAGACTATCCGGAGGGGACTTTCGTGGGGATGACGGATCGCCGTATGTTCACCGTATTCGCCCTGATGCTGGCCAGCTTCCTCACCGCCGTCGACGTTACCATCGTGGATACCGCCATGCCCCGCATCGTCGGCTCCCTGGGCGGGTTCTCGCTCCTGACCTGGGTGATTACCGCCTACATGCTGACTTCAACCGCCACCATCCCCGTCTATGGGAAGCTCGCTGATATCATCGGTCGGAAGAAGACCTTCACGCTCGGCGCCGTGATATTTCTGATCGGTTCGGCCTTGTGCGGCGTTTCGCAGTCGATGCTCCAGCTCATTTTGTTCCGGGGGCTGCAGGGGCTGGGCGCCGGGGCGATTCAGCCCACCGTGCAGACGATCATCGGCGACATTTTCACGCCGCAGGAGCGGGCAAAGATGCAGGCCTGGTTCTCGGGCGTCTGGGGGTTCTCCGCCCTGGTGGGGCCGCTGGCCGGCGGTTTGATGGTCGACCATGTGTCCTGGCGCTGGCTGTTTTACATCAACCTGCCCCTGGGCACCCTTGCCATGTACATGGTCTGGCGCTATTTGGAGGAGCACGTCGCCAAACGGCAGGTCTCCGTCGACTACCTGGGTTCCGCTACCGTGACCGCCGGCCTGGTTGCCCTGCTGCTGGCCCTGCGCATGGGCGGCGGCGAGGCGCCCTGGAGTTCGCCGGAAGTGCTGGGCCTGCTGGGGTCCGCCGCCTTCCTGCTGGTACTCTTCATCTGGCAGGAAAGGCGCGCGAAGGAGCCCATGATGCCGCTCTGGCTCTTCACGCGACCCATCATCGGCCTTTCGGTGCTGACCACGTTCATGGTCGGCGGGGTGATGTACGGCACCTCGGTCTACCTGCCCATCTGGGCGCAGGGCGTGCAGGGCTTCAGCGCTACCCGCTCGGGCATGTCGCTGCTCTGGATGTCGGTGGGCTGGCCCATCGCGGCGGTCATTGGCGGCAAGTTCATCATGCGGATGGGCAGCCGCCCATCGATGGTGCTGGGGCTGTCGCTCAATCTTGCAGCGACCGTCGCGCTGGCCCTGCTTGGACGCACCGTGCATGCGATTCCGGAAGTGGCGTTTGCCGTGGTCACGTTTCTCATTGGCAGCGGGATGGGCTTTTCCCAACTGGCTGCCGTGCTGGCCGTGCAGAACTCCGTGGAGTGGGCGCAGCGGGGCGTGGCCACAGCTTTGCTGACGTTCCAGCGTACGCTGGGCGGGCTGGTCTGGGTTTCCGTCATGGGCGCCGTGATGAACGTCTCGCTCTTGGGCCGCATGCGGCTGATTCCTGGCATCAGCGCCGCCACGGCGGCTGAAGCGGGCGACATTGCCAACAACCTGCTTGATCCCCACTCGTGGGGCGCCCTGCCCGCCGGGCAGCTCGACGCCCTCCGCGAGGCGCTGGCATTCGCACTGCGCAACGTCCACCTGCTGATGGTGCTGGCCGCGGTGCTCAGCTTGCTGGTGGCCTTTGCGCTGCCGAACATGCATTTCGGGGCAGCGAAGCCGGAGGCGGCGAGGAGTCATGATTGAATGTAGTTGAAGGCTGCTTATGTGAGGTAATGGAGGCATTTTCCCGCTAATGTGGGGTAATGGAGGCATTGTGCCACGGAGGGCGCGGAAGCCACGGAGTGACACGGAATGGGACAATAGAATGGCGATGGCGCTGATTGCGCAGATTCCAGATCAGAGCCAGCGCGGACTTCCCAGCAACAACCAAGGGTAGATGGAATTGTATATTATTATATTTAATTATGAAATAGATGGCAGATCCTGAAAGAGCCATCAGACAAGGCGCAGGGACACATTCCCACTTCCACTGCCGCGATTTCCGTGTCCCCTTCCGCGCCTTCCGTGGTAAAAATCCCGTTCCCATTCCCACATTCAAGGCCCGCACCGTGACAGATGATCACTTTCCGCTTGTGACAACGGTCACTGCCCTTCGTCGTCCCGAAACGGTAGACTGGCAGCAACAACACTCGAAAGAGGTGCTGGAGATGCTGCCACGCTCTGCAGAGGCGGGCCGCCGCCCTGCGTTTGATTTTAACGAGCGCCCGCTCGTGGTCATCTGGGAAGTGACGCGGGCCTGCGCGCTGGCCTGCCGCCACTGCCGGGCGGAGGCCAATCCCAGCCGCCATCCGCTGGAACTGACATTTGAAGAAGGCTGCCGCCTGATGGATCAGGTGCGCGAACTCGACCCCATGGTCTTCGTCCTGACGGGTGGCGACCCGTTCATGCGCAAGGATCTGGCGGAGCTGACGCGCTACGGCACGTCAATCGGCCTGCGCATCTCGGGCAGCCCGAGCGGCACCCGGCTGGCCAACCTCACGAATATGCAGAAGTGCGCCGAGGCGGGCATGCAGCGGGTTGCCTTCAGCCTCGACCACGCTGACGAAGCCGCCCACGACTCCTTCCGCGGCGTAAGCGGCTCCTACCGCTGGACCATGGAGGGCATTGCAGCCGCCCGCCAGGCCGGCATGGAGATTCAGATCGGCACCACCGTCACGCAGTTCAACAAGCATGACCTCAAGGCCATCGCCCGGAAAGTCGAGGAATTGGGCGTTGCGCTCTGGTCGGTCTTCTTCCTGATTCCGACGGGGCGCGCCCAGCTCGCGGATATGTTGACACCCCAGGAACATGAAGAAGTGATGGATTGGCTGGCGGAGTATAGCCGCACGGCGCCGTTCCCCATCAAATCGACGGAAGGACCTCATTGGCGGCGGGTGCTGCTGCAGAAGGGCGCCGGCGACCTGCCCACCATGGGCGTCAACGATGGCAAAGGCTTCGCCTTCATTTCGCACATCGGCGATGTGCATCCCAGCGGGTTCCTGCCCTGGACCGCCGGCAACATCCGCAACCAGAGCCTGACGGAGATCTACCGGGACAGCGAGATCTTCCGCATGCTGCGGGACCCGTCGCAGTTGAAGGGCAAGTGCGGCGCATGCGAGTTTAAGGTGATCTGTGGCGGCTCCCGTGCCCGGGCCTACGGCGTGCACGGCGACTGGCTGGCGGAAGATCCCGCCTGTGCCTACGTGCCGCCAGGGTATGGTACAATGGGGTAACGGAGGTCGTTGCCCTGTGAGTGACTGGAAAGCCAAGCTGGAAGTTTTGAACAAGGAACTCCTGGCCAAGGACCGGGAGGAGAGCGCGAAAAGGGCCGCCACCCTGGCGGCCTTTCGCAAGTTACTGTCACAGCTCGAACCCGTACTCAAGAACGTGACGGAGTTCGGCGACGCTTTCGGCGTCGACTGCGCCTGGGAGATCAGCCGCTTCGACGACCGGTATCCCTGGCTCAAGTTCCGCATACTCAAGCCCGCCCTGACTTACGAAGTGATCTGCCGGGACGGCGCCCTGACGGAGACCATCCGGGAAGGGGTAGGCGCCCCGAAAAGCGAGGCGGTAGCGATCGAGGCGCTCCACCCGCGCCGCTTCGAGGAGCGGGTGACCAGGTGGGTCCAGGCGGCGGCGCAGGCCAACCGCAAGGTGCCCGGCGGCGGAAGCGGCGGTGGCCGCCGTTAGCGGGGTGCCCTGGCTTCAAAGGTGACCGACCGGGATGCATCATCGACCCGTAGGCCTCTGACCTCCGTACCCGGAGGCAGGGGCTTGATGCGCGTCACCAACTGCCCGGCCACGTACAGGTTCGTAGCGGGGTCAATGGGCCGCAGATTCTCCGGCTCCATCGAGCCGCCCAGCAGGGCCGGAATGACCATGCTCAGCTGCAGGCCCGCCTCCAGCGAGTGACCGCTGGAGCGGTAGGCCTGCAGAAAATCGGCGCCCAGCAGCCAGACGCCCTCTTCGCCGACCTGCTTCTCGAGAAAGTGCGCCAGCGAAGGTGAAACCTCCAGCCATTCACCCATCTGAATGTCGAAACGCCGAACCGCCGGATCCGGTTCGCCCGGCAGGTACCCGAACTGGTTGCCGAAGATATCATCGGCGAAGAAGACGTAGCGCTCCAACTCGAAGCCCGGGAAAGCGGACTTCCAGTCGCGGACCTGGTTCCAGGTGGCCAGGTCGTCGTGGCGCAGGGGGCGGGCGGCGCCCAGCATGTGAAAGAGCCCGCCGGCGAAGTTGCCGCCGTTGCAGCGGGTGGTAAGGAACTGGCGCAGGGCGGCCGGCAGTACGGAGCCCAGCCGCTGCTGGCACCGCTGGATCTCATCGGGCGTGGCCGGGGGCGCTGCGCTGTCGGCAGCGATGTGGGCGCCGAAAGAGGCCTGTGGCCGGTCGCCGGCGGTGGCCGCACCGCCGCTCGTTCTTGCAGAGAAAAATCGACTCCACATCGGGGTATTGCCCTCCTGCGTCTTTGCGAGGTACTAAGAGATTCGCAGGTGCGGGGCGCAACCCCTGGGGCTCGTGGCCACGTAAGGACCCGAGTCCCAGCAAGATGAGTCTGTCAGTTCCCGGCGAGGGACCGGGCGACCTCAGCGGCATGGTCCAGCGGCACCACCTGCGTCTCGCCGGTGGCCCGCACCCGCAGCTCGGCGCCCCCGTTCTTCAGCGAACGCTGGCTGACCGTGAGGCGCACCGGCATGCCGAGCAGGTCGGCATCCTTGAACTTGATGCCTGCCGAGAGGTCGCGGTCGTCGTAGAGCACCTGGTCCGCACCAAGCACCGCGTAAAGCGCCTCGGCGGCTTTCAAGGCTTCCTCGTCCTTGCCGGCGACCAGCAGATGGAACGGGTACGGGGCGACGGCGACCGGCCAGATGATGCCGTCGGCATCATGCCGCTCTTCGATGATGGAGGCGAGCAGCCGTGTGACTCCGATGCCGTAGCATCCCATGACCAGGGGCCTGGCGGCGCCGCTTTCGTCGGTGAAGTGGGCGTTCATGCTGCTGCTGTACTTGGTGCCCAGCTTGAAGGTGTTACCGACTTCAATGCCCCGGCGGGCGGTGAGCGGCGTGCCGCATCTGGCGCAGGCATGGCCCGGCGCCGCCACGGCGATGTCGCCGACCAGATCGGCCGTGAAGTCCCGCCCGTAGGTGACGCCCGTGAGATGATACTCCGGCCGGTTGGCGCCGGCGACGAGGCTGCCGGCGGTGACCACCGAGTCGTCCATGACCGTCCGCACCCGGCGGTTGGTCTTAAGCCCCACCGGGCCGCAGTAGCCGGCGGTCAGCCCAGCCGCGTGGGCTTCGTCGCCCGAGATGACGCGGATCTCCGCGCCCAGCAGGTTCTGTAGCTTTACTTCGCTCACTTCGAGATCGCCGCGGATGCCCACGACGACCAACTCGTCGCCCGCCGCGTAGAACACAGCCTTCAGGGTCTGTGACTCGGCGATGCCCAGGAAGGCGGAGAGGGCGGCGATGGTGGTGGCGCCGGGGGTGTAGACTTCCTGGAGGGGCTCCGGGGTCGTCCCCGCGGGGGCGCCCTTGCGCGCCACGGCGATCTCCTGGTTGGCGGCGTACCCGCAGGACGGGCAGACAATCAGAGTATCCTCGCCGCCATCCGCCAGCAGCATGAACTCGTGGGCGGTGCGGCCGCCCATCATGCCGGAATCCGACTCGACCACAAGCACAGGGATGCCCGTCCGCCGGAAGATGGCCTTGTACGCCGCGACGACCTGCTCGTAGTAGCGGTCCAGGTCTTCGGGCGAGGTGTGGAAGCTGTATGCATCTTTCATGAGGAATTCACGCAGGCGGATCAGCCCGGCCCGGGGACGGGGCTCGTCGCGAAACTTCGTCTGAATCTGGTAGACCATCAGGGGCAGCTGCCGGTACGAATCGATGACGGAACGCGCCAGGTCGGTGACCGCTTCTTCGTGGGTCATGGCCAGGACCATGGGGTGGCCCGCTCTGTCCTTCCAGCGGGCGAGGGAGGAGTCGATGGCGTCGTACCGCCCGCTCTCCTGCCACAGCTCCGCCGGTGCGACGACGGGGAGGTGGACTTCCTGCCCGCCGATGCGGTCCATCTCTTCCCGGATGATCGTTTGGATGCGCTTGATGGATCGGAAGGCCAGGGGGGTAAGGCTGTAGACGCCTGCAGCGATGCGCCGGGCGAGGCCCGCCCGCAATGTGAGCTGATGGCTGGGCAGTTCCGCCTCGCCGCCGACTTCTTTCAGCGTCCGGAAAAACATCTGAGACATTCGCATACTGAAAGCACCTCCTGCAAGGACACAAAACCCCGCCCTGTCAAAGGGCGGGGTAATTCCGCGGTACCACCTTCGTTGTGAACTCGCTTCCGCGCGCCGCCGGCGAGCGGCGGGAGGCGGCGCCCGGGGTAACGGTGGGGCGTCCGGGGGACTTGTTTCGTCCCCGGCTCAGGGGTGGGTTCGCCGCGGCCTGGACGTCTGGCCTTTCACCACGAGGGCCGGATCTCTGGTCGTCCTGCCTGCGGGTACTGGTCCCCGTCATCGCCTGTCTATTGGTTGCAGTATAGTGCGGGCCTGCTGCGGCGTCAAGTAGGCCTGCAAAAGGTCGCAATAGATCGTGGCGAGATCACATGGAGATCACACCGAGATCACACCGAGATCACACAGTGATCACACCGAGATCACACCAAGACCATACCAAGACCATACCAAGACCGTATCAAGGCCATCGCAGGAAGACGGCAAAAACCGTGAGCGACGTGGTCCAGGCGGTGAATCGACAAGATGCGGGCAAATTTCTCCTTGCGTCGGGGGCTGTGAGCGTACTTGGGGCGGTCGCACCAACTCTTCATGAGGAATTTGGCGACTTACATGAAGGGAGTCCCTCGCACGGGAGGAGGGATCGTGCTTATGCAGGTCGGGATATCGTGCCGAGCCCCGCACATGCCGAAAGCCCTACGGAGAAAGCGCGTGCCGGCGGTGGCGCCCCGGCACCGATCCCCCCATGCACTTGTCAGACTACCAAAACCGCGCAAAACCACTTGCCAAGACATCACCAAGCTTTTGCGCGCCGATCACATGCACATGAGCCGGGTCATCGCGGCTTGCACTGTGCCCGCAGGAGTTCCGGTGCAAAAACCGAAACTTTTCGCGCTGATGTCCCGGGAAGGCAGAGTCCTTCGCCATAGAGAGTGAAAGGCCTTTCGGGAAGGAGCCGGGCGCCATGGAACTGATCAGTGACGCGCCGTCCGGAGCAGAGCGCGAAGCGCTGCTGTGGACGACCTATCGCACCCGCATCTACCGGTATCTGTACCGGTTGACCGGCAACGCCGCGTCTGCCGAGGATCTGACCCAGGAGACGTTTCTGCAGGCGCTTCGCGACCTGCGCCGCCTGCCGGCGCCGCCGGATAACCTCAGCGCGTGGCTCTACCGCATTGCCACCCATCGGGCCATTGACGATTTTCGGCGGCGGCAGCGCTTCGCCTGGCTTCCCTTACTGGGGGAGCGGGTTGCGGGCGCAGCGGCCGACCCCGCGGAGGCCGTGGCCGAGCACGACCTTATCTTCCGGGTGCTGCGCCGCCTGCCCCGGGAGACAGCGGCCATGCTGCTGTTGAGAGACGCCGAGGGCTTTACGATGACCGAGATTGCCACCATGACGGGCGGCAACTACGAGGCCGTCCGCAAACGGCTGGCCCGGGCCCGGGAAATGGTCCGGTCCGAGTATCTCCGGTTGAAGGGAGAGAGTGAGCCATGACCACATGTCAGTTTAGCAGGGAAGCAGTGGCCCTGTTTGCCGGCGGCGATTTGCCCCCCGAGGAGAGCCCGGCGGTGGCCGAGCACGTTGCCGGGTGCGAAGATTGCACCCGCCTGGTCCGGCAGCACCAGGCAATCAGGGCCGCCCTCCAGGACGCATTGTGCGTGACTCCGGCCCCGGAGGCCATGGGCCGGGTGCCCGAAGAGGCAAACCAGCCCCGCTGGTGGCGTGCCGCCGCCATTGCTCTCGCGGCCGTCATCGTGGTGGCCTGTGCGTCCCCGTTGGCCGTGCGTTGGCTGCGCATTCGCGACCTGGACCGGGAGCAGACTATAGAGATGTACCGTCAGTCGATCGCTCATCCGGCGGGACAAGTTGCGGTATCCCGTGCGGACGCTGAGGAGGCGCTAGGGCGTCCCCTAGCTGAGCCGGGTTTCATTCCAGACGGGTATGCTCCGGTCTCCGCGATCCTCCGTTCCGAACGGGAGCCTTTCATATTCACACGGAGATGGAGCAATCCGGGCGCCATGCTGATGATTAGCCAGATGAAGCCTGACAGGGTTTTGGACTTGACGCTGCCCGGCGATTACCCCAAGCGCTACGTGATGGTGAACGGAAAGCAGGCGTTGCTGGTGGACGGGGAGTATGTGGCTACCATGGATCAAGATGGGGTTACGTTGGGGCCGGCGTCGCCGGTTCGGGAACTGTTCTTCTCCATCGGGGACCAGTTGGTCACGATTAGCTCCAGCCAGGTCCATGTCGTGCTTCCCCCGCCAGGCTTCCATGTCCCGGAGGTGCCACTGCTGAGCAGCGAAGAGCTGATTCAGATCGCCGAATCGCTCCACTGAGACATGACGGGCCGGGGAGTTTTTCCCCGGCTTGCCGATTATGGTAGACTATACGAAGGAAAGGGGGAGGGCTATGCCCGTATTGCCGGCGTATGCGCAGTTCGGCAGCCTGCACTGGGAGACCGGTTCGTTTGGTCATGCGCTCGCATACATGGGCGCAACGGCCCCCCACACCGGCGAACCTTATTCCGAAGCGATGCTCTTCGGCCTCAGCCGGGGCATCGGGTGCATGTATTTCGCCTTTGAGTTCGAGGGGCAGGAGCCCTACTTCTTCTTCAGCCCCCGGCAGGTCAAGGTGGGCGGCGACATGGTCGCCGATCTCTGCCGGCGGATTGGCGTTTCCGCGCACGTGCTGCAGACGGCCGATCGGCCGGAGGCCCTGACGTACTTACAGCGATCGCTCGAGGAAGGGGTGCCGGTCATCATCTGGGCTGACCGGCCCCGCCTGCCCTGGGGCTGGGCGCCGGCCCCGGCGGGGCCCTGGATGGCGCCCGTGCTGGTCTACGGCCTTGACCAGGAGGGCATGGCGCACGTCGCCGACCGGGCCCGGGTGCCGCTGACCTGCCCGGTGGACGAGCTTGCCGCCGCGTGGGGCGCCCAGGCCAACGCCATTCACAAGGCGGTCACCTTGCGCGTGGCTCCCGAGCCATTCGACCCCGGTGCCGCCGTCGCCGACGCAATTCGCTCCTGCGTGGACGGCTTCCTGAGCGCGCCGAACGCCCACTTCGGGTTGGCGGCCCTGCTCAAGTGGGCCGATGCAGTGACCGACATGGACGACCGGAAAGGCTGGCCGGCCCTCTTCAAAGACGAGCGGCTGCTGTACACCAATCTGGTGCGGGCCTTCATGTACATCGAACTGGAAGGGACGGGTGGCGGGGCCGCCAGGCCGCTGTACGCCGATTTCCTGGAGGAAGCGGCCGACGTGCTGAACCGCCCGGAACTGCGCCGGGCCGCAGACCGCTACCGGGAGTGTGGCATGCTCTGGACCCGCCTGGCCCGAACGTTCCTGCCCGACCGGTTCCGGACGACCCGCGAGGTGCTGATGCAGCGGGAGGCGCGTTTTCGGGGCGCCGGCCTGCCCGGTGCCGAAGAAGGCCGGCGGCTGGACGAACTCGCCGGGCAGGTGGACCTGCCCGATCCGGCCGGGCTGCGCGCAGAGGTGCGCCGCATGCTGCTGGAGGTGCACCGGGCGGAGCAGGATGCGGTGCTGGCCCTGTCGGAGTCTATCCATTGACGTGTGGCCGAGGCTTTCTGGCTGTTCGATCTGCCGCCGCGGCCTTGTTTTCGGCCATTTCGACCGTTATTATTAAGAGCAAACCATACGCAAGTGTGAAAGAAGGGGACTATCGCTGGGCGACCTGACACAGAGCGCACCGGCCTACCGCCGTACCACCACCGCACTCTTCGCCGGAGCGCTCGCCGCTTACGCCAGCCTGTACACGACCCAGCCGCTGCTCCCTTTGCTGTCCGATGCGTTTCAGATCACACCTCCCGTTGCCAGCCTGACGCTGTCCGTGGCCACCGGAAGCCTGGCCGTCGGGATGCTGTTCGCCGGCCCTCTGGCCGATTCACTGGGGCGCAAGCCCGTGATGGCTGCGGCGCTGATCGCTGCCGGCATCGCGGGGGTGACGGCAGCCTTCGCCCCCAAGCTTTCCTACCTGCTGGTGATCAGAGCGCTGGAAGGTCTTGTGCTTGCCGGTTTGCCTGCCACTGCCATGGCCTACCTGGCGGAAGAGATCGACCCCCGGGCTTTGGGCGCCGCCATGGGGCTCCTGATCAGCGGCAACGCCGCCGGTGGAATGGGTGGGCGGATCATTGCCGGTACGGTCGCCGACTTCGTCAACTGGCGGGCGGCGTTGGGCAGCATCGGGCTGCTCAGCCTCATCTGTGCCCTCTGGTTCTGGCGGACGCTGCCTCCTTCCCGTCACTTCCAGCCCCAGCCGTTGAACCTTCGCCGGCTGCTCGGCTCTCTGCTGGGTTGCCTGCGGGACCCTGGCCTTCTCTGCCTGTATGCGATCAGCTTCCTTGGCATGGGCAGCTTCGTGAGCCTATACAACTACATCAGCTACGATCTGATGGCCCCGCCTTACGGCCTCAGTGCAACGCTGGTGGGCTGGATCTTCCTGCTTTACGTAATGGGCACGTTCAGTTCGGCCTGGATGGGCCGGCTTTCGGACCGCCATGGCCGGGCCCGTGTGCTGTGGATCGGCCTGGCCACGCAGCTGGCGGGGGCGCTGGTCACCCTTGCGCCACCGCTGGCCTGCAAGATCGGTGGCATTGCCGTTTTCACTTTCGGCTTCTTCGGCGCCCACGCGATCGCCAGCGGCTGGGTGGGCGAGCGTGCCGTTACCAATAAGGGCGCCGCTTCCTCCCTGTACCTGTTCGGCTACTATATGGGCTCCAGCACGGTCGGTACGTTCGGCGGCGAAATGTACGTGCGCTTCGGCTGGCCCGGCGTCGTTGGGATGATCAGCTGCCTGGTGCTGGCGGCCCTCGGGGCGGCGTCTCTAGTAGCACGCATCGATTCATCAAGAACTTGAAGGGCTCGGCGCACTTGGCGCCGAGCCCTGACTTTCCGCCTATATCAGCCCCATGGCCCTGGCCTTCTTGAGCCGCTCGCTCATTTTGTCCGGCGTCCACGGGGGATCGAAGACCAGCTGCACATCGACCTGGTTGACGCCGGGGATCGCCTTGAGGGCGGCTTCGGCCTGCATCTGGATCATGGGGCCCACCGGGCAGGCCTGCGTGGTGAGCGTCATGTCGATGCCCACGTTGTTATCTTCGGTGATTTCGACTTCGTAAATGAGGCCCAGATCCACGATGTTGAGCCGCAGCTCCGGGTCGTTCACTTTCTCCAGTGCCTTCAGCACTTGCGCTTTGGTAATCGTCGCAGCCACCTTTACACCTCCACCATGATCGCTGTGCCTTCAATGGTCACCGCGTAAGTATCGACGGGCGTCACTGCCGGCAACGACAGAGCATCGCCGGTCTTGAGATCGAACCGAGCGCCGTGCAGGGGGCAGGCGACCTGGCATTTGTCGCGCAGGAATTCGCCTTCGGCCAGGGACGCATCGGCATGGCTGCAGGTATCATCCACTGCGTAGTAGGTGCCGTTGCAGTTGAAAACCGCGATGGGCCGGCGCTTGATGAGAACACGTTTACGCTTGCCTTCCGGGATTTCGTGGACGTCAGCTACCTTGTGCAACGCCATGAGGTCGGCCTCCTTCGGCGCCAGCAGGTTGGCAGGAGGCCTCGCCGCGGCGTCTCGACTTATCGTTGAAATGGTCCTCGCTACGCTGCGGACCTTGAACTACCCTCGACGATGCGGCTCAACCCCCTGCCAACCCGCCGTCGCCACCGGCCGACCGGGTCGCGCCGGCACCCAAGCGGGAGGGTGTGTTCTGCCCAAGAGGTTCGCCGGCCTGCACGTATCAGAGCGAAAAAGGAGGCCAGGCGCCTTGCGGTTGCGCTTTGGCCTCCCTTCGACGTGCTGCTTAGCCTACGGAGCCTTCCATCTCCATTTCGATCAGGCGGTTCAGTTCCACGGCGTACTCCATGGGGAGCTCCTTGGCGAACGGCTCGATGAAGCCCATCACCACCATCGCCATCGCCTGCTCTTCGGACAGGCCCCGGCTCATCAGGTAGAAAAGCTGCTCCTCGGAGACCTTGGAGACCGTCGCTTCATGCTCGATGGTCACATTCTCGTTCATGACGTCCATGAACGGAACCGTGTGCGAGGCCGACTTCTCGTCGAAGATCAGCGCATCGCACTCGACCTTCACCTTCGCCCGGTCGGCTTTCTTATCGACCAGGATGTGGCCCCGGTAGGTCGTGTTGCCGCCCAGCCGGGAGATCGACTTCGACGTGATGACCGACGTCGTATCCGGAGCGAAGTGGTAGATCTTCGCGCCGGCGTCCTGAATCATGCCCTTGCCTGCCACGGCGATGGAGAGCACCTCGCCCCGGGCCCGGGGACCCATCAGGTAGACGGCGGGGTACTTCATGGTCACCTTCGACCCGATGTTGCCGTCGATCCACTCCATGACGGCATCTTCATAGGCCACGGCCCGCTTGGTCACCAGGTTGTAGACGTTGGTCGACCAGTTCTGGATGGTCGAATACCGGCACCGGCCGCCTTTTTTCACAATGATCTCCACGACGGCGGAGTGCAAAGAATCGGAGGAGTAGGTGGGCGCCGTACAGCCTTCCACGTAATGCACAAACGCGCCTTCATCGACGATGATCAGCGTCCGCTCAAACTGGCCCATGTTCTGGGTGTTGATACGGAAGTAGGCCTGCAGGGGAATTTCGACATGGACGCCCTTCGGCACATAAATGAAGGAGCCGCCGGACCAGACGGCCGTGTTCAGGGCCGCGAACTTGTTGTCCGTCGTCGGTATGATCGTCCCGAAGTACTCCTTTACGATGTCGGGATGCTCCCGCAGGGCCGAGTCCATGTCCATGAAGAGCACGCCCTGGTCTTCCAGATCCTTGCGGATGTTGTGGTAGACCACTTCGGACTCGTACTGGGCGGAGACGCCGGCCAGGAACTTCCGCTCGGCCTCAGGAATGCCCAGGCGGTCGAAAGTGTTCTTGATATCCTCCGGCACCTCTTCCCAGGACCGCTCGGCCTTGTCTGACGCCCGCACGAAGTAGTGGATATCCTCGAACTTGATTTCGGAGAGGTCGGTGCCCCAGGTGGGCATCGGCTTCGATTCGAAGACTTCCAGCGCCTTCAGGCGCGTCTGAAGCATCCATTCGGGCTCGTTCTTAAACCGGGAGATCGAGGCGACGATCTCGCGGGTCAGGCCCTTTTCGGATTTAAAGACGTATTTCTCCGGGTCATGAAACCCGTATTGATATTCGCCCACGATCTGCTTCGGTTCACTGACCATTCGCAGACCCTCCCTCTGTGTCTAGCTGGCTGCGTTCCTTCATGCCCTCTTCCAGGCAGTGCCAGGCCAGCGTGGCGCACTTGATGCGCACCGGGAACTTGCTGACGCCGCTCAGCGCCTGAATCTCCCCGAGGGGCTTATAAACGCCCGTTTCGCCTTTCATCATGGCGTAGAAGAGTTCCATCATGGCGCCGGCTTCTGCCAGCGTCTTGCCCCTGAGGGCGACGGACATCATCGACGCGCTGGCCTGCGAAATGTTGCAGCCGCGCCCGTTCCATTTCACGTCGTCGATCTTGCCGTCCGCCCCGACACCGACCTGAACTTCGATATCGTCACCGCAGGTGGGGTTGTGCAGATGCTTCTTCAGGACGGCGTTCTCCACGGTCCCCTTGTTCCTGGGCTTTTTCGCGTGGTCCAGGACCACTTCCTGATACAGCGAGTTCAGGCCCACGGGATGCTGACCCTCAAGCGACATAGCCGAAGAACTCCTTTGCGTGAATCAGGGCGTCGACCAGCCGGTCGACTTCTTCCTTGGTGTTGTAGATATAAAAGCTTGCCCGGTTGGTGGCGGGCACATCCAGAATTTCCATCAACGGCTGTGCACAGTGATGACCGACCCGGATGGCGACGCCGTACTCGTTGAGTACAGCCGACATGTCGTGTGGATGAATGCCTTCCACGTCGAAGCTGATCAGACCGGCCCGGGGCTGGCGGGGACCGAACGTGCGCATCCCTTCGATTTGATGCAGCCGCTCCCAGGCGTACTCGGTCAGCGCTTTTTCGTGCTTGTAGACGTTCTCCATGCCCAGGGCCTCGAGATAATCGATGGCGGCCCCAAAAGCGATGAAGTCGCCGATATTGGGCGTTCCGGCTTCAAACTTGGCGGGGCACTCCGCCCACTTGGCGCCGGACAGGTGCACTTCGGAGATCATCGAGCCGCCGAAGTAGGTCGGCTCCATCTCTTCCAGCAGGTCCGCCTTGCCCCAGAGGAAGCCGGTGCCCGTGGGCGCCAGCATTTTGTGGCCGGCGACGCTGATCCAATCAGCGTCCCAGTCCTTGACGTCGACCGGCATGTGCGGCACGGCCTGCACGGCGTCCACCACGGCCCGCGCCCCGACGGCGTGCGCCTTGGCGATCATCTCCTTTGCCGGGTTGATCGTGCCCAGGACGTTGGAAGCGACCGAGAAAGCCACGAGCTTCACGTTGCCTTCGCTAAGGAGCCGGTCGTACGACTCCTGGCTGAGCGTGCCCTCGGGCGTCAGGTCGATATACTTGATCGTGGCGCCGGTGTGCAGGGCTGCCTGCTGCCAGGGAATCAGGTTGGAGTGGTGCTCCATGCCTGAAGTGATTATGACATCGCCGGGCTTAAGGCGCCGCCGTGCCCAGCCGTAAGCCACCATGTTCAGGCCTTCTGAACCGTTGCGGGTGAAGACGACCTGATCGGGACTCGGGCTGCCGATGAACCGGGCAATCTTCGCCCGGGCGCCTTCGAACCCTTCCGTGGCCCGCTCGGCGAGGGTATGAATGCCGCGGTGAACGTTGGCGTTATAGCCCTCGTAGTAATCCACCAGCGCCTGAATCACCTGGCGGGGCTTCTGGGTAGTCGCCGCGTTGTCCAGGTAGACCAGCGGATGCCCGTTCATGTCTTGATGGAGAATGGGGAAGTCCTGGCGAATGCGGGCCACGTCGATCGTCATCAGCCATTCACCTTCTCTCCCATGAGGGAGGTCATCTCCGTGCGCAGATCCGCCACGGGAATCTGGTCGAGCACGGGAGCGAGGAACGCCATTACGAGCATGTTGATTGCCTGCTTGCGGGAGAGGCCCCGGGCCATCAGGTAGAAAAGCTGCTCCTCGTCAAGCTTGCCGACGGTGGCGGCATGGCCGGCCCCGGCGACTTCGTTCTCGTCGATGATCAGAGCGGGAATCGCATCTGCCCGACACCTCGGCGAGAGCACCAGCGCCTGCTGCCGCTGGTAGGTGGAAGAGTTGCGGGACTTGTACTTGATCTGGCCGTTGCCCCGAAAAACCGTGTGCGCCCGACCGGAGAGCACGCCCCGGCCAAGAATATCCGAGCGGGTGTTGTCGCCGGTATGAACCTCGGCGGCCACAATGTCAATATGCTGGTTACCAGTGGCCCCGTAGACTACTCTGATCGTCGATTCGGAACCGACCCCGGCAACGTCTGTCACCAGTTCGGAGCGGACCAGGCCGCCGCCGAATTCGCCGCCCACCCATTCGAGGCCGGCATCCGGCCCGGTCCGGCCGCGGCGGAAGAGGAAGGCGAAGGCGTCTTCCGACTGGTTCTGCAGGTAGCCGTAACGGATTTTGGCGTTAGCCTTCGGGAAGAGTTCCACGACACCGACGCTCAGATACTCGCCGGTGCCTTCATACCGCTCCAGTAGCGTCACCTGGCTGCTCTCTTCGGCCACCACCAGGGTGTGCAGGTACTGGGCTTCGCCATCGGCGGCTTCGTACACAACCTGCAGCGGCTCGGCCACCACGACGCCCCGCGGCACGTATAGGAAAGTGCCGCCGTTCAGATGCGCCGCCTGCATGGCCGTCAGCTTGTTCTGGCCCAGGGAGAAGAGGGAGCCGAGGTGCTTATAGACCAGCTCGCTGTGGTTAGCAGCGGCAGTCAGCAGGTCCGTGAAAATGACGCCCTCGGGCACGTTGCCCTCCAGGCGGGCCCGGACGGCACCGGGCTTGTAGCTCGTCACATCCAGCCCTTCCAGCGACGTACGGCGCCAGGCCTCGTCCGTCTTGGCGGGGAGGTCGAGCACAGCGGCCAGATCGAGGGCCTGCCGGCGGCGCTCCGCCAGGAAAGTGGGTTCGGTAGCCGTGGGCACGGTTACTTCACCCCCTGGGCTGCAGCCGGTTGAACTGATTCAACCGCCTCATCGACGATGCCGAGCTCGGCCTTGATCCAGTCGTAACCCTTCTTTTCGATCTCCAGGGCAAGTTCCGGACCGCCGGATTTGACGATGCGGCCGTTCATCAGCACGTGGACGACGTCCGGCTTGATGTGGTCGAGAATCCGGTGGTAGTGGGTGATGACGATGGCGCCGAAGTTGGGGCCCCGCAGGGTGTTGACCGCCTTGGAGACGATTTTCAGGGCATCGACGTCGAGGCCGGAGTCGGTCTCGTCGAGGATGGCGATCTTCGGCTCCAGCAGCGTCATCTGCAGCATTTCGTTCCGCTTCTTCTCGCCGCCGGAGAAGCCTTCGTTGAGGTAGCGGGCGGCAAAGGCCTCGTCCATCTCCAGCAGGCTCATCTTCTCGGAGAGCAACTCCTGAAAGTCCCACACGGAGACTTCTTCGCCCCGGATGGCGTTGACCGCCTGCCGCAGAAAGTTGGCAACGGTGACGCCGGAGACTTCAAACGGATACTGGAAGGCGAGGAACAGACCGGCCTTGGCCCGCTCGCTTACGTCCACGCTCAGAAGATCCAGATCGCCGAGTTTGACGGAGCCGCCCGTGATTTCGTACCGGGGATGGCCCATGAGGGAGAACCCAAGGGTGGTCTTGCCGGCACCGTTCGGGCCCATGATGGCGTGGATTTCGCCAGGCTTGACAGTCAGGTTGAGCCCCTTGAGGATTTGCTTCTCGCCGATGTTCACGCGCAGATCTTCAACAATAAGGGGGGCGCCAGTGGTCACGGTGTTCTACTCCTTTCGTTCACAGACGAACAATCAGAAAACTGGGTTGGCAGAGGGCCAAAGGGATTACCGGCCAGGCTCGGCCGGGAGATCTATATTTCACACCGTCGGGCGGGGGCCCGGCAGCGGGAAGTGCGGATTCGGAACTACGCAGACTCCACGCAGACGGCACCTTGTTTTACACTGTCACTGTAGTGTAAAATGGACACAGTGCGGTCCCCAGCTATCTGCTTCGGTCTCATTGTATTGACTGTGTTTACACTGTGTCAATAGTGTAATCCTCATTCCTAAGCGTCTTTTTCGTGCTTCCAAATCATTAGACGATATCGCCGATTCTCGGGAGACGGCGTTGAGAGTGATTCTCAATTGACTGGAGGGTAGAGCGATGGAAAGGGACCCGCAGAAAGTGAGTGCGGTCCTGGCCGACCCCACCCGCTATAACATCTATCAATATGTGTTGACGGCGGCGCATCCCGTCACGGCGGCTGAGGTGGCCGAGAAGTTCGAACTCCATCCCAATGTGGCGCGCACGCACCTCAATAAGCTGGCGGATATCGGCCTGCTCGCAGCCATGGCCGAAAAGACCGGCAAGGGCGGGCGGCCCGGCTACCTGTACTCGCCGTCGGGCAGTGCCGTGTCGCTGACGGTGCCGGCCCGCGATTTCCAGCTCCTGGCCAACCTGCTGGTGCAGTCGCTGGCCCTCCTGGGCGATGGGGCAAAGGAAGCGATTGAGCAAATCGGGCGGACTTTCGGCAAGCGGCTGGGGCAGGAGGCGGCAGCGGTGACCGCCGCCCAGCAGGAAGAACTGGTCCGCACGTGCGCCGAGGCGCTGCACCGCCTGGGCATTATGACCCACGTGGCCCGTGCGGAGGACGGCTCCTGGACCCTGGTGCTGAAGACCTGCGGCTTCCGGGAAGTCGCCGCCGTTCACCCCGAGCAGGTCTGTCACCTGTGCAAGGCGATGGTGGAGGGCATTACCCTGGCCGTGGCGGAGGCGCAGCCCAAGGTGACCCAGGCGGAGTCGGTGCCCCGGGGCGCCAAGGAGTGCGTGTACGAAGTCGGCGGCCCCGTCCCCGGGTCGCAGCTATGAAATCACCCGGCGGTAACGGCTACCGCCGGGTTTTCGTCTATACTGATGGAGTTGGGGAAAAGGGCATTAGATTGCCACAGATTACACAGATCGCGGAACATACAGATGAAGGAACAAGAACACGGGAAACCAAAAATTCCATATTAATGTTGTATTAATCTGTGTAATCAATCCGATAATCTGTGGTAAGAATGTATACTGTTCCAATGGCCCTAACAAGGGGGCATAGGGGTGAGGCGAATTGTAGTTGGGCTGGCCATCGTGCTCATGCTGTTCGTGGCGACCGCAGCCAAGGCCCATAACCTGAGCACCGTGGCAGCCTTCTCGCTCCAGGGCGATGAGCTGACCGTGAGGGTCATGGACGTATACGGCGCGGCGGTGGAAGGGGCCACGGCCACAGTGACGGCCGCGCCCCCCGACTCCCGGAAAAAGGGGCCGCCCGCCACCCTGAAGGAGCTTGAGCCGGGTACATACAGGGGCGCCCTGGTGCCGCCCAATACCGATACATTCGATATCGTCGTCGAAATCACAGTCTTTGATGAGCTTTACCGGGGCGGCCTGCGAGTCAGGGCAGATGAAGAGCTTGCCGAGACCCTGGTGGGCATGATTCCCATCGATCCGCCGCTGAAGCACTCGGTGTGGGGACCGATTTTCTACGGTGCGGCGGCGCTGGTTGTGATTGTCGCCACGGTGGTCGCCATTCGGCGGCAGCGGACCGGCGAAGAAGAGGAGGCGTAGCATGCGGCGGGCGATGGTGCTGGGGTGGCTCGCGGCAGTGCTGTTGCTGCTCGCAGGGTGTCGGGCGGCACGGCCCCAGCCGGAGTTCGACTTCACCGTGGAGCAGAAAGGCGCGGGACTGACCGTCAGGGTGGAGACGGGCACCTTCCGCGTGCCCCAGGACGGCCATGTCCACATCCGGCTCGATGATGGCCCGGAAACGATGATCTACAGCAAGTCGTACACGATTCCGAAGGTGGCGCTGGGGACTCACAGGATTACCATTCAGTTGAGCGACCCCCGGCACAACTACTTCGGCGTCAGCAAGGAAAAGACGGTCGACATCAAGTAGAGGGAACTGGCGGCGCCCGGGGCGAAAACCGGGCGCCGCCTGCGTATGGGCGGTTGACAGCCAAGCTCCTTCCGCATACTCTGGAGGTAATAGCAGAGTATTCCGATATGAATGCACGGAAATGCCTCCGGTCAGCAGGCCGGGGGGGCAAAGACGGGAGGAGAACCTGATGGGCCTTGGCCACGCTGACTTCATGGCCATATTCGACCAGTGGGCGCCGACCTACGATGAGACCGTCTTCCGTGCCGAGCCGGCCGACGGCTTTGAGCAATACGAGGAGGTACTGGAGCGGATCGCCGCCCTGGCCGGGGCGGAGCCGGGGCGGCACGTGCTGGACGTCGGCACCGGCACGGGAAACCTGGCCCGTGTGCTGCTGAGCCGGGGGGCCTCAGTCGTGGCTGTGGAGCCGTCGGCCGCCATGCGCCAGCAAGCCCGGAACAAGCTGGGCGATGTGCCCGTGCTGGAAGGGCAGTTCCTCGACCTGCCCGTACCAACCGAGTCGGTGGATGCAGTGGTCTCATCGTATGCGTTTCATCATCTGACCGATGATGCGAAAGCCCGGGGCGCCCGGGAGATGCTCCGGGTCCTGCGGGGCGGCGGCATTATCGTCCTGGGGGACATCGCCTGGGCCGACGGGGCCGCCAGGCAGGTCATGATCGAGCGTTACGCCGCCGCAGGCAAGGAAGAGCTGGTTCGGGAGATCGAAGAGGAGTACTACCCGACCATTGGCCTGCTTACATCGATTTTTGCTGCACAGGGCTGCTCGGTCTATGTCGAGCAGGTGAACGAATGGGTGTGGATCCTCGTCGCCAGGAAGGGAAGCCGGGCCTCCGTGTAAAACAAAAAGGAAGGGCGCACCCCCATGCGCCCTTCCTTCTTGCTTTCGGCTAGTGAGTGCACCACACGATGTTATCACAGCCCTGGGTAGTCACTCCACCGGGCCCACCGGCCTGCACCACGGAAGCAAAAGCCAAGACTGCCAGCACCGCCGCGAGAACCACGATCCCCCTGATCTTTTTCATATGATGGAACACCCCCTGATTCAAAGGATAGCACGTAAAGAGAACATTGGCAATATCTCCCTGGGACATTTTAGGGAATTTTTATGGCACCTGGTAAGCTCACAAGAGAGGGGTTCATATTGTGCACAAGCCCGCAAAGCGGTTACTAAAATGGGGTGCCTCTCTGGTGGCTGCCGGCCTTCTGGCAGCCGGCAGTGCCAATGCTGTGGTCTACTACGGCGGTAAGGCCGGAATCCTCCCGGTAGCGGACGTCCGGCCCGCGCAGGCCGCCCTCGTGCTGGGCGCCTACGTCTTTCCGGACGGCCGGCCATCCACCATGGTTGAAGACAGGCTGCTGACCGCCTGGGACCTGTATCAGGCGGGAAAGGTCGAGAAGATACTCATTAGCGGCGACCACGGCCGTGTCGAATACGATGAAGTCAACGCCATGCGCCGGTTCCTCGAAGCCAAGGGCGTGCCGCCGGAAGATATCTTCATGGATCATGCCGGGTTTGACACCTACGATTCGATGTACCGCGCCCGGGACGTCTTCCAGGTCCACTCGACCGTGGTGGTGACGCAGGCGTTCCACTTGCCCCGGGCCATCTGGCTGGCCAGGCGGATGGGCCTGGAGGCGGATGGCGTCGTGGCCGACCGGTGGGTCTACGACAAGGCGGAGTACTACGCGGCACGGGAAGTACTGGCCCGCGTCAAGGCCTTCGGCGAGTGGCTGATTCACCGCAAGCCGGTCTTCCTGGGTCCGGTCATTCCCATTACGGGCGACGGCCGAGTTACGCACGACCAGCCACGCTAGGCAGGCGAGGCCCTGAAATATTTCTTGTTTTGTGGGAACCTCCCCGGTGCCTGCACCGTCTGCAATCAAGGACTTTTGCAAGCCGCGGGTGGTGATGGTGCGATGACCCTGGAAGCGTTGCGTGAACTGCCTCTGCTATCAGGCCTTGACGAAGTTGCGCTGGAGCAACTGGCGGACTACTGCCGCTGGACATGGCACCAGCCCGCTGAAGTCATTGTCCGGCAGGGCGAAGCTGAGATTGACTTCTTCCTGGTCGTACGGGGCCAGGTTGAACTATTGCTGGCCGGGGAAGTTCCTACCCGGATCGCGCTGCTGGGCCCGGGCGGCTTTTTCGGGGAACTGGCCGTCCTGTTGGGCGAGCCGGCGACAGCGACGGCGATTGCGCGGGAGATGACCAGCCTGATTCGCATTCGCCCGGAGGGGCTGCAGCAGCTTCTGGAGCGAAACGACGGCGTGGCCCGCAAGCTCCTGGTGGCCCTCAGCGCACGGGCCCATGAAGCGGAGTTGCGGCTGCACCGAACCCGCCTGCGGGAGCGGTCGCTGTCGGACCACATCGCCCGGCAGGGCGCCCGGGCGCATCACGAATGGGTGGGCGACGGCCCCTGGTCGCAGCGCGTCCGGGCCGCCATCGCACGGGGCAGCCGCACGGACGAGCCGGTGGTCTTCGTCGGCGAAGCCGGCACGGGCAAAGAACTGGCCGCCGCCCGCATGCACTACAACAGCAGCCGCAAGGATGGACCCTTCATCGTCATGCAGGGCTCCGCCTTTACCGAAAGCGGATGGGCGGAGGCGCTGCAGCTGGCCGCCCATGGCACGCTGCTGATCCGCCACGCCGACGAGGCGCCGCCCGAGGCGGCCGCGGCGGTGGCCGCCACTCTGCCGATGGCGGCGGGAGCCGGGCGGGGTCAGGTTCCCAGCCGCATTCCCCGGATTATGGCCACGGCCGGGGCGCCCGGCGATCGGGAGCCGTCGCCGGTAGAAGCGGCGATCCTCGCCGAGGGTTTCGCCGTGCTGATCCCGGCACTGCGGCAGCGGTCCGAAGACGTCCCCGCCCTGGCGCGCCATTTCGTGCGCAAGTTCAGCCACGGCTCCACAGCCGATCCGCCGATCGCGTCCGAAGCCCTCCGGCGTCTGGCCTCTTGCAGCTTCATCCAGGCCAACGTAGCCGAACTGGAGCGAACGATTCACGAGGCGGCGCTGCTCGCCGCCGGCGGGACCATTCAGCCCGACCACCTGCGGCTTACCAGGCCCGCGGGCCCCCTGGGGCGCCCCCGCGTAGGGCTGGTGCTGGGCGGGGGCGTGGTGCGGGGCACGGCGCACATCGGCGTCATCCGGGCGCTGGAGGAGGAAGGGATCCCCGTTGACTGCGTGGTGGGGACAAGCTCCGGCTCGCTGATCGGAGCGCTTTATGCCGGCGGCCTTTCGTGGCGGGAGATGCAGAACCTGGCCCAGAGCCTGAGCTGGCTGGACGTGGTGGAGCCCGTCTGGCCCCGGGGCGGCTTCGTCACCAACCGCCGCATGCGCCGGTTTCTCGATGCGCAGATCGGTCCGGTCAGCTTCTCTGACCTCAAGCTGCCCTTTGCAGCCGTCGCAGCAGACGCCAACACCGGCCAGGAAGTGGTGATTCGGGAAGGCCGGGTCGCTGACGCCGTGCGCGGATCTACCGCCATTCCTGGCCTCTTCCGGCCCGTGGAGTTCGAGGGCCGGCTTCTGGTGGACGGCGTGGTGGTCAACAACGTGCCCGCGGGCGCTGCCAGGGCGATGGGCGCCGACATGGTGATCGCAGTCGACGTGACGGAGTACGGCTTTTCGTCCGGGGCGCCCCGCTCGGTGGCGGAAGCGGTCATGCGGGCGTTCGACATCATGACGCGGCAGACCATCAGCGCCTCGCTGCAATGGGCGGATGTGGTGATTCGCCCCCAGGTGTCGGGTCTGAACAGCTTCAACCCGCGCAGCGCCGGCGAGTATATGCGGCGCGGTTACGCCGCAGCCCGCGAAATGGCACCCGAAGTTCGGGCCCGCCTGGAGGAACTGCGCCGGGAAATGCGTATTTAAGAACGGGAGCCTTGCCGGCTCCCGTCGTGCTTTCGCTCAATAAAGGTGGATAAGCGCAATATGGCACATGTTTTTTTCTTCGTATTTGGCGCGATCGGCGCCCTGTCGCCATTCCTGGCCCTGTATTACAAGCAGGTGGGCCTCTCAGCCACGCAGATCAGCGTGCTGATCTCCATGGCGCCCATCCTGCTCTTCCTGTCCCAGCCCATTTTTGGCCCCCTCACCGACCGGTCCGGCCACCGTGGCCGCGTGCTTTCCGGTTTACTCCTGATTGTGACCGCGACCGGCGGGCTGATGTGGTTCGGCCAGTCGTTCTGGACCCTCCTGCCCCTGGTGGCGGTGTGGGCCTTCTTTGCGGGCGCCATCATGCCCATCGCCGATTCGATCGCACTGGGCGAGGCCGTGCGCACAGGGGCGAGTTACCCGGTCATCCGGCTCTGGGGCTCGATCGGCTTTCTGCTGGTTACGGTAGCCATGGGGCGGCTATACGATGCGGTCTCCCTGAAGTGGGCCTTTCCCGCCTACTCCCTGCTGATGGCCATCGCCTGGTACTTCACCCGCCGGCTCCCCGCTGACGGCGTCAGGGCGAACCGGGCGGTCTGGCCCGCGGTGCGTGGTCTCCTGCGAAACCGGCGGCTGCTCGCGGTGCTGCTGCTTTCCGGTATCATTACCACGGCCAACGCCGCCCACGCCACCTTCTTCTCGGTTCATATGGCCGCGGTCGGCGGAACGAACAACCAGATCGGCTGGGCCTGGGGCATGGCCGCCGCCGTCGAAGTGCCGGTCTGGATGCTGATGGGCAAAGTGACGCAGCGTATTGGCCCCCTGCCGCTGCTCGCGTTTTCCGGCTTTGCCTATGCTGTGCGCTTCTGGCTGTATGGCGCCGCAACGTCGCCGGTGGCCCTGCTCCTCCTGCAGTCGCTGCAGGCAGCGACCTACGCGATCTTCCTGCCCACCACCGTCGGGTTCGTCGGGGCGATGAGCGGCGAGGAGCTGCGCACCAGCGGACAGGCGCTGCTGGTGCTGGTCAACAGCGGCATCGCCTCCGTGCTGGGGACGATGGCCGCGGGCCGGATTGTTGACGTGTACGGGACAGAGATCCTTTACTACGTGGCCGGCAGCGTCGCCCTGACCGCCGGCGTTGGATTCGTGGCGCTCATGGGGCTCCTCCGGGCGCGGGAACGCATTGAGATGGCGAGGGAGGGGTAGGCCTTGGCGGATCTGCGGATGGAGCGGGTGCTCCGGCGGCATGGCTACAGCGTCATCGGTGTGGACGAGGCGGGGCGCGGACCCCTGGCGGGCCCCGTGGTGGCGGGAGCGGCCATTCTCCCGGACGGGGCGTCGCTGCCGGGCGTCAACGACTCCAAGCAGCTTTCGGAGAAAAAGCGGGATCTGGCATACGAAAGAATCGTCGAACTCGCCCTGGGCTGGGGCGTGGGCGTGGTCGATCATCAGCGGATCGATCAGATCAATATCAGAAACGCGACCTTCGAGGCGATGTTCCAGGCAGCGCAGGGTGCGCTCGCCATGGCCCGGGAGCGGGGACTGGACGTTCAGAAGCCGTGCCTGCTGATCGACGGCAACGCGCTGGTGCCGGCCTGGACGGGCGACCAGCGCTGGGTAATCGGGGGCGACCGGAAGGTCCTGTCGATTGCGGCGGGATCGATTCTGGCCAAAGTGACCCGGGACCGCATGATGGTCGAATACGACAGACTCTACCCGCAATATGGCTTTGCGAAGCACAAGGGCTATTCCGCAAAGGAACACTTCGCTGCGCTCGATCAATATGGGCCCTGCTCCATTCATCGGATCAGCTTCATCGACCATCGCCAGTTGCGCCTTTTCTGACAAAACCGAACCCCCGGGCATGTTCAAACGTATATAGTAAGGCCGAGGCCTGTTTATACGAAGAGCAGGGGGGTACAGGGTGGGCGCAAAGTTTATCGTGGACCGTCGCTGTCCCGTCAAGACGCAGATGACGCTCACGGGCCTGATTGAGGCGATAAAACAAAAAGGGCTCCTGCGCCGCATTGGGGAACTGGCCGCCGGCGGCTCGCTGGCAGCCTGGGATCCGCATGCCCGGGTGGAGATGCTGCTCGACCCCGGCCCGGGTGTGCCCGCCGACCTGACGCTGCACGACCTGCAGACGCAGGTAGCCAACCTCGTCAAGCACAGCGTGACCTGCCGCATGTGCCCGTCCTCGCTGAACGGGCACGTGGGCGGCTGCATCGCATACGTGCCGTACCCGATCTCCGAAGGGCTGGAGTTCCTGCTCTGGAACACGGCGGTGCGCGGCCTGGAGGGGGACCTGCCGGAAGAACTGCTCGCGCGCGTGACTGCCTTTGCTAAGCGCGCGCAGGCGATGAAGCAGACGCCATTTGCCGATGGCATGCGCAAGCGGGGCGACCTGCTGAGCCAGGCGCCGCGGCAGTGGCAGCGGGGGCCGGTGTGGGCGCGGGAGCGCCTCAGCTCTGCCCAGGTGTTGGAGGCGTTCTTCCTCAACGGGATGCTGTCCGGCGAGGAGCTCTTGCAGAACGCCGGCTACCTGGCGGTCGCTCTGGCCGTAGCCCGGGGCATGGAGAGAGTGCTGAAAGACGACGAGCGGCGCCAGGCGCTGATGGAAGATGTGGAGCCCTATGCCCAGGTCTGCGGGCTGATGGAGATCGCTCTCGAACAGGGCACCGGTATCTATGTGTGGCCGTGATGACGATATCGCCCGCCCGGGAAGAGCCCGGGCGGGCGCTTTTTTGAATGCCGTCAGTCGGAGGACCGGCTCAGGGTGGTGTTCAGGCTCCTGGTGGAACCACTGGAAATCTGGATCCTGGTATACGTTTTCGTGGTGTACCCGGCCTGCGAGAAGATCACGCTGTACGAGCCTGCAGGCAGTCTCTGGACGGCGTACCTGCCGTCGGCGCCGCTTACTGCAGACCCGACCGACGTGCCGCCGGCGTCCGTCACCGTCACGGTGGCGCCGGCAATGGCCCTCCGGCTCGAGTTGGTCACTTTTCCAGTCAGGGTGCCATACACGGAGATCAGCTTCCAGTTCATGGTCATAACCTGACCGCCGGACAGCTTCACTTTGGTCTTGACCTGCTCGTTGTACTCGTCCATCGTTACCGTCACCGTGTAGGTGCCGTCCAGGAGCCTGGGAATGGAATAGGCCCCGTTCGCTCCGGTTGTGGCAGTCGCCACGACGGCCTGGGTTGTCTGGTTTTTCACTTCAACTTCGGCACCGGCGAGGGCCTGCCCGGCTGCGTTGGTGACAGTCCCGCTGATGGTGCTGTACAGCGGTGTCAATTGCTGATGGAAGGAGGTCGTCTTGCCGCCGGTGACCTTGATGCTCTTGGGCGCCGGGAGTCGGTAATCATCTTTGGAGACCGTGACGGTAAAGGTGCCTTCCGTCACCCGGAGAATCGAATAGGCCCCGGCGGCGTCGGTCAGCGCTTCCCAGGAGCCGCCGGTCCCCGTCACCTGCACGCGGGCGCCAACGATGGGCTGCCGGCGGGCGTCCGTCACTTTTCCGGCCACAGTCCCCAAAATGGTGGAGAGCTTCATGCTTACGGTCGCCGCCCCGCCGCCGGAAACCCGGACATTCTTTTGCGACAGGGGTTTGAAGTCGGCGAGGGTGGCGGTTACGGTGTAGGTTCCTTCAGCGACCCTGGTGAACGAGTAGGTGCCGTCGCCGCCGGTCGTGGCGGTGGCAACGGTACCGCTGCTGTTGCTGAGGGTGACGGTTGCACCCGACAGCGGCTGGTTGCCGGCGGCGGCGGTCACCTTGCCCCCGATGGTGCCATAGAGCGAGGTCAGCTTTAGGTCGGCGGATGTGGTACGGCCCGATGTGACCTTTACACTGCTCTTGGTCACGGGCTTGTAGTCGTCCAGGGTTACTCTCAGGGCATAGGAGCCTTCTGCCATACGGGTGAAGGCGTAGGAACCGGTGGCATCCGTCTGCGTTTCGAGAACAGTTGTGCCTTTGGTCGCCCTGACTGCGGCGCCCTCCAGGGGGAGGTTCCGGCTGTCCGTGATTCTGCCGGTCAGGCTGCCAAGGGTCGACGCCAGGGTCATGTTCACGATGGGCTGCTGCCCGACGGCGACCCGGACGCCCGTCTTCGACTGCTGCCGGTATTCCGCCGCGACTGCCGTAACCGAGTACGTGCCCGGGGGGACCCCGGGAATGAGGAAGTGCCCGGCGTCGTCGGTGGCGGTCTGCCAGGTGTACCCGCCGCCTTCTGCACGCACGTCGGCATTGGCCAGCGGTGCCGACTCCAGGCCCGTAATCGTCCCGGCGACGGAGCCAACGGCCATTTCGAGCCGACCGCTGCCATAGTCGTTATCCTTGCCCGATTTGCCCAGATCCCTGGCGTACTTCTGCAGGTATGCCGAAAGCTCAGCGGGGCCCCAGGTGGGGTGCGCCGACTTCAGGAGCGCGGCCGCCCCTGCCACGTGTGGCGCCGAGGATGACGTTCCGTGGAACTCGCCGCCGTAAGTGGCGGAGATGACGCCCGTGGGGGCCGTAATGTCGGGCTTGATGCGTCCGTCCAGGGTCGGACCGCGGGAGCTGTACTCGGCGAGGGTGTCATCGCCCCAGTTGGTGGCGCCAACCGTCAGGGCGTCACGGGAGTCGCCGGGAATTGCAATGCTGCGGCTGGCATTCTGGTACTCCAGTTGCCACGGTTCTGACGGGAGCGCCTGGGGATGGGCTTTCATTGCGGGACTGGTGTTGATGATCAGATCGAAATCCACGCTTCTGGTCGCCATGTCCCGTCCAATGCGTATGTGGTACCACCCATCAGAAGGGGCAACGTAGTCCAGAGCTTCAACCGGCGGCTGTGAGCCGGACTGATAGTTGATCGAGAGAGCCACCAGTCGGTCATAATCGTCGGTCAGCAACAGGTCATAGTCCTGGTTCTGCTTCGTCCAGTCATTCCATTTCAGATCGATGCCCAGGTAATCGCCAGCAAACAGGAAGATGCTGTTGGTTTCGTCCGTGCCAGAAAAGTTGTGAAAACCGTCGCCGTCACTGTCCGAGAACCGGCCTGACCAGTGGTCCTCGCCCCAGTTGCCCGCTGAGTTGACCCAAAGGATCCCGGCGTTCCGGGCCCGCCGGACGATATCGGCTGCCATGCCCGTGCCGTCGCCGGGACCGCCGAGATATATACCGATCGAAGCGTTGATGACGTCGACGCCTTCGGCGATGAGCCAATCAACTGCCTGACTCATCTCCAGCGTTGAGTAGAAATTGGCCAGGTAGAGCTCAGCTTCCGGGGCCATGTCGTGTATGATCTCCGCTACGGCGGTCCCGTGCGGGTCACCGTCGCCTGTAATGTCGGTGTTGTTGGTAGGGGTCAGGCGGAATGAGCGGGCAACCGTATTGAGCGGCAGTTCCGTGCCCATGGCTGCTTCGTATCCGTAGAAGCCCAGGTCCAGAATGCCGACCTTGACCCCCTGTCCGCCCGCACCTTGGCGGTGCCACTGGTCGGAGTGGGTCACGGCGACCCCTTCGCCGACCACGTCCATCGCATAGTACCGTTCGGGTCTGCCGACGAACATGACCTGCGGGAGGTCCGACACGGCTGCGGCAGTCTCCCGGGGCATTACTGCCTGAAGCTGATTGTTGAGGCGAAGCTGAACCGTGCCGCCGAGCTTGAGGATCTTCTGCTCGACTTGATCCTCGGTTCCCGGCTGAACCGTCACAATCACTTGAACGGGTCGGCTCTCATGTTCATCGGCTTTCGCCGGCACGGGCGGGTTGGTGCTGGCGCCCAGCGCTTCGGGCAGTTGCACAGCGAGGTCTTGGAGCCCCGATTCCAGTTTTGGGTGCTCGGATTTCCTGCTACCAGCCTTCAAAGCCGACAGGTCGGCGAGATTGACGCCGGTCTCGGGGTCGGCGCCATGCACCGGGGTGGGGGACAGGGTCAGGAGGCTTCCGCAGGCCAACAGGATGGCAAGGGCCGCAATCGCGAGGCGGTAGACCGGTCGTACAGGGTGTCGCATCTCAACAGTCCCTTTCATAATACTGAGGTCACGTTCCGGTAACCATGAGAATTCTGATACGGAACATTTGCACTGTGAACAAATAATTGAACTTTAAGAACATGATAAGACATGTGCGATTGATTGTCCATACGTCTAATTGAACAAGAAAAGTGGGCGACCGTATGGCCGCCCACGTGCGTTTACCCCTGATACCCGGCGATGAACCCTTGCCTTTGCTGCTGCAGTTGCCCCAGTTCGGCCTGCGACTGCTGGATTTTCTGGTAGACGACGCGCAGGAGCTCACCCACCTGATCCCGGGCCCGGCGGGCGGACTCCCGCGAATCGTTGATCCGGCTCTGAACGATCCAATCGGCGATCAGCCCGTCGAAGAAGAAATCGGCGAAGGTGGCGAAGCTGCCGATCTGAATCTCTCCTACCTGGATTACCATGGCGACGTCTTTCAGCTCCCGCTGGAAGGCGGACAGGGCCTGCTGGGCGTAATGGACATGCCTGCGGGCATCGTCGATTCTGGAATGCTTTACGGCAGTAGCGATCAGGCCGCCGCCGAGCATATCAAATGTGCCCCAGCCGGCGGCGCTGCCCAGGCAATCCTCCACCTGCGACAGGGCGGAATCGGCGCTGCGGCCGGCGTTGTAGGCTTCCGTCAGCTCTTTGATCTGCCACTGCAGCCGCTGCTCCTGCTCACCGAAGGCCAGCAGCCGCGGGGCGGCGCTGGGCACCCGGCGCACCAGATCCTCCTTGCGGCGCATCAGGCTCTCGTAATCGTCGCCGGTGCCGGCGGCGGTGCTCAAATCGGCCCGCGCCCGCTCCAGGTCACGGTCGATCGCTTCGACGCGCTGCTGGGCCTCGTCGTACTTCAGTTCGGCCGCCAGGGCTTCCTGCCGCTCCTTGTAAAGCTGCTCGTCCTTACTGCCGAGCACCGAGTGGAACAGGCCGGTCAGGCTGATGCCTTCCAGGCGCCGTACGTCGGCCTCTTCCTGGTGGGCGATCCGGCGGAGTTGTTCGGCGTGGGCCTGCAGCTCCTTCTTCTCTTTTTCAAGCGCCTGCACCCGGTTCTGCAGCTTGCCCAGCCGAGCCTGGTGGTCCGCGGCCCTGGCAAGCCGTTCGTTCAGGTCATTCAGCTCGCTCCACATCATGGACCCCTCCTCGCGTTCACCTAGTGTGACGCACGAGGAGGGGAAAAGGTTCATGCCCTACGGGGTTGACGGAATTCGACTCACTATTTACTCTGATCATACAGGCACCTCACGGGCCGGGGTTCTACCCTTGCCGGGCCGGCCCCCTTCTCGGCGCTGACGCGCCATTTACGGGTGCCGTGCGGCCTCGCCGCTGCGCGGCGCCGCACTAGACTAGACTATGAGATACCTGTAGATTTCGGAGCCACTATGTGCAGCACTTCGCCCGGGAATGCGACGTAATGATCGCCGATGGCGCTGGTCAAATGCAGTACATACCCCCAGCTCTCCCGTTCAACTCCCACCAGGCGGCCCGTAACTCCGGCGTTGGCGAAGCGCAGGGTGATTTCCTGGCCCGCTATGGCCATGAGCGATTCAAAGACGTTGTTCTTCACCGTCCACTCACCTCGGTTATCCTTTCGGCACCCGTAGGTTCTCCCCCTCGGGGGAGGCTCTGTTTCACCTGGCAGAGGAGGTGCCCCGACGTGGACAGCTGGCAGGTGGCGTGGTATGATGCCCGCAACCAGGAACAGCGCAAGGAGTTCCGGTCCTATCTGGAGGCCTGGGAGTTCAACGAGCAGTCGCTGAAAGGGCGTGGGGTCGTGACCCTGTTGACCGACCAGGTGCCGCTGAGCGATCGGACCTACCGGAGCGAAGCAGCGGCGGCGCGCCAGTCGGAAGGCGGGCGCCGGTACACGCGCAAGAAGTAAGCCGGGCGGCACGGAGGTGCGGTGGCCTTGAACTTCTGCCCCAAATGCGGCGGAGCGCTGCAGTTGGCAGCCGTCAGGAACGACCCGAAAGAGCGGCTGGTCTGCGGGAACTGCGGCTACGTTTTCTATCAGGACCCGAAGGTGTCGGCCTGCACCATCCCCGTCATTGACGGAAAGGTGGTCCTGGTCCGCCGGGCGATCAACCCCGGTAAAGGGTTCTGGGTCTTCCCCGGCGGGTATATGGACCAGGATGAGACGGTGGAGGAGGCCGCCGCCCGGGAGACCCTGGAAGAAGTCAACCTCCAGGTCCGCATCACCCGGCTGGTGGGGGTTTATTCGTACCGGAGCCCCGTGGTGGTGGTCGTTTACGCCTGTGAGGTGCTGGGCGGGGAGCTGCAGATCGACCGGGAGTCGCAGGAAGTGCGGGCGTTCTTGCCGGAAGAGATCCCGTGGGATCAGCTGGCTTTTCCCAGCACGACGGATGCGCTGCGGGATTTTCTGCGGACCTAAAGGTGTGCGGCCAGGTTGGCGGCCCGGGCGCGTTCGGTCTGTGCGTAGGCTTCGACTTGCGAGCGGGCGCCCCCCGGGGGCAGCGTACCAGCTTTGGTCGCGTGGATGTGTGCCCAACGGGCCGCGATGGCGATACGGGCCAGGGTCTGCAGGTAGAGAAAGCGATGGAACGGGAGGCGGGCCAGGGGGCCCGCCTCGTGGTATGTCACGAGGGCGTGCAGGGCCATGGCGCCCCGGGGGGCGCCGTCCCAGCCCGGCTCTTCCGGCGCAAGCAGGGCCAGGTCCCAGATTGGCGGGGCGAAGGAGGCGTGCTCCCAGTCCAGGACCCGGACCCGGTTCTCCACCAGGAGGATATTCCAGCGGTGGTAATCGCCCTGAACGAGCGTAGCGGGCCCGTCTGTGAGCAGGCGGGCTTGATGTGTGAGGTGGGTCGTTTCGGGGAACCGCTCCAGAGCCGCCTCGATTTCCTGCGTGGAGAGGGCCCAGGGACCTTCCGCCGTGTGATCGTCACCAATATGGCGCAGATGCAGTTGGGCCAGGTGGCGGTAACAGGCGGCGACCTGATCGGCGTCGGAGAAGTCCGGGAAGAGCTCGGGGAGTGCCTCCAGGAGGAGCCAGGCCTCCTCCGGCCGGTCCGCGGGTGCTGCGCCCAGTAAGGTGGGAGCGCCGGTGGCTGCCGGGTTGAGGTATGACTGGCAGAGCTTCCACTCCCGAAGGGGCGCCCGCCTGAGCACACACGGCCGGGCTCCGCCATCTTCCGTCGTGACGAGCAGATGGCGGACCCGGCCGGTGCCGTGCTGCAATTCGACAGAGACAGCCGCAGGTAACATTTGACGGATCAAGTCAAGCACCGACCGGTCGCCTCCCCGTCACCCTGACATGCAGGGCCAACTACGTCCACTCATTAATACGAGTGTGGCGGCGGATTCGGTTGGGGTCGCTCACGATTTTGTACGGAGGGGACGTAAGGTGGCCTACTGCGCTGCCAACCAGGCCGGCAGGTCAGACAGCTTCTGGATTCGCTCAAAGGGCGCCAGGCTGTCGAAGCCGTCGCCAAACAGGTCCAGGGCATCGAGGAGCAGGGGGCGGACGCCCGCCGCCTGGGCGCCGGCCACGTCGGCGCAAGGCGAGTCGCCGATGTGGACCGCTTCTTCCGGCCTGACCCCCGTAGCTGCGCAGGCAATCGCAAAAATGCGGGTGTCGGGCTTGCGCGAGCCGACCACATCGGAGTCCAGGACGGCGTCGAAGTAGCCGCCGAGCCCCGTACGCCGCAGGTACTCGACCAGGGTGCCGTCCCAGTTGGAGACGACCGCCAGCCGGTAGCCGTTGGTACGGAGGTGTTCCAGGAGCGGAATCGCTGCCGGGTCCGGCACTTCTTCTTTGGGTACGGCTTGTGCAGCCTTGATCATGGCGGCCGAAAGGGCGTCCAGGTCGCCGCCGGCGCCCATGCCGACCAGACCGGCCCGGTTCAGGCGCAGATACCAGTTCAGCGAAAAGGCATCGTCATGTTTGCGGCGGTCCTGGAAGTATCGTTCATGGGCGAGGGTGCCCGCCCTTGCGCGGGCGGGGTCGTCCGGCAGGGCGATGCCCGCCAGGCGGCACAGCCAGGTGAATCGTTCATGCTTGAGCGCCCAGCGGTGGATGAGCGTATCGCCGGCGTCAAAGAATACAGCACGGATCGTCATACTGGTTGCTCCTTCCCGTCATCCGGCCGTCGCCCGGCAGGACATTAGCAACATACTCGTGAAACTTAAAATCGTGCTGTTACAGTCGCCGAAGGAAGCAGCCCCGAGAGGAGACAGAGGAGCATGGCACAGCGAATGACCCGTGCCGAAGTCCCCGTCGAACAACAATGGAACCTGGAGGATCTGTTCCAGACCACGGCTGAATGGGAAGCAGAGCTTGCCGCAGTGGAAGCGGCCATTCCTTCCGTCGTCCAGTACAAAGGCCGGCTGGGCGAGGGCCCCGGCCTGCTCCTGGCCTGCCTGAACGCCTATGAGGAGCTCTACGCGCGGGTTATCCGCGTCGCCACTAACGCCCGCCTCCATGTCGCCGAAGACGGCACTAACCCTGCCAATCAGGCGGCTGCCGCCCGGGTCGGCGCCCTCGGAGCCAAGTTCGGCGCCGCCCTCTCGTTCATCCAGACCGAGCCCCTTGGGCTGCCGGACGGCACCCTGGAGCGGTATCTGCAGGAAGAGCCGGGGCTGGCGGACTTCCGGAAATGGATCATGGACCTCCTGGACGAAAAGCCCCACAAGCTCTCCTCTGAGACCGAAACCGCCCTGGCCGCCCTGGGCGAGGTGCACAGCGCCCCTTACACGGTCTATGAGCGGGCAAAGTCGTCGGATATGAGCTTCGAGCCCATCTCCGACGATGCCGGGCGGACCTACCCCGTCTCGTTCTCTACCTACGAAGAGAAGCTGGAGACGATTCCGGACGAGAGCCTCCGGCGCAACGCCTGGGCCTCCTTCAACAAGGGTCTGAATGCCTACAAGCACACCCTCGCGGCCACGTTCGCCACCGAAGTGAAGAAGAACGTAGTCCTGGCACGGCTGCGCAGATACCCGTCCGCGACGCACATGCTGCTCCAGCCTCAGGAAGTGACCGTTGACACTAACAACAACATCCTCGATACGATTCAGGCGGAACTGGCGCCCATCATGCAGCGGTATGCGCGGCTGCGCAGGCGCGTGCTGCGCATGGAGAAGATGCTCTACCCGGATATCGAGGCGCCCCTTGACCCGTCGTTCAACCCGACGATCAGTTATGAAGATGCCTCCCAGCTGATTATCGACGGGCTGTCGGTGATGGGACCGGAGTACACGAAGATCATGCGGACAGCCCTGCACGAGCGCTGGGTGGACCGGGCCGACAACGTGGGCAAGTCCACCGGGGCATTCTGCTCGTCGCCATACGGCGCCCACTCGTTCATCCTGGTCACCTGGTCGGGCTCCATGCGGGGCGCCTTCGTGCTGGCCCATGAGTTGGGCCACGCCGGTCACTTCACGCTGGCCCAGCGTCACCAGCGGCTGGTGAACACGCGCTGCTCGATGTTCTTTGTCGAGGCGCCGTCGACCATTAACGAACTGCTCCTGGCGCAGCATCTCATGAAGCAGAATCCGGAGCCCCGCATGCGCCGCTGGATCAACATGGGCCTGCTGGCCACCTACCACCACAACTTCGTGCGGCATCTGCTGGAAGGTGAACTGCAGCGGCGGATCTACCGCCTGGCCGAACAGGGGACGCCGATTACCGCCAGCACCCTCTGCGAGACGAAGGGTGCCATTCTTTCCGAGTTCTGGGGCGACACCGTGGAAATCGACGATGGCGCCCGGCTGACTTGGATGCGGCAGCCTCACTACTACATGGGCCTCTATCCGTACACCTACTCCGCCGGCCTGACGGTCGCGACGGCGGTGGCCGAGGCGATCCGGGAGGAGGGCCAACCGGCGGTCGACCGGTGGCTGCGGACCCTGAAAGCCGGCGGTACGTTGACGCCCCTGGGCCTGGCGCAGCTGGCCGGCGTCGACATGTCGACCGCGGGGCCCATCAAGAAGGCGATTGCCTTTGTGGGTTCGCTGGTGGAAGATCTCGAGAAAAGCTTCTAGGCGAGGAGCAGTGTGAGCCGGGGCTTGTCTGCCAGCCCGGGCTCTGGCTATTCCGTCACGTCAGCGAACGTACCGCAGGTCAGCAGCGGCAGGGCTGCCACATCCAGTCGGAGGAGTACCTCCGGAATGCCGCCGCCCGCCCAGACGTCCGGGAACCGCTGCAAGCTATGGTCCAGCAGCACGGCGGCGGATTGGAGCAGGCCGACCGGCGCAACGCCGCCGGCCACGAAACCGGTCACCGCCAGCACCTCGTCCGCCGATGCGATTTTCACCTTCAGCCCGCCGGTCAGCGCCTTGACTTTCTGCCGGTCAACCCGGCGGTCGCCCGCCGCAACCACCAGCACCGGCGCCTTGCCGGCAAACAGCAGGATCGACTTGGCGATACGGCCGAGCTCTACGCCTACTGCATCGGCCGCGATGGGCGCCGTGGGCAGGTGCTGCTCGAAGAATTTGAACTCGGGTTCACGCCCGTGGGCGGCCAGGGCGGCGCGAACTCGCTCCAGGGGTTCGATGGCGCATCATCCTCTCCATATTGGGTTACCATGAGAACTTGGCGGTTGGGACCGCAAACTCCTTGGAAACAGCGGAGGTGCGCCGTGCCGGAATTACAGGTGCCGCCGCCCGGCCGGCTGGTCGACATCGGCGGGCGGCGGCTGTATGCGCAGGTTATGGGCGAGGGAAGCCCCGCCGTTGTGCTGGAGGCGGGCTTTCTGTGCACGGCGTTGCTGTGGGCGCGGGTGGCGCCAGCCCTTGCCCGCTTTACCCGCGTTGTGGCCTATGACCGGGCAGGCTACGGGTGGAGCGACCCGGGGCCGGCGCCCCGCACGGCACGGGCAGCGGTCGCCGACTTGCGGGCGCTGCTGCAGGCGGTAGGTGTGGACGGGCCCGCTGTACTGGCGGGGCACTCATATGGCGGACTGGTCGCCCGGCTCTACACGGGCCTGCATGCCGCCGATGTGGCCGGACTGGTGCTGTTCGATCCCACGGATCCCGAGCAGTTTGCCCGGCTGCGGGTGAACGTGAAGGCACAGACCCGCATGGTGGTCGCCTTGCCGGTGCTGGCAAAGGTGGGACTGCTCCGGCTGTTGAGCTATCTGCCCGGCGTGCCCTTGCTGGGGGCCGTGGGGGACCTTCCGCCGCGGGAGCGGGCGCTCGTCCGGAGCCTGTTGCGGCTGCCGGCCCAGTTTGATACGGCGCTGGCTGAGTGGCAAGCCTTGCCGGAGAGCCTGCGGCAGGTCCGGTCGGCGCCGCTGCCCCGGAATCTTGCCCTGACCGTCGTCAGTGCCGGGGATTCGGCGAGACCCCTGCCGGGCGGGCTGACGCCCGCAGAGTTCCGGAGGGGGATGCATCAGCTGCATGCCGAACTGGTGGCGCGGGTTCCCGGCGGGCAGCACTTGATTGCGGCAGGCCTTGACCATGCGCGCCTGCCGGGGGTGAGCCCGGAGGGCGCCCGGTTTGCCGTCCGGGTGCTGCGGACGATGGTGGAAGAGATCCGCGGCGGGCGGTGAGCGCTTGGGTTTCCGCCCTATACGATGGCCACCAGCTGCTGGACAGGCACGGCCCCGCCCTTCGTCACCGTAACGGTTACCGCGCCCCGGGCCGAACCGGTCAGGGGGATGGCGGCCCGGCCGGCGGCGTCTGTGTACGCGCTGCGAACGAGGCGGCCGGCCTGATAGGCGCAGACCCGGGCGCCGGGCACGGCATGGCCGAGGGCATCGGTGACGCCCACGCCCATCGTCGAGAGCGGCGTGGCCCTGGCCGGCGTACGCATGGAGATGCGGATGGGCACCCCCGCCCACGGACGCAGCGCCGGGTCACCGATCAGGTTCTGTGCGAGGATGATCCACTTCCAGAGCACCGGCCAGCCGCTGGAGCCATAGAGGGTGCAGAAGCGGGCGCCGAAGCCGGTGCCCAGGGAGGTGGTGGCGGCGCCGGCGAAGAGGTGGTCCCAGAAGAGGCGCTCCACGTCATCGCCCATGCCAATCCAGGAGTACCGGGTGTTGCCCAGGTAGGCGATGGCGCCGCCGCCCGGGTTAAGCACCATCTTTTCGCCAAAGGCGTCGTTCGCCTGGAAGTTGCCCGTGGAGCAGGAGTCCGCCACTACCACGGGGAGGTTCATGCCGTTGACCATACTGTCAGCCTGGGCGCCACCAATTGTGCAGCACCCGCCGTACCAGCCGTGACCGGTCAGACTCAGGAACATTGCACCTTCGTTGACCCGGTCCGTGAGGGCGGCTGCGTCCAGGACACCCGTGGTCACAGCTTCGCCGGACATGGGGGAGGGCGTGGAGGCGAAGTCGCGGTACAGCCGGGTGTGCAGGTCCACCTGGGGCGCCTGGGCCCGGAACAGGGCCCGGGCCTGTTCCTTTTCAACCAGCCCGCCGTCGGGGGCTGCATTGTCCACCCAGTAGGCGTTGGGCGACAGCGTGCCCGCCGGGCCGCGCACTACGATGTGCTTGGTGGGGAAGCGGATGTCGATGCCGAAGATGCTGATGCCGCTGGGCGCCAGCGTCGCGGGGCCCTGGGCGAAGTACCAGCCGGGATTGACGGCGGAGGCGTTGATACGGTAGGGAATCTCGCGGTAGACTCCGGCGCCGTCGTCGGCAATGAGGTCAATGTTGGCATCCGGCACTTCCTTGAGAGTGATGCGGCACGTAGTCGCGTCCGCCAGCGCATAGCGGTTCTCGGCGGCAGGATCGCCGAAGACCACCTTCGGCCCGCCCCAGTAGTCGGCAGCGAAGATCGCTCTGCGGGTCGCGATGTTGGAGATGCCGTCGAACTTCTCGTAGCGGATCACCTTGTCGACGAAGGCTTTTGCCTGCTCCGGCGTGGCGGCGGGCGCCCGGCCCACGCACACGTTGAAGGTGAAGGCGATGCCGCTCGGCTCCCCGGTCTCGGTGTAGTAGCCGTAGAGCCCGTTGTTCAGCGCATCCCAGTCATGCTTGTCTGCCTTGTTGTACCGGGACGACTCCAGGCTGGCGTAATACAGGTCGGTCGGAATGGAGAAGGTGTCGGTGATCTTGTAGAAGCCCGCGGCATCGTTAATCGTGGCGGTCGGGCCCTTGACCACCACGTATTTGGTCGGCACCGGGCTCGCCACCGCGAAAGAGATGCTTGAGGCGAAGTACCAGCCCGGGGAGGCTGTGGAAGCGGCAGGATTGTAGGGCAGCCGTACCCCGGACGTGATCGCCAGCAGGGGCGTGGTCGAGGAGATGGCGTCCTTCATGAAGATGTTCGTCTGCTTCTTGACCGCATCGTAGACGCACCGGTTCTCGTCCGGGGTCGCTGCGGTCTGCCGGGTGAACCAGTTGTAATGGCTCAGGGCCGCCACCTCACGCACCGGAATCACATCCGTGTCGCCGCCAATCAGCACGTAGCAGACGCCCCAAGCCCGGTAGGCCCACTTGAGGAAATTGCGGATGATCTCCTGCTCGTCGCGGGCCGCCCCCCCGGCGCCCGTCGTGAAGTCGCCGAACTTCTTCGCGACGATATCCTCCTTCGTGACAACCCGGGCCGTCAGGCCACAGGCGGTCTTCCATTCGGCGAGGCGGTCGAATTCAGGGCGCATCTCATGGTTGGTGACAATCAGGTAGGCCGCCTGACCGCCGGGCGCCCGATACCCTTCGGGCCGGGGCAGCAGGTCAGGGTTGACGACGATCCGCCCGGCCAGCTCGTAGTAGAACTCGAGCTGCTCGCGGCTGTAGCGCGGCTTCAGGTTCCGGCCGCCCCTGGTCAGGTCGACGGCAACCGTCAGGCGGCGGTGGAGAACGACCGCCCCCTTCGCGGGCAGGTAGCGGACCGGGTTGACCCTGACGGCGAGAATCCGGTACGGGCCGATCGCCTGTTCACTGGTCGTCTCGGCAGCCGCAAAGGGATAGAGCCGCTGCAGGCTGTAGTACTCGAGATCAGGCGGCGCAAACTCGGGCGCCTCTTCGTCCAGTTCCATCGGCTCATTTTGCAGGAGCTCGGCATAGCGCCGCTGCAGTTCCTCTGATTTGAACCGGAGGTCAGCAATCCGCGGCAACTGGGCAGGCATGATCACCACCGGATGCTCCATGACCTGCTGGTCGGCGTCCATGATGCTGATTCCCGCCACCCGGGCGCCCTGCGGAATCGCTACGTATAGCATGAGATACGGAATCTGGGGGGCGCCGGGGCGGGTGGCATGGTGCCCGCCCTGCAGGGTGACGCGGGTGAATCCGCCCGCATCCTCCATGACCAGGGCATCCTGCTCCATGGCGTAATCGAAGCCCAGCCGGACAGTCTCGGGGGTCGGGGGCTCGAGTCGGCGCTGCTTCCACATGGCTGTACTTTCCACTCCTCTTCATGTTCGGGGTCCGGGCGTTTCGAAGCCCGTGCTTGGTAGTAATTGGGCAAGCGGTGTACGGCAGCCTTTGTGCTGACGGCGAATAGTGGCAGCCCCACCCGAGATAGGTGAAGGTACTTACGAAGTACTGGCCCGTCAAGTAGATCGGAATGACAACCGGCTTCTGCCCCCCATGAGAGAAGGCTGGCGCCGATGTGGTTTCTTGAAGTCGCCCGGCAACGGCCGGGCTGCGGGGCGATGTGCTCTTCCTGCCGTACCGGGCCGGGGAGCGGCTTGCCGACCCCGCCCGGACGCTGCACCAGGGCGACGTTGCATGCACGCGGGAGATTGCTTACTGCGTCGAGGCCTCCATGTCATGGATGGAGCTGGACAGCCCCCCGAGCACCGGCTGATTACCGCAGTCCGGCCGCGGATCGGCACCGACGGGGCGACCCGCTACGTCGACTTTGATGGACTCGCCGTCGATGGCGCCAAGGCACTCGGTTTGACGGGCCTGGCTACATGGCGCTGGCCGTCGCCAACCCGCTGGGCGTGCCGGGCGAAGTGCTGTTGCCCACGGCGCCCTTGTCGCTGCTCATCTTGCGCACGTAAGACAAAAAAAGCCTCCGAGCCGGCCTGGTGAGGGCCGATCGGAGGCAAAGACGTTTCGGGGCTCCCCACCCCGATCCGCAAGATGAAGGAGAAGCAGGATGGGCAAGAACGAGAGGCACTTCTTAAAACGGTACGCCCTGGCAAAAGGTTCGCGCATAAACTAGAATTTCTTCACTCGATGATCACCGTCGGCGGATCAGGAAGATAGCGGACTGCGCGCCCCATCGCTTCGCCCACGGGCCGGACCGCCTGTTCGAAGTCGGTACCGGGCAGGATGGCGTAGGTGACGCCATCCCGGATCTCACCGGTGACGGTGCGGGGGCTCGCTTCGCCCGGGCGGAGCGGCAGGATCACCTGGCACATCAGGCGGCTGGACTTTCCCGGTAGGCCAAGGGCGGCGGCCAGACCCCGGGCGATGGCGTCCGAAAGGGTTGGGATAAACTCGGCCCGGTCTGCCGCGGCATCATCCGCAGGGTCGGTGCCGAAGTGGCTCTCCAGCAGCATGCAGGGCAGCTGCGGGTAGCGCAGTACGGCGAAGTCGGCGCACATGATCTGATTGGGCCCGCCCCGCCAGGGAATGCCCAGCTGCGCCAGCGCATCGCGGACGACCGGCTGCGCGATGCTCGCCAGCGCATCGCTCCTCGGTCGTGTCCCCGCCGGGGACCATGCCGGGACCTTCGTGGGTGAGGCGGACCTCGCAGTCCCGCCCGCTGAGCAGGGCGTCCCGGGTGGCCCGGGCCAGGGCCAGGGTGTAGGTGTTCTCGCGTTCGCCGTCATACTGGACTGCGCCGGGGTCGTTCGTGTCATGGCCGGGGTCGATTACGATGAGCTTCGGCATGTCCTGCACCCCCATGCCATGGTATGCATGGGCTAACGCGCGAGTAACCCCGCCCTCATGTACGAGGGCGGGGTCTCAAGTCTAGCGGGTGTAGGCCGTCTCTTTGAATTTGAGCGTTTCGCGATTACGCACGACGTAGGCCAGGCTCCATTCATTTCTGAACAATACAACTGGGCGCTCGTCTTTATCGAGGACGGGGAAGTTGTCGGTGCCCTGGAAGCTGCGGGGGCTGTACCCGTCGCCTTCGATCCAGCGGGCCAGTTCGTAGGGCAGGCGGGTCAGCTCGACCTCAACGCCGTACTCCGCCTTCATGCGGTACTGGAAGACCTCGAACTGCAGCTCGCCCACGGCGCCAAGAATCGGGTCGGGGTTGCCGGGAAGCGCAGGCGTGAAGACCTGAATGGCGCCTTCTTCCGTCAGCTGCTGGACGCCTTTCTGGAAGTGCTTCGACTTCATGGCATCGCGAATGCTGACCCGGGCGAAATGCTCCGGCGAGAAGGAGGGGATGCCCTCAAACTCGATGGGCTCGCCCGTCACCAGCGTATCACCGATGCGGAAGATGCCCGGATCGAACAGGCCGATGATATCGCCGGCGTACGCCTCGTCAATGATCTGCCGGTCCTGGGCCATGAACTGCTGGGGCTGCGCCAACTTCACTTCCTTGCCCAGCCGCACGTGTCTGACGCCCATGCCCCGCTCGAACTTGCCCGAGACGATGCGCAGAAAGGCGATGCGGTCGCGGTGGGCCGGATTCATGTTGGCCTGAATTTTGAACACGAACCCGGAGAAGCGCGGCTCACCAGGCTCCACCACACCCTTGTCGCAAAGCCGGGGGGCGGGGGCGGGCGCCAGTCGCAGGAAGTACTCCAAGAAAGGCTGCACGCCGAAGTTGGTCAGCGCACTGCCCCAGAAGACAGGGCTCAGATCACCCCGGCGGAACCGCTCCAGGTCCCAGGGGTCGCCGGCCATGTCGAGCAGCAGAGTATCCTCCTGCAGCTTCGCCTGCAGGTCCGGACCGATGATCTCCGCCAGGGTGGGGTCATCGGGGCCCGTCGTCTGGGTCTTGACTTTCGTCTGGCCGTGGTCGCCTCCGTCGAAAAGCTCGACGTGGCCCGATTCACGGTCATAAACGCCCTTGAAGCCGGAGCCCATGCCGACGGGCCAGTTCATGGGGCACGAGCGCATTCCCAGCACCCGCTCGATCTCTTCCATCAGCTCGAACGGATCCTTGCCTTCGCGGTCCAGCTTGTTAACAAACGTAAAGATGGGGATGCCCCGCATGCGGCAGACGTGAAAGAGCTTGATGGTCTGCGCTTCGACGCCCTTGGCGGCGTCGATGAGCATGACGGCAGCGTCGGCGGCGGCCAGCGTCCGGTAGGTGTCTTCGCTGAAGTCCTGGTGACCCGGCGTATCGAGGATATTGATGGCGCAGCCGTTATACTCGAACTGCATGACTGAGGAGGTCACCGAAATGCCGCGCTGCTTTTCGATCTCCATCCAGTCGGACGTGGCGTGGCGGGCGGCCCGGCGGGCCTTGACCGACCCTGCAAGCCGAATTGCTCCGCCGTAAAGCAGCAGTTTCTCGGTCAGTGTCGTCTTGCCGGCGTCGGGGTGGGAGATAATGGCGAAGGTTCGCCGCCGGCGGATTTCCGACGCCAGATTATTTAGGGAGTTCTCGATCATGCTGGTCGCTCCGCCCTTTCAAGAATAATGCCGTGCGCACCAGCGTGCGGCACGGCGACGTACTCCTAGGCTAACTACTCGATTTTACCTTGATTACAGAACAACGTCAAGTTAACGGACCATGAATCAGGAACTCGAACCTCTTGTCATAGCCGTGCCACTTCAGTTCCACAGGTGCACAAAAGAAGCGCCCTCCCCAGAGGGAGGCGCTTTGCTATAGCTCATAGGAGTAGGCCTGGAAAGCCGGGTCGCCAACGACAAAAAGGAATCTACCAACTTTCAGGGAAGCTACATACGTTCGACATGAACAAGGACATGGAGGATTTCGCCATGGAGGATCTGCGGTATCCAATCGGCCAGTTTCATCTCGAAGGTGCGATCTCCAGAGGGCAGGTGCAGGCCTGGATTGGCGAGCTGGCCAAGTGCCCGGAGGCGCTCCGGCAAGCTGTGGCCGGGCTGTCAGCCGAGCAGCTCGACACCCCCTACCGCCCCGGCGGCTGGACCGTGCGGCAGGTTGTGCATCATCTGCCTGATGCAGACCTGCTGAACTACGCCCGGTTCAGATGGACCCTGACGGAGGAGCAGCCCACGATTCCGGGCTGGAACAAGGATCGGTGGGCGGCGCTGCCCGATGCGCAGCTGGGTCCGACGGACGTGTCGCTGACCCTGCTGGAGGCCATTCATCAGCGGTGGGATCTGCTCCTGCGCGCCATGACTCCCCAGGACTTCGCCCGCACCTTCCACCATCCCACACGGGGTCTCATGACCCTGGACCATGCCCTCGGCATCTATGCGTGGCATGGTCGCCACCACGTCGCTCACATTACGTCGCTTCGGACTCGCATGGGTTGGTGAACAATCACGCGACGCAGCGCGAAATCCCGCAGGAAATGAAGAAGGGGCGCGAACCCTCACTGAAGGGAGCGCCGCTTTCTTATGCCAGGCTCCCGTGTCTACATGACCGACTTCTCACCAGTCGCTCGTAACATGGCGGGCGGCCCGGCGGGCCTTGACGGAACCGGCCAGCCGGATGGCTCCGCCATACAGCAGAAGCTTTTCCGTGAGGGTGGTCTTGCCGGCGTCGGGGTGCGAGATAATCGCAAACGTGCGCCGGCGCTGAACCTCATTAAGTTGGCTCTCCGCCAGTGACATAGTTGTAATCGACTCCTTTGCTCCAGTACCCACCCACTGTACAGGACCAAAGGCTCCGGTCAAGCACATGTTATCCGTTGGGCGCCATGTCGGCCGGTCTGCTGAAGGTCGGCAAAGAATCGGTGTACGGTTGGAATAACGGTGTGACCAACGTCTTCAGCGGGGATTTCAACGCCGACGGCAAGTGGGACGTGGGTGTAACAGGTACCGCCAAGGACGGGGACCGGTGCTGGTATATCCGCTATGGCGACGGCAAAGGCAGCTTCGGAAAGGAGACTAACTACTGCTGGGGCAACGGCGTGACCAACGTTTTTTCGGGGGACTTCAACGGTGACGGCAAGTGGGACATTGGCGTGACCGGCACCTCTGCGGACCAGGAGCGGAACTGGTACATTCGCTACGGGAATGGCAAGGGCAGTTTCGGCAACGAAACCAAGTACTGGTGGGGAAATGGCGTGACCCGGGTCTTTACCGGGGATTTCAATGCTGACGGCAAGTGGGATATCGGTGTGACGGGCACGGCCGCAGAGAAGGACCGGAACTGGTACATTCGCTATGGTGACGGCAAGGGCGGCTTCGGTAACGAAACGAAGTACGCTTGGGGCAACGGCGTCACCAACGCATTCACCGGCGACTTCAACGGCGACGGCAAATGGGATATCGGTGTGACCGGCACGTCGGCTGACAAGGAGCGGACCTGGTACATTCGCTACGGCGACGGCAAGGGCGGCTTCGGTAACGAGGACACCCACAACTGGGGCAACGGGGTTGTCAACCTGTTCACCGGCGACTTCAACGGCGACAAGCTGTGGGACCTGGGCGTCACCGGTGACAAGGTGGTGAAGGATGGCAACTGGTATATCCGCTATAACCAGATGACCAAGGCGCCATCCGCCGGCGGTACAGCCCCGGCTGCTCCTCCCGGCAACGACCCGGTGGCGAAAAAGGCCGCGGAGCTGGCCGATTCGGCCTATTCCAACCTGTTGGGCCGGGCGGCATTGCCACGTGAGCGGGACGAGTTCGTGAGCCGCATGAAAGCCGGCGCCACCGCGGACGACCTGTGGCGTCAGGTGGCTCGCTCGCAGGAGCGCCTCGACCGTTACGGCCACTGGGCGCCCGCCCCGGGCGCCGTTGGCGGTAAGATTGAGCAGTGTTTCGGTGCCGTGGGCTCCAAGTGCGATGGCGCTCCGTTTACTCCCACCCCGGAGTGGACGCGGAAGTTCATCCGTCCCGACGGGGTCGAAATGGGCTACGTAAAGATCGCCGTGGCGGTAGGCAGCATTCTGCACGATAACATCTGCCTGGACACCCCCATGGGCTCCTGGTGCAGCGGCCCCATTTCGATTCCGGCGGGCGAACTGCCGATTATCAAGTCCTTCGTGCCGGCGTCGATGGAGTGGAACAAGGCTGTGTACAACGTGCGGGACGGCCGCTACTGGATGTACTACTTCGGCCCGTACCCCACCAATGCGGACGTTCGAGCGAAGTGGAGCGACGACCTGACCCGGGTGAAGGCCCGGTCCTCCAAGCTGGCCCTTGTGGGGCCGCTGGTGGCGTCGCCGGTAGTGACGCAGGCATACCAGGGCAAGGAGTCCCGGCAGACCCAGGTGCTGAAGGCGCCTGCCGGGACCTATCTGGACGAGTCCGATACCGCTTTCTGCGCTTCGGGCAAATCCACCAAGGAAGGACGCTGGTGGACGGCCCAGTGGTGGATCAAGTGTCTAGGCAGACGCAAGAGGCGCATCCCTTGGTACAGAAAGGGGTTGCGCCTCTTGGCTGCCCCGGGGGCCTTTTCGGAACCGACCGGACGGCGGCTGGCTCTTCGCCCGCGGGGTGGCGTCACATTGACTCCATACCGATATTGACGATGTTGCCGTGCCACTGTACGCTTTTCTCTGACCGGCCGGCGGCCTGGACAGGGGGTTCTGATCGTGATGGTGGATGGCGGCAGCAACCTGCGCAGGTTCTTCGCGGATCTTCATAAGGATATCACCTTGGCAGAGGCCAACGCGACAGTAGAAAAGCTCACGAATCTGCCCGCGTTCTTTGCCTCGGAGGCTGAACTGGGCGCGTTCCTCGCTTCCGCCGCATCCGGGTCTGACGTATCGCTGGTCGCACCCAAGTGCGGCAGGCAGTGGGGCGATTTTCAGACCCCACTGGGACTGGCCGAGGAGGTCTGCCGCTACGTGGCCTCCATTGGATGCAATCCTGCCGCAATCGTGGAGCCGACTTGCGGGGAGGCCAATTTCATCAAGGCTGCCCTCAGGCAGTTTCCCAGTGCTGTCTCGATCTACGGTGTCGAAATCCAGCCTGCCCACGTCTCCACGTTGAAGCTGTGGCTGCTTGAGCACGCACTCGCCCACGGGCGTTTCCACGCCCGCATCGCCGTTCACCAGGACGACATCTTCCTGCACAAGTTTGCAGTGCCCCATGAGGGCGAGATTCTTATCCTGGGCAATCCGCCCTGGGTCACCAATGCAGAACTGGCGACCCTCGATTCGCTAAACCTTCCGGTGAAGGCGAACTTCAAGGGGCATTCCGGGTTGGATGCGATGACGGGGAAGTCGAACTTTGACATTTCGGAGTCGATCGTTCTCCGGCTCCTGGAGGTGTTTCACGGGCGCCGGGGGGCCCTGGCGCTCCTCTGCAAGAACTCGGTCATCCGGAACCTCATGCAGGAGTTGCCCCGCCGGCGGTTTCGGGCAGCCGAAATCAAGGCGCTTGGTATCGACGCGAAGAAGCATTTCGGCGCCGCAGTGGAGGCCTCGCTGCTTCTTGTCCGACTTGGCGCCGAAGTTCCGGAGGCCACATGCAGCACTTATCCTGACATCGCCGCGAACCAGAAGGCGGCCACGTTCGGATGGGCAGGCGACCGTTTCGTCGCCGATGTTGATGCCTACGAAACGTCGCGGGACCTCGACGGGAGATGCCCCCTGGTCTGGCGCCAGGGCATCAAGCATGACTGCGCCAAGGTGATGGAGCTCCGGGAGTCAGACAGAGCATATGTGAACGGCCTGGGCGAGGTGGCAGAACTCGAGCATGAGGCGATCTATCCCCTGCTCAAGAGTTCCGACTTGAAAGGGTTCGCCACTGGGGGCGCCCGCTTCCGGATTCCCATTACCCAACGCAAGATTGGGGAAGATACGGACGGCATTGCGCAGAGGTTGCCGAAGCTGTGGGCGTACCTGGAGGGACACCGGGCCATCTTCGACGGTCGCAAATCTTCCATATATCGCGGGAAACCGCCGTACTCCATTTTCGGCATCGGGGCGTATTCGTTTGCGCCGTACAAAGTCGCCATATCGGGTATGTACAAGACCGGCTGCTTCACGCTGGTGGAGCCCATCGGCGGGAAGCCCGTCATGTTGGACGATACGTGCTATTTCCTGGGCTTTGACTCGTACACGGAGGCCCTGCTGGTATGCAGCGCATTGAACAGCCCATTGGTTCGGTGCTTCCTCAATTCACTGGTCTTCCGCGATGCCAAACGGCCTTACACCAAAGACCTGCTGATGCGCATCGACTTGCGCCAGGTCTTCCGTCGTCTGGCGTATCAAGACCTGGAAGAGGTCTGGTCCCGGTTTGACTATCATCCGGCTGACCGGCAGACCGTTAAGGCTGCCCTTGCAGCTCGGCAGTCGGGCGTAGAGGGCTGGGCATAGGGGTGATAACGACTTGGGGCCGTCTGCATCCGTGCAGACGGCCCCTACTCTATGGCGCCATCAGTGGCGGGACAAAGCCCCGGGTGGCAGCCCGGCTGCGGCTTCCAGCGCCAACAGACCGACTCCCTCACTGTCAAAACCGGTCAGGTCTGAAAGGGTGACCGTGGTAAGTCCGCACTCCGGGACCACTGCCACATGGCTGGCGATGCCCTGGTTGGAGCCCCAGTGATGTACGATTGTGAACCCATGGGCCGCACGGCTACACTGTCTAAGGTTGGTTGATAGGTGCTATCAAGGGGGCTGTCGGCATATGGCAGACGAACTCGAAAGCAGCGATGGATGGGCTATGGCGGCCGGACGACCGTCGACAAGTTCATGGGCACGCTGCTGCCGATTACCGCCTTTGTGGCGGGCGGCTTCGAGCACTTCATCGCCAACGGGAACGGTCCGGTTGTCGCCCTGTCGGGCTTGGCCGCCGACAAAATGCGGTACCTCACGCCAGGCTACCTGACCCAGAACCTGATCTTTGCCACGCTGGGCAACATCGTCGGCGGTGCCTTTCTGGTCGGCCTCGTCTACCGGCTGATCTACCTGCGGTCCGACTCCGGGACCCGTTCGCCCAAGTCCTGGGCTGCTGCGTGAACAATGCGAAGGTGCCTGCCCCCTGACCCGGGGGCAGGCACCGGCTTTTCTAGTCGTGATCGCGACCCTCGCGCCCGCCGGAGAGGAGCTTGGCGACGTCCACCATGCCGTAGCCGTAGTAGGCGTCATAGCCCCTCCGGCCCAGGTCGGTGGCACTCCGCTGCAGCGCCTTGATCGTCACCTCGGGCTCGGGGCGCCGGCCCCTGTTCTTCGCCCGGTACTGGTCAATGTACAGCGCTGCCGCCGCGGCCGTTTTGGGCGCCGCCATGGATGTGCCTGCCATGAAGACGTACCCGCTTACGCCGTCGCCGTAATCCATGTCGGCGCTCAGGCACATGTCGGTGTACCAGTCACCCTCCGGGTAGCGCTGGAAGTCACCGCCCGGCGCTGCGACCGCCACGAACTGCTTGCCATAGTTCGAGTAGCTGGCCATCGACCGATCGGGCCCGGTGGCCGACACCGCCACGGCGCCCCGGATGCCGCCCGGCACTTCAATGCCTTCGCCCTCAAACTGGAATCCCTCGGGGCCGTACACTTCGTTGAGGAAAGCGACAATCGCCTTCGGATCTCCCGCGTCGATCGCTTCGTTGCCGGCGGCCGCCACCACGACGATATTCTGCTTCGAGACGTACTCGAAGGCCCGCTTCCACGCCACCAGATCCGCGTGATCGTCACCCAGGTCGTACGTGACGCCGGTGTCCGGGTCTGTCCACCTCACCTTGCCCAGCACGTCGTAGCCGCCCAGGCTCATGGAGATCACATCGACACGATCGCGCGCCGCCGCGACCATGGCCGCCGTAATCCAGGAAGTCTGGGCGCCCACGTCCGCCCCGAAGACCCGGTAGGCCCGGATGCCCAGGTTCGGCCCTACGCCGTAAATGCGCCCGTCTCCGGCGATGGTGCCCGCGACATGACTGCCGTGCCCCACCCGGTCGTTGACATCGTCGGGGCCGCCCGTTTCCGTGGGGTCACCGCCCGTCCCTGCAGGCACGAAGTTCCGCCCGCCCAGGTAATTGGCGCGCAAGTCCTGGTGCTGGGCGTTGATGCCCGAGTCGATCACGCCCACGGTCGTCCGGTGGGAGCCTTTGCTGATGCGCCAGCTCGCCCCGTCCTTCGTCACCTGCTTGATATCCCATTGGTACGCATCATATAGGTCGCCGGGCGCCGCCGCCGCCTCGGCTGCGAGCGCATAGGTCCGTTCCACCTGCAGCTTCCAGGTCAGCGAAGGCGCCACGTACTGGACGCCGGCCACCTGTCGCAGGGCCGGAATCATGCTGGCCTTGCCTCTGGCCTGCACGACGCCCACTTCGGGGACCGTGCGTTCTACCTTCGCACCGGCCTTTTCGAGCTTCTCCCGGGCGCCCGCCGGAATCGCCCCGCCTGCGAAGACCACGGTCAGTTCATAGTCGCGTCCGGACCGGGCCGCCGAAGCCGCGGCCGGCATCAAGGTGAGCACCAGCAGCAGCACCAGGCCGAGAGCCTTCCACCCGCGCAGCAACGAACGCAAGACGCCGCCCCCTTTGATTATCTTTCATGTTGTCACCTTCCTTATATTGGATGTGAAGATACCTAATCCCTTCCAGACAAAGTGAATCGTGCCAGGTTTTTTCGCTACAGGCGCGAAGAAGCGGCGAGGAGCACCTCACCGCTTTCTTTCTTTCCGTTTCCCTATTGCCAAAGCGCGGCCCGGAGAGTAGATTTGTTCTGTGTAGAACGTTCGGTAGTGAACGAGGTGGCAAGCGATGACGAAATTCCGCCCCGAGATTGGCGAGCTGTGGCGGCAGGTCAACAAGGGAATGCACGACCGCATCCGGCAAGCCTTCTGTGGCACTGACCTGCCCTTTGGGATCCTGATCTTGCTCCGTGAGGTTCACCACAACCCGGGCATCACGGTCAGTGAACTGGCACGGCGGGTCGGACTGGTCAAGAGCCATGTGTCCAAGTCGATCGATCAGCTGGCCGCCCAGGGCCTGGTGGACAAACGGCCCGATCCGGCCGATCAGCGCCTCCTGCGCGTCTACCCCACCCAAGCGGCGCAGAACAAGAAAAAAGAGATGGAGACCCTGGCCGAGGCGGTCTGGGATGAAGTCATGGCCGAGGTGTCGGATGAGGAATTGGATGAAGTGGCCCGCGGCCTGCAGATCCTGGCGAAGGCCCTGATAAGGGCAGACGCCAAGCAGAACAAGGAGAGAAGCTAGATGCTCAAGCTGTTTCGTTATCTAAAACCCTACTCGCTCTTCGTCACCGTCATTTTGATATTGGCGTTCTTTCAATCGCTGTCGGAACTCTATCTGCCCAACTTGATGGCGGACATCGTCAACCTGGGCATCGCCGGGAACGATGTGCCTTACATCTGGCGGACGGGCGGCTGGATGCTGCTGGTCGCCGCGGCCGGCACCGCCGGCGCCGTCGTTACGGCCTACCTTTCGTCCGACGTGGCGGCAGGCTTTGGCCGGGACCTGCGCAGCAAGGTCTTCGCCCGGGTGGAAAGCTTCTCGCTGCACGAATTCGACAAGATCGGGACTTCTACGCTGATCACCCGCACGACCAACGACATCACCCAGGTCCAGCAGGTCGTCATCATGATCCTGCGGTTCATGGTGACGGCGCCCATGATGGCCATCGGCGGCATCACCATGGCCGTCTCCAAGGACACGACGCTCTCCTGGCTGATCGTGGTGGTGATCCCCGTGCTGCTGGGCATCATCATCTTCCTGGGCAGCAAGGGCTTCCCGCTCTTCAAGGCGATGCAGGCAAAGATCGACAAAATGAACCTGGTCGTCCGGGAAGGCCTCACGGGCATCCGGGTGATCCGGGCCTTTCACCGCATCGACCGGGAGAAAGCCCGTTTCCATGACGCTAACGTCGACCTGATGCAGACGGCCGTCAAGGTCAACATTCTGATGGCGACCATGATGCCCATCATGCTGTTGCTGATGAACTTCACCTCGATCGCAGTGATCTGGTTCGGCGGCCACCGCGTCGATGCCGGTCACATGCAGGTCGGCGACATGATGGCGTTCATTCAGTATCTGATCCAGATCATGTTCTCGTTTGTGATGGTCTCGATGATGTTCATCTTCATCCCGCGGGCCTCCGCATCGGCGGTCCGCATCAACGAAGTGCTCGAGACGGTACCCGAAATCAGCGATCCCGCCCAGCCGAAGCGGGCGGACGGCGTTCGGGGCTACGTCGAGTTCCGGGACGTCACGTTCAGCTATCCCGGGGCCGAGGCGCCGGCCATCAGCCATATCTCCTTCGCCGCAAAACCCGGCGAGGTGACGGCGATCATCGGTGGCACCGGGTCGGGCAAGTCGACGCTGGTCAACCTGATTCCCCGGTTCTACGACGTCGACAGCGGGAGCATTCTGATCGACGGCGTCGATGTGCGCGAGCTCACCCAGCGCGACCTGCGCGCCAAGATCGGCTTCGTGCCGCAGAAGGCGGACCTGTTTAGCGGCACAATTGCGGAGAACATCCGCTATGGCAAGAAAGGTGCCACGGAGGAGGAGGTCCAGCGTGCCGCGGCCATCGCCCAGGCGACGGAGTTTATCGACGGCATGCAGGACGGGTTCGGCCACGATATTTCTCAGGGCGGTACGAATGTGTCGGGCGGCCAGAAGCAGCGCCTGACCATCGCCCGGGCCCTGGTCCGGCGCCCGGAGATTTACGTGTTTGACGACAACTTTTCGGCGCTCGATTTCAAGACCGACGCCCGGCTGCGGGCCGCCCTGCGCAAGGAGACGGCCGAAGCCACGGTACTGGTCGTCGCCCAGCGGATCAGCACGGTCATGGACGCCGACCGGATCATCGTGCTCGATGACGGCGAAGTCGCCGGGATCGGGACTCACAGGGAACTGCTTAAGAACTGCCAGGTCTATTACGAAATCGCGTCTTCGCAGCTGGCAGAGGAGGAACTGGCATGAGCGCTGAACGCAAAGGCTTCGGACCCGGCCAACGGCGGCAGCCCGGCCCCGGGTTCGGAGGCGGCCATATGATGATGCCCGTCCAGAAAGCCAAGGACTTCAAAGGAACGCTCCGGCGGCTGATCGTCTATTTGCGGCCCCGCTACCTGCATCTGGTGGCCGTACTGATTACGGCCATCATCAGCACGATCTTCAGCATCGTCAGCCCGAAAATCATGGGCAACGCGACCACCAAGCTCTTCGAAGGCCTGATGGCCAAGTACACGGGGCTGCCGAACGCGCAGATCGACTTTGACTATATCTTGAACATCCTGATTCTGCTCAGCGTCTTCTACCTGGTCAGCGCTGCCTTCATGTACCTGCAGACCTACATCATGGCGGGCGTAGCCCAGCGGACCGTCTTCGACATGCGCCAGGATGTGGACGCTAAACTCGCCCGCCTGCCGCTGAAGTTCTTCGACGGGCGCCCCCATGGCGAGATTCTGAGCCGGGTGACCAACGACCTTGATACCGTGGCCAACACACTGCAACAGAACATCACGCAGCTGCTGACGTCGGTGGTGACGGTGGTCGGCATCATCATCATGATGCTGACCATCAGCCCCTGGCTGACGCTGGTCACCATCGTGACCCTGCCGCTGTCCGGCGTCCTGACGGCGGTGGTCGCAAAGCGGTCCCAGAAGCATTTTGCGGCACAGCAGAAGGCCCTGGGCGAACTGAACGGCCACGTGGAAGAGATGTACACTGGCCACAAGATCGTCAAGGCGTTCGGCCGGGAGCAGGATTCGATCGCCGAGTTCGACCGGATCAACGGAAAGCTCTACGATGCGGCCCGCAAGGCCCAGTTCATTTCAGGCATCATCATGCCGCTGATGATGTTCATCAACAACATCGGGTACGTCATCGTCTGCGTGGTGGGCGGCATCTTCGTCACCAAGCAGCGGATCAGCATCGGCGACGTGCAGGCGTTTATCCAGTACTCCCGCTCATTTAGCCAGCCCATCGCCCAGCTGGCCCAGATCTCGAACCTGATTCAATCGACCATTGCGGCAGCGGAGCGCGTCTTTGAACTGCTCGACGAACCGGAAGAGGTGCCCGACCGCGCCGACGCCATAGTGATCGAGGTGCCGAAGGGCGAAGTCCGGTTCGAGCAGGTCAAGTTCGGGTATAAGGAAGACGCACCGTTGATCGAAGCGATGAACATCACCGCGCAGGAAGGGCAGGTCATTGCCATCGTCGGGCCGACGGGCGCCGGCAAGACTACGCTGGTCAACCTCTTGATGCGCTTCTACGAAATTGGCGGCGGCCGGATTACGGTGGACGGCGTGGATATCCGGGACATGAAGCGGGGCGACCTGCGCACGATGTTTGGCATGGTGCTGCAGGATACCTGGCTCTTCAACGGCACCATCCGCGACAACATCGCCTACGGCAAGGAAGGGGCGACGGACGAGGAGATCATCCGGGCCGCCAGGGCGGCTCATGCGCATCACTTCATCCGCACGCTGCCCGACGGGTACAAGACGGTGCTGAACGAAGAAGCCTCGAACATTTCGCAGGGGCAGAAGCAGCTGCTGACCATCGCCCGGGCCATTTTGGCCGACCCGGCCGTGCTGATCCTGGACGAAGCGACCAGCAGCGTGGACACCCGTACGGAGGTCCACATCCAGAAGGCGATGAAGGAACTGATGAAGGGCCGCACCAGCTTTGTCATCGCCCACCGGCTGTCGACCATCCGAGACGCCGATCTGATCCTGGTCATGAACAACGGCAGCGTGATCGAACAGGGCACCCACGCCGAACTGCTGGCCCGGAACGGCTTCTATGCCGACCTGTACAACAGTCAGTTCACGGGTGGGGGGTTGGAGAACGTGGTGTAGTCCAAGAGTTGGAAAAGGGACATAGCCACTGCCAGTCCCGTAATGTTTAGGATCAGGGTTGAAATGAAAAAAGGCCTCCTGGTATAAGGGAGTTGCAGACGTCCCCAAGAACATACCAGGAGGCAGGAACCCTATGTCAAGTGATGCGAAGCTCGAGTGGATGCACTCGGAAGGGACGGTTATTGCCGGCGTAGACATGGCCAAACGAGTTCCTTGGGCACAAATCATCAATCTCAAGGGGCTGAATGTCGGAAACCCCTTCCCCTTCGAGAATAACCTGCATGGGTTCCGCCGTCTAGTTCAGAGTTGCGAGGAAGCAAAGAAAAGGGTCGGTGCAACCAGGGTGGTCGTAGCCGTGGAGTCCACCGGACACTACTGGAAGCCCCTGGCCCGGTATCTCAAGGCCGCCGGGATAATCGTGGTTCTGGTCAACCCCTTCCACGTCAAACGCACCAAGGAGACGGAGGACAACACGCCAGCCAAGAATGACCGGAAGGATGCCAGGCTTATTGCATCGATGGCGAAAGACGGGAAGTTCCTCACGTGTATGTTACCCACCGGTCATTATGCTGACCTGCGGTGGCTGAGCCACTCCCGACGGGATAAGGTTCGGAGTCTAAACGCCGTGGTCAACCGGCTACACGCTTTCCTGGACCAGTTTTTCCCGGAGTTCCCGCAGATCTTCCGCAGACTGCTGGACATGACTCCGCTTAGACTCCTGGAGATCTGCCCGTTTCCCTGTGACGTCGTCAAGTACACCGACAGTCAGTTGTTCCAGAAGCTGAAGGACAGTGGCCTGTGCGCTAGGAAGAAGACGCTTGAGCGGGTACGCGAGGCAGCTGCCATATCCGTGGGGCTGACCGAAGGGCGGGAGGCGGGCCATCTGGTGCTGGAAGGTCTTCTGGCCGAGATACGCTTCTGGCAGGACCAGGTCGCCCGTCTGGAGCAGGCGATGGCCGATACGTTGGCCGCAACGGGCATCGGGCAGTACCTCGTCAGCATCCCCGGGGTTGGCCCCATTTCGGCTGCGATCTTCCTCGGTGAGGTCGGAGACCCACGCCAGTTCGAGGACTGGCGGCAGATTCGCCGGCTGGCCGGCTTGAACTTGGTGAACAACTCTTCCGGTGACCGCACGGGCCAGAAACGAATCTCAAAACGGGGCCGACCTTACCTCCGGGCCATTCTGTACCAGATGTGTGCCGTGATGATTGCATGGAATCGGGAGTTCAAGGCGATGTACCAGTACTTCCGTGCCCGCAAGTTCAACCAGCTCAAGGGCAAAGAAGCCCTTGTCGCCCTGATCTCCAAGCTGCTCCGTGTCATCCACACGCTTGTGAAGAACCGCAAGTACTACGACCCGGCTCAGGTAATGGGTCCGGTTCGTGCACACCAGCTCGCAACTGCCGCCTAGCGGCCGTTCGCATAAAGCTTGCCGGTTTGGGTGGGGAAGGCCGTGCGACCTCCTTCGGGCATGACCCTGAGCCACTGCTATGGCCTCCCCACCCGCCCCTTTTAACGAGACAGGACGAGGGACTGTCAGGGCAAGACCCTGTGAGATATGAGTGAGTCTGTCCGGGGCGGAGTGGCGGATCGACCACCCAAACAGCATTCAAAAGCGCTCTCTCAGGACGCACCAGGGGTGGGCCCTTGGGTATCTGCGCTTTACCGCAGGTGGAAAGGGCACTCGTGTGCCCACTACCCACCAGCAACAAGATGGATGTAGTCAAGAAAAACTGAGAAAACAGGAGAATGAGTGAGCTAGAGCACCAACATTGGAGAGGGAGGACGCGGAGAACGCGGAGAACACGGAATGAGACATGGGAAATAAAAGTATCATAAAAAATCTCATTCTGACAGTTTTTGTTCCGTGTCCTCTGTGTCCTCCGCGTCCTCCGTGGCAAAAAAGACCCAAGTCCTCCCCCAAGGGCTTGGGTTCTTTCGCGTGAGTGAAAAAATTCTCGGAAATCCCCCTATTTCCAGGGCTTGTCCTGGGCATCTGCTGCATATGGTTGTAGAACCAGCATAAGAAGGGGAGATGGCGTTTGAAGCGGTTCGCCACCTGTCTGGTGGTTCTCTGCTCGCTCCTGGTTGCTTTCGCCCCAACGGCGCTCTCTGCACCCCTCAAGGCACCGTCTGCCCCTTCCCGCGCTGATGTTGGCGCCCGGAGCGTTCCCGGCGAGTTCATCGTCAAGTTCAAGCCCGGGGTGGCGGCCGCGGACCGGGCGAAAGTCGCCAAGGCTTCCGGCGGCCGGCTCACGAAGCGAATCACGGCCCTCGACGCCGACGTGGTGGAATTTCCGGCTCTCAAGGCCAGGTACAGCGCCCGGTCGGCGGAGGCAACCCTGAACGCCCTCAAACGCAACCCACAGGTCGAATACGTCGAGCCAAACTACATCTACACGGCCGACCTGACACCCAACGACCCGAGCCTGGGCTCCCAGTGGGCCTGGACCAAGGTGCAGGCCTACGCCGCCTGGGACGTGACCCAGGGCGCCGCCGCCACGGTTGTGGCCGTGATCGACACGGGCGTCCAGCGCAACCACCCCGACCTCGACGCCAAGATCGTCGCCGGGTATGACTTCGTCCAGAACGATTCCGCCCCGGACGACGGAAACGGCCATGGCACGCACGTCTCCGGTACCGCAGCCGCCGAGACCAACAACGCCACCGGCGGCGCCGGCATCTGCCCGGGCTGCTCCATCATGCCGGTGCGGGTTCTCGACAACAATGGCAGCGGCACCCTGGCGAACGTGGCCAGCGGCATCATTTGGGCGGCGGACCACGGCGCCCGCGTGATCAACATGAGCCTGGGCGGGCCCGGCGGCTCCACCACGCTGGAGAGCGCCGTCAACTACGCCTGGAATAAGGGTGTCTTCCTGGCCTGCGCCGCCGGCAACAGCAACTCCAGCGCCCCCAGCTACCCGGCGTATTACAGCAACTGCTTCGCCGTGGCTTCCACGACTGCGAGCGACACCCGTTCCAGCTTCTCCAACTACGGCAGCTGGGTCGAAATTGCAGCGCCGGGTTCCGCAATCTACTCGACCTACCTGAACAGCGGCTACGCCACGCTGGACGGCACCTCCATGGCGACGCCCCACGTGGCCGGACTGGCGGGCCTCCTGGCCTCCCAGGGCCTGACCAACACCCAGATTCGGGACCGCATCATGAGCAGCGCCGACAAAATTAACGGCACGGGGACCTACTGGACCGGCGGGCGCATTAACGCCCTGGCCGCCGTCAGTAACGGCTCTGAACCGCCGCCCCCGCCGCCGCCACCGCCGCCCACCAGCTTCTTGCAGAACGGCGGCTTTGAGAACGGCACCAACCCGTGGGTGGAGAGCTCCTCCGGCGGCTACGGCCTGGTGGACACCTACCGGCCCCGCACGGGCGCCTACAGCGCCTGGATGGGCGGGTACAACAACGGGCTGGACTCCATCAGCCAGACGGTTACGATTCCGCCGAACGGCGTGCTGACGTACTGGTGGTATATGTCCACATCTGAGAGCCCCGCCGTGGCGTACGACTACTTCCGGGTCAGGCTGTACAACAGCCTCGGAGCATTTGTGACGACGCTGAAGACGCGGAGCAACCGTGACCTTCGCAACGCCTGGCGGCAGGAGACGATCAACCTCTCAGCCTGGGCTGGTCAAACCCTGCGGCTAGAGTTCAGCGTCTCGACCGATTCGACCCTGACCACCAGCTTCTGGCTCGACGATGTCGCCCTGCAATAGGCGCGCAAAGGCCGCACCCCCGGGGGTGCGGCCTTCGTCGTTGCGCTACTGGGTAAAAGTAAAGCTCTTGATGATATCCTGCATCACCGGTGCCATCTGATCATGAATGGCGCTGGGTGCCGCGGTCATGATCATCCAGTCGCTCTGACCGGCAGAGATCACCTGAATGACGATGTTGGCGGGCATCTTGCCAAAGAAGGCGCAGGTGCCTTCCACGGTCACTTTGGTGCCTTCATCTTTGGTCGAGGTGATCTTGAGGTCGGTAAAGACGGTCTGGCCGAGGACGTCGAGCATCGCATTCAGGTTTTGCTGGAGGGTCGATCCGTCACCGGGGGAATCCATGCGGCTGATGGCGACGACGCTGTTGAACCCGGAGGTCGGGTCCGGCAGGGCCAGTTGGAGGAGGGAGGTGCCCAGATCCTGGCGCATGAAGCCGCGCGGCACCTTGATGCTGAAGCCCTGGCCCGGCATGGACCAGACCTTGTATTCGCCTTCGGTGGCGACTTTGACGTAGTCGGGGGTGAAGACCTCGACGGTGCTGGTCTCCTGGTTCCAGCCGACCTTGGCGCCCAGGGCCTCGGCCAGGGGCCGGGCGGGCACGTAGGTCCGCGATTGCGCCAGGTAAAGGAACGGCTCCATCTCACCCGTCGCCGCTTCGACGACCTTGCCGTTGACGGTGATCTTGATGCCGCTGTACTCCACTTCAATGTTCTTCCGCACCCCGGCTGCCGCCCAGGCGCCCGCTGCGGCGCTGACCACGACCAGGCCCGTCAGGGCCACCCCGATCCAGAACTTGCGCATCAATGCGGTCCCTCCTGTCGCTTATCGCGAGACCATGATCAGGAACTTCATGTACCCACTCAAGAAGAGCGTAAAGAGCCCCAGTTGAACGATCCAGTACCCGCCGGTCAACAGGTAGCGCTCCTCGGCAATGGAAAAGCCCGTCACCGCCAGGGCGCACATTGCCCACACCAGGGCGGGAACCCAGGCCATGCTGCCCAGCCCGGACATGAGATAGAAAAGGACTGCGGCGCCCAGGTCGAGCAGAATGCCCCAGGCCATGCCCCTGAGCAGTTCGGAAAAGCGCCACCGTTGCCGCACGGGCGGCTCACGCTCCTTCGGCATCCAGGTCGTTCGCCCAGAGAATTCTGCTTCTGGGGGCGCGGTTCCTGCAATAACAAAGTGCAGAGGGGGCTCCCGCCCCCTCCGCACCTACCTCCCCCTGCCTGTTGAGACCCAGTGCGCCTCGTTACGGCGCACGAGCCGCCGTACCCGTGGCAAGTATAGTTTCATACATGCATGAAGGGTCCCGACACAAAGGTCGGGACCAATTTCGCATTTATGCAGGTTGTTGCAGGCGGGTCTCGGTGACCTGAACGCCGTAATTCTCGCCGATCGTGACAACCTTGGCTTTCATCATCTGATGGCCGTTGATGATGAGATCGACCGGTTCGTTGGCGCGCCGGTCCAGTTCCAGTACCGAGCCGGGCTGCAGCCCGAGCAGTTGGTTGAGCCGCATGCGGGTCCGGACCAGCTCCGCGGTCAGGACAAGTTCCAGATCCATCAGGATGCCGCCTGCCGTGCCGGCGGGGAAGGCGGGCAAGGCCGGCGCCCGGGTTGCAGGCGCCGCCCCAGCGGCAACCAGGGGTTCTGTCTGGGGAGCCGGTACTGCGGGCGGTGGCGGCGCCATGGGGGCAGGGGGTGCCACCGGGGCGGGCGGGGCTATGCCCAGGCTCGGACCGGGATCGGGGGCAGGCGTGGAGATCAGCGACCCCTTGCCGGCGGCGCGCAGGACTGCGTCGACCTCAGCCTGGGAGATGGGGCCAAGGTCAACCAGGACCGCTGCGCCGTCGGTGACAGCCGGATCGGCAGGGGCCGCGGCATCCGACTCCGCCGGACCGGCGGCCTCGTCAGGCGCCGCGGCTTCAGCCAGGGCTGCGTCGAGTGTGGCCTGGTCGACTTCGCCTGACAGCATGCCTGCGATCAGCGCATCGATTTCCGTTTGCGACAGTTTATTTCCCAATGCCCTCACCATCCGCCTATCGTACATCCAATTACATTTCTTATTACTGTATGGCCCCCGGTATATCCTTTCAGGGAATATTCCATATGGCATGGATTAATCTGCCAGTGCCTTGCAACCGCCCCCTGACGTTCTGGTCTGGACAGGGGCGGCACCCGGCGCTATGCTTCTACTAGCCTATTGATGATGATGTACTGCGAGGCCACGGTATGCAACAGTGGAAGAAGAACGTGTATTTGCTCTGGGCCGCCGTCTTTATTGCCGCCGTATGCTGGTCGATGGTCATGCCCTTCATGCCCGTATTCCTTGAAGAGGAGCTGGGGGTGACGGAAGGGGTTGCCGCATGGGCGGGCGTGCTCGGGGCCGTCAACTCCTTTGGCATGGCAATTACGGCCCCTTTCTGGGGCGCCTTGGGTGACCGCTACGGGCGCAAGCTGATGATGCTGCGGGCGGGCATCTCCCTGACGGTCTGTTACGCACTGATGTCCATGGTGACCGGCCCATACGGCCTGCTGGGCGTCCGAGTGCTCATTGGCGTGCTGACCGGCTTCATTCCGACGGCGACAGCCCTCGTGGGCGTGACGACACCCCAGGAGCACGTGGGGGCGGCACTTTCCCTGGTAAGCACTGCCCAGCCCACCGGGTCCATCCTCGGTCCCATGCTGGGCGGCCTGCTGGGCGACCTGGTCGGCATACGGGCGACCATGGCGGCGAACGCTGTCCTGGCCGGCATGGCGACGCTGTTGGTCGTTTTCTTTGTGCGGGAGCAGTTTACGCCCGTCGTCCGGGAGAACGGGAACCTGCTGACCGACCTGGGCGAAGTCCTGCGGCAGCGTACATTCGCTGCGCTCGTCGTGACCAGCATGCTGGCCATGGCGGCCATGAGCACGCTGGACCCGGTGCTGGTCCCGTATATCAAGGAGATTCTGGGCCCAGGCGCGCCTAACTCGCTGGCGGGCTTACTGGTTTCACTGCCGGGTGCGGCGTTCGTGGCGGCGGCGCCCTGGTGGGCAGCGCGCGCCAGCCGGTGGGGGTTCGACCGGACGGTCACTTTGGGCCTGACCCTGGGCGCCGCCGTGGCCGTGCTGCAGGCTGTGGCGTTCCGCATGTGGGACTTCGGCGGCCTCCGCCTGGCGCAGGGCATCTTCACGGCCTCCGTCAGCCCAGGCATTGCCGCCCTGATCGCCCAGACCTTGCCGCAGAGCCTCCGGGGCAGGGCTTTCGGCCTCAACCAGAGCGCCAACAACCTGGGGCTGGTCGCCGGGCCGCTGCTGGGCGGGTTCATAGGCACCTGGGCGGGCGCCCGGTGGGGCTTTGTGGCGACCGGTGTCCTTTTTGCCCTGGCCGCCGCCTGGACAAGCCTGGTCGTGGCGCCGCGGGTGCGGTCCGGTACGCACCGGGCGGCTTAAGCGGCAAGAACAAAGACCGCCGGAGTCTCCTCCGGCGGCCCTCTAGTTATGCTTGTCCCGTTCCTTGAGTTGATGCTGCCGCAAGGCTTCCTGGTGCAGGGGCGACCCCTGAAAGAAGGTGGTCAGCTCCTGCAGGGCCTGTACCGTAGCCGGGCTGACGTGGTGTTCGATGCCTTCCACATCGCGCTTCAGGGTCTCTTCCGGCACTCCGATGATGCGCAGGAACGCTTCGAGCATGGCGTGGCGGTCCTTCATCGCTTCGCCGAGCGCCGCCCCGGCCGGGGTGAGCACCAGGCCGCGGTAGCGTTCGTAGTGGATGTAGCCTGCCTCGGCCAGCTTCTGCACCATTTTGGTGACGGAGGAGGGCTGCAGGTTCAGCTCCACGGCGATGTCGCTGACCCGGGCGTATCCCTTGCCTTTGATCAGCTCGTAGATTTTCTCGAGATAGTCTTCCATGCTGGGAGTGGCCACTGCTCGCCCTCATTTCCTTGCCCCAATTGCGTCGGGGATATCGTACCATAGCCGGGAGTTCTCTGGTAGTGCCGCTCAGAAGACCCGCACGGGCGTGAAGTCAATGGCATCGCAGGCGGTCAGCAAATAGCGTACGCCGCCGTGCTCCCCCTGAAACGCCCGGTATTTGGACCCTGCGCCGTGCAGGTGGCCGTAGACGCACAGCAGCACGCTGCCGTAGGACTGCAGCACGTCGGTGAAGGCTGTGGGCTGGTGGTCTTCGGCCACCGGCGGGTAATGGAGCATCGCGATGTACGCCGCTGCACCCGCCTTGCGGCCCGCATCAAGCGACATTTTCAGGCGCCCCGCTTCACGGGCGTAAATTTTGGCGTTGTGGGGCTCATCCTCGCCCCAGGTGCGGTCGCCGGGGGTAATCCAGCCCCGGGTGCCGCAAACGGCGACAGGGCCGTCCACGCCGCTCACCGTGCCGGGGGGCAGGAGGACGGCGTCATTTTGGATAAACTCTATACGCTTCAGCGAAAGCTCCCGCATTTTCCTGAGCGACTCCCACCAGTAGTCGTGGTTGCCCTGAATCAACAGCTTCCGGCCCGGGAGGGCGTCAAGCTCCGTCAGGTCGGGCGCCGCTTCCTGCAGCGTCATGCCCCAGGAGATGTCGCCGGGCACCAGCACAATGTCATCCGGCGCCACCGTCGCCTCCCAGTTTTGAAAGAGCGGCGCGGGATGCCTGGCCCAGAGGGGGCCGAAGATATCCATCGGCTTGTTCACGGCGAACCCCAGGTGGGTGTCTCCCAGCGCGTAGACGGCCACGGCGGCAGGCTCCTTTCGGATAGGAGAAGACCAAAGGTACTACTGCCAGGAAAGCGTACCGGATTGCGGCCCCCGCCGTCAAGACCGGTCTGCCCTGCTGCGGGAGGATTTGCATGAGCGTGTGGATTGGCCTCGGGCTCTGGAACGGCATCGTCTTTTTCGTGTACGCCCTCGATAAGCTCCGCGCCAGGCGGGGCTGGCGGCGGACGCCCGAGGCGACGCTGCTCTGGCTGGGCGCCCTGGGTGGGGGCCCGGGGGCGTGTCTGGGCGTCTTCCTCGTTCGTCATAAGACGCGCAAGCCACGATTCGCGTGGGGCGTTCCGGCCATAACGGTCGCACAGGTCGCTCTGGCGTTATGGGGGCGCAGCCGGGGCTGGTGGTAATACTGAGGGGTGGGGGGGACACAACATGGCTGTGAAGATCGAAGTCTACTCGGACTACGTCTGACCCTTCTGCTATCTGGCGGAGACGCCGCTGGCCCGTGTTGGCCAGACTGAAGAGATCGAAGTGATTTGGCGGCCCTTCGAGCTGCGGCCCGAGGGCACGCCGCCGATTGATGCGGAGTATGCGGAGCGGGGATTCCGCAGCCGGGTGGCACCCATGGCCGCCGAACTCGGCGTGGAGATGCATCTGCCGCCCGTCCGGCCGCGCACCCGCCTCGCCCACGAGGCGGCCTTCTTCGCCCGGCAGCAGGGCAAAGAGGCAGCGATGGCGGCTGCCATTTTCCGGGCGTACTGGGTGCAAGGGCGGGATATCGGGCAGGTCGAAGTGCTATGCGACATCGCCCTGCAGGCCGGCCTCGACCCCGTGGAACTGCGTGGCGCCCTCGAAGGCCGGACCGTGCGGGAGCAGGTAGATGCGGAACTGCGCATGGCGCACATTAACATGATCGACGCTGTGCCCCATTTCGTGTTCGACGGCAAATTCGCGGCCAGCGGGCTTCAGCAGGAAGCGGCGCTGCGGCGGGCCATCGACCGGTGCCGGGGCGGCGGGCTGATCCGGCTGGAACAATAGGAGGAGGCGCCCCATGACGGCCTGGACCCTGCGCCCGGCAACCCGGGCCGACTATAACCGGCTGGCGGAAATTTACTCGCTGGTTAATACGACGCCGGCGACGGCGGCGGATTTCGTCCGCATCGATGAGTTGCGCTCGGCGTCGGGCCCCATGGTCCGGCGCGTCGCCGAGGATGCGGCGGGACGCATTGTCGCGTTTGGCTCGCTTTCGGTGGACGGGTGGCGCCCGGCGGGCAGCTTTGTGCTGCAGGTCACCGTTGAGCCGGGTGTGAGCGGGCAGGGGCTGGGTTCCCGGATCTACGGGGATCTGGTGGCGGAAGCTCAGGGGTACGGCGCCCGGCAGCTTTACGCACATGTCCGGGATGACCGGCCGGACTGGCTGACCTGGGCGGAGCGGCGCGGCTACCGGATCATCGATCGGTACTTCAAGTCGGAACTGAAGCTCAGCGGGTTTGATCCGGCGCCGTTCTGGCCGGCCGTGGAGCGGGCCCGGGAAGCAGGATACCGGTTTTTTACCCTGGCCGAGGATCACACGGAGGATGGGCGCCGGCGCCTGTATGAGCTGGATATGGACGCCGCGCGGGACGAGCCGGGCATCACCGCCGGCCAGTGGCCGCCCATCAGCTTCGCCGAATATTGTGCCGAGCAGTTCGCGACCGAGCAGTTCGACCCCCGGGCCGTGGCGATCGCCGAAAAAGACGGCGAGTGGGCCGGCTTCAGCGGCCTTCATTACCGGAAGCAGAACAACAGCGGCTGGGTCTTCTTTACGGGCGTGCGAAGGGCGCACCGGGGCCACGGGCTGGCGCAGGCGCTCAAGCTGCTGAGCACGGAGTACGCCCGGGCACAGGGCTGGGAGAAGATCGGGACGAGCAACAACGCCCTGAACCCCGCCATGCTGGCGGTGAACCGCAAGCTGGGATTCGTACCGCAGCCGGGACTGTACGTCCTGGAGCGGGATCTGCAACCCCATGCGGATTAGTCACAATGGCGGATTTTGACGACTTGCCTGGCGTGCTCTCTGCCCGGCACTAGTCACAGAAGAAGAGGGGGGACCGCTGGGTCCTCCCTTTGTTTTCGCGCGCCGCTCGTCATTTTGAACGAGCGAGCACGCGTTTGGCTGTCTACTTCTGTTGACAGTACGGTATAGCCCGTCCCATGCGGGTTTTCCGTGTTCGGTATGCATTCGCCTTGTCCATGGTGTCAACTTCCTGATATCATCGGTTTACCGGTAGAGGAAAAAGTTGGATGTTGACCGCTGGGGGGCGATGGGTCTGCGCAGAGAGTTGGAAGCCAGACTCCTGGGTGGAGACTTTCGGGGGGTGATCGACCGGACAGCTGAGCTGCTGGCGCCATGGGCGCCACCGCGCGCAGAGGCGGCGTGGGGCGCCGTCACGGCCTGCCGGGCGGCGGGCGCCCTGCGGGAGTGGGGGAAGGCGATCGCATGGGCGGAGCGGGGCTTTGGCCTGGGGCCGGATGCGGAAGCGACCGGCTGGCTCAATCTGCTTCTCGGCACCGCCCTGATGTACACGGGCGACGCCTTCCGTTCCGAACGCTGCCTGCGGGCCTTCCTGAGTGCCGCCCCGGGCCAGCCGGCCCTGAGCCGGCTCGTGCCGGACGGGCTGTTCAACCTGGGCCACCTGATGCGCTTCTTGCGCACCGACCCGGCCACTGAAGCGGCATGCTTCCGGCAGGCAGCCGCGGCATTTGCCGACCGCGGGCGGTTCAGCCAGGTGCTGCTCTGCCAGACCGAAGCGGCCTGGTCATATTTGACGGCCGGTCAGACGGCGGAGGCCCTGCCGGAGCTGGAGGCGGTCACCGCCGGACTGGCGCAGCACGGTGACCCGACGCTGCAGGTCTACGTGCAGATCTGCTGGGCGTACTACTGGCGGCTGGTGGGCGATTTTTCCCAGTCGCAGGCGATATGCGAAGAGCTGCAGCTGCGCGGGGAGATGACCGCGGGCCAGCGTGCCGATGTCGCCTGGCTGCTCGGCAGCAACGCCCGGAGCCTCGGCGACGCAGCAGCGGCGGCAGGGTGGGCCGAAAAAGCTTACGAGCAGGCGCTGGAAGACCTCTGGCCCCTGCAGATCCGGCGAATCGAAGAGCTGCGCAGTTCCGTGCCGGCCAATCCCGCGGGACGGTAATCCGTCCCCTTGTTTTCGCAAACTCAGTTCGCTGGCGGCGAACGAAAAAAGGAGCGATTCCCTGATGAAGCGAGCCCTGGGATTATTGCTGTGCCTGGTTTTGCTGGGTGGTTTCATGGGTGTGGGAACGCAGGGCATCTCCCGACCCATCTGGCCGACGGTGCAGACATACTAGCGAAAAGGGCCGGCCTCCGCTGTAAGTGGCGGGGGCCGGCCTTCTTTACCGGAGGGTCCAGAGGCGGTGGTGGAATGCCGGGGGATCGCCCCAGGGCAGGCCCCGCCCGTCCAAGGCGGCCAGGGGCATGCACCCCATGAGTGCGTTGGTCAGATAGACCCCGTCGCAGCGGAAGAGGTCTTCCGGCGCGATGCGCCACTGCACGCCCCCGGTCAGGGCGAGTACCCGCTGTCGCATAATGCCGGGCAGGCAGCCATCAGCGAGGGGCGGAGTCATCCAGAGGCCCTTGCGGACGATGAAGAGGTTGGAGGCGGCGCCTTCGGCCACCCGCCCCTGCAGGTTGAGCATGACCGCCTCGTCGCAGCCCGCCCGGAATGCTTCGCCCCTGGCCAGCACCTTGTCCAGTGCGCTGATGGTCTTGTGGGCGGCCAACGGGGAGTGCTCGCCCACCCGATACGAAGAGGTAATCGCCGACATGGGGCCGCCCGGGCGGCGAAAAGGGGCGATGGCGATCACCAGCGTGGGCGCCGGGTCGGGCGGGGGCTGATAGCCACGGGGGCCCGCGGAGCCCCGGGTCAGGGTCATGCGCAGGAAATGCTCACCCCGGGCGCTGTCGCGTATCGCTTCGACCACAGCCTGGATGCCCTGCCGGGCATGGCCGGAATCAAACGGAATCCCGAGAGCCCGGGCGGAGCCGGTCATCCGCTCCAGATGCAGCGGCAGCAGCCCGATCTCGCCGTCGATCAGCAGCATGGTTTCAAAAAGCCCGTCCCCGTAGCAGAACCCGCGGTCGGCGACAGGCACGAGCGCCTGCTCCTCCGGCACCAGCCCCGGCCCCCGTCCGCCGATATCGAGGTAAAGGTAGTTCAAGCGCGTGGCACCTCCGTGCTCAGGGGAGACCGTCAAGGCTGACGCCAAGGGCCCGGGCGATGCCGCTGCCCTTGGCAAGGGTCTCATGGTACTCCAGTTCGGGGTCCGAATCGGCCACAATGCCGCCGCCCGCATGAAAGTGGACCTGACCGTCTTTGACCACCGCCGTCCGGATGGCGATGTTCAAATCCAGCCGCCCGTCGAACCCGATATAGCCGATGGCCCCGGTGTAGACGTCGCGCCGGACGGGCTCAAGCTCGGCGATGATCTGCATCGCCCGGACTTTCGGCGCCCCCGTAATCGACCCGCCGGGGAAAGTCGCCCGCAAAATGCTGGCCGTGTCCGCGTCCGGCCGCAGACGGCCCACCACCGACGCCACCGTATGCCATACGTTCGGCGTCTGCTCCAGGTGGCGCAGGCTCGGCACCGTAACGGTGCCATATTCGCAGATGCGCCCCAGGTCGTTGCGCTGCAGGTCGACGATCATGACCAATTCCGCTGCGTCCTTCTCGCTGGCAAGCAGCTCTGCGGCCAGGGCACGGTCCAGTTCCGGGTCGGCCGAGCGGGGCCGGGTGCCTTTGATGGGCCGGGTTTCGATCTTGCGGCCTTCCACGGTAATGAAGCGTTCCGGCGAACCGGAGACCACCTGCCAGGAGCCCATCTCCAAAAAGGCGGCGAAGGGAGCGGGGAACAGGGCGCGCAGCCGGCGGTACAGGTCCCAGCCTGTGCCCGTATAGAGAGCCGAGAACCGCTGCGCCAGGTTGACTTGATAGATGTCCCCGGCGCCAATGTAGTCCAGGGCGGTCTGCACGGCCCGGCGGTAAACCTGGCGGGTCATGCTGGAGACGACCGGACCGGCGGCTACAGCCCGGGGCACGGGGGCCGGCGCCGCCCTTTTGAGGGCGGCGGCCCAGCGGCGGGCCTTGCTCATCGCTGCGGCCTCCCGGCCGTCCGGCGGTCCCAGCAGCAGCGCTGTCTCGCCGCTGGTGTGATCGATCATCAGGACGACATCGTAGAAGCCAAAGACCATATCCGGCAGCCCCAGGTCCGCGGCCGGCGTTTCGGGGAGGCGTTCGATGACCCGGCCCTGTTCGTAGGCAAAGTAACCCACGGCGCCCCCCGGGAAGCCGGGAAAGCCATCCTTCGCCTTCACTCGGCAGCGATTGAGCAGCGACTGGAGAACGACCAACGGGTCGCCTTCCAGGACCCGGGTGCGCCCTTCCTCATGAACGATGCACTCCCGGCCCCGGACAACCAGGGTCATGAATGGCTCGGCACCTGCAAACGAGCACCGGCGCACTTCCGCCGGCCCCATGGGGCCGCTTTCGAGGAGGAACCGCCCCGGACCGGGCGGCAGTCGGGTCAGCAGCGCCGCCGGGTCGGATTCTTGCAGCGTCATAGGCAGGATTCTGGCAGACGCCACCGAAAGAGACCTCCTGAGAGTTGCCGTTTCCGAAATGTTTTCGTCATAATCATAGCATGTTTTGGCCGCGATGGCAGGCTGCTGACAAAGGGGGAGAGATCGTGCCGCTATGCAGCTGGGATACGGCCCCGGAGCCCGTCCGCGCCCAGGTCAAGCGCTTCGTGCGCGACACCCGGGCGGTGCTGGGCGACAACCTGACCGGCATCTATCTGCACGGGTCCCTGGCCCTGGGCTGCTTTAACCCTGAACGAAGCGACATCGATCTGCTGGTGGTCAACCGCCGCCCCATGGCCCCCGAGACGAAGCGGATCATGGCCGGGCTGATGCTCGCTCAGTCCGGGGCGCCCCGTCCGCTGGAAGTCAGTTGGGTGCTGGAGAGCGATCTGAAGCACTGGCGGCACCCTTTTCCCTATGATCTCCATTTCAGCGAAGATTGGCGGCAGCGTTTTGAAGCGAATCTGACGCGGCTGGACTGGGACATGTGGCTGAGCCGGCAGAAAGTCGACCGGGACCTGGCAGCGCACTTTACCATTCTTCTGCGCCGGGGCGGCGTGGTGCTGTTCGGACCGCCCGTCCAGCAGATCTTCCCCGCCGTGCCGGTATCCGATTACATAGACGCACTTATATACGATTTTGAGCCCAGCCGGGACCGGATTGCCCACGACCCGGTCTACAGCGTGCTGAACCTGCTGCGCATTTACTGGTTCCTGCTGGAGGGGCAGATCAGTTCCAAGGATGAGGCGGGCCGCTGGGGCATGCGGACGCTGCCGGATGCCGAACTGCGCGCCACTGCCGGCACCGCCGTGGCGATATACGCGGGCGCCGAGGCGCCCGGGGAGTTCAGCACTGAGGCCCTGACCCGCTTCGCCCGGCACCTCGATACCGAAGTGGAACGCCTCCTGCTTGCCCGGGCGGCGGCGCCCGACCGCACGGAAGCGCTGGAGTGCCTGCGCTGCCGGGTGCCCATGCATTTCGCAGGGCTGCATCACCTGCCGGACGGTATGCCCCTGCGGCTGTTCAGCTGTCCGGCCTGCGGGAAGGTCGAGTTCTTCATGCGGCCGGAGAAGGAGTAGGGGCCGCGCACGCCCGCGTGGAAAAGGGAGCTGCAGGCGTGCAGCTCCCTTTGACTTATCGCTCGTTCGCCCAGAGCCCGACCAGCCGGACGGCGACTTCCGACGCCTTCTCCATCCACTGGGCCGACGCCCATTCGGTGCGGCTGTGGTAGTTGACGCCCCCGGTGAAGAGGTTGGGCGTCGGCAGGCCCATCACCGAGAGGCGGGCGCCGTCGGTGCCGCCGCGAATGGGCTTCTGGACCGGCTCCACGCCCGACTCCCGAACGGCCTGCAGGGCCAGGTTTACGACGCGCGGATCCTTGTCGACGAAGGCTTTCATGTTCTGGTAGCCGCCGGTCACTGCCACCTTCGTATCGCTGCCCGGGTGGCGCTGCTCGAGGCCGTTCAGAATCGCCTCTACCAGCGCATGCTGCCGGGTCAGGCCGCTTTCCGTAAAGTCCCGCAGCAGCAGCCTGACCGTCACCTGCTCCGCCCCACCGCTGACTTCATCCGCATGGATGAAGCCTTCGTAGCCCTCGGTGGTCTCCGGCCGCATGTCGGGGGGAATGGCGGCGATAAACTCGGCGGCCAGCTGGACGGCATTGATCATGGCGCCCTTGGCAGTGCCCGTGTGGGAACTCCTGCCGGTAATGGTCACCTTTAGATTCGCCGCGTTGAAGTTCTCATTCTCCACTTCGCCCAGCACGCTGCCGTCGAAGGTGTATGCGGCCACGGCGCCGAAACCGGCCACGTCAAAGTGGGCGACGCCCTTGCCCGTCTCCTCGTCCGGCGTGAAGCCGACTTTCACGTCACCGTGGGGCAGGGACGGGTCCTTGAGCAGCCGGCAGACGGTCTCCATCACTTCGGCGACGCCGGCCTTGTCGTCGGCGCCCAGCAGGGTCGAACCGTCCGACGTGATGATGTCATGGCCGATGACTTTGGCCAGGGCGGGGTGGGTGGCGGGGCTCAGCTTCGGCCCGGCGGGGAGGGCGAGCTCGCCGCCGTCGTAGGCCTTGTGGATCAGGGGCTTGACGCCGTGCCCCGGCGTGCCGGGGTAGGTGTCGAAATGCGCCAGCAGCCCGATGGCTGGGGCGCCGGGCGCGTTGCCGGGCAGCGTGGCGGTGACGATGGCGTGTTCGTCCACCTTGACGTCCCTGAGGCCAAGGGCGTTCAGCTCGGCCTCGAGAAGGCGGGCCATCTGCCACTGCTCGGGCGTCGACGGCACGGCGTCGCCTTCGCCCGATGACGGCGAATCGACCTGGACATAGCGCAGCAGCTTGGCGACGACGCCTTCGTTCAGGAGCGTATTGCGGTCAGGTGCGTTCATTTGCATATGTACCTCCATGTGAAGCAGTCCGTAGAATAGTCTGCCTCAGGAAGCGGCTTCCGTAAAGAGGGGGGACGGGAAAAGGCGGCGTCGTGTTGACGCCGCCTTCTGCTATTTGCCCAGTTGCTCGATCAGGTCACGGGTCACCAGGAGACGGGAGACCCGCAGCGACTCCGCCGCCTCTTCCGCCAGGGGCCTGCAAAGATCGATCTGCACCTGGACACCGGTCTTCCGGTCGTAGCACTTGCCCAGGGCGGGATTGACGTCCTTGGACCAGAAGAGCAGGTCGTCGTTCATGGCCGAGCCCGTATAGAAGGGCACGGCGCCCGCGGGCTGCGCCAACAGGTTCCGCCCAAAGAAGTACGTAGCGTCGGTGGGTACGCCCAGGAGCCCCGCCAGTGTTGGTGCGATATCGATCTGTCCGGCGGCGTGGGTCCGTTCGCCCGCGTAGGCGCCTCCCGGCAGCCGGATCAGAAACGGCACGCGCTTCTCCATGCGGGTCCAGCCGACTTCATCATCCGCAGCGATCTGGAGCAGCTCGGCGAAGCCGGAGTTGCTGCGGAAGACGCCCGCATGGTCGCCGTAGAGCATGACCACCGAGTCGTCCAGAGTGCCGTCCGCCTTCAGCCGGTCCAGCAGCTGGCCGATGGCCTTATCGGTGTAATGAACGGCGTGCAGGTAGTGGGCGGCGTCGGTCTTCTCGAGGTCGCCCAGATTCAGCTCGCGGGGCAGTTCGGCAAAGTCGAAGGGGCCATGGCTGGTCAGCGTCACCAAGAACGCGTAGTATGGCTCCGGCAGCTCCTTGAGCCGGTCTGCCGCCTGCCGGACAAAGGAGACGTCGGACAGGCCGATGCCGACTTTTTCGTCCAGGACCAGACCGTCCTTGATGTTGTAGTACTTCTCAAACCCGACGTGCGGATAGACCGACGCCAGGTTCCAGAAATCCGGCGGCATGCCCTGCATCGCCACCGCGTTGTACCCGTTCTGCCGCAGCAGCCCGGGCATGCAGCGGAAGTCGTTGGCGGCATAGTCGTAATAGACGGCGCCGGTCCGGGTGGGATAGAGCGAGCAGTTGGCCAGCAGGTCGGCATCGGAGGTGACGCCCTGGCCCGTCTGGGTGTAGAAGTCGGTGAAGTTCAGCGACTCCCTGGCCAGCCGGTTCATGTTCGGGGTGATCTCCTGGCCGTTCACTTTGAGGCCGAGGGCAAAGGCCTGCAGCGACTCGACCTGAATGGCGATGACGTTCTTGCCCTTGGCCGCGCCGTACAGCGGGGGCGCCGCGGCAGGTTCCGGCAGGCGCTTGGGGGCAAAGTACTGCTGGACGTCGGCCACGGCCGGCGCCGAGGGTACCAGCCGGGCCGAGAGCCGGCCCAGGTAATTGCCGATGTCGAAGACGTGGTAGTTCAGCAGGCCCATGCGGCTGGCGACCATGCTGTGGCCGTAGTACTTGGCGGAAAGGAAGGGGTCAAGCACTGCGACCGCCGCGACGATGGCGGCGCCCGATACCGAAAGCAGGGCCGCCGGCCTGACGCCGAAGCTCGCCCCGTGCAGGAGCCCGAGCCAGTGGCCCGCGGGGCGGCGGGGCAGCAGGGCGAGGGCGGCGATAATGGGAATGTCGGCCCAGAGCCAGATGTCCGAAGCCAGCACCAGGCTGAAAACGGAGTCCTTTACGGTTGCCAGCTGCGGCAGAAACCGCAACGAGGCGATCGAGACGAGATCGCCGAACTGACGGAAGTAGAGGATATCGGCAAACAGGATGAATGTGATGATCGCATCAAGCAGGGCCATCAGCAGCAGCCGCTTGCGGCCTTCCGCCCGAAGCAGCCAGGGCGTGATGGCGAGAAACGCACCGATGGTGGCGATCAGCATGTCGGGGCCGGGAGCGATTCCCGAAGCAATCAGGCCCACCCGCTGCTTGTGGATCATCCAGATGAAGAAGATGAAGAATGGTGCGAACTTGACAACCGCGAGGAAGCGTTGCTTCCACGCCGTGTTAGTGATTTGAGTAGTCTTTACAGCAGGTTGACTCAACGCTCTCTCCTCGTCTCTGTTACGTATTTTTTACGTCTACCCGACGTAAGTTCTGAGTTTACCATAGATGGGCTTGTAAGTTGACCGGAAAATTATAGTCCCGAATGAGTTTGGACTTCAAGAGGTATGTGTGATGTCAGGGTGATATGCCACGAACAAAAACGAGTAGGCCGTGGGATGCCCCCATGGCCTACTCGATTCGTATGTCACGGATCGCTCAGGACCCGGCCCGTTCAGAGACCAGCGTGCGGAGCACACGGTTGAGATGGGCCTTCATGGCCTTCTCCGCCGCTGCCGGGTTGTGGGCCTGGATGCCTTCGAGAATCGCCCGGTAGTCCTTGAGGAACTCACGGCTTGGACTGACAAGCAGTGCCATGGTGCGCAACCGTTTGATATGGTCGCTCAGGTTATTGAGCACATGGGTGACCCGCCGGTTGCCGAACCGATCGATAATGCGGCGGTGGAACTGGTCCGAAAGGGTGGAGTACTCGCTGAGTCGCCCCTGGTCCAGGGCCTGCTCCATTTGCAGAACCCACTCCTGCAGGGCCGCGATCTCCTGGGCGTCAAACCTCTGCGCGGCGTGGCTGACAGCGGCACACTCCAGCAGCTCCCGCAGGGCAAAGACGTCCAGCGTGTCCTGCGCGGTCAGCTCCGCGACAAAGGCGCCACGGAACGGCTGGATTACCACAAAGCCTTCGGCCTCAAGCTGGAGCAGTGCGTCACGAATGGGGGTCCGGCTGACGTTCAACTGGCCGGCCAGTTCCGCTTCGTTAATGGGTTGTCCGGGGGCCAACTCCAGTTTAAGAATCGCTTCTTTGATGACCTCATAGGCCCGCTCACGCAGCCGTGAACCTTCGACGATTCCTCGCAAGGACGTCCCTCCCTTCAAAATACAAAATACAAAATACCATTCTGCGCATTACTTTACCCTATAGATCGCGGGGGTGTCAACTGCCCGGAATGCATCTGTACGAAAGATCTAGACAATACGAAAAAGACTTGACTAGTATATTGTATTAGTACTATACTGCGACTTAATATTGTATACAAAACGCACCGTTGTCAGATAATTTGTCGGAACAGCCAGGCCGAGAAGGGGAGGGCCCGGCGTGTCGTCACACAGACCGACGCTGCGCGAGCTGATGGATGATGTGGTCCTTGGGGGCAGTTGCAGTGAGTGCGGAGCCTGCGTGGTTGCCTGTCCATACGGGGTTCTTAACTACAACGGACAGAAGCCCGAAGCCTATCCGGCCAGATGGAGCCTGAGAGACTTCTCCCGTCTGGCGTCAGCCGGGATGGATCCCGATCGGCACAACTTCTGTCCTGTCAGTCAGAATGTCGGGTGTGATGTGTGCGCTTCCGTCTGCCCCCGGTTGCGGCCGGCGACCGCCGAAGACCGGGAGGGCGTGGGCATGGTCCTGGAGATGTACGGGGTGCGGACCCGGGACCCTGCTGTCCTGGAGCGATGCCAGGATGGCGGTTTTGTCACTACACTGCTGCTTTGGGCACTGGAGACCAGACGCATTGACGGCGCCGTTGTAACCAGGACGTCAGAAGCGGAGCCCTGCAAGCCGGTGCCCGCCCTGGCCACCACCCGCCGGGAGATCCTTGAGAGTGCCGGATCGTGGTACACCTACTCGCCCAACACGCTCGCCCTCATGGAGGCGAAGCGCAGGGGAGTAGAGCGGGTCGCCTTTGTCGGCACACCCTGTCAGGTGTCACCCATTCGGAAACTGCTCAACCAGGAGTTGCTAGGCAGCGAGCTGATCGCGCCGGAGGAGCGGAACCTGTACCGTCAGCAGCAGCACGTGGCAGGCTTTGCCGCAAGGGTGGCGTTTTCAGTCGGGCTGCTCTGCTCGGAGACCTTTACATACGAAGGCATGATGCAGGGGAAGATCGCCCAGGAAATGGGGCTCGACCTGGGTGAGGTGGCCAAGTTCAACATTAAGGGAAAAGTCCTGATCCACCTGAAATCAGGCGAGGTCAGGGAGTTTCCCCTGAAAGAAGCCTTCCCCTACGCCCGACCGGAGTGCTCACACTGCGGAGACTTCTCCTCGGAGCATGCGGACATTTCGGCAGGCGGTGTGGGCACCAATGGCTGGACGCTGGTGCTGGTACGGACCCCACGAGGCAAGGCGTTGTTTGACGGCCTGGCTGACAGCGGTCGCATTGAGGTGAAGCCGATCACGGAGTTTGCCAAGCCGCTGGAGATCATGTACAAGCTCGCCCAGAAACAGCGCGAGCGCCAGCAAAAAGCGAGCATGGGGGTTATCGGGCACTGAAATCCAGTGCCCGCCAAAGGAAGGAGGGGTTACGGTGAGATCCTCAAAGTCCCAGTCCCGGCATCTCCTGCTTCTGGGCTTCACCGCAATCATGGGACTGCTTGTCTCTGCCTGTGCAAGCAGGCCGGCCACGTCGCCTGAGAAGGCAGACACGTCGCCGATTAGCCTTGTGTTCATGGGTGACGCCACGGGCCCGCTGACTCCGTACAGTTCTGCATCGCTGCAGGGCGCCCAGATGGCCGTCGACGAGATCAACAAGGCCGGCGGCGTGAAGGGCCGCCAGCTGGTGCTGAAGTCCTTCGATGAAAAGAACGACCCCGTCGAGGCGGTCAATATCGCCAAGCGGGTCATGGACGAAGCCATGGCCGTCATCATCGGTTCCGGAAGCTCCCCGGCGCTCGCAGCGGCGCCGACGCTGGACAAGGCCGGCGTGCCGTTTGTCGTCACGGTGGCCTCCAACCCCAAGCTGACCGAGTCTGGATACGCAAACGTGCTCCGCCTCCATCTGTCCGACCGGGACCAGGTAAACAAGCTCATGGAGTATGCGGTCAAGGAGCAGAAGTTCACGAAGATCGCGATTCTTTATGACACGAGCGACCTGGGCGTCGGCGGCAAGCAAATGGCAGAAGCCGCCCTTGAGAAGCTGGGACTGAAGCCGGTGGCAGTAGAGGGTTGGAAGCAGACGGATGCTGACTTCAGCTCACAGATTCTGAAAGTGAAAGAGGCAGGCGCCCAGGGCGTGCTCCTGTGGGGCGTGCTGGATGGAGCGGCCCGCATTGCCGTCCAGATGCGAAAGTTGGGCCTGGAGAACGTACAGGTCTACGGCGGCGGCGGCTTCGTCTCCCAGAAGTTCATCGATCTTGGTGGCAGCGCCGTGGAAGGCGTCATCTGCACCTGGGCCTACCTGGAACCAGCCCAGAGCCGCACCGCTGACTTTGCCAGGAACTTTGAGGCCAAGTACAACCGCAAGGTGGATGTCTTCTCGGCCCAGGGCTATGACGCCGTCTACCTGCTGAAGCAGGGCATTGAGAAGGCGGGCGGCGACCTCAAGAATCGGGCCGGCCTGGCGAAAGCCGTAAAGGAAAGCACCTTCGACGGTGTCATCGGTCAGGTGAAGTTCGAGCCATCGGGTCACAACATCCGTGAGATCTACATGGCCACCGTCAAAGACGCGAAGTTCGTTCTCAAGCAGAAATAGCCGGGTGAACCGACAGGGGGGGCAGGGCCGTGTTCTGGCAGATCATCGCTAACGGGGCCGCCGTTGGCAGTATTTACGCCCTGATCGGCATCGGCTTTGTGCTGGTCTATCGTTCCATGGGACTGTTCAACTTTGCCCAGACGGAGTATTACACCCTCGGCGGCATGGTGGTGTACACCCTGTACCAGGGCCTGGGCATGCCCTACCTGCCGGCAATGGTGCTTGCCGTGATCACCATGGCGCTCGTGGGAGTGATCACCGAACGGGTGGCCTTCCGCCGCCTCCTGGTGAAAGGCGCCCCGCAGGTGAACATGATCATCGCCAGCATTGCCCTTGGCATTGTTCTGCGCAGCATCGCCCTGCTGGTCTGGAATTCCGACCCGCTGCGGGTGCCGCCGATTTCCGACCGGTCGATCAAGCTGGGGAGCATCATGCTGGAGCCGCAACTGCTCGTGATTCTGGGGACGGCCATCGCCGCCATCGCCGTTGTGTACTGGCTGCTCTTCCGCACCCCCATAGGCATGGCGCTCAGGGCTACGGCCAATAACCGGGCTATGGCCCAAATGGTCGGCATCCGCCTGGACCTGATGCTTCCCGTCACTTTTGCCCTCTCGGCCGGGTTGGGGGCGCTGGGCGGCGTGCTTGTAAGCCCCATCTTCTTCGCCCAGTACAATATGGGCCAGGCCGTGTTGGTCAAGGCCTTTGCCGCTGGAATTCTGGGCGGGCTGTCCAGCATCCCGGGAGCCATTGTCGGCGGGCTGACCGTTGGCCTGGTCGAAAACCTGGCCGGCTGGTTTATCTCCACAGCCTACAAGGACGTCGTCGCGTTCGTGGTGCTGCTGGCGGTGCTGGCGCTGCGGCCCCAGGGGATTCTCGGGAAATCGCCGGTCGAGAAAGTCTGATCAGGGCGGGGGTGGAGATTGGTGAAGCGACGGACTGCGCTCACGAACGGTCTGCTCCTCGCTGCCCTGGCTGCAGTGCCATGGGTGATCAAGGGGGTTGGCTGGCGCCCCGGCTACCTGTTTCAGATTGTGAACCTGCTGCCCATCTGGGTATTGGCCTCGCTCTCTCTCACGGTCATCGCGGGCTTCGGCGGCCAGGTCTCCGTAGGACAGGCAGGGTTCATGGCCATTGGAGCTTACGGGACCGGGCTGCTCTGTACCCTGGCCGGGTGGCCCTGGTGGGCGGGAGTGGCCGCAGGTACGGCCTGTGCCATGGTGACGGCGCTGCTGATTGGCATCCCGACGCTCCGGCTGCGGGGTCCGTACTTCGTCATGGGGAGTCTGGCGTTCGGCGGCATTGTCTACACAATTGCTCTGAACTGGATCGACCTCACGGGAGGGCCGGGCGGTGTGCGCGGCGTGCCGGCCTTCGCACTTGGGTCGCTGGACCTGGGCTCGGACACGGCGCTCTTCTACTTGCTTTGGGGCGTGGCGGTCCTGGTCATGGCGCTCCTGGCCGGCTTTCAGCGCACACGCCTGGGCAAGAGCCTGGCTGCCATCCGGGAGGACGAACTGGCTGCCAATGCGGTCGGAATTCCGGTGGGGCTGGTCAAGGCCGTGGCCTTTGCCGTCAGCGGCGGGCTGGCGGGGCTCTCAGGGGCGCTGCTGGCCCACTTCATGCAGTACATCAGCCCGGACTCATTCACGGTCAGCCAGTCCCTGCTCTTCCTCACCATGGTGCTGATCGGCGGTGTGGACCGAATCAGCGGAGCGGTGGTTGGCTCGGCGCTGCTGCTGGCCATCACCGAACTGCTGCGTGACCTGGCCAACGTGCAGCTGCTGGTGTACGGGCTGATCATGTTGGCGGTGGTCCTCTTCATGCCGGCCGGCGTCGTTGGCGAGGTGGCCCGGTTGCGACAGCGCAAGGCGGCGGCTGTCAGGGCCGCCGGCGGGGCAGCGAGCCAGAGTCCCGTGGCGAGTTGGGAGGGCAACTGATGCTGCTGGAATGTCATCGCATCACCAAGCGTTTTGGCGGGCTGACGGCGGTAAAGGACTTGGACCTTTCCATCAAGTCCGGTGAGATTCTGGGACTGATCGGTCCCAACGGCGCGGGCAAGACGACTGCCTTCAATATGATCTCCGGCGTGGCTGGCCCCGACAGCGGGCGAATCAGCTTGCGCGGCAAGGAGATGACCGGGGCGCGGAGCTACCAGATGGCCCGATCCGGCGTCTGCCGCACGTTCCAAAACCCCCGGCTCTTCGGGCGGCTCTCTGTCCTGGATAACGTGATGGTGGCGGCCCATGCCGAAGGCGGGGGCCTCTGGTCCCGAATCCGGGGAGTCGTCGCCTTTGATGCCGAGACGCGGGAGCGCGCACGGGCAAGCCTGGCCTTTGTTGGCCTGGAGCACCGTGAGCAGGACCAGGCCGCCGACCTGCCCTACGGCCACCTGCGCAAGCTGGAGCTGGCCCGGGCCCTGGCCGGGAATCCGGCGTTGATTCTGCTGGACGAGCCGGTTGCCGGCATGAACCCCACCGAGATCGGGGAGTTCATGACCCTGGTCCGCCGGGTCATCGACCGGGGAATCTCCGTGCTGCTGATTGAGCACCACATGCAGATGGTCATGGGCGTATGCGAGCGCGTCATTGTCCTCAATTTTGGCGAGAAGCTGGCGGAAGGCACTCCGGCCGAAGTGGGCGCAGACCCCGGGGTTATTGCGGCCTACCTGGGAGAGGGATACCTTGAGACCGCACAGGCAGCGGGGGGAAAGGCATGAGCGGTGAGCCTCTGCTTGAGGTGAAAGACCTGAAGGTCTCCTATGGGTACATCACGGCTGTGCAGGGGGTCAACCTCCAGGTGCGGCGGGGCGAAGTCGTCACGCTGATCGGAGCGAACGGCGCCGGCAAGACGACGGTCCTCAAGGCAATTGCCGGGCTCCTCGCTCCACAGGCCGGGCGCGTCACCCTGGAGGGGAATCCGGTGACCGGCCGCCCCAGTCACGAACTGGCCCGGCGCGGTCTGGCTGTAGTGCCTGAAGGGCGTCAGGTCTTCACGGAACTGACCGTCGGCGAGAACCTCGCACTGGGGAGCTACACCGTGGCGGATCCCATTGCTGTCCGGCAGACCCGGGAGGAGATTCTGGAGCGGTTCCCCATACTGCGCCAACGGTACCGGCAGCTCGCTGGGACGCTGAGCGGCGGGGAACAGCAGATGCTGGCCATTGGCCGGGCCCTGATGATGCGGCCCAAGGTCATCTTGATGGATGAGCCGTCCATGGGCCTGGCCCCCAAAGTGGTCCAATTAGTCTACGACTTCATCAGACAAGTGATCCACCAGGGCATTACCATCCTGCTGATTGAGCAGAACGCCCGCATGGCACTGGGGGTCGCGGAGAGGGGGTACGTGCTGGAAAACGGGAGGGTTGTGTTGGAAGCACCGGCGGGGGATCTGGCCCGCGATCCCATGGTGAAAGCGGCCTACCTCGGGGGATAGCAGGTGTTCGGGTGAGTGAGCTGGTTTGCATGCAGGACAGAGACGTGGGGACGGGAGTGATTCCTATGCGGGTGAAGCAAGGGCTGGCAGTGATGCTGCTTCTGCTTGTGGGGGTTCTGGCCGCCTGTGGGGGCAAGCAGGAGCCCAGCAGCGCCGGGGGCCAGGCCGGCCAGGCGAAGGAGCAGGTGTTGAAAATCGGCGCAGCCGTCAGCCTGACAGGCGCGCTGTCAGCGGAAGGCAAGTATGTGCGCGATGGCTACGACTTCTGGCGGGATACCGTCAACAAGAACGGCGGCATCAAGATTGGCGACCAGCAGTACAAGGTTGAGATCATCTACTACGATGATCAGAGCAACTCGGACACAGCTTCCAAGCTGACCGAGAAGCTGATCACCGAGGATGGGGTCAAGTTTATCCTGGGTCCCTTCGGCAGCGGCATCTCCTCGGCGGCGACTACCATTTCCGAGAAGTACCAGGTGATCAACATTCCGCCCATGGCCAGTTCGGATAAAGTCTACGCCCGCGGCTACAAGTACCTGTTCGGCATTCTGCCGCTGTCCAGCACCAACCTGAACCCGATCTTCGACATGTTGAAGATCATGAGCCCGGCGCCCAGGACGGTAGCCATCATCACCCCGGATGATCTCCTCCCGCTTACGGTCGCCGAGGCCGCCAGGGAGTACGCCACCTCCGTGGGCATGGAAGTCGTGCTGTACGAAAAGTACCCGAAGGATGCCAAGGACTTCTCCGCTCTGGTTTCCCAGGTGAAGGCGAAGAACCCGGATGTCTGGGTGGGCACCGGCTACATGAATGACGCCGTGGCCCAGATCCGGCAGGCCAAAGAGCTCAAGTTCAACCCCACGGCTGTGGTCTTCCCGGTGCCGACGGCGCTGCCGCAGTTCACGGAGACACTGGGTGCAGATGCCCTGAACGTGATTGGCTCGGACTGGTGGACCAAGGACATGGCCTGGACCGGCCCGGTCTTCGGCTCCGCCAAGGACTACTACGACGGCTTCAGGGCCGCCAAGGGCTATGAGCCCAATTACAACGTCGCCGGCTCCAGCGCTGCGGGCCTTGTCCTGCAATTGGCCCTGGAGAAGGCCGGAACCCTGGATGTCAACCGCGTGCGCGACGTCCTTGCGGCAACGAACACCGAGACCTTCTTTGGCCCAATTAAGTACGACAGCCGGGGCGTCAACACGGCCGCCACGGTAAGCGTGATCCAGATCCAAGGCGGCAAGCCGGTCCTCATCTGGCCGGAGAAGATCCAGAAGGCGAAGCCGGTCTTCCCCAAGCCGCTGTGGGGTAATTAGCCATGATCCTGCAGGGCGTGTTCAGCGGCATACTGTTGGGAGGCCTGTACACGTGTATCGGTGTTGGTTTCTCGCTGGTGTGGGGCGTTAGCAACATCTTGAATATGGCGCACGGCTCTTTCATCGTGTTGGGAGCCTACCTGACCTATACGCTGTATCAAGCCCTGGGAATCAGCCCGTTCCTGACCATTCCGCCGGTCATGCTGGCGCTCTTCCTCATGGGCTTCTCCGTCCAGCGCTGGCTGCTGCCGCGGGTGATGAAAAGCCTACTGATGGTCCTGACTTTCACCTTTGGCCTCGACCTGTTACTTCAGAATGCGATGGTGGCCATCTGGAGCCCTGACCCCCGGATCATCCAGCTTTCCTGGTCCGCCGCCGGGTTTACGGTGGGCGGCGGCACGGTCACCTACCTGCGGCTGGCAGCTTTGCTGGCCGCGGTAGGGCTGACCGGGGTCCTGGACCTGATTCTGGCCAGGACCAAGGTGGGACAGGCTATTCGGGCTACGGCGCTCGATCCGGGCGCCGCGGAGATGATCGGCGTCTCTGTCCCCACGGTCCACGCAGTCACATTTGGCCTGGGCGCCGCCTGGGCAGGCGCTGCCGGTGCACTGCTCTCCATGATTGTCGCCTTCCAGCCCTTCAGCGCTTCAGAGCTGGCGCTCAAAGCATTTATCGTGACCATTGTGGGCGGCTTGGGCAGCATCAGCGGAGCGGTGCTGGCGGGCCTGCTCCTTGGCCTGGTCGAGGTACTGGGCGTACAGGCGCTCGGCGCCACCTGGCAGTCTGCCATCAGCTTTGCGCTGATGATTCTGCTGCTCATCTTGAGGCCGCAGGGACTGCTCGGGAAGCGCTTCTTCGGGGAGGCACACGGATGAGCAAGCGCTATGCTGTGGCGGGATTCCTGCCGACCCTCGGGGCCGCAGTGGCTCTGGCCGTGCTGCTGGCACTGCCGGGGGTTCTGACCGGCTATTGGATGCGAGTGGCTGCCGGCATCTTCATGTACGCCGCCATTACCCAGGGCCTCAACCTGATTGTCGGCTACACAGGCTACGCCGCCTTTGGCAACGTCGTCTACTTCGGGCTGGGCGGGTACGTCACCGGCGTGACCATGGTTCGGCTGCACTTCAGCTTTTTCACGGCGCTGGCCGTTGCGGGGCTCGTCTGCGGCCTCTACGCAGTCTTGGTGGGTCTGCCGGTCCTGCGCCTGCGCGGCCATTACTTTGCCATGGCTACCCTTGGGGTCAGCCTGGGCACACGCGAGATGATCACCAACCTGAGCGAGTGGACCGGCGGTGGCAAGGGGTTCATCCTCCCCCTGATGTCAGCACCGCCGAAGGTTCAATCCACCTTCTTTTACTTTGCCATGCTGGCGCTGGCGATTGCCGCCACCCTCGTCTGCTGGCTGGTGGCCCGCAGCCGCTGGGGGTATGGGCTGAAAGCCATCCGGGAGGATGAGGAGGCCGCCAGGGTCCTGGGCATTCCCGCCATCCGTTACAAGATCCTGGCCTGGGCCGTCAGCGCCGTGATTACAGGGCTGGCGGGGGGCATCTATGCCTACCGGCAGACCTTTATTGAGCCGCCGGCCATGTTTGACGTCCTGATCATGCTCAAGGCTTTCACCATGCTGCTGTTGGGCGGAATGGGCACCGTGATTGGGCCGGTGATGGGCGGCTTCCTGCTGGAAATGCTCTCGGATCTGATCTGGGGCAAGTTTCTGCACTGGCATCTGGGCATTCTCGGCATGGTGATCATGGCCATTACCCTGATTGTCCCGGGCGGACTGATTCGTGGCCTGGCTTCAGTCCGGGAGCGGCTGGGAGGCGGGGGTACATGAGCACGGCCATTCTTGAATGCCAGGGCGTAAGCCGCTCCTTTGGCGGGCTGGTTGCCGTTCACAACGTCGATCTTGCGGTTCGCTCCGGCGAAATCGTGGGCCTGATTGGCCCCAACGGGGCGGGCAAGACGACGCTCCTGAACCTGATCAGCGGGGTCCACCCCCTGAGCAGTGGGCGCATCCTCTTTGGAGGTCACCGCCTGGACGGGCTTTCGCCGGACCGCATTACCCGGCAGGGAATTGCCCGCACCTTCCAGGTTGTGAAGCCGCTGAAGGGTCTCACCGTGCTGGAGAATGTGGCCATTGGCGCGATGTTCGGGAACCAGCGGCAGCTCTCCCTTCACGCCGCTCGGCACAAAGCGGAGGAGGTGCTTCGGCGGACGGGTCTGGGGCACAAGGCCCAGGCCAGTGCAAACGCCCTCTCCATTGCCGAGCGCAAGCGGCTGGAAGTGGCCAGAGCCCTGGCCATGGAGCCCAAGGTCATCCTGCTGGATGAAGTGATGGCCGGCCTCAACCAAAAGGAGATGGAGCAGGTCATCGACCTGGTCCGTGAGGTGAACGGCACCTATGGCGTCTCCATGATCCTGATCGAGCATGTGCTGAAGGCGGTCATGTCCGTCTCCCACCGCGTAGTGGTGCTGCACCACGGCGAGAAGATTGCGGAGGGCACCCCGGCGGCTGTGGTCACAGACCCCAGCGTGATCAGGGCCTACCTGGGCGACCGGTACGCCAAGGTCGCCGCCGAACACGCCGCCCGAGGAGGTGCCTAGATGCTGACGGTGTCCAACCTGTCTGCCGGATATGGCGAAATCCCTGTGCTCTGTGGGATTAACTTCACGGTAGGCGCGGGGGAACTGGTCGCCCTGGTGGGCGCCAACGGCGCCGGCAAGAGCACCCTCATCCGGGCCATTGCCGGCCTGCTGCGGCCGACGGAGGGGCAGGTACTCCTTGACGGGAGCGAGATCTCCGCCCTGAGCACCGTGGCGCAGGTGCGGGCCGGCATTGTGCAGGTCCCGGAGGGCCGCCGCCTGTTTGGCGGCATGACCGTGGAAGAGAACCTGAGGATGGGTGCGTTCAGCCGGACGGCTTCCATTTCTCAGCTCAAGCGGGAGCTGGACCGGGTATATGGACTCTTCCCCACCCTGGCGCAGAAGCGAAAGGTGCTGGCCGGCGTCATGAGCGGCGGCGAGCAGCAGATGTGCGCCATCGGGCGGGGGCTGATGGCAGCGCCCAGGCTGCTTCTGATCGACGAACTGTCGCTTGGTCTGGCGCCCATTGTGGTGGACCAGCTGATTGCGAGCCTGCAGCAGCTCAACCGTGATGGGCTGAGCCTGGTCATTGTCGAGCAGGACGTCGAAGTGGCGCTGAGCGTCGTGCAGCGTGGGTATGTGCTGGAGACCGGCCGGATTGTGATGGCGGGGACCGGTCGCGAATTGCTCGCCAACCCGGCGATACGGGCCAGCTACCTGGGGCTCTAGAGACAGAAAGGATGAGTGGGGCGTGGGTGTGCGGGTACAGATGATGGTCAATGGTCGCCAGGTCACCGCAGTGGTTGACGACCGTCTCCTGCTCGCTGATTTCTTGCGTGAGGATCTGAACCTGACCGGCACGCACCTCGGCTGTGAGCATGGTGTCTGCGGCGCATGTACGGTGCTGATGGATGGCCACGCCGTGCGCTCCTGCCTGGTGCTGGCCGCCCAGGCCGATGGCAGCGAGATTATCACCATTGAGGGGCTGGCGGAGCCGGACGGCGAGCTGCATCCGGTGCAGCAGGCCTTTCGGGAGGCCCATGGCCTGCAGTGCGGCTTCTGCACGCCGGGCATGGTGTTGGCGGCTGTTGACCTGCTCCGAGAGAAGCCCGACCTCTCCGAGGCGGAAATCCGGGCGGGACTCAGCGGCAACCTGTGCCGCTGCACGGGCTACGCCGGGATCGTGAGCGCCGTGCAGCTGGCCGCCCGGCGGCTGCGAGAGGAGGCGGCGCAGAGATGAATGCCAGGTACCTGGGCGCCCGAGTTCTGCGCAAGGAAGACGCACGGCTGCTGACCGGTCGGGGCCGCTACGTGGGGGATTTGAAGCTCCCCGGGCTGCTCCACGTCGCCTTTGTTCGCAGCCCTTATGCCCATGCCCGCATTCTGGGCGTGGAGGCCGGGGCCGCGCGGGCGCTGCCCGGTGTGGTCGCGGTGGTCACCGGCAAGGAGGTCAGGGAGAAGCTCCGACCTATTATGGGCACCGCTCGCTACCCGAATTTCCGGTCGCCCCAGTGGCCGGTCATGGCGGCCGAGACCGTGCGCTATCAGGGCGAAGCGGTCGCTGCCGTCATCGCCGAGAGTCGGTACCTTGCCGAAGATGCCGCGGAGCAGGTCCTGGTCGATTATGACCCGCTGCCGGTCGTGGCTGATGCCCTGCAGGCGTTGGAGCCAGGCTCTCCCCTGCTCTATCCGGAGTGGGGCGACAACCTGTTCCTGCATCGCGAAGCGACGATTGGGGATGTGGCGGGAGCCTTTCAGGAGGCAGATCTCATTCTCAAACGGACCTACCGGAACCAGCGTCATACCGGCGTGCCCATGGAGACACGCGGCTGCGCGGCGGAGTATGACGCCGCCACCGGCAACCTCACCTTGTGGACATCGACGCAGGTGCCGCACCTGATTCGCTCAGGGGTGGCGGAACTGCTGCAGTTCCCGGAAAACCAGCTTCGGGTCATTGCGCCGGACGTAGGCGGCGCCTTCGGCATCAAGTGCTGCCTTTACCCCGAGGAAGTGATCATCCCCTACCTGGCTCGCCTGCTGGGGCGGCCGGTCAAGTGGATCGCCGACCGGCGGGAGGACTTCCTCACCAGCATTCACGCCCGTGATCACTTGCACACCGTGGAGGTGGCCGCGCGGCGGGACGGGACTATCCTGGGTGTGAAAGCCCGGATTGTGGTGGACTCTGGCGCGTACTCTCCCTGGCCATGGACGGCATCCATGGAGAGCGGCATGGCCGCCGGAAACCTGCCCGGCCCTTACATGATCCGCAACTACCAGTTTGAGTCTCTGACTGTCTGCACCAATAAAACGCCCCTGGGGCCTTACCGGGGCGTGGCCCGGCCTGCGGTCTGCTTCACCGTCGAACGGGCGGTCGATGACCTGGCCCGGGAACTGGGGCTGGATCCGGCCCAGGTGCGGCTGAAGAACCTCATTGACAGTTACCCCTACACGACCGCCACCGGCCTCTTCATTGACTCCGGGAGCCTGGTCGAAGCCGTGCATAAGGTCAAAGAAGTCCTGGACTACGACCGGGTGCGCGCCGAGCAAGCCGCAGCCCGCAAGCAGGGGCGCCTGATAGGCATTGGGCTGGCCAACTACACCGAGCAGACCGCCCATGCCCTGGCCGAGTTCTCCAAGCGGGGCCTGCCCGTCACGGTGGGCTTTGACAGCGCCACGGTCCGCATGGACCCGCAGGGCAAGGTCTGGATTGCCGCCGGCATTCACTCGCACGGCCAGGGGCTGGAGACCACCCTGGCGCAGCTTGCGGCCGATGAACTGGGCATCCCCATTGACGAAATTCAGGTGGTCTACGGCGACACCCTTGTCAGCCCGTACGGCATGGGCACTTTCGCCAGCCGGAGCGCGGTGATCGGCGGGGGCGCCGTCATGGGCGCCAGCCGTACCCTGCGCCAGAAGCTGGAGCGCATCGCCGCCCGCATTCTGGAGTGCAGACCGGAGGAGATCACCTACGCCGGGGGGAGCTTTGCTGCAGGCGACCGCGCCGTCAGCCTGCAGGAGTGTGCCCGCACCGCGTACTACCGGGCGGAACTGATTGCGGACCTGGGCCCCGGCCTCGAGGCGACGCAGTTCTTTGATAACGCGCCGGGCACCGGCGCCTTTGCCAACGCCTTGCACGCCGCCGTTGTGGAAGTTGATCCGGCCACAGGGGAGGTGCAGATCCTCCGCTACGTCGTCGTGGACGACTGCGGCACCGTGATCAACCCCATGATCGTCCATGGCCAGATTGTGGGCGGCACCGTCCAGGGCATCGGCGGTGCGCTCCTGGAGCACCTGGTATACGACGAGAATGGCCAGCTTCTCTCCGGGACGTTCCTTGACTACCTGCTGCCCAGCGCCGCCGAGGCCCCCGCGGTGGAGGTGGTCTCGCTGCACACCCCGTCGCCGATCACGCCCCTGGGCATGAAAGGTGTCGGCGAAGGGGGCGCCATTGCGCCTGGAGCCTGCCTTGCCAACGCCGTTACGGACGCCCTTGCCCCGTTCGGCGCGCGGGTCGACCAGACCCCGGTCACGCCGGAACTGGTGCTAAAGCTGATCCGGGGGGGTGCCCAATGAAGCCAGCGCCTTTCTCCTATGTGCGCCCGGAAAGCCTGACGGGTGCGCTCCGTTTTCTGGCCGAGCACCCTGACGAGGCCAAGCCCCTCGCCGGCGGGCAAAGCCTGCTGCCGGTGCTGAACCTGCGGCTCTCCCGGATTGCGTATCTCGTTGACATCACACGGATTCCAGGCCTGGCGGAGATCGAATCGACGGGGGACGGGGGCCTGGCTCTCGGCGGGCTGGTCCGCCACCGCGAGTTGGCCGCTTCGCCCCTTGTGCGGGACCGGGCGCCGCTGCTCGCGCAGGCTGCTTCCCTCATTGGGCACAACGCCATCCGGAACCGGGGTACCCTGGGCGGCAGCGTCGCCCATGCCGACCCTGCGGCTGAACTGCCGGCGGCGCTGGTCGCCCTTGAGGCCACCGTGCTGATCGCGGGGGCCGACGGGGAACGGGAGTGCCCGGCCGGAAGCTTCTTCCTGGGTCTGATGACCACCGCCCTGGCGCCGGGCCAGCTGATTACCGGTGTGCGAGTGCCACCGCCGGTGCCCCGCAGCGGGTGGGCCTACCTGGAGTGTGCGCGCCGGCATGGCGATTTTGCCATGGTCGGAGTGGCGGCAGGCATTGCTCTGGACCAAGGGGGTTCCTGTGCCGCGGCCCGGCTCGTCTTTTCGGGCGTGGGCGATCTGCCGCACCGCGCACAAGCGGCCGAGGCACTGCTCAAGGGTCGGGTACTGACTTCGGACCTGCTGGCTGAGGCGGCCAGGGCTGCCGTCCAACCCATGGATCCGCCGTCTGATCTGCATGCCAGCGGCAGCTACCGCCGGGAGGTTGCACAGGTGTATGCGACCCGGGCGCTCCAGTCAGCGCTCGACCAGGCACTGGCCAGTCTGTAGGGGAAGCGAAAGGGAGGCGGCTCTCCGCCTCCCGCGGTGTATCGTATACAATCGACGAAGTAACCTGTGGCCGACTCCGACGCAAAGTGAAAGCGATCGACGCACCTCGGCGCACTCATCGGCGAGGCTTCTTGAGCCAATCGCAGAAAACTTATTGACGAAAGAATATCCAAAAGTTTAAACTGTGGATTGTATACAATACACTGCGAGTCACACACAGATCCATGGTATGAGGAGGTGTCACCAGTGCGAATCGCTTCCCTTCAGCTTGAGGTGCCGGATCATGAGACCAGGTCCGACCGCCTCCGGCGGGTCACCAGCATGATTGCGGAACTGCCGGAGGCGGACCTGATCTTGCTGCCGGAGATCTGGACCGTCGGGTATTTCTCCTTTGACCGGTACGCCCCGGACGCCGAAATGCTCTCCGGCGAGACCGCCGTCGCCATGTCCGAAGCGGCCCGGCGGAAGGGGGCCTACCTTCTGGCCGGCAGCCTGGTCGAAGCGGACGGAGAGCACCTCTACAACACCAGCCTCTTCTTTGACCGCAACGGGGAGCTCCTCGCCACCTACCGCAAAATCCACCTCTTTGGCTATGGCTCCGCCGAGACCCGGATTCTGACGCCTGGCAGCCAGGTCGTTACGGCGAAGACGGAGTTCGGCACGGTGGGGATCAGCACGTGTTACGACCTGCGCTTCCCCGAGCTGTATCGGGCTCAAGTGGAGCAGGGCGCCGAGTTCCTGCTCGTGGTGTCAGCGTGGCCCTACCCCCGCCTGCACCACTGGATCCCCCTGAACCAGGTGCGGGCGATTGAGAACCAGGCCTACCTCATCTCCTGCAACTGTGCAGGCATCAACCAGGGGAAGCAGTACCTGGGGCACAGCATGGTGGTCGACCCATGGGGTGCCACCGTCGCCGCCGGCAACGAGCGTCCGGCGGTGATTACGGCCACCGTCGACCCGGGTCTGGTGCGCAGCTGCCGGGCTGAGTTCCCGCCCCTTCAAGATCGAGTACTGCGGAGCCGGTAAAGGAGGAAGGGCAACGTGTCCACGCTCACGCTGAGGCTTGATGGCACAGACCGGGCGGTCCAGGTCGACAAGTTGATCATGGCCGGGTACACCGGCCGAAATCGGGCAGCCGTCCAGGCGCACATCGACGACCTGGCAGCCCACGGGATTCCGGCGCCCAAACGGGTGCCCACGCTGTTCGCCTGTACGCCGGAGCTGCTGACCACGGCAGATGAGATCACGGTCCTGAGCGACGCGACGTCCGGCGAGGCCGAATTCGTTCTCTTCACCGACCAGGGGGAGCTGCTGATTGGCGTCGGGAGCGATCACACCGACCGCCAGCTCGAAATGACCGATATTCCCCGGGCCAAGCAGCTCTGCAGCAAGACCGTCTCCCGGGAGGTCTGGCGGCTGGCTGACGTGGCCGATCACTGGGACGAGCTGATCCTCCGCTCCTGGATCGGCGATGACGGCCCCGAGGTGCTGTACCAGGAGGGGCGCCTTGCGGCCATGATGACGCCGGCGGACATTCTCCAGTACGTCAGGGACAGCCTGCGGGAGCCACTGGGCCGGGCGGCTGTCTACTCCGGGACCCTGCCGGTTCTGGACGGCCACTTCCGGCCGTCGCCCACATTTACGGTTCACCTGGAAGATCCCCGCCGTGGTCGCACCCTGCGCTGCGCCTACCGGGTGCGGACCCTGAACTACATCAAATAGACGGCGGGTTTCTTGTTTCATTTCAAAGGGAAGGGGAGAGCAGAGATGGCCTTTAGCAAGCCGGAGTTCGAGTTTTTCGACCCCGAGCAGGAGATTGGGTGGAAGCCGGTGCCGGGCTACCCGGACGGCATCTACGAACGGGTGCTCAGCATGGATGAGGAGAGCGGGGATCATACCCGGCTGCTCTACTTCAAGCCGGGCGTGGAGACCTCTGACCGGCTGCTGCATGAGTTCTGGGAAGAGGTCTACATCGTCAAGGGCGGCCTGATTGACAAGACCCTGGGCAAGACCTTCACCGAAGGCATGTACGCCTGCCGCCCGCCGGGGATGCTGCATGGGCCCTACAGTGTGCCGGTCGGCTGCGTCACCTTTGAGATCCGCTACTTCAAAAAGTAGGTCACTGCAGGGAGGATCGCATTTCCCATGGGCAAGGCAAAGATGAAGTTTGGCGTTTGGCTTCCCAGCTTCGCGTGGCCCCAGGACAACACCTGGGAGCCCGCTCACTACCTGAAGGAATGGTGCGTCAAGGCGGACCACGCGGGCGTGGATATCTGGGTTATCGACCACCTGCTGGTGGCGCCGGGCCTTTATGGCGGCTCCTGGCTGGAGCCGATGGAGATGCTCACCTATGCCGCCGCTGTCACCCGCAACGTCAAGCTGGCGCCTGGCATTCTGGTGCTGCCCGTGCGCAATCCGGTGTTGCTGGCCAAGGAGATTGCCACCATCCAGGTGCTGAGCAGCAACCGCTTTGAACTGGGCGCCGGGCCGGGCTGGCACAAGCAGGAGTACGACGTGACCGGTACCCGCATTGAAGAGCGGGGCAGGCGGACGGACGAGATTCTGGACGCGGTCAAAGAGCTGCTTGAGAAACCGATCGCCTCTTACCACGGCAAGCATTACCACTTTGACGAGGTCTCCATCCAGCCCCACATTGGCACGATGCCGCCGGTCTGGGTGGCAGGCGGCGCCCGCGTGCCCGACCCCACAGATGACCCCGACATTCACGACACCTATGGCTATATCCATCCCTCTGTGGTCAAGCGGATTCTGAAGCACAAGAACTGGCTTTCCCGGTGCTCCGGCACCCAGGAATGGCTGATCCGGGACTGGGGGCTAATCCGGGAGGAGTGCAAGAAGGCCGGCGGCAATCCCGACGAACTAGTCTTCGGCCACTGCAACTTCACCCACCTGACCCCGTTCAAGAAGCGGGAGGACGCCCTGGCCGTCCAGCAGCCCTACTTCGTCCGGGCCATGGGCGAGCGCCGCTCCTACGAGCATCTCCAGGAGTGTTACATGCTCGGCACCACCAGCGAGATTATTGAGCGGCTGGAGGGACTGGCCGAAAACGGCTGCACCTACATGGTCCTTGGTCCGGTCAGCTCTGACCCGTACCAGATCGACACGCTGATCAACGAGATCGTGCCGCATTTCAGCTAGATCTGCGGGTTCCCCCACCGGAAGGTGGGGGAACCCGCCCAATCCCGGAGGAGGAGTATCGGCGTGGATCTGAAGACCGTTCTGCGCGTGGGCGTCCTGGGTGCCATCGCTGCCGTCCTCATGAAGCTAATCAGCTTCCCCCTGCCTTTTTTCCCGCCGTTCCTGAAATATGACCCGAGTGACATTGCCGTGGTCGTCGGCAGCCTGCTGATGGGCCCGGTGGCCGGCCTGGCCATTGCTGCCCTCAAGAACGTCCTGGCGATGCTGATTAGCGGTAAGTTTGTGCTGATCGGGTACCTGGCCAACTTCACCGTGGCCGCGGTCGTGGCTATTGTGGCCGGGACGCTCTACCGTCCCGGGCAGAGCCTCTTCCGGGCCACCGTGGCGACGGCCTCCGGCGTGGTGGCTGCCGCCCTGGTGATGGTACCGGCCAATATCTATCTGTTCCTGCCGCCCCACGGCATCAGCGGAGCAAAGGCGGCCACCATGGCGATCAGCCTGGTGCCGTTCAACATGGTCAAAATGGGCATCAGCAGCCTGGTGGCCATGTCGATTTCCCAGCGGCTTCTGCACCAGCCAATGTTCGCGGCCGTCGCCCGCAGCAAGGCTTAGGCGACCGGCATGCTCGCCGCGATCGTTCCCGTGAAGCCACTCCGGCACGCGAAAGGCCGCATGGCCGAACTGCTCGGTCCCGAAGACCGCGCCCGGTTGGCCCTGGTCATGCTGGAAGACGTGCTGAATGCACTTCGCCGGAGCGAGGTGGCTGAACTGACGGCAGTCACCACCGCCGACCCGTTGGTCGCCCGCCGGGCCAGGGCACTCGGTGCCGAGTGCTGGCCGGACACGGCCGGGACGCTGAACGGAGCTCTGTCTGACGCCATCCGCACGGCGATCGGGCGTGGCGCCAGCGGGGTGCTGATCGTACCGGGGGATGTGCCGCTGGTGACACCGCAAGACCTGCGCGATCTGGTGAGTCAGGCTCCCCGGACGCCCAGCCTGGTGGTGGCCCCGACCCATGACCGGGGGACCGGCGCCCTGCTCATGCAGCCGGCCGGTCTGATCGCTCCTGCCTACGGGGCCATAAGCTCCGCCCGCCATGTGGAAGCCGCCCGGGCAGCCGGCGCCGAAACCCGGCTCTGCCAGGTCCGCTCCCTGGCGCTGGACCTTGATCACCCGCACGACCTGGTTCTCTTTTCCACACTCAGGCAGAGGACAGCCACCAGTGAATGGCTCCGCCGCATCGATCTGAAGCGGCTGGTGCCCGACCGGACCGGTTGGTTTCAGGCCTTGGGACAGAGGTGACGCGCATGTATGTGGTGCTGGCCGGTGGAGTGGGCGGTTCGCGCTTTGTCTCCGGGTTAGTGCGGGCTATCCCTCCGGAGCAGGTGACTGTGGTCGTCAACACCGGCGACGACCTCGACATGTATGGGCTGCACATCTCGCCGGACATCGACATCAACCTGTACACCCTGGCCGGGGTCCTGGACCCCATCCGTAAGTGGGGCTGGCGGGAGGATACTTTCGTCACCCAGCAGGTGATGGCGCAGTACTACGAGCATCGCCCCTGCTTCAACTTGGGCGACCGGGACCTGGCCACGCACCTGCTCCGTACCATGTACCTGCACCAGGGCCTGTCGCTTACGGCGGTGACTGATCTGCTGCGGCAGCGCCTGGGAGTTCGGGCCCGAGTGCTGCCCATGACCGACCAGCCCGTCGCCACCTACCTGCAGACCAGCGTCGGGCGGCTGCACTTTCAGTCCTATCTGATTGAGCACCGCATGGAGCCGGCAATTCACCGGGTCGAGTTCCAGGGCCTTGACCGGGCCGTGCCCGCTCCGGGCGTGCTGGAGGCCATTGCCGCGGCTGATGCCATCTTCCTGCCGCCCAGCAATCCGGTGGTCAGCGTGGGGCCAATTCTGGCCCTGCCGGGCGTCCGGGAAGCGCTGGCGCAGAAGCCGGTGATTGGGGTCAGCCCGCTGATTGACGGCAAGCCGGTGAAGGGGCCGGCTGACCGCATGCTGCGGGACCTGGGCGGAACGGCCACTGCCGCAGGGATCGCGGCCTGGTACGGAGCCTTGCTGGACGGGTACATCATGGATGAACAGGACCGTGCGGCCGCAGCGGAGCTGCACGGGGGGCTGCGCGTCCACGTCATGGACACGCTTATGACCACGCCGGAGGCGGCGGAGGCAGTAGCCAGGGCGGCCATCGTCCTGAGCAGACAGGTAGGAGGCAAGCGGCATGCTCGGTGAAGTACGGCTGATTCCAGTGCCCGGGATTCCCGAAGTGACGCCGGGTGCCGACATTGCCCGGCTGATTCTCCAGGCCTTGCGGCAGGCAGACATGCGCGTTCAGGACGGCGACGTGCTCGTGGTAACCCAGAAGATTATCTCCAAGGCAGAAGGGCGGCTGGTGAGCCTGAGCAACGTGGAGCCGTCTGCTCTGGCCGTCCACTTCGCCACCGAGTTCGGCAAGGACCCCCGCGAAGTCGAGGTGGTCCTGCAAGAGACGGATCGAGTAGTCCGCATGGCAGGCGGGTCGCTGATTGTCCAGACCCGCCACGGGCTGGTCTGCGCCAACGCAGGCGTGGACCACTCCAATGTGGGCGGCGGGCAGCTCTGTCTGCTGCCGATTGATCCGGACGCTTCGGCCGGCCGGATTCGGGATGGCCTCATGCAGATGACCGGGGTGGAGGTCGCCGTGATCATCTCCGACACCTTCGGTCGCCCGTGGCGCCTGGGACAGACGAATGTCGCCATTGGCGTCGCAGGCATGCGGCCGATCATGGACTACCGTGGCATGAACGATGCCGAAGGCCGGGAACTGAAAGTGACCATGCTGGCCGTGGCCGACGAACTGGCCGCGGCGGCCGAACTGACACAGAACAAGCTCGACAAAGTGCCGGTGACCATTGTTCGGGGCTACTCATATCCCCGTGGAGAAGGGTCAGCCAGGGAACTGGTGCGGCCCGCTGAGAAGGACCTGTTCAGATAAGGCGGGGGCGCCCGCCGCCTGCCGACTGGAGGGAGAGGCCATGCAGATTGTGGTCTGTATCAAGCAGACGCTGGACCCGGAGATTCCGCCCAGCAACTTCCGCATTGACCCGTCCACCCTGCGCCCGGTCCAGGGCAGCGCCAAGCTGGTCATGGACACCTATGCCGAGAACGCTCTGGAAGTGGCGCTGCAGCTCAAAGCGAAAATCGGGGCCACGGTGACGGCCATGACGGTTGGGGAGAAAGGGGCAGAGGAGGTGCTGCGCCGGGCACTGGCCATGACCGCCGATGAAGCCGTCCGGATCTGGGATCCGGCCTGGCAGGAGCTAGACGCCCCGGCGGTTGCGCACATCCTGGCCCGCGCGATCCGCCTGATTGGCGGTGCTGACCTGGTCCTGTGCGGCCGGCAGGCTGCGGACATTGAGCGGAGCCTCGTCGGCCCCATGCTGGCAGAGGAGCTGGGCTTTGGCTGCGTGACGGTTGTTCGGCGAGTGGAGGCAGATGGGGCAGAGGTGCGCCTGCACCGCGAGGTGGAAGGCGGGATCGCTCTGGTTCAGGCCCGGCTGCCGCAGGTAGTGACGGTGACCAATGATGACAGCAATGTTCCGCGCCTGCCCAAGGTGAAGGATCTCCTGCAGGCTGGCCGCAAGCCAGTTCGGACGGTCGCCGCAGGCGAGTTGGACCTGGACGGCGGGCGGCTCGAGCCATCCGTCATCTTGGAGGAACTGACACTGCCGACAGCAGAGGCGGGCTGCGAAATCGTCGACGGCGATGACGGCCCGGCCAGAGGCCTTGCCCTGGCCGAGCGGCTGCGCGCCCTTCGGGTTGTCTGAGGAGGTGACTCAATGCAGAACGTGCTTGTCTATGGTGGTTCGGCTGGGGGGCATTTAACCCGTGGCGCCCTGGAGGCGCTGAGTGCGGGCGCCGCCCTGGCCCGGGCTCTGGGCGGGGAACTCCACGCGGCAGTGGTAGGGCCTGATGCGGCACAGGCGGCGGCCCAGGCCATCGCCCATGGCGCCGTGCACGTCTATGCCGTTACGGACCCGATTCTGGCAGAGTACCAGCCGGAGCTGTACCGCGATGCGCTCCTGGCCGCCGTAACCGCGGCCGGCGCCTGCATCACCCTATTGGCCCAGGACTCCCAGGGGCGCGAGCTCGCACCCCGTCTGGCCTGGCGGCTGGAGGCCGCCTGTGTCACGGAATGCACCGGCTTCCGGGTCGAGGGCGGCATGGTCAGGTGGCTCCGTCCCGTTTACGGCGGCAAGGCGGTGGCTACCTATGGCTCCAGGCGCGATCGGCAGGTCGTGGCCCTGCGGCCACGCGCTCAGGACCCGGCGGTGGCTGTCCCGAACCGCACCGGCACGGTGCAGGCCGTGCCGTTCAGTGCGAGCCCGGAGGTGGCCGTCAGCCGGATTGCCCAGCGGATCTGCGCGGCGACGGAGGGCGTTCCTCTGGGTGAGGCCCGCATTGTCGTCGCGGGCGGCCGGGGCATGGGGGGCGCTGAGGCCTTTGCCGCACTGCAGCATCTGGCCGGGGTGCTCGGGGCCGCTATGGGGGCCAGCCGGGCCGCCTGTGACGCAGGCTGGGTGCCGCCGCACTGGCAGGTAGGCCAGACTGGCACCCTGATTGCACCCGACCTGTATATCGCCGTGGGCATCTCCGGGGCCAGCCAGCATCTGGCGGGCATCTCCGGCGCCAAGACCGTGGTGGCCATCAACAAGGATGCCGAGGCGCCGATTTTCCGGCGCGCCAACCTGGGGCTGGTTGCCGACTACAAGACCGTACTGCCTGCCCTGACCGAGGAGTTGAAGCGGCTGGTCGGGAGCCGACAGGCACAGGTATAGGAGGCAAGAGTCACATGGCAGGACAGGTTACATGCATCCTGGTCGCCGGCACCGGTACCATGGGGTTGGGCATTGCCCAGGTGGCGGCCGCAGGTGGGTATCGAACGCTTCTATATGACATCTCACACACCCAGGTGGAGAAGGCACTGACCCGCATCCGGGCGGACCTGGACAAGGGCGTCACCCTGGGCAAAGTGGAGCCGGCGGTCCGGGAACGGACGCTGGCCAATCTGGAGCCGGTGATGGACCTGGAGGCAGCCGCGGCACAGGCGGACTTTGTCGTCGAAGCCGTCCTCGAAGAGATGACGGTCAAGCAGAACCTCTTCCGCACCCTGGCGGAAACGGCGCCGGCCCATGCCGTGCTGGCGACGAACACCTCCGCGCTTAGCATTACCGAGATCGCAGCGGCCACCCAGATCTCCGGTCGGATCGTGGGCATGCATTTCTTCAACCCAGTGCCCCGGATGGCGCTGGTGGAAGTGATCCGGGGACTGGAGACCACTGACGAAACCGTCGCCGTTACCTTTGCCGTCGCCCGCCGGATGGGCAAGGAGCCGGTGGAGGTCAATGAGTTCCCGGCTTTTGCTGTCAGCCGCATCAACGCCATGATCGGCAATGAGGCCTTTTACATGCTCATGGAAGGCGTCGCCTCGGCGCGGGATATCGACAAGGCCTTGAAGCTGGGCCTCAACCACCCCATGGGCCCGTTTGAGCTGGGCGACATGGTTGGCTGGGATGTCCGGCTCAAGGTGCTGGAGTATTTGCACCAGACGCTGGGCGAGAAGTTCCGGCCCTGTCCGCTCCTGATCAAGTACGTCAAGGCCGGGCGCCTCGGCCGGAAGACGGGCAAGGGCGTCTACGACTACACCCGGGAGGGGTCAGGGTCATGAGCATCATCGCGGAGCTGTCCGACGGCATCATGACCCTGACCATCAACCGGCCGCAGGTTCGCAACGCGGTCAACCCGGAGGTCTGGCTGGCTCTGGGAGAGCATCTGGACCGGGCCCGGAGCGATGACGCCGTGAGAGTGGTCATCATCACCGGGGCCGGGGAGAAGGCCTTTGTGGCCGGGGCCGACATTGCGTACATGCGGGAACGGACCGTGGCAGATGTGCTGGGCGGCCTGGGGCAGGAAGTGTACGACAAGATTGAGCGGCTGCCCAAGCCGGTCATTGCCGCTGTGAATGGCTACGCCCTGGGCGGTGGCTGTGAACTGGCGCTTGCCTGCGACATCCGCATTGCCGCCACCACCGCCGCTTTCGGGCAGCCGGAGGTCAACTTTGGCATCATCCCCGGCGCAGGTGGCACCCAGCGGCTGGTGCGGGTGCTGGGGCTCGGCAGGGCCAAGCACCTCCTGCTGACCGGCGAGATCATTGACGCGGCCGAGGCGCTGCACATTGGGCTGGTCAGCCGGCTCTCCGAGCCCGCTGACCTCCTGGCCGATGCCCATGCCCTCGCTCAAAGGCTGATTACCAAAGGCCCCCTGGCGCTCGGCCTCATCAAGGCGGCCGCCCTGGCCGCCACCGATGCCGACCAGCGGACCGGCCTGATGCTGGAACGGCTGGCGCAGGCCGTCGCATTCAGCAGCGCAGACGCCCGGGAAGGGCTGGCTGCCTTTCTCGAAAAGCGTGCCCCACGTTTTCAAGGGAGGTAACACTGTGGACTTTGCAATCTCGAAGGATTGGCAGCAACTCAAGGACCTGGTCCGGGAGTTCTGTGAGCGGGAAGTGGAACCAATCTGGCGGCAGATTGAGCAGGAGGACCAGATTCCGGAGCGGGTGCTGCGGGCGGCCGGCGACCTGGGCCTCTTCGGCCTCTCCATTCCCGAAGCGTACGGTGGCCTGGAACTGCCCATGCAGGCGAAAGCCCTGGTTTACGAAGAGCTAGGCCGGACTCATGCCGGCTTTACGTCGATCATTGGCACCCACTGCGGCATTGGCACGACGGCCATTGTGCAGCTGGGCAGCGAGGAGCAGAAGCGCAAGTACCTGCCCAAGCTGGCGACAGGCGAATGGATTGGCGCCTTTGGCCTGACTGAGCCCGATGCCGGTTCAGACGCCGCCAGCCTCAAGACCCGGGCCGAGCGCAAGGGCGACCGCTGGGTGCTGAACGGCACCAAGCACTTCATCACCAACTCGCAGCTGGCCAAGGTCTTCACGGTCTTTGCCGTGACCGACCAGAGCAAGGGGCCCAAGGGCATCTCGGCCTTCATCGTCGATCGGGACGCGCCTGGCTTCACCATCAGCCGCTATCAGGAGACCATGGGCCTGCGGGGCTCCCATGTGGCGGAACTGGTCTTCGATAACTGCGAAATCCCGGCTGAGAACATCCTGGGGCCGGAGGGACAGGGCTATGTAACCGCCCTGAAGACCCTGGCGCAAGGACGGGTAGGCATTGGCGCCCGGTGCTGCGGCGCCGCCGAGCGTGTGACGGAGATGGCCCTGAGTTACGCCGTCCAGCGGCAGCAGTTTGGCAAGCCCATTGCCGAGTACCAGCTCATCCAGGCCCATCTGGCCGAAATGGCGGCAGAGACGGCTGCGGCCCGGGCGTTGGCCTACTATGCCGCCTGGCTGGTTGACCAGGGGCATCCGGCCAAGCGGGAAGCGGCTATGGCCAAGCTCATCTGCACCGAGACCTACGGCCGGGTGGTGGACAAGGCGCTGCAGGTGCATGGCGGCGTCGGCTACTGCAAGGACTACCAGATTGAGCACTTCTATCGCGACGCCCGCATTACCCGCATTTACGAAGGAACGAGTGAGATCCAGAAGCTGATCATCGCGGGAGATATGATCAAGTCGGTGACCTAGGAGGGGAGTCCAGTGAGCGGAGCCCTTGAAGGCCTCAAGGTCGTCGACCTGTCCCGCGTGCTCGCCGGACCCATGTGCAGCATGATGCTGGCCGACCACGGCGCAGATGTGATCAAGGTGGAGCCGCCTGCCGGCGATGAGACCCGTACCTGGGGCCCGCCTTTTGTGGGCAGGGAGGCCGGCCCGCCCGGCTATCCGGGCGAGAGCGCCTATTACATCTTCTGTAACCGAAACAAGCGGGGCATGGCGCTGGACCTTTCGGTTCCCAAGGGCCGGGAGGTGGTGCTGCGCCTCATGGCCGATGCCGACGTGGTCATCGAGAACTTCAAGCAGGGCACCATGGAGCGCTGGGGCCTGGACTATGAGACGGTGCTGCGAAAGCTCAACCCGCGCCTGATCTACGCCAACATCAGCGGCTTCGGGAGGGACGGGCCCTATGCCCACCTGCCGGGATATGACGTGCTGGGCCAGGCCATGTGCGGCATGATGAGCATCACCGGTCCGGCAGATGGCGGCCCCACTCGGGTCGGCATTGCCGTGGCCGACCTGAGCACCGGCATGTTCGCCATGCACGGCATTTTGCTGGCCCTGGCCGCCCGCAGCCGCACCGGTGAAGGCCAGCGGGTGGACTGTTCGCTCCTGGAGTCAGTGGTCAGCCTGCTGACACACCTCGCCTCCAACTACCTGGTGGGCGGGGTGAAGCCTCGGCGCTATGGCAACACGCACCCGAGCATTGTGCCGTACCAGCTTTTCCGGGCCAAGGATGCAGAGATGTACCTGGCGGTCGGCAATGACCGGCAATTCCAGCGGCTCTGCCAGTGCCTGGGCTTAGCGGAGATGGCCCTGGACGCCCGGTACCGGACCAATGCGGACCGGGTGGTCAACCGGGCGACGCTGATCCCAGCCTTGCAGGAGTTGCTTGCGCAGCGGACGGTCGCCGAGTGGCAGGAACTCTTCTGGGCCGAAGGCGTCCCCATGGGCCCCATTCAGGACCTGGAGGCGGTCTTCCGGGACCCGCAGGTGCTCCACCGGCAGATGGTACTGGAAGTGCCGCACCCTACAGCGGGGAGCGTCAGGACTACGGGTTTTCCTGTCAAGCTCAGTCAGACCCCTGCTTCTGTCCGGCGGCATCCGCCGCTGCTGGGCGAGCACACCCGGGAGATATTGCAGGAGCATGGCTACAGCATGGGTGATATTGATGCGCTGGAACGGGCGAGTGTCGTGCGCTCGTGGACCGGCGCCACGGAGGTGCGCGCGTGAGCAACCGCGATCTGTACAGCGCCTACGACCTGCGCGGCCAGGTCTGCATCGCCGGTGTCGCCGAGAGTGAACTGGGCAGGACGCCGCACCGGACAGTGCTCTCCCTGCAAATGGAGGCCGCCGCGGCAGCCCTGGCGGATGCCGGCATGGACAAGGCCGAAGTGGACGGCATCATGGTCTCCGGCTATCCCTACGCAGAGCGCCAGGCGGTACTGGTGGCCGAGTGCCTGGGCATCAGGCCGGCCTTCATTGACAGCACCAATATCGGCGGCTCCGGCTTCGAGGCCGCTGTGGAGCGCGCAGGAGCGGCCATCCGGGCGGGGCTCTGCAACACCGTGCTCATCTGTTACGGCTCCACCCAGTACTCCAGCAAGACCCGCTCCCTGGGCGGGCGGGCGCCGGAGTTCAGCTACCAATTCGAGGTGCCCTATGGCCCCGCACTGCCGCTCTCGGGCTACGCTCTGGCGGCGACCCGGCACATGCACCTGTACGGCACGACTTCTGAGCAACTGGCTGAAGTGGCGGTGGCAGCAAGGCAATGGGCGGCCCTGAACCCGAAGGCGATCAAGCGGACGCCGCTCACGGTCGCCGAGGTGCTTGCCTCCCCCGTCATCAGCACGCCGCTGCACGGGCTTGACTGCTGCCTCGTCACGGACGGCGGCGGCGCCGTCATCGTCACCAGCGCCGAGCGTGCCCGCGCCCTGCCCAAGGCGCCGGTTTACGTTCTGGGCACCGGCACGGCCATGACGCACGAAGCCATCACCAACATGCCGGAACTCACGGAGACGGCGGCGCGGGAGTCAGGGCGGCTGGCCTTTGCCCGGGCGGGACTGACCCTTGCCCAGATTGATGTGGTCCAGATATACGATTCGTTTACCATTACGGTCCTGCTCAGCCTCGAAGACCTCGGCTTCTGCGCCAAAGGTGAAGGCGGCCGCTTTTGCTCCGGCGGACGCCTGGCTCCCGGCGGGGAGTTTCCGCTTAACACCAGCGGCGGCGGGCTCTCCTACTGCCACCCCGGTATGTTCGGCATCTTCCTGTTGATTGAGGCGGTACGCCAGTTGCGCGGCGAGTGCGGCGAGCGGCAGGTGCCGGGGGTCTCCCTGGCCCTGGCCCACGGCACCGGCGGTCAACTGAGCACGGCAGCCACCGTCATCCTGGGGAGGGAAGCGCTGTGAGTGAATACGCCAAGCCGCTGCCGGTGGTTGATCCTGACAGCCGGCCTTACTGGGACGCCGCCCGCGCGCACAGGCTGATGATTCAACGCTGCACCGCCTGCGGCAAGCACCAGTTCTATCCCCGGAGCAGGTGCAGCCAATGCTTTGCGGACGTGGAGTGGGTGGAGGCCTCCGGCCGGGGGCATGTCTACTCCTTTACGATCATCCACCGCGCACCCGGCGATGCCTTCCAGCAGGAGGCGCCCTACGTGGTGGCCCTCGTCGACCTGGCGGAAGGCGTCCGAATGATGACCAACCTGCGCGGCATTGCTCCGGAGGAGGTTCGCATTGGGATGCCCGTGCGGGTGACCTTTGCCGATGTCACCCCGGAAGTGACCCTGCCTCAATTCGAGCCGGCATAGGAGGACCTATGACAGTGCCTGTTCATGAGCGCATCCCTGCGTCTGCGTTGGTGGTGTACGTCGCCGCCGTCTTCGAGCGGGTCGGACTGCCGCCCGCCGGGGCGGCCCGGCTGGCAGAGGCGCTGGTCGAGGCGGACCTGCGCGGCCTGCCTTCCCACGGCGTCCTCCACGCTCCCAATCTGGTCAGGCGCATCCGGTCAGGGCTGGTCGACCCGCGGGCGGAACTGCGAATCCTGAACAATGGGCCATCCACCGCCCTGGTGGACGCCGGCCACGGGCCCGGACACCTCATGGCGGCCCGTGCCATGGACCTGGCGATTGCCAAGGCCAGGGAGACCGGCGTGGGCGCCGTGGGCGTCACGGACAGCACCCACTTCGGAATGGGCGCGCTGTATGCCGAGCAGGCTGCTGCCGCAGGCATGTTCGGGGTGGCCTTTTCCAACTCGACGCCGCTCCTGGCTGCGCCGGGAGGGGCTCAGCGGCTGGTAGGCACGAACCCGATCGCCGTTGCGGTCCCGGGGCAGGGCGGCAAGGCTGCACTCTCATTGGACATGGGGCTGGGCCAGATTACTGTGGGCAGGGTCCGTGATTACCTGAACCGGGGCGAGTTGCTGCCCGAGGGGGTAGCCGCTGACCGTCACGGTGTGCCCAGCCGCGACCCGGCGGCCGTGCTGGACGGCGGCTTCCTGCTGCCCAATGGGGGGCACAAGGGGCTGGGTCTGGCGCTGGTGGTGGAGGTGCTGACCGGCGTGCTGACCGGGGCGGGCATCACTTCCGAGGTCGGCTCTCTCTTTGCTGACTATGATCGTCCGCAGCGAACCGGCCATTTCTTCATCGCCATCGATATTGCCCGATACATGGAGCCTACGCGCTTTGCCCGGCGCATGGAGAGTCTGGCCGCGTGGGTAAGGTCCTCGCCGGTGGCGCCGGGGGAGCCCCCGCTGCGCCTGCCCGGCGTACGGGCGGCAGAAGAGGCCGGCCGGCAGCGGGAGCAAGGCGTGACCATCAGCCCGGCGACTCGCACCGCACTGCTGGCAATGGGGCAGGAGTTTGGCGTGACTGCACCGAGCGGCCTGGTCCCAGTCCCCGTGAAGGAGTGATGAAGATGCAACTGACCAGCGAGGAACGGGTCGCAGCCCCGGTTGCCAGAGTCTGGGCGCTCTTTGCCGATCCTGCCGCCCTGGCGCGCTGCACCCCGGGCTGCGAACAGTTGACGGAGTCCGGTCCGGATACTTACCAGGCCACTTTCAGCCTGGGGGTCGGCGGTATCAAGGGCAAATACTCCGGTAGTTTGCGTCTGATGGACAAGGTTCAGGAGCAGGAATATCGAATTGAAATTAGTATGGCAGGCGCCCCCGGCTTTGTCCGGGGCGTTGGCCATTTCCGCTTTGAGCCCGAAGGCGACGCCACCCGTGTGTCTATGTCCTGGGATGTAGCCGTGGGCGGGCTGGTGGCAGGAGTGGGCCAGCGGATGCTGGGCAGCGTGGCCAGGATGGTAACAGGCCAGTTCTTCCAGAATCTGGCGCGGGAGTTGACACTGCCTGTGTAGGGGGGACAGGATGGTCGGCGTATCCTTTGCAATGGCCGCGGCCCTCAGCTTCTCTTTTTGGAGCATTTTCATGCATCGCGGCCTGCAGCGCGCCTCCTCCGAGCAGGCGCTCGCGGCGGTAGGGTTTGTCGCGCTGCTCTGCCTTGCGCCGATCGCCCTGTTCCAGTGGTTGCGAGCCGAATTGCCGCCCCTCACCGGAAGCGGCATGGCCCTGTTCCTCACCGGAGGCACCCTCGCGGGTTGGTTGGGCTCCTTGATCTCTACCGTAGCCATCCGGGCGATTGGGGGGCCGCGGACCGCTATGGTGCGGCTCATGGATCCGCTCTTTGCCTTCGCGTTCGGCTACCTCTTCCTGCAGGAGTCGCTGAGCCTGCAGACCCTGGGCGGCATGGCCGCGATTCTGGTCTCCCTGGGGCTCCTGACCGCCGAGGCGCGTCGCGGCGATCTTCAGCCGGAGACCGGGGCGGGGTGGATTCACCCCGGCGTGGCATGGGCCGTCCTGGCTTCACTCTTCTTCTCCCTGGCGAGCATCTGCCGCAAGGAAGGGCTGGCTCAGGTTCCGTCAGCGCTCATTTCTGCCCTGACCGAGGCCGCGGCAGTGGTGGTCATCGTCTCGGTCGGGGCGCTGCTCCGGGGCCGGTGGCGGGAGACATGGTCCGTTCTGCGGGCGACGCACTGGGAGTTGTGGGTGGCCGGTCTGGGCGCCGCCGCGGGCACCCTTTTCGTGAACCTGGCACTGGCCCGGATTCCGGTGCCCGTAGCTGTGGCCCTGCGGAATACGACGCCCTGGTTTACGTTCCTGCTGGCCCCGCTGCTCCTGGAGCGGCAGTTCCGGGCAAGCCACATGGTCTGGGCCAGCTCCGCTCTACTGTTCGGCGGCATGCTCATGATTGTGCTGCGGCAGTAACCCTGTCAGCGCCCCACAGCCGGCCCGCACCAGCTAAATGAGAAGCGGCAGCCAAAAATCGGGCTGCCGCTGAAAGTTACCGGCCCTTCCGCAAATCCCAGTACGCGGGGTACTCCTCGGCAAACGCAATGGGCGGGACCTTGCCCAGAACCCGGGCGATGGCGTAGAGCTGCCCCCGGTGGTGAAGCTCATCCTCATACGGATGATGGAGCAGCAGCCAGCCTCGAATCCCCTCGTGCCAGGGGTTGTCGCCGCGTAGGTCCGTCAGGCAGGCCTCATCGGCCTGCGCCGCCCACCCGGCGACCTTCGCCTGCGTCTCCGACAGCCAGCGGTGCAGCGCCACGGTGGAAGCTGAGGTCGACTTCTCGTCCGGCCACACCTCCCCAGGCAGGTCGCACCAGCGACGCAGAAACACCCCGCGGGTCACAAAGTATTGGTGGCCCCCGATGTGGTAGAAAATCTCCCCGGCGGTCCGCCACTGCGGCACCAGCCTGTAGCCCAGGTCAGTATCGCTGAACCGCGACAGCAGTTCCAGGGTGATCATCCGGACGCCCTGCCAGTGGTCGAGGAAGGCTGAAAGCGAAGCATACTGTAAAGTGCCGTTCATCGGCGCGCGTCCTCCAACAGCGAGACGAAGTCCAGCGTTTTCAGCTCCGCCAGCGTCTCCCGCAGCCACGCCAGGGCCGCGGCCTTCCGCTCCGCCAACTCCGCCGGCCCCGCCACGAAATAGAGCTCCCGTACCCGGGCATAGACTGCCGGCGGCAGGTCGTACTGCAAATACCGCGCCCCGAAATTGTACCGCCACGGGCTGTAGCGCATGCGCAGCGCCTCCACCAGCCGGTTTACCACAAACGACTGATAAAAGACGATCGCGTCAATCTCCCGCCCCCGGCGCAGTTCCTTCTCCACGAAGGGGTGGAAGAGTTCCATCGGCTCCTCCAGGGCCGGCAGCCGCAGGCTCAGCTTCTCGGCGAACGCCGCCGCATCCGTCGGGACGGACTTGATCTGCCCTTCCTTGTCGAAGTAGACGGTGGGAACGCCATGGATCTCCGGCTCCAGGAACCGGGCCGGCGCCTTGCGTTCCATGATCACCAGGTCCACCAGCAGCAGCGGATCAAACCCCTGCAGTTGATAGAACGCCTGCCAGTGCCCATGCCACGAAGGCCGGGGGAGCTCGTAGCGCTTCGCGAACGGCGCCAGGCGCTGCAGCGCCTGCTCCGCGGCGCGGCGTACAGCATCGACGGCGCCATCTTCCACCAACAGCTGCAGGTCGAGGTCCGAATACTGGTCAAGCCGGCCCGTCGCCTTGGAGCCGGCCTCCCAGCAGGCGATCACTTCCCCCATGGGCTCCAGGGCTTGCAGCAGCGAATCCAGAATCCGCATCCGATCAGACATCTTTGCTCCCCCACAGCAGACTGTAATACGAAACACATGGCACGGGACCCCGGGCCACGTCGGCCTCCAGGCGGGCCAGACCGCGCCGGAACGCATCGTCACCGATCAGATGCAGACTGGAGAACGCCTTATCCCGGAACGGCCCCACATCCGTCAGCTCCCACGGGAACTCGACCAGCGCCTCCCGGACCGCCCCGAAGCCCGCGTCGTTCATCTGCCGGGCCAAATCGGCCATGGCGGGGTAGCGGCGCAGTTCGACATCCACCGTCTCCGGCCAATAGGCTGTGAGGGGGATCCGGTGGCGGATTACCCACTCCGAGTCGGTCACCGTTGCAAAGCGCCCGCCGGGCTTCAGCACCCGGTATGCCTCCCGCATGTAAGCGGGGCGGTCCTGCACGTGGTGGATCACATCGACCGAAAAGACCAGATCGAAGGCTTCGGAGGGGAAAGGGAGAGACTCGGCCCGCGCCTCATCCAGCGAAATCGGGAAGCCCTTGCGGGCCGCCTGAAGCAGCATCTCCACCGACGGGTCGATGCCGTGGCAGGAGCAGCCGGTGGCCGATTGAATCGCCGTGATGTAGTTGGCGGTGCCGCAGCCCACTTCCAGTACGGTGGCGTCGGCGTTCACAAGGCCGTCTTCGAGCAGGCTCTTGAGCACCAGGGGATGGACGCGGCGATGCCGGGCATACTCAGCCGCCAGATCGTTATAGTCCAACATGGTATGATGCACTCCTCATTGACTGAACTCCTCGCCTATGAGACGCTTCGTGACTGGAAGCGGTTCTCCTGCGCCTTGACAAGCTGACATGCAGAGATGTATTATCCAGGATAACGAACCCAATGACGGGAAGTACGGTCTGCCGCATCCGCACGAGAGAGGGCGCCCCCCGGGCTGAAAGGGCGCCTTGCGCGAAGCGACCGGCGCCACCCCCGAGGGGCCCGCGAGTTCAAGCGGGACGGCCCGCCAGGCCGGTATCACTGGCACGAGCGAAAAATCAGGGTGGTACCGCGAGCGTGTGACCCTCGCCCCTGGCGCCTGCATAAGGCGTCAGGAGCGGGGGTCTTGTGTATTTATCAAGGAGGTTTGCACGCGATGCCCAGGTACATGTCCGGCAACGAGATCCGGCAGGCATTCATTGATTTCTTTAAGTCCAAGGGCCACACCCATGTCTCCAGTTCCTCGCTGGTGCCCCACGGCGACCCGACCCTGCTCTTTACCAACGCAGGTATGAACCAGTTCAAGGACACCTTCCTGGGCATGGAGAAGCGGGACTACACCCGGGCCGTGACGGCTCAGAAGTGCGTCCGCGCCGGCGGCAAGCACAACGACCTGGACGAAGTCGGCTTCACCGCCCGCCACCACACCATGTTCGAGATGATGGGCAACTTCAGCTTCGGCGACTACTTTAAAGACGACGCCCTGGACTACGCCTGGGAGTTCATCACGTCGCCCGAGTGGCTCGGCCTGCCCGTCGACCGGATTTGGGTCTCCATCTATAAAGATGACGACCAGGCCTTTGAAATCTGGAACAAGAAAGTCGGCGTCGCGGCCGACCGGATCGTCCGCCTGGGCGAAAAGGACAACTTCTGGCGCATGGGCGATACGGGCCCCTGCGGCCCCTGCTCCGAGATCTTCTGGGACATGGGCGCCGAGCATGCGTGCGACGACCCCCGGGGCTGCCGCGTTGACACCTGCGGCTGCGACCGCTGGCGCGAGTTCTGGAACAACGTCTTCATGCAATATAACCAGACGCCGGAGGGCATGTTCCCCCTGGAGCGGACGGGCGTCGATACGGGCCTGGGCCTGGAGCGCATGGCGACGATCATGCAGGGCGTCTACTCCAACTGGGAGATCGACCTCTGGCTGCCCATCTTCGCGAAGATCGAGCAGATGTCCGGCAAGAAGTACGAAGTCGGCCCGGATGCGGTGCCGTTCCGGGTCATTGCCGACCACACCCGCTGCTGCACGTTCCTGATCGCCGACGGCGTCCGCTTCTCCAACGAAGGGCGCGGCTATGTGATGCGCCGCATCCTGCGGCGGGCCGTCCGCTTCGGGCGGGCGCTGGGCTTCACCGCCCCGTTCGTCCACCAGCTGGCGCAGTCGGTCGCAGATGTAATGGGCGATGCGTACCCTGAAGTGCGCGAGAAGCTCTCCATCGTCCAAGATGAGGTCCGGCGCGAAGAAGAGCGCTTCTTCCGGACGCTGGAGCAGGGCATGGAGCGGATGGCGGAGATCTTGCGGACCATGCGCCAGGACGGCCGGACCGCCGTCGACGGCAACGAGGCGTTCGTGCTCTACGACACCTACGGCTTCCCGCTCGATATCGTCCGGGACGTCGCCCGGGAGCACGGCTTCACGGTCGACGAAGTCGGCTACCAGAAGGCGATGGCCGAGCAGAAGGCCCGCGCCAAGGCGGCCCGGGACGTCTCCTACGTGCAGGCGAGCCTCACCCGCATTTCGGCGAACCTCGAAGATACCCCGAAGACCGCCTTTATGGGTTACGACAACTTGAGCTGCACTGCCACCGTGCTGGGCGTCTTCGACGAGGACGGTAACCCGACCGGCGCCGGCAGCGGCTCCAGCGTCGTCGTGGTACTGGGCTGTACCCCGTTCTACGCCGAAGGCGGCGGCCAGGTCGGCGACAGCGGCACGCTGACGGCACAGGGCCTGAAGGTGGCGGTGGAGGATACCAAGAAGCTGCCCTCCGGCCATTGGCTGCACATCGGTACGGTTGAGCAGGGCTTCCTGGAAGCCGGCCAGAGCGTGACCGCGGCGGTCGACGAGACCAAGCGGCTCGCGACGATGAAGAACCACACGGCGACCCACCTGCTGCACAAGGCGCTGCGGATAGTAGCGGGCGGGCACGTCCAGCAGGCCGGTTCGCTGGTGGCGCCGGAGCGGCTGCGCTTCGACTTTACCCACACCGGCCCCATGACGGCCGACGAGATCGCTCGGGTCGAAGAGATCGTGAACGCCGAGATCGAGCGGTCCGAGGACGTCTCCTGGCGGGAGATGCCGATTGACGAGGCGAAGGCGCTGGGCGCCATGGCGCTCTTCGGCGAGAAGTACGGCGACACCGTGCGCATGGTGCAGGTCGGCGACGGCTGGTCGCGGGAGCTCTGCGGCGGCACGCACGTCAGGAACGTCGCACAGATCGGCTACTGCAAAATCGTCTCCGAGTCGGGCATCGGCGGTGGCGTCCGGCGGCTTGAGGCTGTGACGGGCGGCGGCGTCATCCGGTTCTTCGCGGAAGCCCAGGAGAAGCACGCCCAGGCGGGCGAGCAGCTGCGGGGGCGCATCCGTGAGCTGGAGAAGGAACTGGAACAGCTCAGGGCGAAGCTTGCTGCGGGCGGCGTTGATGAACTGATTAACAAGGCGCGCGACGTGGGCGGCATCAAGGTCGTGGCGGGCACGGCGCCGGTCGCAACCATGGATGACCTGCGTAATATGACCGACGCCATTCGCGATAAGATCGGCTCAGGCGTGGTGGTTCTGGGCGCCGTCAGCAGCGACGGCAAGGTGAATCTCGTCGCTGCGGTAACCAGGGACCTGGCGGGTAAGAAAGTCCACGCCGGCAACCTGGTCAAGGCCGTTGCAACCATTTGCGGCGGCGGCGGGGGCGGGCGCCCGGACATGGCTACCGCCGGCGGCAAGGACCCCGCGAAGCTGGGCGAGGCCCTGCAGGCGGTGCCCGGGCTGGTGGGCCAGCAGGCCGGCGTGTAGCGCGGGAAGAGAGGTGACCCGGATTGGCAGGCACGACCTGGGGTGAGCGAATCGGCATACGGCCCTTGCAGCCCGGCGACGCACCGGCGCTGCGCCGGTTCATGACCAATCCCGAGGTCGCCTATCTCCTCTTTGAAGAGCTGGGCGGGGAACCGCCATCGGCTTTGCTGCTGGGCTTTCTGATCTTCTTTCAGTGGCTCGGCGGGTCGCCGGACTTCGGCATCGTCGAGAAGAACGGCCGCCTGATCGGCTCCGTCAGGCTCTGGCGGGTGAGCGAGCGGAACAAGAGCGCGATGCTCACCATCTTTCTCGGGGAGAAGCGGGTCTGGAACCGGGGCTACGGGCAGGATGCCCTCCGGCTGATCCTGCGCCACGGGTTCGGTGCCATGAGCCTGCACCGGGTGGAGCTGCACGTCTTCGAGTTCAACGGGCGGGCCATCGCTGCTTACGAGCGGGTCGGCTTCGTGCGGGAAGGCGCCCGCAGGCAGGCGCTCTTCCGGGACGGCCGGTACTACGACATCGTCGTCATGGGCATCACCCGGGGCGAGTTCGAGGCCCGGGAGGCGGAGCGGAAGGCAGCGGTAACACAATAGCGAAGGAGCCCATCCGGTCTCGTGCCGGATGGGCTTCTGTCAAGGTACGGGCCTTCAACGTGGGATGGGAATGGATTTTTACCACGGAATCCGCGGAAGAAGACACGGAATCGCGGCGGTGGAAGTGGGAATGTGATATGGCCGCAGATTTCGCAGATGGCGGATTTGGAAACGCGGATAGGAACAGGAAGAAAATGTGTTTCGGGGTCTTGTCTGACGTCCCTTTTGGGATCTGCTATCCATTTAATAATCAAATATAATATAACAAGTCCTTTACCGTAGGCTATTGCCCGGAAATCCGCGTTGGTTTCGTTGCGAAATCACGCAGCGGCCATTCTATTGTCCCATTCAGTGTCCTCCGTACTTCCGCGCACTCCGTGGCAAAATGTCTCCGATACCCCACATTAGCAGCCTCAGTTACGCCAATCACCGCTGTCCACACCAATGGGCAGCCCGGTGGCGTCGGCCGTGGCGGCTCCTAACGGGGCCGGTCCGCAAAGAGCCGCCATTCGGCCTCGCTGGTTGTGAAATGGGCGTAGATGGCCCACCCGGTTACCCGTCCGCTCAGGTCCGCCTGGCGAAAGCCGTCGGCCACGCCGGCGAAGCCAGCCCAGGTCGGCTCGGTCTCAGGCGTGTGTCGCTCGGTCCGATCTTCGTAGGTCGGCACGCCGATGATCACTTCAGTGCCGGCGGGGCTTCGGTCCAGGGCGATCTCCGTCTGGTAGGCGACGATTGACCGGAATTCTTCCGGGGCGGCGGCGTAGGTATCATAGGCCATGACCGCCACCTGGCTGACGCGGCGTGCCACTTCGGCGAAGTAGTCCGCCGACCATTCCGCCCGGGGTGGGTGGGGGCGGACCAGGTGCGTGGCGACGCCCAGGAGCTTGCCTTTGGGCAGGGCGCCGCGCACGGCCTCCAGCAAGGCCAGGTACCCCGCATCGTCATCCGGCGTTGGCTCCAGGTCAAGCTGAACGCCGTCGAATCCCGCCGCTGCAAGCTTGACGACCGATGAAGCAGCCGTATCCACGGTCTTGCGGGCGGAAAAGTCCATGCGGTGCCGTAGCCCCGGGACCCATGCCCAGAGCCGCAGACCCCGGCGTTCGCTTTCGCGGCGGAGTGCGGTGACCCGGGTTACCTCAGGCAGCACCAGGGTGCCGTCCGCCCGGAACGAGCCGGCCCGCACGTACAGGTCGGTGATGCCCCGGGCTGCCAGATCCCGGACCAGCTCATCCACGGCCTCATCCGTCACGCCGGGCTCCGCCCAGCGGCTGTCGAGCCAGATTCCGGCCCGGAAAACGGGTTTCGGCGCGGAGGACGGCGCCGGCTCGGGCTCGGGCTCGGCGGGCGCCACCGCTTCCGGCTGAGCCAGCGGCGGCGGCTGCGACTGCCCCCCGGGATGAATCGGCGCCGGACGGCCGCAGGCGGCTGTCACAAGGGCCAGCGCCGCCGCTGCAAACAGAAGCCGGCAGCGAACCGTCAGTTTTCGCTCTCCCTGTGAAAGGATTCGTCCGGCAGGGGGGAGAATACGCATGCGTACACATCCTCTTTGGGGGGCGGTGATCCGATGCCCGAGGTAAACGATAAGACGGTATTCTGGCGCAACAAACCGGAAGACCGAAATCCCGGCGAGGTACTGCGCAAGGTTTACGCAGCGCTTAAGGAGAAAGGATACAGCCCCATCGATCAGATCGTGGGGTATCTGCTGTCGGGGGATCCGACCTACATTACCAGCCACCAGGGCGCCCGGAATCTGATCCGGCGCCTGGAGCGCGACGAACTGCTGGAAGAACTGGTACGTTCATATCTGCAGGGTCAGGAGCGGGGGTAGCACACCCCCGTTTCTTTTCAATGTATAAACTATACTTGCCACGGGCACGGCGGCTTGTCCGCCGTGACGCGGCGCACTGCATCGCAACAGGCAGGGGGAGGTAGGTGCGGAGAGGGTTGTCACCCTCCCCGCACCACCCCTCCATCTGCCCGGTCGGAGGCACGGGAGCGCTCTCGCTACTCCCGTGCCTCCTAGCAAGTCCATTGGGGATCGAACCCGCAGGAACCCCCTAGTGCGCCCCGGGCTGCGCCGGCTCGGAGATGTGCGAAAGGGCCTCGCCGGCCTCGTTTACGTGAATGTTGACCGTCGCGAGGTCGCCCAGCGCCACAATGCCGCACAGGCGGCCGTTCTCCACCACGGGCAGGCGGCGGATTTGCCGGCTGGCCATCAGGCGGGCTGCTTCATGGGCATCGGTGTCGGGGGTGGCGGTGATCACATCGCTCGACATGCACTCGGAGACCTTGCCGGTGGCAGCATTGCCGCCCTTGGCGACGGAGCGCAGCACGATGTCCCGGTCGGTAACGACACCGACGACCTTGTCGTTCTGAACGACCGGCACGGAGCCGCAGTTGATGTCGGCCATGATGCGGGCAGCTTCCTGGATCGAGGAATCGGGCGTCACAGAGCGGACGTTCTTGGTCATCAGTTGGTTCAGTTTCAAAGCTATGCACCTCCGCGGAAGACTCACCCATAGGTTGAATCGCCGCCGCAAAGGATATGTGCGCCCGGAAGCGGCACAACCTATTTACATCACGACCGCCTTGCGGTAAACTCCGGAGGGAATTGGCGATGGTTTTCCCGCTCCATGACAACATCCGGCGCCGCCGGCGCCCCTACGTGACCTGGGGATTGATCGCCGTCAACCTCCTGGTCTTCCTGGCCGAAGTAGCAGCCGACCAAGCGGTTTACGACCTGCTGGATCTGTTCGCCGTAGTACCCACGCAGACCCTGGCCCTGAGGGCCTGGCTGGCGACCGGCGGCTGGCCGCTGGTGACGCTGGTGACCAGCACCTTCTTCCACGGTTCCTGGATGCACCTGCTCGGGAACATGCTCTATCTCTGGGTCTTTGGCGACAACGTCGAAGATCTTCTCGGCCACGGGCGGTACATACTCTTTTACCTGCTGTGCGGCATACTGGCCAATCTCGCGCACATCTTCGCCAATCCGACATCGGCGGTGCCAACTATCGGCGCATCTGGCGCCGTGGCAGGCGTGCTGGGGGCCTACCTGCTGAGCTTTCCCGGCGCCCGGGTGCTGACGCTCTTTCATCTGGGCATCATCATACCGGCTGTGCCCGTGCGGGCCTGGCTCTTCCTGGCCCTCTGGTTTTTGATGCAGCTCTTCAGCGGCCTGACCCCCATCTGGGCTGCCGAGGTGACCCAGACGGTCGCGTTCTGGGCGCACATCAGCGGTTTTCTCAGCGGCTTCGCCCTGGTTCGCCTGCTCCGTCCCGAACCTAAGGCGCCGCTCGCGGGGAGATGATTCTGTATGCGTATCGGCGGACTTGATCTGGGGGATAAGACAATCGGTGTGGCGCTGAGCGACGAACTGGGCTGGACGGCCCAGGGGCTGGAAGTGATTCGCCGCAAGGCGCCCGCGCACGATTTCGCCCGGCTGGCCGAAATCGCCCGGCAGTACGGCGTCGAGCGCTGGGTGGTCGGCTTGCCCCGCAACATGAACGGTACCGACAGCCCCCGGACCGAGATCACCCGGGCGTTTGTCGCGGCTCTGCAGGCGGAATCCGGGCTGCCGGTGGAAACCTATGATGAGCGGATGACGACCATCGCCGCGGAGCGAGTGCTGCTCCAGGCGGACGTCAGCCGGGCCAAGCGCAAGCAGGTCATCGACAAAATCGCGGCTGCGGTCATTCTACAGGGGTTTCTGGATGCGCTCAGCATCCGGCGGGCGCGAGAAGGGGCGAAGACAAACGAATAGCGAAGAAGTGCAGGGCTGGAAGGTTACGGAATGTTTCCTGGTTTGACATGGGTTTTCCCCTGAAGTATTATGGGGGTATCTTGTGAATCGAGGTGGTCTCCGGTGAGCCATGACCATGAGCATGATCACGACCACGGTGACGAAGAAGTCATCGTCTTGACCGATGAAGAAGGCAACGAGCACGAGTTTTCCATCGTACAGGTAATCAAGGTTGACGAGAAGGACTACGCCATCCTGCTGCCGCTCCATGGTGAGGAGGAGGCCGAAGAAGCTGTGATCCTGCGCATTGACCAGGAAGACGGCGAAGACGTTCTCGTTGAAATCGAAGACGAAGAGGAGTTCGAGCGGGTCGCCGAGGCCTGGGAAGAACTGCTTGACGAGGAAGAGTACGACGAGAGCGAGGACAAGTAGTATTGGCGAGGAGCCCAATTCCGGGGGCTCCTTTCTCGCTTTCCGCGGCTTTTGCGTAACATGTCGTTAGATGCAGCAACTTGACGAAGGAGGGCGACGGTTGCCGGCAGTGGGAAAGCAACGCCGCATGGCGCCCCTCATGATGTTGCTCCTGCTCGTTTTCGCGGGGGCGGTGGCATTCCGGTGGGTAACCGGGATGCTGGAACCGGTGAGACCAGGCTCGACCGAAGCGGTCTATGTAGAGATTCCGGCCGGCTCCTCCACTCGGGAAGTCGCCGAACTGCTCAAGAAGGTTCACGTTATTAAGGATGCGAACTTCTTCCGGTACTTCGCCAGGTACCGGAAGCTGGACGCGCAGCTCAAGGGCGGCGAGTACGAGCTGAACGCCGGCATGACGCCTGATCAGATCCTGATGAAGCTGAGCCGCGGGGAAACGGTGGTTCGCCGCTTCACGGTTCCCGAAGGGTTCACGGTGGCCCAGGTGGCCGACTTGCTTGCTTCGAAAGGCCTTGTCGTGCGGGAGCAGTTCCAGAAAGCGGCGGCCGTGTCCAAGCTGAACGCGTCGTATCTTCCTTCGGGTGTGGAACTGGCGCAGCCCCTCGAGGGATATCTCTTCCCGTCTACTTACGATTATAAGCCGGGCGTGACGGAGGAGCAGATCCTCGCCATGATGTTCGCCCGGTGGGAGCAGAACTTCGGCAGCGATCTGCGGGCCAGGGCCAAAGAGGTGGGCCTGACCGTGCACGAGGTCATGATCCTGGCCTCGATCATCGAAAAAGAAGCGCAGGTTGCCGGCGAGCGGCCCGTGATCGCCGGGGTCTATTTGAACCGCCTGCAGATCGGCATGAAGCTGGACGCGGATCCCACCGTGCGCTACGCCGCCGGCCTGGGGCCGGAGGAGGATTTAAAGGCGGCGGACATGGAGATCGAGTCGCCGTACAACACCTACCGCCAGGCGGGCCTCCCGCCCGGGCCCATCGCGGCGCCCGGCCTCGCGTCGATGAAGGCTGCCCTCTATCCGCAAGCCCATGACTTCTGGTACTTTGTGGCGAAGGCAGATGGATCAGGGGAGCACTATTTTGCGAAGACGCTCGATGAGCAGGAAGCGAACATCGAAAAGGCGCGTGCGAACGCGGGGCAGTAGAACAGCCGCGGAGGACGCGGAAGGCACTCCGCGTCTCCGCGGCAAAATCAATGTCCCAAAATTCCCAGGGCCGCCTGCAAGTCAAGCAGGCGGCCCTTTCCACATCTACACCTTGAAGTGCGCCACCTGCCGGTCCAGGTCCTGCGCCACCATCGACAGCTTTTCCGATGCAGTTGTCATGGGGTAGCGGCCGTGCTCGGTCTCTCCCGCCATCGCATGCATGTGCCCCGCCGCCTCGGCCACCAAAATGGAGGAGAGGCGCATGCGGGCAGCCAGCCGCCGCAACTGTTGATACGCTTCGGCGAAGGCGTTCTGCAGTCGGCCGACCTCATCCATACGGGCAGTCGGCTTGACTTCATAGGTCAGGTCGCCCGCTGCCAGCGCCTGGGTGGCGGCCGCCATGTCGGCGAGGGGGCGGGTGAAGCTCAGGCCCAGCAGGCGGGCAACCACCCCGATGATGGCGCTGGCCCCCAGCGCCAGCATGATCACCCGGACTTTCTGCTCGTTCATGTCACGGACCAGCTGAGCCTCTGGCACTCCTGCCACGAAGCGCCACGGCAGCGTGCCCAGCGTCGCCGCCTGGGCGTACAGCACCTCGCCCCCGGGGAGGATCACCCGGCCGCTGTTATCAAGCGCCGCCGTTCCGCCTGCCGCCACGCCCCGGCTGGCGGCGATGATCCGGCCCTCCGTATCGACCAGCAGGCTCCGGATGACGTTCTGACGGCCCACCCGCTGCATCAGGAACTGTGAGGAGGTCTCCGTGCGCAGCACGACCTGGTTGCCGACCGGCACCGCGATCACGAGCGCGGCCTCGGTCCGCCCCGCCTGCTTCTGCAGGCCGCCGACGTAGACCTGACCGGCGTCGGTGGCTATGGCCAGGGGCTGATCCTGCTCGAAACCCGCATGGCCGGCCGTGGAGTACAGAATGAAGCCTTCCGCATCGAGTATGTCGAGCGACTGCAGGTACGAGTACGCGGGCTGCAGCCCCCGCAGGTCTGACGTAACGGCGGCCCGCAGGGCACCCCGGTTTCCCGCCGGCGCCAGGGCGAAGTCGCGCACCGAAGGCAGGGCCGCCAGGAATCGGGCTTGCCGCACCCGCTCCGCCAGCGCATCATCGAGGCTGGCTGCGCCGTCGGCCGCCCCCTGCTGAAGCGACGTGACGGTCTGCGCCAGCAGCTTTGCCGACGCCGATTGAAAGCTGTAGCTGATTACGGCCAGCAGCGGTCCCAGGGCCAGAGCCGTGAGCATCAGGCTCCACTTCGTTGCCAGAGACCAGCGTTTGGGGTGCAGACGCATCAGTTTGACCCTCCAACTATCAATATAGAGATTGCTCCGTAGAGTAGTTCGCTGCCAAGGCTGGCATTATGGGGGCTGGATTATGTATAGGCATGCCATTTCCGGGGGAGGCTACCTCTTGAGGTGGATCGATCATGGGCGTGCAACTCGGGCGCCGGGTGGTCTGGCTGAGCGTCATCAGCCTGCTGCTGCTGGCTGCTCTGGGCGGGCGGCTTTACCATTTGCAGGTGACCAAGAACGTGGCGTACACAAGAATCGCTCACGACCAGCGGACGCTGTCGCTGCCGCTGGCGCCGGGGCGCGGGCTGATCCTTGACCGGAATGAGGAGCCCCTGACAGACCCGCACCAGAGTTGGCAGGTGGCCGTCTTCCCGGCCCTGCTCGATGATGCCGAGGCGGAGGCGCGCGCCTTGAGCCGGATTCTCGGAGTGCCGGCCATCGAACTGCTGGCCGACTTTCCGCAGAAGCAGCCCGGCTGGCTGCGCATCGGGCGCGAGCTCGCTGAGGCGGAAGGCCTGCGGGTGAAGGAGGCCGGCCTGTCCGGCATCGCTGCGGGACCGGTGCTGAGCCGGGTTGGGCCGGACGCTCTCGCCCGGCACCTGGTGGGCTACACCAATGTCAGCGGCGGCGCCCGGGGATTGGAACTGGCCTTCGATAAGGAGCTGAAAGGCAGCGACGTGCCGGCCCTAACGGCTTGGCTGGACGGGCGGGGTCAGGCCCTGGAAGGGCTCGGCATCCGGACATTTGTGCCCACGGCGGGCAAGGTGCCGTACCGGGTGGTTACCACCATCGACCAGCGGTTTCAGGAGGCGGTGGAGGAGGTCCTGGACAGCCGAAAGGACGACCGGCCCGCCGCAGCGGTGGTGATGGACCCGTCCACCGGGGAAGTGCTGGCCATGGCTTCCCGGCCCGACTTTGCCTACGGCGATGATCTGCAGCCGAACGACCCGGCCTTGAAGAACCGAGCGCTGGAGCCCCAGCCGCCGGGCTCCGTCTTCAAAGCGATCATCGCGGCGGCCGCGCTGCAAGCCGGCAAAGTCAAGCCCGACGAGCGCTTCCACTGCGACGGCCACGCCGATTTGAACGGCTGGAAAGTGACCGATGCCGGCCACGGCTGGCTCACCTTCGCCGAAGCGATGGCCAAGTCGTGCAACATCGTCTTTGCGCAGGTCGGCGTCGGACGGCTGGGCGTCACGCCGATGCGCGAGGCCGCCGAGCTGTTCGGCTTCGGCGCCGCCACCGGCGTGCTGGGGCGCCCCTGGCCCGAAGAGAGCGAGGGGTTTGTGCCGCCCGTCGGCAGCGATAACGCCGTGCAGATGGCGATCGGGCAGGGCGACCTGCGGGTGACGCCTCTGCAGATCGCCCGGGCGTTTTCCGCCATAGCCAACGGCGGCGCCCTGCCGCCCGCCCGCCTGATCAAGGCAGTGAAAAGCCCCGCCGGCGAGGTCATTGAGCGACCTGCGGCGGGGCGTCCCCAGCGGGTGATTTCAAAAGAGACAGCGGCGACGGTACAGGATCTGCTGGCCGGCGTCACGCAGCCCAAAGGCGCCGGGACGGGTCAACTGGCGTGGGTGGCGGGCGCCGGCTCCGCCGGCAAGACGGGCTCGGCGGAGACCGGGGGCGAGCAGATTCACGCCTGGTTCGCTGGCTACGTGCCCCAGTGGAAACCGCAGTGGGTGATCGTCGTCATGGTCGAAGACGGCAAGTTCGGCGGGCAGGCCGCAGCACCGATCTTCAGGGAAATCGGGCAGCGGCTCATCGCTACATCAGGCTATTGATCTGGCCGCCGTCGACCTGCACAGTCGAGCCGGTCATGTACGAAGCGCCGGCGCTCGCCAGGAAGACGACCGCGTTCGCAAACTCTTCCGGCGAGCCGTAGCGGCCGGCGGGAATCTTGCTCTCCCATTCGGCCCGAACGGCGTCGCCGGTCTTGCCCGTGCGGGAGGCGGTGTCGTTGTCGAGCCAGACGATTCGTTCCGTGTTGATGCGCCCCGGGGCAACGCAGTTGACGGTGATCTTGTCCTTGGCCACCTGCGCGGCGAGCGTCTTGGCCATGCCGGTGACGGCGGCCCGCAGGGCGTTGGAGAGAATCAGCGTGACGACCGGCTGCTTGACGGAGCCGGAGGTCACGTACAGGATGCGGCCGCCGCCCCGGGCTTTCATGGAAGGAATGACGCCCCGGGTCAGGCGGACGGCGGACATGAGCAGGTTGTCGAATGCTTTCTGCCAGGCCGCGTCATCGAGATCCATGAACTGGCCGGTGGGCGGGCCTCCGGTGTTGCTAACCAGAACGTCAACGCCACCATAAGTCTCCAAAGCAGCATTGAGGAACCGGTCCACATCGTCGGGGCGGCTGACGTCGGCCTGGAGGGCCAGGACCTTGCGGCCGGTCGCCTGGCGGATCTGCTCGGCAGCCGCCTCGATGGCCGCCTCGTCGCGGCTGCAGATGGCGAGATCGCAACCTTCTTTGGCGAGCCCCATGGCCGACGCAAAACCGAGACCCTTACTGGCGGCGGTGACGAGCGCTACTTTTCCTGCGAGTCCGGACTGCATACATTGAGCGCCTCCTTATGTTGAGTCAGGAATCTCCCTGAATTACGGGTTGTCGTTGTGCAGCAGAAGCAGGTTGCGGGCGGCCTGCATGGCGCCCAGCTTTCCCGCCAGCAGCTCGATTTCGGACTCAAGCCCGGATATGGACCGGAGCGTCGTGCTCAGCACTTCCTTGAGCGATACGAGTTCCTGGAGAATTGCGCGCTGATGGTCCGGCGTGAGGATCGCCAGCGTGTCAATGGCGGCATCCAGATTGCGCCGGTTCGCCAGGAGAATCTCCATTTCGGCCTTCTTGCTGATCAGGTTCTGCTCCACTTCAGCGATCTTCTGGTCGAAGAAGGCCGCGGAATCAAAGACTTGAATATCCGGCATAGTCGCTCCCCACCTACGTTACGTTACCCCCATTTTACACAGATGGGTGAGGGACGTCCACGACCTCGGGGCGTCCTGGCAGGTGTTCGTTCAAGTTATCGGCTTCACAAAGGAAATCATTCGCGATGCGCAGAACAGTCAGCCTATTGCTCTCTGCGTGGAGGCGCATCATCGCAATGCGACGCTGTTTTTTCGGGTTGCTCTTATGCATGCTTTGTTGGGTTCCCCTGGCTGCACCTGCTGGAGCTGAACCGATCCGAGCCGAAGCTGCGCCGGGCTGGGTCCCCATCCGTTCGGTGCCGCCGGAGATGCTGAACGGCACCGACCCCGCCGGCCGCGAACTGGGACGGGAGGCCATGGAGCTTGCTATCAAGGCCCTGGGACAGCCCTACAAATGGGCGACTGTGGAACGGTATGCGCCTGTCTACTTCGTCGGTGAGGATGGTACATACGGCTTCGTTACCATCATGCGCGTCGGGATCATTCTGACCGGGACGGATGAAGAAGTAAGAGCGCGGGTGGCCCGCGGCCTCTTTGACCGGGTGTACTATGTGCGGGCCAAGGCGCCGTATAAGAACGGCGCGTGGGAGAAGGGCATCGTCAGGCTGCTGGAGCAGCCGGCGCTGGAAGTGCCCGCCCTCCCGGAAGGGGGGCCCGGTTCAGGGGGCGAGAGGGTCCGGGGCTGGAGCGTCGCGTTCGACGGCGAAACGCCCCAGCCGCCGGTCGGGTCCGGCCTGAACCTGTCCGATGAAGCGACGCTGGCGCCGCTCATCGAACAACTGTCGCAGTATCCGCCCGAAGCGATCATAGGCGCCGACGATGCCGACCCGGGGCTGGTGGTCTCCACACAGTTCCTGTGTGAGGCCGCCGTCGTAGCCGACCGCGATGCCGTTGGGGTGTTGATTATCCGTACAGTCAACGCCTACCGGCGTGCACCGTGGATGGATACGCTATGGAAAAGCGAACTGGTCGAGGCCACCGCTGCGCTCGATGACGGCGCCCGCGCCGCCGGGGTGGCGCCGGAGCGGGTCGCCACCCAGCGGCTGCTGCTGACGCGCGGCTCTGACGGCTGGCAGGTCGCCGAGGCGAAGGTCTACCAGCAGGCGTATTCCCTGGCGGTGGAGCCGCCCACTCCGGCTGACCGGATAATCGGGGGGTTGGAGACGGTGCAGGTGCAGGTGCCGCCGCAGCTGCGGCGGGCCGAACCGGTCGATCCGGTGACGGAGGTGATGGTGACGGTCGGCGCCACCGTTGTGCTGGCGGCGTGGGCCGGGGCTGCGGCGCTGGGAGTCTCCGCGCGGTCAGCCCAGCTTCTGCGGCAGATGGGGACGGAGTCAACTGGGTCGCGGCTGGCTCGCTACGCGAGCGACGCCCTGGATTGGGCATTGAGCCCCCTGGAAAAGCCACTCTCCAGGGGGATGGAGAAGCTTGGGCTCTCCCGGTACTTCCGGGACGATGCGCCCGTGGAGTCGCCCGAGGCCGTACGGGTGCCCGCGGGGGACCGGGGGTACGCCTGCTCGGCCTGCGGCAGTCCGGCAGCGGAAGACTGGGGCTACTGCACGGGGTGCGGGGCCCATCTTGCGGCAGGTGTCACCCGGGAGGCGGCCGCGGCCGCCGACCCGGCGCCGCCCGACCCGGGCGTGACGCCCCCGCCCGCCGCTGTGGCGCCCGCGGATGGGGGTGAGAAGTAATGGCGAACGTACTGGATTGGACCGAACTGGCCCTTGATCTGGTCAGCGCCCTCCTGCTGATCATCCTCTGGCGTTCCTACCGCCGCCACGAGCCCGTGGCGCCTCAGATGTACCTGCTCACCATGGTCTGCTCGGTGCTCTTTCTTGGCGTTTACGTCGTGGCCATGCCGCCGCAGCAGTGGGCATACGGCGTTCGCTTCGCCGCGCCCGTAGCGGCCCTGGGTCTCCTTTGGGGGCTCATCTCTTCCCGGGGCATGGTCCTGTTCCGGACAAGGGGCCGGCACTTCCTCAGGGGGAACGCCTGGATGCCCGTCTGGGCGACGCTCAACTTTGCCGGGGGCGAGTTGCTGGAGGAGTATGGGCCGGGGCTCTGGGGCGTGGGCGGCCTGATCGTTATTCTCCTGGCCTCGGCAGCGACCGTGGCCGCGAATCTGGTGCTGCTGGTGACGCTGGTGCGCGTCCGGGGCTTCTACGGCGGCGCCCTGCGCCGGGGCGGCAGACTCCATTTCTGCCACGCCTGCGGAACGGGTTATGAGCGGGTGGCCAAGAAGTGTCCTGCCTGCGGCGTGCGGAAGCAGCGCCCGGCGTAACCGCCGCTATTGCGGGGGGAACGGGGCGGGCGCGCCGGTGATCGCCCCGGTCGGGCTCACCCTGGTTTCCCAGGGCCGGGACAGGCGGGCCAGGCGGGCGAGAATGCGGCGGGCATCGGCACGGGCCGCGGGACGGGGCTGACCGTTCACCAGCACCAGGGGCGTGAAGCGGGCCCGGGTAACCCCCCGGCGGCCGAGCGTCACCGTCAGCACGCCGGTCTCCCGCGCCAGTGGATTGGTTGACGTGGTAAAGATGAAATTCCCGAGCGAGAAGGCGACCAGACCGGCGCCCCGGCGGCGGAACCCCTGCAGCACGTGGGGATGGTGACCTGCCACCACCGTGGCGCCGGCATCGAGCATCGGGCCGGCCAGCTCGGCGTCGGTGGGGCGGGGGTGGTCTTTCATCTCCTCGCCCCAGTGCGTCAGGACTACCACCACGTCGGCAGCGGAACGCGCCTTACGGATCGCTTCCAGCACGGGCTGCGGATCCCAGCCCGAAGCGAGCCCCGGCGTCTGGTACCCTGCCACCCAGGCTGCGTCCGGAATCACACGGGTGAAGGCGAGCACGGCCACCTTCAGCCCCCGGGCATCCAGCATGACCGGGCGGATGGCTTCGTCTGCGTCGCGCCCGGCCCCGACCGGCTGCATACCGGCGGCCCTTACGTGGGCAATCGTGTCCAGGAGCGCCTGCGGGCCGTAGTCCCGGGAGTGGTTGTTGGCGAGGGTGACGACATCGATGCCGGCGTTCGCCGCCCCGGCCAGGGCCCCGGGCCGGGAGCGGAACGTGAACTGCTTGCCGGCGACGGGCGCCCCCCTAAGACTGACGGCCGTCTCCAGGTTGCCGATGGCGAGGTCGGCGCCCCTGAGCAGCGGCGCCACCATGGCCCAGGGATAGTCGGCGCCCCGGCCGCCGACCACGGCATCCGTCAGCAAAATGTCGCCGACGATGGCGATGGTGATCTCATCCGATGGCGTCTCTGCGGCCGCGGCGCCGGGGCAAATCGAAATGACGATGAGGAGAGTCAGGAGGAGTCGGTGCACGAGGGCACGTCCTTCCGTGTCAGCACTGGCTGCCGGTAGCGTTTGCGCGGCGGACCGCGACCTATTCTTGCGGTTCAATTTGGTGGTTGCGCGATGGATCGTGATGTAGTAACATAAGTTCTCGCCGGGCCGCTGAAGGCGCTTCGGAAGCAGAACGCAGGCATGGACCGCTAGCTCAATGGTAGAGCATCCGACTCTTAATCGGACGGTTGAAGGTTCGAGTCCTTCGCGGTCCACCATGCAAAACTTCAAATGGGGCTATAGCTCAGCTGGGAGAGCGCTTGAATGGCATTCAAGAGGTCAGGGGTTCGATTCCCCTTAGCTCCACCAGTCCGCTGGTGACCCGGCGGCAACGCGTCAGGACCGGAAGGTAGCAGCGCACCGTCGGGTCGCCAGGTGGACGCTCTGCGCGGTTAGCTCAGCTGGGAGAGCACATGATTGACGTTCATGAGGTCAGTGGTTCGATCCCACTACCGCGCACCAGCACACAGCAATGGGGAAAGAGGCAAGCCTTCGTGGCTTGCCTCTTTTCGTCGATGCAGACCATGCTAACCACGGCCATGGCGCCGCTGGGGCCGATGACTGCGACGGGTCAACACTTCACCTGCCCGTGGAGTTCGCGGGCCCTGGCTCCTCTCACGTAATCTTTTCCACTGCTTATCCTCCCGCCAGTTGCTCAAGAACGACGTGAGGGCACAAGGAAGAGCAAGCGGTTCGGAGCCTCCTCAGTCGGTCGACTCGCCGACGCCTTGCCTGGGAAGGAACATGGCGGCGAGCCCGGGCAGAACGCTTCCGATCCCGAGCGCCGTGTCGTCTCGACTGCCGATCCCACGTAATGATTAGGCAGTCTCGGGCGCCGTTTACTGTGCAGAATCTACGTGAGGCCATCACAAGGACCATGCACTATCACTGGCAGCCCGAAATCTGACCCACTTTTCGCGGGTTGGCAGACCATACCGCCGGCAGGTGTCTGGCCCTTCACACTATACGAGGATGCTTCGACTGCACAAAACAGGATCGCTCCGTCCGTTTTTCCACGCGCACGCCATTCCAGTAAGCATGCCGCCCCCTAGGGGTCGGGTTATCGCCCCGGCCGCACAACGGGCCGATCGGTGCCCGGCCGAGCAACAGCCCAGACCGTACTGAGCGCCCCGGTGCCAGTCGCACCCGAGCCCGCTGCCCCACTTCTACAGCCGCACAGAGCATGAGCACCGCCGGCGTGCCGCCCACGGTGCTCATGCCCACCAACTGCTCCATGCATTCCCTACGGGTGCCAGTTCCTTGCCCTCCGCCCCCCAGCCCCCCTGAATCCGTGAGGCTCAGCACAGGGGAGCTGAACGAGCCCACCTTGCGGAAGGTCACCAGGTTCTTGCGCAGAGACTCCCGCTCTGCGGTCCCCTATTCAGCTTCAAGTGGGATGCGTGGGGCCGTGGCGCAGCAGCACATGTGCTGGTGCAACCAGGCCATGCTACAGAACCCGGCTTTCCACTGGGGGTGTTGTGACCGTCCCGCCAGCCCTCAGGCACGGACTCGTTCCCGCAGCAGCTCGGGGCCCCGGGCGTCCAGCCCCATGGAGAGCTTCAGGGCCCCCGTGGTGCAGGCTGTGATGCACGTCTGACAGAGGCTGCACTCGGTCGACATCACCCGCAGGCCCTGCCGGTGATAGTCATTGACCCGGATATCCATCGGGCAGGTCCTGACGCAGGCGCCGCAGTCGCTGCACCTGGCGGCATCGCCCTTCACTTTCATCAGCGAGAGCCGGGCGCCTAGCTTCAGCGGCACCGCGACCGGGCAGAGGTACTTGCAGAACGCCCGGTTGTCCTTCAGGGCAAAGGCGAGGCCGATGCCGATCAGGTAGTAGAGTGCGTTGCCCGCGGCGTACCAGTAAAGGGCGAAGGGACCGGTGGCGCCGCCGCGGAAGCCGAACCCGTAAAAGGCGACCAGGACGAGCCCCAGGCTGACGGCGAAGTGCGCATACCGCAGCCAGCCCCACTTGCCCGGCGCCCGCCCCGGGCTGCGCCGGAACGGCAGCAGGTCGAGGATCATGACGGTCCAGCAGGCCCAGCCGCACCAGATGCGCCCGAACAGCAGCGGGCCGAAGAACTTGGCGATGAGGTAGTGGATCAGGGCGCCCTGGGCGATGCCGCCCAGGAGGCTGAAGAAGAAGCCCTCGATCTGCATGTTCTCCCCGCCCACGGCGGTCAGAATCAGGAGGGTACCGATCAGGAAGAGCGCTACGCGCCGCCCGAGGGGCTTCTTTTGCTTGGGGAGGACGGCGTAGAGGCCAAGCCCGGTGGCCGCAAACAGGCCGATGGTCCCGAAGAAGAGCAGGCCCATGATCTGCCCGGTGGCGAGCCACATGCCTGTACCAAGTGCGAGGAAAGACAGGAAGACGGCTGCCGGGACCCACAGGCTCCGCATTGAAATCACCCTTCGGTTAGTTTGCCTCTCTACTATAGCGCATGTTACGAACGTGGTCATGATCTACCGTGGCGATCCTTCGGCCCGAACCGGCCGATGATGGTGCCGGCAGTGGGCGCCTGGACGATGGACGGCGCCGGTGGCCGTCCCCCCCGCTCTTCCCGGACGGTCACTTCTACGGAGACGAAGATCACGCTCCGATCGACGATCAGCGCCGGCCCCGCGCCCTCAGAGGCATCCGCCGTGACGTGGGCGTCGATCACCCGGCAGTCCATGCCGGGCTGCGCGTCCGGCAGGCTGATGCGGAGAAGGAAGGGAATGTCGGCGGCGGTGGACCAGACGGGCCCGCTGCCCGGCAGTTCCGCCGCCTGGTAGAGCCAGACGGCGCGCAGGCGCCCCTGGAGCAGAATGCTGCCAGGGGTGATCTCCGTCCGGTCGATGAGGACGGTTTTGCGCGCCTCCAGGAGCAGCGCCGCCGGGCGGGGGAGAGCGATCTCCGTGCAAAGCAGAATCTCGTCACGCCCCGTTCCCACGATTCGCGTCAGGGAATAGCGGGGGCTTTCTCCCATGGATACCTCCGGGTAGCAGGGGGTATGTACCCGGGAGCCGGCGGCTCCCGGAAAGGCCTAGCCTACGATGGTGCCGCCGGCGCCGGTTGTGGTGGTGCCGGTGCCGGTGACGAAGGTCTGGTTGGCGGCGGGGGCGATCTGAATCTGTGTGCCGGTGGTGTTGACGACCGGGTTGGTCGGCGGAAGCGTGGTCGGGATGCCCGGGTTGAGCACGCCGGCAAAGATCAGCGTCGGGCCGATAAACGTCCCGGGGATCAGGCCGGGCCGAGCATTGGGGATGGTGCCGTCGCCGCCGGGGAAGAAGCCCGTGGAGCGGCGCTGCGGGCAGACCATCATCTGCTGCTGGCCGGCGGCCCCGGCTACTCCAGCGGCGGCGCCGCCCGCGGCCATGCCATTGGTGATCATGTCGCGCACCACCTTCACGAATGTAAGCTAAAGGTGCTTGTTAAGTCGTCTGGCGTTGCGGAAAACTAGCGCTCAGGATAACTCGGTGAACGGGGGACTGAGCGTCATGAGGAGCATCGTTGTGTTGGTTCTGCTCGCTGCCCTGGCCGTTGGAGGGAATACGGCGGGCACGGTCCATCCGGCAACCGTGCAGTGGACGGTCGTGGCCAGGGCCGATTTTGATGGCGACGGGCAGGAGGACCAGGTCCTGGGGGAGAACAGCAGCCACCCACGTGCATACCGGCGAATCACGGTGCGCCGATCGGCCGGTGAGAATCTGCTCGAGATTGCGGATGAGGCGCTGTTTTGGGAGGTGCTAGTGGCGCCGGGACCGCTGCCGATCCTGGTGGTAGGCGCCGCCGACGGCAAATGGCTCGGGGTACGCGCATTCATGTACAGTCCCCGCACCACCCAGATGCAGCGCCTGACGTGGGATGGTCGAAACCAGGTCCGTGGTCGGAAGATCCAGGTGGACCCTGCCGGCAGCATTGCCATGTGGACAGAGAGTGGCCGAGTTGCTTACCAATACGCAGAGGGACAGCTCAGGCAGAACCCAAACCCACGTTGATTTCGTCCGGCTCGGGATTGGGCGTAGTGCGAATGCATGAAAAAGCACGCCGTATGATTGCCCCATAGGTTCCGACTGCGGGGGAGACGCCTTGGAGGAGAAGGTTGTTGCCCGGTGTTACATGCGGGTATCGACGGAGGAACAGGCACAATCCGGATATTCACTGGCAGGGCAGCGGGACAAACTGGATCTCTTTACCCAACTGCAGGGGTACGCCATCGGGGGCTGGTATCGGGACGATGGGGTTTCGGCCAAGGACCTCAACCGGCCCGAATTCCAGCGGATGATGTCTGAGGCCCAGCGCGGGGACGTCATCGTCGTCTACAAGCTCGACCGTTTGACCCGCTCTGTCCGAGACCTGGATGAGCTCCTGAGGGAGTTCGACAAGCGCGGCCTGCACTTCCGGTCGGTCACCGAGCAGTTTGACACCACCACGGCCACCGGCCGCCTGATGATCCGCATGGTCGGCGAGTTCGCCCAGTGGGAGCGGGAGACCATCGCCGAGCGGACCGCCTTCGGCAAGCAGAAGAAGATGGCCGCCGGCGAGTGGGGCGGGGGGCGCCCGCCGTTCGGCTACACGCTGGCGCCGTCCGAGCGCATGAAGGGCGGTCGCACGTTGATGAGGCTGGTGCCCGACCTTGACGCGGCGCCGCTGGTTGCGGCGATTTTTGACCGTTACCTGTCCGGGCACGGGCTCCGGTCGATCTCGACCTGGCTTAACGAGAAAGTCGGCGCCAGGTCTGCTCTTGGCAGGAAGTTCGACTCCGTCAAGGTAACGCGCATCCTTCAAAACCCTATGTACCTGGGGATGCTTCAGTCCGGAGACCGCCTCATTCCCAGCGACCACAAGCCCCTGGTCACCCGTGAGATCTTCGACCGGGTACAGGAGACCTTCGACCTGCGTAAGCAGATGGCGCCTCGCCAGGCCACCGGGGTATTCGTGCTGTCGGGCGTGGCGAAGTGCGGTGTCTGCGGGGGTACGATCTGTGTGGGCAAGGCGGGGCCCAAGGGCCGCCAGGCGGGGCAGTACTGGTACCGCTGCCGGAACTACACCTACGCCAGGGGCTGCGGGGGAGAGGGGAAGTCCCTCACCAGCGCTCCGGGTCCAGCCATGGAAGCGCAGCTCGTTCAGAAAATGGTCCGCCTCGGGCAACTGGAGACGCTCGACAAGTTCTATCGGGGCATCGAAGAGGACTACGAACGGCGCATTGGCATGACCGCCTCGGAAATCGAGACCGTACGCAGCGACATCACCGAGGCAGAGAAAGCCGTTCAGCGCTGGGATGCACTCTATGAGACCGGCCATATGGAGATGGCCGAGTACCTGAAGCGGATCCAGCCCCTGGAAGAGCGGCTCAAGATCCTGCGGGGCCGCCTGGAGGAAGTAAGGAGGACGCCAGCACCTCCCCCCAAGGAAGTACTGGCGCAGTTCCTGGTCACGTTTGCGGACATATGGGCCGAAGCGGACCCACACGAGCGGAAAGCCCTGCTTCAGCACTTTGTAAGCGCCTGGGGCGCTACCGTGTACCTCTATCCGGGTCAGCGTCTGGATGTGGTACCGCCTCACCGGCCTGCAGACGAGCCCGCTTCAGCTGGACCCGACGACTGATCACCCAGCACAGGCGGAAGAATTCGCGGGCGGAAGGGGGCCACTCCTCGGGCGGCTTGTCGAACCAGTCGGGGCGATACTCCCTGCTCACCAGTGATACCCTCCTCTCCGAGAGAGGCTATGCTTCCCGGGATGTCCACTTTTCTAGGCAAGCGGTGCGGGTCAATCGGGTGTGCTCGTCCAAATGCCGGCGACGTTGTAATAATCATAAGAACCAGAAGCGCCACACAAACTGGCAGGTATCTAAAGTTACACCGTCGAAATAATTGGACGTCTCGTGAGGACCCGGCTCGCACTCTGCACATGGAGGGGTCTGGATGCGACTGGATGGTAAGGTTGCGATCGTAACGGGTGGTGCCAGTGGAATCGGCTTGGCGACGGTGGAGCGGATGACGGCCGAAAATGCGAAGGTCCTTATCGCCGACTACTCCAAGAAGGGCGTCGAAGTTGCTTCGGCTCTCAAGGAGAAAGGTTACGCAGTGGAGTTCATCCACACCGACGTCAGCTCGGAAGAGCAGGTTGCCGCCATGGTCGCCAAGGCTGTCGAGCTCTGGGGCCGGCTGGACGTGATCGTGTCCAATGCAGGGATCGGGTCTCTGGGCAAGGCCGACGAACTGGCTGCCGAGGCGTGGAATCAAGTGATTGGCATCAACCTGACCGGCGTCTTCCTCTGCGCCAAGCACGCGATCCCGGCGATGCGGAGATCCGGGGGCGGCTCGATCGTTAACATCGCATCGATCCTGGGGCACGTAGGTTTCCCGGGCGCCACGGCCTACGCTGCGGCGAAGGCTGGTGTGGTCAATTTGACCCGCACGATGGCCATTGACTACGCCAAAGAGGGCATTCGGATCAACGCCATCTGCCCGGGGTTCATCGAGACGCCCATGGTCGTGAACGGACTTACCGAGGAGCAGGTGAAATGGATCGCTGGCATGCATCCGCTGGGACGGCTTGGTAAGCCCGAAGAGGTGGCCAACGCCATCCTCTTCCTGGCCTCCGACGAAGCCTCCTTCGTCACCGGCACCTCACTTTTCGTCGATGGCGGATATACAGCGCAGTAAGGAAGCGACGAGGCCATCTCGCCCTACGTGACGTAACAAACCTATGGCGGAGCTTCCGTATCTCTTGCTTACAGTCACCTTCACGCACAGGAACACGATCGACTTGTCGACGAGGGTCTGGAACGAGCCGTTGGCGTTAATGTCAGCGGCTTCTTCCTTTTCCCCCTCGACGAAAGCCTGGAGGACCACGCACTTGTCGCCCGGACGCGCCCCCGGCACCGGGATCAGGGCATTGAACGCAATGTCCACATCGACGTCCAGGACCGGACCCGTAACCGTGGCGATGATCCCGGTGCAGGCGGCTACGTTCCCGGCCAGCGGGAAGCCGGCATTGGCCTGCTTGAACAGAATATCCTTACGCAGGCGGCCGTCGATGATGACCTTGTCAAAGACGACCATACAGTTGTCGATAATCACGGTCTTGCGGATTTCCTTGACTTCTTCCGCCGGGGCCTGGAACGTAATGGGCTGGCAAATCAACTCCTGCACGTTGCCCGAGCCGATGACCTGTTCGACCTCAAAGGCCATGAACATACCCTCCTGGAGTAACGCATACCGCGGCCCAATCTCAAAGTATGTGGCCGCAGGACATACGGTTACGGGGTGGGCACAATACCCCTGGGGCCCATGAAGAAACTTCGTAACGTGAATGAATTCGGCAGGGAAGCAGCCCCATTCTGGATAAGTCTGAAAGGGTCCGACACTCCCGCGAAAGAGTGATGTTGACGTGCTCACTGGTCTGCGCCAGACCTGGAATCTGGAGAACCTCTTCCCCGGCGGCAGCGAATCGCCGGAACTCGCCGCGTTCCTGAACGCCTTCGAGCAGGAGGTAGCGGCCTTCCATGATCAGGTGCGAGCGGCCGAACTCCCGGCGACCGAGGCCGAGTCTGAAGCCTGGATCAGCATGGTCGACGCCGTGCAGGATTTCAGCCGGCGCCTCCGGCAGGCCGGAGCCTTCATCAGCTGCCTCAACTCGCAAAACGTAAAGGATCAAAAGGCCAAGCTCCTGAGCGGCCGCCTGGGCCAGCTGAGCGCTGCCTTCCTATCTGCCACCACGCTCTTTGACGCCAAGTTGCTGCAGATCGCCCAGCCCATCTGGGAGGCGATGCTGCAGACCGAGCGTCTCCAGCCCATCGCCTTCAACCTGCAGGAGCGCCGCCGGCGGGCCAGGGAGAAGATGGAGCCCCCCAGGGAAGCGCTGGCCGGCGACCTCGCGGTGGACGGCTACCACGCGTGGGGCCATCTGTACAACACCATCGTCGGGCGGATCACCATCCCCTTTGAGGGCAAGGCGCTCTCCGCCGGCCAGGCGTTTAACCAGATGTCGTCCAGCGACCGGAACGTCCGCAAACAGATCTTCGAGCAATGGGAGAAAGCCTGGGGCGAGCAGTCGGAGCTGATCGCCGCTGCCCTGAACCATCTGGCGGGCTACCGCATCAACCTTTACAAGCACCGCGGCTGGGACTCCATTCTCGGCGAGCCGCTGGACAACAACCGCATGAGCCGGGAGACCCTGGAGGTCATGTGGGACGTGGTCGAGCGGAACAAGGGGCCCGTCCTTGCCTATCTGCAGCGGAAGGCGAAGCTGCTGGGCCTGGACGGTCTGGCCTGGTACGACGTGGACGCCCCCCTGAGCTCCGCCACGACAAAGGTCTCCTACGATGAGGCGGCCAACTTCATCCTCGAGCATTTCGGCCGGTTCAGCCCCCGCATGGCGGAGTTCGCCAAAATGGCCTTCGAGAAGTCCTGGATCGAAGCCGAAGACCGCCCGGGCAAGCGCCCCGGCGGCTTCTGCACCAGCTTCCCGCTCGCCAGGGAGTCCCGCATCTTCATGACCTTCGGCGGCAACATGGGAAACGTGTCGACCCTGGCGCACGAGCTCGGCCATGCTTATCATCAAAGCGTGATGAACGACCTGCCGCCCATGGCGCAGGGCTACGCCATGAACGTCGCGGAGACCGCCTCGACCTTCGCCGAAATGATCGTCGCCGACGCTGCCCTCAAGGCGGCGCCCTCCCGGGAGGAGCGGCTCGCCCTGCTCGCCGACAAGGTCGAACGGTCCGTCGCATTCTGGATGAACATCCACGCCCGGTTCATCTTTGAGACGGGCTTCTACGACCTGCGCAGGCAGGGACTGGTCAGTGCCGAGAAGCTGAGCGACCTGATGCTTGCTGCCCAGAAGCAGGCGTACCACAACGCACTGACCCAGTACCATCCGCTCTTCTGGGCCTCCAAGCTGCACTTCTACTCCACCGGCCAGCCGTTCTACAACTTCCCCTATACATTCGGCTACCTCTTCAGCACGGGCGTCTATTCCAGGGCCATGGCGGATGGCGCCGCCTTCGAGCAGAAGTACGTCGACCTGCTGCGCGACACCGGTCGGATGCAGGTGGAGGACCTGGCGGGGCGCCATCTGGGCGCCGACCTGCGCCGGCCGGAGTTCTGGCAGGGCGCCGTCGATCTGGTTCTCGCCGACATCGCAGCGTTTCTTAAGGAGACGGAGGAGTGATTTCCCCCGTACGCATGCAGGCCTTCTCGCTTCCGTTGGGCATACTACGCCCGGCGGGAGGGGGAAGGCCTGTGCGCGTTCGGGCGACGGCGAGCGAGATTCTCGACGGTGAAGTGGCGGACTTGCGGATGCTGCAGGGCAGCTTTGCGGAGGTCTGGGGGGTGAACCGGTACCTCGGCGGCATGGCGGTGCTGCAGCGCCATCTGGCGCCCTGGCTGCGGCGCTGGCACGTCAGCCTGCTGGATGTCGCCGCCGGCAACGGCGATGTGGCGGCAGCGCTGCACGACTGGGCGGGGCGCCGGGGCCTGTCGCTGCAGGTGACGCTGATGGACAACCATCCGCAGGTGCTGGGGTTGGCCCGGCAGCGGACATCAAGCCTGCCGGCCTTTACCGTGGTTGATGGTGACGCTCGCCGGCTCCCCTTTGCCGACGGGGAGTTTGATGTGGCGGTCTGCAATCTGGCGCTGCATCACTTCGAACCAGAGGCCGCTGCGGCGGTCTTGAGGGAGATCAATCGGGTCAGCCGGCTGGGGTGGGTGGTGACGGACCTGGAGCGGCACCCCCTGGCCCACGCGGCGGCGCAGGTGATGGCCCGCTCGGTCTGGCGCAACCCGATTACCCGGCACGACGGGCCGCTCTCGGTCCGGCGGGCCTACCGGGCTGACGAAGTCCGGGAGATGCTGTGGCAAGACGGGCTCACCGCCCGGGTCTACCGGCATTTCCCCTTCCGCTGGGCGGCGGTTTGCTGCCGCCGCCTGTGACCCACGATGCGCTGATTGTCGGCGCCGGCCCTGCCGGGGCGACCCTGGCCGGCCTGTTGGCCCGGCAGGGGGCCAGGGTGCTGCTGGCGGACCGGGCCCGGTTTCCCCGCCCGAAGCCCTGCGGCGAGTGTCTCAACCCCGGGGCACTGGCCGCCCTGCACCGGTTGGGGCTCTGGGAGGCCGTGGCACCCCTCGCACCGGTCACGTTGACGGGGTGGAGCCTGCAGGCGGGAGGCCGCCGCTGCGACCTCGACTTTCCCCCGGGCCGCTTCGCAGCCGCAGTCGACCGCCTGCGCTTCGATCATGCCCTGGTCCAGTGGGCCGCCCGGCAGGGCGCCGAGGTGGCCGAGGGGCTGCGGGTGGATGATCTGCTGCGGGAGGGGGCCGGCCGGGTGACCGGCGCCCGGGCCGGGCAATTGACGCTGCCCGCTGCCGTCACCGTGGGGGCCGACGGGCTGCACTCGGTGGTGACGCGGCGCCTCGGCCTGCGGGCGCCGCCGCCGGGGCGGGGCGCCGCCAAGGTCGCGCTGACGGCGCACTGGCACGGGGTTGGCGGCCTGACCGACCGGGGGGAGCTGCACGCCCTCGGGCCGGCTGTTCTCGGCATCGCCAAGGTAAGCGCCGGCGGCGAGGCCAATGTGGTGCTCGTGGTGCCGGCGGCGCAGGCCCGGGGGCTGACGCAGCGGGAGTTCCTCGGGCGCTGGCCCCGCTTCGCCCGGGCCCGCCTGGTGACGGCGGCCCTGGGCGCCGGCCCCTTCGACCGGCCCGTAACCCGGGTCACCGTTCCGGGGGCCCTGCTCATCGGCGATGCCGCCGGCTACTTCGATCCCTTCACCGGGCAGGGCATCTACCATGCCCTGCGCAGCGCCGAACTGGCGGCGGCGGCGATTCTGCACGGCGCCCCCTACGAGCAGCCGCACCGGACGGAGTTCGGCCCGTCCGTGCGGCGCCAGCGCCTGGTCGACGGCGTGGTCCGGCGCCCGGGCGCCCTGGCGGCGGCCGTGTGGTGCCTGGGTCGCTGCCCCCTTGCGGGGCGCCATCTGTTGAAGCTGCTGGGCGACTGCCCAGCTGAGAATCTGTGAGGAGGCGCGACCGAATCATGCGGACCCGAAACGTTGCCTGGTTTCCCTGCCATCCACAGATCGCGTTTAGCCTGGCGGCCCGCATCGACCGGTGGCCCGACCTGCTGCCGCACTACCGCTGGGTCCGCTTCCACGAGGGGGGGCCGGAGGCAGGCGGCCTGGTCGAAATGGCCGCCCGGCGCGAGTTCGGGCGCCTTGCTTGGCCCGTTTGGTGGGTGAGCCGCATGACCGTCGATCCCGTCCGGCGGACGGTGCGCTACACCCACGTGGCGGGCGTCACCCGGGGCATGGAAGTCCTCTGGGAACTGGAGCCCCTTGATCAGGGCGCGCGGGTCAGCATCATCCACGAATGGGCGGAAGGGCCCCGTTTCTGCGGCCCCGCCGCCCAGTTGGTCGGCCGGCGCATCATCGGGCCGGTCTTCGTCGAGAGTATCGCGGCGCGGACGCTGCACCATCTGGCGCAGCACGCGGGAAGGAGGAGCCGGACATGGAACGGCGCAGGGCTGTAATTACGGGCATCGGGTGCATAACGCCCGCCGGCATCGGGGCGGCGGGGCTGTGGGACGGCGTGCTGCGGGGGCGCTCAGCCGTCCGCCGCATCAGCCGGTTTGATGCCACAGCGTACCGCAGCCAGGTGGCCGCCCAGGTGGAAGGGTTTGACCCCGAGGCGCACATAGGGCGGAAGCTGGCGCAGCGGATGGACCGGTTCGCGCACTTCGCGCTTGGCGCCGCCGGGCAGGGGCTGGCCGATGCCGGCCTCGACCCGAAGGCGCTGGAAGGCGAGCGGGTTGGCGTCTTTATGGGCAGCGCCCTCGGCGGGGCAGGCTACGCAGAAGGGGAACACGCATCGTATCTGCACGGGGGCCTGCGGGCCGTCAGCCCCGGGCTGGCGCTCTCTGTCTTCGGCGGGGCGGCGGGGTGCAATATCGCCATCCACTACGGCTTTTGCGGGCCGAACGAGACCAATTCGATGAGCTGCGCCGCGGGCGCCATCGCCATTGGGCGGGCGCTGCAGGCGATTCGCTTCGGCGAGGCGGATCTCGCTCTGGCGGGCGGCGCGGAGGCGCCCCTGGCGCCCCTCTGCTACGGCGCCTTTGCCATCATCCGGGCGATGTCCACCCGCAACGATGAGCCCGAACTGGCCAGCCGCCCGTTTGATGCCGACCGCGACGGCTTTGTGATGGGCGAAGGCGCCGCCGTGCTGGTGATCGAGGAGCGGCAGGCGGCCCTGCGGCGGGGCGCCCGGGTATACGCCGAACTGGTCGGCTACGGCACATCCAACGATGCCTACCACATGGCGGCACCCCGTCCGGACGGCACGCAGGCCGCCCGGGCGATGCAGGGCGCCTTGCGGGATGCCGCCCTTTCGCCGGACGATGTGGGGTACATCAACGGCCACGGCAGCGCCACGCCCCTGGGCGACGCCGCCGAGGCGGTGGCCGTCCGCCGGGCCCTGGGCGCCGCTGCGTGGCGGACGCCCATCTCCGGCACCAAAGGACTCTACGGCCATCCCCTGGGCGCCTCGGGCGCGATCGAAGCGGCCATCACCGCCATGGCGCTGCACCATGGGCACCTGCCCGGGACGTGCAACCTGCAGCGGGCCGACCGCGGCGTCGACCTGCCTGTATTGAAGGATGGGCTCGAGCGCAGGGTCCGCTGGGCGCTCTCCAATTCCATCGGGTTCGGCGGGATCAACGCCTGCCTGGCCTTCGCGCAGGCGTGACACGTGCCAAGCAGACGGTGCATAGGTTAGTGCCTACCAGGAAGGAGGGGTGTCTGTGGTCTACGCCCTGCTTGGTTCCGTGGCCGAAGCGGTCCTGCGCTGCCTGTCGGTGGTGGCCGGATACGTCTCAAACTCCAGCACCTTTCCCCAGCCGCTGAGCGAAGACGAGGAGGCCCGGTATCTGGCCAGGCTCCAGACCGGCGATGACGAGGCACGCTCGGTGTTGATCGAGCGAAACCTGCGGCTTGTGGCTCATATCGTTAAGAAGTTCGACAACACCGGGGAAGAGACCGATGATCTCATCTCCATCGGCACGGCGGGATTTCGCAACCTGCAACAGAGTTTCTGCTGAAGACAGAGGATTCAGTATCTCCATGCGAGAACGATCTACCTACGGATCGCTCTACCCAGGAGGTGTCTCGCATGACTGCTGCATTGATCGTCGTTGGCGTGCTCCTGCTCCTTGCCGTGCTGATGTACAACAGTCTGGTCGGAAAGCGCAATCAGGTCGACTCCGTTTTTTCCACCATTGATGTGATGCTGACCAAACGTTATGATCTGCTCCCGAATCTGGTGACCGCCGTGAAGGGCTACATGACCCACGAACGGGAGACGCTGGAGAAGGTAACGGAACTGCGCACCCGCGCCCTGGGCGCCCACAGCCCGGACGAAAAAGTCGCCGTCGACAATCAGATCGCCGGTGCCCTCCGGCAGATCCTGGTGGCCGTGGAGAACTACCCTGAACTGAAAGCGAGCGAGAACGTCCTGCAGCTGCAGGCCAGCCTCAACGAAATCGAGGAGCAGATCTCGGCGGCCCGCCGGGCCTTCAACGCCGCCGTCCTGCAGTACAACAATGCACTGGACATGTTCCCCACCAACCTGCTTGGCTCCATGATGGGTATGAAGCATCGGGCTTTCTTCGAGGTGGCAACGGCGGAAGTGCGGCAGCCCGTCCGCATCAGCCTGTAGCCGGGGCGCGTCATGAGCAAGATGACGATGGAGCAGTTCCGGGAGTTCTACCGCGCAGATCTGCTCCCGAGGCTCGAGCAGTTGGAAGGTCAGCGCAAGCAAGTGGCCGCACGGGTGACGCAGGTGGGCATCATCTGCGCCGTCATTGTGGTGGCCCTGGTCGGCGGCGGTCTGGCTATGCGCCTGCACCCGGCGATCTTGATCATCGCCGGCATCTTGGTGGTCGGCATCTTCTTCTGGCGTTACACGGTCCTGTACGGCAAGTACCTGGCCGAGTTCAAGGGCAGCATCATCCGGCAGATCGTCAGCTTTGTCGATCCGGGGCTGTCGTATGAACGGACCGGCTGCATCTCCGAAGGGGAGTACATGGGCAGCCGGATCTTCCTGAAGGAGCCGGACCGCTACCGCGGAGAAGATCTGGTCTTCGGCACCATCGGCAAGACGGAGATGCGCTTCTCCGAAGTCCATTCGGAGTACAAGACCACCACCACCGACAGCAAGGGGCGCCGGCAGACCCACTGGCACACCATCTTCAAGGGGATCTTCTTCGTCGCGGATTTCAACAAGCACTTTAATGGCCTGACCGTAGTCCTGCCGGACGTGGCGGAAAACCTGCTCGGCCGGCTCGGCCAAATGTTCCAGTCGTGGAACATCGCCCGCGAGGGCGATCTGGTCCGCCTGGAAGACCCCGTGTTCGAAAAGCGGTTCGTCGTCTATTCGACCGACCAGATTGAGGCGCGCTACCTGCTGTCGACCGCGCTGATGTCCCGCATCGTCGAATACATGGACCGCACGGGCTGCCAGGTCTACCTGTCCTTCGCCAGATCGAGTATCCATGTGGCGATTCCGTACTGGAGGGATCTGTTCGAGCCCCGGCTTTTCAAGACCGTCCTCGATCCGCAGCTGGCGGAAGGGTATCTGCGCGATCTCTTGCTGGTCACCAGCATCATCGACGAACTGGATTTGAACACACGGATCTGGACCAAAGCGTAGAAACCGAAAAATTCTTTTGACGAGTATCGAACAAAGTTGACCTCCGTATCGTATTGGATGTTGAACATTCAATATAGGGAGGGTTTATAGATGTTCGTGACCGAGAATCGGGCCGTGGTTGATTTGGATGTCCAGCTGCGCATCACGACAACGCTCTTGAAGAAGCGGGAGCGCGAGATCCTGGCCGGCTACGGCGTCACTCCGCCGCAGTTTGAGGCGCTGCTGACGCTGCGGGAGTTCGGCGCCCTGACCATGGGCGAACTGTGCGAGAAGATGTTCCTGGCCTGCAGTACCGCCACCGACCTGGTCGACCGCATGGAGCGCAACGGCCTGGTGGAGCGGGTCCGCGACAAGGCCGACCGCCGGGTCGTGCGGCTCAGGGTCCTCGAGAAGGGCGAACAGGTCGCGGACGAGGTGACCGCCGCCCGCCAGGCCCAGTTGGCCACCGTGCTGGCACCGGTTTCGCTGGAGGATAAGGAGCGCCTGATTCAGTCGCTCGAGCACCTGCAGTTCTATTTGACCAAGTCGTAAGGTCTCCCAAAGGAAGGACAGCCCCCGGCGCCGGGGGCTGTCTATTTTGCGCCGTCTTGGGGCGAGGTGGCCTTCATAGGAAGCCCATCGGCAGCGCATCATAGTGGGGCGCCAATTTCGGCGCCAAAGAACGGAGGTGCCGCCGTGGGGCTTTTTGAGAACGACCACGAACTTGACAATGTCAACCATGAGGAAGCGCCGGAGAGCGCAACGATGCGCCTTCGCGAGGAAGAACTGGACGTCTCCAAACATCGCGAGCGCACCGGCGAAGTCGCGGTTCATAAAGAGATCATCGAAGAGACGCAGACGGTCAACGTTCCCGTTGCTCACGAAGAAGTGGTTGTGGAGCGCCGGGCACTTGAGGCCCGCCCGTCGGATGAGCCAATCGGCGAAGAAGAGACGATTCGGATTCCCGTCAGCGAAGAGCGCGTCGATGTGGATAAACGAACCCTGGTGACCGGCGAGGTCGCGCTCCACAAGCGTGTGGTGGAGGAGACTGAGGAAGTGACCGATACGGTGCGAAAAGAACGGGCTGAGGTGGAAGTGGACGGCCACCCCAATGTGATTGACGAAGGGACTTACGACGAGCTGCGGTAAGACCGGCTCCCCGCCTCTGCCGGTGATTCGGCAGAGGCGTTTCCACCTTGAGCAGATGGAGGCCGATGCACTTTGACCTGGATATGGATGCTGGCGGGCGCCCTGGCAATCCTGGCGGCAGTGTACTTCCTCGTGCGCCGTCCCGCCGCTCCGAACAATGCAGGAGAGCAGAATCGCGCCACGATGGCGCTGCGCGAGGAGCAGCTGACACTCCGGAAGACGCGGCAGCAAATTGCTGACGTGACCGTACATAAAGAACTGGTGCACGAGTTGCAGACCGTGACCGTGCCCGTTACTCGGGAAGAACTGGTCGTCGAAAAAGACGGCGCCGAGGCGGCGCGCATTGCGCTGCGGGAGGAGCGAGTTGACGTCTCCACCCGCTTTGTGCCGCTCAACCAGGTATCCGTATACCGGCGGGAATGGGAAGAAAACCGCGAGCTACAGGCGGTGCTTAAGAAGGAGGTTGCCCGGGTCGAAACGACCGGCAACGCGGAGGTTCATGAGTAGCGGGCGCCAGGGCCGCCCTGGAGGTCTGGCGCCTTGCCCTGGCCCGGAAGATGGCGCAGCGCCGGATGCGCCCCCTACCGGGCCTCCCAGACCAGGTCGATCTCCGGGGACCGGTCGCTTCCCTTCGGCTTGAAGATGACCAGACTTCGCAGTAGCCCGTACAGGATCTCTCGCCGGCTGGCGATGTCCAGGGCATCCCACGGGTCGATCCGGCTTGCCGCTTCCGCCCAGTCGGCCGCGGTGGCATCGAGGCGCTCCCGGGCGGCGGCCAGCGCACCCGCCAGGTCCGCCCGCTGCGCCTGCAGTTCCCGCCGCTCCGCTTCGGCGGCGGTGCGCAGCTCCTCGAAGGCGGACAGGCAGATCTCGCCGCGCAAAGCGGCCCGACGGACCCGGGCCAGATCCTCCGCGAGGGCCGCCAGCCGGCGGTCCGCTTCGGCGATGGCCTGGCCCAGCTGCTGCGGCTTGCGGCGGTGATCAGTATTCCATTCGGCAGCGGCGGCGGCTGCAGCCGCCGCCCGCAGTTCCCGCGTAGCGTACCGTTCGTTGACGGCCCGGGCGACCAGCGCTTCCACCTCGTCGGCGGCGACTACACCCGGCCCGAACGGGCAGCCGCCGGCGCTCAGGCAGTGGCGGGAGCACCGGTAGTGCCGCCGCTTCTGGCGGTCGTAGAAGATGGAGAGGGGGCCCCCGCACCTGCACCGGGCAATCCCGGCCAGCAGGCTCCGGTTCTTCGCCTGCAGGTTCTTCCGGGCGTGCGCCGCCGCCCGGCCGGCAAAGAGCCGCTGCGCCTGCTCCCACACTTCGCGCGCCACGATGGCCGGGACCGCGCCGGCAGCCACGGCCAGGGGCTTCTGGTTCTGCAGGCGCTGGACCGCGGACTTATCCCGCCGGTAGGCCGGGTTGACGCGGCGGCGGCCATAGACCAGGTCCCCGCAGTAGACCGGATTCTGCAAAATCGCTCTGACCTGATGCGCCCACCAAGGGCCCCCCGTGGGCGACCTGACGCCATCCGCTGCGAGTGACCGGGCGATCAGCGTCGGCCCCTGCCCGGCGGGCCCGGTCACCGCCATGGCATAGATACGGCGGACAACCGCCGCCGCGGCCTCATCCACCGCCAGCTGCCCCTTCCCGTCCCGCCGGTAGCCGAACGGCGGCACTCTTGTGCCCGGGTACATGCCCTGCCGGGCCCGCCGCACCAGGCCGCTGTGGGTGCGCTCCCGAATCAGCGCCCGCTCGAACTCGGCAAACGAGGCCAGAATGTTGAAGATCAACTGGCCCGTAGGGTTTCCGTCCTCCGTGCTGATGGGCTGGCTGGCGCTGCGGTAGACGCACCGGCCCGCCCATTCGTTCTGCACCAGCTGTACGGTGTCGGCGACTGAGCGGGAGAGGCGGTCCATGCTGTAGGTTACCACGCAGTCGATCCGGCCCGTTCGCACCCGCTCGCGCAGGCGCGTCAGGGCCGGGCGGTGCAGGCTGCCGCCCGAGTATCCGTCATCGATGAAGATCAGGTCCTCGCTGACCTCCCACCCCTGGGAGCGGAGGTAGAGCGAGCAGCGCTCCTTCTGCGTCTGCAGGGTCGTGCCTTCGGTCTGCTCATCGGTCGACCAGCGGATGTAGATCGCCACCGCATCGGGGCGAATTGTGCGCACGAGCATCACCCGATAGGTTCTATGACCGGGCGGCTGTCGATTATGAAAGCCCGCTACGGTCGGCCTGATCAAGGCGATCGGTACATTTAAGCCTGACAAGGGGACCCGGCTGGCAACCTATGCCGCACGGTGCATCGAGAATGAAACGTGGCGGTCGGATCCTGCGCTGCCGGCACGAGGGCAGCAGGGGCGCGGGATTCGGCGCAGAATATCTCTGCGGGGACCCCATTCGCGGTCCTCGTGAGGAGGAGTCTGCCATGACGTTCGCCGTCGATTCCAGGCCCACTCCCGAAATCATCTCGATCCTCCGTGCGCAGCGCTCCCGGCTGGTGGCGCCCAGGGGCGACGGTTACTTCCGGAGCCGGCTGGAGGGGAATAGCCCCGTCAGCATCTCGCTGGACGGGGCCGTCATCGGCTATGCTGCCCTGGAGACGCGCCTCACGGGGAAAATCGGGGTACTGGAGTTCTATGTCCGGACGGGCTGCGGGCGCTACCTGACTGCCGCCTGGGAGGTGCTGCGGGCTGAAGTCCGCCCCGATTACCTGCTGGTTCGGACGGACGATCCCATTGCCATGCAGCTTGGTTTTGACCTGCAGCTTCCCGTCCTGCCCGGGGCCCTGTATATGGAGCGCGAGGCCTCCGTCCGCCTTGAGGAGCGATCGAATTTACAGATCACGCCGCTGACGGCGGAGACCTTTGACGAGGCATTTGCCGTGCTGCAGCCGGAGTCGCCGTGGGAGGGCGGGCACTCCGAGGAGGAGCGGGAGCCCATGCGGGAGACGATCGGTTCCTTCCGGTACAACACCCTGCAGCTGGATGGCAAGGTCATCGGCGTTGGCATGCTGACCGAAGAGGAGGAGGGCGTCCTCGATATCGGCATGGTGATTCACCGGGATTACCGCCGCCAGGGGATGGCCGCCTATCTGCTTTCCAACCTGGCGTCGGATATGGAGGAGAAGGGGTACCGGGTGATGGCCGGCCTCTCCTCGGAGAATCTCGCTTCCCGCAAGTCGCTGGAGAAAGCCGGCTTCCGGGTCGTCTACGCCTGGTGGACGCCCGAGTTGCGGTAGGCGGTCGACGCAGCGGCCCACTCTTCGTCACCGTCCGGCCAGCCGGTGAAGTCCGGCTCCCAGCCCCACTGCCGCTGCAGCCGGGCCGCCGCCCGGAGGCGGCTCCGCATGCCCTCGCCGGGCGCCGTCCGGGCAAGCTCAAGCACGGCACGGTTGGGCACGGCTGCCGTTGGCGGGCCGGCTAGCTGCAGCAGCAGCGCCGTGGCCAGACTCAGGTCATTCTTGCGCCCGCGCAGGTCTTGCAGCACAAATCGCGCGCCCGTCGCCAGGCTGTTGCCCGGGGCGGGCGCCCAGCTTTCCGGCTGCACCACAAACGCCCACTGGTCGCCATGGGCGGCCAGCGTGCCGCTCCGCTCATCGAAGCAGACCTGGCCATACTCACGCACGGTAACCTCCCAGAGGGGCACGGAGCGGCGCTCCCAGCCCCGGGCGTCCCAGGTGAGCAGCGACAGCCGCACCTGCCGCAGGCGGGCAAGGGCGGCATAGGCCCGCTCCGTCGCCCCACGGCGGGCGCCCGCCAGCCCGAGGGCCGGGAGGACGGCCCCGGAAGCCGTTTCCCCCGGCGCCGCGCACAGCCTGGCGCAGGCGGAAGAGCGGTCCCGCCACCCGGGCCGCCCAGGCCCTTGGCAGTTCAGTTGTAAGCATCTGCCCCAGTTCCCGCGCCGCAGCGGGGGCATCCAGCAGAACGGGCACATCGGACACGTGGCGGGCAAGCTCCACCATCCAGGCGGAAAGCTCGTCCTCATCGGCGTCCGGGACTGCCTTGCCCAGGGGCAGTCTGACCCGGTACTCCGGCGGGAGTAGAGCTGCCGCTTCGCCCGGGTCCGCTATGAGCAACTCCACCTGCCCGGCCAGTTCGCCCATATTGGAGTCTTCGCCCCGCCCTGCGCGGCCCAGCAGGAACGCAAGGTCCCGCAGGTGCTCGTTCAGGGCCCGCCAAGCCGGGAAAACCTCCAGGGCACTCCATAGCCGCTCCACCGCCATTGCCTCACCGCCCGCCGTTTCCGCGTTCACATGACACGATAACGGGCACAGGCGCTCCTGGCAAGGGGCGAACAGCAAGACCGCCCCGGGCGGGGCGGTCAGGTGCCTACTTCAGGAGCTCGGACAGCTGAGCATCGAGCTTGGGCAACTGCTCCTGAACCTTCTTCTTGTCCAGCGGGGATGCCTGAACGGCGGCCATCAGGTTGTGCATCGCCTGCTCGATCTTGTCGTAGGCCTCCTTGTTCTGCTTCTTGACGTCGCCCTGGAACTTCTCCCAGGCGTCGTCCATATCCCTCGCCGATTTTTGGGCAGCGGCCGTGTCCTTCTCGAGGTTGGCCTTCATCTGGCCCACATGATGGCGCATGGCCGCGGTGCCGATGCGAATGTCGACTTTCTTGCTCGCAGTGGCGTTCGAGTTCTTCGACTTGCCGACCTGCGCAAGCTGCTGGTCCAGGACTTCGATCTGATCGCCCATGACGTCCCGGTCCATCGGCGTGGTGCCCACGCCGGAGACTACGGCGTGCAGCGGGCGCTCGATGCGGTCATAGGCTTCGGCGTCGCGGGCGCGGACCTTTCCCTCGATCCGCTCCCACGTCTCGTCGAGCTCCCGCGTGCTCTTGCGGGCGGCCGCAGCGTCGCCGGCGTTGACGGCGGCACGCAGGTTATCCAGTTCGGAACGCATCTTTTCGGTGCCTTCCTTGACGGGATCCTTTTCCTTGTCCTTTTCCTTCGTCTCGGCCTTGCCGCCTTTCTGCTCCGCCTTCTCGGGGGACTGCTGGGGTCGCTGCTGCGGGCGGGCGCAGGCGGGGAGCAGCAGGAGGGCGATCAGGGCAATAGCGATGCTCAGGCGCTTGGCGTTCATGACGATAGGTCTCCTCCCGGCAAGTCACGTCTCTTGCTAAGAGGTTGCCCATCGTCCTGGTTTCGCTACTCAAAGCAGCTTACGAATGGCGGGATGCAGGCGAATCACGTCGGCGTTTCGCAGACCGGCGCCGAAAGCGCGTACGAATCATACTGGCTGAGCCCGTGCCGCTCCGACAGATGCTGCAGCATGACCAGACCTGCACTGCTGTTGCCCCGGGCATCCAGGGCAGGGCCGAAGGCGGCCACCGCCGCCCGCCCCAACGCGATCGCCTGCTTCAGCGTCTCTGCCATGCCGTCCACGTCTGCTGCTGCCTCCTGTGAGCGGAGACTCGGGTTTACTGCTGGCCGGTCAGCCAGCGGCGGAGCTCGTCCAGGTCGACGGGCTTGATCCGCAAATCCAGGTCCTTGCCTACGACGACCCGAGCTTGCTCGGGCACTTCAAAGACAATAAAGGTCTTCTTGCCTACCGTAATCTGCCGGAAGTGCTCCAGATGCGACGGGGTGAGCTGAACCTGAATCTCGCCGGCCTGCATTTTCAGCTTCGTCGGCTTCTCCACATCGCCGCCGCCGAAGAGCGATTCGTAAGCCGGGCGATACCCCAGGTCGCCGAACGATGACTCCCACCGTGCCTGGAAGCCCAGCCGGTCAATGCCCTGGCCCATCGCCTTCTCCAGGCTGGTCGCAACCTCGTCGGCGGGAAGGCCGTCGTGACCGTTCTCCGCAAGCTGCTCACCCATCTGTCGGAAGAGGTCGTGGGGCACTTCGCCGCCCACGGTCTGCTCGGTGATCATGCGGACCAGCGCCTGGCCCTCGCGGCGGGGGCTGAAGCGGCGAGTCGCCTCCAACGCCTTGAACCAGGCGCCGGCGCCGCTGCCGGCGTAGACCAGCATGTCGGCCATCTCCCGGCCCTCGTCGTCGAGGCAGGGGAAGAAGACGGCCCGGGAGACGGCGCCCTTCTTGATCACGTTGTGCAGTTCCGCGGTGACGAACTTGCCCTTCAGCTCGTCGAACATGAACTCCTCCCGGTCGTCCAGGTCGACCACCGTTGCAAACGTAAAGCCGACGGGGGTGGCGCCCAGGGACGGGACGATATGGAGCTTCATGATCGCCACGAGGTGGTTCTTGACGGCGCCTGCCGCCAGCACTTTATAGGAGAGCGTGTTGCCCAGTTCGACGAAAACGTCCGCCGGGACCTCCCGCATCTCCCTAATCGCTTCCAGCACTTCGACGGCGGGGCGGTTGCGGGTGCGGTCGAACTCCTCGGATGCTACTTTGGCAACGGAGAGCACTTCGCCGGTATACATGCAGGGGAAGTTGACTTCACCCTGAACGCCTTCGATCGCCTGGTACAGATGCTGCTCAAGGATCGCCCGCACGCTGGACTCTGCCACATCCCAATCCAGCGTCTCCGCGTGGGCCAAGATCTTCCGGTCTTCATCCTTTTTGATGTGGCCGAGGTAGAGGTGGGTGATCTGGATCGTTCCCTCCTGCGCTACCTGCTGGAACTTCTGGAGCACGCTGTTTCACCCCACTGCATATGCAACTCTGCATGAAAAACCGAGCCATCCGCTATCGTATCATATCTGCGGCGCGTTCTGTAATCCTGAGTAAGAACAAAACCGGGCAGAATAAACAGAAGGGTCGGACGCGCCCGTCAAGGACGCCGTCCGACCCTTCGCCACTACTGGAGGCTCCCTGAAGCCGTCTCCAGTTCAACCACGCTCAGATTCAGGGCGTTGATCGCCATCTGCAGAACCGTGCGCCCCTCGTGCGTCGGCACCTGGTTCATCTGGGCGATCAACTGCTCCTTCGCCCCGGCGCAGGTCCGGGCAGCCATCTCCACCACCTGGCGCGGCGACCCGCCGCTTGCGGCGTTGCCGGTGTTGCCACCGTGCTGCCGGGCCTCGGCGAACCGATCACCCATAATGCCCCCGGCCACGGCCCCCACCGCGGTGCCGACAGGCCCCAGAATCGAGCCGACCACGGCGCCAGCCGTGCCGCCCACCGCTATGCCGGCCGACTCGTTCTTGCTGATCTCATTCACGCCGTTTCGGACGCTGTCACGCAGGCGATTCCCATTGGCCATCTGGTTGTATCCCCTTTCACTGTCACCATCATCCATGCCCATTTCGTACATCGCGTGGTTCATCGCATCGCCCCGGGTCCCAGCCAGGCTCTGACCGCGATCCTCATGCTGCATCCCAGTCCGCTCCCCGTCCGTTCTCAAATCGCCGGCACCCGCCTCCGTACCGCCCATGGCCCCGGCGAGGGCGCCGCCTGCCACGGCTCCGACCACGGCCCCGACCGGCCCCAAAAAAGAGCCGGCGATGGTGCCCGCTGCGGCGCCCAGCACCACGGCAGCTGTACCGTTCTCTTCCGGCGCCCGGCCCTCAGGCTCATCCGGAATGATGAGGCCTTCGGTCAGGTCCGGTCGTTCGGCCCGTTCTTCTTCCAAGAAAAACGCCCCCTTTCATGCGTAGCGTTTGCCGCACATCGTGCGAGCTATGCAGCAGGGCTTTGCCCATACGATCACGAATTGCGCGACGACTGTCCAGACCGGCCCAAAGGGGGAAATCACCGGCCGCTTCCTGCGGCGGCTGCTTGGCTTAAAGGGAACCTCAGGCGGTTCAGCGTCGTCCATCCCCGTATGAGAGGAGTCGACTGCCATGCCCGTCACCATTCGCCCCGTGCGCCCCGACGACTATGCGGCGCTGGCCGCCGCGGCCAACGCCGCATTCCCCGGCGTGCCCCATGCTGCTGAAGACTTACGAGATGACGACGAGAGCACAAAGCCGCCGCAGAAGTGTTTTCGCTGGGTCGCTGACGTGGACGGCCGGGTAGTGGGCACGGCCAGCTTCTATCAGTCGCAGGCCCGCTATCATCCTCGCAAGTTCTGGATGGACGAGTGGGTTCATCCCGAATTCCAGCGGCAAGGCATCGGCTCGGCCCTGTTTGCGCAGATCATCTCCGCCATCGCTCCGGACCAGCCCATCTCCCTGCGGGGGGCGACCCGCGAGGATATCCCCCACGGGGTGGCCTTCGCCGAGCGCCGGGGATTCGTAGAAGGAAAGCGCACCTGGGTCTCCTGGCTGGACCTGGGCGCCTGGGATCCCGCCCGGCTTGCTCGGCCGGAGCCGGCGGGCATCGAAATCTGTACGCTGGCGGAACTGCAGGGCGCCCCGGGGTGGGAGCAGCACCTCCTTGACCTGTACAACGCCATTCAGACCGACGTGCCCGACATCGACCCGGCCGCGACGGTGGAGATGGAGTCCTTCCGATCGTCGCAGCTGGACAGCCCTCGGCTGATGCCTGACCTGTACTTCATCGCCCGTGACGGCGAGCGTTGGGTCGGCATGACCAGCCTGTGGAAGGCCGCCGACCCGGTGCAGGGGAATACGGGCGTGACGGGCGTGCTGCGCGAGTACCGCGGCCGCTCCATCGCCTGGACGCTCAAGCTCCGCTCCCTTAAGGCGGCGCAGGCTCGGGGCTACAAGAAAGTCGAGACGATGAACGCCTCCACCAACCGCCCGATGCTGGCGATTAACGAGGCGTTCGGGTTCGTGAAGGATCCGGCCTGGATCCACCTGATCCGTGAATTCTAGGTGTTGACTGTAAACCGACGAGGAGGAACAGCATGCTCTCACCGTTTCCCTTCGTTGGTCGGCCCCGGGAACAGGCGGAGCTGCTGGCCCACCTACAGGCGACCGCTGACGGTCAGGGCCGCCTGGTCCTGCTCGGCGGCGAAGCCGGGGCCGGCAAGACGGCCCTGTTGCGTACCCTGGAACCGAACCTGGGCACCGCCATCCGTGCCACCGGCCGCTGCCCCGGCCCCGGCGAGACACCGCCCTACGGCCCCTGGCTGGAGATCGTGTCCCGTCTGCGCACCGACCCCGGCCCGGCGCCCGACTCCCTGCCACCGCCATTCGGCAGCATGCACGGGCAGTGGAGCCCGTACGAACTGGCAGGCGTCCTGGGACACTGGCTGGGCGCCCGTGGCCGGCCGCTGGCGCTGGTGCTGGAAGACATCCACTGGTCGGACGCCGCTTCCCTTGACCTGCTGCGGCACCTGGCGCCGCGCCTGGCCGAATGGCCGGTGCTGGCCATCGCCACTTACCGGACCGACGAACTCTCCCGGACCCACCCGCTCTGGCCGCTGCTGCCCGAGCTGCTGCGGGCGGGAGCGGTGCGCATGCTGCTGGACCGGCTCACCCGGTCCGATGTAGCCGAACTGGTGGCCAGGCTCTTGTCGCCGGAGCTCCAGACCCCGGCTGTGGCGCAGCTGGTTCACGCCCGCACGGCCGGGCTGGCACTATTCGTCCGGGAGATTCTGGAGGCGGCGGCGCGCACCGGCGAGATGCCGCGGGCCGGCGCCCCCATGCCCCAGACCCTGCAGCAGGCCATTGACAGCAAGCTGGACCGGCTGCCGCAGGCCGCTCAGGCCATTCTCGAACCGGCGGCCGTGATCGGCGAGCGCTTCGCCCTCGATCTGCTGGGCGCCGTGACGGATGTGGACGAGGACAGTCTGACCGGAGCGCTGGAGATCGCCATCGCCCGCGGCCTGGTGAGTGCACAGGATGCGGACGGCCACCGCTTTGCCTTCGCCCATGCGCTGGTGCGCGAGGCGCTGCTCGGGCGGATGATCGGCAGCCGGCGCCGCCGCCTCCACGCCCGCATCGCCGACACGCTGGCCCGGGGGCGGGCGCCCGATGTGGAGGAACTGGCCTTTCATCTGTACAGGGCCGGCGACCCCCGCGCCGCCGAACAACTGGCGGTGGCGGGCGATCGCGCCAGGGCGCTGGGGGCGGTGGCCCAGGCGCGGGAGCGATACGAGCAGGCCCTGGGTATTCTGCCCCCTTCGCACCCCCGCAGGGTGGAGGTGATGCTGAAGCTGGGCTTTGCGGTGCGCTGGGGCGAACCGGCCCGGGCCGGCGCGCTCTGGCAAGAAGCGTTGGCCGCTGCCGAAGCGTCCGGCGATGAGGCGGCTGCGGTCTGGGCCCGGTACCTGCTGCTCCTGCTGGCCGTGGAGCAGAACGAGCCCGGTTTGCTGGAGCAAGTGGCCGGGGTTCGGTCCCCCCAGGAACGGCTGGTCGATGACCCCCGTTACCGGCAGCTGGAGATCGGACTCTTCGGGTCGCCGGCCGGGTATCCCCTGGCCGAGACCTTGCTGATTCGGACCCTGATCAAGGGCGGTGCCCTGGACGAGGCGGGGAAGCGGCTGCAAGCGCTCTCCGACCGGGCGCAGACCGGCGCAAGCCACGAACTGCAGAGCGCCGCCATGCTGATGGCCCTGCTGAGCGGGCGCCTGACAGAGGCCGCCGCCCGCTGCGGGCAGGGGGCCGATGCGGCCCTGCGGCTGCACAATTACCGGGAAGCGGTGCGGCTGCGCGCCAACCAACTGCTGGTCCTGTTGATTGGCCCGGCTGAACCGCCGGCAGAGATCGACGGCGTGGCCGCAGCGCTGCGCAGCGTGGAAGCTGAGGCCTGGGAGCGGACCGGCCACGCGTTTGTGAAGCCCGGCTGCTCCCTGACCGGCGTCTACCAGTTCTTCCGGGGCGACTGGCAGGGCGCCCGGCGCAACGTGGTCGAGGCGGCAGCGGCAGACCCCAGCGCGTTCGGCACCTCCCTGCTCTGGTACGCCGGGCGCATCCTGGTGAGCAGCTTTGATCCGGCTGGCGCCCGCCCCTTCGTGGAGGGCGTCCCGCCCCGGTGCCCGAACGATCCCGCATCAGCTCTAATCTCCTGGTGCTGGCCCACACGCTGCGGGCGGAAGTCTATCTGGCGCTGGGCGAAGTGCGGCAGGCCTGCGAGTGGCTGGAGGCCGCCGAGCGGTGGCCGGCGCTGCACGCCGCGCCTTTTTACCGGGCGAACGTGCACCTGGGCTGGGCACGATACCACCGGCACCAGGGCGATCTGATGCGAGCCGCTACGGCCGCCGAGGCGGCGCTGGCGGACGCCACTGCGGCCGGCTCCAGCCTCTGCCGAATCGAGGCCGACCGCCTGCTGGGCGAACTGGCGGCCGCGCACGGCGACAAGGCGTCTGCCCGGATCCGCTTCGCCGCATCGCTGGCGCTGGCGGAGCGCTGCCGCTTCACGTGGGAGGCGGCCCTTACCCGGCTGGCTCGGGCGCGGGCGCTGGCTGGCGCCCCTGACGCTGCAGCCGACCTCGCTGCGGTATGCGCTTTCTTTGAAGAGGCGGGCGCCCACCACGCCCTGGCCGCCGCCCGCAAGGCCCTGGCCGGAGCGGAGACCGGCGGGCCGACCGCGGCCGCACCGCAGGCTGATCTGCCTGACGGCCTGACCGCCCGGGAGTGGGAAGTGGTGGGCCTGGTGGCCCAGGGGCTGACCGACAAGGAGATCGGCGCCCGGCTCTTCATCTCGCGCAAGACGGTGGACCGCCACCTGCGGAACATCTTCAACAAAACCGGGGTGTCCAACCGAGCCGCGCTGGCGGCTTACGCCACCCGCCACGGGCTGAACCATTAGTGCCGGTCCGGCCCGCCCGAAAAGAGGCATGGGGAGTCTTCCCCATTCTGCCCGCGCAGGCAGCGCCTGCAGCAGGATGGGGAACCCGCCCGATGCCTCTTTTGCGCGCTCCGGGTACGATGGGGTCAGATTCTTCAAGGGAGGGTTACCCAGATGGCAGCGACAGAGACCGGATCGGTACTGATGTACAAGGAGCGCACCTATGACCTGGTTGGAGCCCGAGCCGGGCGCCGGATCCTGGACGTGGGATGCGGCAGTGGCGAAGACGCCATGGCCATGGCACGGCTGGTGGCGCCCGGCGGTCAGGTGGTGGGCGTCGACCTGAACGCGGCCGAACTCGTGGAGGCGCGCACCCGGAGCCAGGCGTTCGCTCTGCCCGTCGTGTTCGAGGCCGCCGACGCAACCGTCCTGCCCTATGCGGGCGGCAGTTTTGACGGTTGCCGGGCCGATCTGCTCTTCCGGGAGCTGGCCGACCCGGAGAAGGCGCTGGAGGAGCTGGTGCGGGTGGCGCGGCCGGGCGCCAGGGTGGTGGTGGCGGACGTCGACTTCGGCAGCGCCGTCATCGACGTATCCGACCGGCAACTGGGCCGAAAGGTCCAGACGTTTTTGATCGAGCAGATGCCCAACCCCTGGTCCGGCCGCCGGCTGCCCGGCATGTTCAAGCGTGCGGGGCTGACCGATGTGCAGTGCACGGTGACCTTCTGGCCCGTCAGCTTCGAAGAGCTGCGGGACCAGTTGCACTTGCCCGAGGCCCTGGGCCTCATGCGTGCCCGGGGGCTGGCCACCGCCCAGGAGACGGAGAACCTGACAGCCGAGCTGGAGTCGAAAGCGGCGGCAGGGGATTTCTTCTGCGGGATCTCCCTGTTTGTGGTGGTCGGAGCGAAACCGCAGTAGTCGGGAGCGAGTTGCGGAAACGTCACCCTGGCCCGCACCGAACCGGGGAATGGGCTCGGGCACGGAAACGCAGATATGACATAAAGTGAACCAAGGGGTGAACCCACTTGGTCAACGTGTCCCACGGCACCACCCGCGGGCTCCAGTGCCTGACCGGGCAGGTCGTCCTCTTCCCGCAGGCGACCATCGGGGCGACGAATGGAGATCTGATCGTCCAGGGGCATCGCATCCGGATTCGGCAGGTGCCGGCGCCCCAGAACCGGGGCGTACCCCTGTCGCAGGCCGACGGGCGGACGGTCAACGCCTGCGGCAACTTTCTGGTCGACGGCGGACAGGTGATCTTTAGCGTCGAACTGGTCCGGCCGCTGCTGCAGTAGTTAGGAAAGTGTAAGGCTGCACGCGAAGGGTCCGCCGCCTTCCCCGCCCAATTCCCAAGTGGAAAATCGGCGCACGGGAGGCGACGGCCCGTGTCTGGCGAAGCGCTCTCGGTCTTCTGCATCCTGGGCGGCTGGTGCTGGCTGTTCTGGCGCACTTTCGGGCCGCTCTTCACGCCCGGTCCGTCGGAGTACGTCCCCGACCAGGCGCGGGCCGACCCCCTGGAGGCCCACCGGTGGCTCACACACCACCCGACCGACGCTCCGCTCGCACCCGTACGCTTTGCCGGCAACGGGGAGGCGCTGCGGTTCGTCGACTCGCTTTACACGCTGGGCGCGCTCCACATCCGGGTGATTCCGCCCCAGGCCCTGCTGATTTACCTGCCGCGGAACCGGTCGGCCCGGCGCCGCCTCTTCAGTAGAGCGGCAGCCGAAACCACACGCCAGGGGCTCCCGCCTGAAGAGGACGCCGGTCAGCCATGGCTCCGGATCATCTGGTACGACTGACAAAAACAGCGGGGTGGCCGTGAAGGGCCATCCCGCTGTTTTCACGCACCCGGCAGCCAGACGTAAAACGCCGTGCCTTGCCCCGGCGCCGAATCCACCCGCACCTTCCCGCCGTGGGCGTCCACCACCGTCTTGACGATGGCCAGGCCCAGCCCGGTGCCCCCGTCGCGGCTGCGGGCCGCATCCGCCCGGTAGAACGGCTCAAAAATGTGCGGCAGCGCCTCGGCTGCAATACCCGGGCCCCGATCCCGCACGATGATCTCGACGCCGCCGCCCTCGGCCCGTCGGGCCTGCATCGACACCGGCGCCCCGCCCGCTTCCACGCCGTTGCGGGTCAGGTTGGAGAGCATACGCTCCAGCGCCAGCGGGTCGCCGTCGATCCGCAGATCGCCCGGTGCGCTGACCTGCACTTCCCCGCCCGTCGCCCGCCGGACTTCTTCGGCGGCCTGCTCCATCACCGCCGCGAGCTGCAGTCCCGTCTCTCGGGCCAGGGCGCCGCCCCGGGCCAGCATCAACAAATGCTCCGACAGTGCCGAAAGGCGGGCCGTCTCCATCAGGGCGCCCTGCAGGGCCGTCCGGTACTCCTCAGGCGTCCGTTCCCGCCGCAGCGTCACTTCCAGCTCCGCCCGCATGGCGCCCAGCGGCCCCCGCAGTTCGTGGGCCGCGGCGGCGACGAACCGGCCCTGGGCATCGAAGGCGGCCTGAAGCCGGGCAATCATGGCGTTCAGCACGCCCGTCAGCTTCCAGATGGTCCGGTCGTGCCAGAGGTCAGGCACCCGCAGGGCCAGGGAATGCGCGCTGATATCTTCCGTCGTGGCGATGACCGCCTTGAGCGGCTTGTAGGTCTGGCCGGCCATCTTCCAGGCGATGGCCGCGCTCAGCAGCACCCCGATGATCGAGAGCAGAATCAGGCTGCGCAGCAGCGTGGGCAATACTTCATGGGCCGATTCCATGGGCGCCGCCGCCCGGATCAGCTCGCCCCGGCGGCCCCGGGCGTACATCACCCGCACTTCGTCTTTGGCCGGCGTCAGCGCCTGCCACCAGTCCGGCCCCGTCCGCTCCACCCACATGCCGTCCTCTTCCACCAGCGAGACAAACGTCTGCCCCCTGCGATCCGCGTGCTCCAGGGCTTCGGGATCGAAGGGGAGCTCATCTTCCCGCTCCCACCGATTGTGCTCCGAGCGGGGCTCCGCGCTCAGCAAGGTCCCCGACAGCGCGGAATCGACGCCCTGCTGCAGCAGCAGGGCGGTAATGACGTAAGCCGAGGCCGTGATCGTCAGCAAGATGAGCGTAAGCAGCCCGGCTGTGGCCATGGCCACCCGGGCCGGCAGACTTTCACGCCAGATCATGCGGGTTCGCCTCCAGGATGTAGCCGAGCCCCCGCCTGGTTTGCAGCCAGGGGCGGGGGGAGACGGCGGCGATGCGCTTGCGCAGATTCTTGACCTGGGCCTCCACGGCGTTGTCGGTAATCTCTTCCGGCTCCTGCCAGCAGCCTTCGGCGATCATGCTCCGGGTCAGAATCTGGCCGGGATGGCGCATGAAGAACTCCATCAGCCGGAACTCCTGAGCGCTGAGCGTCACCGCTTCGGCACCGGCGGAGAGGCGGCCCGTTTCGCGCTCGAGCGTCAGGTCGCCAACCTGCAGCCGCGGACCCCGCACCCCTGAGGGCGAAGCCCGCCGGGCCAGGGCCGTCAGGCGCGCGAGCAGTTCCTCGAAGGCGAACGGTTTGATCAGGTAATCGTCGGCGCCGGCACGCAGGCCCGTCACCCGGTCGGCGACGGCATCCAGGGCCGTCAGCATCAATATGGGCGTCGCGACGCCCTTGCGGCGCCATTCCGCAAGCAGTTGGTCGCCGGAGATCTCCGGCAGCATGCGGTCGAGGATGATCAGGTCAAAATGGCGGGTGGCGGCCAGCAGGCGGCCCTCCGCCCCGGTGCTGGCGTGGTCGACGGCGTAGCCTTCTTCCCGGAGCCCCCGGGCCACGGCCCCGGCCAGGCGGCGGTCATCTTCCACCAGCAGGATGCGCACGCTTCTTCACTCCCAGGTAGATGCGGTAGCCGAGCAGCCCGGCCACTGAGACCGCTGCGAACCGGTAGGCAAAAGCAAGCCAGGGCAGGCCGGAGTCGGTGCCAAGCACCAGGGCATGTACCAGTGCGAACAGGAAAGCGCCCAGGCTGGTCAGGTGGATGGCTCGCCACGACTTTGTACTGAACCGGGTCCGATAATAGGATGTCACCGTCACCCCGGCCGAAATGTAGAAGGCCAGCCCCCCGATGCCGTTCAGGACCGGACTGTGGACGTCGGCGAAGGGGATCAGGATCTCCGCCAGGCGGTAGGGGCTGTGGCGGTCAAAGAGCAGCACGACGATGTGGAAGACGGTCGCGTAGAGCGCCCACACGGAGGCGAAAGTGTGCAGGTCGACTACGCCGGGCATCCGGAAATAGCCGGTCGACTGCAGGAGACCCAGAATGACGGAAAGCCACAGCAGGGTAAAGGCGACCAGCCCGGCGGCCCGGGTCATCTGCCAGGTGGGGTTATCTGCCTGCCAGATGGCCGGCACCCCGGCGCCCACAGCCAGTCCGGCGACAGCCAGGGTCGCCAGGCCAATCCAGGGGACCTCGATCGTAACTGTGGACGAATTACGCTGCGCCATGCCGATATTCCTCCAGACCTTCGGTCATGATGACGGTGCCGTCGGCCCGCACCAGCAAGGCGTGGGCCCTGTGCCGCCGGATCAGTTCCAGACCCCGGGCTTCCCCCAGTACGATGGCCGCCTTGGCCAGCACTTCGGCAAAAGCCGCCCCCGGGCCGAAAACGGTCGCCTGAATCAGCCCGGACCGGGTCGGGCGCCCGGTGGCCGGATCGATGATATGATGAAGGCCGTCGCCCCAGCGGCGGCCCGTCACGCTGGACGTGGCGGCGGCGCCCCGGCGGAGGCCGAATGTCGCCTGGGTGCGCTCCGGCTCGGTTGGATCTTCCACGTCGATCAAGTACGGCGGCTCCCCGGGCGCCGTGCGCAGGGCCAGGTCGCCGCCGGCATTGACCAGTGCCCGCCGGGCGCCCCGCAGCCGGGCCAGCCCCCCGTCCACGGCCAGCCCCTTGCCGATGCCGCCCAAGTCCAGACGAACACCCCGCGGCAGCCAAATCGCCTGCATGTGCCGGTCCAGCCGCACTTCCCGCCAGCGGCCGGTGCCGCCCTGCGGTCGGGCCGTCACCGGACCCGGCCCCAGCTCAAACGAGCGGGTATAGCCGGCGGCCTCCACGGCATCCAGCACCGTCGGGTCGAACGCGCCGTCCGTGGCCGCCGCCGCCTGCAGGGCGGCCCCCACCGCCCGAAACAGTAGCTCCGGCACCACGACCCAGCGCTCGGGCTTCTGGTTCAGCTGGGAGAGCGGGCTCTCCTGATCAAAGCGGGAGAGGACCGCTTGCACCTCGGCGAACCACGGGCGCAGGTCTGCCGGCCCGTCCACGCTCACCGCGGTGTTCATCGCCCGAAAGGCGCTAGGACCGGCGGGTGCGGGTACGGGGCTGCTGCCGCATTCCCCCGCCCGGCGCCGGGGTGACTGATGCACCGCTCTCTCCCGGCGGTGCGAACTGCAGGCTCCTTGATTCCCGCCCATGGCGCTCCGTCCCCCTCCGTGCGCGTTCATGCTCCTCGTGCTCATCATCATCGTCGTCATCGTCATCGTCATCGTCATCGTCATCGTCATCATCGTAGTCATCGTAGTCATCGTAGTCATCCTCTTCGCCGTCCCACCAGACGACGAAGTCCTGCTGAGGCTCAGCCGGAGCGGCCTGCGGGGGCGCCGATACCTCCGTTTCCGGGGCCGCGGAAGCTACATCGGTTGCCAGGGCAGGGCGGGCGGCGAACCGGCCCGCAACGCCGGCCACGGCAGCGACCCCAGCGATGCCGAGGACCAGTTTGGTGACTTGTGCTTTCGGATTTGCAGGCATCTCTCTCATCCTCCTTGCCGTTCACTGTAACGAGCGAGGTTGAAAACCACCTGAAAGCTCCCGTATCTTTTCGGCAGTTTCGCCGTTATTGCATGTGAATTCGGACTCGAGGAGGCACCTGGATCATGAGAAAGCTGGCTGCTGCCCTTATTGCACTTGTTCTCCTGGCTACCATCGGCGTCGGGGCGGCCATGGCCGCCGACAAGCAAGTCCCGCCCAAGGATAGGGCCAACGTACAGGCCGACGGCCTGACAGGCATCTCCGGCAACGTCGGCGAAGCCAGGGCAGCGCTGGCTGAGCCCTCCGCCATCCGCTACAAGATTCTCGTGGTGACCGACAGCCTCCCGGAGGACCGGACGGCCTACCTCGACCGGGTCCTGGCGCAGTGGGGCTGGCCGGATGCCGATCAACTGCTGCTGGTGCTCTTTGCCGAAGGCAACTACGACATCCGCTTCGCCATGGGCTCCGACTTCGGGCAGCAGGGCGTCAGGGTGGACGAGATGCTGGGGTACGTCCGCAACGTGTATCTGCCCGAGCTCCGCAAGGGCGATCCCGGTACGGCTCTGGCAGCTTTCGTGCGGGCCGTCAACCGGCGGATGATGCCCCGGGACGGCCTGACGCCTGAGCAGCTTGTCAAGGGGTTCTACGACCGGCACGCCGGGTACCATTCGCCGACCGACCGCTCGCTTTCCGGCAACCGGCTCGTGGACAAGTCGTACCGGAGCAGCGGGTATCTGGCGCCTGAGTACGTGGCGGCCCTGGACGAACTGCTGTCTGGCGAGTTCCCCGCCGACCCGATTCTGTGCGCCCAGGCGATCCCGGAGAAGATCACGCTGGGCAAGGCCAAGATCATCGGCGACGAGGCGTCCGTCATCGTCAACACCCACTGGGCCAATGGGATGCGCGACCTTTCCGTCCTACTGCGCAAGCTTGACGGCGCCTGGAAGATCACGAAGGTCACCTGCCCTAAATAAAGAGCCAGAGCCCCGTGCTGCGACGCCAGTCGCCGCGCGGGGCTCTGCATTGGGAGCGCTTATGGGCATGAGATCGGTGCCTGTGTCATCAAGGGCTGCGAATGTGAGACAAGGGCCAGGTGGGGGTCCACCGGCGGTCGCCGTGACTACGGAGAACTGGTTGACCGATTGAGTCCGGCCGTAGCGCCGGGAGACGCTCGGTCCCTGGAAGGGCAGGGGAGGAAGCCAGCCTGCCGATTCGCCTGTTTTTTGCAGACTGTGTCCGACGGTACGACGCAAACGCGCGGCGAATCCTTGGAATTGGGCGCCAGCTAGCTCAGTAAGCTGCCTGTAATCGGGCTTTTAGGGACCGGATGTCATGGTTTGGCCTGAAAAACGGCCGTCCTGAGGGCAAAAAGGCTACTCGACCACGTTATTCGCCGACAAATTGCTTGCATCTCTCGAGCCCCTTCTACAAAGGAGCGGCGAATCGTGTGCCACGAAGGCAAGAGGCTGCTTGACAGCCGAAGGCCATGCTTAACTGAAGATGAGGGAAGGCCCCTCGGAGCCGCCATAC
>DASPIW010000060.1:0-67173 GCA_035628915.1 Symbiobacteriaceae bacterium | reverse complement strand
ATGAGACGGGAAGTCTGCTTCGCAAGAAGTACCGGGTGGCAAGTAGCGAGCTGAGCCACCTGCGAGACAAGGGTGTGATTAGAGATGGGATGGAGCGGAACAGATACGTAGATGATCGAGGGAGATCTCAAGGGGTCCTGGCCCAAACGGGCACAGACGCTGCGGTAGATGACTATCATGTAGCTGATACAAGAACAGGTCCTGAATCGGCGCAGCTGGTTCAGGGCCTGTTTTCCGTACTCCTTGGGGGCCCATCATGAATTTGACAGGGTAACACTGCGAAGTTTTGCCGGTACCTGTGGATCATTCACCTGCGCAGAGAACCGCAGCTTTGCCGAACAACCAGCTTCGGGGTGAAGATCACCGAGGTAGGGTAATCTGTTCGCCCTGCAATTCGCCCTACAAGCATTTTGGCGGCTTCGGAACCCATCTCTTGCTTCGGTTGGTTGACCGTCGTGAGCGGTACAAGGAAGCAGTCGGAAAGATTAATGTTGTCCACGCCCACGATCGAAACGTCATCAGGTACTCGGAGATGCGCTTCCTGAATTGCACGAATGGCCCCCACGGCCATGATGTCGCTGGCCACGAAGATGGCTGTAGGCGGGTCCGGCAGTTGCAGCAACAACCTGGTAGCCATCTGGCCACCATCCAAGGAGAACCCGTCGGTCCACTGGACGTAATCGTTCGGAACTTCCACTCCGGCTTCGGTCAGGGCGGCCAGGTACCCGGAATACCGCTCCCAACTACTCGAATGACACGATGCACCTGCAATGCAGGCGAGTCTCCGGTGACCCAGCGATAGGAGGTGCCGGGCGGCCAACTGGCCGATGGCGACATTATCCGTCCCGACGTAGTAGTCCATGCCGGGACGGGGCGTTCGGTTTATGAACACGTAAGGCGTCTTGCGGGCCTGTATCTGCTTTAGTAGCGAAAGGTCACCTACCCTCGCAGTTGCGATGATCAGCCCGGCCACCCGAGCGGCCATCAGATCCTGGAACGCCTGGTCGATCCGTTCCGGGACTTCTCCGGTGTTGTGGATAATCACCTGGTATCCAAGACTGGCAGCGCCCTCTTCCAGGCCCACGATCTCCTCGGCCATGAAGGGGTTCCGAATATCGGTCAACACGAGTCCGAGGAGTCGACTGCGCCGAGACCGCAGACTCTGTGCCAACACGTTAGGTTTATAGTCAAGGTCTCGAATTGCGTCGAAAACACGCTGCCGGAGCGTGTCGTTGACCGGTCGCGTTTTATTTATCACTACCGAGACGGTGGCAATAGATACTCCCGCACGCTTGGCGACGTCGCGAATGGTGACCTCCATCCGATGCCTCCTCTTACGGCATATACAAGGCGGCTCAGTCAGCAGGACTCTCGTACCACCTACCGTCTGGGCCCGATCACACATCGTGAAACGTTTCATCGGACTAAGCAGAGTATACATAGGGCCAGCGCGAAACTTCAAGCCCCAACCACTCATTAGTGTGAAATGATATCAAAATATATGTATTGACATCTAACACGCCAATATTTTATTTTAAAAAACAAACCCAATGTCGAATTTGCAGGCAGGTCTTACGATTGCGAGACAAAGCCTACCGGGAAATATTGCATGTCCAGGCGTCTTCAGGTAAGAGTTGGCAGGACCGCCTTTTTGTTTGGCTTTCTGATAAAACGTTTTTTTGGCCCCTCATGCCCCAGTCAGCTCGTGACTACTGGCGTTGCGACATCACACCGGAGAGGGGAGAAACATGAACGGCCCACTACTGGAGCTTCACCGAATCGGCAAGCATTTCGGCGGGCCGCCGGTTCTTCAGGACATAAGCCTGGCCATTCAGCCCGGGCAGATCACAGCCATCGTAGGGGAGAATGGCGCAGGAAAAAGCACGCTGATGAAGATCATCGCCGGCGTTTACAAACCCAATAGCGGCTGGCTGAGCTGGAAGGGGCGTCGGACTGATCTTTCCTCCCCGCAGCAGGCTCACGAGTTGGGGGTGAGTGTCGTTTACCAGGAGTTGAACCTCATCCCAGAATTAACCGTGGCTGATAATCTTTTCCTGGCGCATGAACCCGTTCGGGTGAGGGGACTACGGGCCTTTTCACCTTTAGACAAGCGCCTGATCAAACGCGAAGCCGCGGCCTCCCTGGCACGGATTGGCGCCGCATCCATCTCACCGGACCAGACGGTCGCATCGCTCAACCAGGCCAATAAGCAGATGGTCGAGATTGCCAAGGCATTGACTCGAAACTGCCAGCTGCTGATTCTGGATGAACCAACTTCATCGCTCTCTCCGCCCGAAGTCGAAGCCCTAATGGCCATCATGACTTCGCTGCGCAGTCAGGGGCACGCGATCCTCTTTATCACACACCGGCTGGAAGAGATTCTGCGTATCGCGGACCGAACCGTCATACTACGGGACGGACTACTGGTGGGGGATCTTTCACGGGCGCAAATGACTATTGAGACCATGATCCGGCTGATGGTCGGGCGCCCTCTCTCCCAGCACTTCGTCCGTGAAAAGCACAGCATGGGCCCGATACTGCTGGAGGCGGAACACCTGACGATCAACGGCATCATCCAGGATGTCAGCTTCCAATTGAGGGCCGGAGAAATCCTCGGATTAGCAGGGCTGGTGGGCGCAGGCCGCACTGATGTTACTCGGGCGCTGTTTGGAATCACGCCATTGGATTCGGGGCGAATCATAGTCAACGGACATGCGACCAAGATTCGCTCCCCACGCGACGCCATTCGGGCAGGCCTCGCCCTGGTCCCGGAGGACCGCAAGAGTCACGGCATCCTCGGGCACATGGCGGTCATGGAAAACATCAGTCTGCCATGGATGCCGAAAATGACCCGCTCAGGCCTCCTGAACTGGACGATCTTACGCAGCGCAGCAGTGGACCAGGTAAACGACCTGACCATTCGACCTCCCGACATCGGCAAGCCAGTGGGGTACCTCAGTGGCGGCAATCAGCAGAAGGTCGTTCTGGGTAAATGGCTCTCAGACCCGCCCCGAGTGTTGATTCTGGATGAACCCACGCGGGGCGTGGACGTGGGTGCGAAACATGAGATCTACCGCGTGATCAACGATTTGGCAGGGAAGGGAATGGGCATTCTCCTGGTCTCCTCGGAGCTGCCCGAGATTCTGGGCCTGTCCACACGGGTGCTGGTCATGGCGGGGGGTCGCGTCGTTTCGGAACTCGACAATGAAGGCTTGACACAAGAGCAGGTCATCTCAGCCGCTACAGTTGGGAGGATGTAGAATGCTGCAGAACGGCCCGTCTGCAACGGTTGCCACGAAGAATGTCAACTTCCGTTCGCTACTCAGCAAGATTGCCCAGGCGCGCTCCCTCGGTCTGGTCGTGGCAATTGTGACCCTGGCTCTGGTCATTGGGACGAAGAACAGCAACTTCTGGCGGCCACTCAACCTGCAGGTAATTGCCCTAAACGTTTCTTTCTTCGGTATTTTAGCCATCGGGCAGACCGCGGTCATCCTGACCTCAGGAATCGATCTTTCCGTTGGGTCCATGGTGGCGCTATCGGGAGTGGTCGTAGCGCTCATCACGAAATCGCTAGGCTACACGGCCGCCATTGTCATCACCCTGGGGTTCGGTCTGATGGTCGGGGTAATTCACGGCTGGTTGATTACCCGGCTCAACATCACGCCGTTTATCGTGACTCTGGCATCGATGTCCGTTCTGCGAGGTCTGGCGCTTTGGAGCACGCAAGGCTACCCGGTGGTCGGCCTACCAAAGGTATTCAGCATGCTCGGGCAGCAGAAGCTGCTGAACATTCCGCTTTCGGCGCTCGTGCTGATTCTGGTGATGATCTTTGCATGGCTTATTCTCAGCCAGACCCCTCTAGGCCGTTACGTCTACGCCATTGGCGGCAACCGAGAGGCGGCAACCTATTCCGGGATCAACGTTCGTGGGGTTCTCACTTACGCCTACGTGCAGCAATCGCTTCTCGCCGCCATTACCGGCATTCTGGTTGCTTCGTGGTTGGGGGCGGGCCAGCCGGGTGCTGCCGGCGGGTGGGAACTGAACGCCATAGCTGCCGTGATAATCGGCGGGACGAGCCTGGCGGGCGGTAGCGGGACTGTCTCAGGTACCATTCTGGGCGCCCTGTTCATGGCAGTGCTTGCCAACGGGCTGGTACTCTTGAACGTTTCACCTTATCTCCAGTCCATCGTAGTTGGTGCGGTGATCATGATTGCCGTAATAGTCGACGTCCTGCGTACGCGACGGTTTCGCAAAACCTAGGGGAAAGGAGGCGCCTGGTTGGTTTTGGTGGTTACCTTGACGCCGAGTGATCCAGCGCTCCAATAACCTATGACTGTATGGGGGGTCTTTCGTTCATGATTCGTAGGTCGCTCCATAGGGTAGTACTGGCCCTGGCTACGGCTCTCGTACTCCTCGTTACCGGGTGCAATTCCAGCGCCCCGAGCAACAGCACTTCCAGCACAGGGCCGGCTCCGAAGGCTCCTGCTCCTTCCGGGAATAAGAAAATGGTTTACGCCGGGCTAGGCAAGTCTACCGTCTGGTATTGGAACTACGTTGGTGATGGCATGAAGGAGGCCGCTGGTAAGCTGCAGGCTGAAGCCATCTTCCAGAGCCCCCAGACCGAGGATGTGCCGCAGCAAGTTAGCACTTTCCAAAGTTATGTCTCCCAGAACGTTGATGGAATCGCTTTCGCGGCCAGCGACGCCACCGCCTTTAACAATGTGGTGAAGCAGGCAACAGACGCAGGCATTCCGGTCATTACCTTCGACTCCGATGCTCCCGAAAGTGGCCGCCTGCTATACATTGGCGCAAGCGCGTACGAGGGTGGCAAGCTGGCTGGCGCCCGAATGGTGCAAATACTGGGCGGCAAGGGCAATGTGGCGATTCAGGTAGGCTCTGTGACCGCGCTGAACGCCAAGGAGCGGATTCAGGGCTTCATGGACGGCATCAAGGGAAGCGACATCAAAGTCATCACCACCGCCGTTGACAAGGAAGATCCGGCAACCGCCGCCTCCCAGGCACAGGAGATCATTGCGGCCCATCCGGACCTGGATGCTTTCCTTGGGGTATACGCATACAACGCCGCCGCCCAGGCACAGGCCGTAAAGGCGGCCAACAAGGTCGGGAAGATCAAAATCATCGGCTGGGACGACGCTCCCGATACCCTGCAGTTTGTGAAAGACGGCGTCATTGACTCCACGGTGTACGACGCCGAAAAGGGATACGGCTCAGTTGCTGTCCAGGTTCTGTACAACATCAAGGTCTTCGGGTTGGACGCCACCCTGCAGATGCTCGGTATCGATCCCAAGACTCCGGTGAAGGACCGTGCGCTCATGGTGCCGGTTGTCATAATCACCAAGGACAACGTGGATCAGTTCATGACCAAGAAGTAGTCATGCCTGGGGGGCCGCAGCTGGGCCTGCGACCCCCTATTTCCCTGTTTTCCCACATGATGGAGGAGGAACTAGCATGGCGCACCCACAGGCCGGACGGGAGCTTGTGGCGGGTATCACCACGTTCCAGGTGCCCCCTCGTTCCTTGGGAATCTGGTTCCTCAACCAGTTCGGCTACGTCTTCAAGACGCCCGACGGCACCACGATCTACGTTGACCCATACCTCTCAGACGCCCTGGAACAAGCGACCCGTGGTCAATCTGACGAGCACATTCGGTTATTCATGCCGCCCATTGCCGGAACCGACGTGACCAACGCCGATTACGTGTTTTGCACCCACGACCACCTTGACCACTTGGATCCCGTCGCCTGCCAGCAGATTGCCAAGGCCTCGCCTCATTGCAAGTTCGTGGGCCCTTCCATTTGCCGGTCGCACTTTCTGAGGTTGGGGATCGCCCCAGAACGGATTATCACTGTGCAGGCGAACGACACGGTCAATTTCGGCACCTTTCGGGTGACGGGCACGCCGGGGGCGCACGAAGCGTTTGACCTCGACCCGGAGCACGGGCATGTGTTCATTGGCTACGTCATGGAATTTGACGGCGCCACGCTTTGGCATTCCGGCGACACCGTCCTGTTCGAAGGACTGGCTGATTGTGTGCGCCCCTTCCGGCCGGACCTGGCCTTCCTTCCGATTAACGGCCGCAACTATTACAAACTAAAGGGCAACATCCGCGGAAACATGAACTATGTCGAAGCGGCCGACATTGCAGTAGATCTGGGCGTTGACATCGTCTTTCCGTCCCACTGGGGACAGCATGCATGCAACACCGAACACGTGGGCTACTTTGTGGATTACATAACCAACCGGTATCGGTACCAGCGTTTCCGGATTCTTGTTCCGGGTGAACGCATGCTATATGCCCGTTGACTGAGGAGGAGTTTCCCGTGGAAGGAATGCTGAAAGGGAAAGTCGCGATCGTGACCGGCAGTGCGCGCGGCCTTGGAAACGCTATCGCCAGGGAGATCGCCCTGGCTGGTGCAAGCGTCGTGCTGGTTGACGTGTTGACCGATCGGCTACACGCAGCAGCCACTGATCTACATGCCCTTGGAGTAGCAGTAGTGTTGCCCGTCCAATGCGATGTGAGTAAGGCTGATCAGGTAGAGTCCATGGTCGATGCTGCGTTTAAACACTATGGTCATGTTGACATATTGATCAATAATGCCGGGCTGATCCGGAAGGACAGGCTCGTGGACATTAAGGAGAGCGACTGGGACCTCCAATTTGCCGTCAACATCAAGGGGATGTTTCTGTGCTCCCAGGCAGTCGTCCGACGATGGATCCAAGCGGGACTCCCCGGAAGCATCGTGAACATCTCCTCGGTCCACGGAAAGATCTCCTTCCCGGACGCCTCCGCCTATGCCGCTACCAAGGGTGCGGTCAACCTGTTCACTCGCTCGCTGGCCTCCGAACTGGCGCAGCACAGGATCAATGTAAACGCCATCGCTCCGGGTGCCATGGAGACTGAACTGAACACCGCTTTCTATACGCCGCCGGTCCGGGCCGCAATGGCAAAGCGTATCCCATGGGGCGAAATCGGCGATCCGTCCGATGTCGGCTACGCGGCGGTGTACCTGACTTCGGAACGTGCCCGCTACATCACTGGCGAAATCCTGTATATCGACGGTGGACTCGCCATGGATGGCCGGGAAGTGATCGAGTAGACCACGGCGGCAGGCTGGATAAGACAAGGGGCGTGTAGCGATGAACATAGCGTTTCTGGGACTTGGGGACATGGGTCTGCAGATGGCACTCCACCTCCAGCGCAAGGGCTTCACCGTAACGGGCTGGAATCGGTCGCCCGGCAAGGGCCAGGCGCTGGCGGATGCCGGTGGCCGGTTGGCGGCGACCCCCCGGGAGGCGTGCTCAGGCGCCGATGCGGTTATTACCATGCTCGGCGGCCCTTCCTCGATCCGTGAAGTGGCCGAAGGGACCGATGGGTTCCTGGCTGCATGCCGGCAAGGTGCCCTTTGGATCGACAGTTCCACCATTGGCCCGACAGCCGCCCGGGCAATGGGCGCCCTGGCCGCCCGATACAATGTTGCCTTTGTCGATGCGCCCGTCACGGGCAGCGTGCCTCAGGCGACAGAAGGCGAGCTGGTTTTCCTTGTCGGCGGCACGGAGGCTGACGTGCAGAGGGCACAGCCCCTGTTCGCCGCAATGGGCAAGTTGACTCATCATTTCGGGCCGGTGGGCCAGGGTGCCGCCGCAAAGGCCATCAGCAATCAACTCGTCGGCACTCAGATCGTTGCCCTCGCCGAAGCGCTGGTCCTGGCCGAGACTTTGGGACTTGACCGGTCCCGCATGGCAGACTTCCTTGCCGATGGACCCGGCGGCTCCCGCACAGTGCGCGGCAAGGGCGCACTCATGAAGGCCGGCGAATACCCACCTTCCTTCCGCCTCAAGTGGATGGAGAAGGACATGTGGTTAGCGCTCAAGGAAGCGCTCAACTCCGGCGTCCAACTGCCAGTTACCGGCGGAGCACAGGCCATGCTGGCCGCTGCTCGGGCCGACGGCCTGGGTGAGTATGATGTGGCCGCGGTGTTCGCTCACTTCAGCAAGGTGGCCGCCGGGAGACCTGACGCGGACTAGGTGGACAGGCAGACCTCGCCAGTGATCCTGAATCCCGCCGCACAGGCAGGGTTGCTCTGGCCACTGGCAGCTCGTCTAGCAACCAGTCAGGTTTCCCCGGGCCCCGGAATGATTAGTCGTAAACGTGCACAACGAACTGCCCGGCCCTCCGCGCTACGGAGTGCCGGGTATTGCTTTGCCGGCGGATTCCTCCGGTACATTCTTGGTTTGAATGAACAGAATGCCACATTTCTTATGTACGAACGCGCCGTTAGTGCTTTATACTTACACCTAATATGTCAGACTCTCTGACACCAAGGGCGACTGTGAATCGATACAGAAAGGCAGTGTGACGGTATGATCCAGAACAATCCATTTCTGATTGCCCAGCAGCAAGTAAAGGCTGCAGTGGACAGACTTGGCGGCAACGAAGAGCTGTACAACCTCCTCAAGGCGCCGGCCCGCATTCTGGAGGTCCAGATTCCAATCCGCATGGATGATGGAACTCTGCAGGTTTTCACCGGCTACCGCAGCCAGCACTTGAACGTGATTGGTCCCACCAAAGGCGGTATCCGGTTCCACCAGGATGTGACCGCCGACGAGGTGCGCGCCCTCTCCATGTGGATGTCCTTCAAGACCTCGGTCGTGGGGCTGCCGTATGGTGGCGGCAAGGGCGGTATCGTGGTCAACCCGAAGCTGCTAAGCGAAGGAGAGCTGGAGCGCCTCTCCCGCGGCTACGTCCGGGCCATCTGGCAGATTATCGGTCCCGACCAGGATATTCCCGCGCCTGACGTGAACACCAACCCGCAAATCATGGCCTGGATGACTGACGAGTACGAGACCCTCGTCGGGCGCAACGCCCCCGGCGTTTTCACCGGCAAGCCGCTCTCCATTGGTGGCTCACTGGGCCGGACTGAAGCCACGGGTCGGGGCACCGTCATCACGATCCGCGAAGCGGCCGCGCACCTGGGCATCTCCCTGAAGGGCGCACGGGTCTCCATTCAGGGCTTCGGCAACGCGGGCATCTTCGCCGGGCTCCTGCTGGAGGAGTTGGGCGCCGTTGTCGTGGCTGCCAGCGACAGCCGCGGCGGCGTCATCAGCCAGAAGGGTTTCAAGGTAGCCGACTTGCAGGCGCACAAGCAGGCTACTGGCTCTGTACTCGGCTTTCCGGGGACGGAGAATACCGACCAATTCGGCGTTCTCACTGCCGACTGCGAGGTACTCATCCCTGCCGCCCTGGAAAACCAGATTGACGGCGCCGTGGCAGAGCAGATCAAAGCCCGCATTGTGGCCGAGGCAGCCAACGGGCCCACGACGCCGGACGGTGATCGGGTCTTGGAGCGCCGCGGAATCTTCGTGATTCCGGACATTCTCGCCAACGCCGGGGGCGTCACCGTTTCTTACTTCGAGTGGGTGCAAAACCTCGCTTCCTACTACTGGACGGAGGAGGAGGTCAATACGAAGCTTGAGCAGAAGATGGTGCAGGCTTTCAGGGATGTGGCGGCCGTGTCCCGCAAGCATGGCGTATGTATGCGCACAGCGGCCTATATGCACTCCATTAACCGCATTGCTGAAGGGCTCAAGGCGCGCGGCCTGCTGAAAAAGGCCAACTAGGATCGCATCTCCGCATACGACGGCAGCTCCGGAGGCTCAGGCCTTCGGAGCCTTTCTTTTTCGTTCGGCGCATTACTTAGGGACAGGAACCTCTGGCGCCACGTAACCTGCTAGGGAGGAGGGGTCTCCGCTTGCAGATGCCCATGAACGGCACCATGATCGTTGATCCCTGCATGATGTTTGGCCAGGACGAGGTGCGCCGGATTGTCGGCATGGCCCTGGCCGGGGCAATGGTGGAGCCGGTAGATGTCTCCGTCGGGCAATTGACCTTCGGCTCGATGCGGCTGGATAACATTTTCTGCCCCAACCTGCGCATTGAACTGACCGCCCCATTCACGGTCTCTGGCCTTTTCTCCCTGAGCGGAACCTTACGGCTTTCTGCCCGGGTGACGCTCAGAATCACTCCGGTCAGCGGGGGGCGGGCCGCCTCGGTTTGCCTCACGGAAATCCGGGCGCTCGGGATCAGCATCCCCGCATCCCCCGGACTGGAAAGCACGGCCCTGGGCCTGGCCGGCCAGTTCTTACCCGGCGAACTTTGCTTTGATGTGACCGGACTGCTCGGCTGACTTGATGCAGGAACGGCCCGGGTCGCCGCACAAGGGCGCCCCGGGCCGAATTCTTTCGCAAACCATGCAGGAGTGAGGGGTTCGGCGATGAATTATACATGAGCATTTTTGCCTATATGGACAAAGGGGGCGCCCCATGTCAGTCAAGTGCCAGAACTGTGGCAGCATACAGCCCGGCGGCAAGTTTTGCCCATCCTGCGGCGGCCAGATGATGCCCGTACCCGAGGCCCCGGTTCAGCAGCAGCCCGCTGCTGCCAATATGCCCCAGCCTCCGTACCCGCCGCAGCCGTTCCCGCCCCAGCCGCCCAAAGCCGCCGGCGGAAAGGGCTGGGTATTGTGGGCCGCCATCGGCGGCGGCGTGGTCGTGCTCGGTGCCATTCTGGCTTTTGTGCTACTGCGTGACAAGCCCACGCCCCCGCCGGCGCCGACCAAGCCCGTTCAAACTGACCCGGCGAAACCTGCTGACCCGACGAAACCTGCCGAACCGGCCAAGCCCGCAACGCCTGCGCCCAGCGCCCCGACCAAGTCGGTGGGCGGAACCGGCCTGAAGCTGATCAGCCAGGGCAGCTTCGGCGCCCGCCCAAACGCTATGGTGGCAACCGGGAGCTACCTCGGCTACGGTACCGGCGAGGCCGCAGCGTTCTACAAGGTTGATGCCAAAGGACAGCCCAAGGAACTGGCCCGCCTCGAGGTCAAGGACGTCGGTGATCTAAAGGGGATCGCGGTCGGTCAGCCCTACAACGATGGCCGGAATATCATGTTCGCCCTCTACGAGTACAAGCTCTTCATTGTCGGTGAGCAGGGCGGCGTAATCAGTGAGCTCGACGTGGACGGCGTCGACAACGTCCTGGTAGGCGACTACGACGGTGACGGCAAGACGGAGACCATCTTCCTCGGCCTCGACGCGAACGGAGACTACGGGTTTGAAGTGTGGCGGTACCCCGACAAGTCATATGTCTACAAGAAGGAAGGGCGCCAGGACCCCTGGCCGGAGCTCTTCCAGACCGAAATGAAGGCCGGCAAGACCAGTCTGATCATGGGCTACACGTTCGAGGGCAATGACCTGTATCTGTTGCTTTACAAGTGGGACGGCGTTGGCGGCCCCGCGGTCATTGGCAAATACCCGATCGCCAATGCTGCCGAAGCCCCTGCTGAGTGGATCGCCTCCGGCCCCTCAGGCCTCGGCCCAACGCTGGCGGTCGCCCGCGGCGGGGCCAAGCCTGATGTCGAAGTGCTGACCGTCTCCTCCGACGCCAAGTCGGCCAAGTCGGTCGGCCGGTTCGCACCGGACGGCGCCGGGCGTTCGGCGGTCCTCACCGGCAACTTCACCGGCCAGGGCTCCCAAATGCTGACGGTCGATGAGTCCGGCAAGTGGTACCTGTACGATATCGCCAAGTAAAAAATCGAAGGCCCGGGGCTTGTCCAAGCCCCGGGCCTTCGCACATCCTACCGGGCCGCTTCAAACGTCACGGATCCGTCAAGCGGGTTGAAGCTGAGGGCGCCGTCCATGGCCTCCACGATCCAGCGGAGGGGCAGATAGATGTGCCCGTCCAGCATCACCGGGTGGCAGGTGTCGGTCCGGGTCGCCTTGGCGAAGACCATCGTCGGGCTCTCGACCGCCATCGTCATCACACGGCCGTCAGGCAGCTTGTGGACGACGTAGCCATCTCCGTTGCGGCTGATGTCGGCGCCCGTCAGTTGCACCATGTCCTCCAGGGTCAGGAGAACTCGGCCGTGCTCCGTGCGGGGCTTGCCCGTCAGGGCGATCATCTCGTCGCCCGCGGCGGTCCGGAAAAGCGCCTCGGTCGCATCCATATGGAAGTGGACGAGTCGGCGGTCAGGTGCGAGGCCCACGGCTGTGACGGCGACCTCGGTCGACTGGAACCCCGGGGAGCCGTCCTTCAGGACCGGGACCACCACGTAGTAGTAGGTCGTGCCGGGGATGATCTCTTCGTCAAGCCAGGAGTTGCCGGCGACGGGAAAGTCGGTGACGGGCCACCGGTCCACCTTGCCGGAAGCTTCGCCCCGGCGGATGACGTAGCCGATGGCGCCGGCGGCATTCTCATAGGACCACTCCAGCTTGATACCGAGGGTCTGGGCCGATACGGTGACGGTCGGGCCGGCGGTCATTTCGGCGCCCAGGGCGGGAGTTCCGGCGAAGCCGAGGAACGCAAGAGCCAGGGCGAAAGCCGCCACAAAAACCGTGAGCTTACGCATATGCAAACCTCCTGTCGTCTACCTCTTCGGGTTAGCGATCACGATGGCACTTGGAGCAGGAAGGCTCAACTTCGTTGTGGCAGGTCACGCAGGCCGCATCGCCCTGTTTGTTGACGACGTTGGCGTGCTTGATGTACCACATGTCGGGATGCCAGGTGCCGTCGGCGGAATGGCAGGTCGAGCAGGCGTTATGCTGACCCGGCTGCCCCATGAGCGTGTGGCACGTGGCGCACGATTCGGTGACCGCGCTGCCGTGAGCCGCCACCCAACCGGTGGAATGCTCGTACGCATCGTGGCAGGTCGAGCAGTAGCTGGCGTTGGCGTGCGGGGCGGTGGGCTTGGCCTGGTTCTTGGGAGAATGGCAGGCTTCGCAGGTGGCGGGCGCCTTCTGCGCCGTCATGCCGTGGGCCGCCAGGAAGGTAGCCGGGTGCGGCATGGGCTGCAGGTGGCAGTCGAGGCAGTAGCCGGCGCTGGCATACGCGGCGCCTGGGTTGGCCGGGTTCGCCGGTGAGTGGCAGGTGGTGCAAGAAGACGGGGCTGCCAGGGCCTTGTCGCCGTGGATGGCCAGGTAGCCGGCTGGATGCGGCATGGGCTGCGCGTGGCAGCTGTCGCAGCTCTGGGCGGAGCCCATCGTTGTCTTCGGCGCCGTGCCGGTCATGGACGTGGCCGCGTGGCAGGATTCGCAGGTGCCGGCCTTCGACGCCAGCGAGACCTTACCGTGCGTGGAGAGGAAGTTGTCCGGATGCGGCATCGGCACGCCGGCGTGGCAGGAGGCGCACGCATCCTTGGTGGCGGATGGGAAGGCGTCGGGGCTGGAGATCTGCGTGTGCGGCCCGGCGCTCTCGGCCAGGTGGCACTGGCCGCAGGTGCCGTTACCGGCGGAGTCGCCGTGCGCAATCTTCCAAGCTGCCTGATCCTTGTGATCGGCCGGAGCCACGGCTGCAGGCTGCACATGGCAGGCGCCGCAGCTGGTGGAGCCGGTTACGGCGATCTTCACCTGCTTCTCTGCATGGCAATCCAGGCAGAGCTTGTGAGTGGTGTCACGCCAGGGGGTCGACCCTTCCGTCGGGCCGTGGGCGTCGGTGGTGTGGCAGTCCACGCACTTCAGGGCGGCACTGCCTTTGATGTGCTTGTCGTGCAGCGCCTTGGTCTCCATGGGCTTGCTGGCGTTCGGCGCCTTGGTCGAGGCGAGCACCGGCTTGGGAGTAATGTCCTTGAGGAGCTGGTCCATTTGCGGTTCGTGGCACTCCTCGCACCGCTGGTCAAGGACCTTCAGCTCGAGTGGGTGGACTTGGGCGAGCGTGGCCATGTCGTCGTTGCGGTCAACGAACTCGTGGCGGACCCAACCAGGGTCGGCCTCGGCGTGGCACTCGAGGCAGGCAACCGACTTGTGGGCGTTGGCCTGCCAGGTGAGAACTTCCTTTTCCATGGAGTGGCAGGCGCCGCAGTAGAGGAGGTTCTCGGGGGCCTTTACGGGGTCCGTGTCGGCGGCGCCGGCGGAGTGAATAAACACGAAGCCAAAGGCAACGACGGCAGCCACGGCAGCCAGACCTGCCAGCAGGTAGACCAGGCGGCTACGCATGGTGGTGCCCCCCTTCGGCGGCCCCGTGGCCGTTGGAGAACAGGTTCATGCGACGGGCGACGAAGTCGTAGACCAGGATGGCGCCGGCGATGACGCCGAAGCTCACGGCGAACTCCATCCAGTGCGGGATGTAGCCGGTGTCCCAGGCGGGCCGCTTCCAGGTCAGAAGACCAATATTGAAGCGGTTGAACATGAGCCCGAGAATCACCAGCAGTGACGAGAAGAACAGAGTGCTCTGCTTGCGGCGAATCGCCGGGATCGCCAGCAGGATCATCGGGGCGACCACGCCGCCGAGGATCTCGATCCAATAGAACCAGGTGAACTTGCCGGGCTCGAAGAGGAGGTGGAAGTCACCGGCCCAGATCAGTTCCGAGACCTTCAGCGTCAGGAGCAGGCCGAGCATCCAGGGAATCGCCTTCGCCAGCTTCCCGAGGAGGGGGGTCTCCTGTTCCATCCCATAGACCTTGTGGGCGATGGTCGACTCGAAGACGACCATTGCGAGGCCGGCGGTGGCGGCCGAGACGAAGAAGAACAGTTGCAGGAACGGCGTGTGCCAGAGGGGGTTGATCTTATCCGACATCATCAGGAAGAGCATCCCCAAGGACGATTGGTGAAGCGTGGATAGCACGGTGCCCAGGATCACGAAGGGGATGACCAGCTTGTGGAAGAAGTGGCCGAGCTTATGCCAGCCGAGCCATTCAAAGAAGACGGGGCTGAACTCGCAGAAGAGCACGAACGTGTAGGTCATGACGCAGAGGCCGACCTCGAAGAGGGGGGAGTGAGTGTTCTGGTAGATGATCATATACCAGAGCCGCTCGGGGCGCCCCACGTCGACCAGCAGGGCGAGAATGACCGCCAGATACCCAAGGAAGCCGGTGAGGACGGCGGGCTTGACCAGGGGCCGGTACTCTTCCTTGCCCAGGATGTAGACCACCGTGCAGGTGGTGAATGCACCAGCCGCGAGGGCGACGCCGCAGAGGAGGTCAAGGCTGATCCAGAGGCCGAAGGAGTAGACGTTGTTCATGTTGCTGACGGCGCCCATGCCCTTGGTGTACCGGATGCCGGCTGCCACCAGGCCGAGGATCAGGAGGCTCCACAGGATGATCTTCCCCGGTGAGAGGCGCAGGGTGGGGGCGAGGGTTTGGCTGTTGGTCACTTCTTCTCCTCCTTCCCAGCCCCATGGCCGATCTGCTTCATCCGCTTCTGACGGAACTGGACGACACCGTAGATGCCCGTCAGAACGGCAGCCCATGACAGGGCGAAAGGAATCGTTCCGCCCATGATGGTGCGGGTGAGCGGCGGAAGGGCCTTGTCGCCGGGATCGGGCAGGGCCAGCTTATCGAAGGGTACGCCGGCGATCAGGAGGAAGGCGGTGCCGCCGGCCTCGTACTCACCGTACACTTTGCCGACATACCGGTCCGGGTCCGCGGCGATGCGCTTCTTGGCTTCGGCCAGCATTTCGCTGCGCTGGCCAAAGATGACGGCCTTGGTGGGGCACGCCTCAATACAGGCGGGCTGCTTGCCTTGCTGCTGGCGTTCATAGCAGAAGTTGCACTTGCGGATCAGCGCTGCATCCAGCAGTCCGCTGTTCCAGTCGAATGTAGGGACGTTGAACGGGCAGGCATTCATGCAATACCGGCAGCCAAGGCACCGCTCGTCCCGATAGATGACCGGGCCTTCCGGGGTCTTGTACATGGCTGCTACCGGGCAGGCGGCTACGCAGGCGGGGTCCAGGCAGTGCATGCATTGCTGGCGGCGAATCGCCCAGGCGCCCTTGGGAACGTTGGGGCCGTCGAGTTCAGAGCCCGTACGGAACGAGAGCAGCGCCTTTTCCGGCGGCAGTCCCTTGTTCACCTGGCAGGCGATTTCGCACAGATGGCAACCGGCACACTGGGTCAGGTCGTAGAGTACTGCGGGGGGGTCCTTGGCGGGCGCAGTCGAGGCCAGGGCGATGCGCACAGGCCCGGTCAGGGGGCCCAGCGCCAGTCCTGCTCCCACGGTGGTGGCGCCCATCAGGAATTTGCGGCGTGTGAAGCGCATGGCAGCACCTCCGGTTCAGAAATGGATTGACGTGCTGTGGAGACCGGGACCGGTGCTCTGACGGCGTACTTGCCAACATAAAAAGGCATGCACATACAGATGCATGCCTCCGGACTTACACGCCTCAGGGCTTGACTAGATGTCTTGTACCTCGTGGACTGGATATGGAGTTTGATTACGACCGGCCCGCGACAACACGACTCCCTTGTTGCAGGTGCTCCACGTCAGATGCGGTGTAGACGGCTGACAGGGACGTGAACCGAAGGATCACGTACCTCTTGCAGTGGCGGCAGAGAATCACCGCGGCTGGGCCGTCCACTGGGTGGGGGCCTTCCTCGACTCTCGGCGGCTCCGACATGTTCTCCAATTGACAGACGATCTTGCCGCACCGACAACGGATGCTGTGCATTGTCTCCCCCCTTTTAGCCATGTTGGCCTATAAGCTGGAGCGCCGGATGAAACGGAAAAACAAAAAGGCATGCACAATAAACGTGCATGCCTCTGGACTTTATGCCTCTGGGCTGACTTAGTGTCTTACACCTCGGGGGTAAAACTTATGAACTTGTTCAAGCACCTTCCCGGACCTCGTTTGCGTAGCCTACCGAAGCGATCGCGGGGACCCGCAAGATGACGTATCGCTTGCAATGCCGGCACATGATCACTGCGGCTGGACCCGTGCCGGTCAGTGGCTTTGATTCGATCCTGGGCGTGACAGGCATGTTCTGAATTTCACATACAATTTTGCCACATTGGCATCGGATAGTCTGCATCGTTGGCCCGCCTCCGGTGCATGGGGGAAGAGGACTGCCCTATCACCAAGCTCATTATATCGGATTGTTCGGGTACGTTTATTACGCTAATCGACCAAAATCCTTACTTTTTGTGATTGATTTCACATGGCCAGTCGCGGAAGGGTATACTATCCACCTTGCCGAAGGCTAGTTATCTCAAAGTTTCTTTGCGAAAACGAAAGGATATTGCCATGAGTGAGCGCAACCGGCTGCTTGTCCTCTTCGCTGCCACTGCCGGGGCAATCATGGTGCCGCTCAACACCAGCATGCTGTCGGTCGGGTTGGCCCCAATCATGAACGATTTCCACGTCTCGGTTTCGGCGACTACGTGGCTGGTGTTGCTCTATCTGGTGGTCATCACGAGCATGCAGCCCATGGCCGGCAAGCTTGGAGACCGCTACGGACACCGCACGGTCTTCCTGCTGGCGCTGGTGTTGTTTGGACTGGCATCGCTCGGTGCCGCGACGGCGGCCAGCTTTCCCGTGCTGGTCCTGTTCCGGGTTCTGCAGGGGCTGACTTCATCGGCCCTCGGCCCGAACGCCGCCGCCCTGATTCGGCTGGCCTATCCCCTGGAGCACCAGGGTAAGGCAATGGGACTCTACGTAGGAACTTTCAGTATGGGGCTGACTATGGGTCCCGTCATCAGTGGGCTGCTGGTGAGCAGCCTGGGCTGGCGGGGCATTTTTTGGATCAACGTGCCCGCCGTGGCCATGGCGCTCTGGCTGGGTGCCCGGGTGCTGCCGCCGTCGCCCGGCGGCGTGCGCACCCCGTTTGACTGGTCCGGAACGACCGTCTTCACCGCCCTGATCGGCGGCACGGTGGTGGCCCTCAACCTGTGGAAGGGCGGCACACTGCCGATTCCGCTCTGGACGGTCCTGCCCGTGGCGGCAGTCCTGGCGGTGCTGCTCTATCGTTTGGAGGAGCGTGCGCCAGACCCGCTCATCCGGTTCGGCCTCTTCCGTCTCCCTGGGTTCGGCGCCTCCAACCTGGCCATCTTCTTGCTGCACAGCATGGTCTATATCATGCTGGTGGCCGTCCCGCTCTATCTGCAGGAAGGGCGTGGCCTGCACCCGGCGACGTCGGGCGTGCTCATGGCAGTCTTCTCCCTCATGCAGGTGCTGGTGGCGCCTATCGCGGGCAGGCTTTCGGACCGGTTTGGCCGTCGCATCCCGGTAGTGGCGGGCGGCCTGCTGTACCTGGCCACCGCTCTGGCGTTTATGGGACTCTCCGAAGTCACGCCGGTGTGGCTGCTGGCCGCATCTCTGGTGATGGCCGGCATTGGCACCGGTCTGACCGGGGCGCCGGTCCAGGCCACTGCTCTGGCCGCCTGCCCGCCGGATGACGTGGGCGTGGGATCCGGGGTGTGGTACTCGGCCCGGTACTTGGGCAACATTTGCGGCGCCCTCATGTCGGGGTTGCTGCTGCCAGCCCGCCTCGGGGGTGGGGCGCCGGTCCTCTACGGAACCATGGCCGTTGTCGCCCTGGCCCTGGCTGCTTCAACCGGTTTGCTCCCGCGGGCGGCGGCGATCCCCACATCATAGAGGAAATAGTGAGGCGAGAGTGGAAGATTGCCCCGCATGGGGGTGAGGCCCGTGCTGTTCGGTGAGGACCAGGTACTGCGAGCCAAGCTGCTGCCCCCGCGCCCGCGCCGGCACACGCTGGTCCGGCCGCGCCTGCACCTGAAGCTCCGGGAGGCGCTGGAGGTCCCGCTCACGGTTCTTCAGGCCGGCCCGGGCTATGGGAAAACGACTGCCCTGGCCAGCTTCCTGGCCGATGTGCCCCAGCGGGTGGTGTGGTACTCCGTCGCCGAGGGCGATGCGGACCCGCTGCCCTTCTTGCTGCACCTGGTCTACGCCCTCCGGCTGCAGAGCCCCCTCATCGGGGAGAAGTCACTGTCGGTGCTGCAGGAGGGAGAGGGGTCCAACCGGCCGTGGCACCTGGCCGTTGAGGGCCTGATCAACGATATGGTCTTCTCGAGCCAGCCGGAGACCTTGATTGTGCTGGACGATTTTCATCTGGTTGATCAGGTGCCGGCAGTGCAGGCGATGGTGGAGCACCTCGTCGAGCATATTCCCCCGCAAGTGCATCTGCTGTTGGCCAGCCGCCGGCGCCCGCCGCTGCCCAGCCTGCCCAAATGGCGGGCGCGGGCCGAAGTGGTTGAGTTGGGCGAAGCTGACCTGGCTTTTACCCGCGATGAAATCGAGGTCCTGTTCGAGGACCAATATGGGGTCGATTTGACGCCCCAGCAGGCCGGTGAACTGGCCGACCGGACCGAAGGCTGGATCATCGCCCTGCAGCTCATCTGGCAGGGGCTGCGCAAGGGATCGACGCTGCGCCGGGTCTGGGACCGGGAGCCCTCCACGCTGGAGGCACTCTTCGCCTATCTGGCCCAGGAAGTGCTGGACCGGCAGAAGCCATGGGTCCGACGTTTTCTGCTGACCACCGCCGTGCTTGAACGGCTGACGCCCGACGCCTGCGACGCGCTGATGGGCGAGCCGGGTTCGGCGGGCGTGCTGGCGGCCCTGGAAGAGAACGGGCTTTTCATTCAGCCCCTCGGGGGCGGTTCGTACCGGTATCACCAGCTGTTTCACCAGTTCCTGCGGGAGCGCGCACAGCGTGACCCCGATGCATGGCGCGCCGGCCATCTGATGGCCGCGCGGCACTTCGAGGCAGGGGAGACCCTGGAGACGTCGGCCGCCCACTACCTTGCCGCCGGCGAGTATGCACGCTCCGCCAGGGTGATTCATCAGGCTGCCATCGGGCTTCTGGAAGCCGGTCGGGTGGATGTCCTGGACGGGCTGCTGGGGCAACTTCCGGAAGCCGCCTTTGCCCGCGAGCCGCAGCTCTTGCTCCGCCGGGGCGATGTCGAGCGGCTGACGAGCCGGTTTCAGGAGGCGCTGGCCCACTACCGGCGGGCCGCCGAGGCGTACCGGAGCGCCGGGGACCGGCGTGGGCTCTGCTTCGCCCTGCAGGGGCAGGCGCGAGTCTATCTGGACACGATCTCCCCCGGCGACGCCGAGGGTTTGTTCCGCGAGGCGCTGCAACTGGCGGATGCGCTGGGCGAGCGGGAGCGGGCGCAGCTCATGGCCCTGGTCGCCGAGAACGAGACCAATCGGGGCCGCCCCGACGATGCGGCCCGGTTCGCCAGCCTGGCCGCCGCCCAGATGCCCCTGCGCGAAGACCTCGACGTGCGTGCCCACCTGCGCACGGGGCGACTTGCTGCCGCCATGGGCTCGCTGGAGCGGCAGGCCCGCAAGGGGCGGACCGGCGCCAGCCACAGCCACCGGGAAGTCCCACTGCTCATCTCCCTGATTGCTGCCCTGATGGGTGACGGCGACCGGGCCCGCCGGGCGGCCGACGAGGGCATTCAGACCGGGCGCCTGAAGCGGTCGCCGTTTGTGGAAGGCGTGGGCTTCATCCGGCTCGGGCACGCCCTGCAGCTCAACCCGCTCAGCACCGTGGATGAGATCGCGGCCCAGTACCACACGGCGATTGAGATCATGGACGGGCTCCGGGTCGTCCGGGGCAAATCGGAGCCCCTGGCCGGGCTCTGCATGCTGTACGGCCATCTCGCCGGCGATTGGCCCCTGGCCCGCCGCTTCGGCAGCGAGGGCGCCGAGATTGCCGCTGCCGCCCGGGACAGCTGGTTTCACGGTTTCTGCCTGATGAGTCTGGGCAGCAGCGCCTACGTGTGCGGGCGCCCCGAGGCCGACCAGTATTTGCAGGAAGCCGAGGAGGCTTTCCTGGCGTCGGGCGATTCCCATGGGCTGGCTCTGACCCGGCTCTGGCAGGCAAAGGCCGCCCGGCGGAGCGGCAACTGGGAAGCCTTTGACACGGCGATGGCCCAGGCGCTGAGCAGCACCCAGACCAACGGGTACAGTTTTCTGTTTACGAAGCGCACGTTCTTTGGCCCCCGGGATCCCCAGGTCCTGATTCCCCTGCTGAGCGACGCCCACAAGCGGGGCGTCAGGGCCGACTACGCCGCATGGCTGCTCGCCGAGCTTGGCATTCCCAACCCGGAACATCACCCCGGCTTCACCCTGCGCCTGCACACGTTGGGCGTCTTCCAGGTTTGGCGCGGCCGCAATGAGATCGCCAGCCGGGAGTGGCAGCGGGAAAAAGCCCGCCAGCTCATGCAGCTGTTCGTGACCAACCGGAAGCGGCTCTTGCAGAAAGAGCAGATCATTGACCTGCTCTGGCCCGAGGCTGATGCCGATACTGCGTACCGGGACTTCAAGGTCGCCCTCAACGCGCTCTTCAACGCCCTGGAACCCAACCGTACCGCCCGGTCCGGCTCCTTTTACATCCTCCGGCAAGGCTCGGCCTACGGGTTGAACCTGGCGTCGGGCTTCTGGCTCGACGCCGATGAGTTTGAATCGCTGGTCTCCCGGGGGCTCGGTGCCCGGGGCGGGGAGGCGGAGGCGGCGGCTCTCCTGCGCCAGGCACTGGACCTGTACCAGGGCGATTTTCTGGAAGATGCACCTTACGAGGACTGGTGCACCGAGGAGCGGGAGCGCCTGCAGGTCCTATACTTGCGGGCGGCCGAATGGCTGGCGCAGTACGCGGCCCGCGAGGAGGACTACGAGCGCTGCATCCACCTATGCGACCGGATTCTGGCGCGGGACCACTGCTGGGAGGAAGCCTACCGGCTGCTCATGTACAGCTACTTCCGCCTGGGCAACCGGCCCAAGGCGATGCGGGTCTTTGACAAATGCGCGGTCTGCCTGGAGAAGGAGTTGGGCGTCAAGCCCATGCCCACCACCGTCCAGCTATACGAGCGAATTCGCCGCAGCGTCGATCTGTAACTTGCCTGTGACTAGAAGTTACTACTATATAGGTAATTTCAGTGCGAGGGGGTCGGTGTGATGCCTGCGATCAGAATCGCAAATGGACTGCGGATGTTCTACCGGGAGCACGGCAGCGGCGACCGGGTTGTGCTGTTGATCCATGGGAACGCGGCCTCGTCTTTGTGGTGGGAACGAGCGATGGCGGGGCTGCCAGTAGGTGTGAGGGCCGTGGCGCCCGACCTTCGGGGCTGTGGCGACTCTGACAAGCCGGCGCCCGCCTGGTCGATGAACGACCTGGCGGAAGACGTTTTCCAGTTGACGCGGGCCCTTGGCCTGGGTCGCTTCACAGTGGTCGGCCACTCACTGGGCGGCGGCGTCGCCCAATATCTGACGGTCAACCATCCCGAAGCTGTGGAGAAGCTTGTGCTGATCAACTCCGCACCCTCTGAGGGACTAAAGACGCCGCCCGAGCGGTACGCTCAGCTCGAAGCGGCTGTCAAAATGCCGGTTGTTCTCAAGATGGCGCTGGCGGCCATGATGCCCACGGCGCCGAAGGATGAATACTACGACCGGCTGCTGGAGGAGTCAGTCACCAAGTCGGCTGCCGCGCTGATTCCCAACGGCCGCGCACTGGACGATATGGACCTTACCGGACCCGCAGCGTTGATGCAGGTGCCGACGCTGATTCTGTACGGCAAGCAAGACATGCTGGTCACCCTGGAGATGATGGAGCGGACCAGGCAGACCATTCCCGGCGCCGTGCTCGAAGTCTGGGACGAAGTCGGCCACTCCGCCCCGGTGGAGGACCCGCCCCGGTTTACCAAGCGCTTGCTTGAGTTCTTGGCATAGTGAAAGCGGGCTTCCCCCGGCGCTAAGGGAAGCCCGCTTTTTCCACCATCAGGAACTTGAAGAACCCTACTGGAAGTGCCTTCCCATTTTCGTTTCCGACCAGGAGGGCGATCCCGTACGATTGGCCGGTCATCCCCCCAGGGCCAGGGAGGCCGCCAGTCTCAGGCCAAGGAGCCCCATGAGGCTCCCGGCGGTGCGGTCGATCCAGGTCTTCGAACGCAGATAGACCGAGCGCGATCCTGAAGATGACAGCACCAGGGCCACCACCCCGTACCAAGCGGTTTCCACTACGAAGACCAGCGGTGGCAACGCAATGGCGACCGGAGCCGGTACCGTCCTGGGGAGCATCGCAGCAAAGATACTGCCAAAGAAAGCGATGGTGGTCGGGTTGCTGAGCTGGACCAACAAGGCCAAGGTAAACGCGCGCCGCCCGGTCTCGGCCGCTTCGGCTACCGTCTGCTCAACGCTGACCGGCGCTTTCGCCCCGCGCCAGATTCGAACACCCTCATAGACCAGATAACCTCCGCCCACCACTTTCAGCGCCCCATAGAGCCAGGGCAAGGCTATCAGCAGGGACTTCAATCCCAGCATGGCGAGGACCGCAAAGAGCGCCGAACCGACGCCCATGCCGACTGCGGCGGCGACACCGCTGCGCCGGGAATCGGAAATCGCCATCCGTGCCACCGTCACAAAACTGGGGCCGGGGCTCATTGCCCCGACCAATACCGTCAATAGGATACCCGCCAGCGCCATGACCGTTGCCATTTTGACCACTCCCCTGCCGTTGCTGCTGCATCTGGCCGGCCGGCCTGGCCCCAATTTCCGATTCCGTATGGACATTTCCTGTTCGTTATTATTTCATTGGAGCGTGGAATCTGTACAGACGATTGTTTGGATAACATCGATCGCAAATACCGATAGCAGGGAGAGGTCTGGATGGAGATCAAACAACTCCAAGCCTTCACGGCGGTGACGCGAGCGGGGAGCTTCTCCCGGGCCGCCGAGCTTTTGGACTATGCACAATCATCTATCTCCGCACAGATCCGACTGCTGGAAGATAACCTGGGAATCCGACTCTTTGAGCGCTTGGGCCGCAAGGTCGTCCTCACATCAGATGGCGAACGACTGTTGCCGTATGCCGAACAGGTCTTGAAACTGATCGCCGAAGCGCGGGAGATGGTCGCCCAATCGGCGCTCCCGAGAGGCACCCTGCGCATCGGTGCGCCGGAGTCGCTCTGTATCGCCCGATTGCCGCCCGTACTGAAGGAGTATCGCCGACGCTATCCGGAGGTGGAGCTCATTCTCAAGTTAGGCGGCTCCGCTGATTTGCACCGCTGGCTCCTGGACAACTCCATTGATGCCTCCTTCTACCTGGATCGACCGCTCATCTCGCCCAAGTTGATGGCCCAGACGCTGCTGGAGGAGCCGATCATGCTCCTGGCCGCGCCTGATCACCCCATTACAACGAAGACTCCCCTTAGGCCAACTGACCTGCAAGGAGAGTCGCTGATTCTGACGGAGAGCGGCAACAGCTATCGGGCGGTCCTGGACGGCTTCCTGACCGAAGCCGGAATCCAGCCCGGCTCAGTGCTGGAATCCGGCAGCATCGAGGCGATTAAGAAACTGGTTATCAGCGGACTGGGGGTCAGCCTTCTCCCTCGGATGGTGGTGGAAGCCGAACTACAGACCGGACAACTGGCCGACCTTAGGTGGCGAGGTCCGGATTTCGCGATCAGAACGCAGTTGGTGCACCACAAGGATAAGTGGCTCTCCCCAGCTTTGCAGGCTCTGTTCAGCCTGACCGAGGAGTTGGTCCGGGCGGGCGCCCTCACTGCTGGTGGTGAGCCATCCGCCTGGTGAGGTTCGCCATCATTGCGCAGCTGAAAGGCGTACACCATTTCCTCCCGGACTTCCGGTTTGCCGTCTTTCTTGTAGACAATATGACAGTGGGTGTCATGAATCAAGGGCTATGATGAGGACGTCTCACGAATGGAGGTGTCAGTATGCAGAAGGTCTTGGCAGGAAAGGTGGCGCTCGTGACCGGCGCCAGCAGGGGCGCCGGGCGGGGGATTGCCACGGCCCTGGGCGAAGCGGGAGCCACCGTCTACGTGACGGGGCGCAGCGCCGCAGGCGGCCCCAACCCCCGTAACCGCAGCGAAACGATTGATCAGACCGCAGAGTTGGTCACAGCGCGCGGGGGCGTTGGCATCCCCGTCCGGTGCGACCACACCGTGGATGCCGACGTTATCGCCTTGTTCGGGCGCATCAGGGAGGAGCAGGGAAAGCTCGATATTCTGGTCAACAACGTCTGGCGCGGCTATGAAGACGACATGGATCATTTCTCCGTGCCCTTTTGGGAGCAGTATGACCGCTGGGATGGCATGTTTCGAGACGGCGTGCGGGCGCACTTTGTAGCCAGCAGGCTCGCTGTGCCGCTCATGCTGCCCCAGGGCCGGGGGCTTATTGTCAACACTACCTTCTACGACCGTGGCAAGTATCTGTCCAACCTGTATTACGACGTCGCCAAGGCAGCCATTAACCGCATGGCCTACGGAATGGGTGTTGAACTCAAGCCCCATGGCATTGCGGCGGTCGCCCTCAGCCCGGGCTGGATGCGCACCGAGGTGGTCATGGAGCATCAGCTGACAGCGGAAGATCTTGAGCAGACGGAATCACCCGAGTACATCGGGCGGGCCGTGGTAGCCCTTGCCTCCGACCCCGAAGTACTCAATAGAACCGGGCAGACGCTGGCGGTCGGCGCCCTCGCCCGCCAGTACGGCTTTACTGACATCGACGGCCGGCAAGTACCGCCGTTCCTGCTCCCCAATCCCCGCGACTGAGGCAGCCCATGCAAATCATCTCTTGCAGCGCCCTGATCTTAAATGATGGCGGCGACCACGTTTTGATCAGCCGCAGGTCTGAGAACCGCCGGACGGCCCCCGGGCTCTGGGAAGTAATCGGGGGCCGCCTGGAATTTGGCGAGGAGCCGGAAGCCTGCCTCCGGCGTGAACTCTTCGAGGAACTGGGCGTCAACGTCGTCGCCCCGGTTCTCTTTGGCGTATACAGTTGTATGTCCGAGGCGGCGGGCAATCCAGTACATCTGGTCTCTATTGTCTACACCTGCCGCATCGCAGGAACGCCGACCCCAGCGCCGGAGGAGATCGCGGAGCTCCGATGGGTGGGGCGAGACGACTTGCACGGCCTTTCTTTTGCAGCCAACTGCCGGCAGCGAGTGGTCGACTACTTTCGGTCCAATTCTGGCCGATTGCCCTGATGCCATGCCACCGGTCGGCCTTCAATTGGGTTGCGCAGCCTTGAGCGGGCCTCCGGTTGGGTTGGCGCGAAACGGCAACCGGCTCCAGCCCGATCCCGGCAATCTGAGGCGGCAGTGACCTACGGGTTACTGCCGCCTTCCTCATTTCCACAACCCCACTTCGCGTAACCCTTTTGTAACTGCCAAGCAACTCCCTACCCGTAGGATGCAACCAAGGGAATCCAGCCAAGCGAGGTGCTTCCTATGGCGACCCGTCCCCATGTTGGCGTGGTCAGCACCGGAATCTACATCCCCGCCACCCGCCACACCGCCGACTACATCGCTCAGGAGACCGGCCTCCCCCAAAGCGTCATCGTTGACAAAATGGGCTTCACGCAAAAACCCGTCCCCGGCCCCGATGACGGCACGGCGGCCATGGGCATCAAGGCTGCCGAAATGGCCATCCAGCGGGCCGGCATCGCCCCGACCGAAATCGACGTGGTCATCTACATCGGCGAAGAGTACAAGGAATACCAACTCTGGACCGCCGGCATCAAGACCGCCTACGCAGTTGGCGCCACCAGCGCCTGGGCCTTCGACGTCCAACTCCGCTGCGGCACCTGGGTGCTGGGCATGAAGCTCGCCGAAGCGCTCATGCTGAGCGACTCGCACGTTCATTCCGTCCTTCTGGCCGGCGGCTACCGCAACGGCGACTTCATCAACTACAAGAATCCCCGGGTCAGCTTCATGTATAACCTCGGCGCCGGCGGTGCTGCGATGCTCCTCAAGAAAGACTACGGCCGAAACCGGCTCATCGGCTCCGCCATGGTGGTCGACGGCTCCCTCTCCGAGACCGTCGCCGTGCTCGGCGGCGGCACCAAGGCGGGCCTGCACAACCACGACGACAAGCTCTACCAGCTCGAGATTCTCGATGTCGAGACTATGAAGAACCGGCTCAACGAAGTCTCTACACCCAATTTCATCAAGTGCGTCAGGCAGGTCTGCGAACTCGAAGGCTACTCCACCAAAGATATCGGCTACTTTGCGGTCCTGCACTTTAAGAAATCCGCCCATGACGCCATGCTGGCCGAACTCGGCATCCCCGGCGACCGCTGCATTTACCTGAAGGACTACGGCCACATCGGCCAGATGGACCAGATTCTCTCGATCCACCTCGCCCTGGAGCAGGGCAAGATCAAGGACGGCGACCTCGTGGTGGGCGTCAGCGCCGGCGTTGGCTACGCCTGGGGCGCCACGGCCATCAAATGGGGCCCTGTCGAGGAGGCACAGCGATGCTGACCGACAAGTGGCAGGAGATGTACCGGCAGAAGCTCCTCCCCATCGATGAGGCGGTCTCCAAGGTGCCCGACCACGCCCAGATCGCCGTCGGCATGTGCGCCGCCGAGCCCCCGGGGCTGCTGGGCCGGCTCCACACGCTATACGGCCTGCGTACCGACATCCGGGTCCTCGCCGCCCTGCTGATGCGCCCCTACGAATGGATCGCTAAGCCGGAGTATGCATCTACCTTCACGCACGAAGCCTGGTTCTACGGTGACGCCGCCCGCACGGCCGCCAAGAGCCACGGGCAGGTCACGGTCATCCCCAACAACCTGCACCGCGCCGGCAAGGACCGGTACGAAGCGAAGCCCGTCAACGTCTTGTTCCACACCGTTTCGCCCTTGGACAAGCACGGCTACTTCTCCATGTCGCTCTCCACTTGCTATGAGCGCTGGGTGCTTGAGACCGCCGACCTGGTCATCGTCGAAGTCAACGAAAACACGCCCCGCACCTTCGGCGACACCATGCTGCACATCAGCCAGGTCGACTGGATTGTGGAGAACCACGTGCCCGTGCTGGAGTTCCCCAACATCAAGCCCGGGCCGGAAGAAGAAGCAATCGCGGGTCACATCGCCGGCATGATCGAGGACGGCTCCACCATTCAGCTCGGCATCGGCGGCATTCCCAACGCCGTGGCCACATTCCTCAAGGATAAGAATGACCTGGGCGTCCACACCGAAATGATCGTCGACGCCATGCTGGATCTGTACGAGGCGGGCGTCATCACCAACGCCCGGAAACACCTCGACAAGTACAAAACCGTCGGTTGCTTCGCCGCCGGCAGCCGCAGACTGTACGCCTGGCTGGACAACAACCCGGCCATCGAGATCCGCGACGGCAACTACACCAACGACCCGTACAATATCGCCAGACAGCCGAAAATGATCTCGATTAACACGGCTATCGCCGTCGACCTGACCGGGCAGGTCTGCTCCGAATCGATCGGACCGGTCCAATACAGCGGCACCGGCGGCCAGCGCGACACCCACGTGGGCGCCCTCATGAGCCCGGGCGGCAAGGGCATCATCGCCCTACGCTCCACCGCCAAGAATGGGACGATCTCGACGATGACCCCCATGCTGGCGCAGGGCTCCATCGTTACCATGACACGCAACGACCTTGACTATGTCGTGACCGAATATGGCGTGGCCCATGTGCGGGGCCTGTCCGTTCACGACCGCTGCGCCGCACTGATCAGGATTGCTCACCCGAACTACCGGGAGCAGCTTGCAGAGGAAGCGCTCAAGTACGGCTGGCTGCCGCGGAGGTGAGCGAAACGTGATCGACCTTCACTACCAGTGGCAGGGGAGAGAAGACGGCCCGGTCCTGGTGCTCATCAACGGTCTGTTGACCGACCTGTCCAGCTGGAACGGCCACCTGCCTGCCTACACGGACAGGTTCCGGGTGCTGACCTACGACTGCCGGGGGCAAGGCCAGTCGGACAAGCCCGATGACGGACCATATACGCCCGCACAGCACGCACAGGACCTGGACAACCTGTTCACCGCACTGTGCATCAAAGAAGCAGCCCTCTTAGGTGTAAGCAGCGGTGCCTGCGTGGCGCTTGAGTTTGCCGTCCGCCGGCCCGAGCGGGTCACTGCCCTTGTCCTGGCCAACGGCTATGGCCGCGCTGACACGGCCATGAAAGTGAAGCTGACCAGCTGGCTAAATGGCATGGCGGCGGGCGGTGGGCCCCTCCGCTTCGACATCTCCAGCCCCTGGATCTGGGGCGCTACGTTCCTCAATCGGAGCTTTGAGGCGCTCAAGCCCTGGCGAGAGAAAGGCACCGCCCTGCCGGCCTTCGCCGTACGGAACCTGATTGCCGGCGGCATGGAGATCGACGTGCTCGACGAACTGCCCAGCATTACCTGCCCGACGCTGATCCTGACCGGCGACGAGGATGTGCTCACGCCCCTCAGCTACGCCCACGAGCTCCAGCGCCGGATTCACGGCAGCCAGATCATCATGCTCCGGGAGGCCGGCCACTGCATGTTCCTGGAGCAGCCTGCCCAGTTCACCAGGGCCGCCGGGGACTTCCTGGCCCGGAATCTGCTGTAAATGGAGGAAGCATGGTGGGAGAGCCGCTCATTGCCTCATTCGTCGTGAGGATTTATGCAGACGCGGAGGCGGCAGCTGACCAGAACCCCTGGCGGGTGACCGTCCGGCACGTCCAGTCTGACGAGGAGCACCAGTTTACCAGCCTCGCTGAAGCGACCGTCTGGATGCAACAGTTTGCGAAGGAGGTGCCGACTCGTGGGTAAAGATCTGCAGGGCAAAGTGGCTCTGGTCACCGGCGCCGCCCGGGGCCTCGGCAGGGCCATCGCCCTCGAACTGGCCGGTATGGGTGCCGAACTGATCGTCAACGACATTCCCGCCATGGCTGCCGACGCCGAGCAGACCGTCGCCGAAGTGAAAGCACTGGGTGTGGGCGCCCGGTTCTCCACAGCGTTCATCAACAACGAGGAAGAAGTGGCCAAAATGGCCGCCGAAGTCGGAAGGGTCGACATTCTGGTCAACAACGCCGGCATTAATCGGGACGGCCATATGCGCAAATCGAATAAGGCCGACTGGGACGCCGTCATTGACGTCAACCTGACCGGGCCGTTCGTCTGCACGAAAGCGTTCGTGCCTGCCATGGTTGCCCGGGGCTGGGGCCGCATCATCAACATCTCTTCATACGTGGGCCGTACTGGCGTCTTCGGCACGCCGTATTACGCCGCCTCCAAGGCCGGCCTCATCGGCTTCACCAAAGAAGTCGCCATTGAGTTCGCCAAGAAAGGCGTCACCGTTAACGCCCTGGCCCCTGGCTACATCCTGACGGAAATGATGCAGAAGTACCCGCAGGAGCAACTGGACGCCATAACCGCCAAGATTCCCTGCGGCTACTGGGCCAAGCCCGAAGATATCGCCTACTGGGCCGGCGTCTGCGCTTCGCCCCGCGCCCACTACATGACGGGCGCCGTGATCGACTGCAACGGTGGATGGTGGATGTAATTTCGACAGAGGGGGATGTCAGAGTGAAACGTGTTGCTGCAGTGATCCTGTCCCTGGTCATGCTGGCCGCTGTCGCCGGCTGCTCCGAGCCCGCCAAGCCGGAAGAGACCAAGGCTCCGGCCCCCGCCGCTGAACAGCCCAAAAAGGTCGAGGTGCCCGGCGTGACCGACACCACGGTCAAAGTCGGAGGCTTTGCCGCGCAGTCCGGCGCCGTGGCCCCTATCGGCATCTCCGTCCGCAAGGGCTTTGAAGCCTTCATCAAGTACACCAACGACAACGGCGGCGTCCACGGCCGCAAAATTGAGGTCGTCAAGGTCGTGGATGATGAGTTCACCGCCGCCAAGGGCCTCGCGGCCTCCAAGGAACTGGTCGAATCCGACAAGGTCTTCGCTCTCTGCCCGGTCCTGGGCACCCCGGGCGTGCAGGCCTCGGTCGATTACTGGGTCGAGCAGAAGGTGCCCGTCGTCTACCCGATGACCGGCATTGAGCAGACCGCCCACCCGGCCAAAGAGAACGTCTTCGCCGTGCAGCCGAACAACTTCGACGAAGCGAAGATCCTGACCCAATACGCCGTCAAGGACCTGGGCAAGAAGAAGATCGCCGTCCTCTGGCAGAACTCCGACATGGGTAAGCAGGGCCTCAAGGGCGTGCAGGACATCATCAAGACCGTGGGCGGGGAGATCGTCTACGACGGTTCGCATGAAGCCAAAGCGGTCGACTTTGCCACGCCGGTGCTCAACGCCAAGACCAAGGGGGCCGAAGCGGTCATTATCTACACCACGCTGGCCGAGTCGGTCGGCATCATGAAGGAGATGCAAAAGCAGGGCTTCACCGCCGTGCCGCTCACCTCGTATGTCAACGCTGATCCGGTCAATATTCCGAAGCTGGCGGGCGATGCCGCCGTCGGCCTGATCACCGGCGGCTGGGTGCCTGTGGCTGATCCCAACAGCCCGGATATCAAGAAGTTCTATGAAGTGTACGGCAAGTACTACACCGCCGCCGACGGAAAGCCCGAGGTCCCGAACGCGTACACCACCGCCGGCTGGATCGCTGCCGAACTGCTGGTCAAGGGCCTGCAGGACGCCGGCAAGGACCTGACCCGCGAGAAGTTCATCGCTGCGCTGGAAGCCCTGAAGAACTGGAACGGCATCATGGCCAAGGACATCTCCTATGGCCCGGGCGACCGCCGTGGCTCCACCGCCTTCTACCTGAACAAGGTGCAGAAGGACGACAAGGGCAACATCGTCATGGTGCCGCTCAACACGCAGCCGTACCGTCTGAGCAAGTAACAGAGACCTGAGGCAGGGGGGAGGAGGCGCTCCTCCCCCCGAGCCCCCGGGAGGGTGTAGCTAATGATAGTGGCCCAGCAGATCATCAGCGGCCTGGCGACGGGCTCCCTGTATGCCCTGGCTGCCCTGGGTCTCGTGCTGATTTTCAAGACGTCCGACGTGGTCAACTTTGCCCAGGGCGAGATGGCCATGTTCGGGACGTTTGTCGCATTCTCGCTGCTCACGTCCGCCGGAATTCCATACTGGGGCGCCTTCCTGCTGGCGCTCGCCTTTGCGGCGCTCTTCGGCGCCGCCATAGAACGGGTGGTACTCCGCCCCCTGGCCCGGGCGCCGCTGATCAGCGTGCTCATCGCCACGCTTGGCCTCTACCAGATCATCAACGGCGTTGCCGGATGGATCTGGGGCTACGAACTGCAGCCCTTTCCCGCAGCCGTGAGTGGGGCGCCCATCAACTGGGGCGGCATCATCTTCACAATGCAGAACGCGCTAAACATGGGCGTGGCGGTCATCGTCATGCTCGTGTTCTTCCTGCTGTTCAAGTACTCCATGCTCGGCATTGCCATGCGGGCCGTGGCCGAAAACCGGGTGGCGGCGAAGCTCATGGGCGTACCGACCGACCGGATCCTGGCCCTCACCTGGGGCCTCGGCGGCGTCCTGGCCGCCACCGCCGGCATTCTGATCGCCCCGGTCACCAACCTCGACATCAACATGATGGCCAGCATGCAGATCAAGGCGTTCACCGCGGGCGTCCTGGGCGGGTTCACTTCGCTCCCGGGCGCCGTCATCGGCGGGCTGACCCTGGGCGTCCTGGAGAATCTCGTTGGTCAGTGGAACTCGCAACTGCAGACCCCGTTTGCCTTTGGCCTGATTGTGCTCGTGCTCGTCATCCGCCCTGCCGGCCTGCTCGGCACCATTCAGAAGAAGAAGGTGTAGCCCATGGTCAAGCAACTGCCCGCGTTGGTGGGCCTGGCGGTCTTGCTGGTGCTGCCCCAGGTGCTGGGATCCGAGTGGAGCTGGTTGGTCCTGCTGCTCAACCGGGCGCTGATTTTCGCCATCATGGCGATCGGTCTCAACCTCCTGACCGGCTTTGCCGGGCAGATCTCCATCGGCCATGCCGCCTTCATGGCGGTCGGCGCGTTCACTTCCTACGGGCTGACGAAATTCGCAGGCATCCCCTTCTGGGGCGCCCTTCCCGCCGCAGGCCTGGTTGCCGGTGTAGTCGGCTACGCCTTGGGCTTCCCGGCATTAAGACTCTCCGGCCACTACCTGGCCATCGCCACTCTGGGCTTCGGGGTGGCGGTCCCACAGTTGCTCAACATCTGGGAGTCGCTGACCGGCGGCTGGACGGGTGTCAAGCCGGCGGCGCCGTACCTGTTTGGCCTCAGCTTCCGGGAAGACCGGCCTTACTATTACCTGATACTCATCGTCCTTTGGCTTCTGGCCGGCATGGCCGTCAACGTCGTCAAGAGCCGCACGGGGCGGGCGTTCGTCGCTGTGCGCGACAGCGAAGTGGCGGCGCAGGCGATGGGCATCAGTCTGACCAAGTACAAGACCCAGGCCTTCGCCCTGTCGGCGTTCTATGCCGGCATCGGCGGCAGCCTCTATGCTCACCTGATCAACTACATCTCCCCGCATGACTTCGGGCTGGGCATCTCTATGGAGCTGTTCACCATCATCTGCCTGGGCGGGCTGGCATCCGTCAACGGCTCCATCGTGGGCGCCGTCTTCATGTCCTTCCTGCCCAAGCTGACAGAGCGCGTCTCCATCGCCCTGCAACGGTCCGGCGCCTTCGAGCAGTCGCACTTCCTGCAAAATGTCTTCAAGAACTTCAACCAGGTGCTGACGGGCATCATCCTGATCCTCGTGGTCCTCTATCTGCCGATGGGCCTCGTGGACCTTTGGCGCAAGGCGAAAACCCTCGTCGCCGCCAGGGGGGTGAAGTAGCATGGCCATCCTTGAACTGCAAGGCATTACGGTAAAGTTCGGCGGACTGGTCGCCGTCAACCGGCTCGACCTGTCCGTGGCCGACGGCACCATTCACGGCTTGATCGGCCCCAACGGCGCCGGCAAGTCGACGGTCTTCAACGTGCTGAGCCGGTATTACGATCCGGTCGAAGGCACCGCCACATTTGCAGGGAAGGACTTGCTGCGGGCACAGCCTCATGAGATCATCGACCGTGGCATCGCCCGCACGTTCCAGAACGTGGAGCTGTTCAAGGGCCTCTCGGTCTGGGACAACCTGATGGTCGGGCAGCACCACAACTTCCGCTATGGACTCTTCCCCTCGCTGCTCGGAGCGCTGCTGCCTAACGTGCGCACGCAGGAGAAAGCCGCGCGGGAGAGGGCCCTTGAAGTGCTGCAGTTTCTTGGTGTCGCTCAGTACAAGGACGCCTTCCCGCAGTTCCTGCCCTACGGAATTCAGAAGCGGGTCGAGTTTGCCCGGGCGCTGGTCAGCGGCCCGAAGCTAATCCTCCTGGACGAGCCCGCTGCCGGGATGAACCAGGGCGAAACACACGAGTTGGGCGAACTCATCCGCACCATGCGCGACCGCTACAAGACCACCGTACTGCTGGTCGAGCACGACATGCCGCTGGTTATGTCGGTGTGCGAGTACATCACCGTCATGGAGTTTGGCCGCAAGATCGCCGACGGCAGTCCGGCTCAAGTACAGAATAACCCTGCCGTCATCAAGGCGTACCTCGGCGAGGAGGAGGAGGCCGCCCATGCTTAGCCTGCAGAACGTCAGCGCTTCCTACGGGAAAATCCGGGCCCTCGAAGGCGTCTCCCTCGATGTAGCCGACCGGAGAATCGTCACCTTGCTCGGCGCAAACGGCGCGGGCAAGACTTCGACGCTCAAAGTAGTCACCGGTCTGCTCCGTCCGAGTACCGGTACGGCGACCTTCGACGGGCATGACCTGACCCGCCTGGGCACCGCCTCAATCATCCCACTGGGCATTGGCATCTCCCCGGAAAGTCGGCAGATTTTCACCCACCTCTCCGTACTCGAGAACCTCCGGCTGGGCGCCTACACACGCAAGGACGCTCCGGGTGTCAGGCGTGACCTGGACTGGGTGCTGAAGCTCTTCCCCCGGCTGGCTGAGCGCATCAACCAGCTGGCCGCTACGCTCAGTGGCGGCGAGCAGCAGATGCTCGCCATTGGCCGAGCCCTCATGGCCCGCCCCAAGCTCCTCCTGCTGGACGAACCCTCCCTGGGCCTCGCCCCGCTCATCGTCCGGGAGATTTTCGAGATCCTCAAACAGGTCAACGATGAAGGTACAGCGGTGCTCCTCGTGGAGCAGAACGCCAACCTGGCCCTGCGGGTGGCGCATTACGCGTACATACTCGACGTCGGGCGCCTGGTCATGGAGGGCCCGGCCGAGGAACTCCGGCAGAATCCGGAAGTCAAACGCATTTACCTTGGCGGATAAAGAGAAAGGCCTCCGGCGCGTGCTGCCGCCGGGGGCCTTTCGTTCGGTACTGTAATATCAGGATGATGGTGATAGAATGATGGTTAGTTTCCCTGTGCAGGAGGCTGTTCTTACCCATGGAGTGGAACATACGTCGGGTTGGCACCGGCCTCAGAGATGGACTGACCTTCGTGCCCAGCGTCGCCATCCTGGGCGCTATCTTTGGCGCAAGCAGCCGTGCCGTGGGCATAAGCCCGTGGGTCGCGACCGCCATGTCGATCTTCGTCTGGTCCGGCTCGGGCCAGTTCGCCGCGCTGCCGCTCTGGCACACGAACGGCTTGCTGGTCGGGCTGAGCACCCTGGTACTCAGCCTCCGCTTCTCGCTCATGACCGCCTCCATGGCACCCCGGCTTGCGGGCGCCCCCCTCTGGTTGCGGGCCCTGCTCGCCTTCGGCATTACTGACGAAAACTACGCGCTCGTCATCTCCCGGCGAAGTGGGCAAATGGAGCCAGACTATCTGGCCGGGTCGTTCGTGCCGATATACATTCCATGGATTGCAGGCACCGCTGCGGGGGCATTTTTCGCCGCCCAGGTGCCCGCGGCCTGGACCGGACCGCTGAACGCGGTCTTCCCGATTGTCTTCCTCGCTTTGGCAGTCCTTTGCTCCACGACCCGCCCGGCCGCTGTGGTCGCGGTTCTGGGCGCCATTCTTGCCGTGGCGGGGCGGCTGTACCTGCCCGGGGGCTGGTACGTGATTGTCGCAGGCCTACTCGCCAGCCTGGCCGGTCCCCTCCTGGAGCGGCTGCTCCCCGGGGAGGAACGCGCATGAACACCCGCGACCTTGCCGTCGTCGGCATCATGATTCTGGCCGTCTATCTGCCCAAAGCGCTGCCGCTCCTCCTGATGAAGGACCGCATATCGCCGGGCGTCCAGCGCTGGCTCAAGTACGTGGCGCCGGCGGTGCTGAGTGCCATGGTGGCGCCGGCCATTCTCATGCCCGAGGGGCGCCTGGCGGTGCCCGGCTGGGAACAGGCTCCGTTTCTCGCGACGCTGGTCGTGACAATGCTCTCCCGCCGGATGTTTGCCGGCCTCGCAGCCGGGCTGGCCGTACTGCTGGCGGTTACACTCCTCAAATGACAAAAGCGGGTGACGGCACGAACACCGTCACCCGCTTTTCATCAGGCCCGACACCTAAGCCTTGCCTTCCAGCCGGTCGCAGTACACAGCCATGGCGCCCCGCATGAACAGCGCCAGACCCGGCTTGTACTTGTCGATATTCGCCGTGAACCGCTCGTCATCGACGTACATGATGCCCAGGTTCCGGTAGACCAGCGTGGAGCACTGATAGAACCACTTGTTGATCTGCTCGTGGTGCCTGGCGATCCAAGCCTGCACCTCAGGGTCAGCCGGGTCGCGGTCCATGACGCTCACCAGACCCTCATAAACTTCGGCGCCTTCCTGCTGGATTTGCGCCCAGTCGGCCTTGGTATACTTCTTGGTCCGCCGGACCGACTCCTTGAACTCCTCGCTGTGGCCCCAGCGCTGCTTGGCCTCTTCCGCGTACGGGTCGAATCCGTCGAACAGTTCCTTTTCGTCCATGTGAATTCCCCTTTCAATTGAGTCTAGTGTCCGGTCGACTGACTCGATCAACTTCCTGATGCGGTCCTGCTTTTCCAGCAGAAGCTGCTTGTGCTGCAGTAGGGCGTTCTTTCGGTCAAAGTCCGGACTGTCGATGATCTCCTTGATATCCGTGAGGCCAAAACCGAGCTCCTTAAAGAAGAGAACCTGCTGCAGCCGCTCCAGATCCCCCTGCGTATAGAGCCGGTAGCCGGAGGCGTTCACCTTGGCGGGCTTGAGCAGCCCGATTTCGTCGTAGTGGTGCAGCGTGCGGACGCTGATGCCGGCAATATCAGCGACCGCCTTGACCGTGTGCGCCATGTGATCACCTCCACGTCTTTACCCTAAACTATCACGTTACGTGAGGGTCAACACCTTGTTCGAAAAAAATCCGAGCCCTCCACCGCGGAGGGCTCGCTGCGTCCATCCAGGCTACTTCAGGTGCTTCAGCAGGAACTCGCCCATCAACTGATAGCCTTTCAACTGATTCGTCCGCCGGGTGAACCCATGGCCCTCGTCATCAAAAACGAGATAGTCAACCTCGCGCCCAAGCTCCCGCAGGCGTTCGACCATCTGGTCCGACTCCGCCTTCACCACACGCGGGTCCATGGCCCCCTGCACCACCATCAACGGTGAACGAATGCTGTCGACATAGGTGATCGGCGACCGCTCCAGCAGCAGATCCCGATCCTCCTCCGCGTCGCCGACCCAGGCCTTGAGCATGGGCTTCCAATGGGGCGGCACGCTGTTGACGAAGGTAATCAAATTGGCCGGCCCGCAGAAGTCGCAGGCGCAGGCCCAATAGTCCGGCAGGCGGGAAGCGCAGCTCAGCGTGGCATAGCCGCCATAGCTGCCGCCCCAGACCGCCAGCTTGCTGCTATCCACCCAATCCAGCGACTGCAGATACTTCGCACAGGCTTCCATGTCCTTGAGGTCGGCGCCGCCCCAGTCCCTGTGGATCCGCTTCTGCCAGCTGATGCCGAAGCCCGTGCTCCCCCGGATGTTCGGGGCCAGGACGGCCACGCCCTGGCTCAGCAAGTACTGGTAGAAGCCGTTGTAGCGGTACTCCGTGCGCTCCTGGGTCTCCGGTCCGCCGTGAATGGAGAGGACTGCCGGCACCTGCTCGCCGGCTTTGACGCCATGGGGTCGGTAGAGCCAAGCAGGAATTTTCAGGCCGTCGAAAGCCTCAAACTCAACAAGTTCCGGCGAAACGAAGACTTCGTCCGGGATGTTTCCCAGCATCGACGGGGTCAGTACCTTCAAATCCATCCGGTCGAGGTCGATGATGTAGACGGCGGTCATCTGGTTGTAGCAGTTCATCGAAAGGAAGAGGCGGCGGCGCCCATCTTCACCTGCGAAGCGAATATCACCGATGACGCCCTTCGGCATCGCGGGCAGCGGCACTTCACTTCCGCTCGCCATATCGAGCACCGTCAACTGGCTGTTGCCGGCCACATTGACACAATAGGCCATCAGGTTGTGAGCAGCCGAAACCGCCATCTGCTCGACATCCCACGCCGCGGTCAGCACGTACTCCTTGTGGTCGGTCTCCAGGTCATAGAAGCCCACCGCCATGAATTCGCGCCCGTCGTCGCTGAAGAACCAGAAGCCCTTGCCGTCCCTCTGCCACGGACCCGGAAAATACTTCGCCTGGCGTCCCGCATGCTCGGTCAGATTGCGGGCCTCTCCCGTAGCCGTGTCGATCAGCCACAGGTCGCTGTCCGTGTTGGACATCATCTGCGCGGCCAGCAACCGGCCGCCGTCCGGCGAGAAACTGACCGCATACATGAGGCTGCCGCCCTTGGTTAGCTGGCGGACCGCGCCGGTGGTCAGGTCCCGCAGGTAAATGTCGACATCCTGCGGGAGGGTGGCGTTGCCGGAGTAGGCCAAGTACCGCCCGTCCGGCGAGATGGCGCCCAGCTCGTGCTGCACGTCCGGCCGGTCGGTAATCCTCTCAGGCCAGCCGCCGTGCGCCGCCATGCGATAGACCTGGTACTGCTCGTCACCGTTGACATCAGCAACAAAGGCGATCTGGCTGTTGTCCTTGGAAACGACGGCTTCGCGGACGCTCTCGTTGGCGAACAGCGTAAGCTGCTCAGGCCAGTCCCCCTGGGAAGGCACCCGCCACAGGTTGAACTGCCCGCTGATATCGGCCACGAAGTAGACCGAGTTGCCGTCCGGTGCCGGCTGGAACCCGGAGATTCGACGGGTGGCCGCAAACTGCTCGAACTTATATGTGCCCACCTGGCTCGCCCCTTTCGTGCACACAACTTCTGTGCTCTTCGCCCTTTTGACGTTGATCACCTTGTGGCGGGCGCGCAACTGCCCCGGCCAGGGCATCGCCATGGTCGATGGGCAGCCATGATGATTGGCAAATTTACGCATTCTCGAACCAGGGTTGACTGTCGCTGGTCGGAGGAGTATCATTCAATACGTCCTCCACACCGCGGGGTAGAGCAGTCCGGTAGCTCGTCGGGCTCATAACCCGGAGGTCGAGGGTTCAAATCCCTCCCCCGCAACCAGCGACACAGGCCGGAGAATCGCAAGGTTCTCCGGCCTGCCGTTTGTCCCCTGGTCGCGACACCCTCCGTATGCGCAATATTGACAGGGGGTATCGCGCGTGGTAACTTATATGAGCGTGGTTTCGAGGGAACTCAATCCCTCTCGATGGGAGGTGTCGCTAAGTGGCTAAGGCAGGCGCTCGTGTTATCATCACCATGGCTTGCACCGACTGCAAGATGCGTAACTACACGACCTACAAGAACAAGAAGAACGACTCTGCTCGTATCGAGCTGAAGAAGTACTGCTCTACGTGCGGGCACCATACCGCCCATCGGGAAACCCGCTGAGTGTGGTGTGGATCTAATGCCGTTGCCCGTGCTACAATGCTGGCGACGGCCGTTATAGGGGTATAGCTCAATTGGTAGAGCAACGGTCTCCAAAACCGTAGGTTGTGGGTTCAAGTCCTACTGCCCCTGCCAATATGGACGGCGCACAACGGAAGTTGTGCGTTTTTTGCATGTGACTACGATTTCCCGCGGCAGGGAAGGTTACTTCCAGGACAGACCTCAGAGGATTCCAGAGGGGTGGCAGGCTTTACATCCCTATGGGCGTGTGCTACAATCTTCAATACTGGCGACGTGTGCCAGGCTTTATTTGTGTTAAGCATCTTGTACAGAATGCGAGGTCGTGGTCATGGAACGTGTCAAGGCCTTGGTCGCAGCGGCGAGCACGTACATTCGTGAAGTTTTGGGCGAACTGAGCAAGGTGGTCTGGCCCACTCCCGCACGCACGGCAAAACTGACCGGCGTGGTCATCGGCATCGTGGTCCTGATCATGGGGTACTTGTACCTCCTTGACCTGCCGCTCGGCAGGGGCCTGGAGATGGTCGTCGTACGTTAGCAAAGGCAGGTGGGCGGGGGCTGCACCCTGGTCCCCGGACTGATGGAAACAAAAAACTGGTATGTCGTCCACACTTACTCCGGGTATGAGAACAAGGTGAAAACCAACCTGGAGAAGCGGGTCGAATCCATGGAGATGCAGGAGAAGATTTTCCGTGTCCTCGTCCCCATGGAAGACGAGATCGAGATCAAGGACGGCAAACAAAAGAAGGTCAAGCGCAAGGTGTTCCCGGGGTACGTCCTCGTTGAGATGATCATGAGCGACGACTCCTGGTATGTAGTGCGCAACACCCCCGGTGTCACCGGCTTTGTCGGGTCGGGCAACAAGCCGATCCCTCTGACGGAAGAAGAAGCACAGGTCATTCTCGGCGCCCAGGAGGAGCAGAAGGCTCCCCAGACCGTCGTGGTCGGGTTCGAGGTCGATCAGCCTGTGCGCGTCGTAGCCGGGCCGTTCAAGGATCACCCGGCCGTCATCAAGGAGATCTACCCCGACAAGGGGCGGGTCAAGGTGCTGGTCAGCCTGTTCGGCCGCGATACGCCGGCTGAACTGGACTTTGCCCAGATCGAGGCAATTTAGCCAGACCCCATTTCCCGACCGGGAGCTTTGTGTTAGTATCATTGAGGTCGCGCGCCAATGCGCGCGGCCCTTTGATGTGCGGGCTTTCGCTCGCAGTGGGAGGGCACCGAACGGCTGCCCGCCAGACCACATCTTTTAAGGAGGAGTCACCGTGGCGAAGAAGGTAACCGCCGTTGTCAAACTGGCCCTGCCGGCCGGTAAGGCAACCCCCGCCCCGCCTGTTGGCCCGGCTCTCGGCCAGCACGGCGTCAACATCATGGGCTTCTGCAAGGAGTACAACGAGCGTACCAAGGAACAGGCCGGTCTCGTCATTCCCGTCGAGATCACCGTCTACGAAGACCGTTCGTTTACCTTCATCCTGAAGACCCCGCCCGCCGCTGTTCTGATCAAGAAGGCGCTGGGTATTGAAACCGCTTCCGGCACGCCGAACAAGAAGAAGGTCGGCAAGCTGACCGACAAGCAGGTCGAAGAGATCGCCAAGATCAAGCAGCCCGACCTGACAGCAGCCAGCCTGGAAGCTGCCAAGAGCATGGTGCGCGGCACCGCCCGGTCCATGGGCGTCGAGACCGAGTAGCGCCAGCTGCTTGGGCTTGTGGGAGGCCAGACAGCCAACGCTGCTGAACGGCCGAACTTATTGCATTACCACAAGGGAGGAAAAATCCAATGCCGACTCACGGCAAGAAGTATATGGAAGCGGCGAAACAATTCGACCGCGCGAAGCTGTATGATCCCGCTGAGGCGCTGGAAGCGGTCAAAAAGACTGCCACCGCCAAGTTTGACGAGACCGTAGCCGTCTCGCTCCGCCTGGGTGTCGACCCCCGTCACGCTGACCAGCAGGTCCGCGGCGCGGTCGTTCTGCCTGGCGGCCTGGGCAAGACCGTCCGGGTCCTGGTCTTCGCCAAGGGCGAGAAGGCCAAGGAAGCCGAAGCTGCCGGCGCCGACATCGTCGGTGCTGAAGATGTGGTCACCAAGATCCAGGAAGGCTGGATGGACTTCGACGTCGCCATCGCCACCCCGGATATGATGGGCATGGTCGGTAAGCTGGGCCGTATCCTCGGTCCCCGCGGCCTCATGCCGAACCCCAAGACCGGCACCGTGACGTTCGACGTCACCAACGCCATCCGTGAAACCAAGGCCGGTAAGGTCGAGTACCGCACTGACAAGGCCGGCAACGTCGCCGCCCCCATCGGCAAGGCTTCCTTCGACGCCGACCGGCTGGCCACCAACTTCAAGGCCTTCATGGACGCCATCATCCGGGCCAAGCCCGCCGCTGCCAAGGGCGTCTACCTGAAGTCCATCACTCTCTCCAGCACGATGGGCCCTGGCGTTAAGGTGAACCCGGCGAAGCTGACCGCTACCGCTGCGGATCACTAACCTACAAGTTAAGAAAAGGCCCGGCCGTGTGGCCGGGCCTTTTTTTGTCATGTGAATCTATACCTGCAACGGGCACGGCGGCTCGTCCGCCCTGACGTGGCGCACTAGGTCTCAAGAGGCAGGGGCGGTAGGTGCGGAGGGGGTGGGAGCCCCCTCTGCACCTTGCTGTTGCGGCAATCATCGCGCCAGCAGTTCTTTGGTTTCCCGTACGAGCTGCCAATCCCCGTCGATCAAGCGCCAAATCTCCAGGTGGAAGCTCCTTGCCACTTCCTGACCGTCCTTCACGGCTACCCTTTCCAGGAAGGCGGCAGCTTCGGTGGGGCTGCGCAAACGGATCGTGCGGCTCTCGGTGCGGATCTGATACCCGCCCTCGACGCCCTGGCGCAGGCCCGCGATGGCTGCCGCCCGATTGCAGGGCTGTACCCCGTCCATGCCCGGGAAGCCGATTGTGGCCTGGTACGTCGGGTGAATATGCTCCTCTATCGGCTTCAGATCCGTGGTCGGGGTTACGGTCGAAATGAACTGTTCAAGGTGATCGTAGAACGCGGTGAAATCCAGCAGCACTTTGTCGGGAAGTACATCCATCGGGCGCGCCTCCCTGGGCGAGATTTGCCCTCAATGTACGGGAGTAGACGCGAGTAGGTCAAGGATTTAACATAGTAAATAGAACTTAACATCTGATTCTGCACTTGACAGCATCGGAGGGCTGCGCGTGAACACGATCGGCGGCATCATCCGGCGGTTGCGAATCCAGGCCGGGCTTTCGCAGCAGCAACTGGCCGGTCCTGAGCTGACCCGGGCCTTCATTTGCATGGTGGAGCGCGGGAAGGCGCGACCTTCCATGGAATCGCTCCGCCTTATCGCCGCCCGGTTGAATCAGCCGGTCTCGGCATTCCTTGAGGCGGACCCTTCCGATGCGGACCGGGACCTGCTTGAGGTGCTGCTGCGAAACACCCGCTCTCTGAAGAAGGCGGGCAATGCCCGTGACGCCATCGACACGCTTCGGCAGGCATTTCGCGTGGCCTCAGAGCGGAACCTCCGGGAGGAGCAGTTCGAGACGCTGGGGCAGCTGGGCACCCTGCTGACCGGCGAGGGGAGCTACGATGAGGCGCTGGACTGCTTCGACCGCTTTCTGGAGCTCGCCAGAGGCAGCCAGCTGCCCGCCCGGATCGTGCAGGGCTATCTGCACCTGGGCGATACGGTCTATGCGATGAACCAGTTCCTGGTCGCCCGCCGGTACTATGACCGGGCAGTGTGCGAGACCAACGAGCGCAAGAGCCTGACCGACCTGCGTCAGCGCTCGCTGATCAGCAAGGGCAACTGCCTCATTCGGTTGGGCGCATGGCGGGCTGCGGCTGAGGCGCATGAGGAGGCGGGAACGCTGCATCCATACCTGGGTGATCAGCAGCGTTACGCGTTTGCGCTAATGGGTCTGGGCGTTGCCTACCGGCGGCTGGGCCGGCTGGATGAGGCCAAGGCGGCAACGCTAGAAAGCCACAAGATCCTGCAGAAGCTGGGCGACCGCAGCCGAGTGCTTGTCTTGCACAACCTGGCCACTATCGAGGGCGATCAAGGGCAGTGGCAGTCCGCACTGCCCAAGTTCGAGATCTGCCGGGAGGCCTACCGGGCCTTCGGCTGGCCGGTCAGCGAGGCGGCGCTGTTGGAGGAGATGGCCCTGTATCGGCAAGCTGCAGGCGATCTGGCTCAGGCGGAAGCTCTCTGCCAGGAGGCGCTTTCCCTGCTGGAGCAGCAAGATGAGCCGCTCCTGCGCGGACGCCTGCTTGGCATTCAGGGAAAGCTGCGGCTGGCATGCGGCGATGCCCAGTGGGGCCAGGAGTTGCTGCAGGCGGGCACCTGCATTCTTCGGTACTTCGCAGACGGGGGCTAGGACTTGAACCTGCGGGCTGAGCGCTAACGCGCTTTGGCGGCTTCGGTCTCACGGTTCTTGGGCAAAGCCATGGTGGCCGTCGGCTCAAGGTTGTACATCACCCTGATATTTCGGCAACCAGCAAACACCTCCCAATGCTGAATAGTCCATTACGGCAAATCGTACCATATTGTGCCCCCGGGACGTGACTAGCCGACACGAACCAGTGAAGTGCAACGAAATATCTAGCAATCAACGAATCGTAAAGAGTCAAAAGAATTATGACGTTAGACAATCGAACCGGAATATACCACCTCTGCATAATGTCGAATAAGGTCGATGACGTATTGCAAGTTCGACAGTTATATCGTATTCTTTACATAAGCGAAGGGCGGCAATAGGAATTACAGCCGTACATTGTCAGCCCCAACATAGTAAAGGAGGGAAAAAGATGAGCGAAAGGGATATCCGCAATCGACTGGAAGGCCTGGTCGACCGCTGGATCAAAGCGACCCCTGCCGAACGGATGGTGCTGGTACAGGAGAAGATTCGGCTTGAGGAGATGCTCGAAAACCTCCAGAAGCAGGCGAAGCTCGCTTAAACCTAATGTAAAGAAAGGGGAGGTAAGTTGCCTCCCCTACGGCCGTCTCTCCTTACGGAAGCGAGCACCGGCACGGACCTGCTTCGGATCGCACTGGTTACCGCGCTTGACGGTCCTACCTGTGCTGTGTATAATACTCATTGTGCTCAGAAGTTCATATGCGGCCATAGACAGCCGGTGCTCTACGAGCCTAAGTGACGAGTTCTCGTCAGCCTGCCGAGGTCGGAGACTCATGCGTTCTTCCCGTGGGGAGAGCGTGTGGGAGTCTGTGTGTACATACAGACCTCCGATCAATATGGTCGGAGGTTTTCCGTTTTCTCCGGCAAGGAGGTGAATCACACAAAATGGCTGTCATTCGTCCTGAAAAGGAACTGTCGATCGCTCAGGTAAAGGAGCGCATCCAGAAGGCGAAGAGCGTCGTTCTCGCCGACAACAAGGGCATGAGCGTCGCCCAGGTCACGAAGCTCCGCAAGGAGCTGCGCGAGGTGGGTGTCGAACTCAAGGTTGCCAAGAACACCCTTGTCCGGATCGCTGCCCGGGACCTCGGGATCGAGGGCCTGGACCAGTACCTGCACGGCACGACCACCATGGCGTTCTCCAACGCCGACGAGGCCTCGGCCGCCAAGAAGATTCGGGACTTCTTCGCGAAGGAGAAGGCTCCGAAGTTTATCGTCAAGGCCGGCATTCTCGAAGGCAAGGTGTTCGGCGCCGAAGGCGTCAAGAGCCTGGCCGACCTGCCCTCCCGGGAGGTCCTGCTCGCTCAGGTCCTCGGCGGCATCCAGGCGCCCCTGGTCGGTGTTGCGGGTGCTATCAACGGTCTGCTCTCTGGTTTCGCCTATGCCCTCGACGCTCGCATCAAGCAGCTTGAGGCTTAAGTCACCCGGTATCGCTGGTGAGATTGGCAAGTCAACATTTTTTATCTGATAAGGGAGGATCCCACAATGTCCAAGGCTGCTGAGGTTATTGAAATCATTAAGGGCATGACCGCTCTCGAGCTCAAGGAGCTGAAGGAGCAGTTCGAGGAGACCTTTGGTGTCACCGCCGCCGCTCCTGTCGCCGTCGCCGCTGCTGCCGGCCCTGCCGCCGCCGCTGCCCCGGTCGAGGAGAAGACCGAGTTCGACGTCATCCTCAAGGCCGCCGGCGCCAACAAGATCAACGTCATCAAGGTTGTCCGCGAGTTGACCGGCCTGGGCCTCAAGGAAGCCAAGGACCTGGTCGACGGCGCTCCGAAGCCCGTCAAGGAGAAGATCGGCAAGGCCGACGCCGAAGGCATCGCTGCCAAGCTGAAGGAAGCTGGCGCCGAAGTCGAGGTCAAGTAATCAACCTGCTATGTAAAGGAGGGCTGGGGGTACTCGTGAATCCGAGTGTCCCCGGCCCTTTGTCATAAACCCTGCGCTAAATGGCTGCCCCTTGCAAGAAACGGGCCAAAAAGCAAAAAAGCCCCCTACAAGGGGGTTTGCGCGTATTGACATGACTTCCCTGCTATGGTAGCATGATAACCTGCCATCCACATAGTTCTTTGGCACTGGTCCCCATTTGAATGCCGGCCCCGAGCCGGCATATCGCGTGAAAGCGGGGATAATGCCATGCATATTTCGCCAGTCCAAGGGAAACCAATAGAAGATGTGTCTGTCTGGAAACACCGTCCATACTCTATCTGACGATAGTTCGTCGGACCGGTGTTGCCTTTTTGTTTCTGCCTCAGGGACGAATTCTCCTGCCAGGGCAAATAAATAACCCTCAGGAGGTTCATATACCACATCGAGCGCTTCCGCGGTGGGCACTTCCAAACGGGGAGCTTCTTGATGGCCACCAAGCAAGAATGTGAGGAGGCCAAGACCGTATGGCGAAGACCCTGCAAGCCGGCAAGAGAGAGCGGCGCAGCTTCGCAAGGATCGATGAAGTTCTGGAGATGCCGAACCTCATCGAACTGCAGCAGAATTCCTACCAGTGGTTCCTCAAAGAAGGCCTGCAGGAGATGTTCCGCGACATCTCCCCCATTCAGGACTTTACCGGGAATCTCGTGCTGGAATTCATCGACTACAGCCTTGGCGAGCCGAAGTACGCCATGGACGAGTGCAAAGAGCGGGATGTGACATTTGCCGCCCCTTTGCGCGTCCGGGTGCGCCTGATCAACAAAGAGACCGGTGAAGTGAAGGAGCAGGAGGTATTCATGGGCGACTTCCCGCTCATGACGCCCCATGGCACCTTTATTATCAACGGCGCCGAGCGCGTTATCGTCTCTCAGCTGGTTCGTTCGCCCGGTGTCTATTATTCCGAGCAGGTGGATACCAGCGGCAAGAAGCTGTATTTCGCCACCATGATCCCCAACCGGGGCGCCTGGCTTGAGTTCGAGTCCGACACCAACGACCTGATCTCCGTCCGTGTCGACCGGACCCGCAAGCTGCCCGCCACCATTCTACTCCGCGCTCTCGGTTTTAGTTCCGACCAGGCTATTTTGGACGCGGTGGGCGACTCTGAATATATTCGCCGCACCCTGGAGAAGGACGGAACGGATTCCGAAGAGGACGCCCTGATCGAAATCTACAAGCGGCTGCGGCCGGGCGAGCCCCCTGCAGTGGACAACGCCCGCCAACTGCTCGAGTCGCTGTTCTTCGAGTCCAAGCGTTACGACTTGGCCAACGTGGGCCGCTACAAGCTGAACAAGAAGCTCGCCCTGAAGCGTCGCGCCGTCGGCACCACGCTGGTTGACCGCGTGGTCGACCCGAACACGGGCGAGATCATCGCTGAAGCGGGCACCACCATCGACAAGAAGCTGGCCGATCGCATGGACGCGGCGGGTGTCACCCGGCTTACCGCGAAGCTGCGCGACGGCTCCGTGGTTCGTATTGTCTCCAACGGTCAGCCGCCCATGACGCAGAAGACCATCACCAAGGATGACATCATCGCTGCCATTAACTTCATGGTGACGCTCTTCAAGGGCCTTGGCACCGTCGACGACATCGACCACCTGGGCAACCGCCGCCTCCGCTCCGTCGGTGAACTGCTGCAGAACCAGTTCCGCATCGGTTTGGCGCGTATGGAGCGCGTGGTCAAGGAGCGCATGACCATTCAGGACGTCGACATCATCACCCCGCAGGCACTGATCAACATTCGCCCGGTGGTGGCCGCCGTCAAGGAGTTCTTCGGCTCCTCCCAGCTCTCGCAGTTCATGGACCAGACGAACCCGCTGGCCGAACTCACCCATAAGCGCCGCCTTTCGGCCCTGGGCCCCGGCGGTCTCTCCCGTGAGCGCGCCGGCTTTGAAGTCCGCGACGTCCACCATAGCCATTATGGCCGGATGTGCCCCATTGAGACGCCTGAAGGTCCGAACATCGGTCTGATCGGCGCCATGGCCACTTTTGCGCGCATCAACGAGTACGGTTTCGTCGAGACGCCATACCGCCGCGTGGATAAAGAGACCCGGCAAATTACGAGCGAAATCGTCTACCTGACGGCTGACGAGGAAGACGAGAACGTCGTTGCCCAGGCCAACGAGCCCATCGCCGAAAACGGCTGGTTCGTCAACACGCGGATCACCGTCCGCTACAAGCACGACATTCTGCGCGTTCCGCCCGAGCAGGTCGACTACATGGATGTTTCGCCCAAGCAAGTCGTGTCAATCGCGACGGCGCTCATCCCGTTCCTCGAGAACGACGACGCCTCCCGCGCCCTCATGGGCTCGAACATGCAGCGTCAGGCCGTGCCTCTGCTCCGCACCCAGGCGCCGTTCGTCGGCACGGGCATGGAGTACCGGTCCGCCTGGGACTCCGGCGTTTGCGCCATCTCCGAGGGCGACGGCGTCATCGTCCGGGCCACTGCCAACGAAGTCATCGTCCACCAGGACGACGGCCAGGTGAAGAAGTATAAGCTGACCAAGTACACCCGGTCCAACCAGGGCACCAGCATCAACCAGCGGCCGCTTGCCCGTACGGGTCAGCGCGTCAAGCGGGGCGACGTCCTGGCTGACGGCCCGTCCACCGACGGCGGCGAACTGGCCCTCGGTCGGAATATCCTCATTGCCTACATGTGCTGGGAAGGCTACAACTACGAGGACGCCATCATCATCAACGAAAAGCTGGTGAAGGAAGACGTCTTTACCTCGATCCACATCGAGGAGCATGAGTGTGAAGCCCGGGACACCAAGCTGGGCCCTGAAGAGATCACCCGTGACATCCCGAACGTGGGCGAAGAAGTCCTGAAGGACCTCGACGAGCGCGGCATCATCCGCATCGGCGCCGAAGTCCGCCCCGGCGACATTCTGGTCGGCAAGGTCACCCCCAAGGGTGAAACCGAGCTGACGGCCGAAGAGCGCCTCCTGCGCGCAATCTTCGGTGAAAAGGCCCGCGAAGTGCGTGACACCTCCCTGCGCGTGCCGCACGGCGAGTCCGGCATCGTGGTTGACGTGAAGGTCTTCACGCGGGAGAACGGCGACGAGCTCTCCCCCGGCGTCAACCAACTGGTCCGTGTCTACATCGCTCAAAAGCGCAAGATCTCCCAGGGTGACAAAATGGCCGGACGCCACGGCAACAAGGGCGTCATTTCGGTCATCGTGCCCGAAGAGGATATGCCGTTCCTGCCCGACGGCACCCCCATCCAGATCATTCTGACGCCGCTGGGCGTGCCTTCCCGCATGAACATCGGCCAGGTCATGGAGATCCACCTGGGCTGGGCGGCTCAGGCTCTGGGCCTGCACGTTGCATCCCCGGTCTTTGACGGCGCCCACGAGGACGACATCAAGGGCCTTCTGCGCCAGGCGGGGCTGCCCGAAAACGGCAAGACCATCCTGTACGACGGCAAGACTGGTGAGCCCCTCGACAACGAAGTGACGGTCGGCTTCAAGTACATGCTGAAGCTGCTCCACCTCGTCGACGACAAGATTCACGCCCGCTCCACCGGCCCCTACTCCCTGGTCACCCAGCAGCCGCTGGGCGGCAAGGCCCAGTTTGGCGGCCAGCGCTTCGGCGAAATGGAAGTCTGGGCGCTGGAAGCCTACGGCGCCGCTTACACCCTGCAGGAGCTCCTCACGGTCAAGTCCGACGACGTGGTCGGCCGCGTGAAGACCTACGAGGCCATCGTCAAGGGCGAGAACGTGCCCGAGCCCGGTGTCCCCGAATCCTTCAAGGTGCTGATCAAGGAACTCCAGTCCCTTGGTCTGGACGTCAAGGTCCTCAACGAGCAGGACGAGGAGATCGAACTGCGTGAGCTGGATGAGGACGTCGAGCAGTCTGCCCGCGACATGGATCTGCCGCTGGGCGAAGACGAGTACCCGGCGCCTGAGGCAGCGAAGGAAGGTGTGGCCGAACCCGAGGCCGGCCTGGACGACGAAGACGAGGAAGAAGCCGAAGAGGATGATGACGCCCCCCTGGCTCCCGAAGAGCTGGAGAAGGTGGCATCGACCCTCAAGAACGCCATTAAGCCCATCCGGCCCGTGCCGGCTGAGCCTCCCGTGGCCCGGCGCCGTCCCGTCACCGATGACGACGAGGACTTCGAGGAAGACGAACTCTTCTCTGATGAAGAAGAAGAGGACGAAGATGAATCCCGCGCTCCTTTCACCCGCGGCCGCACTGCCGCCCGTAAGCCTGCTGCCGGCCGCCGCCGGACGACGCTGGGCGGCCTGGACGACTACGAAGATGAGGAGCCCGCTGCCGATGACGAGGACGACGAGGACGATGTGGTCGGTCGCCGGCGTGGCCGTAAGAACGACTACGACCTTGGCGAAGATGATGAAGACCGGTAGGGGAGGTTGCTGATCGGTGCTTGACGTCAATTACTTTGACTCGATGCGAATCGGCCTCGCCTCTCCCGAGCGGATCCGGAACTGGTCCCGGGGTGAGGTCAAGAAGCCTGAGACGATCAACTACCGGACGCTGAAACCCGAGCGTGAAGGCCTGTTCTGCGAGAAGATCTTCGGTCCGCAGCGCGACTGGGAATGCCACTGCGGCAAGTATAAGCGGGTCCGTTACAAGGGCATCGTCTGCGACCGCTGCGGCGTGGAAGTTACCCGGGCCAAGGTCCGCCGGGAGCGCATGGGCCACATCGAACTGGCGGCTCCGGTTTCGCATATCTGGTATTTCAAGGGCATTCCGTCCCGCATGGGCCTGATTCTCGACATCAGCCCCCGCGCGCTGGAAAAGGTGCTTTACTTCGCCAGCTATATCGTGATCGATCCTGGCAACACCCCGCTCATGGAGAAGCAGCTTCTGACGGAGAACGAGTACCGGGAGTACCGCGAGAAGTATGGCAACCAGTTCAAGGCCGGCATGGGCGCCGAAGCGATCAAGAAGCTGTTGGAGGAACTCGATCTCGACAAGCTCTCCGGCGAACTGCGCCACGAGCTGAAGACCGTCTCCGGCCAGCGCAAGATCCGCGCGATCCGCCGCCTGGACGTGGTCGAGGCGTTCCGCAAGTCCGGCAATGACCCGTCCTGGATGGTCCTGGACGTCATTCCGGTCATACCGCCCGACCTGCGCCCCATGGTACAGCTCGACGGCGGCCGGTTCGCCACCTCCGACCTGAACGACCTGTACCGTCGGGTCATCAACCGCAACAACCGCCTCAAGCGGCTCCTGGACCTGGGTGCTCCGGACATCATCGTCCGCAACGAAAAGCGCATGCTCCAGGAAGCAGTGGACGCCCTGATTGACAACGGCCGCCGCGGGCGCCCGGTGACGGGCCCCGGCAACCGCCCCCTTAAGTCCCTGAGCGACATGCTCAAGGGCAAGCAGGGCCGGTTCCGCCAGAACCTGCTGGGCAAGCGCGTCGACTACTCCGGCCGTTCGGTCATCGTGGTCGGCCCACACATGAAGCTGCACCAGTGCGGTCTCCCCAAGGAGATGGCCCTGGAACTCTTCAAACCCTTCGTTATGAAGAAGCTGGTCAACGAAGGCTACGCCCACAACATCAAAAGCGCCAAGCGCATGGTGGAGCGGGTGAAGCCCGAAGTCTGGGACGTGCTTGAGGACGTCATCAAGGAACATCCCGTCCTCCTCAACCGTGCCCCAACCCTGCACCGCCTGGGCATTCAGGCGTTCGAGCCGGTGCTCGTCGAGGGCAAGGCCATCAACATCCATCCGCTCGTCTGCACGGCGTACAACGCCGACTTTGACGGCGACCAGATGGCCGTTCACGTGCCGCTTTCCGCCGAGGCGCAGGCCGAAGCCCGCGTTCTCATGCTGGCGGCCCACAACATCCTCAACCCCAAGGACGGCGCCCCTGTCATCACGCCGTCCAAGGATATGCTGCTCGGTTCGTACTACCTGACCCTGGCGAAGCCCGACGCCCCGCCGGCGGCTTCCTACAGCCACCCGCATGAGGCGATTATGGCCTACCAGACCGGTGCGATGGACCTGCACACCTGGGTTGAAATCCGCTTCCCCGCTCCGCCTCCGGAATTGGAGGAAGGGTCGGAGGAGTGGTGGGAGCACAAGGACAACTGGGGCTCCGTGGCCGGCAAGCGGGTCAAGACGACCGTCGGCCGCATGATCTTCAACGAAATCCTCCATCCGAAGCTCCGGTATATGAACGTCGTCGTCGAGAAGAAGCAGATGGGCAAGATCATCGACATGGCCTATCGGCGTCTCGGGACCGTGAAGACCGCGGAGCAGACGGACAACATCAAGCAGCTTGGCTTCAAGTTCGCCACCCGGTCCGGCTCCACGATTGCGATCGCCGACATCCGGGTGCCGGCTGAGAAGGCCACGATCCTGGGAGACGCCGAGAAGCGGGTTGAAGAGGTCGAGCGCAATTACAAGCGCGGCCTCATCACCAACGACGAGCGCTACCAGCGGGTCATCGCCATCTGGACGGAAGCCAAGGACGCCGTCACCAAGACCCTGGTCAAGACCATGGAGGACTTCAACCCCGTCAATATGATGATGAAGTCCGGCGCCCGCGGCAACATTTCGCAGATTACGCAGCTCGCCGGCATGCGCGGCCTGATGGCCGACCCCTCCGGCAAGATCGTCGAACTGCCCGTCAAGGCGAACTTCCGCGAAGGCCTGACCGTCCTGGAGTACTTCCTCTCCACGCACGGCACCCGCAAGGGCCTGGCCGACACGGCGCTCCGTACGGCAGACTCGGGTTACCTGACCCGCCGTCTGGTCGACGTCGCCCAGGATGTGATCGTCCGTGAGGACGACTGCGGCACCACTGCAGGCATCACCTGGGTCGAGCAGAAGGAAGGCGAGACCGTCACCGAGCCCATTACGCCGCACATCATCGGCCGCGTGGCTCTGTACGACGTCGAGCATCCCGAGACCGGCGAGATCATCGTTTACGCCAACGAGATGATCGACGAGGAACTGGCCGAGAAGGTCAAGGCTTCGGGCATCACCGAAGTCACGATTCGCTCGGTCCTGACCTGCCGCTCGCGCTTCGGCACCTGCCGCCTGTGCTACGGCCGCAACCTGGCCACCGGGCGCCTGGTCGACGTGGGCGAGGCTGTCGGCATCATCGCAGCGCAGTCCATCGGCGAGCCGGGCACCCAGCTGACGATGCGTACCTTCCACACCGGCGGTGTGGCTGGCGACGACATCACCCAGGGTCTCCCCCGCGTCGAAGAACTCTTTGAAGCCCGTAAGCCCAAGGGCCAGGCGGTCATCGCCGAACTCGACGGCCAGGTTAGCATCGCCGACAACAAGGGCCGCAAGGAGATCACCATCACGTCGGAAGACGGTGAAGCGACCACCTACTCCATCCCGTACGGCGCCCGTGTCAAGGCGCGCGACGGATCTTACGTGGAGGCCGGCGACGAGCTGACCGAAGGCTCCGTCAACCCGCATGACCTGCTGCGTGTCAAGGGTCTCCGCGGCGTGCAGATGTACCTGTTGCGCGAAGTGCAGAAGGTTTATAACCTGCAGGGCGTGGATATTAACGACAAGCACATCGAGGTCATGGTTCGCCAGATGCTGCGCAAGGTCAAGGTGGAGGACCCGGGCGACACCGAACTGCTGCCCGGCCAGTTCACCGACATCTTCGACTTCGAGGACGAGAACGAGCGGGTGATCATGGACGGCGGCGTGCCTGCCGTAGCACGGCCGATGTTGCTCGGCATCACCAAGGCCTCGCTCGCCACCGACTCCTTCCTGTCTGCCGCTTCGTTCCAGGAAACGACCCGCGTGTTGACCGATGCGGCCATTAAGGGCAAGCGGGACCCGCTGCTCGGCCTCAAGGAGAACGTCATCATCGGCAAGCTGGTGCCGGCTGGTACGGGAATGAACCGTTACCGCAGCATCCGGGTCATGACCGAGGACGAGGTTTACGCTGAACAGCTCGAAGGCAGCGACGACTAGTTGGCAGGGCCCGACCGGGTTTTCCGGTCGGGCCCCTTTTTGGCCTTTTCGGGGTCAACGCCCTGCACCGGGGGGCGCAGCCGGATGCATGAAGACGCCGCCGCGCCATCGGCTCCGCTAGCCCGTAATGACGCCCGGGCGCCGGGGCCGGGGGGCCGTCTGCACGTTCCGCAGACGGCCCCTCCGGGCCTCGGCGCTTCACTTCGTTTCGGCGCCGCCTCAACTCTTGGTCGGCCCCGGCGCCCGGGCTAGCAGGTCGCCGAGTGAATGCGGCAGCTATCTTCATGCATCCGGCTGCTCGGCTGTGCAGGGCGTTGGCCCCGGGGCAGGCCCTGAGGGCCCGACCGACGTTTCGGGCGGGCCCATTTTGCGCAACAATACCGTAATGGCTGGCGTCAAAGGGGGGAGGTGAGCTTCCGTGAAGCGAGGCCTGGCTTGCTTGTTGGTAGTGGCAATAATGGGGTGTACGCGACAGAGTCCGCCTCAGCAGAGCCCCGCTCCCCCGGCCCCTGTGGCGGAGGCGCCGTCGCCGGCGCCGAACCCGCCCCCGGAGCCGGCGCCGGCCCCGGCGGAGGTCGTGCGACCGCAATTTCGGCCTGGCACAGCCGTCTCCGTAGAGCAGCTGCCAAACGAGCTGCGGAAGGATAGCTTCGGCTGGCGCTCAGCGTCGCCGGATGGCAAGTGGGGAGCCGTCCTTCTTCCCGGCAGGTGGCCGCACACCCAGGAGCTATGGCTTCTCTCCGACGCCGGTGACCGGGCGTGGTATGTGGCACCGGAGATTCATCAGTTGAGTGAACCTGTGGTTCGTTGGTCGGCACAGGGCACCCTGCTCTACTATGTCCGCTACGGCCAGCCTTGGCAGGACACCTGGCTGGAGTTTCAGCCCGAAACCGGCCAAATTGCTCCGTTCATGCCGGAGATTTTCTCCGGGCGGGTGGCGACACACTGGGTCCCTTCCCCCGATGGCAGTCGGATCCTGGTGGAGACCGATCGGTGTGACGGCTGCAACAAGCCATCTACGCGGCCCACAACGACGTATGTGGTTGATCTGATGGCCCGGACCTGGCAGGAGATCGGAGTGGACGTGGAGGCACAATGGGCCGGCAACGAGGTGAAAGCTGTTGCCCGGGCGCCCGAGATGGGCTATAGCGGCAATCATCCTGTTATCCCCGAGCACCCCACATGGCCGCTGTCACTGGCTATTCAGGTCGGTGGCACCGACTACGGCGAGTGGCGGGTATACCGTGCACAGGCTGCGCCAGGTGAGGCGCCGCTTCAGATCTTCCCTGCCCTGAACCAGGAGAGCAACTACCACATGTGGCAGTTGTGGTGGCCGGAGCCGCCGGCTGAGCCTGTCCGGCTGGAGTTCTGGGCTGAAGTGCGCCCCGCTGTTGCTGACCCGGTGCTCACCCCAGATGGGGGGCGTGCCGATTTCCGGCAGGAGGGCGGGAAGCGCTGGGCTGTGGTCTACTCGGGGGAGGTCACTCCCCCGGTCGAGGGCAATGCAGAGCGGCAGACCCTGCTGCTTCGCTCCGCCAAGATGTGGTCACCGACGGAGGGGTGGGGGGTTGACTGGGCCGGGCGTATTCTGCGAACCGGCGATGGCGGGGCGACATGGTGGGATGTTACCCCGGGCGCCATGCAGCGCTGCACCGGACGCCTCTACCGGCGCCAGGCGGAGTATTTTGACAACAATACTGCGGCGGTGGCATTGGGGTGCGACAGCACCGGGCCCGACGGCCGCTGGACTTCGGACAGCAGCCACCTCACCCTCTTGTGCAGCGTCGATGGCGGGCAGACCTGGGCGGCTTCGGAAGTGAAAGCTCCGTACGCCTTCGCCCGTCCGGCGGCGCTGACCTTTGTAGACGAACAGACCGGGTGGGCGCTGGTTCAGCCAAAGTACCCTGAAGTCACAAACCGCGGCTCCTTGTACCAGACCCGTGACGGCGGGCGCTCCTGGCAGATGGTGAGCGACGCGGACTCCGGGCTCCCAGCGGCACTGGAAGTGCAGTTCGCCGACCAACTTCACGGTTGGGCAGTGGGGCCTGGCCGGGTGGGTCTCTGGCGAACCGAGGACGGGGGGCGGACCTGGAGCCCGGCGACCGTGGACCTGCCGGAGGGGGATCAGGTCTGGGTCTGGGCACCGACCTTCCTCAATCCGGCGGAGGGCTACTTCACGGCGGCCGGTGTACGGACGGAGGGGATGCGCCTGGGTTCGCGGGTGCTCTATTGGACATCGGACGGCGGCCGGACCTGGGAGAAGCGGTCGGAATGGGATGGCGAGCGGCGTCCCGCTTTCCTTTCGCCAAAGGTGGCATACATCGGCGAGTATGAACTTCGGACTTTGAACTGGACCCGCGACGGGGGCCGAACATGGGAGCCTGTGCCCTGGGAGATTGACCTGTCAGCCCTGGCGTCCGTGCAATTCCTCGATGAACGAACCGGCTTCGCAGTACAGGGAAAACTGTGGGTCACCACCGACGGGGGGAGGAGCTGGACGGAGATTCGCCCGAACTGGGCATCGTCAGCAGATGTCGCCTCGGAGTCGTGAGTGAATTTGTGCATGAAGCGGTCGTGTAGAATTTCGCAACGGCGCGCCTCTTGGGGCGCGCCGTATTGTGCACTCGTGATTAAGGTCTTGACAGCCAAGTGGCGCCGAGACTGTAATAAATGTCTCGCGATTCGCCCAGTGTCGTGCAGGCCGGGAAACCTCGAACTCTGACGCCTCCTCTCTGACTGAGACCCGACGGATCTCTGATCCACTTCTGCAGGGCCGGGCTCATCAACACGTGCAAATGTGGACTCAGTCAGCGGAAAACCCCTGTTTTGAGGCCCAAAAACCACTGAAAGGTCCCTTTCCATCCATCTTTGCCCGCAAGCGGGGGGTGAACCTTGCAAAAGTGGAGCGAGGGCAGAGCCCGATTTCTTTCCAGGCGGATGATGCCGGGAGTACGAAAAATGCCGAACGGAGGGGGTCCTGTCTGGGGCAGCCCGCTCTAGAGGATGAGTGGGCGCACGTCTTGCGTTGACAGCAAGCGGGGCGCCCCTTACCATAGTGACCATATGTGCCGGACGCCGCATCGAACGGAGGAGCACTTCATGAACAAGCCGTTGTTCCGCGGTCGCATCCATTACGGGTGGATCGTGGTGGCTGTCACCTTTCTCGGCATGCTCGGGGCTGCCGGTGTCCGTTCCACGCCCGGGGTGCTGATGCTTCCGCTGGAGCACGAGTTTGGCTGGGACAGGGCGACTATCTCGCTGGCGGTTTCCATTAACCTGGCGCTGTTCGGGTTGTGTGGCCCATTCGCTGCTGCGGTTATGGAGCGCATCGGGATGCGGGCAACCATGACCGGAGCGCTGCTGCTGCTTGCGACGGCGACGGGCCTGACCCGCTGGATCTCCGCCCCCTGGCACTTGTATGTGCTTTGGGGCTTGCTCGTAGGAATTGGCTCCGGCTCCCTGGCTGGTTGGGTGGCGGCTACGGTTTCCAACCGGTGGTTTGTTGCCAGGCGCGGCTTAGTCGTCGGCATTCTCTCTGTGGCGAATGCGACCGGCCAGTTGATCTTCCTACCCTCGCTGGCCTCGGTGACGGCCGCGGGCGGGTGGCGCTCGGCGATCCTCGTAGTATCAGGCGGCGCCCTGCTGGTCGCGCCACTGGTCATCGGGTTTGTGCGCAACTATCCTCGCGACGTTGGCCTGCTGCCCTACGGCGCCGACCCGGGTTTTGAGCCGGTCCGGCCACAGCACTCAGGCAACCCCTTCGCCGCTGCCATGAAGACCCTGTGGCGCTGCGCAGCGAACCGCGATTTTCTCCTGCTGGCGGGCACCTTCGCTATCTGCGGGCTTACTACCGCCGGCTTGATTGGTACCCACCTGATTCCCGCCTCTGTGGAACACGGTCTGCCGGAGGTGACGGCAGCCTCCTTTCTGGCGGTCATCGGCGTGGTCGACGTGTTCGGCACCCTGATTTCGGGCTGGCTGTCCGACCGCGTGGATTGTCGCAAACTCCTGGCCTGGTACTATGGCCTGCGCGGCCTCTCGCTCATCTTCCTGCCGTATGCCTATGAGATGGGCGTCCCGGCGCTCATGCTGTTCATCGTCTTTTACGGGCTGGACTGGGTTGCCACTGTCCCGCCGACGGTCCGCCTGGCTTCCGACCTGTTCGGCAAGCAAAACGCCGGCCGGGTATATGGGTGGATTTACGCGGCGCACCAGCTGGGGGCGGCGGTGGCGGCCTCCGGCGCCGGCTATCTCCACAACCTGTTTGGCAGCTATACGCCCAGTTTCATGATCGCCGGGGTGATCTGCTTCGTGGCGACACTGATGTCCCTGAAGATCTCCAGTGCGGCCCCCGGAGAGAGTCTGGCGATGGCCTCGTCGGATTAGCGCTGTTCATCTGCACCATTGGTATCGAATTCTGCCAAGGTGAGCGTCTGATGGGTCGCGCGCCTTGCGCATCGCCAAAATTTCAGGTAACATTGCGCGCGCACCGCTTTCAGGAGCATATGGATCTGGAGGGTTCGTATTGTCGGAGCACTACTACACCGCCCGCCCCGAAACGGCGCACGACGAGGCCGTGTTCACCGCCGAACTGCGGGGAATGGCCTTCACGTTCGTCACCGACAGCGCCGTTTTTTCCCGCGAGCGGGTGGACTTTGGCAGCGCTCTATTAATAGAAGCGATGCAAGTCGGCCCTGCCGATACCGTGCTGGACCTCGGTTGCGGGTATGGTCCTATTGGCACCGCTGCAGCGAAACTCGCCACTGCGGGCCGCGTGTACATGGTCGATGTCAACGAGCGTGCCGCTGGCCTCGCCCGGCGCAACTTGGCGGAGAACGGCATCACCAACGCCGAAGTCCGAACCGGCGATGGCTTGGGGCCGGTAGCCGGCATTCGGTTCGATAAGGTGCTGACCAACCCGCCCATCCGGGCCGGGAAGCAGACCATTTACCGGATGATCGACGACGCCCACCAGGCACTCAAATCTGGCGGTGCGATTTACGTGGTGATCCAGACCAAGCAGGGCGCCCCCAGCATGAAAAAGAAGCTCACCGAAGTCTTCGGCGACGCTGAGGACGTGGAGCGTGAAGCCGGTTACCACGTGTTCAGGGCGGTGAAACAGTAAATGCCCGAAAACGCGCGTGAACGCGCGAAAATACGCGGAGAACTGCTTCCAACGGGCTCTTTTTCTTGACGAGGCAAACCTGTGCGGTTACAATATGAAAGTGTGCCTGAGCAGGAGGTTTTTGGTCGATGTCTTTGGAGCGGCTCAAGACTGCGAGGAAAAAGAGCATCGGAACGAAGCAGACTGCGAAGGCCATGGAAAAGGGCAGTGCCAGAATGGTGTTCGTGGCGAAGGACGCCGAAGAACACGTCACCCGGGAGATCGTTAAGCTCGCCCAGGCAAAAGGTCTGGAACTAGTCCACGTTGACACGATGACGGCGCTGGGAAAGGCCTGTGGAATCGAAGTCGGCGCAGCCGTCGCTGCGATTCTCGACGCCTGAACCAACTCCTCATATTTCTTCCGAGTTCCTTCCGGAAAGGAGGTGCACTAGTCCGTGCCGACGATCAATCAGCTCGTCCGCCAGGGCCGCGAGGTTCTCGCCGAGAAGTCCTCGGCTCCTGCTCTGAAGGAGAACCCCTTCAAGCGCGGTGTCTGCACGGTGGTGAAGACGACGACCCCCAAGAAGCCGAACTCGGCTCTGCGGAAGATCGCCCGTGTTCGCCTGACCAACCAGATCGAAGTTACCGCCTACATTCCCGGCATCGGCCACAACCTGCAGGAGCACTCTGTCGTGCTTGTCCGCGGTGGCCGTGTGAAGGACCTCCCCGGCGTCCGCTACCACATCGTTCGTGGCGCTCTGGACGCCGCCGGCGTCGCAGGCCGTAAGCAGGCCCGCTCCAAGTACGGCGCCAAGAAGAAGCAGGCTCCGGTTAAGGGCAAGAAGTAAGCCGCCCGGGGGCGGGGAGAGTAGCCGAACCCTTCGGCCAAGCTTCTCCCAGCGGGAGATACTCGCCGCCCAAGGTTAATCGAGAAAGGGGTTACATGCATGCCTCGTAAGGGCCACGTGCCGAAGCGCGAGGTGATTCCGGATCCGATTTACAACTCGGAACTGGTCACCAAGGTTATCAACAAGATCATGCTTGCGGGCAAGAAGGGCACCGCGCAGCACATTTTCTACACCGCCCTCTCGACGTCAGCTGCCAAGCTTGGCAAGGAACCCATGGACGTTCTTGAGACCGCGATGAAGAACATCATGCCGCTGCTGGAAGTCCGGCCCCGTCGTGTGGGCGGCGCCACCTATCAGGTGCCGATGGAAGTCCGGCCGGAGCGCCGGCAGGCTCTCGGTATTCGCTGGCTCATCAACTATGCGCGCGCTCGTGGAGAGCGGACCATGGAAGAGAAGCTGGCCGCCGAGTTGACGGACGCCAACAACAGTGTGGGCGGCGCTGTGAAGAAGCGCGAAGAAGTCCACAAGATGGCCGACGCCAACAAGCCGTTTGCTCACTACCGCTGGTAAACAGCCCACACCGGGTCGCTTGCTCGGGCTGCGGCTACGAAAAAACTGGGCCGCAGCCCGCGCCAGGGTACATACCAACCTGGCGCTCTAGGCACGGTTGTGGCTCCACGATAAAAACTCAATCAAAGGGGGGTGTACGATGCCTAGACAGGTAACGCTGGATATGCTCCGGAACATCGGTATCATGGCGCATATCGACGCTGGTAAGACCACTACCACCGAACGAATTCTCTTTTACACTGGCCGCACCCACAAGTTGGGCGAGGTGCATGAAGGCGCCGCTACTATGGACTGGATGGTTCAGGAGCAGGAGCGGGGCATCACCATCACCTCCGCTGCTACGACCTGCTGGTGGAAGGGTTACCGTATTAACATCATCGACACGCCCGGACACGTGGACTTCACAGTTGAAGTTGAGCGCTCCCTCCGGGTACTCGACGGTGCGGTAGCCGTTTTCTGTGCCAAAGGTGGCGTCGAGCCGCAGTCCGAAACCGTGTGGCGTCAGGCTGACAAGTACGGGGTCCCCCGTATGGCCTACGTCAACAAGATGGACACCCTCGGTGCCGACTTCTACCGGGTAATCTCGATGATGAAAGAGCGGCTCCACGCTCGTCCCATTCCCGTCCAGCTGCCCATCGGGGCGGAAGAGACGTTCAAGGGCATCATCGACCTGGTCCGGAACGTAGCAATCGTCTATGGTGACGATAAGGGCAAGGACATTCAGGAAGTCCCGGTTCCCGACGACATGAAGGAACTGGCTGAACAGTATCGTTTTGAGTTGGTCGAAGCGGCCGCCGAAGCCGACGACACGCTCATGGAGAAGTACCTCGGCGGCGAGGAGCTCTCCGTCGAAGAGATCAAGGCCAGCCTGCGCAAGCAGACCGTCGCCTGCAAGATCACCCCGGTCGTCTGCGGTTCTTCCTATAAGAACAAGGGCGTTCAGCCCATGCTTGACGCCGTGATCGACTACATGCCTTCTCCGATCGACATCCCGCCCATCGAGGGTGTCGACGCCGAGTCCGGTGAAGCCATCGTCCGCCACGCTGACGACGCTGAGCCTTTCTCGGCCCTGGCGTTTAAGATTGCCACGGACCCGTTTGTCGGTCGCCTGACCTTCATCCGGTGCTACTCCGGCAAGCTTGACTCCGGCAGCTACGTATACAACGCCACCAAGGGCAAGCGCGAGCGGGTGGGCCGTCTGGTCCAGATGCACGCCAACCACCGTGAGGAAATCCAGAACGTCGAAACCGGCGACATCGCCGCCGTCATCGGCCTGAAGGACACCGCCACCGGTGACACGCTCTGCCTGGAAGACAAACCGGTCATTCTGGAGTCGATGGAGTTTCCTGAGCCGGTCATCCAGCTCGCCATCGAGCCCAAGACCAAGGCCGACCAGGATAAGCTCGGCACCAGCCTCCTGAAGCTGGCCGAAGAAGACCCGACTTTCCGGATGTATACCGACCAGGAGACGGGTCAGACCATCATCGCCGGCATGGGTGAACTCCACCTGGAGATCATCGTCGACCGCCTGCAGCGTGAGTTCAAGGTTGGCGTTAACGTCGGCAAGCCGCAGGTCGCCTACCGTGAAACGGTCAAGGGCAAGGCTGATAACGTTGAAGGCAAGTTCGTCCGCCAGTCGGGCGGCCGCGGCCAGTATGGCCACGCCGTGATCAACCTGATGGGCGGCGAGCCCGGAACGGGCTTCGTCTTCGAGAACAAGATCGTCGGCGGCGTCGTTCCGAAGGAATACGTCGGCCCGATCGAAGCCGGCATCAAGGAAGCGATGCAGAGCGGCATCCTGGCCGGGTTCCCGGTCATCGACATCAAAGTCCAGCTCGTCTTCGGCTCCTACCACGACGTTGACTCAAGCGAAGCCGCCTTCAAAATTGCTGGTTCCATGGCATTCAAGTCCGCCTGCCAGAAGGCACAGCCGATCCTCCTCGAGCCTTACATGAAGGTCGAGGTGGTGGTGGCGGAAGAGTACATGGGCGACGTCATCGGCGACCTGAACAGCCGCCGCGGCCGAATTGAAGGCATGGAGGCCCGGGCGGGCGCCCAGGTCATCCGCTCGCAGGTCCCCCTCGCCGAAATGTTTGGTTACGCTACCGATCTCCGGTCCCGCACTCAGGGCCGTGGCACCTACACGATGCAGTTTGACCACTACGAGGAAGTTCCTCAGAACGTGGCCAAGGCGATCATCGAAAAGGCTCAGGGCAAGGGCTGATCAGAGTCGGATTGCATAACGCCACTGGCTTCAAACCCCATTCGGGGACCGAGACCATAAGATTCCGCAAGGAGGAGAGCTTCGAAAATGGGTAAGGCGAAGTTCGAACGCAACAAGCCCCATGTGAACATTGGCACCATTGGTCACGTTGACCACGGCAAGACCACCCTGACCGCCGCCATCACCAAGGTTCTGGCTGAGCGGGGCGGCGCCCAGTTCATGGCCTATGACCAGATCGACAAGGCTCCGGAAGAGAAGGCTCGTGGCATCACCATCAACACTGCCCACGTCGAGTACCAGACTGCCAACCGGCACTATGCTCACGTGGACTGCCCGGGACACGCCGACTATGTTAAGAACATGATCACCGGTGCTGCTCAGATGGACGGCGCGATTCTCGTCGTCTCCGCCGCTGACGGCCCCATGCCCCAGACCCGTGAGCACATCCTGCTCGCCCGTCAGGTCGGCGTACCCGCCATGGTCGTGTTCCTGAACAAGTGCGACATGGTTGACGACGCCGAGCTCCTCGAGCTCGTTGAGCTGGAAGTCCGCGAACTGCTCTCCTACTACGAGTTCCCGGGCGACGAGATCCCCTTCATCAAGGGCTCTGCGACCCTCGCTCTCGCCGGCGATCCCAAGTGGACCCCCGCCATCGACGAGCTGATGAACGCTGTCGACGCCTACATTCCGACCCCTGAGCGCGACGATGCGAAGCCCTTCCTGATGCCCGTCGAAGACGTCTTCACCATCACCGGCCGCGGTACCGTCGTGACGGGCCGCGTCGAGCGTGGCCGCCTGAAGGTCGGCGAGCAGGTCCAGATCATCGGCCTGAACGACGAGCCCCGGGTCACCGTCGCCACCGGCCTCGAAATGTTCCGCAAGCTGCTGGACGAGGTTATGGCCGGTGACAACGTCGGCGTCCTCCTCCGTGGTATCGACAAGAAGGACGTCGAGCGTGGCCAGGTTCTGGCGAAGCCCGGCTCCATCAAGCCGCACACCAAGTTCTCCGGCACCATCTATGTTCTGTCCAAGGAAGAAGGCGGCCGCCACAGCCCGTTCTTCAACGGCTATCGCCCGCAGTTCTACTTCCGGACTACCGACGTTACCGGCGTCATCAAGCTGCCCGAGGGCGTTGAGATGGTCATGCCTGGCGATAACGTCACCATCGACTGCGAACTCATCACCCCGATCGCGATCGAAGAAGGCCTCCGGTTCGCCGTTCGCGAAGGCGGCCGCACCGTCGCCTCCGGCCGCGTTGTCGGCATCAACAACTAAGAACACCTGGTGAGCCTGGGGGAGCCCCCTTGCACGGGGGGCTCCCAGTGGGCTCCGTGGTCTGAAGAGTAGCCTCCAGGCCTGGACTAAGGGAGGGAATTTGAACGATGGCCAGCCAGAAGATCCGCATTAAGTTGCGGGCTTTTGACCACAAGATCCTCGACGCTTCCGCGGCGAAGATCGTCGAGACGGCTCAGCGGACGGGTGCCAGCGTCAGCGGCCCGATCCCCCTGCCGACCGAAAAGAACATCTACACGATCCTGACCGCCCCCAACGGCGAAAAGGATATCCGTGAGCAGTTCGAGATGCGCACCCACAAGCGGCTGATCGACATTCTGGAGCCCGGCCAGAAGACGGTCGAGGCTCTGATGCGCCTGGACCTGCCCGCGGGCGTAGACATCGAGATCAAGCTTTAAGTCCGGAGAATCGCTACTCCGGCCGGGTCGTCAGGCGATCCGTGTTATCGATCATGTCGCTGGGACTGAGCCGCCTGAACTGAGTGCTCATGAGCCCCGCGACCACTGATTTGGAGGTGGCTTCCGTGCAGAAAGGGATTCTTGGAAAGAAGCTGGGCATGACCCAGGTCTTCGCGGCCGACGGCAAGATCATTCCCGTCACCGTCGTGGAGGCTGGGCCTTGCGTAGTCGTACAGAAAAAGACGACTAACACCGACGGCTACAGCGCTGTGCAAATCGGCTTTGGCTCCATCAAGGAAAAGCTCGTGACCCGGCCCCTCAAGGGCCATTTCTCCAAGCACGGCGTCAAGGTTTACCGGTTCCTCCGTGAACTCCGCCTGGACAACATCGACGCCCTGAATGTGGGCGACGAGATTAAAGCCGACATCTTCGCCGAGGGCGACCTGGTTGATGTCAGCGGCATTTCTCGTGGTAAGGGGTTTGCCGGAGCCATCAAGCGGTGGAATTTCCACCGGGGTCCTGAAGCCCACGGCTCGAAATACCATCGGTCGCCCGGTTCTTTGGGCAAGCGTTCCTGGGCCCGGGTTCCGAAGGGCCGTAAGCTGCCTGGTCACCTGGGCACCGAGAAGGTCACCGTTCAGGGTCTGCGTGTGGTCAAGATCGACCTCGACCGGAACCTGATCCTGATCAAGGGTGCCGTACCCGGCGCCAAGGGTTCGCTGATTACGATCCGTGACTCTGTCAAGGCCGCCAAGGCCCGATAGTCGTACCGAAAGGAGGAGCAAGACATGCCGAAAGTGGCCGTTTACAATAAGGAAGGCGCCACCGTCGGGGAGATCACCCTTTCGGACGCCGTCTTCGGTGCCGAGGTGAACACCGGACTGATGCACGAAGTCGTGCAGATGTACCTCGCCAATCAGCGTCAGGGTACTTCCGACACCAAGACCCGGGCTGAAGTTTCTGGCGGCGGCAGGAAGCCGTGGCGTCAGAAGGGCACCGGCCGTGCCCGCCAGGGCTCCACCCGTGCGCCGCACTGGCGTCATGGTGGCATCGTGTTCGGTCCCCATCCCCGTGACTTTGGCTGGACGATGCCCAAGAAGGCCCGCCGGGCCGCTCTGCGCAGCGCTCTGAGCGCCAAGGTTGCCGCCGGCGACATCATCGTCGTCGATCAGTTTGATCTCGAAGCCCCCAAGACTAAGGAAGTCGTTGCTCTGCTGAAGAACCTGAAGGCGGAAGGCAAGGCCTACCTCGTTCTCGGCGAGCAGAGCACCAACGTCTACAAGTCCGCCCGCAACATCCCCGGCGTGCTGACCAACGCTGCCCGGAACCTCAACGTGTATGAGGTGCTCAATTCCGGCAAGCTGGTGCTCACCCAGGATGCCGTGGCCAAGGTTGAGGAGGTGCTCGGCTAATGGACGTCCGCGACATTATCCTCAAGCCGCTCATCTCGGAGAAGGCCGTCGCTGCTATGAGCGGCGAGCATCCGAAGTACGCGTTTAAGGTTCGCCTTGACGCCAACAAGTTCCAGATCAAGGACGCCGTCGAGACGATCTTTGGCGTCACGGTCACATCGGTCAACACCATGCGGATGCACGGCAAGGTTCGCCGTATGGGCAAGTTCCAGGGCCGGCGTTCCGACTGGAAGAAGGCCGTCGTCACGCTGAAGGCCGGCGAAAGCATCAAGGTCTTCGAAGGCCTGTAAGGAGGGTACACGATGGGAATCAAGAGCTTTAAGCCCACTTCCCCGGGTATCCGCCAGATGACGATGCCCACCTTCGAGGAGATCACCAAGACGACGCCGGAGAAGTCTCTCCTGCAGCGCCTGACCTCCAAGGCTGGTCGCAACGTCTTCGGTCGCATCACCGTCCGGCACCAGGGTGGCGGCCACAAGCGGATGTACCGGGTTATCGACTTCAAGCGGAACGAGTTCGACGGCCTGCCCGGCAAGGTTATGGCCATCGAATATGACCCGAACCGGACCCCTCGGATCGCCCTGATCCAGTACCCCAACGGCGTGAAGCGCTACATTCTCGCCCCCGTGGGCCTGAAGGTCGGCGACTCCATCGTCTCCGGCCCGCAGTCCGACATCAAAATCGGCAACACGCTGCCGCTGGCGAACATCCCTGTTGGTACGCTGGTTCACAACGTCGAGCTGCGTCCCGGCCGCGGTGGCCAGATGGTCCGCTCCGCCGGCGCCTCCGCCCAGATTATGGCCAAGGAAGGCGGCTTCGCCCTCCTGCGGCTTCCCTCCGGTGAGCAGCGCAAGGTCCACCTGACCTGCCGGGCCACCGTCGGCCAGGTCGGCAACCTCGAGCACGAGAACGTCGTGATCGGCAAGGCTGGCCGCACTCGCCACCTTGGCATTCGCCCGACGGTCCGCGGCTCTGTCATGAACCCTGTCGACCATCCGCACGGCGGTGGCGAAGGCCGCTCGCCCATCGGACGTCCGGGCCCTGTCACCCCGTGGGGTAAGCCCACCCTGGGCTACAAGACCCGCAAGACCAAGAAGAAGTCCGATCAGTATATTGTGAGCCGTCGGAAGAAGTAGGGAAGGGGTGTAGAAACGAATGGGTCGTTCCCTCAAGAAGGGGCCGTATATCGACGCCTCTGTTGAGAAGAAGATCCTCGCCATGAACGAAAAGGGCGAGAAGAAGGTCTTCAAGACCTGGGCACGTGCGAGCACCATCTTCCCGGAGATGGTCGGTCACACGATCGCCGTTCACAACGGTCACAAGCATATCCCGGTGTACTGCACCGAGGAAATGGTCGGTCACAAGCTGGGTGAGTTCGCTCCGACTCGGACCTTCAAGGGTCACGGCGGCGACGAGAAGTCCAGCCGCGTGAAGTAAGGCCCTTGCAGTCCGCAAGAAGGAGGTAACAGCACGTGGAAGTGAAGGCTAGCACTCGCCACATCCGCATCTCCCCGCGGAAAGTCCGGATCGTTATCGATCTGGTGCGGGGCAAGAGCGTGACTGAGGCGCTTGCGCTCCTCAGATTTATCCCGAAGCGTGCCAGCGAGCCGATCGCCAAGGTGATCAAGAGCGCCGCTGCCAACGCCGAGCACAACTTCAACCTGAACAAGGATGCTCTGGTCGTTTCCCAGTGCTTCGTCGACCAGGGTCCCACCATGAAGCGGTTTCATCCGCATCAGCGGGGACAGGCGTTCCCGATTCTGAAGCGGACCTCCCACATCACCGTCATGGTGAAGGAAAAGGAGGCTAAGTAACAGTGGGTCAGAAAGTACACCCGAAGG
>DASPIW010000059.1:0-117313 GCA_035628915.1 Symbiobacteriaceae bacterium | reverse complement strand
CCTGGCGAGACGGACGTTCACGATTGCGACCCATTCCGCAAGCCCCCTGGCGTCGTGCAAGCTTTCCAGGGGGGTTCGCGGAGCAACATTGAAACTCCTTCCAAACTTGGCGTTAGCCATGTGCGGAAGACGGGACTAGGGACCGAATGCCCCTGGAGCGCACCCGCTGCAACCGGACTTACCACTACGATGTTGGCACCATCTTCGTCTGTGCAGATGGGTTGGGCGGAACGACCCGTGCCCCCGTGCGGCAGTGGCAAGAAGCAGTGCTGTCAGCCACAGCACAGACACTGGGTAGCCATCGCCTCTGTAGCGGCAATGGCGAGCGCGTGTTCTATCGAACGATGTTCGAATCGAACAAGGAGGAACACGGCCGGTCCTTCACGAACCCATTTCTTGCTGGTAATAAATGGGTAAACGTGAGGGGCGGACTCATGACCGAATGCCCCAGTTGGTGTGGCGTATCGAGAGACTCCAGCGAATGGAGCCGGACTCATACGACTGGCAGGCTGAGATTCTGGAACGGATGGCAGGTCATCCAGAGGCGGCAGAGCGGATTGACCTTGCCTGGGTGCTCGGTGAACCGGCAGTCTGTTACGCGCACCTGGGTCGGCACAACGACGCCGCCTCCACACTGCACCGTGCCATGGAGATCGGCCCGAAGCCACCATTCTTTCGCCGGCTCCTTATCGCGGAGGGATTTCTACGGACAGGCCGAGCGGATGACGCAGAGACGCTGTATTCTGCGATGAAGGGCTTCAAAAGGTGGCGGAAGCAGACGATTCTGGAAGCCTGGTATCGCGGTTGGCTAGCATGAAGGCCGATTCCGAGACCGCACTTTGGCTGGCTAGCGCTGAACGCAAGAAAGCTGCCATGCGGGGCGCGGCTCAGAAGCGCAAGCGTGGCGCATAACACCTCAGCCATCAATTCTCCCGCCGGGAGCCGCCATAAACGAGTTCGGGAGGACCGGACAACAAAACCAGGGCGGCAGTGCCGCCCCGACCTACTCAAGTTACGTGGGTAACGTCTCCGCCACCCTCGTTCTTACTCTTTCCAGTTCATCTTCCCGTGGAGAAAGCGGATGACCAGATCGAATCCCCTGCGCTTTCGTACACCACGATGTACGGGTACGGAGTGATCGGGAACATCCGAAGGGGCTCACCCTCGAACACAACTGAGGCGCCGGAGCCCGGGAACTCAGCCAACACGTTCTCGATAATCTGGACACCGCGGGCTTGAACAGGTGCGGGCAGTCCGCCGAAATCAGCCTCGGCCGTTGGAGCAAAGGAGACCTTAGCCATCGAGATACTTTGCCTTGACCTCCGCAAGCGAGATACCTTGGTGGTCTTTCCGCTGGCGGATACTCTCCCGCGTCCGAGCCGCCTCCGCAGGGTCGGACAGAACGGCATCCAGAACGCTCTGGGCACTCTGCTCATCAAGAATCTCGATCACGACCTGACGATCCCCAAGATTCACCACTGCGACCGTCCGGTCACCAAGAATGCGCTTGAGGATGGACGCTTCTTCAGGATTCGGATTGATGATTGCCACTTCGTCCCCCCCTTCCTTTCCTCCAGTGTACCACAGGCTCGGGGAGTCAGATAGCAAGGCCCTCAAGGCGAGAAGCGGCAGACAGTTCCCCAATCAAGATTCCTGGTGGTTGTAGATGGATTTGTTCTCCGTAATCCCGGAACGGTTACTCGCTTCGCCGTCCAAGGCGGTGTATGCCCACATGTACTGGGACACCGAATTCCTGAGGACATCGCCGTGGTGGGCTTTGGTGACTCTACCTCGGAGAGACCCGACGCCCCCACGAGCGCGAGCCTCGTACAGATGCAGGGAGACGTCTAGCAAGCGACTGATTTGCGGAAGGTGTGGGACCTCAATCGTAGAATTGAGTGCTTCAGTTGGTGCCCAAAACAAAGGGTTTAACGGCGCCGCTGGCGCCGCAGAAGTTAGGCGATGCGTATGCCCCGAGCAACGTGTAACAGATTCAAGTTAGGATGACATGGAAAAGGGGGAAGTCGGTTGTGAACATTCTGTACATGAATCAAGGTGGAGGTGGTCAATGGGGAGCGATCAGGTACTCAGAATACGACCTAATTCTGTTGGCTGAATCGACGATTACAAAAGAAGGTTTTGGTTTGACCTGGCGTAGCGGAACCCAACCAGAGATGTCCATTCAAACAAAAGTGAACGCTGGCCGCGGAATAACGGGAGTAGAAGACCTTGACAGAACGGACCGGGAAGTTCGTCCTTCGGTGACTTTTACAACTGTTAAAGAGGGCCCCATTCGAGTGGTTTTTGTACACCTGAAATCCGGCAGTGTGCCCATCGCGACTAACGCGCTTAAGGCTGCAATACGGGCCGTGAAAGACCGATATGAGCGTGAACTACCTACCCTCTGGATCGGTGACTTCAATCGCGCAGACGGAGGCGCGATGAACGAAGTGCGCGCGCAGGCGGTATTTGCAGGTGGAGGGCAGGCGTGGTGGGACCTAGATCGTGCATATATCTCGGGAGACTGGAGTGACTATGTGATCACCCAAAGCACCCCAGCCATAAGCGACGATCATGGTCACGCGGCTATTGGATTTGCCTTCACGGTTCGCCCCGAGCGGCGAAAGAAGCGCATCGCCCATGAGGTTGGTGTACTTGATAAGGCAGCTGGTGACTGCGCGGATGTATTCGCTGCGTCTCAAAAAGTGAGAACCGGGATGCAAGGGACGCGAAAGATCATCTCTACCGTTGGCGCTGCCCTCAGGGATGCCGGAGCGGTTCCGAATATCCATGACAAGGCCGAAAGACTGCGTAGGAACCTCGATGCAGTGGATGCACACATAGCGGAGTTCGAAACTGCGACGAAAACATACTTTGATTTCTGCGCTGCATACAACGACAAAGCACAGGCGTTGGCGGCAGCATGCCACAAAGCGGCTCAGCTGCTCCGCGACGATTCCGAACAGTGCCACATCCAGAAGAAGGAGCCCAAACGGCAGAGTCCTCATCTGGTTGGTCTTCACAGTGGCGATGATGCGGACAAAATCATCATTGTCTTGGGTGGGGAGGATCTGTTGTTTGAGATTCAGGCGGCGAACGATCTCTTCGCGAAGATGCCAGATCTCACCGCGATTGAGAGCTCGCTCCAGTCCATCGGCATCTATTTGGCTGGGATCACAGCCGCGATCAACCCATTGGCGGATCCACTGAAGGAGCTCGAAGCGCTCCTAGATCGCAAGTTTGGCGTAGACCTCGAATTCCGCATTCCACCCAGAATCGGTAAGAAGGTAACCCTGAATGTCTCAATCTCGTGCTCCACCATTCTCCAGGGGGCGGATGCTATCGAGAAAGAGATCGAACGGATCATCGGCAAAGTAGCGTGGAAGGCGCTGAAAGTGGTGGGTGTCGGCAAGTTTGTGAAGTACCTCATAGCCGAAGCGAACAGCGCCTTGGATCCCATCCTGCGTAAAATTGGCCTAGGCGTCATAATTCCCGTCGGTATGCCTTCCCTGCCAGTCAGCCTGGACGAGTTCCAGTCAATAGCGACCCTGGCGCTTACACGGATCGAAGTGCGACTTTCCTGATCTGCCGAGCTGGTCGGAGTCAGCCCTTCCCCGGCGACCAAGCGTTTTCCGAACTCGGCCCGGATGACGGGCCGATTCCGGGCGGAAGGTGCCATCGTGGGCGGATTCCAGGCAGGTGCCATGAGAATGGCCACCGTCTTGCTGCTCCTGCTCCGCCTAATTCGCTGCTGATCCGATAACGCGAAACGAGCCCGTGACTGAGGGAGTCCGGGCTCGCTTGCTTTGGTGTCCGTTTTTCGCTGGTGTTCGGAAGTGCTGCATGCCCGGGCGCCTAAGCGGGGCCGCCCAGCGCCAGGCCGTCGCCCTCGGCCTTCACCACCACCCGGGCGCCCGGTGTGAAGCGGTTCTCCAGGAGACCTGCGGCCAGGGGAGCCACGATCAAATCTTCGATCACTCGCTCCAGCCGGCGGACGCCGTCAGCTTCCGAGTAACCCTTGCTCATCAGGACTTCATAGGCACCGTCGGTGATCTCAAGAGACAGGCCTTTCTCCGACAGCCGATTGCGGACACGGTCCAGCAACTTGTCGATGATCCGGCGGAGGTTGCCCGGCGTGATCGGATGGAAAACGATGACGCTGCGGATGCGGTTGAACAGCTCCGGGGCCAGTTCAGCCCGGGCGGCCGCAAGCAGGTGGTCACGATACTCTCCCAAGTCCGGACCGTCCGACACCGCAGCAGCAGGTTCGGCGAAACCGATCTGGCGCTTGCGCACCATGGCTGACCTCGCGCCGAGGTTTGAGGTGAGAATGATGAATGCGTTGCGGAAATCCGCCCGCCGGCCTTTGGCGTCAGTCAGCCGGCCTTCGTCAAAAACCTGCAGAAATAGGTTGAGCACTTCGGGATGTGCCTTCTCGACCTCGTCGAACAGCACCACCGAATACGGTTGGCTGCGGATCTTCCCCGTAAGCTGCCCTTCCTCCTCATACCCAACGTAACCGGGGGGCGAACCGATCAGCCTGGCGATACTGTGCTTCTCCGTATACTCCGACATGTCGATTCGGATCAGCCTGTCCTCGTCGTCAAACAGGAACTCGGCCAGGGCTCTGGCCAGTTCGGTCTTGCCCACGCCCGTGGGACCGAGGAAGAGGAAGACCCCCTGCGGGCGCCGTGGATCCGCCAGACCTGCCCGAGCAGCGAGCACAGCCTGTGCCAGGGCTGAGACGGCGTGGTCCTGGCCGATCACGCGGCGGCTGAGGGCTTCGGCGAGGTGCGAGAGGCGCTCCTGTTCACCCTGCGTCATGCGTTCCAGGGGAACTCGGCACCGCTTGGAGATGACCCGGGCCACCTCTTCTGCATCGATGACCGCGCGCTCGCTCTCGCCCGGGCCGGCGTCCGGCACCCGCACGACGGTCAGCGTGGCCAGCCGTCTCTGGGCACAGGCCTGATCGATCAGGTCCAGGCACTTGTCCGGCAGACGCTGGTCCGGCAGGTACCGAATGGCCAGGTCCACGCTCGCGGCGATGGCAGCGTCGGTGATGGAGACGCCGTGGTGCGCCTCCAGAGAGGCGCGCAGTCCCTGCACGATAGCCACAGCCTCATCGCGCGACGGCTCCTCGACCCACACCATCTCAAAGCGGCGGGCCAGGGCTTCGTCTTTTTCGATGTACCGCCGGTATTCCGCCGTCGTCGTCGCCCCGATGCACCGGATTTCGCCCCTGGCGAGGGCCGGCTTCAAAATATTGGCCGCATCCATCGCCCCCCGGCCTGCTGAGCCGGCGCCGACCATGGTGTGAATCTCGTCGATAAAGATGACGATCTCGGGGCTGCTCCGGGCCTCTTCGAGGACGTTCTGCAGCCGCTCTTCAAACTGGCCGTGCAGTTGGCTGCCCGCCACCAGGGCGCTCATGCTCAGCTCCACGATGCGTTTTCCGGCCAGCCCGGCAGGGGCGCCGGGCTGCAGCAGGCGCTGGGCCAGACCCTCGACAATGCAGGTTTTCCCCACCCCGGGTTCGCCCACCAGGATCGGGTTGTTCTTGCGCTGCCGGCACAGCACCTGGGCAATCCGGGTCATCTCTTCCTTGCGGCCGATCAGCGGCGGCAGCTTCCCTTCCCGGGCGAGTCGGGTGATATCGCGGCCGAACTGGTCCAGCCAGGGGGTCGGCTTGCGGGGCGCCGTTTTCTCCGGCGACGGGGAGGGGGGCGCCGTATGCCCCCCGGCCGCAGCGGGTTGCCCCAGCTGTTCGGCGGCGGAGGACTGGAGCTGGTCCACGCTAATGCCTACTTCGCGCATGAGCGAACAGGCCGCGTTCCCCCGGTCTTGGAGAATGGCCAGCAGGAGATGAAGCAGCTTGATGCGCCCCTCCTGCCGAGCCAGCCGGCCCGCCGCTTCAAATACGCTGCGGCACCGGGGAGACCGGTGCATGACCCGTTTCCCCTGGACTGGGGCAGGGGCATTTCCACCTGCAAGCAAGCCCCGAAGTGTACGGCGGAATGCGACCGGATCAAGGCCGTGGTGCCGGAAGAGCCCATCCACGCCGGCAACTTCGGCCCGGGCAGGCTCCAGCTCCTCCGGGGGGAGCTCCATGCGCGCCAGCCAGTCGGCCAGCGGCACATCACCCAATTTGCAGATGCCCAGGAACAGCGCCTCGGTCTCGATATACTCCCGGCTCAAGGCTTCGCTTTCGCCGCTCGCGATCATCCAGACCATGCGGCACACGGGTGACAAGTCCATGGTTCGTCCTCCTCACTATGGGCGGACGTCGCCCGGTTGCTGCAGGGCTGACATGGTGCGCTCAATCTCTTCGACCTGCCGGCGCAGCGCGGCGACTTCCGCCCACGCCCGGTCATACTCTCCGTCGGTGTGCGAGTGTGCTGCCCGGTAGGCCGCAGCCGCCGCCCGCTCCGCCTCTGCCTCCTGCCTGCGCAGGTTGGCCTGGGCCACCGCTTCGGCATATTCGGCATCGGTATGGTTGTGCGTGGCGCGGTACGTGGCGAATTGCTCCGAGAGATCCTGCAGACTCGCCTGCACCTTGTCCAGGTCGCCGCCGAACTGGGTCGCCATCCCGTCGAGCCGGTTGGCAAACCACCGGTACGACAGGAAGTTAGTCAACGCCAGCAACAGTACCACCAATAGCGTGGCTGCCGGGACCGCCAGCCGGGTAAGGCGTTCCCGCCCCAACTTCCGGGCGGCGGCGTCGAGTAGGCGCGGAATCTCGGGGTCTTCCTTTGCCCCGCTGGCCGCCTGCTCCCACTGGGTCACCGCCGCCTGCGCCTGCCCGCGGTTCCACAGCAGCTTACCCAGCAGCACCCGCGCCTGTACCAGGGAAGGGTCCAGCGCCAGGGCGGCGGCGACCTTGCCGATCGCAACCTCCGTCGCGCCGACTTCCACCAGCCGCAGGGCTTCGTTGTACTCGGCTGCGCCCAGTTCCTTCGCCCGCAGCAGCGGCGTCAGATCGACCCCGCAGCTGGGACACACCGCCACATCATCAGGAATCTCCGTCCGAGGGCATACTGGACAATCCATATGCTATCTCTCCTAGAGCCGGCATGAGTAACGGCGACCTACAATATCGTGCAGACGGCGACCACCAGAGTCACCAGGAGGACGGCCGCCGCGAGGACAGAACCGCAGCCGGAACCGCTCGCCTTGGCAGGCGCCGCCTGCCGGCGGACGAGGTTGCCGCCGCCCGCCCGGATGAACCTGACCTGCACAAGCAGTTCCCGCGCCACCTGCGCCTGCTCAGCGGCTTTAGTCGATCCCAACTCCTCCGCCTGTTCCAGGTCGTGCAGACCGGATTCCATCGCAGTGATGGTGGCGTCGGTGATTGCCCCTCGGTTCTTCGCCTGCTCCTGCGCTTCGTTGATCTTGCTGATGCCCCGGGCCAGGAGCGCGTCGATCATGAAGTTCCGTGCCAGCCCGGCCTGCTCCGTGGCCTCCCTGGAGCCCAGGTCCCTCGCCCGCTCCAGGTCGATGCGCCCCCGGCTGAACGCCTCCATGATTGCGTCAGTCAGTTCCCGGTGGCGTTCGAGCTCCTCCTGCGCGTGCACAAAGGTTGTAATGCCACGCCGCAGTAAGAGTGCCGCCAGGGAGAGCGTCAGCCGCTCGTCCTGTACCAAATTGCGGGCCTGCTCCAAAATGCGGATGGCTTCGTCCCGATGATGATCGCCCATGGCGGCTGCCTTCGCGTGGCAGGTCGATGACACCTCGCTCCTGATTTCCGCTGCCAGCGCCGTCTTACCGGCTTTCACCGCATCTGCCAGGGCGGTCTTCCAGTCGGCCAGGGCCTCCTTGATCCGGTCCATGGCGGCCTTTTGCCGGGCCAGGAGTTGGTATGCCTGCGCCCGCAAGGACAGCACTTCGCCCGACTTCTGTTGCTCGGGCGACAGTTCGCGAATGGCGGCCAGCGCCGCCTCCGGCTTCCGCTGCGCCACCAGAACGGCCACCGCCGAGTGAGGCATGAGCATGTCGCGCAGCTTCTGCAGCGTTCGGCTGTCCGGCTTGCTCTTCAGGGCAGCCTCAACCTTGGTGCGTGCGGCGTCCAGCAAGCCCATCTGCGTGAGCACTAGAGCGCCGCAGGCCACGCGCCCCACGGAGGTGCGCATGCCGACTTCAAGCAGGGCCTGCGCCGACTCCAACTCTGCGGTCAGGGTCGATTCCAGGGTCCGATACTGATCCGACCAGGACTGCCCGCCCCGGCCCGCCGCACTGCTCGCCGAAGGGCCGAGCAGGCTGTCATACTGCCCCGCCAGATCGATCAGCGTGTTGCGCAGCGAATTGGTGAGCTGCTGCCGCAGGGCCTCCCGGTCGTGGTTGTCAAGCTCGGGGGCATAGTGGGCGAAGTCCGCGCCGGTGGTCAGCATCGCCCAGTACCCGATGACCCGCTCCCACATCTCCTTGGGCGGCGGGGCCGAGGAGAGGCAGTCCTGCCGCCACGGGCAGTCCGCCTTGGTGCAGGCTGCCCCCTGGTCCGGATTGCAAGTAACCCCTTCGGCCTTGCGAATCGCTTTCAGCACTGCCTGGCGGAAGCTCTTCCCCGGGACGGCGCCGGTAGCAGGCTTGCCGCCCAGGGCCTTAATCAGCGTCTGCAGGCGCTCTTCTTCAAAAAGCGCCCACCAGTACCAGAAGACCGCCAGCGAGTGGACAAGGCCGGGGTCGGGGAAACGGCGCCGCAGCTGCTGTTCCCACGCCTGGGCGGTGGCGGCGCGGCGCTCCCGCCCAAGGACCCCGCCGTCTCCCAGGGGCGGCGGCGTCAGTTGCGCTAGCGCAGCATCGTCGTATAGAAGCAGGTCGTACCAGGCGCGCTTAGCCGGGTGCAGCAGGAGCGCATCCCGGGCATTCTTGGCCACGTTGGGCGGAATCCGGCGGCCCAGGGCGGTGGCAAAAGCCCGCTCGATATGAGCACGGTCGGCAGAACGCTCTACGCCCAGGATTTCGTATGGGGTCTGCTCGGTTTGCAGCGGATCTTTCACGACATGCGCCTCCCCTGTACGAAACCGCCGGAGCTAGTGGGAGATGGTGCTGAGGGTGCCGGAATGCTTCTTGTCCCGCAGCGCCCAGGAATCTGCCTTGCACTTCGGGCAGTAGCGGTTGCCCTTCAGGTCGGCGCCGCAGTTGCGGCACTCATCCTTCGTGCGGAACTTCTTGAGCGCCAGTGCCGCCTGTTCGGCGAGCTTTTCGAGGCGGGCCTTGGCACGGGGGTCTCTGGCCTTCATGAGCGCCTCGGTCTCGTCCAAATCCGCCTCCAGGGAGTCTGACAGTCCCGGGTCATGCATGCGGATCTCGTCGACGATGGCCCGGCGCACGTTCAGCAGGAACCAGACCAGATCCCCGAGGTCGTCGGTCGCCTTGTCCAGTTCTTCCGCCAGTTGGGGTACGGCCGCGTGGTCCTTGCGCCGCAGCGCCTCTTCGAGCTTGCCCATCAACTGGTTCATGCGGTACGTCCGTTCGGCGCCCAGCGCCCAGCCATAGCGGTTCGTCACCATTTGGGCGAACCCGACGAGCCGCTCGGCCCGCTCAAAGATCTCCTCCTTGGGCCCCTCCGCCAGCTTCTTCTTCAGCTCCTCAGCCAGCTGTCCGGCACCGCTGAAGTCCTTCCCGTTCAAGCGCTTGAAGAACTCCCGCATGCCCTGTTCCACTTCCCGGCGCAGGTCAGGCGGCATGGCGTGCCCGATTTTGTGGGCGGCCTCCTGCAGCGCCTGGAAGGCCTCTACCGCCTTCTGGTCGGCCTCGCCCTGCAGCACCCAGGGGTGCAGGTCGGTGCCATCCTCCAAATGGGCGGTCAGCTCGAAGATGCAGTCGCCGTTCAACCACAGCTTGACCCGGACGGCGGTGTCCTGCGGCAGCCCCGGCGGCAGGACGGCAAACGCCTCGCCCTGCTTCTCGTTGGCGCTCGCCTTATCCAGGTGGTCGCCGCCGTATACGGGAATGCTGATCATCTGCTGGTTAGGCATGCTGGTGTAGAAAGTCATAGTTTCTGGGTTTTCTGTCGGATAGGGATCGCCCTTGCGAACGAAGACGTTGAACTTGTCACCGGCGGTCTGGGTCCCGTAATGGAACGGGGCGATGCCGGCGACCACCAGGAAGCCGTCCCCGATCTCCAGGTCCTGGTTCTCCTCGGCTTCCAGGCCCAGCGACCGGCCGCACCGGGCACAGACTGAGGAGCCCTGTTCGTTGACATGGCCGCACTCCCGGGTCTGGTCGGTCATATCCGGCCCCTGGCAGACTACCTGCGGGCCGATGCGGGTGCCGACGATCGCGGCGCCCATGGCCACAGCGTACTTGGGGTGAATGGAGCGGACGACCTTCGCCGCGCCGAACAGCTTCTCCATGGCCTGCTGCACTACGGGTACGGCAGAGGCGTTGCCCGCCATGAGGACGTGATGGACCTGATCGACGGTCAGGCCCGCATCCTGCAGCGCCAGATGGGTCAGGCGAACCGCCTTCTCCACGAGGGGCATGATCCAGCTGACAAACTCTTCGCGGGTGACCTCCATCTCCACGTCGACGAGGTCACCGTCCGAATCCTTCAGGAGGCCCGGCACGATCAGGTCCCCACTGCGGGCAGACGAGAGCCGCTCCTTGACGGCCCGGGCTCTGCGGCGCAGGGCGGTCATGAAGCGCAGGTTGTCGGTCGGGTCGACCCCATGCATCTCCTTCACATGTTCGACCGCATGGTCGACAATGACCTGATCAAAGTTGTTGCCGCCCAGCCACATGTCACCCTGCAGGCTCAGGGGGGCGAAGACCTTTCCTGCCCACATGAGCACGGAAATATCAAAAGTGCCGCCGCCCAGGTCGAAGACCAGGATGTACTTCGGGTCTGAGCTCTCCTGCTGCTCGATACCAAACGCCACGGCGGCAGCGGTGGGCTCATCCAGAATCTTGATGACCTGCAGGCCCGCTTTCAGTCCGGCCTGACGGGTGGCGCGGCGCTGAATCTGGCTGAAGTACGCCGGCACGGTGATGACCGCGTGGGTCACCGGTCCGCCCAGCCGGAACTCGGCATCTGCCTTGACCTTCTCGAGAATCTTTGCCGAGATGTCAATAGGAGAGTACTCCTGCTTGCCCATGATAACGCGGACGCTGTCCCGGGTGCCGTCCGACGGCTCGACAATCTCGTACTCCACCGAGCGGCGCACCTTCTGGACTTCGGGGTCGGCGACGCCGCGGCCCATGAGCCGCTTCACCGAAACGATGGTGTCCTTGCTGGCCGATTCCCAGTTGTCGTCAGCCACATCGCCCACGAGGATCTCGGTCTCGACCGTGCCGTCCTTGCCCTTCCGCTTTTTCAGGCCGACGATGGACGGAATCTGCGGACGGCCTTCCTTGCTGTCGAGTACTTTGGGCTGCGCGCCGGCAGCCGTTGCAGCGACGCTGTTGCTGGTTCCCAGGTCGATTCCGATGATGCGGCTCTGCAGTTGTTCTTTCGCCATCAGGATCCGCCCCTTTTTTGCAGCCGTTATTCTGCTGTCTCCTCATCTGCGACGTGGCGCACGACGACGACTTCGGCCTTGCGTAATACCGCCCCGCGCCATACATAGCCGGGGCGCACTTCTTCCAGGATAGCGCCTTCGGGCTGGGCGGGGTCGACACGGGACTCCACGGCCCGGTGCCAATGCGGATCAAACCCGTCGGCCAGGTTCTCCAGGCGCACAACGCCCTGCTCGGTCAGAAGGTCGCGCAGCATCCGGCTGACGGTGCGGAAGTTTCCGATCCACTTGCGCATCTGGGGGGTGACCTGATCCTCCTTGGCCTGGATGCTGCGGAAGACCCGCTCGAAGGCGTCCATGACATCCAGGAGGCTCAGCAGATTCTTGGCGTAATCTTTCCGCCGCTGCTCGTCGGCTTCGTTCAGGGCAAACTCGGCTTCCGCCAGCCGCCGCATCAACTGAGCGGTCTCCCGGGCGATGACAGCCGGGCGGTCGGTCCCGTCTTCCGGGCGCCAACCCGGGGTCGGTATGGGTTTCTCGGTAATCGCAAGCCGATCCGGCAGGGGTGATGTGTCTCTGCTCATCTCTTTGGCCCTCGCAGTACTTTGAGTAGTGTCGCGGCGTGGCGGCGCAGGCTGGCATCGGGCGCCGAGTCGAGCACCCGCTCCAGATGGCGCACGGCATCTGCCCGCCGTCCGGCATTTTGGTAGGCCAGTGCCAGGTCCCAGTGCAGCAGGGACGACTGCGGGTCGCACTCAAGCCCGTGCCGGAAGGCGTCGATGGCTTCGTGGTAGCGCTGGCACAGGTTGTGCAGCTCGCCGAGCTGTTGGTACAGGGCCGCCACACTCGGGTACCGGGCGGCCAGGTCTTGCAGCAACCGCTCTGCCCGCACCAGGTCCTGCTTATCATGGTCGGTGATCAGGCAGCGAATTTCGGCCAGCTCGTGCTCCCACGCATTGGTGGTCCGGGCCTGAAACCGCTGCAGGGCCTCGCACATCTCCGCACCGTTGGCGAAGCGCCTCGCCGGGTCGAGGCTGAGCGCACGGTCGATCATTTCGACCACGGGGCGGGGTACATCCGGCCGCAGCCTGGTGACCGGCATGTACTCGCCCCGGCGTATCAAGTCAGCCAGAGGCCCGATGGGCGTCTCCAGGGTGCCGAACGGCAGCTTGCCCGTCAGCATTTCGTAGAACATGACGCCCAGGGACCAGATATCGGCCGGGAACGAGGCGCCCGCTGCACAGAGCACTTCGGGGGACATGTAGTAGATGGTCCCGGTCACGGTAGCTGCCAGTTCGTTGGAGGCGAGCATCCGGGCAATCCCCAGATCGGCAATTTTGGGCGTCTGCCCGTTCATGAGGATGTTCTCCGGCTTGATATCCCGGTGGACCACGTGCTCTGAATGAATGGCGGCCAGTCCGCTCACCACGCCGGTTACTAGCTGCAGGGCCTCCGGCACGGGCAGCGCCTTCGCCCGCTGGGGCGGGCCGAGGAGCGAGCGCAGCGTGCCATGGGGAACGAACTCCATGGCCATGACGATCTGGCCCCGGAAGACCGCAAAGCCCATGTAGCGGACGATGTTGGGGGACTCCATCTGCTTGAGGCGCAGATAGAGGCTGGCGTTGAGCTCCAGCTCATGGCGCAGTTGGCGCTCCTTCTTCGTGTTCAGGGGGATCTTCAGCGCGACTTCGTCGGTACCGAAATCCTCAATGAGATCTTCATCCAGTACACGGGCGCGGTACGTGTGGGCAAAGCCGCCTGTGCCCAGCAAATCAAGGAGCTCGAAGGGTTCCTTCACGGCCATACATAGCGCCCCTATTATTTGGACTGCAGAATAATTCGCATACCATGATCTTATTCAATTGGGGGTCATTTGGCTATATTTATTACATTATGGTAATAATTTCGATCTGCTAGAGCCGCAGAGATCTCGGGAGAAAATGCTTGCGTTTTGTGTACTGGAGTATATATTTGTACTTGGGTAAGGATATTTCGATGCCAACCCGGACGAATGGCCTCATTGGGGGTGAGTTGACGTGTCACCAGGATTGCGAGAGCGAAAGAACGCGGCCGTGAACGAAGCGATCTTCACGGCGGCGCTGGGTCTTTTTGCCGAGCGCGGCTTCGAGCCGGTCTCCGTCGACGAGATTGCGGAGCGCGCCGGCGTCAGTCGGACTACGTTCTTTAACCATTTCGGGAGCAAGGAAGGTGTGCTCCGTTTCTATGGCGGGCAGCTGCAGCAGAAGCTAGACGAACTGATTCGCCGGATTTCGCCGGACTTGCCGCCGCTCCAGCGACTGCGGGAGGTCCTGGCGTGTGTGGCCGGGGAAGCGGCGGCCCACCGGGGTAAGCTGCGGTTGATCTATCTGTACAGCATAAGCGACCCCACGTATCTGACTGGCCTGACCCCGGCCCGGGAGCAGATCTGGCAGATGGTGACCCGGGTCGTGCAGGAAGGGCAGGCCCTGGGCCAGTTCCGCGGGGACCTGCCGGCCCGGGACCTGGCAATGAACGTGCTTTCGCTGATGAACAGCGCGACTTTGCTGCACATCATGACGGGCGCCCCGATCGACCCGCTGGTGGACTCGACCTGGCGATTTCTTCTGGGAGGCATCACTCATGCTGACGCAGCAACTCAATGAGATTGGGCGGCAAGACCATGCAACCGCGGGCGGGAAAGGCGCCAACCTGGGCGAAATGGCCCGACTGGGGCTGCCGGTGCCTCCGGGCTATGTAGTGACTGCGCAGGCATACGCCGCGGAGTCAGCTCGGCTGGGGCTGGCGCACCGTGTGGCGCCGCTGCTGGAGCGACAGGACTGGGAAGCGGCTTCGCAGGCGGCGGCGGAGGTTCTCCTGAGCGGAGAGCTCGAACCGCGGCTGTGCGAGGAGCTGACCCGGGCGTACCGGCAAATTGGCTCGCCACCCGTCGCCGTCCGGTCGTCGGCGACAGCAGAGGACCTGGCCGACGCCTCCTTTGCCGGACAGCAGGAGACCTTCCTGAACGTCGAGGGCGAGGAGGGACTCACGGCGGCCGTCCGGCGGTGCTGGGCGTCGCTCTGGAGCACCCGGGCGCTCTACTACCGGGCCCAGCGGGGCGTCGACCACTTGCAGGTCACCATGGCGGTAGTCGTGCAGGAGATGGTGCCGGCGGAGGTTGCCGGCGTACTCTTCACCGTGGACCCGGTGGCGGGGCGGGCGGACCAGATGCTGGTGGAAGCGGCGCCCGGTCTGGGCGAAGCGGTGGTGTCAGGCCATGTCACGGGCGACAGCTACCGGATTGACCGGGGCGCCGGGCCCGCGGCCCTGGCTGTGGCCGAGCGGGATCTTCGTCAGCCCGGGCGCCCCGCCTTGCCGGACTCTTGCCTCCTGGAGCTGGCCCGCCTCGCCCTGCAGCTCGAAGCCCACTACGGCTGCCCGCAGGACGTGGAGTTTGCGGTGGCGGCGGGGCGGCTCTATCTACTGCAGACCCGGCCCATCACGACGCTGGCGGATGTAGAACCGGAAGTGGTGCCGCCCCTGGGCAGGCTCTCGCTGAACCAGCGGATGGCCGCTGCCATGGCCGGCGAACGCTACCCCCTGGCACCAAAGCCGCTGGATAACCTGTTCGTCGGGTTCATGGTGGGGGCCATCGCCGAGCTCACCCGGCAGGTCGGCGCCGTAGTGGCGCCGGCGGAGGAGGAGCGGTACCGGCACATGATCTGGCGGGAGGCGATGGTCGGCCCGGTCGCCCGGCCCAATCTGCGCATGCTCGGTGCGGGCGCGCTGATGCGCAGGCTGCTTGACCGAGACTGGGCGGGCTGGTGGGCCAGCGGTCCCCGCGAGGAGCTAAAGAAGCTCGGCCATGCGGGGCCGGTCGCCAGCATGAGCGACGCCGAGCTAATCGCCCGCGCTGAGCAGATCTGCACCGCCTGGGAGGAGATTTTTCGCCGGCGCTTCGTGGCGACCATCGCCTACCAGGCAGAGGGCTGGCTGAAGGCGCTGGTCGCGCTGGCGGTAGGGCCGAAGCGGGCCGCCATGACCATGGCTGACCTGATGGCCGGGGTCGAGAACGCAACCTCGGAGACTAACCAGGCGTTCTGGCAGCTCTCGCGGTCCTTCCGGACAGAAACACCGGCGACGGCGGAGGCCCGGTTCGCCGAGTTCCTGCAGACATACGGTCACCGGGCCGGAGCCGCCTGGTACGTCTCGGAGCCCGTCTGGCGGCGGGACCCGGACCGGGTCCGGCAGATGCTTCAGGGCCTGATTCATCTCGACTCGCCGCCGCCTCACTTGGGGCGGCAGCAGTACGCGGCGGCGTACCAGCTTGTGGCGGGGCGGCTCCGCTGGTTCCCCGGCCTGCCCCGCCTGTTCCGCTGGCTGGTCGAACGGTTCCGGGCCCTCCAGGCGTTCCGGGAGAACAGCCACTTCGACCTGACCCGGCCGCTCGCCGCCCTGCAGGACCTGGCTGCCGAGTGGGGGCGCCGCCTCACGGGCCGAGGGCTGTTGACCGACGCGGGCGACGTATACTACCTCACCTTTGATGAAGTGAAAGCCTGGCTGACCGGGGGGGCGCCCGCACCGGAGGAAGCGCGCCGGCACATTGCCCGGCGGTGCGCAACCTACCGGGTGGTCAACGGGCGCTGGCAGGCCCGGCTCTTCAAGGCGGCTGCCGGCGGCAGCGAGCTCGCGGGCGTGGGGGCCAGTGCCGGTGTGGTCCGAGCCAAAGCCCGCATCGTGCGGGCTGAGCGCGAATTTGGCCGGCTCAAATCGGGCGAAGTGCTCGTCTGTCCCTACTCGAACCCGGCCTGGACGCCCCTCTTTGCCTCTGCGTCCGCAGTCGTCGCGGAGACCGGCGGGGCCATGTCGCATGCAGCCATCGTGGCGCGTGAGTACGGCATTCCCGCGGTCATGGGGGTCACCGGCGCCACCCGGTTGATTGCCGACGGCCAGGAGGTGCTGGTCGACGGGAATGCGGGGCGGGTGAAACTGGCCCGGTAGACGCCGCACAGGCACTGCCCGGGGCAGGGCACCGCACGGAGGAAAACCGCGCAAGTGTGGCTAATCATTCTTTGCAGTTCCACCTGAAGGCACGGCAGAGGTGAGCCGCCCTTGGCAACGGACATCGACACGCTGACGCAGGAAGTAGCTGCACTCATGAAGGCTCACAACACGTGGACCATGCGGGTCGAGCGGCTGCGGCGCACGGCGCAGGCGCTGACCGACGGCGACTCCCCGTCTGCCGCCGTCGCGGACCTGGAAGGCTTACTGCGACAAACCGAAGCGGAACTCGAGGCTGCCCGTGCCCGGGCGGCTGAATGGGAGAGTAAGGCTCGCAGCCTCTCCCAACTGCTTTACAAGGAGCGCAGCGAACGGTGCCGCCGCATCCGTGAACTGGAGCAGGAGCTTTCGCAACGGAAACAGGTATAATCCACACGGAGCCTGGGAGAACCCGGGCTCCGTTCGCGTCCGGGCGCCTCTTGCACCCACAGGTGAATCGTTGCGCTAATGGGGGACATTTCCAGGCTACCGCCTAATCAATCAGCACGACCCGGCTCCTCCGGGCGTCCATGATGGAGTAGGAGGTAAACAAATGGCTTTCCAGATCACCCCCAATGTTCAGATCGAGCGTGACGCACAGGGCAACATTAGGCATCTGGCCCACCTGCATGAACCCTATACCCTGCCCGCCGGGCTTGCGGCGCCGTCGCCACAGGCGCTGGCGGGGCAGTACCTGCGTGAAGTGGCCGCACTTTACGGCATAGACCAAAGCTGCCTCAAAGACCTCTCCCGCCAGATGGAGAACAACCTTACGCAGGAAGGAACCCTGCTGCAATTTGCCGACCAGAAGTCGATCATGGAGACCGCCGTCGTCTCCTACGCCCAGACCCACTTCGGCCTGCCCGTCTGGGGCTGCGGCGTAAGCATCTGGATGCAGTCGAGCCCCCTGCGGGTTACCAGCTCGCTCAGCTCCTTTGCCCACGACATCCAAATTGAAGCCGTCGACCCCCAGAGCTTCAAAGTGACCCCCGAGCGGCTCCACCCGGAACTGCTGGCCAACCTGCTGGAACAGCCGAACGCCCAGATCACCATCAACGGGGCGAAACTGCGCATTTACCAGTACGACCCGGATCAGCGGCATGATCCGGACGCCCTGCCCGACCGCCGGATTGACAAGCCTTCCCGGGGGCGGCAGGACACGCCCATGCAGACCCCGGCGCCCACGCTACGCCTGCCCGCCATGCCGGAAGCGATTCTGCCCGGGCGCCACTACGTGGTGGTGGAAGCCCTGTTTAGCATGGCGGCGGAAGGCTGGGGCGAACTGAACTGGCGCTGCTTCATCGAGCCGGTGACGGGCGCCGTGCTCTACCTGCGCGCCTTTGTCGCCTGCGCCACCGGCTCCGTCTATCAGCGGGATCCGCTCACAGCCACCGGCGACCTGATGATCACCGCGAGCTCATCGGCGGCGACGTTGGACGCCCTCCGCACCGTCGTTACGCTGCCCGGCCTGTCGGCCCCGCCGCCCGGCGAGCACCAGGCCCTCACGGGCGAGTTCGTCCGGCTGGCCAACGTCAGCGACCCCGCCGTGGCGGCGCCTACGGAAGCGCTTCCCGGCAACTTCACCTACTCGGTTCCTACCGACAACTTCACGGCGGTCAACGCTTACTACCACTCCGACGCCGTCTTCCGCATGGTCAAGGATATGGGCTTCAACATGGCCAGCTACTTTGACGGCACCGCCTTCCCGGTGCGCATCGACCATCGGGCGACCATCGGCGGGGGGTGTGCGGGCGGCAACTGCGTCAACGCGCAGGCGCCCGGCAACGCAACTGGAACGGGCTCGGACGGCTTCCGGTACGCGCTGGCGGCTACGGGCCAGCCCGTTGGCATCGCGACCGATTTCCGGGTCGTGCTCCACGAATTCGGCCACGCGCTCCTGTGGGACAGCGTCCACTCGCCCAACTTCGGCTTTGCTCACAGCGCGGGCGACAGCCTGGCCGCGATCATCTGCGACCCCGGCTCCCATGCGCCCGACCGCTTCCAGACCTTCCCCTGGATTCTCCCCGGGCGCCGGCACGACAGGGCCGTCGGGGCGGGCTGGGCCTGGGGCGGCACCAACGACCTCGGCGGGTACAACAGCGAGCAGATCCTCTCCACCACCATGTTCCGCATCTACCGTTCGCTCGGCGGCGACTCGACCAACCTGAGCCTGCAGCAGTATGCTTCCCGCTGGACGGCTTACCTGATCGTCCGGGCGATCGGGTCGCTCGCCACCAGCCCCATTACACCGACGCCCAATGCCAGCGTCTTCGCCACCACCCTGATGAACGCTGACATCGGCACGACGCTCTTTGAGGGCATCTGCGGCGGCGGCGTCCACAAGGTGATCCGCTGGGGCTTCGAGAAGCAGGGCCTCTACCAGCCCGCCGGCGCCCCGACCCCGGTGGCTGCCGAAGGCGCCCCGCCTGCGGTTGACGTTTACATCGACGACGGGCGCGCCGGCCAGTACACCTTCCTGCCCAACCACTGGAGCACCACCGACATCTGGAACCGGCTGGCGCCGGACAGCGGCCTGGCGCACGAGACGCCGGTCGTGGGCGTCACCAACTACGTCTACGTCCGCATCAAGAACCGCGGCACGCAGAGCGCCACGGGCATTGCGGTCAAGGGGTACCACTGCCGCCCGTCCACCGGCCTGCGCTGGCCCGACGACTGGCAGCCCATGACCACCGCCCAGCTCAGCGCCGCGGGCGCCCTGGCGCCGGGCGGCAGCACCGTCGTCGGCCCGTTTGAATGGACGCCCGAAACCGTTGGCCACGAGTGCCTGATGATGGCCGTCAGCGCCGCGGGCGACCTGGCCAACACCGAAACCGTGGCCGGCCCCATGCCCGAGTGGTGGCTCGTACGGAACGACAACAACGTCGCCCAGCGTAACGTGGCGCCGGTCGCCGGCGGGGGCGGCGGGCTGAACCTGGCCGCCTCGTTCAAGGGGCGCAAGTTCTTTGCGAAGAACCCCTTCGACAAGGCCGTCCAGGTCAAGTTGGAGGTGATCATGCCGGCCTTCCTGCGGGAGCGCCAGTATGAGCTCCAGTTCCTGAACCCCGGCGGGGCGGCCTTCTCCCTCGGCGCCCGCATGGAGCGGGAGATCGTGCTGGCCCTCAAGCAGGGCGGCGATTTCACCCCCGCCGACGTCGAAGCCAGCGGCAAGGAAGCGGCGGTTGAAGTGCACGCCTACATCGACGGCATCCTGACGGGCGGCATGACTTACCAGATCGACCCGCGCATGAAGACGCCGGCCCGTGAGACCCCGCACGCTGAGGAACCCGGCACGGACTGCGCCGGTTCGGCCAAACAGTTCCTCGACTGCGTCGACCTGTCTGGGGTCGAAGTGAAGAAAGTCCGGGTCAAGAAAGTCACGCTCGAAATCGAAATGAAGGACGACGGGTGCCAGTAGACCAAGCCGTCCCGCCACGCGCCAATAGGCCGTCGCCCGGTGCAAAATCCGGGCGGCGGCCTATTGAGCAACTTTTGTTAGGCCACCAGGAGGAGAACATAGTAGACATATATAACTATATAGTATCATCAACCGCTCATCACTGATGAGCGGCAGTGGAAACGGCGCAGTTTGAAAGGGAGGGGTCTGGATGCCGCGAGTAGCCGTAATCGGAGGCGGATGGGCTGGCTGTGGGGCAGCGGTGGCGGCCGCGAAGGCTGGTGCCGATGAAGTGATCCTGTTCGAGAAGACCGACCTGCTGTTGGGCACCGGCCTGGTAGGGGGCATCATGCGCAATAACGGGCGGTTCACCGCCACCGAAGAGATGATCGCCCTCGGGGCGGGTGACCTGTTCCTCGCCTCCGACGCGGTGGCCCGGCACAAGGACCTGGACTTCCCCGGCCACAAGCACGCCTCGCTTTACGACGTGACCAAGATTGAGCCGGCGATCATGCGGGTGCTGCGCCAGCATGGCGTCAAGGTCAAAATGGTCTCCCGGGTGACGGACGTGGCCCTCGAAGAAGTCCCTGCGCCCGGCGGGCAGGCAGCTGGCCACTGGACGCTGCTGGGCAAGCGCATTCCCAAGCCGAAGATGAACAAGCGAATTAGGGCGATTCAGTACTACGAGAAGCACGGGTCGGATTTCGGGGAGCCGCAGTGGCTGGAGGCCGATGTCTTCATCGAAACGACGGGTTCGGTCGGCCCGCAGTCGGAGTGCGCCCGGTACGGCAACGGTTGTGTCATGTGCATCATCCGCTGCCCAACTTTCGGCGGCCGGGTCAGCATTGCCGAACTCTGCCGGGTTCCGGAGATGATCGGCGGCTCCGCCGAGGACGAACTGGGCGCCTTCAGCGGCTCCTGCAAGCTGGTCAAGGAGTCGCTTGCCCCGCATATCGTGCGGGACCTGGAAGAGAAGGGCGTCGCCCTGGTGCCGCTGCCGGTCCATATGATCGAAATGGACAAGCTCGCGAAGAAGGCCTGCCAGCAGTACGCCTCCAAGGAATTCGCCGAGAACATCATCCTGCTGGATACTGGCCACGCCAAGCTGATGACTTCCTACTTCCCGCTGGAGAAGCTGCGTACCGTGCCCGGCTTCGAAAACGCCCGGTACGACGACCCGTATTCCGGCGGCATCGGCAACTCGGTCCGCTACCTGGCCATTTCGCCCCGCGACAACGCCCTCAAGGTGGGCGGCATGGTCAACCTGTTCTGCGGCGGCGAGAAGGCCGGCCCGATGGTCGGCCATACCGAAGCGGCGATTACGGGCAGCCTGGCCGGCCATAATGCCGTTCGCTGGGCCCGCGGCCTGTCGCTCTTGGAACTGCCGACCTCCCTTGCGGTGGGCGATGCGATTGCACACGTCAATGAGATGATCACCCAGGGCGGCCTGTTCCGGAAGTTCACTTTCTCCGGCGCCGGCTACTTCCAGCGCATGAAGGAGTTTGGCCTCTATATCACCGATATCGAGGAGATTCGCAGCCGGGTGGCAGCCACCGGTCTGACGGGAGTGCTGGGCCAGGACGTTCGAAAGAGTGCGGCGGCAGCGTTGGCCGCTGCCGCCGGACGATAGGAGGAATACCTAGATGGCCCATCGCATCACGGAGAGCTGCATTGGCTGCACAGCCTGCATTCTGGCCTGCCCCGTGGACTGCATCAGCGGAACGTGGAAAGAGATGCACGTGATTGACCGGGGCCGCTGCATTGACTGCAGCGCCTGCGCCGCCATCTGCCCGGAAGATGCCATTGCCGGCTGGTGGGTCAAGGAGAAAGTGCCCAAGCGGCCCCACTGGTGGGAGCCGGTCGTCGACCCCGACTTCTGCACCGGCTGCGATTTCTGCATCGAGATCTGCCCCACGAAGGCCCTGGACCTGATCGGCGCCGGGCAGTTTGCCGGCACCGCTCAGCTAGTGCGGGCGCAGGACTGCATCGGCTGCCGCCAGTGCGAGGAGGTCTGCGCCAAGGGCGCCATCACCATGGAGATTCCTGGCCTGGGAATCGCACCGGTGGTGCACTTCGGCGCCGGCCAGGCGGCGGGCGCTCAGCGGGTCTCCCGGTCGTAGGCCGTGCCCAGTGCCGCCGGGAACTCCAGGCGCCCCTTGCGGGCCCGGCTGGTCGCCATTAGCAGGACGGCGATGGTGAAGAGGTAGGGCAGCATGCCCAGGAAGTAGACCGAAATGGTGCTGCCCATGGCCTGGAGCCGGAACGTCAGCGCTTCGACGCCGCCAAACAGATAGGCGCCGACGATCGCCTTCCCGGGGTTCCAGGTAGCGAAAATGACCAGTGCGACGGCGACCCAGCCCCGGCCCTGCGTCATGCCTTCCACCCACGAAGGGGCGACGGCCAGCGACAGGTGCGCCCCGGCGATGCCGCTGAGCGCCCCGCCGATCATGACGTAGGCATACCGGGTCAGAAAGACGTTTACGCCTGCTGCGTCGGCGGCGCCCGGGTTCTCGCCGACCGCCCGCAGGTTCAGGCCGGGCCGGGTCTTGTACAGCCAGTACCAGAGCGCCGGCACCAGCACGTAGCTCAGGTAGACGAGCGGATTCTGGTTGAAGAGAATCTGCCCCAGGTACGGAATCTGGGCGAGCCCAGGAATTGCTACCTTCACGAACGGCTGCGGCAGCGGAATGCCGACAATCGCCTTGCCGATGTAGCTGGAAAAGCCCGTGCCGAAAATCGTCAGGGCGAGGCCGGATACGACCTGGTTAGCCCGCAGCGTCACCGTCAGCACAGCGTGAATGCCTGCGAGGGCCGCGCCGATGAGGGCGGCGGCGAGCACACCGGCCCAGGGCGATCCGGTCTTCAGCGCGGCAATGTAGCCAATGCAGGTGCCCGCGAGCATCATGCCCTCCACGCCAAGGTTCAGAATGCCCGCGCGCTCCGAGAGGACTTCTCCCAGTGCGGCAAAAAGGATGGTGGTGCCAGCAACCACCGTCGCCGTCAGCGTGGTGATGATGACAGTTGAAAGCGCGATCTCGCCGGTCATCAGGCTGCCTCCTTTCGCCACTGCAGCCGCAGGCGGCTGGTTGTGAAGAGCTCGGCCCCCAGGACGCAGAAGAGAATGGCGCCCTGAATCATGTAGGCCGTGGCCAGGGGCACGCCCTTGGTCTGGATGCTGTAGGCGCCGGCCTGCAGGCCGCCGAACAGGAACGCCACCAGAATGATCGCGAGCGGGTTGCGCTGCGCCAGGTACGTAATAATGATGGCCGTGTAGCCGTAGCCCGGCGAAAGGTCTTTCTGCAGCCGGTGGAGGACGCCGGAGACCTCCATCATGCCCGCGAGGCCGGCCAGTGCGCCCGACACGAACATGACCAGCAAAATGTTCCGCTTAATGTTCATACCCGCATATTCAGCTGCCGCCGGGCTTTCGCCGATGACACGGATTTCGTAGCCCCAGCGGGAGTTCTGCTGCATCCACCAGAAGAAGGCGGCCAGCGCCAGGGCCAGTATCAGCCCGACATGCACCCGGCCGGTCAAAATGGGCAGGGTGGCGCTGTCGGCGAAGGTGGGAGTGAGGGGGAAGTTGTACCCCTTCGGATCCTTCCAGGGGCCGTAGACCAGGTACGAGACCCAGTTCACCGCCACGTAGTTGAGAAGGAGCGTGGTGATCGTTTCGTTGGTGCTCAGGTAGGCCCGGGCCATGCCGGGAATCAGGCACCAGAGGCCGCCCATTAGGGCGCCTGCCGCCACCATGGCGGGAAGCAGCACCACGGCGGGCAGGTGGCTGAACTTCAGGGCGACGAAGGCTGCCCCGAAGGCGCCCATGTAGAACTGCCCTTCGGCGCCGATGTTCCAGAGCTGCATTCGCGAAGCCAGGGCGATGCCGAGGCTGCAGAGGAGGAGGGGCGTCGTCCGGACCAGGGTCTCCGTGAAGCCGAACTTGGAGCCGAAGGCGCCGGTAAACATCGTCCCGAAGACCATCGTCGGGCTCTTGCCCGTCGCCATGATCAAGAGGGCGGAAACGGCCAGGCCCAGCGCTATAGCGCCGACCCGGATGGCGGTCTTCGCCCAGACATTCCGATTTTCTGCAGTCAGCATAATCCGGGGAATCACGCCGTGGTCACCTCCGTTTCGCGCTTGCCTGCCATCATCAATCCGATCTGTGCGACGTTGGCCGACTCGGCGGCGACGACGCCCATGATCCGGCCTTCGAACATGACGGCGATGCGGTCGCACACCGTCAGCAGTTCGTCCAAATCCTCCGAGACCATCAGAACGGCTTTTCCCCGCTGGCGCACGTCCAGCAGGACGCTGTGGACGGCCTCCGTCGCGGCCACGTCCAGGCCCCGGGTCGGCTGCGAGGCGATGATCACCTGCGGGCCGGTGGCCAGTTCCCTGCCCACCAGCAGCTTCTGCTGGTTGCCGCCGGAGAGCAGCTTGACCGGGGTCTCCATGCTCGCCGCTTTCACATCGAACTGGCTCAGCAGGCTGCCGGTGAAGTTGCGCACGGCCTTCCAGTTAAGGAAGCCGGCCCGGCCCACCTGCTGTTCCTTGTACACCCGCAGGATCGCGTTGTCCATAACGCCCAGGCTCGGCACCAGCCCCATGCCCAGGCGATCTTCGGGAATGAACGAGCAGTTGCCCGTCATTTTCACGGTGCCCGATTTGATGGGCCGCAGCCCGGCAATCGCTTCGCACAGCTCACGCTGACCGTTGCCGGCAACCCCCGCGATGCCGACGATCTCCCCGCTGCGCACCTGCAGCGTGGCGCCCCGGACGGCGGAGACACCCCGGTCGCCCATCACCTCGAGGGCGGCGACGTCCAGGCAGACGGCGCCCGGCGACGTGGCGACCTTCGCCCGCTCCTGCAGCACCGTGCGGCCCACCATCATGCGGGTCAGGTCCTCGGGCGAGCTGCCGGCTGTCTTCACCGTGCCCACCAGCCTGCCGCCCCGCAGGACGGTGCACCGGTCGGAGACGGCCATCACTTCGTGCAGCTTATGGGTGATGATGATCACCCCGTGGCCGCGCTGCGCCATCACCCGCAGGGTCTTGAACAGTTCGTCCGCCTCCTGCGGCGTGAGGACGGCGGTGGGCTCGTCCAGAATCAGCACGCGGGCGCCGTGATAGAGCAGCTTGATGATCTCCACCCGCTGCTGTTCACCCACCGAGAGCTGCCAGACGGGCGCAGTCGGATCGACCTTGAGGCCGTATTCCTGGCTGACGGTGCGAATCCGCTCTTCAACCTGTTTCTTGTTCAGTGCGAAGTCGGCTTTCTCCAAACCGAGAAGTACGTTCTCAGCCACGGTAAAGGGCGCCACCAGTTTGAAATGCTGGTGGACCATGCCGATGCCTGCCCGAATCGCATCGCGGGGGGCGCGGAAATCGGCAGTGCGGCCGTCGATCGCTACCCGCCCCGCGTCCGGACGATACAGACCGGTCAGAATCGACATGAGCGTCGATTTTCCCGCTCCGTTCTCGCCCAGCAGTGCGTGCACTTCGCCGGCCTCCAGCCCGAAATCGACGCCGTCGTTTGCGAGGACACCGGGAAAGCGCTTGGTTATTCCCTGCATCTGCACCAGCACTTCAAACTGACCCCCCGGATTGCATGTTGAGAGGGGGCCGATGTCTCGGCCCCCGCTGCTTTCGTGAAGGGAACTATGGCGAGGCCGGGTCTTCCTACTTGGGAATGGTGCCGTCAACGCCTTCGACGAACCAGTTCATCTCCAGCCATTCCTTCTGGCTCAGGCTCTTGCCGGCTTCGATCTTGACCTTGCCGTCCTGACCGTTAATGGGGCCGGTGAAGACGTTCCAGCCGCCGGCGATCTTCTTCTGGGCTTCTTCGGTCTTGGCCTTTGCGTCCTTGTGGGCGAAATCGGCGATGGGGGCAAGCCGGACCATGTCGTCGCTCATGCCGCCCATATACTCTTCGGTCTTCCAGGTGCCCTCAAGAATCTGCTTGGTCACCTTGACGTAGTACGGACCCCAGTTCCAGACCGGAGCGGTCAGGAAGGCCTTCGGCGCATACTGCCGGGAGTCGGTGTCGTTGCCGATGGCGGTCTTGCCCTTCTCCTGGGCAGCCTGCAGCGGGCCGGGGGAGTCCTGGTACATAGCGATCAGTTCGGCGCCCAGATCGAGCAGGGAGTTGGCCGCATCCTTCTCCTTGGCCGGGTCGAACCAGGTGTTGGTCCAGACGACCTTGACCTTGACGTTCGGGTTGACGGAGCGGGCGCCCAGCGTGAAGGCGTTGATGGCCCGGATCACTTCCGGAATCGGATGGGCAGCCACCATGCCGATGTTGCTCTTGATCTGCAGACCGGCCACGATGCCGGACAGGTAGAACGCCTCGTGGTTGCGGCCGAAGTAAGTGCCCAGGTTCTTGTCCGTCATGTAGCCGGAGCAGTGCAGGAACGTGACTTTCGGGTACTTCTTGGCGACCTTCGCCATGGCGTCCATGTAGCCGAAACTGGTGCCAATGACGACGTTGTTCTTCTGGGCGAGCTCTTCAAAGACCCGCTCAGCGTCGGCGCCTTCCGGAACGCTCTCGAGGTAGGAAGTCGTGACCTTTTCGCCGAGCTCCTTTTCGAGCTGCAGGCGGCCCTGGTCGTGGGCGTAGGTGTAGCCGCCGTCGCCGATCGGTCCGACGTAGACGAACGCGACCTTCAGCTTCTCCGACTTGGTCTCCGCCGGCTTCTGCCCTTCCGCGGGCTTCTGCGATTCCGTTTTGGCGCCGCCGCACCCAACCACGAGACCGAGCATCAACATGACCGCGATGACTGCTCCGAAGATCTTGCGCATTGTGCTTCCCCTTCTGTCTGCTTGATATGGCCGCCCGTGCTCTGGTGCACCGGTTAGCTCCATGGTCAGCGGTCGCCGTCGCCTGCGAAGCGGATGCCGGCTTCGCTCAGCTCTTCGATGACAACCAGCGAATGGATGGGAACCCCCTGGGCACGCAGGCGGCGTCCGCCGTCCTGGAAGCCCTTCTCCACCACGATGCCGACGCCGGCGAGCTGGGCGCCCGCATGCCGGACGATGGTGAGCAGCCCCTGGGTCGCTTCGCCCATGGCCAGGAAGTCGTCCAGAATCAGCACCCGGTCATCGGGGCTCAGGTAGCGGGCGCTGACCGAAATGGTGCGGGTTTCGCCCCGGGTATAGGAAGTGACTTCCGCCGTGTAGACGGCTTCGTGCTGGGTCTTGGCGCGGGTCTTCTTGGCGAAGAGCACCGGCACACCCCCGAGCTCCAGCGCCGCCATAAGGGCGACGGCGATGCCGGATGCTTCGATGGTCAGGATTTTCGTGACGCCGGCGTCGCGGAAGTGATCGGCAAATTCACGTCCGATCGCCTGCATAATCAGGGGATCGAGCTGATGGTTGAGGAAGGAGTCAACCTTCAGGATGTTTCCGGGCAGAACGCGCCCGTCGGCCCGGATCCGCTCTTTCAGGGACTGCATGGACGAGGACCTCCCTAATTTTGCCAATAAAAGAAAACCAGAGGGGGTAAGTTCAATGAGCAGAACTTCCCCCTCTGGGCTTTTCCCCCTCTGGTGTAGCACGGCAGCGCCGCGCCTGCACCGCTTGGACCAGACACTCCGCCGGAGGCAGAGTCGGAACCCTAGGTGCACTTCCACTCGTAGTCAAGGCCTTTGCGGGGCCCCGGTAGAGACTCTCGGGCCAATTCCCGAGGATATACGAGCGGTCTATGATGTTTTCGTATCGCTATATGCGGATGGTAACACAGTTAGGGCTCTGTAATCAATCCGCAACCACTGAGCACCTAAACGTTTGGTTATTTGGATAGAGGTGATGAATACATTGTGCGTCGGGGTCGTGAATTCTGGTGGCGCGGGAGATGATTTTGCCGCGGAGGACGCGGTGAACACGGAATTGGAGCAAGAGGACACGATAATTATTAGTATGAAAACGGCTTCGGGTCAGACCGCGTTTTACATATTATTTTGATAAATTGAGCTTCCGTGTCTCCCAATTCCGCGTCTTCCGCGTTCTCCGCGGCAAAATAACTGCCCCTTCCTCAAAAGGCGTTTCATTATCACATCTGCCAACTTCACAACGCCGTAGCCAAAGGCCAGGCCGGCCAGGACGTCAATGGTCCAGTGAATGTCGAGGTACAGCGTCGACAAGATGATCGCACCGGCATAGGCCGTCATGCCCCACTTGAAGATGGGGCCCTTTTCGCGGAGAGCGAGCAGCATGACGGCAAACGCGACCGACGTGTGCATGCTCGGAAAGCAGTTCTGGGCGTTGAGCGTCACGTGGTAGGCGTCCATGAAGGCGGCGCGGCCGAACACGTCGGGGCGCTGCATCACCCACCAGGACTCGTGCAGTTCAATCGCATTGTAGAACGGGATGATCAGCGGCGTCTGCAGAATGTGGGTCGCGAGCAGGTAATGCAGCATCTTGCGCCAGTCGCGGGCAAAGAAGCTGCGAATGGCCGCCCCCCAGATGCAGAACGCGAAGCCGAAGTTGTAGACCCATGCCAGCTTCTCAGTCAGCCAGGGGGAGGGGAAGGCCTGGCGCATCCAGCCCGGGTCGTTCAAGGGAATGCGGGCGAACAGGGCGTCCCACTTGAACAGATGGTGAACGCTCTCCATCTGCCAGGCGGCGACGGCCCACCACACGTCGGCCGCATGTTTGTAGATGAGGTAGGGAACGAAGAGCAGCAAAATGCCGGCCGGCAGGAAGCGCAGCCAGGGGGCGCCCGTATCGTCGCACCGGGTATCCGCGCACAGGAAAAAGAGCGTCGCCCAGACAGCGGCGTCCCAGCCTTCCACCCGGGAGACCATCAGAATCAGGTACATGGCAACCAGAAACAGGGCGGTGGCTGCGGGTTTGCGCAGCAGCAGGAATCCGGACGAACGAAATTCGCTGATGTTCAAGAGGCATTTCCCCCCGGAGCGAATCAAGGCAATACTTACCAATTTTGGCGATTCCCAGGCTGAATTCCTGTCTACTAAATGGAAAAATACGGGAGCCGTTTCCCGCCGTATGCCCGGCGAAAAACGGCTCCATCAAATCAGTCGAGGCCCATGCCGGGCGGGAGCTGGGAGACCAGCCAGTCCCCCATTTTCGGGCACAAGTCCCGAATTTCGGCCTCTTCTTCCGGGGTCAGGACGTACAAATGCGCCACCTTGTTGCGGAACTGCCGGATACGATGGAGCCGCTGGAAGCTCTCCTCCCCGAGGTCCGGCCGCGCACCGCGGAAGATCTGAATGAGGGCCCAGAGCGAGGTGTGTCCCAACATATGCTCAGGCGACGCATCATCGTCACCGTCCGCCCGGTGTTCATCCTCGGCGTTCTTGCGCAGGTCAGGGGGCACGTTGGGCCACCAGTCGGGCCCGTACTTCTCCGCGTAGGTGACCGCTACCACCCGGCGCAGGAGAAGCTCCACTTCCTTGACCAGCAGCGAGGGCCTGGTCAGCACCAGCAGATCCCAATACGTGATGATGCCCGCCAGGGCGCCGTCCGCCCGGGCGACCAGCACGGCCTCTTGTTTCTGCAAAAGCTGGAGCACAGCGGAGAGGCGGGAATCGGGGGCAGCCATCTCCGGGAGCGGGGAGGCCAGCTCAAGGGCGGGCAAATCGCCGCGACCTCCAGTGAGCGCCCGGCGCACGTCAGTCTCCGTCAGCAGCCCGGCAGGTCTGCCGTCACGCATCACCGGCACCTGGCTGAACCCGTGCCGATCCATGATGGCGATGGCGCCAGCCAGGCTGCTGCCGGCCGCGACGGTGATTACGTCGGGCGTCATGAGGTCCCGTGCCGTCAGCTTATTCCTGGGCTCGGTCACTGTCGTCACCTCCAGGTTTTCCCATTTCGCTATGCAGCTTGTCCGCACCTATCGCGGCCGGCTTCTTTCCCCTTGGCAAAAGAGGAGTAGAGCTTCCTGTGTCCGGCCACACTACCTCGTGGTGATTGGTCTTGTACTGGGTGGCAGCAATGTTCTTCCTATTCATGTTAGGGACGGTGGTCATCGAGCGGCGAAGACTGCGGCAGTTGTTGCCGGTCGGCCTCGTCGGTCTGATTTTGACTGGAATCCACATCGGTCTGCCGGAGCACTTCAGGTATCTCGTCCTTACGGATACGGGGCCGGTCGCACAAGACGTCCCGCTCACCCTGCTGATTCAGGTGGTGGGCGGTCCAGTGGGAGCCATGTGGTTTGCGCAGGGGCTGGGTCCGACCCGGTCGGCGGCCTTCGTGCGGATTGGCCAGTTTTCGCTTGTCTCGCTGGCATTTTGGTGGATGGCCGTGGAGGCCGGTCGCGTGATCTGGTGGGGGCCCGTGTGGCAATTTGGGTTCTCTTTGACCTGGTACACGGTAATCTGGCGGGTGCATCTTTACATGCAGAGCCATACGCAGAGCGCGCAGCACGACACCTTCGGCGCGTAAGAAAGCTCGCCCCACGTTCGGGGGCGAGCTTTTCGCGTACCTGCGCTTATCGCCGGCTCGGCTTGACACGGTACAGGTGAATGCGGGACGGATTCTCCAGCACTTCGGCGGTACCCATGGCGACGGAGTCGAGGGGTGAATCAGCGAGGCGGACTGTGAGTCCGGTCGCACGGGCAAGCCGCTCAGCCATACCGGGCAGAAGCGAGCCGCCGCCCGTAAGCGTCAGGCCCTGCAGGCTGATGTCCGCCAGCAGTTCAGGGGGGGTCCGCTCCAGCACGCCCTGCACCAGGTGATCGATCTGCGCAAGTGAGTCGGCAAGGGCATCGTGGACCCCGTCTGCGCCAATTACGACCTGGGCGGGGTTGCCGGTGGTCATATGCCGGCCGACGACCACCGAACTGGCCTGCCTGCCGGGCTGGGCAGCGCCGGCCTCGACTTTGACCCGCTCGGCTGTAGGTGCGCCGATCATCAGGTTATGCTCTCGCTTGATGTAGCGGGCGACGGCTTCGTCAAGGTGATCGCCGGCCACCGGCGAAGAGGCCGACACGACGGCCCCGCCAAGGGAGAGGACAGCCACATCGGTGGTTCCACCGCCTATGTCTACCAGCATGGAGCCCACCGGGCGGTCCACCGGGAGCCCGGCGCCCAGTCCCGCTGCGACTGTCTCCTCCACCAGAAAAACCTCACCTGCGCCTGCCTGCATGGCCGCCTCGGCCAGGGCGTGCTTCTCAACTTCCGATGAACTGGTTTGCATGGTGAGTATCACCCGGGGCCTCAGCCACCGGCTCCGGGCGATTTTGCGCAGGACATGCCTGAGCAGCGCCGTGCTCTGCTCGACATCGTTAATGACTCCGCCCCGCACGGGCCGGGCCGACATGATCGTATCCGGCGTGCGGCCGATCATCCGGTGGGCTTCGCTGCCAACGGCCACCACCATGCGCGTATTGCGGTTGACAGCTACAACTGAGGGCTCTTTTGCAATGATGCCCCGACGTTTCGCGACTACGACCGTGTTGGCCGAACCCAGGTCAATGCCGATCTCCTGCGCGAACATGCGGTCCCCCCTCGTCTGTCGTCCTCTGCTGGAAATCTGTAGCTACATATAAACTACTTCACTTACATATTACGATAGATGAACATATGTCGGACCACAACGGGGATTTATTGGAGAGACTGCCTTACGGCTTCCAGCAAAGCCAGCTCATCTGCTATAATGGCTTGTACCTGGAAATATATGGGCAAAGGGGTGGCGCCGGTGGACGAGTCCCGGTGGTACAACAGTGCCGAAGCCTACCGGGCCATACAGGCCCTCGTTCGCGAAGGGCGGTATCAGGAAGCAGTCGACCGCTCGCAGCGCGTGCTGCAGGAAGGGGGCCTGGGCCGCAAGCATTCGGCACGTCTGCACAGCCAAATCTGCTGGCTGTACATCGAGCAGATGCATAAGGCCTGCCCCGCCGCCGCCTTGCATGGCGAAGAAGCCGTGCGGCTGGCGGAACTGGTTCACGACCAGTGGATTCGCACGGAAGCCCTGGCCCGTCTCGTTCACACCTATTGCCGGCTGGGCGACCTCGACCGGGCGCGGGCCGCTTTCCGGGAGGTCGCCCGCGAACTGGAACAGAACGATTCCGCCCTCGTAGGCGGTACGGCGGCCCTTCTGCAGCTGGAGGCGACCATTGCCCTGGCCGCCGGCGAGGAGGAAGCCTGCCTCTCGGCGCTCTGTCTGGCTGAGGAGTTCTCCGGCGCGCACGCACCCGCCATGCGCTCCCGGGCCTGCCTGCAGAGAATCTTTGCCCTTCTGGAATTCGGCCGCCACGACGAGGCTGCCGACCTACTGCGCTGTACCGGTCCGACGGCACAGGCCCCGCCGGACGCCCTGCTCGAATGGGACCTGGCCCGGGCCTGGCTGGCAGCCGTCACCAGGCCCCGCCACGAAGCCCTGCCCTTAGTCAACGGCCTGCAGGACCGGGCCGAGGCCGCCGGTCAGGCCGTCGCCGTGATCCATTGCCTGGCCCTCCGGGCGCTGCTGGCCGGGCGCGGCGAAACGGACGAGGCATACCGCCTCGCCCGCCTGGCGCTAGACCGTTGTATGACAACCGGGCGGGTCGACTTCGCCCGCTCGCTCCGGCGCCGGCTCGGGCATTTGCTCATCCTCAGCCGCTCTAGCTCGTGAACCACACGGCAAATATCGGCACGATGACGGTGGCCGCGGCGAGCAGATAGAGCCCCGCCGCTCCCCGCTTCAGGTCCTGCCGCGCAGCCCAGCGCCCGTAGTTGAAGGTGTAAATTGCCACAAGCAGCGACGGCACAACCGTCGTCAGCACCGCCGAGATCTTCACGCGCATTCCCTCCTGCTACTGCTCGGTGCGGGGCCTGGGCGGGCTTAACTGTTTGCCGAACCGCCGCAGCGTGAACCGCACGTCCACTTTGATCTCCGCATCCCTATACCGGTCGGGCCAGCGATAGTTCTCCCACGCCGCTACGGTCGGGAACTCCTTTACGACCGACTCACCAAAACCGACCGCGTCGGTATTCCACTCCTGTGTCTTGCGGACCAGGGTGATCATCCGCCCTTCGATGGCAGCCACCGTCGCCCGCTCCAGTTCGGCCTGCAGTTCGGGTTCGGTGTAGTCATTGGCGGACTGAATTGAGAGCAGTTCGCCTTCCAGCGTAACCAGAGCGTGAATGCGCGGCCGCGGGCCGGACAGGTCGGTATCGATCCGCAGGGGTCTGCCCTGGTGAATCTCCATCGAGACGAACACCTCGGGCCTGCGCGGGTCCGCAATGCTGAAAAGGCCGCGCTTAAACTTGTCCTGCAGCAGCAGCACCATGCGCATGTCTTCGCCGTTCAGGATGCCGACCATGTGCTCGCCTTTGAAAGCCGCTCCGCCCAACAGCTCGATGTTGGCGCCACCCGTGCGGGGGAGTTCGCCCGCCATGTACCCACTGTCCGTGAGACCGGTAGCCTTAGCGCCCTTCTCTTCATCTTCTTCTTTGAGCGCGGCGTAATACGTAATTGGCTCGGTGTAGCCCGTGTTCACCTGGGTCACGAAATGCTGAATCTGGCTGGCGGAAGGAATCATGCCCGTGTACCGCACGTTATAGGTCATTTGTTCGATGAAGCGCTGGGGGTCCTTCTCCAATTCGGGCTTCATGTCACTGAGAAAGTCGCTCGCCTTGCCTTTGGTGACGATGTAGAACATCGTCCGGCGGGCCTGGCGGAAGCGGACGAACTCGTCCATGGTAAACATGCCGCTGATGCGCGCAAGCTCCTCGCCCATGAAAAGTGCCTTGGTATGCCGCAGCGAGACCTGACGGCTCAGATACGTGTCCGCCATGGAGATGGCTGCCGCCACCGTGGGCGCCTCGACCGAAGTCACTACCAACGGCTTTTCGTCCTCCCCGCCCCCGCCGCCCCCGCCGCCTCCGCCGCCCTTTCCCCCGCCGGCCATGCGGCCCGGATGTGCGATGGCAAAAGTGACCGTGTAGATGCTTTCTTTCCCCTTGTCCACCCCGATCGCCAGGACAAAAGCGGCTTCTTCCAGCTCTGTGCGGTCCCAGCAGCCCGTCAGCGGGAGGAGCGTCAGCACGGCCAGCAAGGCCGCGAGAGTGCGTTTACGTCGCATGGGTTTGCCTCCCCTTGCCCCGGATCAGCGCCAGGGCGAGCAGAATCGCCGGAACGAACAGGACCGCCAGCCCCGTGGGCGTCAGCCAATCCCGCATGACGCGCAGCACGGCCAGCGAATCTTCCGGCAGCAGCGAGATGGCGATTACCAGCACTCCCACGGGAAAAATGACCGGCCGGTAGAGGGGCAGCTTGAGCATGCCGGACAGGCTGACTACCGTTACGTGAAACAGAAGCGACAGGCGGACGGCCATGTTGAAAAACCAGAACATCACCATGAGCGCTTCGGTCCTCTGTAGGAACCGCCCCAGGTAGACAAGCTGGGACAGGTTAAAGAGGGGGAAGGGCTGCTGCGCCGCGTCCGGGGCGCCGAAGATCATCACCAGTTCAGCCACCGTCACCGCCGACAGCAGGCCAAACAGCGTGATACCATACACGCTGGCCCGGCGCACGATCGCGCCCTCCCGGAACCCATAGCCGACGGCCAGCACGGCCACCGCCTCGGCGACAAGGCCGGCGTAGTAGGCGCCCCCGGCTGCCGTCGGGATCAGCCCGTGGCCCCAGAACGGGTAAAGGCGGCTCACCTGCAGACGCGGAAAGCTCAGCGCGAGCACCACCACGATTCCGGCCAGGATCACAGGCAGCAATACCTGGGTCGTCCGCGAAATGGACTCCAGACCGCGGTAAGAAGCGTACGCCATGCAGCCGATGGCCGCAAACGTCATAACGCTTGGCGGCGTATTGGGCAGCACGGTACCGATATAGGTCTCCGTAAGGTTGCGCAGGCTGTTGACCGTCGAAGCGAAGAACCACAGCGTCACCGATAGGGTCAGCAGGCTCCCCAGGTACGGTCCGCCCACCTCTTCGCTAATCTCAAACAGCCCCTGTCCGGGGAAGCGCCTCACCAGGGCGCCCAGCGGCAGCAGGAGCAGGAGCGCCGTGGCGGTCATCACCAACGCAGCCTGCCACGCTGCAGGGCCGCCCACATCGATCAAGAACGTGGGGCTCTGCATGAACAGCTTGGCCGACAACACGGCGTACACCAATACGGCGCCTTCCACCAGTCCGATGTGTCCTTCCTCGCGGTTCATGGCGTACCTCCTTCATCCAGCCCTTTGCTGCCGCCCTCGGAGCCGGTGCCCGGTGCGAACGGGTCCCACTTGCGCACGATATCCTGCTGCCGCCGCCGGTCTACCGGCCGCGTGTAGCTTGGGCGCATCTCCATTTCAAACAGCGGACTGCGGCTGAGGGCGTCGGTAATCCGGGAGCGCAGCGGCGCCACCGGGCTCAGGAAGGGAACGCCAAACGAACGCAGCCCCGCCATATATAGCACCAGCACGAACACGGCTGCCGCCAGTCCGTAGAACCCCAGCACCGCGGCGCCGGCCAGCACCAGGAAGCGCCATGTGCGTACCCCGAAGCTGGTGACGTAATTGGGGATGGCGAACGACGCCAGACCGGTCACGGCAACAATCAGGACCATCAGCGGGCTGATCAGCTTCGCCTCAACGGCAGCTTGTCCCAGCACCAACGACGCCACCAGGCCCACCGTCGAGCCGATCGCACTGGGAATGCGCGTACCGGCCTCGCGAATCAGTTCAAACGACAAATCCATGATGATCAGCTCCACCAGGGCGGGCAGCGGGACGTGCTCCCGGGTGGATGCGATGAAGAGCATCAGTTCAGTCGGTATCATTTCATGGTGATAGTTGACCACTGCGATGTACAGGGCGGGCACCAGGACGGTGATCAGCAGCGCCGTCAGCCGGATCCACCGAATGAACGTACCGAACGGATACCGCAAATGATAGTCCTCGGCCGTCTGCAGCAGCGTCCAGAAGGTGACCGGGGCGATCAGCGCGTAGGGCACATTGTCCACCAGCAGCGCCACGTTGCCTTCCGACAAATATCCGGCCGTGCGGTCCGGCCGCTCCGTTGTCATCATGCCGGGCATCCACGCGTTCGGGGCGTCTTCAATGTACTGCTCGAGGGTGCCGGCACTGTTGATGATATCCACGTCAATGGCCTCTATGCGCCGCCGGATTTCCGCCACCAACTTCGGTGAGGCGATGCCGTCGATATACATCAGCCCGACGTAGTTGTTGCTCACCCGCCCGACTTTGAGGATGTCCGTCACCACCCGGGGGTCCTTCAGGCGGCGCCGCACCAGGGCAACGTTGACCCGCCACGCCTCAACGAAGGCGTCTTTGGAACCCTGGATCACTTTTTCCGTTGTCGGTTCCCCGACGCTCCGGCCCGGGGGCGATTTGGTCTCCACGGAGACCGCGGTCTTTTCGTTCTCAAAGAAGAGGATGGTGTCGCCGGCCAGCAGTGATTCCGCGATCGCCGCCATGTCGTACTTCTCGGCCGTTTGGTGGCCGGGCAGCAGGCGTTTGATCAAGGTGTCGATGGAGAATTCCGTCGGGCCCGCTTCGCCCGCAGCCCCGGCATGATGGTCCAGGTGGGCCAGCAGCATCAGCGGTGTGAGGATATGGTCATTGATGATGACCTTATCGGTCAGACCTTCCATGAAGCAGACTACCGCCCGTGTGGGCGGCTGCGTGGCGATGGTCAGATCGCGGATGATCAGGTCTTTGTTCTCCGGCATGCGGAAGAGTTTTTTTAGCCGCTGCACGTTCTCATCCATGCTGGACGACAGGTCACCCGCCTGCTCCAGCGCCTGCTTGCCCTTGCCGCCTGCCTCCAGCAGGTTGTCAATATGGGTGAGGACGCCTTCGGCCCGCACCTGCGCATCGACCAGGAGGGTGGGGCCCCGATCTTCCACGGCGGGCTGGCTGCCCCGGTCGCCGAGGGTAAACTGGCTGCCGACCTTGCTGGCTGCGGGGTTCAGCATGTCCATAAGCCACTGCCATGCTTTCAACTGCGATTCCTCCAGCCGGGGTCATGTTCGCTTGTAAAGTTCCCCCGGGAATGGGGGCGTATACGGCAGTATGCCGGGCGTTCCCAGGGGCATGATACGTACGTCGGATGCGATCACATATCACGAAGGGGGACCATTCCGGTGCGTCAGCGCCTGGGACTGCGGCTATTGGCAGTCATGCTCCTCGCAACCTTTATGTTCGGTTCCGCCGCATGCATGGGACCTCAGCGCCGCGGTGGTGAGCCGCAGGAAGAGAAGGGCGATAAGGAAGGCGGCGAAAAAGAAAAGGACAAGGAAAAGGAGGACGGCGAAAAAGAAAAGGAAGATGGTGGCGGCGAAAAAGAGAAGAGCGACAAGGAAGAGAAGTGAACCGACGGCAAGGGGGGCGAAAGCCCCCCTTGTGGCCTTTCCCATGGTAAAATACTCGTGATCGTTCTCTCTTCCGATCTGAGCGGAGGTTTAGACAGTGAAACTCGTGATTATCGGTGGTGCAAGCGCGTATACACCGGATATCATCGCGGGGCTGCTCAAAGAGCACCGGCTGTTTGCCGGGTGGGAACTCTCCCTGCACGACGTGGATGCCAAGAACCTCGATGTAATCGTCCGTTTGGCCCGCGGCATGGTTCGGTCCGCGGGGGCCGACATGACGGTCTCCGGCACACTGGACCGGGCGCAGGCGATCACGGGCGCCCGGTTCATTCTGACGCAGCCGCGGGTGGGCGGCCTGAAAGGCAGGGCGCTCGACGAACGGATTCCCCTGAAGTATGGCGTCATCGGCCAGGAGACGCTCGGGCCCGGTGGCCTCTCGTTTGCCTGGCGCACGATCCCTGTCATTTTGGAGATCGTCGGGGAAGTCCGTCGCCTGGCGCCGGAGGCGTGGATGATCAACTACGCCAACCCCGCCGGTATGGTGACCGAAGCCGTGATTCGCAAGTTCCCGGACGCCCGCTTTATCGGCCTGTGCGACATGCCCACGGGCGTGCAGTGGGCTCTGGGCAAGGTGCTCCGGGTCGACTTCCACCGCATCGGCCTTGACTACGCCGGCATCAACCACGGCGGCTGGAGCCCGCAGGTGGTGCTGGACGGGGCCGACATGCTGCCCCGGCTGCGCCGCTATGCCGCCGTGCTCGGCCCTCTGGCCGGCCTGCTGCCGGTGACCGAGGAGACGGGCACACTGCGGCTGCTCCGCCGGTACGGCATGGTGCCCGATCCGTACCTGCGGTACTACTATTACAAGGATCAGATTCTCAGGAAGCTGCAGTCGGCCGGCAGGACCCGGGCCGAGGCGCTGATGGAGCGGCTGCCGAAACTCTATAGCCATTACGAAACGGCCGGTGCCGCTGATAAGCCTGTCCTTGCCATGCACCGGGGCCACCAGTCCCACAGCGATCTGGCCTCGCAGGTGATCGCAGCCATGGCGTCCGGGCGCCGGACCCGGTTTGTCATCCAGCAGCGCAACGGCTGTACCGTGCCGAACCTGCCGGCGGATGGGGCAGCCCAGTTCCCCGCCTGGGTCGGCCAAGACGGCTGGGAGCCGGTGCCGGTCCCGCCGATCCGGGAAGATGTGGCCCCCCTGATTCAGCAGATCAAGGCAGCGGAGACGCTCAACGTCACGGCAGCGCTCGAAGGCGATACAAAACTGGCCATGGAAGCCGCTGCAGCCAATCCGCTGGTGCCCCGCCGTCAAGTGGCCGAGGCGATCGTGACGGAGTTGATCAGGGCGCACCGGCAGTACCTGCCCCAGTTCCGGTAAGGAGGCGAGCCGAATGGGCGGAAAGCTGATCGTCAATGCCGACGACTTCGGACTGACCGAATCCGTCAGCCGGGGGATCATCCGGGCCCATACCGACGGAATCCTGACCTCCACCACGTTCATGGTCAACTTTCCGTGGGCGCCCGACATGGCGCCCCTGCTCAGGGCGGCGCCCGGGCTGGGCGTCGGCGTCCACCTCAACCTGACCACGGGGGAGCCGCTGCTGCCTGCCGCCGAAGTGCCGACGCTGGTGGGCGACGACGGGCGGTTCGGCAAGTCGCTGGTCCGGATCTTCACCAGGGCCGACATGGCGGAAGTCCGCAAGGAATGGGCGGCCCAGGTCGAGCGGGCCATCGCACTGCTGGGCCGGGCGCCGACGCACCTGGACACTCACCGGTATTTGCAGGCACATCCACGGTTCACCGAAGTGCTGATTGAGATTGCCCGTACATATAAGATTCCTGCGGTCCGTTGCCTCTACCCCGGCCATGAACTGAACCTGGCCCAAATGGTCGCCGCATGGAACCCCATGCGAATTGTGGTGGAACGGGCGCTCCGCCGCTCGGCGGAAGCGATGGTCAGCAGCGGGCTGAAATGCCCCGCCGTCACCCTGGCCGGCGATTTCACGCTGCCCGGCCTGCTGGGTAAGCTTGACCAGGTGCACGGCCGGGCCGCGGAACTGATTTGCCACCCCGGGCTGGTCGACGACCGGCTGCGCGCCCTCTCTTCCATGCAGGAGCACCGGGAAGAGGAGCTGGCGGCCCTTGTGTCGCCAGCGGTGCGCAGCAAGGTGGCGGAACTGGGCATCGCGCTGATCACGTTTGCGGATCTCGTCTAGCCTAGGGGGTGGGGGACTCGTGCCTTCTCGCCAGGCCCTGTTTCAGCGGATCTCGGCCAGCCTGATCATCCCGATCACCTTCCTGCCCATGGCGGCCATTCTCCTGGCCGTCGGGTCTCAGTTAAGCATTGCCCCCGTGGAGGCTGCCGGGCGGGCCCTGCTCCAGATCTGGCTGCCCCTGTTTTTTGGCATCGGCATCAGTCTCGGGTTCACCGAAGGCGACGGCATGGGCGCACTGACGGTCGTGGCGGGTTTTCTCACCATGGTCACGGTGGCCGAGCAAGTCGCGGGCGATCCGACCCTGAACGTGGGCGTGCTGGGCGGCATCGTGGCCGGAACCGCCTGCACCTGGGTTTACAACAAGGTGAAAGAGGCGCACCTGCCCGAGTATCTGGCCCTGTTCAGCGGAAAGCGGCTGGGTCCTATGGCCGGCGCCCTGGCGGGCCTGGCGCTGGGCTACCTGTTCGGCATCTTCTGGCCGCCCATACATGACGCCATCGTTGCGATGGGAGAGTGGATGTACGGCGCCGGCGGCCTGGGGGTCTTCCTGTACGGCTCCGTCCTGCGCATCCTGATTCCCACGGGTCTGCACCACATTCTGATGCAGCTGGTCGACTACCAGATCGGCGGATGGCTTGACCCGGCGACGGGGAAGCTGGTCGCTGGAGAATATGTCCGCTTTCTGGCCGGCGACCCTGCCGCCGGGCAGATCCTGTCCGGTTTCTTCCTGACGCTGGGCTTCGGGCCCCTGGGCGCCGCCCTCGCCATTACCCACGAAGCGAAGCAGTCCCAGCGGCGCCGCGTTGGCGGCCTGATGACCACAGCCGCCCTGACGGCGATGCTGCTGGGCGTCACGGAACCGGTGGAGTTTGCGTTCATTTTTGCGTCGCCCCTGCTCTTCGGGGTCCACATTCTGTTGGCCGGGCTCGGATCGCTGGCGGCCTGGCTGCTGAACATCCACCTGGGCGGGTACGCCCTGCCCATGATTGTGATCAACTGGCACCGCCAGCAGAACGGGTGGCTGATTCTGCCCCTGGGTCTGGCCTTTACCGCCCTCTACTATGTCGCGTTCCGGGCAGTGATTCGCTGGCGGCGCCCGCCGATTCTGGGGCAGGTCGAGGGCGATGAGGCCCCGCGGGCGCCGGCACCGGCCGCGGGGGCGGATGCGGAAAGCGCCGCCTTGCTGGCGGCGTTGGGCGGCTGGAGCAATATTGTGAGCCTGGACGCCTGCATGACGCGCCTTCGGCTGACCGTGCGCGACCCGGTGGCCGTCGACGAAGCCCGCCTGCGGCAGCTTGGGGCCGCCGGGGTGCTGCGGCCGGGCCGGGACGACGTGCAGGTCGTAATGGGTGCGCGGGCGGGGGAATTGGCGACACGCATCCGTGCGGTCGCCGCCGGCGCGGCTGCCGCAGCGCCGGAGGCGACCGTGGCACCGGCGGAGGCCCCACTCCCGGCCGGTGCAGAAGCAACGATTACGCTGGTCAGCCCGCTGTCCGGGCGGGTTCTACCCCTGACCGAAGTACCGGACCCTGTATTCGCCGGCGGACTCGCCGGCCAGGGGGTGGCGGTGGAGGCCGCCGAAGGCCTGGTTGTCGCCCCGGCGGCGGGCCGGGTGGCGGCGGTCTTCCCCGGGGGTCATGCGTTCGGCATTATTACCGCCGACGGGCTGGAGTTGCTGGTGCACATCGGGCTTGATACGGTTGAGCTGCAGGGCGAGGGCTTTTCGCCGGCGGTTGCCGAAGGTGATGTGGTTGATGAAGGCGCCGTCCTGGGCCGATTCGACCCCGGCCTCATCGCGGCCAAGGGGAAGTCATTGCTCTCCCCTGTCCTGGTAACGAACCCCGATATCCTGGCGGAAGTGACTGTGGCCTGTTCTGGGGCGGTGGTGCGGTCCGGGGAGCCGTTGCTGATTTTGAGGAAGAAGACATGAAACTAGCCGCGGAGGGCGCGGAAGACGCGGAGTCCGGACACGGAATGGGATTGTGGGCAATCATGTGAGCTAACCGGAATCTTTTGCCACAGATTACACAAATCACACATATTGTAAAAATAATCATATGGCATGCATCACATTCGCATCGGTTCCCATTCCGCGTCCTCCGCGCCCTCTGTGGCAAATTGTCCCTTTTCAAAAGCATGACCGCCGGGATGCTAACCTAGCACCCCGGCGGTTGTTCAATAGCTATACAGTTTCGAGGCCTGCGACAGCCGCATAAGTGGCACAGAGTTCCAATAGCTCTTCCGGCTCCATCTCCCGCTTTCCCCACGCATCAAGGGCGACCCGGGCGAAATCGGTCGCACCGGCCGCCAGGAGCCGGGACAGGACCAACGGCAGCTCCTCCCTGGGGCCTAGCATAGCCCGCCCCCGTGCTGTTCTGCGGGTCTCCAGTTCAATAACGACGCCCATGACCGCGCACCTCGCTCATCTAGGTCTTAATTTTGCCTCCAGGGAAAGTATACCAGGGAAAACCAGGAAAAACAACAGGGAATGATGTAAATTTATAGGAGAAACCGTAGACTTCTGTCGAATTCCTGTCGTCGATTGTCGAGGATGGCCCAAGGGGGTATAATGGCAATAGGTTCCAGGACCGGGGGAGGTGAAGGGCTTGTCAGATGGGCTGGGCAGCCGTATCGCTTGTCTGAGGAGAGCGCGCGGCGTCGCCGTTCGCGACCTTGCGGTCATGACGGGCATCGCGCAGAGCGACCTGCTGGCCATGGAAAACGGCGCCCGGCGACGACAACCGGCGGATGCCGTGCGCCGGATCGCAGACATTTTCAACACGACCCCCGACTACTTACTAGACGGCAAAGAGCCGGCTCCCGCTACGCTGCGCAACGGCTTCTTCCGGCACTACGACGCCCTGTCGCTGGAGGAGCGCGAACGGCTCAAGTACGCGCCCATCCAGGCCCGCATCGAGTCGATTCTGCAGTTCCTTGGCCAGTCGTACCCGACCATCTTGGACAGGGCGCAGGTCGCGGCACGGGTGGGCTACTCGCCCGAAGCGCTCGACGATGTGCTGCGCGGGTACGCCCCGCTGCAGAGCCGATTGCTCCGGCTGCTCTCCGGCATTGTCGGGCTGACCATGGATTTTCTGGTGCGGGGCGACTTCTTCGGCGGGGTGGTCGAAGCCGAACAAAACATGAGTCCCGCCATGCTCAGCCAGTACTATCAGGTCGTGCAGGAGGCCATATCCGCCGGCATCTCCCCGGCGGCCCTGCGAAAAGCCGTACACATTCTCTCAATTCGCGACCAGGAGGAGTAGCCATGTACGTGGATTTGAACTGTGATATGGGCGAGAGTTTCGGCACCTACACCCTCGGGCTCGACGAGCAGGTCATGCCTCTGATCACCAGCGCCAATGTCGCCTGCGGCTTCCACGCCGGCGACCCTCAGGTCATGCGCCGCACAGTGGAACTGGCAGGGCGCTGCGGCGTATCGATTGGCGCCCACGTTAGCTTTCCTGATCTGGTCGGTTTTGGACGGCGCGAAATGAATGCGGCGCCGGTCGAAGTCGAAAACGACACCTTGTATCAGTTGGGCGCCATCGGCGCGTTTTGCCAGGCGGCGGGCGTCCGGCTGCGGCACATCAAGCCGCACGGGGCGCTCTACAACATGGCCCAGAAAGACCGGGCCCTCGCTGGTGGCATCATCCGGGCCGTGACGGCATACGACAGGGGCCTGCTGGTGTTCACGCAGCCCGGCTCGGCCCTGGCGCTGGCCGCGGAGTCAGCCGGACTGACGACGGTGGGCGAAGTCTTTGCGGACCGGGCGTACAACGCCGACGGGACCCTTGCCAGCCGCAAGCTGCCCGGCGCCGTGATTCATGATCCGCAGCAGGTTGCGGAGCGGGCCGCCCGGATGGTCACTCGAGGGAGCGTGACGGCTGTGGACGGAGCCGAAGTGCCTTTGCGGGCCCAGACCATTTGCGTGCACGGCGACACGCCTGGCGCCGTCGACTTGATCAGGCGCATCCGGGAACGGCTCGAGGCTGCCGGTATTGGGTTCGCTCCGGCAGGCGGCCGATAGGCATCCGCACCTGCAGAAAAACTAGACGGTGGGATGGGGCGGAAGTACAATAGAAATTACGGTTGTATCGGTGGGAAGGAGCGGTCCGGATGACCCCTGGTTCCGATAACCCGCTAGTAGAACAAGAGCCCAAAGCGCAGAGCGAAACTCCGGCGTCGCCTCCGGCGGCAACGGCTGCGGGAGTCGCCCAAGATGCAGCCGGACAGGCCGGCGAAATCAAGAAGCCTGGCAAGAGTCCGGCGCGTGAGTGGGCGGAGACGCTGGTGGTGGCCCTACTGGTTGCCCTGGTCATTCGGACGTTCGTGGTCCAGGTCTACCTGGTCGAAGGACCGTCCATGGAGCCGACCCTCCACACCAATGAGCGGGTCTTCGTCAACAAGCTCATTTACCGGTTCCGCGCCCCCAAGCCCGGGGAGATCATCGTCCTGCAGGATCCCAACCGGCCGCAGCGGGAACTGATCAAGCGCGTCATTGCCGTGGCCGGCGAAACAATTGAGATCAAGAAGGGCACCGTATTTGTGAACGGTCAGGCGCTCAAGGAGCCTTTCATTAATACGGCCATTGTCAGTTCGACCGATATGCGGCCCCTGACCGTGCCGGACAAGCAGGTCTTTGTCATGGGTGACAACCGGGGCATGAGTTTTGACTCGCGCGCCATCGGGCCCATCGCCGTCAACAAAATCGACGGCAAGGCGTTCTTCATGTTCTGGCCGATCGACAAGTTCGCCTACGGTCCCCTGGACCAGCCGAGGCAGATGGACCAGACGCGCAGCACCACCAAGTAGCGGGAGCGTAGATGCTAACAACATGACCGTAGTCACGTTTGCTGATGTCAAAGCGGACCCTGAAGTTCAGGCGTATATCAAAGCAGCACAAGAGATGCTGGAAGCCATCGGCTACACCGAGCATGGGCTCAGGCACATCGGCCTTGTGGCACACCGGGCGATGAAGCTGATGGAAGCGCTGGGGCGCCCGCCCCGCCGGGTCGAACTGGCCGGCATTGCGGCGCTGCTGCACGACATCGGCAATCTAATCAACCGGCACGACCACGGGCAAAGCAGTGCATTGCTGGCCCATGTCATTTTGTCGCGGCTGGGCATGCCCCCCACGGAGATTGCACCGGTAATGGCCGCCATCGGCAACCACGAAGAGCAGAACGGCAACGCGGTAAACGACCTGGCAGCGGCGCTGATCCTTGCGGACAAGTCCGATGTCCACCGCAGCCGCGTGTATAACCGAGACATTGCGACATTCGACATTCACGACCGGGTTAACTATGCTGCGATACATAGTGACCTGATCGTGCTGCCGGAAGAGAAGGCGATCCGGCTGGAGTTGGAGGTAGATACATCGATCATCGCCATCGCAGAGTACTTTGAAATCTTCCTGTCCCGGATGATGATGTCCCGGCGGGCAGCCGAGTCTTTCGAGTACCGCTTCGAACTGGTCATCAACGGCACAAGGCTGTTATAACTGTCAGGAAGTCCAGGGGTCTTTCGTTGACAGAGAAACAGTTAACCCCGTAAAATGGCTAGTGTGACTGGGGGCGGCGCGCCTCCTTTTCTTTCCATGCGCAGTCTGGGAATCACACTATTTCTAAGGAGGACGGGCCATGCGTGGCGTTTGGAACGCTGTGGCACTGGTAGTGCTGGTAGCCATTTTGGGCACCGTCGGCTGGTACTACGGCGTGAAGGATCCCATCAAGAATCACATGAAACTGGGCCTCGACCTGCGAGGCGGCGTTCACATGGTGCTCCAGGCCGTTGACGATCCGACGATCGGAATGGTCACGGACGAGTCGCTCGAGGCGGCCCTCGAGGTTGTCGACAAGCGCGTCAACAGTCTTGGCGTATCCGAGCCGGTCATTCAGCTCGACAAGGCCAATAAGCGCATCATCATTCAGATCGCCGGTGAAACGGACACCGAGCGGGCCCGTGCCCTCATCGGCAAGACGGCCGTTCTGACGTTCGTCGACCCGGAGGAGAAGATCGTGCTCGACGGCCGTGACATCGAGCGAGCCGGCGTACAGCCCGACCAGGCCGGCGGCTATCAGGTTACGCTGGCGCTGAAGGGAGAAGGTCCCCAAAAGTTCGCCGAGGCCACCAAGAAGTGGATCGGCAGCCCGATCGCCATCAAGCTGGACGAAGAGATCATTTCGGCGCCCACCGTTCAGTCTGAGATCTCCAACGGCAATGCGGTCATCACAGGCAACTTCACCGTTGATGATGCCAAAGACCTGGCTCAGCTGATCAACGGCGGCGCCCTGCCCGTCAAGCTTGTGCTGAGCGAGAACCGGGTCGTCTCCGCGACGCTCGGCGCCGACTCCCTCAATAAGTCCGCCCTGGCCGGCATGATCGGCATGGGCTTCGTCATCCTCTTCATGTGGGCACTGTACAAGCTGCCCGGCCTGATGGCGACGATCGCCCTGACCATTTACGCCTTCCTGACCATGGGCTTCCTGCTCTCGATCAACGCCGTCTTCACCCTGCCGGGCATCGCGGGCCTCCTGCTCTCGATCGGCATGGCCGTGGACGCCAACGTGATCATCTTCGAGCGCATCAAGGAAGAACTGCGGAGCGGCAAGGGCCTGCGCTCCGGCATTGACGCCGGCTTCCACCGTGCGTTCTCCGCCGTTATCGACTCCAACGTTACGACGCTGATCGCCGGCATCATCCTCTACTCGCTGGGCACCACCGCTGTTAAGGGCTTCGCCCTTACGCTGACCGTCGGCGTCTTCCTGTCGCTGTTCACCTCCATTACGGTGACGCGCTGGCTGATCAAGGCCATGGTTGGGATCCGGCCGTGGACGAAGCGGCTGTTCGGCGTCAAGGAGGTGGGCTAGCCATGAGCTTCCTGACACGCATCAACTACATGCGCAGCGCGAAGTACTGGATCGTCTTCTCGCTCATCCTCTCTGTCATCGGCATCGGCGCCCTGGCTTTCTGGGGCCTTAACCTCGGCATCGACTTCACCGGCGGCAAGATGCTCGACGTCCAGTTCAAGACGGAGCTCTCCTCCAAGCAGGTGGAAGAAGCTGTTTCCGGCGTCATTGGCAAGAACATCTCCGTGCAGAAGGCCCAAATCAAGGGCGGCGAGGCGGGCAGCGAATGGTTCGTCCGCACGCCTGAACTGACCGAAGATGTCCGCGGCAAGCTTCTGGACGAGTTCAAGAAGCTGGACGCGAACTATAAGATCGTCGGCGAGGACGACGTCTCCGGCGCCATCTCCGGCGAACTGGCCACCAAGGCCGGCATGGCCCTTGCCATCGCTGCCGTCCTGCAGATCCTGTATATCACCTTCCGCTTTGAGTTCAAGTTCGGCATTACGGGCGTGCTGGCGCTGGTGCATGACTTCATCATCACCGTTGGCCTGCTGGCCGTGCTGCGGGTGCAGATCAACTCCGCCTTCGTGGCCGCCATTCTGACGGTGCTCGGTTACTCGATGAACGACACCGTCGTCGTGTTCGACCGGATTCGTGAGAACCTGAAGTTCCGCAAGAAGGGCGAATCGCTTGAGGATATGGCCACCCGGTCGATCCAGGAAGTGATCACCCGGTCGCTGTACACCGGTGTCTCCGTGCAGGCCATGCTGCTCTCCATGCTGATCTTCGGCGGCGACACCATTTGGGACTTCGCCATGACGCTGCTGATCGGCGTGACCTCCGGCACCTACTCGTCCATCTTCATTGCCAGCGCCCTGTGGCTGTTCTGGCACCAGTGGGAGGACAGCAGGAAGCCGTCGAAGAACAAGAAGGCCACCACGAAGCCCGCCCGGGCGTAAGCACATGTAACCGGCACCAGCATTCTGGTGCCGGTTTCTTGCTTCTGCCCCCGATCTGGGACTAGCATGTACCAGCTAGATATTGTAAAATTTGAACATAATAGATCGATACGGTGTGCATAAGGAGGGGTGGGGATGGTGCCTCGGATGGTGTCAGACAGCGAGGGCGCCCTTTCCGGGGTTTTCGGCGAGATTCGGTCCCGCCTGGGCCTCGGCACCGTGCCCGCCGTCTTCCGGGCGATGGCGGCGGTCGGCCACGACGTGCTGGTTCAGAACTGGACCGCCTTCCGCCGGACCGTGCTGGAGGGGAGTCTGCCCCGGACCGTCAAGGAGATGATCGCCCTGGTCGTCTCCCGGGAGCAGGGCTGCCGGTATAGCGTCAGGTTCCACAGCGACAGCCTGTCTCAGCTGGGCATCGCACCGCCGGTGGTGCAGAGTCTGGCGGAGCAGGGCGATTGCCCGGAGTTTTCGTCGGAGCTGCGCCAGATGCTGGCCTTTGCCCGGGAGTGCTGCCTTGATCCCGAGGGGGCTGATCCGGAGCGGCTTGAGATGGCCGGCTTTTCCGAAGAGCACGCTGAGGAAGTAGTGGATACCGTGCTGATCGCATCCGGGATTGCCAGGTTTGCGGTGGAGTGCGGGTTGGCTGCGGACGGGGACTGATCTTTGGGATGTCGGGTTTGGGTGGGGCATGTGGTCGGCAGGAGTACGCCACCGCTACGCCGCCCTTACCTTGGTAATCGATGCTCACAAACGACAACGAGGGCCGTCTGCATGCTTGACGCGGCAGACGGCCCTCCGGGCTTGGTCGGCGCCAACTGCGTTGCGGCGCCTCCTCAGGCACGTTGTCATTTGTGAGCATCGTTGAACTAAGGCGGCGATGCGGCGGACTTAACTCCTGCCGCCCCCATGCCTTCCCTGTCCGGGTCAGGCCCCGTCCGCGCTTGGCTTGGCGGTTTTCTTCTTCGCAAAACGAGTGGACCTGGGTGCTGGTGAGCGGGAGGCACACCTCACACTGTCTTCTGCAAAGCTGCAAGACGCGCATCCAGATTCCACGAGTACACCATGGCGGTGAGCACCAGGGCGACGCCCATCAGGAACGGCACCCGCGGGCCGAACATGGTCCACAGAACGCCGCCTGCCACAGGCACCAGCACGCCGAAAATGTGGTTGATCGTCGTGCCCGTGGCCAGCGACGAGGAGAGCTCTTCCTGTGGAATGATCCGCCCGGCGTGGGTCGACACGGCGATGTCAAATCCCGTCAGAACGTTGTCCAGCACGAAGAGGGCGTATGCCATCCAGGCCTGCGGAGCGAACGCATAGCCCAGAAAGACGGCGGCCACGGCTCCATAGTTGATGGAGAGGGCCCGCTGCTCGCCCAGTCGGTCGATCAGGCGCCCGATCATGGGGCGCGTCCAAATCGCCATAGCACTGTGCACCGCCAGCAGAAGCGCCATGGTTTGCACCGACGCGCCATGCAGCTTCACCAGCGCGAAGGAGGCGAAGGTGAGGACGATGTGGCGCCGGGCGCCCTGCAATAGGGTCAGGACATAATACGACTGATACTTCCGCCGAATCACGAACTGCACAGGTCGTTTGCCGTCGGTTGCCGGTTTCATGAGCATGGACAGGCAGGCTCCGGCCACGATGATGAGGCCGCCCGCGATAAAGTAGGACCGGATGCCCACCCAGCGGCCCGACACGGTCACCAGGCCCATGCCAAGCAGCGTTGCGGCCGCCGCCACACTGTTGATGCGCCCCAACTGCCGGGCGCGGTCGTTCGGATCGACCGCCTTGATGACCGTCGAGTCCTGGACGACGGACCAGATGTGAAAGCCCGTGCTCTGAATGATCGTGGCGATGATCAGATCTGCATAGGTATGCGACGTGGCGTACATGAAAATGCCCAGGCCGGTGAGGGCTACACTGATCGTGTAGGTACGGGAGTCGCCGATACGCGCTGCCAGCGCGAAGATGACGATCGTGAGCAGCCCGGGCACTTCCCGGATGCCTTCCAGCCAGCCATACTGATCGGGGGTGACCAGGAGCTCTTCAGCTGCGAAGTTGCTGAAGACCGACCGGTAAATGTTCCAGCCGAGGTTCAAAAGAAAGCTCGATCCCATGATCACCAGCAGCACACGTGGTAGGCGGCCGCGCATTTGCAAAGCTTCATCCCCTATATCTCGATATAGAAATATACGTCAGTATCCCCGGTTCTTCCTCTTCCATGGAAATGTTGAAGGGGAGAACGGCGTGGGCGCCGAACTGTCAGGGAAGATAAGGGGAATGCTACAAGAGAGCCGTTTCGGAAAGGAAAGGGGTGCTCCGGGGATGTATGAGATCCGGCCCGTGAAGGTGACAGTCCGGGGCCGTGAGTTCACCCGGGATGTGGTGGATCATCCCGGTTCAGTCTGCGTCCTGGCGCTGACGACGGAAGATCGGATCGTATTTGTCCGTCAGTATCGCCCCGGGATCGGGCGGACCAGCCTGGAACTGCCCGGCGGGCGCCGGCGGGTAAACGAGGCGCCGGAAGAGGCCGCCCGTCGGGAAATGGAAGCAGAGACCGGCCTCAAGCCGAGGGATCTGCGGCTGGTTGGCACGTTCTACCCGGCGCCCGGCTACTCGTCCGAAGAAGTCTATTGCTTCGTGGCCCAGCACATGGAGCCGGGCCTGATGCGCTTTGATGAGTCGGAGGATCTGCAGGTGGAGTTCCTACCGTACTTTGAAGCGATGGATGCCGTCCGCAACGGTGAGATTGTCGATGCCCGCTCCATCGTTGCACTGCTGCGGTGGGGTGACGAGACGTACGGCCGCCTGCGCCCCCTTCCGCACACCTGGTAATTGCCCGAATGCCCATAGCATGCTAGAATACGAAACATAACGGAAAGACTCGCGGAGCGAATAGCTCTGGCGAGTCTTTCTCCGTGTTGGGGAAGTTTCCTTGGGGAAACAATCTTTGCTGGCTTCAACTGTCCGGAAGGAGTGACCGGCGGGTGGATCAGAAGGTGCTTGCCGCCAGGATTTCCGTGGCCTCCAATGTGCTGCTCGTGGTTGTAAAGCTGGTCGTGGGCGCCGCTATTGGATCCGTAAGCGTCATGTCGGAGGCCATTCATTCCGCGGTCGATCTCCTGGCCGCCGTGATTGCGCTCCTGAGCGTGAGGGTAAGCAGCCGTCCGGCGGACCGCAATCATGCGTACGGCCACGGCAAGGTGGAGAACCTGTCGGCTCTGGTGGAAGGCGCCCTGATCGTGGCTGCCGCAGGTTGGATCGTGGTAGAGGCGCTGGGCAAGCTGCGGTCGGCCGAAACCGCCCATATGCTGGCGCCGGGCATGGCGGTCATGGTCCTGTCGGCGGGGCTGAACTGGCTCGTGTCGGCGAACCTCTTCCGGGTTGCCAGGAAGCATGACTCCATGGCCCTGGAGGCGGATGCCCTGCACCTGCGTACGGATGTGTGGACCTCGCTCGGGGTGTTTGTCGGGCTGGGACTGGCGCAGGTGACGGGCTTCCGGTGGCTGGACCCCGTGGCAGCGCTGGCCGTGGCGGCGCTGATTACCCGGGCGGGACTCCAGTTGTGCGCCGAGGCCCTCCGACCCCTGGTGGACGCTCGACTCCCGGCGGATGAGGAGGCGGAGATCATCGGGCTGATTGAGCGCTTCCGGGCACGGTACGTGGAGTTCCACGATTTGCGGACCCGCCGCAGCGGTGCCGTGCGGCACGTCGATTTTCACCTGGTCGTTCCGGGGGACCGACCCCTGCAGGAGGTCCACCAGGTCTGCGATCAGATCGAGGAGGCGATCCGCGAGCGGTATCCGTTGGCGCACGTGCTGATCCACCCGGAGCCGCTGCCGTAGAACATTTGTCACATTTCGGGTCTTGCATGTGGGAATGGGAACGGGATTTTTACCACGGAGACGCGGAAGGGGACACGGAAATCGCGGCAGTGGATGGGGGCTGTTGAAATGGCCGCTGAAGACGCGGATGGCGATTTGGAAACCAACGCGCACCAATCCGCGGCCATTTCATCGTCCCACTCCGTGTCCTCCGCGCCTTCCGTGCCCTCCGTGGCAAAATGTCTCCAGTACCCCACATTCGCAGCCTTCGCTGACACAAGGGGAGCCCTTCGAACCGTTCGCCTCCTTCACACCCGACCCCGGACCGGGGCGCCTCCCACGCCCGGGGCGCATAGAAAGGTAGGAAAGGGTACGGAAGGGTGTGACCCATGCATCAATGCGAGCTGGAGCTGGGAGAGTCGCCGTGGAGCCGCCTGGCCGCAGGGCGCGTCGCCGGGACGATCCGGTGGAACGGGGCGGAGGCGCTGCCCGCCCTGGTCAAAATTCGGGGGGCACACTCGCGGAAATTCCCGAAGAAATCGCTCCAAGTGGACCTGGAAGACACAAAGCTGCCCGATGGGCCCCCGGACGGGCACCGGGTACGCCGACTTCATCTCAACGCCGACTACATTGATCCCACCATGATGCGCTCGGCCCTGAGTTTCCAGCTCTTTCACAACGTCGGGGCGCCGGCGCCCCTTTGCCGGCACACGGAGCTTCGCATCGGGCGGGAAAACCCAGCGCTATACATGGCCCTGGAGTCCGTCGACAGCGATTTTTGCACCCGCCGCGGGTGGAAGCCCGGGTTTATCTACTACGCGCTCAACCGCAACGCCAACTTCGGCTTGATCAGCCCAAACACCAAAGCGCTGAAGCAGCCGCTCGACGTGGGTTACCGCCTGGTCCAGCAAGCTGACCCTGCCCCCCTGCGGCGGCTGATCATGGATCTGAACCTTGCCTCCGACAGCCGCTTTCCCGCTGTTGCGGAAAGGTGCTTCGACGTGCCGGGGTACCTGAGATGGCTGATGGTGGCCGTCTATGTGGGCAACCGCGATGGGTTCGTCCACAACTACGCGCTCTACCGTGATCCGGACAGCGGCGTCTTCCGGATCACTCCCTGGGACTACGACGCAACCTGGGGTATTGACGTTCACGGGCGCCCCGCCCGCTTGGACCGGGTGCCCGTGGAAGGTTGGAACAAGCTTTCGCACCGCCTCCTGGCCACGCCCATCTACCGGCGCCAGTACAAGAAGCTGTTTGTCGATCATCTGCATGGTCCGCTATCGGCGGAGGCCGTCCTGCCCATGATCGACAAAATGAGCGCGGCCGTTGGCGCATGGTTTGACAAGAACCAACAGGGCGCCGAAGTCCGGAGGCGCTTTTCGACAGGCGTGGCCGGGCTGAAGTGGTGGGCTGAACACCGACGGGAGCTACTGCTGAGCCAACTTGCGGACTTATGACGACCCGAGGAATTTGGCGAACGAATCGCCTGATTCGCCAACACGGCCTGCGAAAGTTTTCTCCCCCTGGGTGGTTACACTAATAGGAGCAATCACCGGGGGGGTCAACATGGATTCTGTCCTCGGCCTTGTGCGCCATTCCGGCAACGACGGGCTGTTCAGAGCCATCGAGATGTCGCTGCTGGCGGCCGCTGCGGGCCAGCCGCTTCACCTGCATGCCGAAGGGCTTCGCGGCACGGGAAAAACCAGCATCATGCGCGCGGTGCGCCGGGCGCTGCCGCGCATCCGGCGCATCAAGGGCTGCCTTTACAATTGCGACCCGGCGTTCCCGCACTGCCCTGCCCACCGCGGCCTGGCGGCGGCAGAGGCAGCCGCCCTGGGCGAAGAGTGGGTGCCCATGCCGTTTCTTGAAATCTCCCACTCGGCGAAGGTCGGTACCGTCGTGGGCTCTATTGACCTGAGCCGGCTCGTCAACCCGACCCATCCCGAAGCTGCACTGCTGCCTGGCACTATTCCGCAGGCGCACCGCGGCATCATTTTCGTCGACGAAATCAACCGATTGGCGGAGACCGCCCCGGAACTGGCCGATGTACTCCTGGACGTCATGGGGACCAAACCGGGCCGGGTTCAGATCGAAGAGACCGGTCTGCCCGCGGTAGAACTGCCCGTGCAGGTCACCGTCTGGGCGGCCTCCAACCCGGATGAGGACCCCGGACCACTGGAAGATATCCGCCGCCAGCTCTCCGACCGGTTTGACTTCGCCGTCTACACCGACCGGCCCGGCGATGCCGCGGTGGTGGAGGAGATTCTGGCACAGAGCGGCGGCGCCGGCTGGCATCGCCCGCTTTCGCCGGCGGATGAGACCCGGGCCGAGCTCTTCCGCTCGCGCCTGGCGGGCCGGGTGACGGCGCTGCGTGGCGTGCAGGTGCCGCCGACGCTGCGGCAGCACATCGCCGAGCTATACAGCCGGTTTAACGTCGAGAGCCTGCGGGCAGTGCAGGCGATTCAACTGGGCATGCGGCTGACCGCCTGCCTTTCCGACCGGGGCGAAGCCGCCGCCGAGGACCTGGCCCGTGTAACGCCCCTGGCGCTGCGGCACCGGGTGGATGGGGAGACCATCAAGAAAGTGACCGCTCACTTGTCGGCGATGGGCTCCGGTGCAGAGGCGCCCGCTGCCCCGCTGGCCAGCCGGCCGCGTCTCTCGTCAATCAGCTTCGGGGCTGCCGTACCGGCTGCTGCACTTGCGGAAAAAGAGCCGCCGCCGGTGGACAAGCCGACGGCAGCTTCGCCCCGGGTGTACGCCACCCAGTTTCCGCCCCGTCCCGCCGACCCGGCCCAGCCGGGGCAGCCCGGGTGGCTGGGCAGGGCGGTGGCGGGCCTTCGCAGAAACCTGGGTCTGGGGCAGGCGCAGCCGCAGCTCCGGCCGGAAGGCCGGACTGTGACTCAACACATGCCGGCGCCCCGGGCAGTTACACCCCCGCGGCCGGGGCAGTTGTTCCAGCGGGCTGAGCAGCACGAGGCTGCACGGGAGCCGGGCGCCCGGGGCAGTGCCGGCCAGCAGGGGCAAGCGGGCAAGGGAGGCAGCGGACCGGGCGCGGGACAGGTCGAAATGGCCGACCCGCTGACCACGCCCCCCGTGGCGCCACCGAACCGCGCCCGTCCCATCTCCCAGTTGGTCGACCAGGAGCTGATTCGCACGGAAGAGGAGCTGGGGCGCAGGTGATGGGTCTGGGGCCCGCGCTGGGCCAGGTTCCCTGGTACGAAAAACTGCGCCGCACCGTCGTGCGGCGGCGGGGCGCCCGCCTCGGCGAGGCGGCCGTCGTCAGCCGGCAGGTCCATACCGTTGAGGCGGCATCGCCCCATGTCGTTACCGTGCTCAGCACGTCCGACGTGGGACAGGCCTACTATGGTCGAGCCAGTCCGGGCGACATCATCCACATTGACATATTCCACGCCGTGGCAGATGTGGATCACAAAGCGGTGGCCGCCCGGCTCCGGGAGGCCCTTGCCGGGGTGCCCGCCGCCGGCGGGGAAGGCATGGAGCTGCTCGACTACTTCGACTTGCAGACCAGCCTCGGCGGCGGACGGGTGACTGGCGACCTGACGTACGGCCAGAAGGCCTCACTGCGGGCGGCGCACCGCAACCATGTCCACCTGGCGGGCCGGCTGACGGACGAGCAGCTGCACCATCTGCTCGACATGGTGAGCGCGGTGGAGCAGGCGGTTGAAGCCCAGGGCGTTGAACTGCGCCGCATTGAAAAGCTGAGCCACAGCCGCTGGTCGGACGGGACAAGTCTTGACCTGTCGCATTATGCCGACCCGGATTCCGATAGCTTCCTGCGCGGGAATAAGCCGAACGGCGGCACGCCGTCACCGGCAGGCGGGGGAGAAAGGCGGGCCGGCGGCGAAAACGGCGCCGGTCAGTCTCTCCGCTCCGGCGCCCGCGGCGCGGGGCCGGGCGCCGCCACCGCCGGGGTCCCGGGCCCGGAATCGGCGCCGGGGGCGCCGGGGCCCGGGGGGGCGCCCGGGGCCCCGCCCGGAGCCTACGGCGCCGACGCATCCCCGGCTTCCGGCTGGGACGCCCTGGAGACCGAGCGGCGACTCCAGGCCGCTCTTGAGCTGTCCCGCAAGCTTGGCTCGCCCGATGAAGTGAAGCGGGTCCTGGACGAGCTGACCCGCGAGCAGGGCTGGTCGTCGCTCTACGGCTCCGGCAGCTCACAGGCGCCATTCATCATCAACCAGCTGGAGTCCGAAGGGCTCGTCCGGCGCGACATCCGCGGTTTGCGGCTGACGGATGCCGGCAAGGAGCTCGCCGCCTACCTGGACCGGCACCTGCGCGACGTCAAGCTCCGCTTCCGCAAGCTCATCCGGCGCATGCCAGCCTCCACCCGGAAGACGAGGCGGCAGCCCGGGCAGGGGAAGGCGAAACCGTCTGCCGACGTCCGCTACGGCCCCATCCGGGGTACTGCTCCTGCCGAGCCCGGCGCCTGGCTGGGCGACCTGGCCGTGCCGGACACCATTCGTATGGGCCTGAAGCGAACCCGGCTCGAGCATATCCGCACCGGTGGCCCACAGCCAAGCGGCATCCGACTTGAGCGCCAGGACATCCACGTCCACCTGCGCTCCGGCGAGCAGCCCCTCAACATCTGCCTGCTGATTGACGCCAGCGCATCCATGGCCGGCCGGCGCATCCTCGCGGCGAAGCACCTGGCGCGCCACCTCCTCGTCTCCACCCGCGACCGCATCGCCGTCATCGCCTTTCAGGAACGGGACGTGCGGGTCCACGTGCCGTTCACCCGGGACTACACCCAGGTCGAAGACGGCCTGTCGCGCATCCAGCCCATGGGGCTGACGCCGCTGGCCCACGGCCTCACCCAGTCCATGGACCTGATTCGCCAGTCCCGGGTGCGCCGTCCCCTGCTGCTCCTCATTACCGACGGCATTCCCACCGTGCCGAAGTGGTCGGTCGACCCCCTGGCCGACGCACTCGAAGCGGCCAGATGCATTGGCGCCGGGCGCGTGCCGTTCGGCTGCATTGGGCTCCAACCCAGCCGGCGCTATTTGGAAGAGCTGGTACGTGCGGCCGGCGGAACCCTGCACGTCGTCGAGGAACTGGATGAAGAAGCCCTGGTTACAATTGCCCACCACGAACGGATACGAATCACGCAGAAGGCAAGGTAGTGCAGGGATTTACCCTGCATACCAAGAACTACTCTCTTCGCTGAAAACAGCCCCCCGCTGGGTGCTTCCCGCGGGGGGCATAGCTTGGTTACGGAGTGATAATGGTTGGCTAGACCTTACAGGGCCAGGCGCTGGCGGCCCACGCTGCCGGATCCTGCCGGCTGCTGGCTGCTCGCCCGCACGCTCAATATCTCGCCGATTACGGCGCAGGTACTATATAACCGCGGCCTCACCACACCCGAGGCAGCCCATGCATTCCTGACTGCTGGCCGCGAGCAGATTCTCGACCCGTTCCGCCTCAAAGACATGGACCGGGCTGTGGCCGTCATTCGCCGGCGCATCGCCGAGGGCGGCCCGATCATGATTTACGGCGACTACGACGTGGACGGCGTGACGGGCACCACGATTCTGGTGCTGGCCCTGCGCGCCCTGGGCGCCACCGTCGACTACTACATCCCCAACCGGTTCAGTGAAGGCTACGGCCTGAACGTGGCCGCCCTGGAAGAGATTCGGGCCCGGGGGCACGACTTCGTCATCTCCGTCGATACGGGGGTCTCTGCCGTCAAGGAGGCCGAGGCGGCGAAGGCCATGGGCATGACCCTCATCGTCTCCGACCACCACGAGCCCGGGCCGGAACTGCCCGATGTGCCTGCGCTGATCAACCCGAAACGCCCCGACTGCACGTATCCCTTCAAGGGCCTCTCCGGCGTCGGGGTTGCGTTCAAATTGGCGCTGGCACTGGAGGTGCCAGGCGCCTGGGATCTGATCGACATCGTCACCCTGGGCACCATCGCGGATATGGTCCCCCTGGTGGGCGAAAACCGCGCCATCGTCCGGGAAGGGCTGACCGCCCTGGGCAACACCCGGCGCCCCGGCCTCCGTGCCCTCATGGAAGTCGCCGGCGTCAAGCAGCCCGTCACGGCGACCCACATCGGCTATTCGCTCGGCCCACGCCTCAACGCCCTGGGCCGCATGGGCAGCGCCTTGCTGGGCGTGGAACTGCTATGCACGGAGGATTCCCAGCGGGCCCTGGAACTGGCCCGCCACCTCGACGACGAAAACCGCAGCCGCCAGGAAGTGGAGGCGTCCATCCTCCAGGAAGCGCTCCGACAGGCCGAAAGCCAGGCGCCCCACGAGAAGGAGTACGTTATGGTGCTCGCCGGGGAAGGGTGGCACCACGGCGTGGTCGGCATCTGCGCGTCCAGGGTGCTGGAGGCTTACCACCGCCCGTCCATCCTCCTGTCGATGGAAGGGGATGTGGCGCGCGGCTCGGCCCGATCCATTCCGGCATTCCACATGCACCGCGCACTGCTGCAGGTCTCCGACCTGTTCTCCAAATTTGGCGGCCACGCCGCGGCAGCCGGCATGACGCTGAAATCCCGGGAAGATGTGGCCGCCCTGCGGCAGCGGCTTAACGAGATTGGCCGCGACTGGCTGCGCCCGGAAAACCTGGTGCCCGAGCTGCGCATTGACGCCGCCGTCTCGCTTGAGCAGGTCAACCACGACCTGCTCATGGAACTGCAGCGCCTGGAGCCCCATGGCATTGGCAATCCGCAGCCGGTCTTTGCCGTCGCCGAAGTGACCGTGGCGGACAGTCGGACGATCGGCAAGGAAGGGACCCACCTGAAGCTGCTCCTCCGCGGCAAGGGCCCGGGCGCCATCATGGAGGCGGTGGGCTGGGGGCTGGCGCCGGCCCGCCCGGCGACCACCTCTCGCGTGCAGGTGGCGTTCCACCCAGAATACGACACCTACCAGGGGCGCAATCAGCTGCGGCTGACCATGCGGGACGTCCAGGTGCTGTCTGCACCCGACAACTCCGGCAGCCCGGTCAATATGGCTGCCGTGCCTACCGTCACCCCGGAGGCCTGCCGCCGGTGGGATCCACTCCAGCCGCTGCGCCATCCCGGATCGCCGGCGCTGGTCCTGGACGCCCGGGACCACCGCCTGCCGCAGGTTTTGGAGGCCTTGAACGCACCTGTGGACGAAGTGGCGGCAGCCGGCGGCGTCGACGAATCGGACCATGAGCGGCCGGAACCTACACGGCGGCTCTACCTGGAAGGCCTGCTCCGCTCGGGCGCCCGCACGCTGGTCTTCACGGCTAGCCCGTGGTCTGCCGCTACCCTTGCGTCGGAACTGCAGGAGGCGCTGCCTGACCTGCGGCACGAAATCCAGTTGTGGCTGCCCGGGGCGTCCGAGCCGGCCGGCGCCTTGGTCATCGCCCCCTACGGGCTCTCGCCGCAGGGCGTGTACTCCGACACCGTTTTGTTTCATCCGCCATATAGTGGCGGACAGATGCCCGGCGGACGGGTGCATCTGCTCTGGGAGCGGAGCGATTGGGCGCTTGGCGAAGCCTGCCTGCTCTGGCCGTATCCGGACCGCGATCTCCTGGTTGCAGCGTTCAAACAACTCAAAGCGGGCGAACGCAGTGCGGAATCCTTCGCCCGCTCACTGGGCGAACCACCCGGCCCGTGGAACCACCTGCGGTGGGAAGCGATTATCGACGTCTTCCGGGAGATCGGCGTGGTCGGTCCGTCAGGTGACCTTCTGCCGACGAACGGCAGCAAGTTCCAACTGGAAAGCAGCCGGCGCTATCGCTGTGGGATGGAAGGCCGGACGCTGCTCAGGGAGTTCCATGCAAGAGATTGGCCTGACGGCGCTGAGGCACTATAATGAGCAATAGAGGAGGCGGCAAACGTGGACTTCAGTTCGTACGTCAGAACCATCGAAGACTTCCCGAAGCCCGGTATCTCGTTTAAGGACATCACCACGCTGCTCAAGGACAAGGAAGCGTTCCACGCCGCAATCGAGACCATTGCCCGGCACTATGAAGGCAGACAGATCGACGTGGTGACCGGTCCTGAGGCACGCGGCTACATCTTCGCTTCGGCGCTTGCCTTCCGCCTCGGTGCCGGCTTCGTGCCCGTGCGCAAGCCCGGCAAGCTGCCCTACAAGACGAAGCGCATCTCCTACGCACTCGAATACGGCGAGGACGCCCTTGAAGTCCATGAAGATGCGTTCCATCCCGGTCAGCGGGTGCTGGTCGTCGACGACCTTCTTGCGACGGGCGGCACCATCCGGGCGACCATCGACCTGGTCGAGTCCTTTGGCACCAAAGTGGAAGGCGTGGGCTTTCTGATCGAACTGACCTTCCTGAACGGCCGCAAGCGGCTGGAAGGCCACGACGTGATCTCGCTGATCCAATACTAAGGAATCTCCGGGCAGGGGGGCGCCACGTCGCTCCCCGTTCCCGCATCTCTGGCTCCGTGAAGTCAGCAAAGAGGTGGTGACGCCATGGCTGCCCTGGACATGCTACGATCCAAAATACTCTCCTACAACCCGAATGCGGACTGGCAGTTGATCGAGTCGGCGTACACCTTTGCCGAAACTGCCCACGAGGGCCAGTACCGTAAGTCGGGAGAGCCCTATATCACCCATCCGCTGGCCGTGGCGGAAATTGTGGCCGACATGCAGTTGGATCTGTCCAGCATCGCATCGGCGCTGCTCCACGACGTGGTGGAGGACTGCGGCGTTTCGACCGATACGCTGACTGCCAAATTCGGCAAGGAAGTCAGCTCCATTGTCGAGGGCGTTACCAAACTGGAAAAGCTCAACTTCTCCTCCCGCGACGAAGCGCAGGTGGAGAACCTTCGCAAGATGTTCCTGGCCATGGCCAAGGATTTGCGGGTCATTTTGATCAAACTGGCGGACCGGCTCCACAACATGCGGACGCTGCGGCACCGCAACGTGGAAGCTCAGCGGCGCATCGCCCAGGAGACCATGGATATCTACGCTCCCCTGGCCCACCGGCTGGGCGTGAGCGGAATCAAGTGGGAGCTGGAAGACCTCTCCTTCCGGTACACCGAGCCGGACCGATATCAGGAGATTGCCCAACTGGTCGCCAAGAAGCGCCAGGAGCGCGAAGAACTGACCGATGATCTCATGACCCACCTGCGCATCCGGCTGGATGAGGCCGGCATCCGGGCTGACATCTCCGGGCGCCCCAAGCATTTCTACAGCATTTATAAGAAGATGTACCGGCAGGGGAAAGATCTGACGCAGATATACGACCTGATCGCCATCCGCGTCATCGTCGATGAAGTCAAGGACTGCTACGGCGCCCTGGGCGTCATCCATTCCCAGTGGAAGCCGCTGCCCCTGCGCTTTAAAGATTACATCGCCACGCCGAAGCCGAACATGTACCAGTCGCTGCATACGACGGTCATCGGCCCGCACGGCGAGCCGTTCGAAATTCAGATTCGCACCTGGGAGATGCACCGGACGTCCGAGTTCGGCATTGCAGCGCACTGGGCGTACAAGGAAGGCCGGACCGACAAGGAGTTCGACAAGAAGCTGCAGTGGCTGCGTTCCCTGCTGGAATGGCATCAGGAGATGCGCGACGCCCGCGAGTTCGTCGAGTCGGTCAAGGTCGATATCTTTGCCGACCAGGTATTCGTCTTCTCGCCCAAGGGGCACGTGTTCAACCTGCCGGCGGATGCGACTCCGCTGGACTTCGCCTTCGCCGTCCACTCGGACATTGGCTATCGGTGCGTGGGCGCCAAAGTCAACGGCAAGATCTCGCCCATGGACCGCAAGCTGCAGAACGGCGACGTGGTCGAAATTCTCACGTCCAAACAGTCGCCCGGCCCGTCGCTCGACTGGTTAAAGATCGTCAAGACCGCATCGGCCAAGAACAAGATCCGGCAGTTCTTCAAGAAAGAACGCCGGGACGAGAACCTGGCCCGGGGCCGCGATATGCTCCGGGGCGAAATTCAGAAGACCGGTCTGGAGCCACATGAACTGATGAAGCCCGAATGGCTCGAGAAAGTCTGCGAGAAATCGGGCGTCAAGGATGAAGAAGAACTCTATGTCGCCATCGGCATCGCCTCGCTGGCCTCGTCCACCGTGGTCTCCCGCCTGCGGGAGTTCTACGAGCGGGAGAAGAAGGCTTCCGAGCCGCCGCCGCCGGTGGAGATTCAGACCAAGGACTGGTCCGGCTACGGCAAGGCCAGCAACGGCATCCGGGTCAAAGGCACCGACGGGCTGGCCGTCAAGTTCTCGCGGTGCTGCAGCCCGGTGCCCGGCGACCCGGTCATCGGCTTTGTCACCCGGGGCCGGGGCATCACCGTCCACCGGATGGATTGCCCAAACATGGATGACCTCGCCAAGGATCCCGACCGGCTGATCGAGTGCGCCTGGGAAGAGAACTACAGCGCCGCGCATCCCGTGGAAGTGCAGATCACGGCCCTGGACCGCTCCGGCCTCCTGGCCGACGTGGTCTCGATTGTGGCCGAAGCCCGCATCAACATGATCTCGACCTCTAGCCGTGCCTATAAGAACAAGCTGGCAACCATCGACATGATCCTCGAAATCAAGGACTCCCAGCAGCTGCAGTACGTCTTCCAGAAGGTGCGCAAGGTGCGGGATGTCATGACCGTCGAGCGGGTCACCAGGGATCGCCGCAAGGCGCAGGCGAAATAGGATTGGTGATTGCCAACAATGGATGAACGCTACCGCAAGGCACTGGATGCAGCCATGGCAGATATCGCCACGGATTCCGCGGTGGTGGGTGTACTCTTCACCGGCTCGGTGCAGCAGGGGCGCCCGCAGGCGACGAGCGACCTGGACCTGTATGTGGTCACCCACCAGGAGCATTACTGGCGCGCCACCCGGGTATACGAAGGCGTGGAGGCCGAACTGTTCATCAATAATGTCGCCTCCATGAGATGGCGAATTACCTGTCCGGAAGAGATACACGCGGCGGCTGGCTTTGCGACCGGCGAAATCCTGCTGGACCGGACTGGGGAGGTCGCTCAGCTGCAGGCGCTTGCCCGGCAGCGGTGGGAAGCAGGCCCCCCGGCCCTGACTTCTGAGCAGATTGACCTGCTGCGCTACTCGCTGAACGACTTGACCGAGGACCTGTGCGATGTCGAACAGGATCCTGCGGCCAGCCGCTTGCAGGGGGCTACAGTGGTCGCCAAGGCGATGGAGGCATACTGCAAGCTGAACAGATTTTGGGGCGACAAGCCGAAGCGCCTGGTCGCTTATCTGGCTGAGCGGGATGCCGCCCTCGGCGCCCTGCTTCAGGAATACTATGGCGACGGGATGCGCCCGCAATCAGCGTACGCGCTCGTTGACTATGTGCTCGCCCCAAATGGAGGGCGGCTGCTGCTTTGGGAGAGCGAGAAAGTGGCTTACCCAAACAAGTAAAGAACCAGCCCGGCCTTTTGGCGGCCGGGCTGGTCTTTTTACATCCTGTGAGCGGTTTAGGCTGCGTGCGCTGCAGTAGAGTCTCCTTTATTGAAGAGCCTTGCGAGGAAGTTCCTGAACAGCGGCCGGACCCAGTAGTCCAGGCCAAGGTATCCGGCGTAGGCGCCGCCCAGGGTGACGAGGACGATTTCGAGGAAGAGGAGGTTGGGGTTAGAACTAGTAGTACCGCTCAGCAGGAAAGCGAAGTTCATAAGCATGCCCATCGAGGCGGCGAACAGGGTCGCAAACCCGAGGATCAGGGCCAGGCCAATCAGCAGTTCACCATACTGGACCATGAAGCTGAACAGCTTGGAGTTCGGCAGAGCGACACCCTGCAGGAAGTCAGCCCACCAGGCCTGCACCACAGGCTTGGCGCCGGCAGTGGCCGGGGTCGCCTTGGCGATGGCGCCCTTGATGAAGCCAGTCGCATCGAACGGGGCTGCACCGGTCACCTTATGCCAGCCGGCATTGAGCCACTGATATCCAAGGTACAGGCGGATCACAAGCCAAATCCAGCTGCCCTTTGCACCACTGAGGAAGTTCGTCATGATATCATCCTCCTTGTTGGGCGGCGGCGCCGCCGCATCAGCGGAAGCTTCTATCGGGGGGCGGGTCGCTGTCTCTGATTTGATAGTACATTGAGAACCGTTTTCAAACTATCCGCCGAAGTTGTCAATCCGGGCGCTATCGCCGGACTAGTGTCTGCATCCGGTATCGGCGGTGGCTGCAAGTCGAAGGTCTATTCAACATTTTCGTCAAATATCAGGTCGTCCGCCCTAGATCAGGCTGTCACCCGGTGGCAGGAGTTTCGCCCCGTTCTTGGGAAGATATAACCATGCGGGGGGCGCACGGCCCCTCTCTCACGTAAATCAGCGAATCCGAAGTAGGGGGCAGCGCCGGGTGCTATTGATTGTAGGCATGACGCTGGCGATTGGACTGGCCGCTTTGATGATGCGGATTGTGGGCTGGCTGCGGACGAGCAAGGGCTGGGAACTCTCCCGGACCGCCGGTTTCTGGGCAGGGCTTGGTGTCGTTCTGGTCCTATTCACCGTCTTCCGGTATGCGACGAACCTGCCCAACGAGATCATCAGCGGCATCGCGATTGGTATCGGCGTCGGGATTTCCCAAGGGTTCAACCCCCCAAAACCCCGTTAGGAGGCACTGACAGCGTGCGTGCTGTGATTCAACGCGTCTCTCGCGGCAAAGTGACGGTAGACGGCCAAGTGGTCGGGCAGATTGGACCCGGGTATGTGGTGCTTCTGGGCGTATCGAGGGAGGATACCGCCGAGGCGGCAGACTACATGGCCGAGAAAGTCGCCGGCCTGCGGGTTTTTGAAGATGAGCAGGGCAAGCTGAACCGCTCGATTCTCGATGCGGGCGGCGCCGTGCTGGCCATCAGCCAGTTTACGCTTTACGGCGATGTGCGCCGGGGGCGGCGCCCGGGTTTTGACCGGGCGGGCCGGCCCGAGCATGCGGAACCCCTGTACGAGCGGTTCTGCGCGAAGCTGCGGGAGTACGGGCTCACGGTCGAGACGGGGCGGTTCCAGACCCACATGGATGTCGAACTGGTCAACGACGGACCGGTGACGATTCTGGTCGACAGCGAAAAGGCGTTCTGAAACGCTTGTCCGCAGAACAACACCTCATGGCGCCCGTCAACTCTTTTGTGCGACAGGAAGGACTGAGCCGGGTGATCGGAGCGGCGGGAAAAGTTCGTATCTCCCTGGCATCGGAAGGGAAGGCAAACGGCCAGCACGTGTACGTTGAGCCGCGCCGCCTTACCGACGGCGAGCAGTACGGGATGAACCCCGCCGATAACCTGATCATCGAAGGGGATAACCTACAGGTGATGATCTCCCTGCTTCCCCGCTACGAAGGCAAGGTGCAGATCATCTATATCGACCCGCCATATAATACCGGGCAGCGGGACTTCCGCTATCATGACAACTGGAATGATGACGACGGCCCACACACCAAATGGCTCAAGTTCATGTCCCCCCGACTGAAGCTGCTTCGCCGGCTCCTGTCCGCCGACGGCGTCATTTTCGTCTCCATCGATGACCGGGAGCTGTTCCGCCTCGGCCTCCTGATGGATGAGCTCTTCGGCCAGCAGAACAAAGTCGGCATCTTCGTCTGGCACTCCAAGCGGGGCGGCGGCAGCGACGGGGAGCATCTTGTCACCGAGCATGAGTACATCCTCTGCTACGCCCGCAACGTTGCTTGCTGCAAGATCAAAATGCGTGAAATTGAGGCGCAGGAACTCGACCGAGTCGATGAGCACGGCCCCTACCGCCGGGGACGCGAGCTGAACAAGTGGGGCGCCGCCTCATCCCGCTGGGACCGGGAGAAAATGTGGTTTCCCATTCCGGGGCCCGGTGGCGTTGAGGTCTGGCCCATTCGAAACGACGGCTCAGAGGGACGGTGGCGGTGGGGCGCCCGCAAGCTGCTGTCCGCAGTTGCCGCCGGCGATGTCGAGTTCGAGCCGCGCGGGGACGGCACCTATATCGTCTACGAGAGAATCCGAACCAACGAAAAGCGGCTGGTGCCGTATCGCAGCATCCTGACGCACGTGGGCACCTATGCACACGGCACGAAGCTGCTGAAAGAGATCATGGGCGGGAACCCGTTCAAGAATCCGAAACCGGTCGATCTGGTCAAATATCTGATTCAGCTCGCCGGTGACGACGACTGCCTCGTATTGGACTCCTTCGCCGGATCCGGCACGACCGGTCACGCCGTTCTCGCCGCGAATCATGAAGATGGCGGCTGCCGGAGCTTCATCCTGATTGAGACCGGAAACGGCGAAGACCGATTCTGTACGACACTGACCGTTGAGCGCATGCGCAGGGTGATTGCCGGCGAGTGGGCCGTGCGCGAGCGGTCCGCCGTCCAGGGCAAGCGGCGCATCAAAGTGCCGATCGAACCCCTGGCCGGGGGCTTCACCTTTAAGCGGCTCAGCACAGAGCCGGACCCCGAGGCGCTGTTCTGTCTGCAGCGGGAAGACGCCCTCATCTAAATTGGATACACTGGTATCGGCAGCCGCATGCAGCGGCCAATTAAGGGAAGAGGTGTACGCGGTGCCCGCCATGCGGATCTGGTCAAATGAACTGGGTGCCTTCGGCACGAACTGCTACGTGATTGCCTGTACCGAGACGGGTGAATCGGCTGTGATCGACCCGGGGTTCGACGATCCCTGGCTGACCGACGTCATGAAGGAGAACGTCCTTGAGCCCAAGCTCGTTCTGCTCACCCACGGGCACCTCGACCATATCGGCGGGATTGCCGCCGTGCGGCGGCTGACCGGGGCACGAGTGGCGATTCACGGCGACGACGCGCCGATGCTGACCGACCCGCACCTCAACGGCAGCGCCCGCTTTGGCATGCCCATTACGGCTGAGCCCCCTGACCGGCTCCTGCGCGACGGCGACGAAGTGCGGGTCGGCAAGCTCCTCCTGAAAGTGATTCACACGCCGGGCCACACGCTGGGCGGGTGCTGTTTCTACTATGCCGGTGACGGGGGGCATCTGTTCGCCGGCGATACCCTGTTCGCCGGCTCCATTGGGCGGACGGACCTGCCCGGCGGCAGCTACGATACCCTGATTCAGTCGATCAAGGGAAGGCTGCTCGCCTTGCCCGGTCAGACCGTGGTCTATCCCGGTCATGGTCCTGCCACCACCATCGGTGATGAACAGGAGTACAACCCTTTCCTCTAGGACTTGACACCTATGGCCGTGCCCACCTATAATCGGAACGATATTTCACCATGCGAAGTACTTGTCAAGAGCGGAGGTCACCCTGTTGAACGCCGAAACCCCCGCCACCTATGTGGCCCGTCTTGAAACGGCATTTGACCGGCTGGGCAGATACCTGACTTCTGCTGCCGCGGCCCACCTGGAAGTGGCGCCCGGGCCCATGCTGTCGGGCAGCCAGCGCACCGTGCTGCGCCATCTGGTCGACAATGGCCCGCGGCAGGTCTCCGAAGTGGCCGCCCATTTGAACGTCACCCTCAGTGCGGCGACGGGGCTGGTAGACCGCCTCGTCAAAGCGAAGCTGGTGACGCGGGACCGCGACCAGAAGGACCGGCGCGTCGTTTGGGTGAAGGTGACTGCGGAAGGCGAGCAGGCGGTAGTCGCCGCCGAAGAGCGCCGCCGGGTAGCCCTCAGTCAGTTGGTGGCCCATCTGCCGGAGGAAGACCTCTCAACACTCTGCGCTATTCTTGAACGCTTCGAGAATCCATAGTCGAAAGCAGGCCACGGCCCGCCGGACGGGAGTTTGTCCGGCGGGCTTTGTCATGGGGCGCGAGTGCTCTATACTAGGTGACGAGGTGGAGCCGCATTGCCTGAAATCGTTCTGTGGGGCAACAGCACCCTGTTTGGCGCCGACCTGCGCCAGCTCGGCCACGTTTTCTTTCCCGGCGAGGAGATTACCGTGGCGGTCCCGCCGGAGCCCCGGGCGCAGGGGGCCGCCTGGCATGTGGACGTCTCCGCCCTGACGTCGGATGATGGCGCTGTGCAGTGGTCCGTGAAGGTCGCGGCCCGGGGGCCGGCGGGCGGGCGCCAGGCGCAGGCTTCCCTCGTAAGGGAGGCCGGGGAGAGCCCCCGCACGTTCAACCACCGTCTGCGCCGGGTGGCAAAGGGGCTGCTCGTCGATGTGCTGGGCGAACTCCGGGGCTTCCGCCCCGGGTGGGGCATATTGACGGGCGTCCGGCCGACGAAGCTTGTCCATCAGATGCTGGATGCCGGCGAGGCCGACCCGGAGTCCGAGCTGGTACGCGAGTACCGCCTGACGCCTGAGAAGGCGGCGCTGGTGACGGGCGTGGCGCGCCTGCAGCGGCCTTTTCTGAACCAGGACCCGCGGGCGATATCGATTTACGTGGGCATCCCGTTCTGCCCCTCTATCTGTTCCTTCTGCTCATTCTCGATTTATCCCATTTTGGAGCACCGGAGCCAGGTCCCTGCCTTCCTGGAAGCCCTCGGGCGCGAAATGGAGATCATCGGCGACGGGATTCGGGAACTGGGGCTGCGGGTACAGTCGATCTACTTCGGCGGCGGCACGCCGACCAGCCCGCGCGATGAGGATTTCGCCTGGATGCTGAAGAAGGCGTCTGAGACCATCCTCCGGGGGCAGGTGCCCGAGGAGTACACCGTGGAAGGCGGGCGCCCCGAGACCTTCACCCGGGCCAAGCTGGATGCCATGGCTGCCCACGGTGTCAGCCGGGTCAGCGTCAATCCTCAAACGACCGTCCAGGCTACTTTGCTGCACCTGGGCCGCATCCATACCGTGGAGAAGTTCTACCGGGCCTACGACCTGGTTCGCAGCCACCCCCACCCGTTCGTCGTCAACTCGGACATCATCATCGGGCTGCCGGGCGAAGGGCCGGAGGAAGTGGCCTACACACTGCGGGACATGCAGCGCCTGGCGCCGGATAATCTGACGGTACATACGCTGGCCATCAAGCGGGGCTCCCGGCTGCACCAGGCCGAAGGGGAGGCGGCGGAGGCCCTGCGGGCGCTGACCTACGAAGAAGCCGAGCAGTTATTCCGGGACGCCGCCCGCACGGCCCGGGCGATGGGACAGCATCCGTACTACCTGTACCGGCAGAAGTTCATGGTCGGCTCCATGGAGAACGTCGGCTACAGCCTGCCGGGCCGGGAGTCGATCTATAACGTTCAAATGATGGAGGAGCGGCAGACCGTGATCGGTCTGGGCGGCGGTGCCACATCGAAGTGGTACAAGCCCCTGGGCGGCTACAGCGGCTGGCTCCTCAAGGCTCCCGACAACCCGAACGATCCGGCGGCCTATGCCGCACGGGTCGAAGAATTGGCCAGGCGGCGCGTTGATGAACTCCGATTGATTTACGCACGGGCGAATGTCAGCGCGTAGCGCATGATATGAATGAGGGAATGGACGAAGCAGCCGTGAGGAGGACGACCTCGTGACGTTTTCCCGCATCGCCGTCATATTCAACCCGAACGCGGGGCGCCGTCGGGAGCGGCAGGCCGCCGTAGACCGCTTCGCTGCCCTGCTGACTGAAGCCGGAAGCACCGTGGATATCTGCCCGACGCAGCACCCCAACCATGCCACCGAGCTGGCACGGGAAGCCGTGGCCCGGGGCTGCGACCTCGTCGTCGCCAACGGCGGCGACGGCACCATGAACGAAGTGCTGCAGGCCCTGGTCGGCACCGAAGTCGCCCTGGGTTTCTGGCCCGGGGGCACGGCGAACGTCCTGGCCGCCGAAATCGGCTTCCCCCGGGACGTCAACCAGGTGGTGGAGCGCATTCGGCGGGGGGAAGTCAGGCGAGTGACGGTGGGCCGGGCCAATAACCGCTATTTCCTGCTCATGGCTGGCGTCGGGCTGGACGCGGCGGTCTCGGCGGCGGTGGATCCGGGACTGAAGAAGACGCTGGGCAAGGCGGCTTTCGGCATCGCCGCGCTGAAATACATCTGGAATTGGGACTTGCAGCCTGTGCGGGTTCAGCTGCCGGGGGAAGAAGTGGTTGGCCGGTTCGTGGTCGCCGGCAACGCCCGCTCCTACGGCGGAGGGTTCAAACTGACGCCTGCGGCGGACTTGAGCGACCCGGACCTGGACATTTGCATCTTTCAGTCCGGCAACCGGCTGGAGTATCTGAAATACGCCCTGGCCGCCGTGGCGGGCTGGCACCGCGGCATGGAGAACGTGGTCTACCGCAAGGTGCGGGCGGCCCGCATCGAGAGTGCAGCCGGCGAGGATGCGCCCGTCCAGTTGGACGGCGAGGTGACCGGGGGACTGCCCCTGCAGCTCGAGGCGATTCCGGAAGCCGTGAAGCTATTGGTGTGAACAGCTTGACAGTGGCGCCCTACTCCGGTAGAATTCCAGATTAAAGGCTATGAAGGGGACTAGTAGCGGCAAGGCGCCTTCTCAGAGAGCACGCCGTAGGGTGAAAGGCGGGCAGGGCAGCGGCAGCGAAGCACACCTCGGAGCCGTGGGGCTGAACGGCCGGCAGGCCGACAGGTTCCACCGGAGACTCCCGCCGTTAGCAGAGGGAGGGGGCTGACTGGCCCTACTGAGAGGAAGTGCGCCTGGCATACCGGCGGGCTTCAATGTGGGTGGCACCGCGAGCTTACGCTCGTCCCATGGCTGGGACGGGCGTTTTCTATTTTCCAGACGGAGGGATCTACCATGGCGATTCAGGCGCCGAAGGGATTTAACGACTTCCTGCCGGGCGAACAATACGGCTGGAAGGACAGCTACCGGTGGCAGCAGCTGGAGGAACACTTCCGGAAGGTGGCCGGGCAGTACGGCTACCAGGAGTTTCGCCCGCCTGTCATCGAGTACGTGGAGCTGTTCATCCACGGCGTCGGCACGACCACCGACATCGTGACCAAGGAGATGTTCAACATCGTGCCCCGAGGCGACGATCCGGACCCCCGGCGCATGGCGATGCGGCCCGAACTGACGGCCGGCCTTTGCCGGTTATTCATCGAGAATGGTGTCGCAAACCAGCCGCAGCCGACGAAGATCTTCGCGTTCGGGCCGAACTTCCGCTACGAGAACGTGCAGAAGGGGCGCTTCCGCCAGCTGCACCAGCTGGATGTGGAAGTCTTCGGGGCGCAGGACCCGGCGGTGGATGCCGAAGTGATCCACCTCAGCCTCGAGGTGGTCGGTCGGCTTGGACTGCGGGGCCTGACGGTCAACATCAACTCAATTGGGTGCCCGGTCTGCCGGCCCAAGTACCGGGAAGCGCTGCAGAACCACTTCCGACCGCACCTCGCCGAACTCTGCGAGGACTGCAACACCCGCATCGACAAGAACCCGCTTCGGCTGCTCGATTGCAAGAAGGACGCCAGCCACCCCGCGCAGAGGACCGCCCCTGTCGGTCTCGATTACATGTGCGACGAGTGCAAGGCACACTGGGAGGGGCTGCAGGCGCACCTGACGGCCCTGGGCGTCAGCTACCGGGTCGATCCGCGCATCGTGCGTGGGTTGGATTACTACACGAAGACGGTCTTTGAAGTGATCAGTGCCAAGCTGGGCGCCCAGTCGGCCCTGTGGGGCGGCGGTCGTTACGACGGCCTGATGGAGATCGTCGGCGGCAAGCCCACGCCGAGCGTCGGGTTCGGCATGGGCATGGAACGGGTCCTGATGGCCCTGGAAGCCGAGGGGCTGCTGGAGCAGGCCTTTCCGCCCCGGCCCCGGATGGACGCCTTCATCGCGACCATGGGTTCGGAGGCCCGGCCGGCAGGTATCAAGCTGCTCTATGAGCTGAGGGCTGCCGGCATTTCGGCGGATATCGACTACCTGGGCCGGTCGCTGAAAGCCCAGATGAAGTACGCGGGCAAGCAGAACAGCCGGTTCGTGGTGATTCTCGGCGAGGACGAGGTCAAGAACGGCACCGCCGTTCTGAAGGATATGGATGCCGGCACGCAGGAGACGGTTGCGGCTGATATGGTGCAGAGAACGATCGGAGGGCGGAAGTCATGACGGAACCGATCCAGGGCATGAAGCGGACCCACTTCTGCGGTGACATCGGCGAGGCGGCGGTCGGACAGGTGGTCACCATCAACGGCTGGGTGCAGCGGCGCCGCGACCACGGGGCGCTGATCTTCATCGACGTGCGCGACCGGACGGGTACGGTGCAGGTCGTCTTCGACGAAGAAGATGCCAGCGAGATCTTCCATAAGGCCGAGCAGGTGCGGGGCGAGTTCGTCGTGGCCACCCGTGGCAAACTGGTGGAGCGCGCCCCGGAGGCGGTCAATCCCAATATGGCCACGGGCCGTTGGGAGATTCGGGCCCAGGAGCTGCGCATTCTGAACCCCGCCAAGACCCCGCCTTTCTACATTCAGGACGAGGTGGACGTTGACGAACTCGTCCGCCTGAAGTATCGCTACCTCGACCTGCGGCGGCCGGAGATGCAGCGGAACCTGATTCTTCGCCACCGGGTCACCACTACCACGCGGGCTTTCTTCGACCAGCACCGGTTCCTGGAGATCGAGACGCCCATGCTGACAAAATCGACTCCGGAAGGCGCCCGCGATTACCTGGTGCCTTCGCGGGTGAACGCCGGCAAGTTCTACGCCTTGCCCCAGTCGCCACAGCTCTTCAAGCAGCTGTCGATGGTGGCGGGCCTGGAACGCTACTTCCAGATTGTGCGCTGCTTCCGCGACGAGGACCTGCGCGCCGACCGGCAGCCCGAGTTCACTCAGATCGACGTGGAGATGTCCTTCGTCGAGCGGGATGATGTGCTGGGGCTGATGGAGCAGCTTGTCGCCCGGATTTTCAAGGAGTCGCTGGACGTGGAAGTCAAGACGCCTTTCCGGCGGATGACCTGGGCCGAGGCGATGGAGAAGTACGGCTCGGACAAGCCCGACCTGCGGTTCGGCATGGAGTTCGTCAACCTGAGCGATCTCGCCGCTGCCTGCGGCTTCAGCGTGTTCAAGAACGCCGTGGAAGCCGGCGGCCAGGTCAAGGCGATCAACGCCAAGGGCTGTGCCGGGTACTCCCGCAAACAGGTCGACGAATTGACCGAGCTGGTCAAGACGTACAAGGCCAAGGGCCTGGCCTATATGGCGATTCAGGAGACCGGCGAGGTCAAGTCGACGTTCACCAAGTTCCTGACCGAGGAGCAGACCGGCGAGATCATCCGGCGGCTAGGCGGGGAGCCGGGCGACCTGCTGCTGTTTGTGGCCGACCAGCCCGGCGTGGTGGCCGCGGCCCTGGGCGCCCTGCGCCTGGAGATGGGCGGGCGGCTCGGGCTGCGCACGGCGGGCGAGTTCAACCTGCTGTGGGTCATGGACTTCCCGCTGTTGGAGTGGGATGAGGAAGAGAGCCGGTTTGTGGCGGTCCACCATCCGTTTACGTCGCCGCATCCGGAGGATCTGTCCGTGGTCTTCAGGGAAGGCGCCACGCGCGATGAGCTCGCTGCCGTGCGCGCCAACGCCTATGACCTGGTGCTGAACGGCGTGGAACTGGGCGGCGGGTCGATCCGAATCCATCAGCGGAATCTGCAGAACCGGATGTTCCAGCTGCTGGGCCTGGGCGAGGAGGAGGCGAACACGAAGTTCGGCTTCCTGCTCGATGCGTTTGAGTATGGCGCCCCGCCCCACGGCGGCATCGCCTTCGGCCTGGACCGCTTTGTGATGCTGCTCGCCGGGCGCCAGTCGATCCGCGACGTGATTGCCTATCCGAAGACGGCGAAGGCAACGGATTTGATGACCGAGGCGCCAGGCGAGGTGGCGGAGAAGCAGCTCCGCGAATTGCATATACGGCTCGCCTCTGAGTAGGTAGTCGCGTACTCCGGTTGGGGGCCTCGTCGCTGCGGAGCCGCTTATTACTGAAATGATTCTCGGTGGGACTGGCGTCCTCGCTCCGCTGCGGGCGCGCAGTCCCCCCTGCGAATCCTGAACTACCGGCTCCGATGCTCCTCAACCCCCAACCGGAGTACGCTCCGGGCGGTGCCAGCCGTAATTGGGCAATTCGCGATGCCTCTCCGACCCCGGATGGCGCACGGTGCATATTCTGGGGGTGGGGGGGAGGTTCTGTGTTTCTGTCATTGCTCGATCTGCTGCGCCAGCAGTCCGGGCGGGAATTGCTGTCCAATGCGGAGGCGGCGCCGGCGTTTGAGCTGAGTGATCAGGGTGACGTGCTGCTGCTCCGGGCTTCGCTCCGGGGCATTGATCCCAAATCCGTTCAGGTGCAGGTGACGGAGAGCGGCATTGCGATCGGCGGGCGCCGCACGGTGGAGGAGCGGACGGAAGGGCCCGACCAGTTCCGGTATTTGTCGGCGGTCAGCCAGTTCTACCGGGAGCTGCGGCTGCCCAGTCGGGTGAACCCACACCGGGCGACGGCCCGCTGGGAGGAGGACAGCTCCCTGCTGCTGGCGCTGCCGAAGGAATGAGCCTCGGTTGCCCCGAGGCTCAAATCCTGTACGATAGCGCTCCTGGTGTGATTATGTCAAGTCTTGTTTTGAAAATGTGAGACTGCTATCATGAAAACCGAGCCAACCGCACATCATAACAGCACTCCCTGCTGTGTGCGTGATAAACCGGTACGAAATGACCTAACAGCAATACATCGGGAGTCCAACCTGGTGGAGCAGCCTCAATGCCCCCGTCGCGGTTCACCGCGATGCCAGGGGACTGAGAAAGCTCCCGGACGGGCACCCACCTGCCAGAGCGCAGGTTCATTCTCTACCGGAGACACGGCACGGTGGGGTAATTGTGCAGAAGAGGACGCCCTCCGGGGTGTCCTCTTTCGCTTTACACAGTAAACCGCGATTGGGTAGAATAGAACATGCAGTGCCTGCTCTTACATAGAAGGAGGTCATTTGAGTGGCCAGCGATAAGGTGATGACGCTGTCAAGCGCGAATTGGTCCGAAGCTGTCGAGAACTCGGCCCGGCCGGTGCTGGTGGACTTTTGGGCGCCCTGGTGCGGACCGTGCCGTATGATTGCTCCCATCGTAGAGGAACTGGCCGGCGAGTACGAGGGGAAGCTCGTCACTGGCAAGTTGAACGTGGACGAGAACCAGTCTCTTGCTGCCAACTACGGCGTCATGTCAATCCCCACGCTGCTGGTCTTCAAGAACGGCAAGCCGGTAGAGCGGATCGTTGGCTTTGCGCCCAAGAAGGACCTGAAGGCCAAGATCGACTCCGTGCTCTAGAGAATTGGTTTGCGAAGCGACTCCTGCGGGGGGTCGCTTTTTGTTAGCTCCCGCAGGGGCGCCTGTCCCGGGCAGAGAATCTTCTATATGCGAAATACTATGGGGGGTCGTGACAGCGGATGAGGATCATCGATCTGCGCAGCGATACGGTTACCGTTCCGACGCCCGAAATGCGCCGGGCAATGGCTGAAGCAGCCGTGGGCGATGACGTTTACGGCGAAGACCCGACGGTAAACCAGCTGGAGGCCGAGGCAGCAGCCCTGCTGGGCAAGGAAGCCGGCCTGTTTGTGCCCACCGGCACCCAGGGCAACCAGGTCTGTGTCATGAGCCACACGACCCGCGGCGACGAGGTGATCCTTGAAGCCGAGAGCCATGTCTTTTATTACGAACAGGGCGGCATTGCCGTTCTCTCCGGCTGTCAGACCCGCCCGATTCCAGGCATGAACGGTGCGATGGACCCGGAACGTGTGGAGGCCGCGATTCGGGGTGTCAACGTCCATTACCCGCACACCGGGCTGGTCTGCGTCGAGAATACCCACAACCGCTCCGGCGGCTGCATCCTCCCCATGGAAAACGTCGCCGCGGTGGCCGATGTGGCTCACCGTTACGGCGTGCCCGTCCATATGGACGGCGCCCGGATTTTCAACGCCGCTGTCGCCCTGGGGCGCCCGGTGGCGGAGCTGGTGGCGCCGGTGGATTCGGTCACGTTCTGTCTGAGCAAGGGCCTTTCGGCGCCGGTGGGCTCGGTGGTGGTGGGTTCCAAGGCGTTCATCGCCAGGGCGCACCGCGCCCGCAAGCTGCTGGGCGGCGGTATGCGACAGGTCGGCGTTCTGGCGGCGGCAGGTCTGGTGGCCATCCGGTCCATGGTCGGGCGGCTCGCCGAAGACCATGAGAACGCTCGGATTCTCGGCCGGGGGCTAAATGAGATTCCCGGCCTGCAGGTGGATATGGAAACGGTCCAGACGAATATGGTGATGTTCGACATTCTCGACACCAGATGGACGGCAGAGGCGCTGGCCGGCGCCCTGACCAAAGCCGGGGTGCTGAACAACGCCACGGGGCCCCGGCGCGTGCGACTGGTGACCCACAAGGACGTAGTCGCTGCCGATGTATCCGAGGCGCTCGATCGGATCGCCATGGTTATGACGGCCGGGCCGGGCGCCACGGCTGCCGGGCCGGTCTATTAGGCGCAAAGCCAAACCCCACCATTCGCAGGTGGGGTTTTTCGCTCCCAGCGAAAATGTCACTTAAGCTTCTTGACGCCGACGGATGAGACACCAACGCCACCAATATCGCCGCGCTCGGCGGCAGCTACGCCGGCGAATGCCAGCAGCGAAACCGCCAACACCAGGACTGTGACCACGAGCTTCTTCATCCTGCGAGACCTCCTCACGGGTTACTCTCCTGTCGAGTTTCGCTGCCAGCGAAAACCTGCTGTGCAATACAGGGGCCGTTCCTAAGCCCCTGCCTGCTGTCGTAAGAGAACACTGCGCCGCAGTGAGCTTGCGTCGTTCATCAGGCGGGAGTCCTTGGCTTGTGTGGCGTATGTAAGCGCAATGCTTGCCAGTGCTGCGGCGCTTTCCAGATGCCCCTGGTCAAGAGCTACGGTGCCGGCGATCCAGGCGGCCTGGCACTGCTCTTCCTCAGTGATCGATTCGCCTCGCTCGACCCTGCGGAAGATGCTCTCGCAAAGGTTGGCAGCGTGGCCGAATCTGCCTTCAATAGCGGCGAGGAAGGCTTCCCCCAGAGTTTGATGAATGCGGTCTTCCGGGGTGTCCAGCAGGAGGGCTGATTCTTCCAGGGCGGTTCGGGCTTCGGCGGGACGGTGCACGTGACAGAACAGCCAGGCTAGGTTTTGCAGACCTGCGCAAAGCAGCGATGGAAGGCCGTCGCGGCGGAAGCATTCGTTCGCCTGCCTGTAGGCGGCCGCCGCACCGTCGAGTTCTCTGCGGTCCCTGAGGGTCAGAGCCAGATAGTAATAGGCCTTGCCTTCACCCATCGACAATTCGGGGTATTTGGCCGATAATTCCTGAAGGAAAGCCTGAAACTGCTCCAAGGCGACGTGTGTGTCGCCGATCCAGCGGGTTACCATACCAAGGTGAAAGCGGATTTGCCCCAGCAGCTTGAGGGGGTCCGACGGGCTCCAGGAGGCCAGCGCTTTTTCGGCCAGGTGCCGGGCTTTGAAGAAGTCCCGCCGCCCGTAGGCAGCGTGTGATCCCATGAGCAGCAGGCGGGCGGAAGGTGGACCTTCCTGCCCAAGTCGCTCGAACTCCTGCCAAGCTTTGTCCCACTGTCGAGTCTCAATCAGACCGATGAGACCCGGCAGACCGCTCAGCTGGTTGTTCTCCATCCAAATCCCCCTTGTGCCGACACCCCCCTGCGCGCCGATGGGGTGTCAACTTCTGTTTCCAATTTAAGGGTATTTTGGCAGTCCGTCAACCACCCTGATCGCTGCCAGCGAAGAATTCGTTCGACACGGTTTTCCGTCCCGGCGAAAACGCGGATGCAATTCGGCGGTCACTGTTGATTCCTTTACATGATCAAACGGGGAGTCTATTCGCTGGAGGGGAACTCTGTGGCCAGATACTTCTTCGCCGTGGTCCCGCCGGAGCCAACGGGGAGCATCATCGAGGCATTTCGCGCCCGATGGGGGCACCCCCACCACAACGTGGAACCCCACATCACCGTCAGGCCCCCTTTCACTTGGCCTGAGGATCCGGAGCGAATCCTCTCGCCGGTCCGGGCCGCCTGCGCCGGCCTTTCTCCGCTGCAGGCCCGGCTCGGAGCCCCCGGCCGGTTCGCCGGCGGGGTTCTGTTCCTGTCCGTGGACTCTCCGGGGCTGACGTTGCTGCATCGCGCGGTGCTGCAGGCACTGGATCCCCTCATCCCGGTCGAAGCCAACCGCCATGCCGGCGGCGGCTACACACCGCACCTGACGCTGGCCGTCACCCGGTTTGGCATCGACCGGGACGGCCTGGACCGCATGGAGGCGGAAGCCCGGAACGAACTGTCGGATCTGGCCCCCTTCACGGCCGCCGCTCTGCGCTGTTACCGTCGCACGGGCAAGGACGACCGCTGGGAGCCCTGGTGCGATTTGTTCTTCGGTGGGCTATAATGAACGGGTAGTTCTCATCAGAGAAAGCGAGACAATGACCGCATGGCAAGCGTTGAACTGATCGCCACCGCCCCCATGGGCTTGGAGGCGCTGGTCGCAAAAGAAGTCAAGGACCTCGGCTACATCGACGTGACGGTCGACAACGGCGCCGTTACCTTCCAGGCGGATGAAGCCGCCATTTGCCGGGCGAACCTGTGGCTGCGTACGGCCGACCGGGTGTTGGTCAAACTGGGCGAATTCCCGGCCACGACTTTCGAGGAACTGTTTCAGGGCACCAGGGCGCTGCCCTGGGACGAGTGGATTCCCGCTAACGGGAACTTCCACATCAACGGCCGATCGCACAAGTCGCAGCTGAGCAGCGTGCCGGCCAGCCAGGGCGTCGTAGAGAAGGCGATTGTCGAGCGGCTGAAACAAAAGCACCGGCTCGAGTGGTTTCCCAAGACCGGCGCCCTGTACTCTATTGAGGTATCGCTCCTTAAGGACGTGGCGATGCTGACGATGGACACCACGGGTCCGGGACTACATAAGCGGGGCTACCGCAAACTGACCGCGGAAGCGCCGATCAAGGAGACCCTGGCCGCTGCTCTGATCGAGCTGGCCCGGTGGCATCCCGAGCGTCCCTTCTGGGACCCCATGTGCGGGTCGGGCACCATCCCCATCGAGGCGGCCCTGATCGGACACAACATTGCCCCGGGTATCCACCGGCAGTTCAGTGCGGATGGCTGGGAGCGGATCGGCCCGGAGCTCTGGCAGGCGGCCCGGGACGAGGCCCTGGACCTGGCCGACTACGACAAGCAGCTGGAGATCATCGCGACCGACGTCAACACCGAAGTGCTGGAGTTGGCAACGTACCACCTCAAGCGTGCCGGTCTGACCAAATCAGTCACCCTGCGGCGCCAGCCCTTGAAAGACCTGAAGACCGAGTCGAAGTACGGCTACCTGATCACCAATCCGCCTTACGGTGAGCGGCTCGGGGAACGCGAAGAGGTGGAGCGTCTCTATCGGGAGCTGGGGCGGGTGTGCAAGGGGCTGCCTGAGTGGTCTGTCTTCGTGATTACGGCCCATAAGGGGTTTGAGCGTTACTTCGGCCGGGGTGCCGATAAGAAGCGTAAACTCTACAACGGCCGGATTGAGTGCGACCTGTACCAGTATCATGGCAAGTATCACGCCCGGCCCGTCCCCTTCGACGAACTGCAGCCCACGACGTAACATGCGGGCCGCCCGGCTTTTCGGGCGGCCCGCTGTCGGTCAGCGATGGAAGCCGACCTTCTTCTCGTTTTCCGCCGAGATGTTGACGCCGAGGATGCCCTTGTAGAGCAGCACCGTCCGGGATTTGTGGGCGCCGGATTTCCGGTCGAAAGCAATGTACGTGTCGGTGCAGACCGGCTCCCCCTCCAGCCGCATGGTGGAGCCGCCCTTCAGGATCAGATCGACCACGACCTTCTCAGCACCTGACTCGGTGGCGAACTGCTCCTGCAGCCCTTGTAACTCGTCTTCGAAGAACGTGCGGGTCAGCGTTTCGGACAAACCCCTCACCCTTCCTTTCAACCATCTATAGATAATTGTGACACAAGGAGATGCCCGTCACAATCCCGAACTGCATAAGGCTGCGGGATGTCGCAGCCCCGTTGCATGATCAGCCGGAGGAAGTGGTCTCGGTGGATCTGTTTGAGTACGCCCGTCAACAGCAAATGGCCAGCCAGGCGCCCCTGGCGGCCCGCATGCGGGCGCAGACCCTGGAAGAATATGTGGGCCAGGAGCACATTCTGGGCCCGGGTAAGTTCCTGCGCAAGGCGCTGGAGGCCGGCAAGGTGCCGTCCTGCATCCTCTTCGGACCGCCCGGCACCGGCAAGACTACCCTGGCACGCATCATGGCCTCCAAAATGGACGCTCACTTTGAACAGCTCAACGCTGTTACTTCCGGTGTGCCGGATATCCGCCGCATCGTCGATGAAGCCAAAACCCGCATGGGCCAGTATGGCCGCCGGACGATCGTCTTCATCGATGAGATTCACCGCTGGCGCAAGGACCAGCAGGATGCCCTTCTGCCCCACGTGGAGGAGGGGCTGATCACCCTGATCGGCGCCACGACGCAGAACCCGCTGGTCAGCGTGAACGCCCCCCTGGTCAGCCGCACCCGCATCTTCGAGCTGCAGTCGCTGACGGACAGGCACATCCGCCAGCTGCTGGAGCGGGCTCTGGAGCTGCCCGGGCGGGGTCTTGGTAACTACAACGCCGCCCTGGCGCACGATGCGGCGGAACACCTGATCCGCACTTCGGGCGGCGATGCCCGCACGGCGCTCAACGCCCTGGAACTGGCTGTGGTGCTGGCGGATCCGGATGAGAACGGCCGGCGGACGGTGACCCTGCCCATCGCTGAGGAGGCGCTTCTCAAGCGGGCCGTGGTCTACGATCAGGACGGCGACGAGCACTACCATGTGGCCAGCGCCCTGATCAAATCGATCCGGGGTTCGGATGCGGACGCCGCCGTCTACTGGCTGGCCCGCATGATCTACGCCGGCGAGGACCCCCGGTTTGTTGCCCGGCGGCTGGTGATTTCAGCAGCGGAAGATATCGGGCTGGCGGATCCGACGGCCTTGCCCCTGGCACAGGCAGCGGCGGATGCCGTCTCATTCATTGGCATGCCCGAGGGCAGAATTATGTTGGCGGAGGTAGCGATTTACCTGGCCTGCGCGCCGAAGTCCAACACGGCTTACCTGGCCATTGACAAGGCGCTGGCGATGGTGGGGCGCGAAAAGACGCCGCCCGTGCCCAACCATCTCAAAGACGGCGGGTACGGCAGCGGCGAGCGGCTCGGGTATGGCAAGGGCTACCAGTATCCGCACGATTTTGCGGCGGGCTGGGTTCAGCAGCGTTATCTGCCCGACGGGGTGGAGGGGCCGTTCTGGGAGCCGGGAACCCGGGGGCGGGAAGAAGTCCTCGCCCGGGTGCTGCGGGAGCGGCGGGCGATTGGGGCCAGCGGCAACCCTAAGTAGTTTTCACGTGGGTGTGCCCTGATCCGGTTGGGGGGCGTCGTCGCGACGGAGCGGCTTATTGCCGCAATGATTCTCGGCGTGACTGGCGTCCTCGCTCCACCCTTGTTCACCCGCCTTTTCCCGCCGATCTTCGCACCGGCGGACTGAGCTTCCCGTTAGGCGTTTGAATCAATTCCGTGCAGTGCAAGTGGGGAGAGCCAATGGGCTTCAAGCTCTGCCAGAGGCACCCAGAGCGCCCCGCCGGCGTCTTCACCGTCGGGGTCGGTCTTCAGTGGGTCCGTCTCCCGGACCAGGGTCACCTCGTACAGGAACCCGAGGTGGTGGAGGTCGCCGGTAACCCGGCTGTACGGCGCCAACTGCCGAACCGTCCGGACCAGCAGGCCGGTCTCCTCCTGGAACTCCCTGCGCACGGCATCGTCCGGGTGCTCCCCGTGCTCGATTCCTCCGCCGGGCAGGTCCAGGGATCCCTCATACGGCCCGCGCAGCTTCCTGATCAGCAGCACTGCCTCGTTCTGAACCAGAACCCCATAGGCGCCGACATACCGCCTTGTCAAAATGCAACAACTCCCTGGTCAGTCCCTCGTGAGCGTTGGACGACCGGAGAGTGTGCAGAGTTCCCCTACCGGCCCTCGGGCGCCAGGTGACAGCCCGGACGGGCGAGGTCGGCCGGCTCGAACTGCAGCCGGTCGTCCGGCGGGTGCATCGCATGGACCTTGCGGGTCACATCTTCCAGTGCCAGCAGCAGCCTTTCCACGGGCTCATCTTCCATGCCGCAGCTTTCGAGCAGCCGGCACACACCGACCAGGGTGTCCGCCGCCGCACTGAACTGGCGGGCGGCCTGAGCGATCAGTTTCTCATCCATGCTTCCACCTCGCTGTACAGTCTCCCCGCGCCCGTTTCTCGGGCATGCACCCGGTGCGTAGGTTTGTACGAATGGTGGATAGAGTCAACAGCTTACGGCATGATACGTTTACATCAGGAAAACCGCCGAAGGAGGGGTCGTATGACCAGGACCGCACAGGTGCCCACCCTTGAGACCATCGAACAGGCGGTGGTCCGTTTTGTCCACATGCTGAACAGCCACTGCCCCGGCAACGTGATGCCGCTGATGACGCCCGATGTGGAGCTCCATGCCGACGAGACGGCCGTGGGTGCCGAAGCTGTCAACGCCTTCTTTATCCGCCTCTGGGAAGCTTACCCCTGCATCAACTTCACGGTGGAAAACCTGATCATCAGCGAGACAGGCGCCGCGGCTGAAGTGGCCTATCAGGGCGGCCCCAAGGGTCAGGGCGACCGCTGCATGGTCTTCGCATTCCGGGGCGAGAAAATCCGCCGCATTCGCTGTTACTAGAGCAGACACGCCTCCAGCTCGCGGATGATCTCCGCGCTGTCCAGATGCTTGCCGATCAATACCATGCGAGACTCGGGCCCGGCGCCGTTCCAAGCGGCACCGGGCTCAAACCCGTGCCGGTCGCCGACCTGATGCATGATCACTGCATGCTCCGGCAACTGGGCGATATACAGGATCCCCTTGCCCCTCAGCACGCCCACCGGCAGGCGGCATAGATACGCGTTGAGCCGCTCGGCGTCAAACGGGCGCCGCGTCCGGTAGCTGACCGACGAGATGCCGCTCAGGTGCTCGTCATGATGATGCTCATGCGTGCAGGACTCGCCTTCGCAGTGATGGTGGTCTTCCTCGTCCAATAGCCGCTGGGGATCGAAGGTGCCGACGCCCAGAATGGCCGCCAGATCGACCTGCGCCCCCTGGCTCCGGAAGATCCGGGCATCCGCATTGATTGCACGGATGGCTGCCTCGACCTGATCGGCCCGCTCCGGGCTGACCAGGTCGATTTTGTTGAGCAAGATGAGATCGCCGAACTCAAGCTGCGCCCGGCAGGCCGGGTCGGCGCCCAGGTTGCGGTCGAAGTTGTACCCATCGACCACCGTAATGATCGAATCGAGCCGGCACACGTCGATCACGCCGTGGCTCATGAAGGTCTGGGCGATGGGCCCCGGATTGGCGAGGCCCGTGGTCTCTACCAGTACATACTCCACCCGGGGGCGCCGCGTCAGCAGCCGGCCGACGGCCTCCAGCAGATCAGTCCGGACCGTGCAGCAAATGCAGCCGTTATTCAGCTCCAGGACTTCATCGTCCGCCCGGAGCACCAGGTCGCCGTCAATGCCGGCTTCACCGAACTCGTTGACGATGACGCCGACCCGCAGACCGTGTTCGCCCCGGAGAATGTGGTTGAGCAGCGTCGTCTTGCCGGCACCCAGGAAACCAGTCAGGATCGTGATGGGCAGCTTGTCGGGATGCAAGGAAAGATCACCTCTGGACACTTAGGATTCGCTGCCGGACCCGACAACTCCCTCCCGCATGTGTCCCGAGAGGCGAGGAGCCCCATGTCAGAGTACGGGCCTTGAATGTGGGAATGGGAATGGGATTTTTCCACGGAAGGCGCGGAAGGGGACACGGAAATCGCGGCAGTGGAAGTGGGAATGTGTCCCTGCGCCTTGTCTGATGGCTCTTTCAGGATCTGCCGTCTATTTTATAATTAAATATAATAATATACAATTCCGATTACCCTTGGTTGTTGCTCGGTAATCCCCGTTGGCTCTGATCCGTAATCTGCGCAATCAGCGCCATCGCCATTTTCTTGTCCCATTCAGTGTCCTCCGCGCCTTCCGCGCCCTCCGTGGCAAAATGCATCCATTACCTCACATTAGCAGCCTCTCTCAACTTCAATGACAGAAGGGTACAGACCGCTCTGCAAACAGAAGGGCTATGTCGCGAAACTGAGGAGCAGGCACTGCCCAGTGCCTGCTCCTCAGCTCTTCAAAGTAGCGAGCGCATCGACGGCTACCACGCCGCCGTCCCACGCGATCAGCGGATTCAGATCCAGCTCCTGCAAGTCGCTCCAGGCGTCCACCAGCCGTGAGATGTTGACCAGCGCCTGGCAGAGCGCCTGCAAATCCACCGCCGGACGGCCCCGCACACCCGCCAGCAGGGGATAGCCTTTGAGGCCCCGGAGGGCTTCCCTGGCCTGAGCGGCGGTGACGGGCGCCACCCGGAAGGCCACATCCTTCATGACCTCCGCAACGATGCCGCCCAGCCCTACCATCAGCACCGGCCCGAAGGAGCCGTCCTTCAGCCCGCCAGCGATGATCTCAACGCCGGGCGGGGCCATCTGCTGGACCAGCACACCGCTGACCCGGGCGCCCGGATGATAGTGCCAGGCGTTTGTCTGCACTTCCGCAAAGGCAGCTGCGGCCTCCGCCGGTGTGGCCAGCCCCAGCTTTACGCAGCCGGCCTCGGTCTTATGGACGATATCAGGCGAAACGATCTTGACGGCTACTTTGCCGCCCAGCTGCCCCGCCGCTTCAGCGGCCTGCGCCGGATCCTTTGCCAGCTGGCACGGCGCCACGGGTATCTGCCAGTGGCGCAAGACCTTGTACGCTTCCCACTCCGTCAGTTGGGTCCGGCCCTCAGCCCGGCAGGCGGCCGTCACCTGGTCGAGGGCCACCAGCGCAACGTCCCGGACGGTCATGAAAGCGTCCTCCCGTCTGCTGCGGCCTCCATGGTGGGCGGCTGCCGGTCGATGCTGTAGCGGACCATCGCGGCGAGGGCCGCGGCCGCCTCATCAGGCGAACCGAAGGTGACCAGGCCGTTCTCTTCAAGCAGCTTGCGGGCGGCACTCACGCCCTGGCCGGCGAGCAGGACGGGGAGGTAGGGCTTGTCGAGGCTGTGCCGCCGGAGGCCGGGCAGCAGCTGCAGCAGTTCGCCCGCCACATCCTCGGCGGAAGTGAACTTTGTCGGAATGAAGAGATGGAAGACGGCGTCCACACCGTGATCGCGCAGCGCTGCTGCCACTGACTGGGCGACCTGCCTGGCCGTCACGCCGCCGGTCATGTCTACATGGCCGTCCGGATGGCCAATCGAGGCGTAGGGCGGCAGTACCCCGGCCAGGGTGGTCCGGGTGGCCGGGCTGAACTTGGCCAGACTCAGGCCTGCGTCGCTCAGGCAGTCCAGCGCGTACACGCCAGGACCGCCGGCATTGGTCAGCAGGGAGACCCGGCCGCCCAGGGGCATCGGGAGCCGGTCAAAGGCGTTCAGCACCGCGATGAATTCGTCGAGCCGCTGGGCCCGAATCAGGCCATATTGACGGAAGGCGCCGTCATAAATCGCATCCGCTCCGGCCAGAGCGCCCGTATGGGAGCGGACAGCGTCGCTGCCGCTATCCGTCCGGCCGACTTTCAGGACGATGACCGGCTTGCGCGCCGCCACCCGTCCTGCTGCTTCCAGCAGCGCCCGGGCGTTGGCGCTCCCCTCCATATACAGGCCGACGGCCCGGGTGGCGGCGTCCTTGCCGAGGAACTCCATCATCTCCGGCATATCGACATCGGCTGCATTACCTAGGTTGATGAACTTACTCAGACCGACCGATACAGGCCGTGCGCCCCACTCCAGGGCCATCCAGGCGCCCATGGCACCGCTCTGGCTCAGCAGTGACACACCGCTGGGCCGGCGCGAGACGCCGGTCAAGAAGGTCGTATCAACCCGGTTTTTGTTGTCGACGATGCCCACGCAGTTGGGGCCCACCAGCCGAACTCCGGCGGCCCGGCACCCTTCGGCCAGCGCGGCCTGCCACGCGGTGCCTTCCGGAGTGCCCGTCTCGGCAAAGCCCCCGGCAATGGCGACGACCACTTTCAGGTCCTTCCGGGTGCGGGCCCGCTGTTGGATCGCAGCGACCATATCTGCCGTGACCGCGGCAGGAACGGCCAGGATGAGCATTTCCACGGGCCCCGGGATATGATCCAGCGCGGGATACCCGGGCACGCCAAGCACAGCCGTCCCGTCCTTGTTGATGACGGCGATGTGTCCGGGGTAGCCAGCCTCCAGCAAGTTGTTCAGCACCTGGTGGCCGGGTTTGGTCGCATCGCTGGAAGCTCCTGCAACGGCGATACCACGGGGCCTGAAGATGGGCTCCAGGGTGCCGGTGGCATGCCGGGCCGGAGACATCATGTTGGTTGTCACGGTGGCTGCCTCCTTCCGCTCGGCCCGGAACTGGTGGTCGGTTCTTCCCTGATTCCAGGGTAATCCCGCCACTCTGCCATCTCCATCCACCGGAAGTACAAGAAAAGGTACAGTCAAGTCCCAAAATCCGAAAATAATGTGGGGACAGTATAGACTCGCGGACCCTATAGACCGTAATTAGGAGCAACCAAAGTATTACGAATGACACTTTAGGTAGACATCTGTCGCGGTAGGACCTACAATATAGGTTAGTTCGTGAACGAAAAAGGGGGGCGTTCGATGCCGCTTCGCATCCTACTCATTGAGGATGACCCCGATATTCAGAAGATGGTACGGCTCTCCCTCATGTATCAGGGAGGGCATCAAGTAACGGCCGCGTCCGGCGGCAGAGAAGGGCTGCAGCAGGCAGCGGCTGATAACCCCGACCTGATTCTGCTCGACGTAATGATGCCTGAAATGGACGGCTATGAGACGATAAAGGCCCTCAAGTCGCAGCCGGGCACCCGGCACATTCCTGTCATTTTCCTAAGCGCCCGGGCCCAGCAAGCCGAAATCCAAAAAGGACGTGAGCTGGGCGCCATCGGGTATCTGGTAAAACCCTTTGACCCCATGACCCTGGCCAGCCAGCTGGACCAGATTATGTCCAGCGGCGGGCAGGCCTGAGAGGCCCCCTCGGGGAGGAACGGTTGATTGGACTTTACTACCATTCTGCGAAGCGTATTTTGGCACAGCCTTGACGGCATTGTCATCTCCGACAAAGAGACGAACATTACTGATGTCAACCCAGCCTACGAAGAACTGACCGGCTATTGCCGCACGGAACTGGTCGGCATGAAGACAAACGTCATCAAGTCAGGGCTGACGCCACGCTCCGTCTTTGACGAGATGTGGGATCAAATCCGCACCCGCGGCAAATGGGTGGGGGAGATCATCAACCGCCGGAAAGACGGCGTACTCTGGTACTCCTATCTCTCCATCACACGGATTACCGACGAGCACGGCGATGTGGTCGCCTACGTTGGCATCGCGCGGGATGTGACACGCCGCAAGGAAATGGAGCAGCAGCTCCGGCAGAACCTGCTGGAGATCCAGGCGGCCCGCGAGGCGGCCGACGCCACGGCCAACCGGCTCCGGTCGATTCTTGAATCGGCCGGCGAGAGCATCATCATGGTCGACAACATGGGGCTGTGCGTCGTGGCCAACCACCAGGTGGGCAGTGTGCTCGGCATACCCGCTGAGCGGTGCCTGGGGCAGTCGGTCTACGAACTGCACAGCCATGCAACACGAATCTTCCGGGGCAGCGGCGCCCTGGAGTGGACGCCTTTGCCCGACGGGTCGCCGCCCGTTGAGATCCAGACGGCGATCGTCGAGACCCGTGAAGACCATCCGCGGATCTTCCACGAGTTTTCCGCCCCCGTGCAAGATGAACTCGGCCGCGTGATCGGCCGCATTTACGTGTACCGCGACATCACCAAAGAGACGGAAGTCGACCGCATGAAAAGCGAGTTTATCGCCACCGTCTCCCATGAACTGCGCACACCGATGACGTCGATCAAGGGTTCGCTGGGCCTCGTGCTGGGCGGCATCGCCGGACCTCTGCCGGCGGATGCCAGGGATCTGCTGTCGATTGCCCAGAACAACACCGACCGGCTGATCCGGCTGATCAACGACATTTTGGATATCTCCCGGATTGAAGCCGGCAAAATGGAGATCCGGCGGGCGCCCCTCTCCATGGCCGATGCGGTCCACCGAGCCGTCCGGGAGCTGGAGGGCTTCGCCAACCAGCGGTCGATTCATATCAGCTTCGATCTGCCCGACGACCTGCCCAGGGCCGTGGCCGACTACGACCGGCTGCAGCAGGTGCTGGTCAACCTGCTTTCGAACGCCATCAAATTCAGTGAAGCGAAGAGCCGGGTCACCGTCGCAGCCGACCTGGACGACGGCATGATCCGGGTCCGGGTGCAGGACCAGGGTCCGGGTATTCCGAAGGATCACCAGAGCCAGATCTTCGAGAAGTTCCACCGGGTCGACAACGCCTCCACCCGCAAGACCGGCGGTACGGGCCTGGGGCTGGCGATCTGCAAGGCGATCGTAGAGGAGCATGGCGGCCGGATCTGGGTGGAGAGCGAGGCGGGGAAGGGGTCGACGTTCACCTTCACCCTGCCCGCCGAGTCGGCGCCGCCTGAGCCGCAGCTGCCCGTCTCGCTGGGCAGCAAGACGGTGCTGGTGGTCGATGACGATCCGGACATCGTCAAGCTGATCATGCTTTCCCTGGAGCAGGAGGGCTTTCACACACTCGGCGCCACGTCGGGCGAGCAGGCCCTGGAGATCGCCAAGACCCGCCGCATCGACGCCATCACGCTCGATTTGCTGATGCCCGGCATGCACGGGCTGGAAGTGGCGCGGCGCCTCAAGGAAGAGTCGGTCACCAAGGGCATTCCGGTCGTGGTCGTCAGCGCTTACACCGACGGTCATGAGCCCGAGTTGGTGGCGCTGGGCGTCTCGGGAGTAATTGGCAAGCCGATCGACGAGGACCGGCTCCTGACGACCATCCGGGCGGTGCTTGGCAACCGCGGGGAAGCTCCCGACCGGCCGTCGATCATGGTGGTCGACGACGATCCGGATGTCCGGACGATCGTCGGCATGATGCTGGAGCGGGCGGGGTATGCCGTCCGGACGGCGTCGGACGGCCAGGAGGCGTTCCGAATCATCATGGAGGACCGGCCGGACCTGCTGATTCTCGACTTGATGATGCCAAACCTGGACGGATTCCAGCTTGTGCGGCTGCTGCGCCAGCGAAGATGGACCCAGCAGATTCCCCTGCTGGTGCTGACGGCGCTGGATCTGACGGAAGGCGAGAAGACGCTGCTGCGCCTGGGCCCGACCCGGCACCTGACCAAGGGGCCGGCGATCCAGGAGGAGATCGTCGCCCGCGTGCGGGAACTGATGAAGCCACGATAGCTTTACGAAATAGCGACGCCGCCCGGAGGTCATGCCTGACCCGGGCGGCGCTTCACATTTTGGCCTACTTGCGCTTCATCTCCTGGTCGGCCTCGTAGCGCGCCCGCCCTGAGCACTTCGGGCAGACATAGACCATGGGGCCCTTCACCCGCCCGGCCTTCTCCGCCTCGCGGTGCTGGAAGTGCCGAATGGGAAACTCCGGGTCGCCGGTCGGCGTCGCCCCGCACAGTTTGCAGCGAATCTGCTCTTCCATGGTTGCTCCCCCTCAAATCTACGCGCTTGCTCCCATTATACTCGAGCGCTTGCTCCGGCGGGGGACAGTCTGCCGTGATTGGGTACGCTAGGAAGCAGGAGGTGTTCCCCGCGTGCGCCTGAAGCTGCTGCTGGGCGGCATTCTTGCTTTTCATGCCGGCTGGTACATGCTCGTCCCCTTCTTTGCCATTCTGTTTACCACCCGCCGGGGTCTCAGCCCCGCCGAAGTGGGTCTCGTGCTGGCGGCACAGTCCTTCATGCTGCTGCTGGGCAGCCTGGCGGGCGGCGCCCTGGCAGACCGGTACGGCCGGCGGCTGACCATGACGGCGGGCCTGATTCTGCGTTCCGCCGGCGTCGCACTGCTGGGCCTGGTGTACACCGTGCCCGGCGCCCTGGCGGCGGCTGCCGTTGCCGGCGTGGGCGGCGGACTGTACGGCCCGGCCGCCAAGGCGGCCATCGCCGTGCTGGCGACCCACGAGCGGCATGGGACCTGCGATCGGACCTGCATATTCAGCTGGCGGGGCATTGCCGCAAACATTGGCACCAGCAGCGGGCCGCTGCTGGGCACCCTGCTGGTCCGCGGGCCGATGCCCGTCCTGTTCGGCATTTCGGGGGCCGTTCACACCGGCATGGGACTGCTCACCTGGTTCCTGCTGCCGCCTGACCAGGCGGCAGCGGGCGCCCGGGCCAGGGCGCCCTGGCGTGAGCTCCTCGCCGACCTGCCGTTCCTGGCTTTCACCGGTGTTACCACGCTCTCCTGGGCGCTCTTTTCACAACTCGCCCTGGCGGTGCCCCTGTACGCCAGCCGTGTCCTGGGGCTGGAGGCGAGCATCGGGCTGCTCTGGACGGCCAGCAGCCTGGTGGTCATCGCCCTGCAGGTGCCGGTGAGCCGGTATGTCTCCGGGCGCCTGCCGGTCATGACGGCCATGGCGATAGGGGCGGTCCTGCTGGGCGCCGGCCTGGGCCTGGTGGGGCCGGCCCGCTCTTTCGCCGGCCTCCTGGGCGCCGTACTCGTCTTCGTGCTGGGCGAAATGCTGCTCATGCCCTCGGTGGATGCCGCCGTCTCGGCCATGGCGCCGGAAGCTGCTGTGGGCAGCTATTTCGGTATGGCCTCATTCGCCTGGGGCCTGGGCGAGGGCATCGGCAACCTGGCCGGCGGCGGGCTCATGCAGTTCGCACTGGGCAGCGGCCGGCTGGGCCTGCCCTGGCTGATTTACGGGGCCGTCGGTCCGGGGGTAGGGCTGCTCTTCTTTGCTCTGGGCGGCTGGATCGCGGCCCGCCGCAGGGCCGCCGCCCGCCCGAAACCGCTGCTCTACCGCCCCGGCCAGCCCGTACCCGACGAAGAGGTCCTCCTGCTGGGCGGTCTCCGGGCAGATGATCACGAAAGGTAACGGAGAGTCCGGATTGTGGAAGAACTGGATATGTAGAAGCCCATGCTATAGGCCATGCGCGAAGAAATGACCCGCGTGGGATTTGTCGAGCTTGCGACCGAGCAGAAAGTGGACGCCGCCCTCGGCGGCGCCCGGCCGGGCATGGCCCTGGCCCTGCAGCAGGGCGCCCACGTCGACAACCGATACACAGTGTTCGCCGGTCAGGACGAGGAAGCGACGGCGAAAGCCCGCACCTGTTTTGCGCCCTATCCGCCGTCATCGCCTTCCATGGCGGTCCTCAAAGACGGCACACTGGCCGCTATGGTCGAGCGCAGTCAGATTGAAGGCACCAGCCCCCAGGTGGTGGCTGCGAGGGTACTTGCAGCGGTGCGTTAAGAAAAGAGCAGCCGGGCCGCAAGGTCGGGCTGCATTTCTTGGGCTGGCGTGGCCCTGGGATGTAAAGTTGTTGAACGAAACAGCGCATAGTCCCCGAAATTGGGCTGCTAGAGGGTCCGGTACCGTTTTCGGTGCCTTCGGAAACGCCATCGGCGGGGTTTCTTTCAAAAATTTTCCAGGACCGGCGTAGTGCCAATGGGAGATACTGGCAGGAAGCTCTGATTCCCCTCCAGAATCATTGGCGCGGGGTGGATGATGCAATGAAGGGACTGGTCCAGGTGCCGGCGTGGCTGTTGCTGTGCCCCGAGCTGTCAGCACCGGCCAAGCTCGTTTGGATGGTTTCGCGGCTGCTGCAGAGCGGTGCAGGAAATGCAGGACTGGCCCGCGCCTCAGGCCTATCGCGTCCCACGGTGCAAACAGCGACGGCTCAACTGGCGCAAAGGGGATGGGACCAGCCCGGGGGCGGCGTGACAATCTCGGTTCCCGGCGCCACAATCCCCATTTCAGGCGCAGTCCTGACAAACAAGCTGCTTGGGGTCCACGCTCGGATCATGTACGGACTCCTCCTGCTGACACCGGGGTTCAGCCACCCGTTCGGCCGCTTCACGTACGCAGAGCTGTCCGCTCTAGCGAACGCCAGCCGGAACACCGTTGCACGTGCGGTGGATGAGCTCGCACAGGCAGAGTGGATCAGATACGAGCGAGCCCACCGGCGCGCCCGGATTGACTTCATGCTTACGTTCCCGGGCCTCGCCCTCGGCCTGGCGGCAATTGACGGGGCCCAGGACCGCCTCACAAAAGCGAAGCACTTCGGGGAAGGATTGATGCGGGAGTACCTGTCGCTCCTGATCGACTCGGATGACTATGAGGATGATGCAACCCCCGGCTGGCTGGTGAACCCCCAGACAGACGAGCACCTCCAGTTGGACCGGTACTACGCGCAGAAGGCGGCTTTTGAGTTCAACGGCCCTCAGCACTATCATGAAACGAAAAAGTTCTCCGCTGAACAGGCTACGAAGCAGTGTGAGCGCGACAAGATAAAGCAGGAGATGTGCATTACCCGGCAGATTCCCCTGGTGATCATCCACCCAGAAGACTTGACGCTCAAAGGCATGCAGCGAAAGGTCGGCGGCCTGATGCCGCTGCGGGATCTGAACGCGTGCGATCTGCTGATCGACTACCTGGAACTGGAGAGCTCCGACTACATGCCATCCGTGGCACATCTCTATTGAAGCAGGCAGCGACCCCCGGAGCCCGGGGGTCGTTTTGCATGTCAGGTTTTGACGGGGCGCTGGTGTGCTTACCATGGGCTTACGGCGTGGGGACGAAGGCTTACTGCAGGCTGCAGTGAGGCGGGGATGAGTCGAGCGGCAGTCGCATGGCGGAGCCGGATTCGGCTAATGCCGCAGCGCACGCCCCGGCCCCGCCCCGGTGTGCTCGCCCTGATCGATCACCGGCACGCCGCCCACAATGACCCAGGGAATCCCCACGGGGAACTGGTGCGGTTCGGTGAACGTCGCCTGATCGATGACGGTCTCGGGGTGGAAGACGGTAATATCCGCCTTCATGCCCGGCCGCAGGACGCCCCGGTCCCAGAGCCCCAGCTTGCGGGCCGGCAGCGAGGTCATCTTCCGAATGGCTTCTTCCAGCGGCATTACGCCCTGCTCCCGCACGTAGCGGCCCAGTACCCGGGGGAAGGTGCCGTACGCACGGGGATGGGGCTTCCCCTTGCCCAGGACGCCGTAGGGGGCTTTGGCCTCGGCATCGCTACCCGTCATGGTCAGGGGATGCTGCATGACAAAGCGGATGTCCTCCTCGCACATACCGAAGGCGATCATCGAGGCCGTCGATTTGGAGGCCAGGATGATCTCCAGGGCGGCATCGACCGGGGCCATGCCCATGATCGCCCCGATCTCCTCCAGGTTCTTCCCCTCGATATGGGCCAGTTCCGGCACGCCCGCCCAGGAGATGTAGACCTTGTCCCAGCCCTTGCGCACCCGCAGGCAATGCTCCTCAGCCTCTTTCCGGATGCGCGCCCGCGCCGCCGGGTCGCGCAGGCGGGCCAGCAGCGCTTCCGTACCCCCGTCGTGGGCCCAGTTGGGCGCCGTGGATGACAGCCCGGTGGCCGAGGCCGTGTACGGGTACTGATCGACAGTCACGTCCACGCCCCGCCGCCGGGCCTCTTCGATCATAGCCATGGTCTGCCGCACCTTACCCCAGTTGTCCGGTCCCACTGCCTTGTGGTGCGAGATCTGTACTGAGGCGCCCGACCGCTCCCCGATGGCGATGGCCTCCGCCACGCCCTCGATCACCCGATCTGATTCGTAGCGCATGTGGGTGGCGTAAATGCCGCCGTAGCGGGCTGCCACTTTCGCCATCTCCACCAACTCGTCCGTGTCAGCGAAGGAGCCCGGTGCGTATATGAGTCCGCTGGAGATGCCGAACGCACCCTCTTCCATGGCCCGCGCGATCTCGGCGCGCATGCCCTCCATCTCTTGCGGGGTGGCCGGGCGGTCATCGGCGCCCACCACGTTGCGGCGAATCAATCCGAGACCGATCAGCCCTGCGATATTGTGGGACGGCTTTGCGGCATCCACCTGGTCGAGGTACTCCTTCATCGTGCGCCAGGTCAGTTCCATCTCGCCCTCGCGCAAATCGTCCGCCACCCACTCGATGCCTCGGCTGGAAAGCGGCGCAAAGGAGGCCCCGCAGTTGCCGACGACTTCCGTGGTGATGCCCTGGCGAATCTTCGACTCGCCGCGGGGATTGACCATCAGCGAAATATCGGAGTGGGTGTGGATGTCGATAAAGCCCGGCGCCACGGCGGCGCCCTGCACGTCAATTACACGGGCGGCCTGGCTGTCCTTCAGGTTGCCCATGGCCGCGATGCGATCCCCTTCGATACCGACGTCGCCGCGGCACCAGGCTGCCCCAGTGCCATCGATGATGCGTCCGCCGCGCAGGATCAGATCAAACACGTGAGTCGCCTCCTCAGGCAATGGTTACTGGTATAGACCATTCGCCATAGGGAACGAACCTACCTTGCGGGATGCAGAATTTTTGGTCACACGCTGGCCGCGGCGCCCCGCCGGTTCATCAGATAAGACTGAAGCAGGCTGATAATGTTGCTGCCTACCCAATAGAGGGCGAGAGCCGCCGACGCCTTGATCATGAAGAAGCCGAACAGCACGGGCAGGAGCATCAGCGTCAGCCGCTGCTGCTGCGGCACGCTGGCCCATGTCTGCCAGATCGACGTCACCACCGCCATAATCGGCAGGATGAAATAGGGATCGGGCGCCGCCAGGTTCTCCAGCCATAAGAACGCGGACGGGGCTGCGAACGGAAAGGTGCTCAGGGCACTGTACATCGCTACGAATACGGGCCATTGCAGCAGCGCCGGCAGGCAGCCGGCTGCCAGAGACCAGCCCGAGCGGCCGTACAGTTCTTGCAGCTTCCGCTGCGCTTCGTCGCCGTCGTACCGTTTCCGAATCTCCTGAGCGGCGGCCTGCAGTGCGGCTGTGGCTTTCGCCGATCGTTGCTGCCAGAACGCGAAGGGGAGGAGCAGGAGGCGGACGGCAAGCGTGAGCAAGAGGATGGTCCAGCCGTAACTGCCGGTGAGGTGGGACAGGGCCTGCATGGCTGCACGGATCGCGGAGGTCACGAATGACAAGCCGGGCGCCCCCTTTCTGTAGATTCCTGGCCCCATGGTACTGCGCTCGGGGGCAGGGGGACAGGTACGGGGGGCCGATACGGGCATCGTCCCCCAGAATGAAGGGGCCGGGTCCCATCAGGCTTGGTTGCTCTGTCGCAATTTGAGTTCCCGGACTCACCCAGGACGCGCAAATCCCGGCAGAGGACTGGAGTTTGGTGCGTTTGCGGGCGCCAACACTGGCCTCCGTTGGTTTTTGAGCTCCAGGACAGGCCCTGCCCCTCAAAAACCGGCGGACGACGCCGACCAAAGAATAGCGGTTGCCGGTAGCACCGGCAACCGCACGCCTCGCATACCTATGGCACGATCAGTACCGGCACCTTGGACCGGTGCAGCACCGCCTGACTCACGCTGCCCATCAGCAGTTCCCGCAGCGTCGACCGGCCCCGCCGCCCCATCACGATCAGATCACAGCTGTTTTTCTCCGCTTCCAGCAGAATCGTCTCCGCCGCCAGTCCGACGTCGTGGTGCATCCGCACCCGGTCGGCCGGCAGGCAGAGCGCCTGCAGCGTCCGATCCAATACATCGCTCAGCCGCTTGTCCAGATACTCCTCCAGGTTATCGCCCAGCGTCAGCGGGGCGCCGACCGCCGCCGCGGGCGTCAGCGTGTCGGGCAGGGGTACCACATGCAGCACCAGCACATCCAGATCGGGATCGAGCCGGGCCATGTTGCCGAGTACCCGCGCCGCCCGCAGGCTGGCATCCGACGCATCAGTCGCAAGCAATGCTCTTCTCATCGGCCATCCCCCTTTCCTATCTGAACATTTAGATGAAGCAGTGGCGAACTCCTGCGGGCTTTACAAGGTTCGGCAAACGGCTAGACTAGACGTATAAAGGAGGCGCCCATATGCAGCCGGAGATCGAACAGAGCCTGTACATAGAATTCGAGGAACTCTTCGCCCTGGGCGACCGCATCCGCCAGGTGGCGGACAGCGCGCGTGCCCGCCTCCTGGCCGCGGGGCTCACGGAAGCCCTGGAGACCGAAGTTATGGACGGCGAGGCCGAGTTCCGCGGCACCACCCACGAGCGGCTGCTGATCCGGCTCGACGGCAGCGGCCTGGAGATCAGCGGGGCCCCGACGGAACTGCAGACCCACGTCGCGGCGGCGATTCTGCTGGACGAAGCGGGCGCTTTCCGGCTGACCTCCGTCGAGATGGGCCTCACCATGGCGGTACGCCTCGGCCCGGGGCGCCGGCTCGACATGGTGGCCCGGGCCTTTCCCCAGCTTCACCTGCAAAGCGCCGACCCGGTCCTTGACCGGCGCTTCAGCGTGACCTGGGACTGGGGCAACGCCACCACCGGCTTCTCCTTTCACGTCGCCGACACCGAGGATCGGGAGCTGTTCCTCAGCTTCAAGGCGCGGGAAGGCTACATGGACGTCCCTGAACTGCAGAACGGGCGCTGGATAGCCGCCCAGGCCCAGCGGTTCGACGGGCTGACCGGCCATCTCTTCCGGCAGCTCGGTTGGAATATGTAGGGAGCCGAGCGGAGAGGAGAGAGTCGCAGGGATTACCCATGCCGCTGTGTAATTCTTGAAGAAGAGGAAGGTCCGAGCGTCGGAGGGATCAGCGGCAATGGTGATCAGCAAGGGGCGGCTCCGGTTCCTGACCCTGATGGTGGTGGTAGTACTGCTGGTGGTATCGGGCCGTCTGGCCTGGATTCAGATCGTCAAGGCCGAGTGGATCGCGGCCGAAAGCGAGAAAATCCGGGTGCAGACCGTCACCCTGACGACCCCGCGCGGCGAGATTCTCGACCGGAACTTGAAAGTGCTGGCCATGTCCGTGCCCCACTACCTGGTGGTGGCCGACCAGTTCGTCATGCAGGACAAAGACGAGGAGCCCGTCGCCCGGAAGCTGGCGCCGGTGATCGGCCAGAGCGCCGATCAGATCCTGGGGAAGCTGCGCGATAACCCCCGCAACGGCTACATCAAGCTTCAAGATAAGCTAAACCTGGAGCAGAAGCAGAAGATCGAAGAACTGAACCTGCCGGGCATCTCCCTGGTCGACCAGAGCGAGCGCACCTACCCGGGCAGGAGCCTGGCGGCCCAGGTGCTGGGCTATATGGCCACCGACGGGTCCAAGGGCGAGGCGGGCATTGAGCTCTCCTACGAGCAGTTCCTGGCGGGCAAGCCGGGCTATGTGAAAGCCGAGTTCACCAGCGGCAAGACCCCGATCGAATCGACCGTGCAGGAGCGCATGGAGCCCGAGCGGGGGCAGAACCTGGTGCTCACCCTCGACATGAACCTGCAAAAGCTCGCGGAGGACAAGCTCGACCAGGTGATCAAGGAGCAGGATGCCAAGCGGGCGGCGGTGCTGCTGATGGATGTCCACACCGGCGAGCTTTTGGTCATGGCCATGCGGCCCGGGGCCGTGCCCAATGACCGGAAGACCTGGGGTGACCCCGTGGACTGGGGGCGCCTCAAGAACTGGACCACCGGCGAATCGATGCCGCCGGGCTCCATCTTCAAGACCATCACAACGTCGGCTGCACTGGAAGAGCAGGCGATCACGCTGAGCACGCCGTTCATCGACAAAGGCGAGCTGATGGTCTCTCAGGGCTGCCGCATCATGAACTGGGACGGCTACGTCTCGCCCAACCCGGCGCCCATGACCATCGACAAGCTTCTGCAGCGCTCGTCCAACGTCGGCCTGATTCAGGTGGGCCAGCGCGTCAACCGCGACAGCTTCGTCAAGTATCTGCAGGCGTTCGGCTTTATGGACAAGACCGGCATTGACACCGACTATGAAGAGGCCTCCAAAGGCCTGGAGAACTTTGCGGAGAAGCGGGACTGCGACTGGGCGAACATGTACATCGGCCAGCACCTGGAAGTCACCCCGCTGCAGATGATCACGGCGGTGTCTGCCATCGCCAACGGCGGCAAGCTGGTCCAGCCGCACCTGGTGCGGGAGCGGCGCGACCCGGAGGACAACACGGTCCTCTGGACGGCGCCCGCCACCGTAAAGCGCCAGATCCTTACGGAGCAGACGGCCAAAGAAGTCCGCGACCTGATGTTCAGCGTCATCGAACTGGGCACCGCTGGCGGGGCAAGTATGAACAACTACACCACCGGCGGCAAGACCGGCACGGCGCAAAAGTTTGAAAACGGAAAGATGAAGGACCGCATGCTTGCCGACTTCGTCGGCTTCGCCCCCGCCTCCAACCCGCAGTATGCCATGCTCGTCATGGTTGATGAGCCCAAGGGGCAGGGCTTCGGCGGCATCGTGGCGGCTCCGATTTACGGAGAGCTGATGCCCCAGTTCCTGCGGGCGCTGGGCGTGGCCCCGGACAAGAAGGACAACGGCGTGCAGGCTCCGCCGGCGCAGGCTCAACAGGGCGTGGTGCCCGACGTGACCTGGATGCCCGCCCCCTGGGCGGAAGCGCGGCTGGCCGAAGCCGGGTTTGTGCCCCGCATCAAGGGTGCGGGCAACCGGGTGGCCCATCAGTCGCTGCAGCCCGGCAGCACGGCGAAGGCGGGCACCGTGGTCGAGCTGAATCTGGTCACGGTCGGGACCACCGATGAGACCGTACACGTGCCCGACTTTGCCGGGCTCTCTCTGACCGAAGCCAACCGGCTGGCCCTGGAGATCGGCCTGACGCTCAAGGCGGGCGGCTCCGGCTTCGTCGCCGACCAGGAGCCCCGCAAGGGCACTACGGCGCCCGCCCGCAGCACCCTCTCCGTCAGGCTGGCGCCGCGGCCATAACCCGCTTGACACCCCGTTTCCGGGCAAGTAGACTGTATTTAAATCTCCGATAGAGATACTCGGGATTTGGGAGGGTGCGGGGATGAAGCTGTCCACGAAAGGTAAGTATGGGGTGAAGGCCCTGTTCGAGTTGGCCCTGCATGAGGGAGCGGGGCCGATGTCGCTGAAGGCCATTGCCGAGCGGCAGGGGCTGTCAGAGCATTACCTCGAGCAGCTGGCGGCGCCGCTGCGCAAGGCCGGCCTCATCACCAGCGTCCGGGGCGCCCAGGGCGGGTACGTCCTGTCCCGTCCCGCCAACCAGATGACCATTGGCGACATCATCCGGGTGCTGGAGGGGCCCATTGGGTTCTCCGACTGCTCCACGGAAGGCGAGACACAGCCCGACTGCGCTTCCAGCTGCGTGGTCCACGGCGTTTGGGAGAAAGTGACCCGGCAGATCGTGGCCGTCATCGATTCGATTACGCTGTTCGATCTGGCGGAACAGGCTCGGGCGGAGCAGGCCAAGGATAACCTGATCTACCAGATCTAGTGCGGCGCCGCGCAGCGGCAATGCCGCACGGACATCGGAAATGGCGCGAAGCGCCGAGAAGATTTAGCTCGGCCCCCGGCCGCGGGGGGAGGAAGTGACACTCGTGCGCAGGGTTTATTGCGATCACTCGGCCACGACCCGGTGCCATCCCGAGGTCGCCAGGCTGATGTACGAATATCTGGTTAACGAATTTGGCAACCCGTCGTCGATTCACGCCTTTGGGCGCCGTGCCCGCAAGGGGGTGGAGGAGGCGCGCCAGCAGGTCGCCGACCTGATTGGCGCCCGCGCCACGGAAGTCTTCTTCACCAGCGGCGGCACCGAGGCGGACAACTGGGCCCTGCGGGGCACTCTGTACGCCAACCGGGCGCGGGGCAACCATATGATCCTGACGCCCTTTGAGCACCACGCCGTGCTGGACCAGGCCGAAGCCCTGGCCCGGGAAGGGTTCGAGGTGACCCTGCTGCCGCTGGAGCCCGAGACGGGCCTGGTGACGGAAGAGGCGCTGGTGGCGGCCATCCGGCCCGACACCGTGCTGGTCACCATCATGTTCGTCAATAATGAAGTGGGCACCATTGCGGATATCAAGGGGCTGTGCGCCGCCGCCAAGGCGAAGAACCCGGGCGTCGTCTTCCACACGGACGCCGTGCAGGCTGCCGGCGTGGTGCCGATCCAGGTGAAGGATCTGGGCGTCGACATGATGACCATCTCCGGCCACAAGATTTACGGGCCGAAGGGAATCGGCGCCCTGTACGTCAAGAAGGGCTTCCGGTTCCAGCCGCTGCAGGTCGGCGGCGGCCAGGAGCGGAAGATGCGCTCAGGCACGGAGAACGTGCCGGGCATCATCGGGTTCGGCAAGGCGGCGGAACTGGCCCTGCAGGACCGGGAGGCCCGGGCCGAACACGCGGCCCGCATGCGGGACCGCTTCCTCAAGGGCGTGCTGGCCATGGAAGGCGTACGGCTCAACGGCGTCGACCCGTTCCGGCACCCGCAGCGCCGCCACCCCGGCAACGCCAACGTTTCCGTCGAAAACATTGAAGGCGAGGCGATGCTGCTGCGCCTGGACATGGCGGGCATTGCAGCCTCGTCGGGCTCGGCCTGCACATCCGGGTCGCTGGAGCCTTCGCACGTATTGCTGGCCATGGGCTGCTCCCGGCAGATTGCCCAGGGCTCGCTCCGCTTCTCCTTCGGGCAGGAGAACAGCGAGGATGATATCGATTACGTCGTCGAGGAGTTCCGTAAGTCTGTGGAATTCCTGCGCAAGCTGGCGCCCTCCGGCCGCTAAATGGGCAAGCTGAACGTCAGGTGAAGTCAACTGTGAGCAAGCAGCGGGTCCTCATGGCCATGTCCGGCGGCGTCGATTCCTCGGTGGCTGCTGCCATTTTGGTGGAGCAGGGGTACGAAGTGATTGGCGTCACCATGAACACATGGACCGACGACATTCCGGAAGAGATCCAGATGAACCAGCACTCGGGCTGCTGCTCCCTGGCAGCAGTCGAGGATGCCCGGGCGGTGGCAAACCGGCTGGGCATCCCCTTTTACGTGATGAACTTTCAGGGGCATTTTGCCGCGACCGTCATCGACTATTTCATCGCCGAGTACAGCCGCGGCCGGACGCCAAACCCCTGTATCGCCTGCAACCGGTACGTCAAGTTCGATGCGTTCCTGACCAAGGCGCGGCAGCTTGAGTGCGACTACGTGGCCACGGGCCACTACGCCGCCATCGGGGAGGACCCGGCCTACCCCGGGCGCCGGCTGCTGGGCAAGTCGACGGACGCCCGCAAGGACCAGACCTACGTGCTGCACAACCTGACCCAGGATGCCCTGGCCCACACGCTCTTCCCGGTCGGCGACATGGAGAAGCCCGCCGTGCGCGAACTGGGCCGTAAGTATGGGCTCCTGACCGCGGACAAACCCGACTCTCAGGAGATCTGCTTCGTGTACGACAACGACTACGGGCGGTTCTTGCAGGAGCGGGTGCCGGAGAGCATCACTCCCGGCCCCATACTGAACACCCGTGGTGAAGTGATCGGCCGGCACCAGGGGCTGCCGCTCTACACGGTGGGGCAGCGCAAGGGGCTGGGCCTGACTACCCCCCAGCCCATGTACGTGGTGGCGCTGGACCCCGAGCGGAACGCGGTGATCGTGGGGGAGGACGAGGAGACCTACCAGGGCGCCCTCATCGCCTCGGACATGAACTGGATTGCCATCCCCGAGCTGACCGGGGGCCCGGTGCGGTGCACGGCGAAGATCCGCCGGATGGCGCCGGAGGCGCCCTGCACCGTGCACGCCCTGGGCGGCGGGGCGATCCGGGTCGAGTTCGACGAGCCCCAGCGGGCGATCACCCCCGGGCAGTCGGTGGTGCTGTACGCCGGGCGCTGGGTGCTCGGCGGGGGGACGATCGATCGGGCTGAGTAGCGAAAAACGGATGGAGGCTTTTTCGGCTACTTCAGTGCCCGGTTCACCTTCTCAGCCAGCGCAACCACATCCTCCTCAGTCACCGTTCCCATCGACAGGAGATGGGCCACCTTCACCAGGGGCATATCCTGCACGAACTCCAGGTACTGCGGGGCGATCTCGCTGACGCCGAGCTTCTCTTCCAGCATGGCGCGCAGCAGCGGGCCGCCGACCGGATGGCCCCAGAAGCGCTTGAAGAGCGTGAACGGGCCGAACGCTGCCTCTGGCGCCGTCGACTCAACCCGCACGACCGCCCGCAGCGGCGTCTCAGCGCTCGATGGGCCTACCAGGACTTCGAAATCGCCGGTTTCCACGAACCAGGCGCCCCGATCGACGGAGTAGCAGGCGAAGTCCCGCTCAGCCAGCGTGAACCGGATCTGCTGCTCCTCGCCCGGCGCCAGGCTGACTTTGGCAAAGGCCTTCAGCTCCTTGACCGGGCGGGTCAGCGTAGACTGCACGTCCCGCACGTACAGCTGGACTACTTCCTTGCCGGCCCGGGCGCCGGTATTCCTGACCGTGACCGTAACCTCCAGGCTTTCCCGGTCGGTCAGCTCCGCCTTATCGAGAGTCAGGCCGCTGTATGCGAACGTGGTGTAGGAGAGGCCGAACCCGAATGGGAAGAGCGGCTTGACCTTGACCCGATCGTAGTACCGGTAGCCGACAAAGAGCCCTTCGCCGTAGCGCACCCGCCCTTCGTCCCCCGGATAGTTGCAGTAGGCCGGCGTATCCTCCAGCCGCACGGGGAACGTCTCGGAGAGTCTGCCCGCGGGGCTGACGCTGCCCAGCAGCACGTCTGCCACGGCGTTCCCGGCGGCCTGCCCGGCGAGCCAGCTCTGTACAATCGCCGCTGGCAGATCAAACCACGGCATGGCAATCGCGGAGCCGCAGGCCAGCACCACTACGGTCCGCGGCTGTACCCGGCAGACTTCGGCAATCAGCCGGTTTTGGGCCGGCGGCAGGTCGAGGTGCTTGCGGTCATATGCTTCGGATTCATACAGGTCGGGCAGGCCGGCGAAGATCACCGCCACATCCGCAGAACGAGCCGCGGCCACCGCCTCGCTGATCAGCGCCTCGTCGACAACATCTTCTGCCGGATAGCCTTCGGCATATTGCAGCGGCACCTGGCTGGAGAGGGCATCAAACAGGCAGTCGATCCGGGTCGGGTTGACGTGGGCGCTGCCCTGCCCCTGAATGCGTGGGTGTTTGGCAAAGCGGCCAATCAGGGCCACCCGCTCGGCGCCGCCCAGCGGCAGAAGACCGCCCTCGTTCTTCAGCAATACCAGTGCCTCGGCCGCCGCCCGGCGTGCCAAGTCGTGATGCTCCGTCGCATCAAACGTGGCGCCCGGCTGCCGGTGCTCCACGCCGCGCATCACCATCTGCAGCACGCGGCTTGCGGCCTCATCCACCACCTGTTCGGGCAGCAGTCCGGTGTGGACCATGCGCACCAGCCGTTCGGTCGCCGCCGGGCCGCTGGCGGGCATCTCCAGGTCGAGGCCCGCGGCGAGGGCCCGATCGCGGTGGTTGACGGCGCCCCAGTCCGACACGATCAGCCCGTCGAAGCCCCACTCACCTTTCAGAATGCCGCCCAGCAACTGCGGATGCTCGGAGGCAGGAACGCCGTTCACCCGGTTGTAGGCGGACATCACCGTCCAGGGCGGGGCCGTGCGGACCACCCGCTCAAAGGCGGGCAGGTAGATCTCACGCAGCGTCCGTTCATCGACTTCGGCGCTGGTGGTCATTCGCTCGAACTCCTGGTTGTTGCAGGCGAAATGCTTGAGCGAGGTGCCCACTCCCCGGCTCTGCACGCCCTGCACGAAGGCTGCGCCAATCTCGCCGGCCAGCACGGGGTCTTCGGAGTAGTACTCGAAATTCCGCCCGCACAGCGGCGTCCGTTTGATGTTGACCCCCGGCCCCAGCAGCACCTGCACATCCAGGGCCAGGCACTCCTGCCCGATGGCCTCGCCCACCTGCCGGACCAACGCCGTATCCCACGTTGCGGCCAGTGCCGACGCGGTTGGGAAGCAGGTGGCCGGAAACGCCGGCTCCAGCGGGTCGAAGCTGTCCGGGCGGATTTTGCGCACGCCGTGGGGGCCGTCGCTCATGCAGATCGACGGTACGCCCAGCCGCTCCACGCCCTGCGTCGCAAATATGCCGCTGCCCGTGGTCAGGGCGGCCTTCTCTTCGAGCGTCATTTGGGCGAGCAGTGCTTTCGCATCGTTCTCCACACGCCATTCCTCCTCTTCGGGCGATCCAGGGGACGTTCACCACCGTCCGGCCAGTTTTCTCAATTGCGATGATATCATAAAGGCGCCGGCAACTGTGATGTTGCCGGCGCCACTCTTGGTCAATATGATCATCAGCGCACTTCGAGGCGGATATCGCCGCTGCTCGTGCGCAGGGTGACCTTGTGCTCACCGCCGCCCTGGACGCCGGAGCCGCTGTTGCGCCCTTCGCCGATGAGCAGCCAGGACGGGCCGGAGACCCGGCCGGAGCTTGCCCGGGCCGTCACGGTGATGCCCGCCGAGGACGGCACGGTCATGCGGACGCCGCCGCTGACGGCGTTGACATCCCAGTCGCCGCCCATCACGCCGGTATCGATGGCGATGGAGCCGGAGCTGGACTGGGCCGACACCTTGCCGCTGATATCCCGCAGGATGACCGAGCCGCTGGTGGCGCCCACCCGGGCGTTGCCCGTGACCGCCTCCACCTGCAGGCTACCGCTGGTGGACGACGCTGCGGCATCGCCCTCAATGCCGATCGCGGTGATCGAGCCCGACGTCGTCCGCAGGTCGGCGGTGCCCCGGATGCGCTCAGCCCGGACCGAACCGGAGCTGGTGCCCAGTGTGACGTTGCCCGTATGGTCATAGACGTTGATGCTGCCGGACGAGGTATCCACCTTCAGCGCCACCTGGGCGTCACGGGGCATGGTGACGACGAAAGAGATCTCCAGTCTGCCCGAAGTGGCCGGGTAGATCGACTTGATCGCCGTGCGGCTGCCGGTCTCCACGCGCATTTCGACCTGGCGGGCCAGCTCCTCGGCGTCCTCCGTCGAGCGGCCGTAAGCCCGGACCCGCATTTCGACCAGGGCCTTGGGTCCTTCCTGTACGGTCACATCGCCGGACGTCGTGCTGATGACCAGCTCCCGGACCTGATTCAGGTCGAGTCCGGCTGACTGTACCATGTCCGCCGGCACGTTGCCGAACGGCAAAATGGGGCGTACTTCGGGCATGGGGCCGATCTCAATCTGGAGATCCCGTCCAATGTCGCGGAACTCCCGGACGCGAACGGGGGACCGCGACCACTGCGAGACGCTCGTTGCGATCACTGCGACGACAATCAGACCGATGATGGCGCCCGCATCGGCCGCAGGCTTTGTGCCTTCGCGCTGCGCGCGGGTGCTGGCGGCCACCCACTCCAGCCCGAGCATGATCAGCAGCCCCGGCCAGAGCCGGCCCGCGTACCAGGAAATGGACGTGCCCAGCACATTATCGACCAGGACAACAATGCCCGTAATCATCAGGGCTGCTGCAAGAGTAATGCGGCCAACTTTGCGGCTCATCGTGTTTCCGCCTCCTCGAAGTCCGTTCCACCGTGTTTGACGACTGCCGCAGGACAAACCCTTCAGCGGCCCGCGAAAAAGTTTGGCGCTGCCCGTGAAGCTCGGGTTTTAGCCGCACCATCGCCGGGCAGACTATGTACCAGATTTCGGTTCGTTCCAGGTTTGCGAGCGAGGGATGAATTTCGAGTGCCCAGGGGTAGTGACTTGGTGGGGCTCCCCGTGCTGTCCGGACCCGAACTCCGGCGCATTGGGCGAGTCCAGGCGATCCTGCTGTCGGGGGGCGGGGACCGCGTATGCGGGCTTGCCCTCGACGGCGGCGGCTGGCTCCAGCCCCGGCGGGTGCTGGACTGGCAGGCCGTCACGGCGGTTGGCTCCACGCACCTGATTGCCGAAGAGACATATCTGGCCGACGATGCCGAGACCCGCTGCTGCGACGACCTGCACGGATTGCCCGTGCTGGGGGCCGGCGGGGAGGAGATCGGCCTGGCCGACGATTTCCACTTCGACGCGGCGACCGGGCAACTGACGGCGCTCCAACTCTCCCATGGCTTCGTCGATGACCTGCTGAGCGGCAAAGAGATCGTGCCCCTTGCCGGCCCGGTGCATCCGGGCGAGGCGGCGATCTTGCTGGACGGCCCGGGAGACACTTTGGGGGGTTCGCTGTCATGATGAGGTGCCCGAATTGCGCCGGCCGGTGTATCGGTCGGGTTGGCTCCGAGCAATACTATTGCTGGGACTGCTGTGTCGAATTCAACGTGGGCCGGGGAGCGGTGCGGATCTATCATCTGGACGCTGACGGGGAGTTGGTCGCTGCGGCCAGTCACCAGGGGCCTGAGATGATCGCCACGGCTGCACCGGTCCATCAGCGCCGGTAAGGCGAAGGAGGGACCGCAGGTTGCGCAACGATAGCTTTGTGTCCGGAATGGTAACGGGAGTGGCCCTGGGCGCTCTGGTTGTGTTGGCCATGTCCCCGCAGGTTCGGCGCCCGATGATCGATGGTGCCTCGCAGTGGGGCAGCCGCATGCGTAAGATGTGGAACCGCAGCGGCAACCAGATGGGCGAGATGGTCGAGAACATGGTGCCGGGCGACGCAATGTAGGGCGCCATGACCGGCAGGAGACGAAGAGTCGTTGCGGCGCTGGTGATCGGCGGACTGGTCCTTGCCACCGGTTGGGGGCTCTGGGTCATCAGGCCGATCCTGGCGCCCTTTTTGCTTGCGATCGTGGTTTCCTACTTGATCGCGCCGCTGGTCAACTTGCTGTCGGCCCGGGGACTGAACCGCGGCTGGGCGATTATCGCCGTGTATGCGGCTCTGGTTATCATCGGCGGGCTCTCGGTGTTCAAGGGGCTCCCGCAGGCCATCGTCCAGATGCAGCGGCTCAACGAGGCGATTCCGGCCTATTCGCTGCGGGCCCGAATTTTGGTCGACGACCTGCAGTACCGCGTGCAGACGACCGGCCTGCCGCCGGAACTGAGCGATGTGATGGGCCGGCAGATCTCCGACCTGGAAGCCCGGTCCGCCCGGGCCCTTGGCTCCCTGCTGAGCATTCACACGCTCAGCCGTGCGGCCGGATTTGTCGCCAGCCTCATCCTGGCGCCGTTCCTCTCTTTTTACATGCTGAAGGACATCGAGCGGTTCAAGGAGCGGTTTGTGCTGAGCCTGCCGCGCCGCTACCGTCATGAGATCCTGCGCCTGCTCCGGGCCCTGGACGGCGTCCTCGCCGGCTTCGTGCGGGGGCAGATTCTGCTGTCGCTGGCCGTGGGCAGCCTGGCCGTTCTCGCGACCGCCTTGCTCGGGCTGCGGTATTCGCTGCTCCTGGGCATTTGGGCCGGGCTGACGGAGTTCATCCCGTACGTCGGGCCGGTGCTGGGGGCCATTCCCGCCGTGCTGACCGGGTTCGCCGTCTCGCCGCTGCTCGGATTCGAAGTGCTGCTCGCGTTCGCCATCATCCAGCAGCTGGAGAACGCCGTGCTCTCGCCGCGGATTATGGGTGAAAGCGTCGGTCTGCACCCCCTCGCGGTGATGTTCGCCGTGCTGGCGGGCGGTTACCTGCTGGGCGGCTGGGGCTTCATCGTCGGGCTGCCCGTGGCCGGGTTGATCAGAGTGCTGTGGTCGTTCCTGGTCGCCCATCTCACCGATGTGCAGGTCGATTACGTCGTGGCCGTTCCGGCCGCCCGGCTGGAGCCGGCCGGCGAAGAAAGCCACAGATAAGGCCCGGCCGATCTACACGGCCGGGCCTGTCTGCATTATCGGGAGACTTCTTCGGTGTGGGCCATGGTAAACCCCAGTGCGAACATGATGTAGGAGAGATCAAGCACTTCCTTATAAAGCGCTTCGACTTGTTCCGGGGAGATGGTCCCCTGCGGATGCGCTGCCGCCGCGATGGCCGCCAGGCGCCCCCGTACCAGTAGTTCAATGCCCTCCCGCGACTGGGCCTTGTTCTCTTTGAGCAGCTTCAGTGCCTGGTCGCGATGGGTGCGCAGTACATGTTCCATCCGCCGAGCCCACCCTCTTTCTCACAGTCATGGACATTATACCGCTGCCCGCAGGAATCCCACAAGTAGCGGGAGCTGGAAAGGATACCCAGCGGTAAGATCCACGTTGAATTATTTTTTAGCGACGATAGAATGGATATCGACCTTTCTTGTCCTCCTTACGTATTTCAATGCGGGTACGACATTACGGGGAGGGCGGTCGGGTTGGACGAAAACAAGGTCTTTGACCTTTACTTTGAGTTACCGGACGGCTACGAGGTGCAATTAATGGTACTGCGTGACTACCCCGGCGGCCGCGCACGGCGCGGGGCGATGTCCATCTTCCGCAGCCGGGTCTGGATCGGCCATGTCACCGAGTCCGACCCGCTCGTGCACCGCAGCCAGGAGCATCCGGAGTTGAACGTCGCGGTGGACTCCTGTTACAGCATGTTGCTTCAGGCCGCCGGCCTTGCGATTAGCTCTCCGGAAGCATTGGAGGCGCTGCGGCAGCGGGTGCACAGCTACTTTCACGGGGTCGAGCAGGTAAGCTAGTTCGTTTTGGCAGGGCTGGGCGCCCTGCCACATTTTATTGCTTGCGGTCTGCCTGTCGAAGGCGGTATGATTAGCTCTTCGCTGCGGCGAACGTGCCGCAGTGTGGAAAACGATCCATAGAGTAGCGTCTGGACTACGGTTCGGATATGCGGTACACTTAGTATCTGATCCGATCGACCAACCGGATAATGTGAGAGTTCGGCAGATGATCGCGCTGCGCTAACGAGGAGGCTTCGGCCGTTTGCACTCGGATGGCGCGGTGAGGAACTTCCTGGCACCGCTCTTGGTGAAGTCCGAGCCTGCTTCGGCAGGCGTTTGAGGGCAGGTAGTCAAGAGAAAGTTGGCGCAGGTCGCAAGACCTGGCGGCGCGAGCCGACGATGGGGAACGCTATCTTGGCGCAAGCCAAGACGCCTGTACCTGTAACGAGCTAGAGAAACGCAGACCGGCCGGTGACGGCCGGGTGGCACGGGCAATCTCCGCCACGGTGCAAGTCCAAGTAGGCGCGTAAGCGCGGGTAGGACGCAGTCCCCTTGCGGGGACCATGGCCCTTGGTCAGGGCCGTGAGATAAATGATCATCCAATGACAGAACCAGGGGTATCGCCGGACTCTCACAGACGTTTAGAGTGAGTTTCGCACGGTTACGTGCGGGCTCGCTCTTTTCGTTTGTCCGGCCATTACCCCTGGTTCCCCTCGGAGGCCATGCGGGACTGGCCATCCGGCAGTTCGCGTGGAACCGTCAGGCGATCGGCGCCCTCCGGGGATGTGACCGATGCAGGGACATTCGCTCGGACTGGATGCTCGCTTGTTCCGAAGGCGGCATGGGCGGTTTTCTTTGTTTCAGGGTCATATGTCGGCCGCTGGTTATGTCCTTGCAAATTCACTTTGGAGGGTTTACGCTTACTCCCGTTGTAATACTCCGTGGCAAGACTATTCGGGTAGCGAGAATGCAGATACGATGTTTGCCGACAATCAGTCATCGGCCAGCTAGATATGCTGACCGGTGCAATCACCGTTGGGCGGTCTGCTCGAAAAGGGGAGTGGTGTCTCATCAAACCAGTTGCCATTCCTTTGAGTTTGTCCAACGTCTACTTACTTCCGTGTCGTGGTGGTTACCTGCAGATTGATACCGGTTACCCTCATGACTATTCGAGGTATCTAAGAAACCTGGCGCGAGCAGGGATAGACCTCGGTCATGTGCGTTACATCGTTCTCACTCATCACCACGACGACCATGCGGGCTTCTTGAATGAGATCACCCGAGACACAGATCTCATCATTCTTGCTCACCAAAAAGCCAAAGACCTGTTGCGCGAAGGAAAGAATGATAAGTCCCATGGCGGAGGCTATGTGAATCGCCTTGTGAAGCTGCTCGCCGATGCAAAAATGCGTTTGGACCCTAGATGGACGCTGACCTTCCCTCCGTTTGAACTGCGGGAGAAAGACATTCTTGTCTCTGAAGATGACACCCACTTGTTGCAGCAGATGGGTATAGACGGCAAGATTCTGACTACCCCAGGGCACAGCATAGATCACCTTTCTGTAGTTCTGGGGTCAGGGGAGGTGTTCTGCGGCGATGCGGCGGCGAGTTTCGCCTTGTGGGCAGGCGTCAAGTACTGTGCTGTCTTCATGACAGATATGGAAGAAAGCTATCGGAGTTGGCGCAAGATGTTAAAGGAGGGCGGGCGGGTCATCTACCCCGCACACGGGCGTCCGTTTGCAGCAGACAAATTGGGTCAGCATATGGGGCTGATCTCAAACGCACAGTTGGTACGATTCTTCTGAACAACCTCAGACCGCCCAACACGCGTGGCATCCGGATTACGCCGGCCCCTCCTATTGGATGCACCGAGGCCCGAATCGTACGCGGCGTACGATTCGGGCCTTCGCTCGTTCAGGCTTTGCGCTTGATCTGCCAGATCTCGCGGTCGTGTTCCACCCACTTGTCCTGGAGGTAGACGAGCACCTTCCTCACGTCCGTCATGCCCTCCTCCAGGGAGTCGACGGCTTCCTTGATCAGATCGACGCGGGCGGAGACTGCATCAACCTTAGTTTCCAGCGAGTCCAGCCGCACCGTCAGCCGCTCTTCAAGCTGCTGCAATCTGCTTTCCAGGCGGGCTTCGGACTCTTGCACCACCGACCGGACCATTTGCTCGATGAGACTTAGGAACCGTTGTTCGTCCAACCGAGTCACCCCACTTCGCTCATCCCTATGGTATCATGCCACCAGCTTAGCATACATCGGACGTGTGTTCTGTCGAAAACTGGCAGGGGGAACAGATTTTTGGGTCGGCGGTCGCCTCGGGCGCCCCGCTCCATATTCGAACTGTTCACACCTGGTAGGACATCACTCAGTTCAAGGCTAATTTCTAATCTGAACAGTATGGACAGGGAGGTGGTCCCCATCGCCCATCTGCTCATCTCCGATGAATTCGCCGGCGAACTGGCGAGCTACGACCGGCCGCTGGCAGAACAGGTCGTTGACAAGGTGCGCCTGCTGGAGCAAAACCCGCGGCACCCTTCCCTGAAGGTGCACCGGGTGAAGGCCACCGGCGACCGCCCCCGACGGTGCAGTGGCTCACCGAACTGCTCACCGACCCGGGCCTGGCGACCGTCGTCTACGACCCCGGGCGCCTGCTGTACCGGACTACCCTGGACAAGCTGGAAGGGTACTGCAAGGGCTCCATCCGCCAGCTCATGCTGAACCTGACGCCGGACCAGCAGCAGTATGTGAATGAGCCCCGCCCCGGGCTGACCGTCCTGAAGGGCGTGGCCGGCTCGGGCAAGACCACCGTCGGCGTCTATCGGGCGATCAACCGTGCCATGGAGGGGCGCCGGGTCGCTCTGCTCACCTTCAACCGGACCCTGGCCGGGGTGACGCGTACCCTCGTCGAGTCGCTCATTGGCCCAACACCTGACAACCTCACGATCACCAATATCGACCGCTGGATCGCCGAGTTCCTGGCGGAGCGCGACCTTGACACCCGCCCGATTCTCGATGAGCGTGACTCCCTGCCGCTGATCGAAGGCGCGGTTGCCGAGGTGAAGGCGACCGGGCGCCCGGAAGCGGTGCTGGAACAGCGCCCCGAGTTCTTCCGCGATGAGATCGCCCGGGTGATCAAGGGCGCCGGCATTCGCGACCTGAAGACGTACCAGGCTGCCCTGCGGCACGGCCGCAAGACGGCCCTGGGCCCCGCCCAGCGGGAGGCGGTCTGGCTGGTTTACCAGGCGTACGAACGCAGCCTGGCATCCCGGTCAGCCTGGGACTGGCGCGACCCTGCCCTGAAGGCCTACGAAGAGCTAAGCCAACGGCGGACGTTCGTCCTGCGCAGGAACCACCGCAATACCCGGCAGATCGCCGAGGCGGCCGCGGCGCTGCAGGCCCACAACCAGATGCTCAAGAGCAACCCGGATTTCATCGCTCCCGAGTGGACCCAGCGGAACGGCCCGTGGCCCATCATCGTGGAGTGCGACGTGATCGACCGGGAGCTGCGGGCCGTGCGTGAGCGGCTCCTGGATCTGGTGGCCGACCAGCGCTTCCGGGTCTCCGACTTCGCCGTGATCTGCCCGGATAACGACCTCTGCCTGCGGGTACGCAACGACCTCCTGCAGGCCGGCTTGCCCGCGGCTCTTCACCGCGATGAGGAGTTCAACGTGCTGGAAGAGCAGGTCAAGGTCCTGACCATCCACGCTGCCAAGGGGCTGGAGTTCCCGGTCGTTTTTCTCGTAGGGGTGCGCGAGGGATCATTGCCCCGGCGGCCGACCTTACGACTGGAATCGGAAGAGCGGCAGCTGGAACTGGAACGACAGCGGACGCTATTGTATGTCGGCATGACCCGGGCTGCCGAAGCGCTCTTCCTAGTGACGACCGCTAATGCACGGTCGGCTTTCCTGAACGAGCTTGGAAACACAGCCCATACGGAGCTGTTTGTCCGGAAAGGAAGTGCGTAAGGGTGGGCATCGCGTGGGCGGACCTCCAGGCCCTCGTCCTGGCTTTCAACCTGCCGGAACCTGAATACTCCTGGGTCTCCCCGGGCGGTCACCGGCTGCTCCTGGCCTTTCCGGAGCAGCAGGCGGGCCTTGCCGACGGCGCCGCAGAGGTAGAGGGGTGGACGGTGATCCCCTGCGCCGGACCCGACGAGCTCTGGTCTGCCGGAGCGGCACTGGCCAGGCTGCTCGGCTGTCTGCCGGACGCGGAGCTTCCCGCGTCCGCCGAAGTGGCGGCGGCCCCCGCACGTCCGTCCGTAACCGAGCAGCAGCGCCGGGCGATTGAGCACGCCGGTGGTCCGGCGCGCATTTTGGCTGGCGCCGGCACGGGAAAGACCACGGTGATCGTGCGGCGCTTTCACTATCTGCTCAACCAGGGTGTGGCGCCTGACCGCATCCTCGTGCTTACTTTTTCCCGCGAGGCGGCACGGGCCCTGCGGGAGGCCGTGGTGCCTGATATACCGGCTGCCGCCCGGCTCTGGATCTCTACCTTTCACAGCTTCTGCCTCAAGGTCCTGACCGAAGAGGGGGAGGCCGGACTCCGCCTCATCCCGGAAGGGGAGCAGCAGGTTCTGGTGGAGCCCGAAGCGCTCACCTTTATCGGCCAGGCGAAAGACTACCTGCTGACGCCTGACGATGTTGAGCGCTATGCCGCTTCCACCGCGAATAACCGCCTTCTCGAACTGGCAGAAATCTACCGGCAGTATCAAGCGGCACTGAATCAGCAAGCAGCGGCTGATTTCCCGGATTTCATCGCCAGGGCCGTCCAGCTGCTGGAATCACAGCCGGCCGTAGCAGCCCGCTGGCAGCAGCGGTTTGAGCACATTCTGGTGGACGAGTTCCAGGACACCAACCTGGCCCAATACCGGGTGCTCAGAGTCCTGTCCCGGGAACATCGCAACCTGATGGTCGTCGGTGATGACGACCAGGCCATCTACCACTTCCGGGGCGCCAGCGACCGCTATCTGCTCCGCATGGCCGCTGACTACCCGGACCTGGCGACCTATGTGGTGGAGCAGAACTTCCGCTGTCCGCCGGCCGTGCTCGGGCACGCCAACCAACTTATTAAAGGGAACGGGTCAGAACGGGAAGCGAAGCGGCTGACCACTGCCCGGGACGGCAAGGGCGATCCGCCGGTCCAAACCTGGGAAGCCCAGACCGAGCGGGAAGAGGCCGAGGCGGTGGCGGCAGAGATCGCCGGTCGCATCGAACGGGGGGAAGCCCCGGCCGGCGACTTCGCCATCCTGTGCCGGTCCCTCCGGCGGACCGGCGGGGAGTTCGCGCGGGCGCTCACCCGCCGCTCGGTCCCCTGCCGCATGGTGGGGGCTGAGCAGCCGCATCCGGCTGTGCATCAGACCCTGGCGCTCTTGCGGCTGACCCGGGGGATCGCGACCGCGGATCTCCTGCCCGTGTTGGCCAACAAGCTCGCCCCGGCGGACCTCTGCGCCGCCGTGCGGGAAGGACGGGGCGACCTTTCGCTACTCTTGGCAGCGGGCGCCGGACCCGAAGCGTTCCGGACCGCCGGCGCCGACCTGACGGCCTGGCTCGACGAGCACAAGGGGCGGCCCCTGCCTGAACTGATGTGGGCGGCACTCCGGTATCTGGGGCAGGTCCGCCTGACGCTGACCCCGACTCCCGCCGACGTTGAGCGGCTTGCCGCTGCACGCACCCTGCAGGAGCGTGCCGCCGCGGCCGACACCCTGGAGGGGCTGCTCGCATCCTTCGCCACCGGGGATGGGCAGAGTCGGACTGCCGCCGGTGACGCCGTCACACTCATGACGGTGCACGCTGCCAAGGGCCTCGAATTTCCGGTGGTCTTCGTGACCGGCCTGGCCGAGGGTCTGTTCCCGGTGGCTGTCGACACGGCGCCGGTCTTCTACACGGCGGAGGCGATTCGGGACTGGGTGGATCAGGGCGGCGCGGCGGCCGTGCCGGATGCGGCACAGCGCCTTGCCCGCCATATTCGGGAAGAACGGCGGCTCGCCTATGTGGCGCTCACCCGGGCCAGGCAGGAACTGATTCTGACCCGGGCGCGCAAGTACGGTCAGGAAGACGTGGAGCCTTCCCGATTCCTCGCGGAGATGGGCGCCCCGCCAGCGGCACCGGTGGCCGGGCGGCTGGCCGATCCCCTGCCGGACGCCCGGGCCTACCTCGTGCGAGCAGCCGGCGGAGCCGAACCGCCGGTGGCCGAGCGGGTGGCGGAGGCGGTGCGCGTGCTTGGCAGCCACCCCCTGGCGGTGCCCCTGCGGCGTCAGCAGCCGCCCGTCGGCGGCGGTGCGCCCCTCCGGCTCAGCGCCACCGCCCTTGAGACCTATCGGGAGTGTCCGCGCCGCTATTGGTATGCCCAGGTCTTGAAGCTGCCGGAGGAGGACAGTATCGCGCTGGCCTTCGGCGATGGCATGCACAAGGCCCTTGAGCGCTTCCACAAGGCAATGCAGGCCGGGCGCAGCCCAGCCTGGGGGAATCTCGAAGTGTACTGGCAGGAGTGTTTTGACCGGAGCCGGTGCCAGAGCGAGCTGCAGTATCGCCAGCTGCTGGATCGGGGCCGCAGCTTCCTCCGCCGGTACCACAGCTGGGCGGAGGGGCGGTGGCGCCGCATCATCGGGGTGGAGGAGTGGTTTGACGTCCCTTACACCGATGCGGCCGGGCAGGTTCATCAACTGGTGGGCAAGTACGACCTGGTGGCCGAGGATCGTGACGCTACTGTTCACATCATCGATTTCAAGACCGGGAAACGGGACGACGTCGTCAACAAACGCCCCACCAAGGGTTCTGCCAAGAATCCGGACCAGAAGCTTCAGCTCGGGCTGTACTATCTCGCCCGGTCCCGCGGCCAGATCATGCCTGACACCCAGATCACGTACATTTTCCTGCGCCACGGCGATGACAGGTTCCCGGACAAGCTGACCCAGGAGTTCAACGCCAAGAACGACCAGGTAGTCGGCTTCTGCCATACCGCCGAAACGCTGGCCGGCATCCGGGCCATGACAGATGAGATCATTGCCGGTATCCTGGCCGGCCGGTTCGACAGAGTACCCGAGAAATGCGAACGCTGCCCGTTCCAGGGCGTCTGCGAGGTGAGCCCGGATGACTGGTTCTGACGGATATCGCCCCAACGCTGCCCAGGAGGCGGCCATCGCCCACGGCACGGGCCCCCTGCGGATCATGGCCGGCGCCGGCAGCGGCAAGACCACGGCGCTGGTCCGGCGCATCTGCCGCCTGCTCGATGACGGCCTCTGCCGGCCGGCCGAGCTCCTGGTCCTGACGTTCACCAACAAGGCGGTCCGGGACATCCGCAGCAAGATTGCCAGCGCCCTGCCGGCCTCGGGCGAGCAGCCCAGAATCGAAACCTACCACGCCTTCGCCCTGTCGCTGGTCAAAGAGTTTGCCGAGGTGCTTGGCTACGCATCAGATCCGGCTCTGCTGACCGAAGGCCCGGTGCGCCTCTTCGTCCGGCGCCACTTTGACCGCCTGGGCATCACCGCCCATGACCTGCGGGACCTGGACCGGATCACGAAAAAGGCGATCGCCTTCTTCAAGGCCCACCGGGACGAAGGCACCTTCCTGCAGCCGGAGGCGGAGCTGCTGAGCAGGCTTGATCCGACGCCCGAGAGCCTGCCCCTCATCCGGCAGCTCCTGACTGCCCATCGCACCTACCGGGAACTGCTGCGCGAGTTGGGCGCCATCGATTATGCTGATCAGATCGCACTGGTGGTGGAGCTGCTCGAACAGAATGCCGAAGTGCGCAGCGAGGTACAGAGCCGCTGGCGCTACATGCTGGTCGACGAGTACCAGGACACCGACCCCCTGCAGGGGCGGATGGTGCAGCTGCTGGCCGGGGGCCATCGCAACATCACGGTGGTGGGCGATCCCGACCAGACTATCTACAGCTTCCGGGGTGCGGCCATCAGCAACATCCTGCAGTTTGATGATGCCTTTCCCGGCCTGGTGCCGATCGATATGGTGACGAACTACCGCTCCACACCGGCGATTGTGGGAGCGGCCAATGCCGTGATCAGGCACAACACACGCCGCAAGGAGGCAGAGCTCAAGCCCTTTCGGGAGCAGGGCAATCTGCCCCGTCCCCTGCTGGTGACAGCGGGAGATTGGGCGACCGAAGCGCGCTGGATCGCCCGCGAACTGAAGCGGCTGCACGCGGAAGAACAGGTCCCCTGGGAAGCGATGGCGGTGCTGGTGCGGCTCAATCGCCACAAGCTCGCCCTCTACGGCGCCTTGCTGGAGGCGGGCGTCCCCGCCGTCGTGGTCGGGGGGACGGATCTGTTTGCCGATGCGGAGACCGCCCGCTTTATCGCATACTTGCGGGTGATGGCGGCGCCCGACTCAGACAGCGATCTGGCCGTGGCGCTCGGGCTCCCCCGGTACGGCCTCACGGATGCGGACGTCGCCCGGCTCGGCCTGGAGCGGCAGCGCGGCGAGAAGCTGATTGACGTGGTGGCCCGCCGGTCGCCTTCCGATGCGTCGTTGAAAATGTTCCTGGGTGAGTTTTGGCCTCTCTATCAGCTGCAGCATACTGAGGGCGTTGCGGCTGCGATCGCTGGTGCCCTGGCGCTGCATGGTAGTGCGATGGGGCTGCAGGCACGGCTGAATGCGGATCAGCTGCTGCCTCTGGCGGAAGGGTTCTTTGCGCATGTGGGTTTGCTGGCAGATGGGGACTCTCTGGGCCACTTCTGTGATTACCTGGACGCGCTGCGCGACGTTGATGATTCGCCCGAGGGGGTGCAGATCGGCGAGGAGGCGGCGGCGGTCCAGATCATGACCGTCCACCAGGCCAAGGGCCTGGAGTTCCCGGTGGTCTTCCTGCCGCGGCTGACCCACCGAGATTTTCCTTTGTCGAGGTCAGGTGGCGAGAAGCCGGTGTACCCGCCGGAGTGGCGGCATGACCCGGGGGCGGGCGATGCCCTGGAGGAGGAGCGGCGCATCTTTTATGTGGGCCTGACCCGGGCGGAGGATCGGCTCTATTTGAGTTGGGCTCCGGTGGATCCGGCTCGGAAAAAGCCCTTGGGGCCCAGCTGTTTTTTGGAGGAGCTTGGGGAGACGGTCGATCGGTGTACCGTTGAGCCCTTGTCCGATGCTGCCGTGCCCTTTGATTGTAGGGATGTGCTGATGCCGCTGGTGAGCCGGCGGCCGGCTGCGCGCGTTGTCGCCGTTGGTGAGCCCGCGCCGTTCCGGCCTTCGGTACCCGGGGTGCTGAGCTTCAGCCATCTGAGCACGTACCAGGCTTGCCCGTTCAAGTTCTACTTGCAGTATTTGATCGGGCTGCCGGGGCGCCCGGCGCCGGCGGCGGATGCGGGGGTGCGCATTCATGCCGCGATTGAGCGGTTGGCCCGCGCCGGGGGGACGGTGGGGTTTGAGGAGTTTTCCCGTTGGGCTGCGGTGCCGGTTTTGGCTGATGTGGATGAGGATTTTGCTGTTGATGATGGGTCGGGGGATGTGCCCTTGGGGACGGCGCTGGGGCATTATTGGGCGAGTGAGTTTGCGCGGTCGGCGCCGCTCGCGGTGGAGCAGGAGTTCTATGTGCGCCTTGGCGGGGGTGTGGTGCGGGGGTTTATTGATAGGGTTCATCGGCGGGCCGATGGCACGGTGGAAGTGGTGGATTTCAAGACGTATGGGCATTTGTTGACGGAGGCCCAGGTGCGCCGGTCGCTGCAGCTGCCCATCTACATCAAGGCGTGCCGGGAGGCGTTGGGGCTGCCGGTCAATACGGGGGCGTTCTATTTCATGAAGCATGATGTGGTGGTGCGCGTTGTGTTTGGGGAGGAGGAGCTCCGGGAGCGGTGGCGGGAGGCTGAGAGGCTGATCGCTGGGGCCAGGGGCGGGGAATGGGGGCCTACGCCGGGGGCGGGGTGCGGGTATTGTGGGTATAACGAGGTTTGCCCGGTGGCGAAGGGTCGCTAATGGGCGCGTTTGAGCGGGTTTCTCCGAGGGTGAGCGTGCACGGCGCTCGTACTAGAAAGAGGCGCCGATTGGGCGCCTCTTCCTGTACTTTGGCCCTTTTCGTAAGCAGAAGGACCCCACAGGCGGCGCTAGCCTTGGGGTGCAGGGGAGTTCGTGTGAGTCGTTTCACGCCAGCGGCGGCAAAATGTCGCTGGTTAGGCTGCCTTGGGCCTGCCTGGGGGACGGGAAGCACACCGCCCGCCTGCGACACCCTGGGAAGCACCCCTGTCGATCAGTTCTTCACGCACCAGC
>DASPIW010000058.1:0-26934 GCA_035628915.1 Symbiobacteriaceae bacterium | reverse complement strand
TCACCCGTCCGCCACTGTCCCTTGCGGGACCGTGCGACTTGCATGTCTTAAGCACGCCGCCAGCGTTCGTCCTGAGCCAGGATCAAACTCTCCGAAGAAAAGTTTGTGGCTCTGATTTCATGTCGTACGACTCGCATAGCTTCTTTCTCTTACACTGTCTAGTTTTCAAGGTTCGAGGCCGCCGTCTCAGCGACAGCTTGTTCACTTTACCATACCGACTACCGGATCGTCAACCCGTATTTCCTTTCCAGTTTGGCGGGTTTTCGACTCTGGTGCGAGGGCCGGGATTCGAACCCGGGACCTCTCGGTTATCAGCCGAGTGCTCTAGCCGACTGAGCTACCCTCGCATATAAATGGGAACTATGGAGCGGGTTACGAGATTTGAACTCGCGACCTACGCCTTGGCAAGGCGTCGCTCTACCGCTGAGCTAAACCCGCAAACTGGTGGCCCAGGCCAGAGTTGAACTGGCGACACGCGGATTTTCAGTCCGCTGCTCTACCAACTGAGCTACCGGGCCATCTATACCGTAGGCGGACATACCGCCATGGAGCTGGTGGCCGGACTTGAACCGGCGACCTGCTGATTACGAATCAGCTGCTCTACCGACTGAGCTACACCAGCAACATCGGGTCGGACAGGCCGACCCGCGAATGGCGGAGAGAGAGGGATTTGAACCCTCGCGGGACTTGCGCCCCCTACAGCTTTAGCAAAGCCGCCCCTTCAGCCGCTTGGGTATCTCTCCATGCGCCGACAGGTTCGTATCTTACCAGAGCCTGAACTCGCCGTAAAGGCCCGAGTTCTTTCCGGAACTGCAATGGTGACCCCAACGGGATTCGAACCCGTGTTACCGCCTTGAAAGGGCGGTGTCCTAGGCCTCTAGACGATGGGGCCGTCTTGGCGGCAATTGCGGTGCCGCAACCGGAGTCTTACTATACCTTGCGCGGAACCGCCCGTCAACTGGCGATTCTCTCCCAGGACTCCTTTAGATGCGAAACATATGCTATTTTGAGCAGTAGAGGTGACAACAATGCGCTTTCCGGCAGGCTTTCAGTGGGGAGTCTCAACGGCGTCCGTACAAATTGAAGGCGGTGCATCTGCCGATGGCAAGGGTGAGTCGATTTGGGATCGGTTCGCCCGCCAGGGAAAGATCAAAGGCGGCCCTGATGCAGTCAACGTCACGTGTGATCACTACGGCCGCTGGGCTGAAGACGTAGAACTGCTTGCCGGCCTGGGTGTTGATGTCTACCGGTTTTCAGTATCATGGCCGCGCATATTTCCCGAAGGCGCCGGGCAGGTAAACCACAAGGGTCTCGACTTTTACAGACGTCTAATCGCCGCGCTGCACGAAAAGGGAATCCAGCCTGCCGTGACGCTCTACCATTGGGATCTCCCTCAGGCGCTGCAGGAGAAAGGCGGCTGGTTAGCCCGCGACACCGCCCATCGCTTTGCCGAGTACTCGGCAACTCTCTTCAAAGATTTAGGCCGCGACGTACCTCTATGGATGACGCTCAACGAGCCGTTCATTGTAGTCTTCTCCGGCCACCTGACCGGCGAGCACGCTCCGGGCCTCCGCAAACCCTTCTCCGCCATGCAAGTCGCCCACCACCTGCTGCTCGGGCACGGCGAGGCCGTCAAGGCCTTCCGGCAGATTGCGCCCACCGGCGCGCGCATTGGGCTGACGAACTTCCTGTGGGATCACCAATCTGCCTCCGCAAGTAGCGGCGACAGGGCAGCGGCCCTGCGCGCCGACGGCATGATCAGCCGGTGGTTCCTCGATCCGGTCCTCAAAGGCCACTACCCCGAAGATATCATGACCTGGTACCGCAGCCGGTTTGCCGCCCCGAAAATCCAGGACGGCGACATGGAGGTCATCTCTCAGCCCATCGACTTCATGGGCGTACAATATTACAGCCGGATCATCCATCGCGCAAATCCCTGGAACCTGTTTACCGGCTTCGGCCAGGTGGAGCCGCATAGTGTGCCAACTACCGATATGGGCTGGGAGATCTATCCCGAAGGGCTGTACAAACTGTTGCTCAGGCTGCATAAGGAGTATGGCGACATCCCGCTCATCGTCACCGAAGGCGGCGCAGCGTTCGCGGACACGGTGACTCCCGATGGCCGGGTGCATGATACGGACCGGGTCCAGTATCTGCGGGAACATATCCGGGCAGTAGGCAAAGCCCTGGATGCAGGAGTGAACGTCCAGGGCTACTATGTCTGGTCTTTCCTGGATAACCTTGAGTGGCATCACGGCGTAAGCAAACGCTTCGGTCTGGTGTATGTCGACTTCGACACCCTAAAGCGGACCTTGAAGGACAGTGCGTATTGGTACCGTGACTTCATTCGTTCCGGGGCCAGTCTGAACCCGGCGGGCTCGGTTTCTTAATCCAACAGACAGGACCTCGCCCGACCCGCGAGGTCCTGTCTGTTGCTACTGTGGGTAGAAGACGCCGTTTCCATCAGCCTTCAGGGATCCGTAAGTTGCTGAGTAGAGCTTCGCGCCGGAACTGCCGGCCTGTACCCGGAATTGCGCCTGCCCCCTGTCGGCTTGAACCGTGGCTTCGTCGGTGTCTCCGCCCAACGGCTGCCAGCTACCGGTCGCTGGATCCCACACCTCGACAATCTGTGTGTCGTCATCCTTCAACTCCAGTTTGACGTTGCCGTTGGCACTGCTCTGCCGCTTTCCGTCGGAGCCAGTGACCGTCACCGTCACGATCTGGGTGTTCGGGAGCGTAACCGGAGCGGCAGTCACAGTCAGGGCGCGGTCAGTTGCTGATTTGGTTACGATCGCAAAGGCCGACGTGATCCCGTCCTGTGTGGTCCAGGTCACGGTCGTCTCGCCCGTGGATGAGCCACTGAAGAATTTCACTTCGGTGCTCGTCGAAGCCCCGTCCGGAATCTCCACGCTGCGCAGAGCAGTTCGCGTCCCGGAGGCCTGATCATTGGTCGTAAAACATCCCAGTTTGGCGTTGGTCGTGCAGTTTGCCGGAATGTTGAGCAGCACGGTGATCGGCCTACCGGTCTGATTGGTGACAGGGGCGCCGGTGAGATCAACCAGAGTGGCGGTAATCAGGGCATAGTTGGGCTTGCTGCCGTCAGATGCCGTGTTGGGCCGCAGAACGGTCAGGTCGGCGGCAACCCGCAGGTGAATCTGGTCATCCGGCTGCAGCACGAGGTTGCTGACAGCGCCGCCATACCCGGCGGTGACGGACTGGACCAGGTCGTCCGATGTCGCCTTCAGGGCGTAGGTGCCGGCTGCAGGCAGCGTCAGGAAGAAGGTGGCACGCCCGTCTTCGGTCTTTTCGGAGGCAACCTTTGTCTCCTTTAAGGTTTCCTGATTCCGCGCCACCAGAGTGATGACCCGGCCGTTATCATAAGTAGCCACGCCGCTAAACCGGTCAACGACATCCACGTATACGGTGACGGGGCGCCCCGCCTGGCCGGCGCTGTCCGCCGGCTCATTGGGGACAGCGTTGCCGTCATTGCTGCCGTAGCTGATGGCGAGCCGCTCCGGCCAGCCTCTGGTGGTAACGTCGGCCGTGGCCGAACCCACACCGGCGACGGTCACCTGAAAAGTATCAGTATTAGCAACGGTGGACGCCCTCACAACGACCTGCGCCAGACCTTTGACAAACGGGACGGGCTCTCCAGTGACCGGCTGCGTCACGCCCCTGTTCGTCAGGTTCTGGAAGGTTGCCTCGTAGAGACCGCTAGTAACACGGTTGCCGTTGCTATCCACCAACTCGGCCTTCAGGGTCGTCTTGCTCTCATTATCAGCCTGAATGGTATCTGGTTCCGCTTCCAACGTCACGCGGTCTACCGTACCTGGGATGACGGTCGCCTTGAAGGTGGCCTCGGCCCCCACGGGCAGCAACGTGGCGGTATAGGTATGGACGCCGGCGGTTCGCTGGCTGACCTGGAAGTGCCAGCGCCCGTTTGCGCTGTCCGCCGTCGGGTAGTAGATGCCGTTTTCATCCCGCAGTTTGATATCAACATTGGCCAGTGCGGCTGCCTGGGTGACCCGGTAGTTGTCCTCGTCCAAGGCGACTGCGTAGATATCCGCCGGAGCCCCGGCGACGGTCTCCATAACCCGTTCGATCATGACCTTAACCGGCATGCCAACCTGGTCAGCCCGCAGGGCGCCGGACAGCACCCGGACGTACGCCCCGGTCCCTTCCGGCGTGCCCTCGATCAACATTGTGCCGACACCGGGATCATACTGCAGGTGAGTCCTTGTCCGGACGTCTCCAGTGGAAGGGTCGACATCGCCGATGGCAATGAAGGCCTCGGGTTGTCCGTTCTGGATAAACCTGACCGTGCCGGTGCCGGCAATCGTGACCCGTAGACGAATCGTCATCGGGTCCCGGAGAGGCGACACCATCGGGTTGCCATCTTCGTCAAGTGCGATGGCTTCCACATAACCCGTGGCGAGAGTACCGGGCTGGTTGGAGAGCGCCGTGCCCACCAGCTTTACGGATTGAAGCCGCTGCGCTGCGACAGTGACCTGGGCGCTGCCGGTGGCGGCCAGGTTGGTGGCAGCCTTGATCTGGGCCGTCCCGGCCTGGGTGCCGGCTCTGACGATGAACTGGGCCACGCCGGCGGTGACGGGTACGCTGGCAGCCGTCGGGTCAGCCACATCCGGATCCGACGACGATAGGGTCAGGTTCCCTGTGTAGTCTGTAAGGGGACTGCCGTCGGCATCCAGCACGGTGGCAGTCAGGGTCAGTTCACCGATGCCATTGGCCTTCAGGGTCGTGGCTGGCTTCGAGAGCCGGACCGATGCGGCCTTGTAGTTCGGCGGCTGCGCGGTCGCTGTGGCAGTCTTGCCGCCGGCTGTGGCCGTTATTGTGTATACGCCCGCTTGGTCGGGAGCCGTATAGCCGCCCGCGGCGGTGATGATGCCACCGCTGGCGGACCATTGCGGTGCGCCGACGGGCACCGTGTTGCCGTAGGCATCAACGCCTTTCACGGCGAACTGGACGGTGCCCTTTGCGGCAACTTCAGCGATGGAAGGCACCACTTCAATACGGTCCAGGGCGCCGCCCACCACGGTGACGGCGAGGGTCGACTGGGTGCCGCCCGCCTTGAGGGTAATGGTGCCGGTCCCCGGCGCCGTGCCCGCCGTGAAGACGCCCGTCAGCGGATCAAAGGTGCCGAGGGAGGGCGGCTGCACCGTCGCCGTGACCGATTTGCGGTCGGCCATGGGTTCGCCATTCTGATCTCTGATATCAACCGTAAAGGACGCCGTCTGTCCGGCAGCAACCTGCGTCGGGCCCGTAAAGCCCATCGTGTTAATCGGGCTCTGCGTGCGGGTCACCTGCACAGTCTCTTCCCGGACGTTGCCGGCCGAGTCCACGGCCTGAATCCGGATGGTGTTGGGGCCCATCCGCAAGCTCACGTCTTCGCGGAAGTAGCCGCCAAAAGCGAGGGTGGCAGGTTTTCCGTTAATCAGGACCTGCTCGGCATCCTTGACGGTCCCTGACACCGTCAGAGCAAGGTCGGTCGTTTCCTTTGGCTGTGGGTCGACGGTCAGCTGCGGTGCGGTTCGATCCAAGTATCGCCGCAGCAGGTTCTGCCCCTGGGCATTCTTCACTTCGGTCAGTGTCCGCCAGAGCAGCACGAACACGTCGCCTCGGGGCGCCGTATCACTCAGCCACATATGAACCGGCATTTGCTCAGGGATGATGCCCGCCTGCGTGGCGGGCGCCAGGTAGGTAGCCGGCCAGGGGTCGGGCCCCGCCTCAAGCCCCACCAGCCGGGAAAGGGCCGTAATCACTTCGGCGTAGGTCAGGGGCGCCTCGGGCCGGAAAATCCCCTCGGGGTAACCCTTCATAACGCCGACGGTCTTGGCGACTGCAATGATGCCGTCGGCCCAATGACCTTGCGTATCCGAAAACACGCCGCGCCCGGCGTACCTGGGCACATCGTTCTGCATGCCCAGGGTGTACACAAGCAGCTTGGCCATTTCGGCGCGGGTGATTTGCGCGTAGAAACGGTACCCCCGGTCGTCGCCCTGCACCAGGCCGTACTTGCTTAACTGACGCGCCGCAGCCAGGTAGTCTTCTTCGGTCATGGCGGCAGCAGCGGGTGACGGCAGAGCCGACAGGGCGCCCAGGGTCAGCAGGAGCGACAGGAGGCCTGCCCAGATACGTCTGAACAACTTCGCAACCCTCTTTCCGTTCCGGTCTCCTACTTTAGGTATCGAAGAAGCATGTACGAATGTAAAACGGCATACCCGGTGCGCCGTCCACTTCGGGATATACTCAAACATTCAGTGTTGTCACCCGAAACCCCTGCCCGCGCAAGCAGACCGCACCCAAAAGGTGCGGTCCTTGCGCAAGAGGTATGATCAGCGGCCTTCTTCCGCCAGCTTGATGAGGCGGCCCAGTCCGACCGGCGAGATGCCTTTGTTGACGCGGACCCGGTCCCAGCGGTAAGGGTTTTGCCCGGGATCCGCCAGGCCGAAGCGCGTGGTCACGGCGCCCAGGAAGCCCGCTTCCCTGGTTGTCTGCAGGACCAGTTCGTTCCATTTGCCTGCCGGGTAGCAGAAAAACTCGACCGTGGCCCCCGTCTCCGCTTCCAGCGCCTGGCGGCTGCCGGCAATCTCCCGGACAAGGCGTTCTCGGCTCAGTTGCGCCAAGCTCGGGTGGCTGACGGTATGGGCGCCCAGCTCCATGCCCTGCCGGGCGGCGTCGCGCAGCTGGTCCCAGGTCATGTAGCCGCGCTGCCCGACGCTCCCGGTAATCACGAAGATGGTGCCGGGCCAGTTGTATTGCTTCAGGAGGGGCAGGGCGCTGGTGTAATGGCTGAGATAAGAATCGTCAAAGGTAAGCACCACGGGTTTTTCCGGCAGGGCATCGCCTTCCATGAAGTGCCGGTGCATCTGTTTGAGGGTTATAGCTGTGTAACCGTTCTCCTTAAGCCACCTGAGGTGGCCTTCCAGTTCAGCGGGCGCGACGTAAAGGTTGTTGGGACCCTGGGTAATTTCGTGGTACATCAGCACCGGCACCCGCCGGCGCTCCCCTTCGGGAACCGGGGGCGACTCGGTTCGGCGGACCCTGGGCTCACGGGGCTCCGGCTCGGGGGGCGGCGGGGCAGGGTCTGGAGCCAAGGCAGAGGCAGGGGTCGGATCCACCGCGCGGGCCGCGGCCATCTCGTCTGGCCCGGGCCCGCGGAACCCGATCATCAGGACGGTAGCCCCGGCCACGAGGACGGCAGCAACTGCTGCGGTGACCGCCTTCCGTAACTCCATGAGCCCGCCCCCCTCCCCCATTTCCTGTAGGACTCATCCAATACACGGTATGCCGGCGGAAATCCTCCCAGGCTCGACAAAGTTCGCGGATCAGGCCCCGAACCGCACAGAGTTGCGCTTCTCCTTTTCGGCAAAGGCTTCCATCAAGTCGACTTCGGCCGCGTTGGCGGTGGCAACCAGAAGGAAGAGACAGTCCGCCAGCTCCTCGGCAAGGTTCTCCCGGTCGCCCTTGCGGATGGCGCGGGCAACCTCTCCCACTTCCTCGACCATGTGGAGCGTCACCGTCGGGAGGGGTGTAACCAGATTCCTTGCCACGAGTTTTTCCCGGACGTACATCTGAAGTTCGGGCAGCATCATGTTGCGTTCTACCTCCCTGAAGTGGGGCGGTCAATGCTGAAGCGATCGGAACAGCGGACGCAGTCGTTGCCGGCCGTGCGGCGGACGGGCCGCAGGAGATCCTGCCGGACGCGGCCCTGATCCAGCGCCAGTTCAGCCAGGTAGATGCGCTGGACGGTGCCCAGGACAAGGGCGTCGGTCCGGTTCATCGGCTCCGAGACGATATTCACCGCAGACTCGCCCGTTTCCTCGATGTTGACCAGCGTATCCTTCTTGCCGCCATCGCCGTAAAGAAGCTGAAGGGCGCCAGGTTATTGACGCCCTCCTTGCTTACCGTGGAGACCCACGCGATGGGCCTCGGCACGATCGTGCCGATCATCAGTCTATACGCATCGCGCCAGGGCAGGGTGCCCGGGTCGATGATCACGATCCCGACACCTCCCAGGAGCGCATGTAACCCGGGTCTTCGTGCGACAGCATCCCCTTGCCGATGCGCAGGGGCCGGAAGGTGTCGACCATGACGGCCAGTTCTTCGGTCTTCTCCTTCCCCAGGCTGCCCTCCACGGCGCCGGGATGCGGTCCGTGGGGAATCCCCCGGGGATGGAGCGTCACCGACGCCGGCTCGATCCCCCGCCGGCTCATGAAGTTGCCATCTACATAGTAAAGCACTTCGTCAGAATCGACGTTGCTGTGGTTATAGGGCACCGGGATGGCCTCCGGATGATAGTCAAACAGGCGGGGCACGAAGGAGCAGAGCACGAATCCCGGCCCTTCGAACGTCTGGTGGGCGGGCGGCGGCTGATGAACTCGCCCGGTGATGGGCTCAAAGTCATGAATGGAAAGCGCGTATGGATGAAGGTAGCCGTCCCAGCCCACCACGTCCAACGGGTGGAACGAGAAGAAGCAGGCGGTCAGGCGGCCGTTCGCCTTGACCCGGACTTCAAACTCGCCCCGCTCGTCGAAGGTCTCAAGCTCCTCAGGCAGCCGGATGTCGCGCTCGCAATAGGGGCTGTGCTCCAGGAGCTGCCCCCACTCGTTATGGTAGCGGTTCGGCGGCACCACGGGGCCGAACGCCTCCACCGTCAGCACCCGGTGCGCCTGGTCCGCCTCGGGCAGCATCCGCCAGGTCGTGCCGATGGGGATCACAAGGTAGTCCCCGGGGTGGTACGGCAGCGAACCGTAGTTGGTCTGCAGGCGCCCCCGCCCTTCGTGGATGAAGAGCACTTCATCGGCTTCACCGTTGCGGTAGAAGTAGTGCATGGGTTCGGTCGGGCGCACCAGCGAGAGAACGACATCGCTGTTGCCCATGAGCAGGCGCCGCCCCGACACGATGTCGCCGCCGGGGGTGAGTGCCAGGGTCCGGAAGTGGCGGTGGCGCAGGGCGCCTTCTTCCTCGTATTCCTGGCTGACGGGGCCCAGGTCCGCCACCCGCGAAACCGCTGTAGGCGGGTGGATGTGGTACAAAATCGACTGGATACCCGAAAAGCCCCGGGTGCCCATCACCTGTTCGCTGTACAGGCTCCCGTCAGGCTGCCGGAACTGGACGTGTCGCTTCTGGGGCACCTGGCCCCGGCATACGTAGAAGGGCATTGGTACTGCACCTCCCGGCTTATTGAGATCACCGAATTTCCAGTGATAGAATTGTGCTGGTTTTGAGTCACACAATCCGGTTGGCCAGGAGACCAAGCCGCTCCACCTCAAGCTCCACCACATCGCCGGGCTGGAGCCAGGGGGCGGCTTCCGTCTCCAGCAGGCAGCCGGTGCCCACCGTGCCTGATCCGATGATTTCGCCGCGATAAAGCGTGCAGTCCCGGCTTGCCCGAGCGATTAGCTCGCCGAAGTGAAAGTGGATGTCCGCCAGGTTGCCCCGGCTGACTTCCCGACCATTGACGCGGGCGACCATGTCAAGCCGGTGCCGGAAGCCTTCGCGACGGTCCGCTAGTTCGTCAGGCGTCACGAGCCACGGGCCGAATGAGGTGGCAAAGTCCTTGCCTTTGGCGGGGCCCAGGCCCACCTTCATCTCTTCCCGCTGGACGTCACGGGCGCTCCAGTCGTTCATGATCATATAACCGGCAATGTGCCGGTTCGCTTCTTCGAGCGGAATATCCCGCCCTTCCCGTCCGATGACCGCCGCCACTTCCAGCTCAAAGTCGAGCATGCCGGTGGTGCGGGGCATCGGTACGCCGGCGCCCGGGCCATACACGGCGTTGGGATTGCTGAAGTAGAAGACGGGTGCATGGTACCACTCGGGAATCATGGCGAGCCCCCGCCGGGCTCTGGCGTTCTTCACATGCGCCTCGAAGGCATAAAAGTCGCGGATGGTGCGGGGCCGGGGCAAGGGGGCGAGCAGAGTCACGCCGCTGAGCGGCAGCGACCCGACTTCGGGGGCGCCCGGCGCCGCGAGGAGTTCGTCCATGGAGCGGGCGGCGGTGACCGCCACCCGCTCGCCTTCCAAACGCCCGCAGCGCTCCTGACCGCCGGCGGTAAAGGTGACAAGTCTCATAGGTTGCCGCGCAGCTCCTGCTCGCGCTCAATCGCCTCGAACAGGGCCTTGAAGTTCCCCTTGCCGAAGCCCCGGCTGCCCTTGCGTTGAATGATCTCGAAGAAGAATGTCGGCCGGTCCTGGACGGGCTTGCTGAAGACCTGCAGCAGGTAGCCTTCGTCGTCGCGGTCCACCAGGATCTTCAGGCGGCGCAGTTCGTCCAGGGGCTCGGGAATCCGGCCCACGCGTTCCTGCAGGGCGTCGTAGTATGAGTCCGGCGTGTTCAGGAACTCGACGCCGTTCTGCTGGAGGGCATCGACGGACTTGAGAATATCGCCCGTAATCAGGGCGAGGTGCTGAGCACCCGGCCCCACGTAGAAATCCAGGAACTCCTGAATCTGCGACTTCTTCCGGCCGCTTGCGGGCTCATTGATGGGGAACTTCACCTTGCCCTTGCCGCCGGCCATTACCTTGGACATGAGGGCGGAGTACTCGGTGGAAATGTCCTTGTCCTCGAACGTCTGGAACTGGGTGAAGCCCATGACGTCCTCGTAGAATTTCGCCCAGGTGGTCATCGCGTCCACATTGCCGACGATGTGGTCAATCCCCGCAATGCCCACGCTTTCTCCGGTGGCGGCGGGACCGGCGGCTACGGCACGGAAGCCGGGCGCCCAGATGCCCCCGTAGTGCTTGCGCTCCACAAAGGTGTGAATCGTATCGCCATAGGTGGCGATGGCGGACTTCTTCAGAACACCCGTTTCGTCCCGAAACTCGGTCGGTTCCAACACGGGCCTGGCACCGCGGGCGGTGGTTGCCCGAAAAGCGGCCTCGCAGTCGTCCACGCGCATGGCGATATCTTTCACGCCGTCGCCATGCAGCCGGACGTGCTCGGCCACCGGGCTGTCGGGGCCGAGGGCGCCGGTCAGGATCAGGCGCACTTCGCCTTGCTCCAGCAGGTAGGAAGTCCGATCCCGCACGCCCGTTTCCAATCCCGCATACCCTTTGACGGTGAATCCGAAAGCCGTCCTGTAAAAGTGGGCGGCCTGCCTGGCGTTGCCGACGTAATACTCCACATAGTCAAGGGCCTGAATCGGGAGGAAATCCGCCGTCATTCACAACACGCTCCTTTACCCGGAGATACATCTACGGGGAACGACGAGCTCGTAGACCAAAACCTGGATACCCTCCTCCTATGGTATCATAATGATGGTTCTTTGTACCTATCTGACTAGTTCGTTTGGGGGGATTGAACTTGCCCAGCTATGCAACCCGGCCTGAGGTACAGCGGCTCCAGCCTTATGTTCCCGGTAAGCCGATTGCTGAAGTGCAGCGGGAGTACGGCATCACGGAAGTCGTCAAGCTCGCCTCCAATGAGAACCCGCTCGGTCCCTCGCCGCTGGCCGTCGAGGCCCTCCGGGCCGGGGCGCCGCAGAGCCACCTGTACCCGGAGGCGTCGGCGCCGGTGCTGCGGCGGACACTGGGCGCCCAAGTGGGACTGCCCGAAGACTGGATCATGGTCGGGAACGGATCGGACGAGCTGCTGCGCCTGCTGGCAGCCAGCTATTTCCGCAAGGGCGACCGGGTCGTGGTGCCGGGCTGCACCTTTCCCAACTACCGGGCGGTGTCGGAGCTGTTTGGCGCCGCTGTAACCGAAGTGCCGCTGGCAGCCGAGACCATGGACCTGGAGGCGATGGCCGCCCATGCGCCCGGTGCCCGCCTGATCTTTCTCTGCCGGCCCAACAATCCGACGGGCGCCGTTTTCCCGGAAACTGTCTTCCGGCACTTCATGGCCGCAGTGCCGGAAGAGACGCTCGTGCTGATTGATGAAGCCTACCATGAGTTTGATGAGTCTGAGTTTGACTCGATCGGGCTGCTGCGGCAGCATCCGAACCTGATCGTGACTCGCACGTTCTCCAAAGCCTACGGCCTTGCGGGACTGCGGATCGGGTACAGTATGGGGCGCCCGGAGATTTGGAAGCCATGCTTCAGGGTGCGGGAGCCCTTTTCCGTCAACGTGGCGGCCCAGGGGGCGGCGCTTGCCGCGCTCAATGACGAAGCACACCTGCAGGCGACGGTAGCGAACAACCGGGTGGGCAAGGCATTCCTGGCCGCGCTCTGCGAAGAACTCGGCCTTGCCTACATACCATCGCAGGCCAACTTCATGCTGATAGACCTGGGCCGCCCCGCCGGCCCCGTCTTCGACGCCATGCTCCGCCAGGGCGTCATCGTCCGGCCCATGGGCGGGGCGGGCAGGCCGAACTCCATTCGGGTTACCGTCGGCTCTCCCCGGGAACTTGAACGCTTCGCCACGGCCCTTCGATCCGCGCTGGCATAGGCTCTCCCCCTGCACGCCCTTCGATCGTCTCCATCTTCGGTCCCCCCGTCTGCGCGTGCTAGCGTAGCCTTCACGGGGAGGTCGTCGGTGCGGTAACCGAAAGGCTGGCTGGTGCGGCGTGATCCCGACGTGAATGCGGGCGGCAGGGGCTAAGCCGCCGCATCGCCGCCTTAGTTCACGATGCTCACGGATGACAACGTACCGGCGGAGGCGCCGCAACAAAGTTGGCGCCGACCTACCCAGAGGGCCGTCTGCCGCGCTAAGCATGCAGACGGCCCTCGTTGTCATCTGTGAGCATCGATTGCCACGGTAAGGGCGGCGCCGCGGCGGCGTGCCCCTGCCGCACGCATTTTCCAGGACAAGGGAAATCCGCACCAACCCGACATAAACCGTACCGGTCCCCTCCCCGTGATGGGTACAATGCGTTTTTACTGGGTGCAAAACCCTGTTAAATAAACAACATGCATTTTCGACAATATGCGTAGAGGACACTCTTGGTGATGTTGCAAGGAGGTACTTAGCATGCGCCGCTCCCTGCGCCGGATTGCCACGCGTGAGATTGGGGCCTACACGGAGGCAGAACCGCTCTTTACTGCGCTATCCCTGGAAGAGGCCAAGGAACACCTGGCAGAAGCCGGTCTGGAGCTCTCAGAGCACTGCTTTCATTCCTGGGTTCGGGAAGGAGTCCGTTACTATCAGGTATGGGCGGACAAGCGGCTGAAGGAAAGCGTGGCCCGTGCGGTACCCTTCGGTGAAGTAGCCTGCACCCTCAAGCGGGCGGAAGCCGAAAAGCTCTCTATCAAGGCCAAGCGGTACAAAGGAACTGCCGTCCGTTTCGAGACTGATAACGGCGTCCTGCGGGTGCTGGCTGCCAGTACCGGGAAGGTCAAGGCAGTATTGGACCTGCCCGCCACGGGCGGCGCTCTGGTCCTGGAGGCTGCGGGATGGAACGAGCGGCAGGCCGCCCACTTTGTGAATATCCTGCTTGTGCGGGACCGCGCTGTCGATGAAGCTTTCTTCGATGCAGACCAACTGCGTTAACATTCACTGGTGCCCCCGGGGGAGACCCCGGGGCTGTTTCTTTTCCCCTATTGACATCCCGGGGCAGTCTGGCATCGACTAAAAGAAGACAGATGTCTGCATACTGGAGCAGAGGTGAATCGCGTTGAAGCTGGGCTGCCACATCAGCATTTCCAAGGGCTATCCCGCCGCCGTGGAGAACGCGCACCGGCTGGGCTGCGAATCGTTTCAGTTCTTTACGAAGAACCCCCGGGCGTTCAAGGGCAAGGCCGCCGATCCCGTCGATGCGGAAAAGGGCCGCTCCCTTCTGGCCCAATACGGCCTTACTGCCGTTGCCCACGCGCCCTACATCACCAACCTGTCCACCCCTGACCCCGAACTGAGAGAAACCTCCATCGCTTCCCTGGTGCAGGACCTGGAAAACGCCGAAGCATACGGCGCCATCGGGACGGTCTGCCACATGGGCAAGCACGTCGGTGAAGGTGAAGAACTGGGAATCGCACGCATGATCGATACGCTCAATGAACTGCTGGAACGCTATACGGGCCCATGCCCGATCCTTCTGGAGAACACAGCCGGGCAGGGCTCGGAGCTTGGAACGACGCTCGAACAGTGTCTGGAGGTCCGGCAACGGCTGGCACAGCCCCACCGCATCGGCTTCTGCTTCGACATCTGCCACGGCATGGCCGCGGGCGCCTATCACGCTGAGCAGTGGGAAGCCTTTGTCGAACGGGCGCGATCGATCGGGTACTGGGATCTTCTAAAGGTGATTCACCTGAACGACAGCAAGTTTGACTACGGGAGCCGCAAGGACAGGCATGAGAAGCTGGGCCAAGGCTTCATCGGCGAGAAGGGTTTGACAGCAATACTGGCGTCGCCCGCCCTGTCTGGGTTACCCGTCATATTGGAGACCCCCGTGGAAACGGAGGATGACTATCTGCCCGAAATGACCTATGCCCGGTCGCTGATCACCGTGACGAAATAGGGACCCGGAGGGGCTTTCCCCTCCGGGTTTTCGTTAATTCCCGGCCAACTGTGACAGCACCTGGCTCATGTCAACGGTCTGCCCGGTCCCGATTGGGGCGGCCTGAATGGTCTCGGCAAGGGCCTGCATCGTGGTGGTTTGTACGACGTTCGGCTGGCAGACGATGGCCGGGCATACGCGGGCAATGATGCGACCCAGTTCGTTCAGATCGACGACTGCCCCGTTGGCCAGAACCACGGTGTTGGCGCCGGCGGGAAGGACGGGGAAGCTGACGGTCAGCTCGGGCTGGTCGCAGGAGATTGGCCTCGGAAAGCGGCTGGAAAAGGCGCAGGACATGGCGACACCCCCTCCCTACTTTATGACAAGCCGGTCCGGGCTGTTACCGCCGGAAAACCGCGATCCCCCGCAGGGAAACTTGCGGGGGACATCGTACTTTCCGATGATAAACACTTAAAGGAGTGCTGCTCTTGTCTGCGCAGGACCCACGGCCGGTGCCAACAACGATGCTGGACGGCATTCGGGCCGCCGCCCCTGTCATGCTGGGCTATATACCAATCGGATTCGCGTTCGGCGTTCTGGCCCGGGCCGCCGGTCTTTCCGTGGCCGAGACCGGGCTGATGTCGCTCCTGGTCTATGCAGGGTCGTCTCAATTCATCGGTGCTGGGCTCCTCGCTTCCGGCGTAGCCGCCCCTTCGATTATTGCCACCACGTTTCTGGTCAATCTGCGCCACTTACTTATGAGCACGGCCCTGGTGCCGTCAATGCGGCATAATCCGGCCTGGCAGAACGCACTGCTGGCCTACGGCATTACTGACGAGACCTTTGCCGTAAATACGGCTGTACTCCAAGGGCGCCCGGCGTCGCCGGAGTTTGTTACCGGGCTGCACGTCGTGTCGCAGGGGTCCTGGATTGTCGCTTCAGTGGTCGGAGCTCTGGCGGGGCACCTCGTGGGCGATACGAACGCCCTGGGCCTCGACTTTGCCCTGCCCGCCATGTTTGTCGGCTTGCTCATGCCCAACTTGCGCGGGGAGGACAGCAAGCCGCGGCTCTGGGCGGCTGTACTGGCCGCAGCGCTTTCGGTAGCCATTGTCGTTGCCTTTCCGGGGACGAGTTGGAGCATCATCCTGGCGACCGTCGTAGCCGCCACCGTGGGGGTGATGCTGGCATGATGACCGTGCGCCCTGCCATCGTCGCCCTTTTCCTGGGCATGGCCCTGGTCACCTACCTGCCGCGCATGGCGCCCCTGGTCGTCCTGAGCAGGCTGAAGCTTCCGCCCCTGCTCCTGCGCTGGCTTTCGTTTGTGCCAGTAGCCGTGCTGTCGGCGCTGCTGGCAAAGGAACTGCTGGTGAACGGCGATCACTTTGAAGTATCCTGGTCGCACCCGCATTTAATCGCAGCCGTGCCGGCCTTCGTGGTGGCGGCCCGCACGCGAAGCCTGATGGGCACCGTGCTTGCGGGGATTGCCACGATGGCTTTGCTGCGGCTCATCGTGTAACGTGGTCAAAGCTGAAGGCGGTACCGGGGCCGCCAGGACGCTGATTGCCGCTGTCGACCCCGCCGCCGTCCGCTTTGGTGTCTAAAAAGTCAGGTACGGCCGCAGCTTTTCGATGGTGGCCGGTCCAATGCCTGAGACATTGTCCAGGTCCTCCAGCTTCTTGAACGGACCGTTCTTGGCGCGGTAGTCCACGATGTTCTGTGCCACGGTTGGCGTGACGCCGGGTAGGTCGTCGAGCTGCTTGAACGTTGCCGTGTTGACGTTCGCTTTTACCGCCGGCGGCTTGGTGGGCACCGGGCCCGTGGCAACAGCCACTATGGGTGGCGGTGCCGCCTCCAGCTCTTTTTTCGTCGGGACAACGATTTTCTGACCGTCCACCAGGTGCTCTGCCAGGCTGAGCGCATCCTTCACGCCGTCGGGCAAGACCCCGCCGGCCGCGGCAATGGCGTCATCCACCCGGGCGCCCGGCTTCAGCGAGTACACGCCAGGCTTGACTACGGCGCCCGCTACATGCACGACAACGAGCTCAGGCTGTGCCGGCACAGGGACGGGCTCAACTGCCGTGGCCTGGGCGGCAGGCGTCACCGGCGCCGGCGAGGCGGCAAGGGCCGGCGTGTCCGCCTGAAACGCCCGCCGCTCCGCCTGATACCGTACCAATCCGATCCAGACCAGCCCCGCAGCCATTGCTGCTACCAAACTCAGCACGCCGTAGCGGACTAACCGATGCTCCGCCACATCCCTCACCCCCTGATGGGAGTGGGGGTATTCGACGTTTTGGGAGGATTTTCCTGCTAGTGAATCTCGCCGCCGAACTCGTCGTCGGTGACGAGCAGCGCCTCCACTTTATCGCAGCCCTGAATCTTATGCATGGCCGTCTTGATGCGGCTTCGGTCTTCTTTGGTGCGGACAAATCCCTTGACGAAAAGGACTCCGGCGTCGGCATAAACGGTCAGCTGGTCCATGTCGTAGCCCATGCTCTTCAGCATGGCGACGGCGGCGCGGCTGACGTCCGCTTCATCTTCCTTCTGCCCTTCGCCGACTTTCACTTTGGCGATTTTGACTTCCTTGACGCCCGCCATGTCCTCGACCATGCGGGCGGCTTCCCGCACGTCCTCATAGCTGCCGGCGTGGCCGACCAGGCTGACCAGACCCTTGTCCACCCTGACACCCATGTCGCGGTACTCAGGGCGGTGGGCGAACTTACTGGTAATCTGCTCCCGCAGTTCCTTGTCGGACTGGGTCTCCTCGTTGGCGACGGTGATGTCGTTTTCAATCCGGGTAACGCCCGGCACCCGGCGGGCAATGTCATCGGCGATGGTCTTGTGGGACAGGACATCGACCACCCCATAAAGCCGCACGACGCCGTCTTCCACCATCACCTTTATGTCGATGCCGGCAGATTCGGTGCCGGAGAGCAGGGCGGATTTCACCTGCTGCTGCAGTTCCCGATCGTTGTTATATGGCTTCTGGACCCCCGGGGGGTTGAACGGCTTGTCGCGGTCCGGATTCCTCGTTTGGTGTTCAGCCATCGGCCAGTGCTCCTCTCGCTGGGCAGTCTTGCTGAACGTAGTCTGCCCGCTTTTGCACAGCCCTTATCAAATGTCGCGGACTTCGGCCCGCAGGCCCTCCGATTCCAAGAAAAACAGCCCGAATGAACAGCGGGGCGACCGCCGCCGGTCAGTGGCGGAGCCGGGGTTGAAGGCCAGCGTCGCACCTTGCCGCACAGGCCCCCTAAGCGTCGAATTCCTGCTGGGGGAAAAGCAGCCCCATCAGCCACGTCATTTCCTGAATCAAGGGCAGGTAGCCGTACTGGAACGCGATCCGACCGGCCTCACCGGCCAGTTCCAGCGCCTGTCGCACACGTTTTTGCTCCCTGGCCGATATGGCCAGGGCCATGCGGGCCTCCACACGGCCATGCGGATCATCAATCTCATCGGCCATCTCCAGAGCGGCTGCCGCATAGCGCTCCACTTCGGCATGTGCGCCCTGCCGGGCCTTCACAATCGCCATGCCGGCCAAAATTCGCCCTTTGGGCCGGAGCTCATAGCGGGTTTCGTTGTTGGTGATGACCGCGGCCTGCGTCAAGAAGTGTTCGGCCCTGGCCAGGTCTTCGATTTTCAGGTAGCAGCGGCCACGCAGGCTGTGGAGCGTCTCGTCTGCATAGGGATCTTGCCGCTCCGCCGCCCGGGCACCCGCCTGCTCGATGACGGCCAGCGCCTCGCGGTAGCACCCCCGGTGGTACAGCGTCCGGCCGAGATAAGTCAGCACAGCCTCTTCGTGGTTGCTCCGTCCAATCCAATCGAGCGGCATGTGCAGCCCTTCCTGATATGCCTCGATTGCCCGGTCGTATTCGCCGATTCGCTCCGCAGCGGTACCCAGGTTGATGAGGCTGTCGAACAGAATCGCCTGGCCGGCCGGTCCGGGCAGCATGCGCGCAAGCCGCACCGCTTCGTGCCCATGGAAGACCGCGTCCATACTGGACTGCTTCAGCACGCAGGCCGAGGTGTAGCACATCAGGTTGTAGGTCCGCGCCTGCGTCGCAGCGTCCGGGCGGGCATGGGCCAGGAAATGCCGGGCCTGGGGAATCACTTCCCGCGGGTCTTCATCCATGACCGCCCGCAGGCGCTCAAAATCCGGGGCCGGCTTAAAGCGCATGACGCCCACCGATTCATCCAATCAAACCCCTCCTTCGGGCTGGGGGATTGTCAGCCTTCATGATAAGGGATTTTTTGCCATTTCGCCAGAGGCGAACAATGTGGGCTGCTTTTGTCGAGCCATGCCGGACAGGGAGACCAGATTAATCCACGAGTAAATTCTTCTCCGCTGTATTGTATTGCCAATTGCACCCATTTCCCTTAAAATGGATACATCGCCATGTGGTTCCACGACCGGGATGAGGGGGAGGCGCATCCGCATGAGTGGAAACGCTGATAAGCTGCGTCTTGCCGACCGTACAGAGTCAATCCTGCGCAGGGACCGATCGGCCCTGCAGAAGCGAAACCGCCGGCAGCCCGCGATTTTGCTGACGCTGGTTCCCGACGTGGGTCCCGTCATCGATCTCATGGACGCCTACATGCCCGAAATCGCAGAAGTGGCCGGCCTTCAATACGTCAAGCTGCTGGGGTCCGAACAGCGGGAACTGCCAGCACAGGTTCTGGAGCAGACTTACCTGCTGCTGGCCGACCTGACCGGCCGTGACGAAAGCGTCGTTACGCTGGTGTATCAGGCGCTTGGCCTGGGACGCCGCGTGCTGCTGACGGCGCAGGCAGCCGATGAAGTCCCTGTGGACCTGAACCACGTGCAGCGCGTCTTCTACAATTTGGACGCCGGAGCGTTTGATGCGCTGCTGCGGGCGATCCGGGAGGCCTCGTTCTCCGCCATGGAAGAGTGCCTGGGTGTATCATAGCAAGTGCGCAAAAGCCCGCCCCCGGGCAAACCGGGAGGCGGGCTTTGCCATTATCCTTTGATCACGATGTTGACCAGTTTGCCTGGCACCGGAATCACCTTGACTACTTGCTTGCCTTCGATCAGGGCCTTCACTTTGTCGGTGTTCATGGCGAACTGTTCCATCTCGGCGGCAGATATGCCGGCAGGCACATCGAGCCGGTCGCGCACCTTGCCGTTGATCTGGACCACGATCTCCACCGTCTCTGCCCGGGCGGCCTCTTCATCGTACGAAGGCCAGGGCTCTGCATGAATGGAGTTCTCGTAGCCCATGCGGGACCAGATCTCCTCGGCTAAATGCGGGCAGAACGGAGCGACGATCAGAACAGCCTTCTGCAGCGCCTCGGCGAGAACCAGGGCGCTGTGCTTCTCGTCGGTCAGCTTCTCCCGGAAAGCGTAGATGGCGTTGGTCATCTCCATCAGGCCGGAAATGGCAGTGTTGAAGGCGAACCGGTCGTGCAGGTCGGACGTGATCCGCTTGACCGTGGAGTGAATGACCCGGCGCAGTTCCTTGTCGGCAGGGGTCAGGCTGTTGCCCATCCGGACCAGGCCCTGGGCCAGTTCATCCGGGGCGATGGCGCCCATGATGCCGGCGGTGTTACCGGGCTTGACGGGCAGCAGCGTCCGGGCCCACTGCCAGGTGGGAATCAGGCTGGTGCACATCCGGTAGAAGCGGTTGACAAAGCGATAGGCGCCTTCAATGCCGGCGTCGGACCAGTCGAGGTCGCGCTCGGCGGGGGCGGCGAACATGATGAACAGGCGGCAGGCATCAGCGCCGTACCGGGCGACCATCTCCTCGGGGGAGACGATGTTACCCTTGGACTTGGACATTTTGCTGCCGTCCTTGATCACCATACCCTGGGTCAGCAGGGCGGCGAAGGGCTCGTCGACCTTGAGGTAGCCCAGGTCCCGCAGCACCTTGGTGAAGAAGCGAGAGTACAGCAGGTGGAGCACGGCGTGCTCGATGCCGCCCACATACTGGTCGACGGACATCCAGTAATCGACCTTGGACGGATCCCAGGCTGCCTGACCGTTGTTGGCGTCGGCGTACCGCAGGAAGTACCAGGAGGAGTCGACAAAGGTGTCCATGGTATCGGTTTCACGCCGGGCCGGGCCGCCGCACTGCGGGCAGGCGCAATTCCTGAAGCCCTCGTGCCGGGCGAGCGGGCTGCCGCCTTCGCCGGTGAAGTCGAGGTCGTCGGGAATCCGCACGGGCAGCTGGTCGTCGGGTACGGCTACGGTGCCGCACCTGTCGCAGTACACGACGGGAATGGGGGCGCCCCAGGCCCGCTGCCGGCTGATCAGCCAGTCGCGCAGGCGGTAGGTGACGGTCTTCTTGCCGAAGCCCTGCTCCTCGGCGTAGGCCGCGACCTTGGCGATGCCGTCGAGGTTGTTCGTGCCGTCAAAGGGCCCGGAGTTGACCATGTCGCCAGGCTCGACGAAAGCCTGCAGCATCTCCTCGGCCTCCAGCGAGTGGTCGTGGTTCTGAATGACCACCCGGATATCCATGCCGTACTTCTTGGCAAAGTCGAAGTCGCGCTGGTCGTGGGCCGGCACTCCCATAACGGCGCCGGTGCCGTACTCCATCAGCACGTAGTTGGCGATCCAGAGCTGGGCCTTTTCACCGTTAAACGGATTGACCACGTCCAGACCGAGATAGACGCCTTCCTTCTCCGTCTCCGTAGACGTGCGGGCGATCTCGTTCAGGGTCTTCATCTTCTCCTGGAAGGCCCGGATCTTCATGACGCGGTCGGCATCCACCAGGCCGGAAGTGCAGATCTTCTCCACAATCGGGTGCTCCGGCGCCACAACGAAGAACGAAACGCCGTAGATCGTGTCCGGGCGGGTGGTGAAGACGGGGATCTTCTCACCCGTGGCTTCCAGGGTAAAGTCGACGATGGCGCCTTCCGACCGGCCGATCCAGTTCTCTTGCATGATACGGACCCGCTCGGGCCAGCCCTTCTCCAGCAGCTTCAGGTCGGCCAGCAACTCGTCGGCGTAGTGTGTGATCTTGAAGAACCACTGCGAAAGGTTGTTCTTGGTGACCACGCTGTCGCAGCGCCAGCAGAGGCCGTCCACCACCTGCTCGTTGGCTAGCACGGTCTGACAGGTCGGGCACCAGTTGACCGGGGCGGTCTTCTTGTAGGCGAGCCCCTTCTTATAGAACTGCAGGAAAATCCACTGCGTCCACTTGTAGTAGTCTTCGCGGTAGGTGTAGACGGCCCGGTCCCAGTCGTAGCTATAGCCCAGCTGCTTGAGCTGCGACGTCATCTCCTCAATGTTGGCCTTGGTCCAGATGGCGGGGCTGATGCCGTTCTTGATGGCGGCGTTCTCGGCGGGCATGCCAAACGAGTCGTACCCCATGGGATGGAGCACGTTGTAGCCTTCCATCCGGCGGTAGCGGGCGATCACGTCCACAATCGTGTAGTTTCGCACGTGACCCATGTGCAGCTTGCCGGACGGATACGGGAACATGGCCAGCGCATAGTACTTGGGCTTGTTCGGATTCTCATCCACCTTGTACAGGCCCTGTTCGGCCCAGTGCTTCTGCCACCTGGGCTCAGCTTCCCGAAAATCAAACCGTTCTTCCGCCATAATCAATGAGTGCCCCCTTACTCTGTACAAATCAGAAAAGCTCTCGCCCCCGAAGGGACGAGAGCCTTATTTCTCCCGCGGTACCACCCTGCTTGGCCCCTCAAGGCCCTGCTCTGCCCGGTTATAACGGTCCGGCGGACCGGCACGGGTTACTGGCCGAAGTGTTGGCCCGTGCAGTTCCGGGGTGAGTTCCGGGCGCCGGCTGCCGCCTTGCACCAGCTGGCGGCTCTCTGAAAGCGCTGCGCTATTCCGGTATGTTCCCCATCGTCACTATTGAGGGATATGCAATAGTGACTAATATTCTACGGGACCGGGGGCTGGAAGTCAAGAAAACTGGACACGCTATGGTCGGACTCACTAAACACCCTGAAGGAGGCCTCTTTATGTCCAACGCATTCGGCGGCAACCAGAGCACCAACGCGCAGCAGACCGGCACGAACATTTCCGGCGTCTCCGCCGGCGACGGCCTACAGAATAACGCCCAGGCGATACAGCGGGCAAGCCAGGCTGCCGGGAGGGTAGGTGCCACTGCCGGTACCGCTGGTACGGCCACCGCGACCAACGCCGCCGCGTCCAACGCCGCCGCTACCAACGCCGCCGCTACCAACGCCGCCGGCGCAGCCGCTGGCGCAGCCGCTGGCGCACAGGCCACCAATGCACAAATCTCCGGCAGCAACATCACCGGCGTCTCCGCCGGCGACGGCCCGCAGAACGATGCCCAGGCGATGCAGCGGGCCGGTCAGCAGCCGCTGGGCTAAGGCGAGTGACAGGAATCCTACAAAGGTAGCAATAAAATGACCGTGGGTCAATTTTAAGTTGACCCACGGTCATTTTCGCGGGTATACTCCGGGTAGAAAGCGCTTTCAATTCTTGTCGCAGTGGGTGAAGCTAATGTGCTTGAATGATTCTCCCGAACTTGACTGGCTGAACGATCCCGTTGTGCGCTCTGATGTGGAAGTGAACGAGAACGTGGTGGTGGGGCGGCTGCCGGGCGTGATCCAGCGAATGCTGAACTGGGGCGCCGGCAGCTCGGTATGGCCGCTGACGTCAGGGATTGCTTGCTGCGCCTTCGAGTTCATGGCCGCCTGCATGCCCAAGTACGACATTGCCCGCTTTGGGTCAGAAGCGCTAAGGGCCTCACCACGCCAGGCAGACCTCATGGTCGTCTCCGGTACGGTTACCGAGAAGATGGCAGTCGTAGTGCGCCGCCTCTATGATCAAATGGCGGAGCCAAAATACGTCATTGCCATGGGGGCCTGCGCCTGCAATGGGGGACCCTATTGGAACGGATACAACGTAGTAGATGGAGTCCACAAGGTGATTCCCGTAGACGTCTATGTGCCTGGCTGTCCGCCCCGCCCCGAGGCGTTTCTCCAGGGGCTTATGGAGATCCAGTCGATGATCAAAACAGGAAAGCGGGGTCTGGTCACGAAAGGTTGACATGCAGGAAGACCACCGGGCTTCCGGGAGAGGGTGCACGAAGGTGAAGCGAGCTGAACTAAAAACGGCCACACGCAGCGCTTTGATGGACGCTGCCCTTGCTTTGATCGCCCGCCAGGGGTATGAAGAGACCACCGTCGCGCAAATTGCCCGGGAAGCCGGTGTTGCCAAGGGAACCTTTTTCAATTACTTCCAGACCAAAGAGGATGTGCTGATCCAGGTTGTCAAAGACCAACTGCTGTGGGTGGTCGGGCAATTTGGCGCGCTGGCAGGCACTTCCGGATCGCTGGCTTGCGGCGTGCGGGAGATCATGGTGCAGATGGTGACCCGCCTGCCGTACACCTCCCCTCTGATTCGTGCGATGTTCCGGGCTTCTCTTTCCAGTCACGAGAGCGTTTCGGGGTATGTCGGTCCGTCCGTGGCGATGGTGCATGCCCTGGTTCCGGTCATGGCAGAGGGGCAGAGCCGCGGCGAGTTTCGGAGCGACCTGTCTGCCGAACGGCTCGCTTTTCTGACCGCCCAGACCTACTTCGGGGTTTTGTGGGCCTGGTGCATGGGTCCGGGTGATGATTCTCTGGGAGCCCTGATGGCTCAGAGCTTCGATGCCTTCTTTCAGGGGGCATGCAGCAAATAGCTCCGGGGTCCAAGCGCGGCGGGGCCAACTGCACTCCTGGCAGTTGGCCCCGCCTATGTGACTTATCGTCCGGATATTTCCACGAGCAGTTGTTCCGTCCCATCGAGCACCGCAACTGCGACGACGAGATCATTCCCCTCCAATCTCCAGGACAGAGGATGACCGTCCGCCGTCACTGCCGCGGGCGCCCGGTGGTTGCGGAGGCGGAGCAGCACTTCCGACCGCACGGGCCGGTATTTCCCTTCCGGGGGTTGAACGGTCACTAGCGTTCGGCCTGCCTCCACCCGGCTGGTCACCCGCGTGATGCTCCAATCGCCCGCCAGGTAGTCCATTGATGCCCCGTCGTCCTCGTACACATGCCCGGCACCGCTGCCAAAAATGTCGAAAGTCAGGGATTTCGCCGGTTCACCCGTGTGCTGGACGACAGGTCCCAAGGGCAGGATCGCCCCCTGCCGGACGAAGAGCGGAATCCGGTGGAGCGGCGCATCGGCAACGGTGTACTGCCCTCCCGGGTATAAGGCGCCCGTCCAGTAATCGACCCACTCGCCCCTCGGCAGGTAGACCATCCGCGTGACGGCCCCCGGCTGATACACCGGGGCGACGAGCAGGTCTTCGCCAAGCAGGAACTGGTCAGACAGGTTGTGTGTCCGCTCATCGTCCGGATACTCCAGCAGCAGCGGCCGCATGACCGGAAGCCCCGTACGCCGGGCCTCGGCAAACAGCGTGTACAGGTACGGCAAGAAGCGGTAGCGGAGCCGGATGGCGTCCGCCACCAGCGCCTCCGTCTCAGGTCCGAACGCCCACGGCTCCTGACTGCGCGTGCCGGCAGCGCTGTGGTTGCGAAAGAATGGGGTGAAGGCGCCAAGCTGGGTCCAGCGGACCAGCAGCTCTGCCGTCGCGTCGCCGCTAAACCCGCCGCAGTCGGTGCCGACAAAGGGGACGCCGGAAAGGCCCATGCCCAGGCACATCGGCACGGCCTGCAGCAGGTGCTCCCACCAGGAATGGTTGTCGCCCATCCAGACTGCTGCGTAGCGCTGAATGCCCGCATACCCGGAACGGGTGACGAGGAACGGCCGCTCCTTGGGCCGGAGCTCCTGCAGCGCCGCGGTCGTCGCGCTGGCCATGGCAAGTCCGTAGAGGTTATGCACCAGGGCGTGGGGCTGCTTGCACTCAGCCTCCCCTTGCAGCAGAGTCCCGGGGACCGTGCCTTTGAACTGGCCGGTAACAGAAGCATCGGTGAAGTTGGCCGGCTCATTCATATCGTTCCAGATGCCTGCCACGCCGAGATGCAGCAACTGCGCGTGCTGCCTGCCCCACCAGCGGCGGGTGCTTTCCTGCAGGAAGTCCGGAAAGGCGGCGGGGCCGGGCCACACCTTGCCAATGTAGACTTCGCCATCCGGGGTGGTCATGAAGTGTCTACCAGCGAGGCCTTCTTGAAAGACCGAGTACGCCGGGTCAGCTTTCACGCCGGGATCGACAATGGTCACCACCCGAAAGCCCTGCGCACGTAAGTCGGCCACCAACTGCGCCGGGTCAGGGAAGCGGCCTTGGTCCCAGGTGAAGACCCGGTAGCCATCCATGTGGTCAATGTCCAGGTAAATCACGTCGCATGGAATCTGCCGGGAGCGGAACTCCCGGGCAACCTCCCGCACGCGCTCCTCCGGATAATAGCTCCACCGGCACTGCTGATACCCCAGGCTCCACCGGGGCGGCAGGGGCGTGCGCCCCGTCAGCTCGGAATAGCCGTTCAGGACGCCTTTGGGTGAATCGGCCACAATGACGTAGTAATCAAGTTCACTCTCTGCGGTTTGGATGCGGAGCCGGTCCGACTGAGTCTTGCCCAGGTCAAACTGCGTGAAGGCCGGGCTGTCCAGGAAGATCCCATAAGCACCGCCCGGCTGGAGCGCCAATACAAACGGAATCGCCTGGTACAAGGCGTCCCGGCCCGGGTGATGGAGCGGGTCGTCCGTAGCCCACATGGTGACCGTTTCGCCGCGCTTGTCCAGGAAGCCCATGCGCTGGCCCAGGCCGTACAGCCGGGTGTCAGCCTGCAGCCGCTTGGTCAGGGCGGTACCGCCCCCGGGGGGGAACTCCGCTCCCGGCAGTGCGTCTTCCAGCACCGGCGCACCGTCCGCCCGGGCGATGGTCAAGTGCAGGTCCTGCCTGCGGACGGTAACCCGCAGGCCGTCCGTCGCCAGCATCATCTCCTGTGGGGTCTCGCTGACGGCGACGGCAACTTGCGGCCGGTCCTCCATGACTACGGCCCAGGAGGAACGTGGCTTCAAAGGGGCGGGGCCGATCCGAATTCGGAGGATGTGGGAACTGAGGGCCGCCACGGACACGTAGCCTCCCGCAGCGGCCATCGAAACGCAACTTGTCACCGCGCCACCTCCTCTCTGGGGTCCGCCGGCCTGGTCAACCGGCCATTCGTCAGCACTGTGCGGTACTTCGGCACCGGCCGGCAGACTCCGCCTCGCCCGTCTCACACACCAGCCCGCTGTCCAGCAGTGTGTTTACGATGGTGGTGATGGTGGATCGGCCCAATCCCGTAATGTCGGCGAGGTCGACCCGGGAAATGGGCTGATGCTTTCGGATGGCCGAAGCGACGGCCACTATATTCGCGTCGCGAAGAAAGTGCCGGTCAGATGGTCGTAATTCCATACGCTTCCCCCCAATCAATCGGCGACCAAGTTGGTTCGTATTTCGGTACATACCCCTGGCCTTCCTTGCGGGCGCGCGAAAACGGGAGGCGACATTCGTCACCTCCCGTTCCTTTAGTTTGGCCATTGCAATGTTTATGTAATTTTGCGTTTGGGGGTATGTTCTATTCCTGAGAGAACATTGCTGCGTTATGCTCTACTTAGGAGAGGGGGAATCCGGCATGACCCGTAGCATCCGAGCAGAGGAGTTAC
>DASPIW010000057.1:0-480095 GCA_035628915.1 Symbiobacteriaceae bacterium | reverse complement strand
GCACTGCTCGCCGAATAAAGCAACGACCGGGGCGTAGTCCCCGGTTTTCCGTTTGGGTTCACTTATTGTAAGCAAGCACGTGCCCAGGTCGGTTCACTTAATGTGAGCCGGACTGGTTCAGACAATGTGAGCGCCCACACCGGCCTACGTTGGCCACTTCATCGATACCGATCAGGACCAGGAAGAACCGGCCAGATTCCGAATCAAACATCACCTTGGGATCAAACGTGAAGAAGGGTGCCGTGGTGAAGAACGTATCCAGGGAGATCGGTCCGGAGACCATAAGCCCGTTCTTGTCATAGATCGCCATGGCTGTGTTGATGGTCTCCACGATATGGTTCGGGCCCACGGCGATGCTCACGTCCGGGGGTGCACCACTGGCCTGGGCGAACGACAGGCCCTGCCAGCCCATATTGAAGAGTAACGGAGGTGGGTTCGGCGTCGTGCCGACGGGCGGCGGAGCCATGATTGTGACCTCATCGCGGGCAATCTCCGCAACTGCGGCCTTGTCGGGACTCCGGAGCGGAACCGCCTTCCTCGTCCCCGGGACACTGCTGACCTTTGGAAGGTCCGAGACCCGGACCTCCCCGAGGAACTTCGGCCACCCGCTGGCGGCCATCAGCCGCTGTTCCTCCATGCCCCAACCTCCACACCGCTGGCTGTCGCACACAGGGTGACATAATGTGTCCCCTCTCTCTGACTATGCGACAGTCCCTCCTTCAGTGCCCCTTTACCCGGAAATTCCCTCAAATCCGGGATCGCAGCCGCTCATACGGCAATTCCCAGCGGTCGTACAGCATCATTAGCAAGAACGGTATGGCGTACCGCAACACCATCAGGGAATGACTCCAATAGTGGTAAGTTAGCCAGCCGCGAAGGAAGCAGTAGTAACTGAAAGACGCACCGATGCCGGCCAGCACCGCGAGTATCACTGGCTTCAGACGGCCGGGAGTTCGCGGAACCAAAACGGCGGAGAACACGGCCAACACGAGACCCGATGCCAGGTCTACAAACCGGTCGTCTGCCATGGAGTGGACAAACAGGCCAGGATGGAATTGATAGAGCTTTAGCACAGGTAAGCCCAATATCGCGCCCACCCACATGTTTGTGGTATGTCCAACGGCGATCAGGCGCAGCCAGTAGGGAACCGGTGGACGATAGCTTACAATGGGTCGGGCCAGTTCCGCCCCAATACGAAACCCGATCACATATACTCCGGCAGACAGCCACGTACTCCAGTGATGATACTCCAAATACCCCAAGTGCAGGTAGATGCGCTCCAGCACCGTAAAGGCTGCAGCAAAGGGAATGGAAATTCGCCAGGGGTTGGAGTTCACGGCAAAATGGACGAAGATGATGTAGGCGAATGGCAGAATGAGGGTGTCGGCAAAAATGATCCCTAGTTGATTGTCATCAAGAGGATTGGCAAGCAAGTGAGTGGGAAAACTGTACATTTTCAGCAATAAATTGAACAATACCTCAAGCACGTCAATACTAACGACCGACATCACGTAGGCAGTCAGTATGGAGTGCCATGAAAGCTTTTTCCGCCCGAGCAGCATGACCATCCAGATGAGGAGCACAGCTAGTGTTATCAAGTACAACACGGGGATGTCTCCTCCTCATCGAAAGTTGCCCAAAAGGTAAGCACGTCGCCTGGATGCAGGCAGGCCATCAAAGGAGCCTGCACGTTCGGTGACCAGTCCGGCCGAGCGAAGTACAACGGGAACCCATCCCCCCGCCAGTGCGCCGGTCGCATAGCCGAACTGTTTCCGGCACAGACAGTATGGCAAAGACCCCGGCATCTGATTCCGGGACCAGCGCGGCAAGGCATCGAGACGAACAAGAGCCCGACCTTCCAGGGTCGAGGCTCTTGTCAGTTTCGTAAGTCAGGGGGTGCGGGCGCCTTCATGCCACCGGACGTTCCCGGCTTTCCCGATCGGTCCCAGGAGCCCGGGCGGTGGTGCGGGGCCGACGCAGGTAGTCGACCAGGGCGGCGATCAGCAGAGTAAGCAGTGCGAGTAACCGAGTCATGCCATTCACCTCTACTAGCGTGCAGAACAGCCCGGAAAACCTTGACTCGCAACAGAAAAGGCATGCACAGTCCCGTGCATGCCTCTGAACCTCCAGGGTTTTGGGCTCATGTGGCCAGGCTACTTCTTCACGCCCCCCGGTCCCTCGAACTCCATCCGCTCCACGTAGAGTTCCACCTCATAACGCAGGATGCTGTCCGAATTCGAGTCGTTGGCGGCTTCCTTGATCGATATGATGCCCATGTTGAAGAGCCTGACCGTCGCCAGCACTTCCTGGCGGTTGGTCGAGAGCAGGGTGAGTGTCCCGTTTTTCTCCTTATCCTGGCCGTTGTTCCCCTTGATCACAAACTCCTCGTGCCAGGCGATCCAGGTGTCGGCGCTCGAAACCGGCAGCGTGATCTTGAGGTTCGGGAACTCAAGCTTACCCGGCTCCATCTGGTAGTCCCGAGCGTCGCCCACTTCATCCTGCACGGCCGTCTGCTTCACCGTAAATGAATCGATTCTGTTCACCTTGGTGGCATCCAGGCCGTCGATCTCCAGGCGGAAATTGGACGGCAGCCACTGTTTCTGGGCTTCCGTCTTCGGGGCGCTGGCTGCGGCCCCCGCCTTTCCGCCTGACGCTTTTGTGTTCCGAATCGATTCGGGAGCAAACTTGAGGGTCAAGTAGCCGGGCTCCTTGGAAGCAGCGTCCATGGCGGGAATGGTTGTTTCAGTGATCAAGGCGTTGGTGAAGTCGCGCCTCGACTGGGCGATATAGTTGTAGTCCGCTGCAATGACGGCGCCATTCTTCCGCTGGTAGTTCATTTTCCAGGAAGCAGAGATCCAGTCATAGATCGGCTTGGTCATGCTGAACCCGATCTGGACTTCGAAGTCTTCGTACTTGGGCTGCCCGATATGCTTCCGGACGAAATAGTCGGGCCCCGCCGCCTCGTTGATCACTTCGGCGTAGACGTTTCCACCCTTCACACTCTTGACGAACCCTGTCTGCACACCATCCAATTCCAGCATATAGTTGCCCGACACATAGCTCCTGGGGGAAGCGGGGCCCATCAGGAAGGGGACGGAAAGGACTAAGAGAGCCGCCATCAAAAACGTAAGCTGCCTCCGCATAGTATGATCACCCCTTAAATCTAGATTCTATTAGGTTTTTATAATGGAATGATAAAGGCCCCCGCTCTCGTTTTCGTCGAGAACGGGGGTTCTTCATCGGTGCCCCAAATTGTTCTCAGGTAGGAGGACAATGGCTTGATCTCTGGGCCCGGCTATTCTAGAATAACATATGAAACCGATCGGAATTTATATGATTATTAAGGAGCGATGAACGAAATGAGTAACGGCGGCTTTTTCTCCCCCGAGATGGTGAGAAGCCAGGCCCAAAACCTGGCGGATGCGACACCGGAGGAAGTGTTGGCGTGGGCCATCCGAACCTTCCCGGGGCGGGCCGGGCTGACCTGCAGCTTCAGCGGCCAGGGAGTCGTGCTGGCGCACATGATCGCCCGCATTGACCGCCGGGTGCCCGTCATCTTCCTTGATACCGGGCTGCACTTCCCTGAGACCTACGCGTTCCGGGACCAGTTCGTGGCGAAGTACGACCTGAATTTGGTGGAATACCGCCCTGCGACGGACCCGGGCGCCCTATATGAGACAGACCCCGACGGGTGCTGTGCCATTCGCAAGGTAGAGCCCATGCAGCGTGCCATATCCGGGCTGGATGCCTGGATTACGGCCCTGAGGCGGGACCAGTCCGAGACCCGGAGCGACGCCGGCCTCCTGGAGTACCACGAGGTGGAAGGCCGGCCCCTGGTCAAGGTCCTGCCACTGGCGCACTGGAGCCGCAAGGAAGTCTGGCGCTACATTTCCGAGCACGCCATCCCGTATCACCCGCTGCTGGACCAGGGGTACAGCAGCATTGGCTGCCAGCCCTGCACCAGGCCCACGCTCCCTGGCGAGCACGAGCGGGCGGGGCGGTGGAGCGGCAAAGGCAAGACCGAATGCGGACTCCACACGTTTACACGCCGAGTATGAGGTGACGGTTATGATACACCCAAGCTATGCGCTGGCCGGTCTGGCGGTCGGCTTTCTGATCGGGCTCACCGGGGTCGGCAGCGGGGCTGTCATGGCGCCCCTGCTGACCGCCCTGGGTGTCCCCCCGGCCATCGTGGTGGGCAGCGACCTGGGCTATGGCCTGTTCACCAAAGTAGCCGGCCTGGGATTCCACGCCCGCCAGGGGTCCGTCGACTGGCACTGGGTGCGCATGATGTCGCTGGGCAGCATGCCCGGCGCCCTGGTCGGCAGCCTGGTGCTGACCAGGCTGGTTCAGTCGCCCGGCGCAATCCGCCATGGCATCGGGTTGATTCTGGTCGTGACGGCCAGCCTGGTACTGCTTGCAGAACTGGCACGCCGCCGCTATGCGCAATGGGTTCAGCAGCTTCAGCACCCACGGCCCTGGGTTGTGATCGGGCTGGGATTTGTGATCGGTGCGGTCGTGGGAACGACCTCCGTAGGAAGCGGCAGCCTGACCGACCTCGTCCTGATGCTCTTCACGCCGCTTTCGGGAGCGCAGTTGGTCGGCACGGGCCTTGCTCACGCCATACTGCTGACGGCGGTAGCGACCGTGTCGCACTGGGGGCTGGGCAACATCGACATCGCTCTGGTGCTGAACCTGCTGCTCGGCTCCATTCCGGGCGTGCTGCTGGGCAGCCGCCTGGCGTTCAAGGCGCCGCCCCGGCCGCTGAAGCTCGGCATCGCGGGTCTGATTCTTGCCAGTGCTTTCACGATGCTATAAGAAGGGGAGCTATAGAAAAAAGATGGCTGCAGTAAAGCATCTCACCCACCTACAGCGGCTTGAGGCAGAGAGCATCCACATCATGCGGGAAGTCGTGGCCGAGGCTGCCAACCCTGTCATGCTCTACTCCATCGGCAAGGACAGCGCCGTTATGCTCCATCTGGCCCGCAAAGCGTTTTACCCAGCTCCGCCGCCGTTCCCCCTTCTGCACGTTGACACTACCTGGAAGTTCCGGGACATGTATACGTTCCGGGACCGGATGGTGAAGGAGTCCGGCATGGAGCTGATTGTGCACGTCAATCCGGAAGGGATGCAGAAGGGGATCAACCCCTTCACCCACGGCTCGGCCATTCACACCGACATCATGAAGACGCAGGGCCTGAAGCAGGCGCTCGACAAGTACGGGTTCGATGCTGCCTTCGGCGGTGCGCGCCGCGACGAAGAGAAGTCCCGGGCCAAGGAGCGCATCTTCTCGTTCCGGACGGCCCAGCATAGCTGGGACCCCAAGAACCAGCGTCCGGAGCTGTGGCATCTGTATAACGCACGCAAGCATAAGGGCGAATCGATTCGCGTCTTCCCCCTGTCCAACTGGACCGAGCTGGACGTCTGGCAGTACATTCACCTGGAGAACATCCCCATCGTGCCGCTCTATTTCTCGGCTGAGCGCCCGGTAGTGGAGCGCGACGGCACGTTGATCATGCGGGACGACGAGCGCATGCCGCTGCGCAGCGGCGAACGCCCGACCCTGCGCAAAGTGCGTTTCCGCACCCTCGGCTGCTATCCGCTGACCGGGGCCATCGAGAGCGAGGCGGACACGCTGCCCGCAATCATCCAGGAGATGCTCCTGGCCAGAACGTCGGAGCGGCAGGGCCGGGTCATCGACCACGATTCGGCGGCGTCCATGGAAAAGAAAAAGCAGGAGGGGTATTTCTGATGTCGCACGTCTCCGACCTCATTGCGACCGACATTGAGGAGTACCTCAAAGTTCATGAGCAAAAAGGGCTGCTCCGTTTCATCACCTGCGGCAGCGTCGATGATGGCAAGAGCACCCTGATTGGCCGGCTTCTCTATGAATCCAACATGCTCTTTGAAGACCAACTGGCCGCCATTGAAGCGGACTCGAAGAAATGGGGTACCCAGGGCGGCGCCCTTGACCTGGCCCTTCTGGTGGATGGTCTGGCCGCAGAGCGCGAGCAGGGCATTACCATCGATGTGGCCTACCGCTTCTTCTCCACGGACAAGCGGAAGTTCATCGTCGCCGACACGCCGGGGCACGAGCAGTATACCCGCAACATGGTCACCGGGGCTTCCACCGCCGATGTGGCCGTAATCTTAATCGATGCCCGCAAGGGCGTGCTGACCCAGACCCGGCGCCATAGCTATCTGGTCTCGCTCATCGGCATCCGCAAAGTGGTCCTGGCCATCAACAAGATGGACCTGGTGGGCTTTTCGGAAGATGTTTTCCAGGCCATCGTCCGCGAGTATGAGCAGTTCGCGGAGCAGATCGGGCTGACCGATATTACGGCCATTCCGCTCTCGGCCCTGCGGGGCGACAACATCCTGGTGCCGAGCGAGGAGACGCCCTGGTACGAGGGCCCGACGCTGATGGGGTATCTGGAGACGGTGCCGATCGACGACACGCGGCTGCAGGGCGAGGCGTTCCGGTTCCCCGTGCAGTGGGTCAACCGCCCCAACCTCGACTTCCGTGGCTTTGCCGGTACGATTGCCAGCGGGACCATCAAGCCCGGCGAGCGCGTCCGGGTGCTGCCGTCGGGCCGGACGAGTACCGTGGCGCGCATCGTCACCCGGGACGGCGACCTGGGGGAGGCCGTAGCCGGGCAGTCAGTCACCCTGACCCTGGTGGACGAGATCGATATTTCCAGGGGTGACCTCATCTGCCGAGACGATGCGCCTGCGGAGGTGAGCGACCAGTTTCGGGCCACCGTCGTCTGGATGAGCGACGAGCCGCTGACGGGCGGCCGTTCCTACCTGATGAAAATCGGCGCCAAGACCGTCACCGCGACGATCTCGATGCCGGATCACAAGGTGAACGTCAATACGCTGGAACAGGCGGCTGCCACCGGACTGGAGCTGAACGAAGTCGGTGTCTGCAAGCTCACGCTTGACAGGCCGGTCTCCTTTGATCCTTACACGGAGAACCGCACCATCGGCGGGTTCATTCTGATTGACCGGCTGACGAACAACACCGTGGGCGCCGGCATGCTCGAAGCCGCCCTGGGGGGCGCCCGGAACATTCACCTGCAGCATCTGGATGTGGACAAGGGCGCCAGAGCCGTCGCCAAAGGACAGAAGCCGTGCGTGCTCTGGTTCACCGGGCTCTCCGGGGCCGGCAAATCCACCCTTGCCAACCTGGTGGAGAAGAAGCTGCACGCCATGGGACGCCACACCTACGCGCTGGACGGCGACAATGTGCGGCACGGGCTCAACCGGGATCTCGGGTTTACGGAGAGCGACCGGGCCGAGAACATCCGCCGCATCGCCGAAGTGGCGAAACTGATGGTGGACGCCGGCCTGATGGTGCTGGTCTCATTCATTTCGCCCTACCGTTCCGAGCGGCAGCGGGCCCGGGCCCTGCTGGAGAAGGGCGAGTTCGTTGAGATCTTTGTGGACACGCCCCTGGCCGTAGCCGAACAGCGCGATCCGAAGGGGCTTTACAAGAAGGCGCGCCGTGGTGAAATCAAGGGTTTTACCGGCGTTGATGCACCCTACGAAGAACCGGAAAACCCGGAGATTCGCGTCGACACGACCCGCCAGTCCGCGGAGGAGGCGGCGGAGCAAATCATTGCAGCCCTCGGACGGTTGGGCATGTTGGACAACCCTGCGGATCAGTACTATGCAATCTGATCTGCAGGTGCGATTGTACAGGGAAACCCCCGCCGGGCTGTGCCTCCCGGCGGGGGTTTCTGCACGTCTTCGGAGGCGGTAGGGGAATGAATGGTCAGGGGGCTATGCCGGCGACCAGCATTCCGGGAAGACGGGCGCCCGTGGCGGCCAGGGTCTGCTGGATGGCCGGCAGGTACTGTGTCACCTGCTGATTGCTCATCTCGGTCAGCGCCATGAGCCGCTGAACCGAAGGGTGCTGCATGGCGGCTGCGGGCAGCTGCCCGGCCAGCTGCAGACCGATCATGCGGTTCTGCAGGAAACCCGATAAGTTCAGGCCAAGCCCGGCTGCCGCCGTCTGGTCCCCTTGGGACAGGCGGATCAAGTTCCCCAGCAGGGCAACCTGATGGTGGAGCTCATTGAGCTCCGCCAGGCTGAACTGTTGAAACCGTGCATCCGAGCGCAGCGTGGGGTCGCTCAGTGCATCCACATGGTAGCTGTGAGCGACAGCTGCCACTGGCATGCTCTGCGCCACGAATTGCTGCAGGGTGGACAGGGGAAGTCCGGTACCAGAGGCCTGACCTTGTAGGGGCATCGCACCCGCTTGACGTTCCATCGGTCTGAAAACCACTCCTTGCGGAAGCTCCGAACCGACTTATGTTACGTTTCCGCGGCATGGGCGGTGACTGGTGGACTATATGAGTGCGAGCACCCGCCTGCCCGGTCCCATCATCTCGAACCGGTGGTGGCGGAGCAGTTCCGACAGGCGAACCACCTGTTGGCCGTTCGTGGCAGTGTCCCGGTCGAGGTTGCCCACCCAGATCGACTGTGTCGGGCACGCATCGGCGCAGACGGGCATCAGCCCTAACCCCAGGCGGGCCGAGCAGAATGTGCACTTGGCGACGGTGTTCGGCAGCAGCCCGGTCGGCTGACCGGGGCAATAGCCGGCGAGGGGATGGTCCGGCGACGCCGTCCGGTACGGGTCTACATATAGCATGGCGTGATTGGGGCACGGCTCCTCGCAGAACCGGCAGCCAATGCAGAGCTCCTGGTCGACCTGAATGATGCCCTGTCCGTTGCGGGTAACGGCCAGGGTCGGGCAGGCTTCTTCACACGGAGCGGGGTCGCACTGGGCGCAGGTGCCCATGGCCTGCCTGCCGTCCGCCGGCAGCGCATGCTCAGCCGTGCAGGCACCGACGCATGCCCCTGAACCCGGGTCGCCGCAGTTGTGGCAAAACACCTGTTCCTTCATCAGAACCCAGCCGGACTCCGGGAGACCCAGGGACGCCCAGTTGCGGGAGGCCGGCGACTGGCTTCGGAGCGGCATCACTGCAGCCGCGGGGGAAGGAGCGGAGTGGAGTGACATAGGCGCACCTCCTGCCGAATTTGGTAACATTCGCGGTAAAGATTCTCGGAGGCGGCCGGTTCATCCTTGGCGCATACCTGCCATTTTAAGCTGGACATAATGTGCTGTTTTTTCTATTGAGAGACGATTTGTTGCCTACAGGAAAAGGCGCTGCCCATGGGCAGCGCCTTCACCCCTACAGATGCGTTTCTTCGAACCCGTGGCTGGTCAGCAGGGTGGCAAAGAGCCCATCCTCCTCATCAGCCCCCTGACCCCTTAAGTACTCATCCATTTTCTCCGTGTCAAACAGGGCCGGCGGGAACGCCGCATCGGAGACCGTCATCTGGAAGGTGCCGGGCTGTTCCCCATTCATGGCAAGTCGCGCCAGGATGGTACTTTTCCCCCGGCCGGCGCTGGCCCGGATGACCCAGGAAAGGTCAGGGCGGTCCAACCGTGCCTCATACTCATCGGTGGAAATGCCTGCCTCCCACAGCGGGGCGCCGGCCTCGCCGGGATCCTCAACGACAGGCTGCACCACCCAACGAGCCGCCCTGTGGGCGGGCTCGGCCCGAAAGGGCGGAATCCATTCCCGCGCCAGCACGGTTGCCACTTTCCTCAGTGTCCAGCCTTCGGGCAAACGAAACGTCTTGGCGGATGCACTACCCATAAGTGCGTGCCCTCCCTTCTGTCAACCATAGGAGACGAACGTAAAAACCTGGTGCATTCGCACCAGGTCGCTTTCGCGAACCCGCGCAATATTTCGCTCCCTGTCATTGTGCCCTATTTTCGCGGTAACTACAAGAAGAATCCAGGTCAACTTGCATCTCGTCTTTGGTCGGGCTATACTCAGGCAAGTCGTAAACCGATGCCGGGATCGCTCTGGGAACAGAGTTCGTCTTGTGCTCGTGGAAACGGCGAAAGGCAAGAATGAAGGAGCACGACGAACATGACCAAGACACTCTACGTAGGCAATCTTCCCTGGGCCGTCACCAATGATGACCTCACTCAGGCTGTGGCTCAGTACACGGAAGTCATATCGGCCAGGGTGGCCACCGATCGCGAATCCGGCCGGTCCCGTGGCTTCGGGTTCGTCGAAGTCCCCGAAGGGAACGCACAGACCGTGATCGATGCGCTGAACGGCGCGGAATGGGAGGGGCGTGCCCTGACCGTGAACGAGGCGAAGCCCCGTGAGGATCGCCCCGCTGACCGTCGGGGCGGCTTCGGCGGCGGCGACCGCGGCGGCTTCGGCGGTGGGGGCCGGGGCCGGCGTTTCTAGGAGAAAGGGCCGCCTGCGTTTCCGCAGGCGGCCTTTCAGGTGGTTCTGTAGCGTTCTCGTCCGATCGGTTGCGATCAGCATAATGATAGGTGTATTATCGGTACTAACGAATAAGTTCAATGCGATATATCGACATCACTAACAGATAATGCCCGGGAGGGATCATGTTGCTCACCCGCCGTCAGCTCCTGATTGGTGCCGCGACAGTGATTGCCAGCGCCACGGGATGCACCCGTCTCGCCCCCACCGCAGCCGAGGCGCCCACAACGCCGGGACCGGAAGCGCCCCCTGAGGAGGGGCCCCGCCCGCTGCTCCGTGTGGCGCTCCTTTCCGACCCCCACACCGTGGCTGCAGATTCGAACCTGGCGGGTGCGATCAACGGGAAATTCAGCAAGGCACTGGCCGACTACAAACCGCTCCGCCCTGACTTGTGGATCGTCAATGGCGATGTGACCGACGGCGGCACGACGGCGGAGTATGCGGCCTTCAAGAAGCTGCTCAAGGGTACGGTCGATGAGAAGCACCTCTTAGTAAATACCGGTAACCACGACTTCTATGACCAGAGCGCTACCGATGAGGAGGAGGTGCGTCGGTTCCTTGCGGCGTTCGGCACGCCGGCGCCTTACTCCAACCGGCTCGCCGGCGGGCTGCACTTCGTGATGCTGGCCACCGAGCAGTGGAAGAGCGCCCCGGGCTCGGGGGATTGGGCGTGGCTGAGCGCCGAGCAACTCCGGTGGTTCGAGCAGGTCCTGGCCGAGCACCGCGATCGGTTCACAGTGGTAGCGCTCCATCAGGCCTTGCAGGATACGGTCTACTGGTCACACGGCGGCGCGGGAAACCGCTTTACCGGTTGCGGTCAGATTGCCGAGCTAAACGCAATCATGAAGAAGAACCCCCAAATCAGACTATGGCTCTCCGGGCACACGCATATGGGCGCCGAAATCAAAGGGAATGTCGTCAGCAAGAACGGCGTGACATATGTGGGGTTAGGCTCGACATTCTACCAGTTCGTGCCCGGAGACGGGCCGGATGCCGTTTACAGCGGATTCCGCAAAGACCTTAGCTCCAGCCAGAGCCGCATGCTGGACGTGTGGGAGGACAAGGTCGTCCTCCGTGCCCGTGACCATGTAGGCAAGGCCTGGATGGATGGCCTTGACGTGACCCTGGGGCGCTGAGAAGCGGTCTCCCGCCGGGTGGGGGGCCGCTTTCACTGTTTACCGGGGGTGTGCATAGCGTAGGCGGGGGAACGCCCAACTACCTTTGTGGAGGTATATACCCGATGATTACTGACCAGATCCAAAAGCTTATCAACCATCTGATTGCCTTGGAAATAGGCTCGGCCTACCTATACCTGGCCATGGCGAACTACTTTGTTCGGATCAACCTGACGGGCATGGCACAGTGGCTGCGGCTCCAGCATGATGAAGAACGCGGCCACGCCGACATGCTGATCGCCTACCTGACCGACCGCATCGGTGTGGTGGAAATTCGGGCCATCCCGGCGCAGCCGGTCAACTTCGGCTCCCCGCTGGAAGCCTGGCAGCAGGTGCTTGCTCATGAGCAGTACATCACGCAGAACTATCAGCAGGCATACGATATGGCCTTCAAGGCCCAGGACTACCAGAGTGCGGCCATATTCCAGGATTTCCTCCGTGAACAGGTAGACGAGGTGGCGCAGGCCTACCGCATTGTCGGCCGGCTGCAACTCGGCAAGGACAACACGGCTGCACTCCTGTTGTTAGATCAGGAACTGGGTCAGAGAGAAGCCCAGCCCGTCGCCGGGGCGCCTGCGGGGGGCGCTGCAGGCGCACCGGCTGGGCGTTGAACGCCCGTCCCCACGGTATCATGGACGCCCCCCCTTCGGGGGGGCCAACGAGTGGGCGCCCGGCGGCGCCGGCGGTTGATCTGGCGGCCCGGGCCTTTCCGGCTGTGCCCCGAAGCCCAAAATGGAAGATCCGGCTCCTGCCCTGGCGCCGTTCACAAGGGCTTCGGGCGGACGGCGGCGATGCGGTCAAGGGCGAGACGCTCTTTCTGGCGACCTGCTCCAGTTGTCATGCCGACAACGCCAAAGGTCTGCCCGGCTCCGGCAAGGACCTGACCCGCACGGTGTCCGTTGCGCGCACCAAGAAATGACACCGGCTAGAAGTTGTACTCGCGGTGCTTTGAAACAGGAATTCTCTCGATATATCCCGAATAACTGCCCCGTTCTAGATAGTCTACATGGGATATAGAGAGGAAGGGCAAGATGAACGAGCGCCAATGGTACTACATCTCCGGGGGCAATCCGGCGGGGCCTGTTCCCGAGTCACAGTTGCAGGCCATGCTGCAGTCCGGCGGCATCACCCGCGATACTCTGGTCTGGACGGATACCATGACGGAATGGATGCCCGCAAATCACACCCCTTCCTTCGGGTCGCCTGCAGCGCCGCCCCCGGAGAGCGGAGCTCTCACCCCTTCGGAAGTTGTGCTGCTCTTCGCCGACCAGTTTGCCGGCGAAGGGACGATGATGAAAGGCGGCAACTGGACGTCGCTGACGACCGGCGCCAAAGTAGGCTACTTGGACCTAACAGCGGCGCTCCTCTCCGCGGCAATCCTGGCCAACGAGCAGGCGGGCAGCCTCCGCCTGCGCATGCAGCCGAAGAAGGCGATGTTCGGCCTGAAAACGGTAAACGTGGCGATGGTCGAGTACGTCCAGGATCCACCCGACTGGCCGGAAGGCACCTTCGAATGGATCGCCGTCGAAGGAATGCGCGGCATGCAGCCCCGTGAGGCCGCCGACCTCTTCACCGGCATGCTGCTGATGGACTCTACGTACCCACATACGCTGGCCGCCAACATCGCATGCGTTGGCCTGGAAAAGCGGGGACTCCTGTCCACGGAAGAAAAGAAAAAGCTCCTTATCATTTCGACCATGAACTTCAAGGTGACCGATCGCACCCGCTGGGCCATGGAAACCTGCCCGCCCGGACCGGTGCGGCAACTGCTGGACCAGTGCAGGCAGTCGCGGCCGGACGTCTATCAGGGCCTGGCGGAGGCAGCCGCCAAGGCGATCGGCAACCGCAGGGAATACTCCAACGACTGAACGGGAAAGGCCACGGCACTAGGTTGCCGTGGCCTCTTCGCGCCGCTCCTGCGGCCAGATATCGGAGATGGGCAGGGGGCGCCCCACATGGTGGCCCTGTGCATAGTCGACGCCGGACTCCCGCAGAATCTCGATCGTCCTGGCATCCTCCACCCATTCCGCGATGGTCGCCTTACCCAGGCCTCTTGCCACTTCGACCATTGCCTTTACCAGGTGCCGGTCCTCTTCGTCGGAGGCCAGGTCCCGGATAAAGCTGCCGTCCAGCTTCAGGTAGTCGACGGGCAGACGCTTGAGCCGGTCAAAGGAACTGAAGCCGGCACCGAAGTCATCCAGGGCAAACCGGCAACCCAGCCCCTTGAGTACGTGAATGAACTCCAAGGCGACGTCGAAGTCAGCGATTGCCGCCGTTTCGGTGATTTCAAAGACCAGCCTTTGCGGTGCAATGCCGGTCGCTGCCAGATCGCGCCGGATGATCGAAAGCAGCTCCGTATCCGTCAGAGCCTTGCCTGACAGATTCACCTCCAGGAACAGGTCCCGGCCTTCTGCTTCATGCCGGGCCAGCAAGGCGATCGCCTCGCGCACCACCCAACGGTCAATCTGGTGAATCAGGCCGAAGCGCTCGGCTACGTGCAGGAACATGGTGGGCGAAACCACTCCGCCGCTTCCGTCGGACATGCGCAGCAGCAATTCGTAGTGAGAGACGTTGAACGAAGTCAGGTCGACAATGGGCTGAGCGAACAGCATCAATCCGCTGCCGTCCAGGGCCGTGCGAATCAAGCGTTCCCAGGTCATCCGTGACTCCAGGCGCGAGGTCCAGTCCGTGTCGTGTTCATAGACAGCCAGGATGTTCCTGCCCTTCTCCTTGGCCTGGTACATGGCCTGGTCGGCGTGTGCCAGGAGCTCTTCCATGGTGATGCCATGCTCCGGGTGAAACGCCAGGCCGATCGACGCTGTTATGCTGACTTTTTGGCCGGCGACGTCCAGCGGCTGGTGCCGGAGCACCTCCAGGATCGTGGCCGCAATGGTCTGCGCCGTAACGCGATCGGTGTTGGGGAGCATGACGACGAATTCGTCACCGCTGAGCCGCGAGACGAGATCGCCGGGCCGCACGCGGCTTTTGAGCAGTGAACCGAGGTTTCGCAGCAACTCATCGCCCGCCCGGTGGCCCAGGCTGTCGTTGACGTACTTGAACTCATCGAGATCCACATACAGGACGGCACCGGGGCTGCCGCAGAGGTGACCGGGGGAAGCCTCTTCGAGACCGCGGCGGTTGAGCAATCCGGTAAGGGCGTCATGTGCGGCCAAATGGGCTAGTTTGGCCTCAAACCGCCTCCGCTCGCCGATGTCCCGGGCGATGGTTGAAAGGTATTCGACCTCGCCGTCCGGCCCTTTGTGCGCCAGGATCACCTGTGAAACCGGTACTTCGACGCCGTCTCTGCCCCGCCACACGGCCTCGCCGCTCCAACTGCCCGTCCGCACGGCGGCGGCAATGGCCGCGGTGCTGATCATTCGCTGGGATTCCGGCGTGTACAAGTCGCTCATGCGCCATTTGTATGGGGTGCGGTTACCCGCCAGTGATCTGGCGGCCTTGTTCAGAAAGAGCCCCTTGCCCGTCGGATCGGTCTGAGCGATGAAGTCCGTGGTGGCCTCCACCACGGCGGCAAGCCGGGCCTGGGCGATCTCCGCCTTCTTGCGCTCACTGATATCCTTTGCGACGACGTACACGCCGCATATCTGGCCGCCAAGCACCATCGGTATGAAAGTGGCCTCCAGGGTCACCCACCGGCGGTTGCAGTCGGTTACCCTCACTTCGGCCGTCTGCATCTCGCCCTGGCCCGCAGCATCGACGTACCTGACCCACCTGTCCCGGTCTCCTGGCAGCCCTTGGAATAACAGCTCGCCCCGTTCCGGCCGGCTTAGCCGCAGGAAATGCTCCGGGTCAAAACCGGTGACCGCCCCGAATGCCGGGTTGGCCGCAACCATGCCATGTTCCAGTGTGGAGACGATGATAATGTCCGGGTTGCAGTCAAACAGCGCCCGATAGCGCTGCTCACTCTCCAGCAGCAACTGGTCGGCCCGCTGCCTTTCGGTGACGTCCCGGGCGACGCACCGAATCACTCCGTCCGCTTCATCGCGCCTGGCGCTCCACTCCAGCCAGACGACCGTACCATCCTTGCGGATGTAGCGGTCTTCGGATCGGATCAGCCGGTCGCCTTCGGCCAGTTCGTCCAGTCGCCTGAGCATTTCGGGTTCGTCGTCAGGATGCACGAAGTCCTGGGGCCGACGCCCAACGATTTCGTCCGGGGTGTAGCCCAGAATCTCCCGACATACGGGACTTACGCTGAGAATCCGGCCATCGATCGAAGTGACGAGCACAATGTCCCGGGAGGCTTCGAGCGTGCGCTGCAGCTCGTTTTCCGTCTGGCGGGACCGGGCGCTGAGCAAGAGGTGCAGGGAGCGAATTTCGCGCTGGCTCGCTGCCACTCCGTATACGAGGATGCTCACCATGGCGAAGCTGACCAGATCCGTAATCGCCGTGGTCAATGCGTATTCGAGTCCCACTGCCGGGAGGCCGAAGTGGCGGGCAGACAGATAGCTCAACGAAATGAAAGCGGTGCCAAACCCGAACGACCAGCGCACCAGCGTGGTCCCGCATGCCAGCGCCAGCAGGTACATGAGCGTGGTATAGGCGCCGCGGCCGCTGAGGTCTTCTAGAAGCCCGGTGCCCGTGCAGACCGCCCCTCCAATCACCAGGAGGAGCCGCATGCCCGGGGACACACGTTCGTGCCAGGCCGTGAGGAGGATGATCGTCAAAGACCCGGGCATCAGCCAGAAATCATGCCATTGCGGGGTCGTGAGCGCCGTGCCCAGGGAGGCAACCAGTCCGAGGGGGACGATGAACCGAACAACTGTCAGAATATCCCGCCGGGGGGCGGGAGGGGTGGGATACTGCCTGGGGCTGTTTCGGTTCGGTTGGGCCATGCTGTCACCCCCTGGGGACCCGCAATAAGCGCCTTTACGCTTCCTTTACAATACGACCCTTCATCTATGCATCCTTCCTGTATAACCAAAATGATCCTATTATATGTGAAAATCCTCCCGAGTCAATCGGGGAGGAGTTTTCCCTCTGTGGCGAGAATTGCCAGATTAGGTCGTATATCGTGGAGGGGAACGGTATGCCGAAGGTTGTCCACTTCGAGATTCCGATCCAGGATCCCAAGCGAGCGATCCCGTTCTATGAGAAAGTGTTCGGCTGGAAGATCGAAGGGTGGGGCGGCGGCGACGGCTATTGGCTCTGCACGGCCGGGCCCGATGAAGAACCGGGCATTAATGGTGCACTCATGCTCGGCACTCCCATCGACGGAGGCACCATCAACACCCTCGGCGTACCGTCCATCGCGGAGTACCGCGCAAAGGTCACCGAGCATGGGGGCAAGGTGGTCGGCGAAATCCAGACCATTCCCGGCGTTGGGCTCTTCTGTTACTGCATGGATACGGAAGGTAACAAGTTCGGCATCATCGAGATGGTGCAGGGCGCTTAACGATGATCGCATAACAGGAAACCGGGGGTCGCAAGCCCCCGGCTTTCGTTTCTCATTCACATAGCAGGCGGCGCAACTGATCGGCTTCTCCGAGGGCCCGCTCGTCCTGCAGCACCTCGCCTGGCTTGCCGCCCTTGCCCAGGACGTATCCGGCGAACTCCATGCCCATGAACGTGAATATGTACTGGAACTGCTGCACCAACGGCAGCGCCTTGATCCGGGGATTATCTCCCCCGGCAATCACGGCAATCGCCTTCTTGCCGGCCATGCCGTTCTTGAAGTCATACCGGGTATCTCGCAGGCTCTGCGACCAGCGGTCGACGAACAGCTTCATCTGGCCAGACATGCCATACCAATAGAGCGGCGTCGCAAAGATAATGATGTCGTGCGCCAGCAACTGGCGGACGATCTCATCTTGATCGTCGTCTACCGGGCTGAATCCTTCCGGTGCGTGCCGCTTGTCGACAATAGGGGTGATCTTTTTGTCGGCCAGGTAAATACGGGTGCATTCCAGGCCGCGGGTAAGGTGATCGGCCAGCGCTTCGGAGTTGCCGTTCCGGCGGCTGCTGCCGTACAGGACTAGAATCTTCACGTGTGTTGTGGCGCCTCCTTCGTTTTCGGGCTAAGAAGAAGGCAGGGCCGCGATCACGCTTCCCTGCCTTGTTGAGTAAGGACTAGTCGCGCCCACGCAGGAGCGCGATTTTCAAGGGAATGAGTTCCGCTGTCATGATCCCGTTGCGGACCGCCGGATCGCCTTCCATAATCGCCCGAGCTTCCGCCTCAGATTCGGCTTCAAAGATCGTAAGTCCAAATGAGTAATCGGCGGCAGGGGCTGCCAATACGAGTCTGCCTTCGGCCAACAGGCCTTTCAGGTAGGAGAAATGGCGGCCGACGATCTCATCTTCTTCCGGAGTGGCGTCAAACCCCAGCGTGGGACGAACGGGCAGCAGCCGGTACAGGAACGCCAGCGGCATTGCTGACACCTACTTCTTCTCTTCCTTCGCGGCCTCAACGACCTTCTCGAACTTGCCTTCGGCTCCGCACTCACAGACCTTCGGCTTGCACCGACCACCCTGCGTACCTTCCCGAACCTTGCCGCATGCCTTGCATTCGAACAGGGCCATTTCGTTCGCACCTCCGTTCGTCGTTACTACTGTTACCCTATCATGCTGCAAAGTGTTGGCACGATGGCACGAAAGTGCAAGAAAAGGAGTCAATCATTATTATGTCGGACCCTAGGTTGTTCATGTACACCCCGCTACATTTTACCTGCCTCCTCCTATTGACAAGGGGTCCCACCCTCCCTATAATTCGATCTAATACTTGAAAAAGGCAACGACGGGAACCAGTAAGTAGCGGAAGCCTGTTCAGAGAGCCGGGCACATGGTGCAAGTCCGGTCAGGCCAAAGTTGCTGAACCCATCCCCGAGCCGGAAGCGATGAGCTCTCCCGGGCACCCCGCCCGTTACTCCCGGGGCGCACGTGTTGGCGTGTGTGATGAGCGGGCTTGCACATTTGCGGGCTCAGCCTGGTGGTACCACGGAAGTCAAACTCCGTCCGGCAAACAATTGCGGGGCGGAGTTTTTGTTTTGCCGGACATGTAGACGGAGGGTGAAACGCATGCGACACGGGCTGAAAGAATGTAAACGAATTGTCGTGAAGGTCGGCACCAGCACCCTGACTCATCCCAATGGGCATCTGCACATCGGGCGCATGGAAGCCCTTGTCCGCCAGCTTTCCGACCTGCAGGCCGAGGGGCGCCGGTTGGTCCTGGTCACATCCGGCGCCGTCGGTGCCGGTATGGGCCGCCTCGGACTGGAGCGGCGGCCAACAGAGACACTGACCAAGCAGGCGCTGGCTGCCATCGGCCAGGGACTGCTGATGCACCGGTATGAGGCGCTCTTCTCCGACTACGGGCGGGCCGTCGGTCAAATTCTGCTGACCCGGCAGGACTTTGAAGACGGGCACCGCCGCGAGGTGGCCGCCGGCGTCATCGACCGGCTGCTCTCGTGGGGCGTCATCCCCATCGTCAACGAGAACGACTCGGTCTCCAGCGAGCAGATTCGGGTCGGCGACAACGACACCCTCTCGGCCCGCGTCGCGGCCATGATCGGCGCCGACCTGCTGGTCCTCCTGACGGATGTCGACGGGCTCTACCCGGAAGATCCCCGGGGCAAGACCGGCCTCAGCCCGCTCTCCAGCGTTTCCGCCGGCGACGACCTGGAGGCGATGGCCGGGGGCGCCGGGTCGCTGCGGGGCACCGGCGGCATGGTGACGAAGATTCACGCGGCCCGCATTTGCTCAGCGGCGCACATTCCCATGGTGCTGGCCAACGGTGGGGCGCCGGGCGTCCTCCGGGCGATTGTGGCCGGCGAACCGGTCGGCACGCTGTTTGCGGAGGAGGTAGGAGCATGATCGCACAACTGGCCGGCAAGGCCCGGGAAGCCCAGCGCCTCCTGGAAGCAGCCCCCTCGGACCAGCGGCGTGCCGCCCTGCACGCCATCGCCCATGCGCTCAGCGAGCACGAAGCGGAAATTCTCGCGGCCAACGAAGCAGACCTGAAGGCTGCCGCCCACCTGCCGGGTCCCATGGTGGCCCGCCTCCGGCTCGATGCCAGGAAGCTTGCGGGCATCCGTGAAGGCGTCACCGCCGTTGCCGCCATGCCGGAGATCCTCGGCGAGGAACTGGCCGCATGGCAGCGGCCCAATGGACTGACCATCCGGCGGGTGCGGGTGCCGCTGGGCGTCATCGGGATCATTTATGAAGCGCGGCCCGGCGTGACGGTCGACGCTGCCGCCCTCTGCCTGCGGGCGGGAAACGCCGTGCTGCTGAAGGGCGGCAAGGAAGCGGCCCACTCCAACGCGGCTCTGGGCGCCGCCCTGCAAGATGGGCTGCGGCGGGCCGGTCTGCCGGCTGAACTGGCGCAGGTGCTGCCTTCCGCCCGGGAGGCTGCCATGGAACTGATGAACGCCACCGGACTGGTGGACGTGCTAATTCCCCGGGGCGGCGCCGGGCTGATCCAGGCCGTTTTGAAAGAGAGCCGCGTCCCGGTGATTGAGACGGGCGCCGGCGTCTGCCACATTTACGTACATGAGGCCGCCGACCTGGAGATGGCCGCGGCCGTTACGGTAAACGCCAAGTGCAGCAACCCGGCCGTCTGCAACGCGGCGGAGACGCTGCTGGTCGACCGGGCTGTGGCCGCGGCGCTGCTTGATCTGGTCGGGCCACAGCTGCGTGAGCGGGGCGTCGTTCTGCGGGGATGCGGCGAGACTCTGTCGCACCTGCCCTGGGCTGAGACGGCCACGGAGGCGGACTGGGCGGTTGAGTATAACGACCTGATCTTCTCGGTGCGGGTCGTCGGCGGCCTGGATGAGGCGCTGGTGCACATCGCCCGGTACGGCACCCGCCACTCGGAGGCGATCATCACCAGCGATGCGGCGGTGGCAGCCCGGTTCCTCGGCGCCGTCGATGCGGCTGCCGTCTACCACAACGCTTCGACACGGTTTACCGACGGCGGCGAGTTCGGCTTCGGGGCGGAGATCGGCATCAGCACCCAGAAGCTGCACGCCCGCGGTCCCATGGGCCTGGCGGAACTGACCAGCTACAAGTACCTCGTGCTGGGCAACGGTCAGGTGCGATAACGGCATACCGGAAGGGGCCGGCTGCGTTCTGCAGCCGGCCCCGTCCGCATTTACAGCAGCCCCACCGTATACATGGAGTTGAAGGCATACCCGCACAAGATCGCCCCGGCCCACAGTGTTCCGACCACGATGCCCACTACCCGCCACCGGGCGATGGTCAGGGCGCCGGTAATCGCCCCGATGGAGGTGCCCGCCCCCGTAATCAGGAAGGCCAGGGTGGCGCCCGGGCTCATGCCCAGCTCCTGCATCGCCCGCACCAGGGGCAGGGAGGCTTCGCTGTTGATGTAGAGCGGTAGGCCCAGCGTGGCTGCCAGGGCCACCCCGTATGCGCGGCCGTGTCCGAATAGGTTAGCGACCCACGCCTCGGGGATCAGGCCGTTCAGGAAGTACCCGACGAAAGCGAAACCCAGGAAAAAGAGCAGCAAGCGGAGTCCGACTCTTGCCAGCTCACGCACGAACTCGCGAAGACCGGGGCGGGACCGGACCGTCGCCGCCATTGGCAGCGCGTCATCCGCCTCAAGCGAGCCGCCCGCCATGGGCTGCATCCGGGTCTGATTCTTCAGCCAGCCCCGGCTCTCGGCAATGTGGGCTACGAAGCCGCCGACGAGGCCGAGCAGGATGGAGGCGACGAAGAAAGCGATGGCAAACGGCCAGCCGAACAGGCTTGCGCTGTAGAACAGCTCCTGCGGGGAAGTGAGCGGCGAGGAGACCATGAAGGCCACAATCGGCGCCCACGGCAGCATGCTGGCCATCATGCCGAGAATGACCGCCGTCGTCCCGCACGAGCAGAGGGGCGTCGTTACGCCGACCAGTGTTGCCCCGGCGACGCCGGCACTCTTGTGGCGGGTCAGAAAGGCGCCGACCTTCTTCTGATCGACGTATAGCGTCATCGCTGCGGAAATAAGAGCGCTTAGCAGCAGCAGCGGCCAGTTGTGGCTGAATGTTGCCCAGACCTTGATCAGCGACGTTACCAGCAGGTCGCCCATGACCCAGCACCTTCTTATCAAAACGAATTGATTTGATCTGAACCCATCATACAGGTGGTTGATGCTGGGTGTCAACAACTTTTTTTGATGTGGAAAGAAAACGAAACCCGCCGGCCACAGGTGGGCCGGCGGGGAAAGAAGGGGGGAAGGGGACGGTCACGCTGTGACGGCCTCAGAAGGGCGCCGGCTGCCTTCCGCCCGGAAGGCGAACCACGCATAGACGCCGGCCAGCAGGTAGAAGGTGACGAAACCCATCAGCGTCGTCGAAGCGCCCATCCAGTCGGAGAGCCAGCCTGAAGCCAGGGCGCCGATGACGTAGATCAAGTTGTTGATCATGCCCCAGCCGCCGAAGATGCGGCCGCGTATCTGGTCGGGGACGAGCAGGCCGATGGCGGCCTGAATGCCTACGTTAATCGCTCCGCTCCCCAATCCGATCAATCCGATGAAAGTGGCGGAGGAGATGACGCCCCGGATCAGGAGCAGCGCTACCATGCAGGCCCAGATGTAGACGGCACCGGCGCTGATCAGGTACTTCCAGTGCACCCGGCTGCCGATGGCGCCGATGACCAGGGCGCCGACCACGGCGGTCCCCCCCATCAAGGCCCAGAGCAGCCCCAGCCCTTCGGCGGGGAGGCCCAGGTCGATGGTGAAGAAGGTAGTCATCAGGACGTTAAGCGAGGCATCGGGGAAGGCGACGATGGCCAGGGTGATCATCATGTTACGAATGGTCGGCGTCTGCCGGATAAAGGTCAGCGCTTCTTTCAGATCCGCCCCGAACCGGGCGGCCATGCTCCGGTGCTCGCTGCCGTCGGTGCGGGCAAGCGCAGCAGCGGCCGGCGGCACCATGGGGAGCAACAGGGCGCCGGAGACCAGGAAGCTGGCAGCATCAATGTAGAAGACGTTGTGGGCGCCCAGGAAGATCATCACCACAGCGCCGAGTCCGTTGCCCAATAGCATGGCCAGGCGGCCCGTCACCACCGACAGGGAGTTGGCGCTGACCAACTCCTCGGGCGTCACGACGGTCGGCAACAGGGCGTTGTATGCCGGCCCGTGGAAGGTGGAGACCACCGCAGCCAGGGTGCAGAGTGTGATGATGGCGGACGGTGCCGAAGTGAAGACGAGTCCCGCCACCAGCCCGGCCCGCAGCACGTCGGTGATGATCATGACCGTGCGGCGGGGGAAGCGGTCGGCCACCACACCCGCCACCGGGCCGAGGATGACGCCCGGCACCACCTTGGCGATCATGACCAGGGCCATCCAGAGGCCCAGGTGAGCGGGGTCGGCGCTCAACACCTTCACCAGGGCGATGCTGTTGAAGAAATCGCCGACGCTGCTAATCGCCGAGCCGGCCCAGAGCAGGAGGAAGTTGCGGTTCCGAAAGAGCGAGCGGTACTGTTTCACGACTGACCACTCCATCCGCGCGTCCTGTGTCATGCTCAATCTACCACTTGGGGGAGGCAGGCCGCATCGTACGCGAGTGACCACCAGGCATCGTACGAAAGGACGATTGCCTTTTTTCGTGAACCATTTGCCTGCGGGCGGGGTTATATGAGTGAGACGGTCGCGATCGGTCTCATTCGTCCCGCCGAAAGGAGTTGCACCGTGGCAACACCCTCCGAACTGGCTGCAGCTCGCGCCGGCGAAGCGGGCTTTCGCTCCCTGGTCGAACCACGGCTTGCCCAGGCCTACCGGACGGCCTTTCTGATCATTCTGGACCGAGAGCTGGCGCGCGACGCCGTTCAGGAAGCGCTGCTCCGTGCGTACCGGGGTCTTAACCGGCTGCGCCCGGATTCGTCTTTCGCGGCCTGGTTTAACCGCCTGGTGGTCAACGAAGCCCGACGCATCGCCCGACGCCATCGGAGGCAGCTGCCGGTGATCGATCAACCGCCGGACCTGGCACCCGCCCCTGACCACGCAGGATCGCCCGAGGAGCAGCTGCTGGCCGAGGAAGACCGTGCGCTGCTCTGGGCTGCCCTGGCTGATCTGGACGAGCTCCACCGCACGGTGCTGATTCTCCGCTACTACCAGGGCCTGACGGAGCCGGAGATGTCCGAAACCCTGGGCATACCGGCAGGAACGGTCAAGTCCCGGCTGCACGCCGCCCGTGAGCGCCTCCGGGCGCGCCTTGCGGCGCCGAAGCAGCCCGTTATTCCGTCGCCCTCCGGATGGCTCCACTTTCTGCCGAGGAGGTAATCGCTGTGGATGAAAAGGTGCTGACCGGGGAACTGCATCGGGTCGCCGGCGCCCTGCCGGTGCCTGCTGGTCTCTTCCCGGACGGGCTGCTCGCCCGCCGGCCCCGCAGGCGGCCCGCGTGGATCGTGGCAGCGGCGTCCGCGGCGGCGCTAACGATCTTCCTGCTCACACCGCCGGGCGGCCGCGCCATCGGGGCCGCCAGCGAGTTCTTCATGCAGTTCAGCGCCAAACTGATCAAGACGGACAAGCCGCCGGAATCGGAGCCTTACATTGACACCAGGAACCTGAAACCCGGCGATACAATTGTCAGGGACGTCTCCGCAGCCCCCAAACAGGTGGCGACCGGTCTCCGGCTGGCGGACCTGGACCCTGCGGTGCCCCTGCCGACCTACCGGGGGCCGGGGCCGGATGCCCAGGTCAAGCGAATCGAGACCTACCGCAAGGGGACCGATGTCCTGGAGCTGACCACAATCAGCATCAGTTGGTACGACCAGGGCGACTACTTGCACCTCTCACTCGTGCACTTCACGGAGCCCTTGCCGGCTGATCTTCTCAAGCGGTACCGCTCAGGCGATTTGAATGTCGTCACGTTCTACTCGAATGATCCCCGGGACAATGTGGAGCATAAGGCTGTACAGTTCAAGGGGCAGCCTGCCACCGCGATCAAGGTGGGCCCGCTCTGGGCGGTCTTCTGGGTGCACGAGTCCGGCGGCGGCAGCCTGCACGGCAACATCGAGCTGGAGGAACTGCTCAAGGTGGCGGAGTCTATGCCCAGCCTGAAGTAGATGGAAAGGGGCTTGCCAGTGCGGCAAGCCCCTCGATTTGTCATTCCGCCAGCGACACTGGCGCCTCCGCGGCAGGCGTAGGGTAGCCCACGGCCTTGCGGCGCCACCGCCCCGTGGCGTAGTACGCCCAGTGCAGCAGCAGCCCCACCACGGCGCTGATCGCAATGCCAACCCAGATGCCCTGGCTGCCCATGGAGCGTGAGAGCCAGAAGGCCAGGGGCACCCGGAAGAGCCAGAGCGCCACGATGGTGAAGATCATCGGCGGTACCGTGTCTCCGGCGCCCCGCATGACGCCGCCGAAAATGAAGATCAGGGAGAAAGGAATGTAGGTCGGCCCCATGATGCGCAGGTACTTGGCGCCTTCGAGCAGCACCGCCTGATCATCGGTGAACAGGACCATCAGAATCGTCGGCCAGAGCACCGCCACCACGGAGATGACCGCGGTCAGGCCTGCCGCCAGCACGCAGCTCCAGCGCACCGTGCTGCGCACCCGGTCGAGTTTGCCGGCGCCCAGGTTCTGTCCCACCATCGAAGTGACGGCCATGCCGATATTCATCGCCGGCAGCCAGCCGAAGTTGTCGAACCGCGATGCTGCCCCGAACGCGGCCACCACCGTCGTGCCGAACGAGCTGATCACCGCCGTGACGGCGACCATGCCGAAGGAGACCAGCGTCTGCTGGATGCCCGTCGGCATGCCAATGCGCAGCACGGACTTGACAATGCCGAAGTCCGGGCACCAGTCCGCCCGACTCTCCGGCAGCAGGCTGGTGTTGCGCCGGACCCAGCGCCACAGCAGCAGCGAAGCCAGCCCCTGGCTGAAGACGGTGGCCAGGGCGGCGCCCGCCACGCCGAGCTTTGGGAACGGCCCCACGCCGATGATCAGGAGCGGATCGAGCACAACGTTAGTGATGGTGGAGATGATCAGGAAGACCAGCGGCGTTCGGGCGTCGCCCAGGCCGCGCAGGATGGCCGTCAGGACATTATAGAGGAACATGAAGACCATGCCGGCCATGAAGATGCCGAAGTAGTCGGCGGCCATCTTCTTCAGTTCTTCGGGCGGGTTGACCAGGCCGAGCAGCGGGTAGCGGAAGATGACGCCGGTGGCCGAGAGTGCAAGGCCCACCACGCCGAGCAGGGAGAGCGAAGTCGCGACGGAGCGGCGGACCATCGGCTCGTTGCCGGCGCCCCGAAACTGCGCGACCAGGGTCGTGGTCGCCATGGTCAGGCCCATCACCAGCGAGAGCAGGGCCATGATCAGCGGGAACGAGATGGAGACGGCGCCAAGGGCGCCGGGGCCCATGAAGCGGCCGACCCAAATCGAATTGACAATGCTGTACGTGGCCTGCAGCAGGCTGCCGGCGAACATGGGCAGAGAGAAAGAGATCAGGTGCTCCACGATGGAGCCTCGGGTGAAGTCGCGCTGTAGTCGATTTGCCACCGGAACGTGCTCCTTTGTTTGACCATCAAGTCTGACCATTTCAGGATAGCACGGCCCATTGCAGGTTGACAGAGCACCAACGCGCTATGGAAGCCATACGCTGACTTCGGGGGAGAGATCAGTTTGGGGAGGTGACGCCGTGCGGCGCGGCAGTCAATCGGGGCAGAGGCCCCAACTGGAGCTGAGGGAGGTCTGCAAGCACTTCCACACCTGGCAGGGAAAGCTGCACGTGCTCGACGGCGTCAACCTGAAAGTGAACCGGGGAGAGTTCCTCTGCCTGCTGGGGCCCTCCGGCTGCGGCAAGTCGACGCTGTTTAACATTATTGCGGGCCTGGAGCACCCGGACTCCGGCGAGGTGATGATTGAAGGGCAACCGACCACCGGGCCGGGCCCGGACCGGGTCGCTGTTTTCCAGAAAGGTGCGCTCTTTCCGTGGCTGACGGTCCGCGGCAATGTCGAGTTCGGCCTGGCCATGCAGGACGTCCCCCCGGACGACCGCCGGCTGCGGGTCCGCGAAGCCCTGGAGATGGTCCGGCTCCAGAAGTTTGCCGATGCCGCCGTGCACGAACTGACCAGCGGCATGCGCCAGCGCGTGGCCATCGCCCGGGCGGTGGTGATGCGCCCCAAAGTGCTGCTGATGGATGAACCCTTTGCCGCCCTTGACGCCCAGACGCGGAACGTCATGCACGAAGAACTGCAGCGCATCTGGGCGCAGACCGGCACGACGATCATCTTCGTCACGCATAACGTAGCCGAGGCGGTACGCCTGGGCGACCGCGTGGCGGTACTCAGCTTCCGGCCCGGGCGCATCAAGCGGGAAGTCCCGATCCGCAATCCGCGCCCCCGCTTTGCCGATGATCCGCATTTGCTGGAGGTCCGGACCTTCCTGGTGCGCGAGCTCAAGGCAGATGCCCATCTGGCCGTGGAGGAGGAACTGGGCGATGCGTAACAGGCTGTCGCAATTCCTGCTCATCATCGCCCTGCTGATCTTTTGGCAGGCCGCCGGGTTATTGGGCTGGTGGCCGCCCGATCGCTATGCTCGGCCGGTTGATGTGGCCGCGGCCCTCGAGCGCCTGGGTGGCAGCGGTGAACTGCTGGCCGCCCTGCTGGTCACGTTGCGGCGAATGCTGGCCGGGTACATATCGGCGACGCTGCTGGGCGCCTTGTTGGGCCTCGCGATGGCCCGCCTTCCCCGGGTTTCCGCGGTGGTCAGCCCGCTGGTGACGGGGTTGCAGGCGCTGCCTGCGATCTGCTGGTATCCGCTTGCGCACCTGTGGCTGGAATTGGACGAAGGGGCGATCCTGTTGGTCATCGCAATCGGAACGCTATCCTCCGTGGCGTCGGCTGCGGAAGGGGCGATCCGGACCATTCCGCAAGCCTTTGTGCGGGCGGCGGCCACCATGGGCGCCCGGGGCTGGCGGCTTTACGTGCGGGTGATCTTACCTGCCGCCTTGCCAACGCTGCTTACAGGCATGCGGGCCGGCTGGACGTCTGCCTGGCGCTTGCTGATGGCCGCTGAGATGCTGGGGGCGAGCCCGGGGCTGGGCCGCCTGCTTGGCTCAGGGCAGGAGTCGGGGGATGCTGCTCTGGTCGTCGCACTGATGCTGATAGTCCTCGCCGTGGGCCTATCGGTCGACCGGTTGGTCTTCGCCCGGGCCGAGCGGGCCGTCCGTCTCCGATGGGGGTATGAGCAGGACGCGTGAAGGCAGGAGTTGTCTGCATACGGCCAGAATAACGGACGCCACAAGGGCGCCTGTTGCAGGAGTACCTGCCGCCGGCACCGGCCCGGGTGCTGGACGTCGGGGGCGGCCCCGGGCGCTACTGCATCGCCCTGGCACAGCTGGGCTACCGGGTTACACTGCTCGACTTGTCTCCCGGCCTGCTGGATTTCGCCCGCAGCAAGGTGGCGGAGGCGGGGGTGGCGTTGGAAGGGATACTTCACGGAAATGCCCTGGACCTGCGTCCGTTGCCAGTAGAATCCTTCGACGCGGTACTGCTCATGGGGCCGCTCTATCATCTGCTGGATGAGGGCGACCGCCGGCAGGCACTGCGGGAAGCACACCGGGTGTTGAAGCCGGGCGGGATGCTGGCGGCGACGTTCATCTCCCGCTTTGCCACCTTGCGGGCGCACACGCCCCGGTGGTTGATTGACCATGCTCCAGAGGTGATACGCGAGATGGAGACGGGCCGCCGGCGGGATCTTGGCCGGGGGTTTACGGACGCGTATTGCGCCCATCCGACGGATGTGCGTCCCCTGCTTGAGGGTGCTGGGTTCAGGTTCGCCGACATGATCGGCACCGAAGGCCTGCGCTATGAGACCGAGTGCGACACGAGCCTGCTTACCGGTGCGGACTGGGATACGTGGGTCGATCTGAGTTACCGGCTGGCCAGGGAGCCCACCATCCTGGGGGCAAATCTCCACCTGCTGGCGATTGCACGGAAGGAGTGAACACCCCGGCTGTCACATGTAGGCGAGGGCTGCGCGGACGGTGAGGCGGGCGGCGCGGGTTGCAGCCGCCTCTGTGGCAAGCAGGGCGCCCAGGATGGCGAGAGCGGTCCAGATGCCGGCAGCGAGGAAGGAGAAACGGAAGGGGAGCGGGGCGTACATAAAAAGGTTGCCGAGCCCGGCGCCCAGGATCGCGGACAGCGCCAGCGCCGGGATGACCGCCGCCAGGCAACTGGCGAGAGCCACGAAGACGCCTTCGGCGGCGACGATGCGGCGGACAGCCTCGGGACGTGCGCCGATGGCGTGCATCACGCCGAACTCCCGGGTCCGGTCAAGGATGTTTGCACTCATGGTCGAGGCCAGGCCGATGCCGCCGACGACGCCCATGGCGATAGCGATTGCCAGCACAATCGCGATTACCGGACCCAGATGGCCGGCCGTAACGGCGTCGCGATGGCCGACCGAAGCGGCCGACTGCACCGCGATTCCCGCGCCGGAAAGCGCCTTGCCCATGGCGTCGGTGACCGCCTTGCGGGTCTCCTCGTCGTGGCCGTCGGTGGCGATGCGCAGCTGGTTCACCCACTGCGGCTGCCCCATCGCACTGGCAAAACCCTCGGCTGTGGTGTACACGGCGCCATGGCCCCCACGCTCTTCGACAATGCCGACCACGCGCCACGTGGTCGGCTTTCCAGTGACGAACAGCTGCACCGTATCGCCGGCGTGGACGTCGGGGACGGTGTCATGGCGGGCGATTTGATTCAGCACGACTGCCCCAGTCTCTCCCGGGTTCAGCCAGCGCCCCTCCAGCAGGCGGGGCGGCGGGAGCATGGTGCTGCCTGCCGGAACGGCGGTGACGGAGATGCGCCCGTGGCCCTGGTCGGGATAGGTGCGGCTGAGAGGAATCGCTCCCGGACCGGCAACGCCGCTCTGTGCACGGACCCAGCCCTCAGTCCGGACGACGCCCGGCACCTGCGTGATGAGACTGATCACCTCATCTGCCGGAGCCGGGGCGGCGAGCTGCACGTCAACATCCCAGTTGCGCTGGGCCCGCATCTCGTGTTCGATCGCTTTCACACCGTCGCTCAGAGAGATCCCGGCGATGAAGACCGTACCCGCACTGGCCAGCAGGCTCACAGCGAGCAGGAACCGGGCGGGGCGCCGGACGGTGTTGCGCAGCGCCATCAGCAGGCCGCCGTCCAGGCCGTGGAAGCGGCTCAGCCAGGCAAGGGCGCGGCTGCCTGCGCCGGTATCCGTCCCGAGGCCACGGTGGTCAATGGCCGCCCGCACGGTAGTGCGGCTGGCCCGGATCAGCGGGCTCAGGGCCATCAACGGCGGCAGGCTGAGGCCGGCCGCGAGGATCACCAGGTAGGCCCACCAGGGCGCCGCGAGGCTGGCCGCCTCAATGCCGAGGAACCCGAGGAGCATTTCGCTGCCGGCCCTGCCGATCACAGCGGCGGGGGCCAGTGCGACCAGTGTGGCCGCCGCGGCCACCAGCAGCGTCATCGCCAGGTACAGGCGCCCGATGTGGCCGGAGCGGGCACCGATCGCTTTCATGATGCCGATCTGCGGGATCTGCCGGGTGAACAGGCCACCCAGCATGTTCGAGACCAGAATCGTGCTAAGCAGCAGGGCGATCGCCCCGCCCGCCAGCAGCGACAGCAGCAGGCTGTCGGTCTGCCACTGGTGGGGGTGCGCATAGGGCCTGGGCACCTGAATCTCGCGGATCGACAGACCGTACTCCCGCTGCAGCCATTTGGCGGCGTCGCCGGCAACGGCCACGACGGTCTCGCGGCTTCGGCTTGGAATGGACTCTCCCGGGTCGGCGACCTGGATCTTTAGCTGGTCCAGGCTAACCTGAGCTCCGGGGGCAGCCAGAGCCGCCGTTGAGAGATAGCCGTGCCCCGTCTGCTCCTGAGGTGCGGGTGCGAGGCTGGGGTCATACACCGTACCCGCCACCTGCAGCCGCACCCGTTCGCCGCCCGGAGTCTTGACGGTTACGTTGTCACCCACGGTCACGTCCAGGAGGGTGAGTGAGTCGCGCCCGATATAGATCTCCCCGGGCTCCGGCGGCCAGCTGCCCTCCCGGACGTTGAACTTTGCCATCCGCATTGGATCGTTCGGCGCCGCCACGAATACCTGCATTTGGACATCCCGCAGGACGCCGTTGACGGCGACCTCGCCGGTGAACTGGGTGCGCCCGGTGGCCGCGATCACCCCAGGCCGGGTGCGCACCGCCGCTGCCAGGGACGCCATCTGTTCGGTGCTCACGCCCCGGTCGAACACGATTGTCGCTGACGCCGGCTCCGTGCCCATATAGGTGCTGCCGGTCTCCCGGCCGGTGGTGGCCCAGGCAGCGAGCACACCGCCGAAGACCGTCAGGCTGACTGCAATTGCGATCACCATCAACAGAAACGGGGACCAGGTCGCCCGCAGGTCCCGGTGCAGCTTGACTGCCAGCAGGCTGGTCACGCCCTCACCCCCAACGGTGCGCGCTCGTCTGCGACGATGCGGCCGTCCATTAAGGTCACCTCGCGGCCGACGATCGATCGGATGTCGCGCTCATGGGTGACCACCACGATGGTCCGCCCCTCGGCGTTCAGGTCCGCGAACAGCCCCAGGACGGACTCGGCGGTGGCGGAGTCGAGGTTGCCCGTCGGCTCGTCGGCCAGCAGGAGCGGTGGGTCGTTGGCCAGCGCCCGGGCGATGGCCGCCCGCTGCTGCTGGCCGCCCGAGAGCGCCGCGGGCAGCTTGTCGGCCTGATCGCCGACGCCGACCCGCTCCAGCAGTTGCTGCGCCCGAGTGCGCCGCTCGCCCGACGGGATCTTCCTGGCAAACTCCATGGGCAGCATCACGTTTTCGACGGCGGTCAGCGTGGGCAGCAGCTGAAAGAACTGGAAGACCAGCCCGACGTTGCGGCCACGCCAGGCGGCCAGCCCCGACTCCGACAGCGAGCCAAGGTCGGCGCCCGCTACGCGGACGGTCCCCGAGGTGGGGCGGTCGATCCCGGCCAGCATGTTGAGCAACGTCGTCTTTCCGCTGCCTGACCGCCCAACGATCGCGACAAACTCGCCCTGAGCGATGTCGAGGCTGAGGTGATCGATCGCCGTGAATCCACCGGTGGCCAGCGGATACGTCTTGACGACGTCGCTGACCTTGATCGCGTGGGTCATGTGCTTCTCCTCCTGTGTCACGGGGTGGCTGCCACATCAAGCATAGCCAGCGGTGCTTCGCGGGACATGACCCTCAGACGGCAGAGGTGGACGGAAAAGAGCTATTTTTGGTGCGAGCGGCGCCAATGGACGAACGGGGGGCTTCTGCCCCCCGTTCGTCACGCTTTACGCAGCCCATAGGCTGTCATGCCCCGGTGCTTGTACACGGAAAGCACCGTGGTCACGAGCAAAACCAGCGCCCCGCCCCCGGCGTGCAGGAGTTGGCCCCGCGCAGCCGTCCCCGCCGCGCCGAAACAAGCCCCGCGGCGTGCCCAGCGACGTGAGAATCCCGGTCACCAGCGACGTGAAGGCCAGCGGGACGATGGCGTACCAGCCGGTCAACTCCATCGCGAGCCAAACGGCACGCACGGTCTGGGCATCCTGGCTGGTAAGGGCGGTGTAAACGAGGGAGAGGTAAGCCACGACTGCGCCAAGCCAGCCGACCGAGGACGTGACATGCATGGTCAGCGCAAATTTGCGGAGGCCTGGTGTCATGATCATGCGCGCCCCACGTTTTCCGTGGACTGAAAGTGGCGGCCCGGCCCGTGCTCACCGCCAACGCCGGTCAGCCGCATGATGACAAACAGCAGGGCCAGAACGATCAAGATGATGCCAAAGATCTTCACCCAGCGGGGTGTGCCTGTGTTCGAAGGACGGTCGGGCTGGTCACCCATGCGCGTCTCCTCCTATGCTTCCGATGTCGGCGACATCATCAAGTATAGGTGGCTGCCGTCCGCCGGACATGACCCTCAGCAGGCGGCGGAGAGGCGAAAAGGGCTATCTTTTACTGATTCCGCCGCCTGGGGCGCGGCAGCCAGCCACGGGCGATGCCATAGGCAGCCGCCTGGTGCCGGTTGGCCATGTGAAGCTTGGAGAGGATGCTTTTCATGTGATTCTTGACCGTGTGCTCACTGACCACCAGGCGCTCGGCGATCTCGGCGTTGGAGAGCCGCGCCGCCACCAGTTCCAGCACTTCCATCTCCCGGGCAGTCAGCTCTTCCTCGGGCCCGAGCGGCTCTGTTTGGCCCCGAATCTCTTCCAAGATCCGGGCAGCCATGCGGCGCGAGATCGCAGCCTCGCCCCGGGCCAAGCCCCGCAGTTGCTCCAGGAGCTCCCGGGACCGCACGTTCTTGACCAGGTAGCCTTGGGCGCCTGCCTTAATGGCGTCAAAGAGGGTCTCACTGTCGTCACGTACAGTCAGCATCACAATGGTGAGATCCGGGAGTTCCGTCTTCAGCCGATGGGTCGCAGCCACGCCGTCCTGGCCGGGGAGTTCGATGTCCATCAGCACGATGTCCGGCGCAAGCGCCTGGGCCTTGGCCAGGGCGCCCTCGGCGTCCTCTGCCTCGCCGACGACCACAAAATCGTCCTGATAGGAGAGGAGCGAGATCAGTCCCTCGCGAAAGAGCGCATGGTCATCGACCAGCAGGAGTCGCAGGGGTTGCATGCCCGTTCTACCTCCTGTGTGGTGAGATGGGGATGGCGGCGGCCACCTGGGTACCTGCGCCGGGCCGCGTGTCGACCCGGAAGGTACCGCCGAGGGCTTCGGCCCGCTCCCGCATGCTTGTCAGGCCCAACTGCCGCGCCGTGCCGCTCGGCTGGCTGCCAGCCGCGAAACCCTGTCCATCATCGGTAATTTCGACCCTGAGCTGATCAGGGCCGTCCAAAGCGAGGACGACAGCAGACTGCCGAGCCCCGGCGTGTTTGCGGACGTTGGTCAGGGCTTCCTGGACGAGCCGGAAGACCTGGAAAGCGGCGAGGGGCGCGAACTGGTCGGCCGCGGCGTCCGCGCAGAGGCTCACGGGGATCTGGTATCGCTCCTCAAACTGATCAGCGTAATCCTGCAGCGTACGGACCAGCCCTTGTTCCGCCAGGTTGGTGCGGAGGCCCGAGATGGACTCCCCGATATCCGCGTAGATCTCGTCGGCAACGCCGCGCAGCCGCTCGAGTTCGGTTTCCGCCTCCCGCTTGCGGTCAGCCTCCACCAGCCCCTTAATGGTATCAAGGCGCAACAGCAGGTGCGCGACGAGTTGGGCCACACCGTCGTGAAGCTCCCGGCTCAGCCGTTCCCGTTCCTGCATGACGGCGTTCATGGTCAATACCGCTTGCTCGTGAGCCAAGGCTTCTGCCTGAAGTCTCCATAGTATCCTGAACAGGCTTTGTGCAAGGGCGTAGACCAGCACCAGCAGCAGAAACGCCACGATCAGGTTCTCGACCAGCGGGCTGACCGGGATCCCCATGACGGTGTGGCGCAGCGGCTGCACCAGCAGGCTGTGGCCCGCCAGGACCGTAACGGGAGGCATGAAGATCATGAGCCACTTATGCAATAGCAGTCGGCGCTGCGTCGTGATCGAGCGGTCAGGTTGCGGCATGATATCCCTCCTCGTCCTGTGCACAGACTGCCACGGGTTGCGGGCGAACGTCAAGAGTGCCGGCGAAATAGGACCGAGGGCCCAAAGCGAGAGAGGCGCCGGTTTCGGCGCCTCCCCACGTATCAGTTGCCCACGTAAATCTTCCCGGGGTGCTCAGCGACGCACTCCCCGACAACCGCTGCTGCCAGAGTTCCTGCTCCCTGGAGGGCTGCGACCAGCGAGTCGCACTGATCCGGAGCTACGGCGATGAAGAGTCCGCCGGAGGTAGCGGGATCACAGAGCATCAGTTGGATGGTTTCGTCAATCGCCGGGTCGAACGCGACCTGGCCCTGCAGCCACTCCCGGTTCTTCCTGGTTCCGCCCGGCCAGATCCCCTGGCGGGCATACGTCCACGCCGCCGGGATCACCGGTACCTGCCCGGCGGAGAGCCGCATACCTACCGTGGATTCGCGGGCCATCTCCCACGCGTGGCCAAGGAGACCGAAACCGGTAATATCGGTCATCCCGCTGATGCGGAAGGGCTCCAGCAGATCGACCTGATTGTTTAGGGTGGCCATCACTCTGACTACTTCGGATTCCACTTCGGGCGGCACGCCCCCGCGCTTGATTGCGGTCGTGATGGTGCCGACGCCGATCGGCTTGGTCAGCACCAGCCGGTCGCCCGGCCGGGCGCCCGCCTTCGCCCCGATCCGGTCCGGGCGGACGATGCCGGTCACCGACAGGCCGTACTTCGGCTCCGGATCGTCGATGGAGTGGCCGCCCAGGATCACAGCTCCAGCTTCCCTCACCTTGTCGGCACCGCCCCGCAGAATCTCAGAGAGTACGGCATGCGGCAGCTTGCCGATGGGAAACCCCACCAGGTTTAGGACCGTGACCGGGCGCCCGCCCATGGCGTACACGTCCGACAAGGAGTTGGCCGCAGCGATTTGCCCGAATGCGTAGGGGTCATCGACGATGGGTGTAAAAAAGTCCACCGTCTGGACAATGGCGATCTCGTCCGTCAGTCTGTAGACGCCGGCGTCATCCGGGCTCTCCAGGCCGACCAGGACGTTGGGGTCCTTCACCGACGGCGGCAAATGGCGCAAGACTTGCGCCAGATCGGCAGGGCCGATCTTGCAGCCTCAGCCGGCCTTGGACGAATACTGCGTAAGGCGAATGCGATCTTCGGTCATATGCGGATCCTCCCTTACTTTGCCATGAGGTCAGGGGACGGCGCACGATGCTCCGCTGTTGTGGCCTGGGAAAGGGGCAGCAGCCCGGCCCCGATTTTAACTGAAGCTGCGATGATCACCACGGCCAGCACCCGTCGCAGCGTGCCCTGAGAAAGGCGCTGACTGAGGCGGCTTCCGGCAAGGGACCCGATCAGAGCCCCGGCCACGACGGCCAGACTGGGCCATAGGATCAGCTGCGCTGTCAGCGCCTTGCCCGCAAGACCGGCAATGCCGGAGATCAGCCCGATTGCGAGGGAGCTGCCCAGCGCAATGCGCACCGGGATCCGCAGCAGGTAGATCAATCCCGGTACGATCAGAAACCCGCCGCCTTGCCCCACGACTCCGCCCAGAAAACCGATGGCACTCCCCAGTGCTGCGGCACGAATCCGACTGAAGCCCGGAAGAGAAGCGGGATCTTCACTGTGGTTCGGGACCGGCAAGAACAGGAGGGCCCCCGCGACGAGAGCGAGCACAGCAAAGAGGCTTTCCAGGGCCACGCCGCTGAGCCAGCGGGAGAGCACGCTTCCGGCCAGCGCACCGCCGGCCACGGCCAGACCCATCACTTTGACGAGCTGCCCATGAACCCGGCGCTGCCCGTGGCCCAGGGTACCTGCCAATGACGCTGCCAGACTCTGCACCATCGTAATGCCGGCCACTGCCTTCATGCCGAGGGCCGGATACCCACACAGCGGCGGAGCGTACAGGAGAAGAGGGACCATCAGGATCCCGCCGCCGATGCCAAGCAGTCCGGAGAAGAACCCGGCCACGCTGCCAAGGGCCACCAGGAGCATCATGACACCGGATTGCAGCGGCATGGCCCATTCCCCCTCCGAATAGGCACCTCAAGCTTTGGTTGCGGCTGATGGTGCCATTTTACCGCAAGAGGCATGTATAATAAAAATACATAGATGTTTGGCAGACTCAAGACGTGATTTATAGTTGTGACCGTGTGATATGAAGGAGGGTCTGGCAGTGAACCTGCATCACCTGAAGGTCTTTCACGCCGTTGCCCTTACGGGCAACTTCTCGCACGCCGGGCAGCGGCTGTTTCTCAGTCAGCCCGCCGTGTCGGTGCAGGTGCGGCGGCTGGAACAGGCGCTGGGCGTGCCCCTGGTCGAAGTCTACGGCCGGCAGGTTCACCTGACCGAAGCCGGAACGCGCCTCAAAGAGTATGCCGACCAGATCCTGCGGCTGGAAAGGGATGCCGAGGAAGCTATGGCGGAATTGCAGGATCCCGCCCGCGGTTTGATCCGGGTAGGCGCGAGCACAACCCCCGGAACATACCTGCTGCCCCGCCTCATTGCAGCCTTCCGCCGCCGGTATCCGGCAATGGTGGTGGCGCTTGCAATCGGGAATACCCGGACGATTACGGGCAGACTGCTGACCAACGAGCTTGACCTGGGCATTGTGGGTGAAAAGCCGCCGGCAGAAGACTGCCTGGTCTATGAACCATGGCTCACAGATCAGATGGCGATCATCTCCCCGCCGGACCACAGGCTGGCAGTTGCCGGCATAGCCTCGCCGGAAGAAGTGCTGGCGGAGCCGCTAATCTTGCGGGAGACCGGTTCCAGTACCCGAGAAGTTCTGGTCTCCCGTCTGCGCACCCGGGGCCTTGATGCATCGCCCGCCCTGGAACTCTCGAACACCGAGGCGGTGAAGCAGGCGGTGGCTGCAGGGCTCGGACTGGCCGTCGTCTCCCTGCTGACGGTGCAGACCGAGATCCGGACCGGTCGCCTGGCGGTGCTCAACGTACCCGATCTCTGCCTGGAGCGGCAGCTGCACCTGGCCTGGCACCCGGGGAAGCGCCTGTCGCAGGCGGGGAACGCATGGCTGGCGTTCCTGCGGGAGTCCCGAGGGGGGCTCCTCGAGGATGATGTTTCACAAAAGGCGATTTGGTCGTGAACGGTTTGCGCTGATATGGCCTCTCCTCAATGTGAGCGGTTTGGAGGAAGGGGGTAGGTCGCCATCGACGAGGTGACCCTGGTTCAACTTGTACAAGCCGGCGACAGGACGGCGTTTGAGGTCCTGTACCGCCGGTATATTGATCAGGCCGTGCGCGTCGCATTCTTGATCACGCACAGCCAGCAGCTTGCGGAGGATGTGGCACAGGAGACCTTTGTGCAGGTCCTGCGCCGGATCCGCACGCTGCGTGAGCCGCGCAACTTCCGGCCCTGGTTCTACAGCATTCTACACAACGCCGGGCGCCGGACCGGCCGCAAGGAAAAAGGTTGGTCCTTCTTTCCTTTCGACCTGCTGGGCCGGGGGGAGGGGGACACCGGGGCCGCCGGCGTCGATGAGCTGGTGCTGGACAGGCAGGAAGTGGAGGAACTGCGGACGCTGATCACCCGCCTACCGGAGCACCACCGGGAAGTGATCGTCCTGCGGTATTACGCGGAGCTGACCGAGCCGGAGATGGCCGAGGCGCTCAACGTGCCGGCTGGCACCGTGAAGTCACGGCTGCACGGCGCCCGGCAGCGGCTCCTGGCGATGCTGCAGGAAGGGCGGAACGGAGGGAGGAGGGGTCATTTTGCTGCGCGATGATGATTTGAAGGCGGCGCTGGCTGCTGAAGCCACCCGGGCGCAGGTGCCGGCCGATGAGATCCTGGAGCGCATCCGGCGGTCCGGCGCCCGGGTGCAGACTGTTGGCTCCACGCGCCGGCTCTGGTACGCAGCGGCAGCGGTCCTGACCGTTGCTGTGGTCGCCGGTTTTCTCCTGATGAGTGGGCCGCTCGGGCGACAGGAGCCCGTACCGGCGGCGCCTGCCAGCCCTGCGGCGGCAGACGTCAAGCCGGAAGTACAGCCCGCCGGCCCCCTGCAGTTCTACGAAAGCAAGAGTTGGGCGTTCCGCCTCTCATTCCCCACGCCGTTTGTCGGCCCGGTGATCGATGAGCGCGGCAGCATGGTGTTTCGCTCCGATGCCTTCAGCATCAGCGTGGATCACCGGCGGCGGCAGCCGCAAGTGATGGCGGAGGATCTTTTGGGTGACCTGGTGGCAGCGACGGTCAAGGAAAGCCAGCGGTTCCGGGTCGCCGAACTGGGCATGCGAACGGCGAACGGACGGAAGGCAGGCCTGCTGCATGTCCAGTACATCAGCGCGGCCGCCTGGTTTGACCGGGCCAGCTATGCGGTTACGGCGGGCAACCACGAGTACGTCGTGGCGTGCACTTCCGAGCCCGGTTCGCAGACGCCCTGGGAGCAAGTGGCGCCCGTCTGTGCGCAGGTGCTGGATACGCTGGAAGTCGGCACCGACCAGGGCTTCATTTCTCGTGCGCAGGCGGCGGAGGCGGTGCGGGCGGGACTGCCGGGCGACTGGGATGTGACGCTGGCCACCCTGGAGGAGCAGTTCCCGGTGGAGGGCGCTGGCCTGCAGGCGGTCTGGCGGATAGAGCTCGCTGCGAAAGCGGACGGCCAACTCACCTACCATGTGATCCTCGACGCAAAGTCCGGCAAGGTCTACAGCACGGAGAACCTTGTTACGGGTGAAAAGCACTAATCCTTCGATCTCCAAAAATACCACTCATTCGTGGTATCATAGGGATAATGGGGGAATGCAGATGTCGTTGCTGGATGAGATCCTCGCCCATAACCGGAGGTTCGTGGAGGAGAGAGAGCGGCCCCTGTCCAAGGTGCCGGCCCGGAAGATCGCCATGTTCACCTGCATGGATACCAGGCTGGTCGAGTTCCTGGAACCTGCCATGGGATTGGGGCGCGGCGATGCCAAGGTGATCAAGAATGCCGGCAATACGCTCGTCAGCGCCGATGGCAGCGTGGTCCGTAGCCTGGTGGTCGCAGTCTACTCGCTCGGATGCGAGGAGATCTACGTGATCGGGCATCGGGACTGCGGCATGTCACAACTGGACGAGGACGAACTGGAACGCCGCATGCTGGAGCGGGGAGTGCCGCGGCAACTGCTGACGCTGCTGCACCCCAGTCTGGTGGAGTGGGTGGGCGGCTTCCACAATGCCGAGGCGAATGTGAAGAACGTGGTGGCTCAGCTAAGGTCGAACCCTTTGCTTCCCCGGGACGTGCCCATCCATGGGATGATGTTCGATCCGGCAAACGGTCGGTTGGAACTGCTGGTGGATGGGTATGCGAACCTGATGTGAGATCTGGCTGCCACAACGCCAAGCCCCCTGGACCTCCTTCGATGGAAGGCGGCCCAGGGGGCATTGTTGTGCGTCTGGCGGCGCATCATCGGCGAGCGTATGCGAGGCGTCGGCAAGCGTATGCGTGGCGTCGGCGAGCGTATGCGACGCGTCGGCGAACGTATGCGCGGCGTCGGCGAGCGTATTCGCCGTTACTGTCATTCAGTCGCCACCCAACATATGGGTGTCATCCAATCAATTCCCGGTAGGAGTAGTTTGTGATGGATTTTCGCTTTTCTCTGGCTGTTGGACGGGGGCAGTGGCGGCTGGGGCAGAAGCGGGGCTGGCGGACGGGGGCGCCGCAGTCTGGGCCGCCTGCTCAGACTTGGACTTGGACTTCCTGCGAACAGCCGGCTTGGTTGTGGCCCCCTTTGTAGCAAACGCAAGGAACACCTTGCCGTCGGGAGCCTTACGCTCGATCACAGGAAAAAGATGGACCCGCCCGGGCTGCGGGAAGACATTAAGGCGCTTCATGGGCAGGCGCAGGTTGATGACTGCGGCGTTTTCCGTAGGCCTGTAATCTACTGCTACCGCCCCATAGGCTTTCTCATCCGCCGCAGGGAGCATGATTGTATCGCCGGTCGCCGGGTCGGGAACGAACTGCAGGTACGCCAGACGGCCGGAGTACAGCCGGTTGAACTCAGCGAGCACCCGTGCATTAAAATATCCGGCATACTTTTCGGTCATGCTGACTTCCAGCGGCAGTTCGAGAAGGTCATCCATCTCTCCAGCGATGGTAAGCCCGGGAAAGGGCGACTTGCTTGCCGATTCAAAGGCCTGCTGCAGCGCTGCTGCCATCTCCTTCGTCTTATCGACCATCATGAGAACCCCCTCGCATTAGAACTTCGAATCTACATACGTAAACTGCTTTCTCAAGGTTCGATGCGCATTGAAGTTCAGAAGGAAAATCTTGCACGCCCCTGGAAGACTAGGCCCGAAGGGAGGTCGGGCTGCATGTGGCGTCCTGCAATTCTCCAGCGGGCGGAAGCCGCGCTGCTTGACGAAAAGGCCTCGAAGCTGGTGGGCCTCGCCCGCGTGCTCGACCAACTCCTGGGCGACGGCTTTGACAGCTGGCTGGCCCGGTGCGGCGTTGCCGCGAATGCGGCCGACGACCTGCGCGTCAAAACCCTGGCCGAGGCGCTCCGCAAGGCCACCGACGACCTGGCGGCGGCCTTTCCCACCGTCGGACTCGGCTACTATGACCTGCAGACGGACCGAATCGTCTCGTACGCCCCGTCTGCCACGCTGGGCGCCCTGGTCGGCGTGGCGCCGCCCTCCGACCACCTCGGCCGGGTAGCCATGGCCGAGCGGGTGGACAAGCTCGCCGTCGGCTCCATGGTGCGCGGCGACGCCATGAACTGCATGCATCCGCTCGTCCGCCAGGACCGGGTGATCGGCTTCACGTTTGCCAACGAATCCTTGGAAGAGATTTACCGCCAGATGTACTCCGATGGCGGGCGCCGGCATCAGGAGGCAGCCGTGCTGGGCCTCTCGAGCCTGGCGGTCTTTGCAGGCTCCACCATCATCTCCGCCGAAGCGATCCGGCGCAGCCTCGGCCCCATCAGGGAGGAAGAGGTCCGCCCGCTGCTGCAGGGGGTCGACCAGATCGAGCAGTACATCCGGCTCTTCCTGAGCAACCTGCAGGTGGGCATCGTGCTGGTGGGGCCGGCCGGCACGGTGGAGTTCTGCAACCACGCGATGGCCGACCTTTGCGGCATTGACCCGGTCGCCATGCGGGGACGCCCCTGGGCGGAGGTGGCCGCGCCGCTTGGGCTCCCGGACGAGCCGGGCGAAAGCCACCGGTACGCCCGGGTCCAACTGGCCGGCGGCCGCACGGTCGATGTGCTGGACACGATAGTTCCCGGCGCCCGGGTCATTTTGTTTGAAGATGCCGACCGCAGCCGGCAGGACATGGAGTATTTCGAACGGGCCGAGCGGCTGACCCTGGCCGGCGAATTGGCCACGGCCATCGCCCACGAAATCCGCAATCCCCTGACCGTGGTCGCCGGCTCGGTCCAGTTGATTCCGCAGCGGCTGAACGACGAGGCGTTCCTCCTTTCGCTCTCGCAAATCGCCGGGCGGGAGCTGGGGCGTGTCAACCGCACGATTCAGGGACTCCTGGGGTTTGCCCGCTACTCCGAACCGCAGATGCAGCCCCTCGATCTGGGCGATGTGGTCGGCCAGGCGGTGGAGTTTATCCAGTGGTACGCGGCGAAGCAAGGCGTGACCATCGAACACCACCTGTCGCCCCGCCGCCTTACCGTGCTGGGTGATGCCGAGCACCTGCAGCAGGCGCTGCTCAACTTGATGATCAATGGCATCCAGGCGATGGCGGACGGCGGCGGCGCCCTCACCATTGAGACGGACCACCCCGGCGGCAGCCGGTTCGCACGCGTCTCCGTACAGGATCAGGGGGTCGGCATCGACCCGAGCCTGCTGCCCAAGATCTGGGAAGTCTTCTACAGCTCCAAGCCAGGGGGGACCGGCCTCGGACTGCCGCTGGTGCAGCGCATCGTCGACGAGCACCGGGGGCAGGTCGAAGTGGAATCGAAACCCGGAGTCGGGACGTGCTTTACCGTCCTGCTGCCCCTGACAACACGGCCCGGCATGGCCGGGGAGGAGTGACCGCCCGTGCAGCGCCTTCTCGTGGTGGACGACGAGCCCAACATGGCCTGGCTCTTTGAACAATCCTTCGGACGGGAGTACCGCGTGGCCGCCGCCCGGTCAGGGGCGGAGGCGCTGGATCGGCTCGAGCGGGACGGCGCTGATCTGATCATGCTCGATCTGTGCATGCCCGGCATGGACGGCATGGCCGCGCTCAAAGAGATGAAGCGGCGCTGGCCGGCCATCCCCGTCGTGATGATGACCGCCTACGCCACGGTCAAGACGGCGGTGGAAGCGATCAAGGCCGGGGCCGCGGACTATGTCATGAAACCCTTTGACCTCGATGAACTGCGCCGGGTCATGGCGGGCGCGCTGCCTGCCCAGCCTTCCGAGGCGCCGCTGCGCCCCGCCGGCATGCTTGGCGAGAGCCCCGCCATGCTGGAGGTCTTCCGCAAAATCCAACGAGTTGCAGTGACCGACGCCTGCGTGCTGATTCTCGGTGAGACCGGCACCGGCAAGGAGTTGGTCGCCGGAGCGATCCACGCGGCCAGCAGCCGCGCGACGCGCCCCTTCGTCGCCTTCAACTGTGCGGCGGTACCGGAGAACCTCCTGGAGAGCGAGCTGTTCGGCTACGAGAAAGGCGCCTTCACCGACGCCAAAGGGCGAAAGCCCGGCCGCTTCGAGTTGGCGGGCGGCGGAACGCTGCTGCTGGACGAAGTCGGCGATATGCCGCTCTCCCTGCAGGCCAAGCTGCTGCGGGTTCTGGAGACTCGGGCCGTGGAGCCGCTGGGCGCCGTCCGGCCCGTGCCGGTGGACTTGCGGGTCCTGGCGGCAACCCATCGCGACCTGCGCGAAATGGTCAGGCAGGGCAGATTCCGGGAGGACCTGTACTTCCGGCTGGCGGTGGTGCCCATCGGCCTGCCGCCCCTGCGGGAGCGGCCCGGCGACGTGGCCGTGCTGGCGCTTCATCTGCTCCGGGCCTTTGCGGAGAAGCACGGCAAGGCGTTCGCCGGGTTTTCCGCTCAGGCGATGGGCGCGCTCGAGTCATACCCGTGGCCCGGCAACGTGCGTGAACTCAGGAACCTGATCGAGCAGGTCGTGGTCCTCTGGGACGGCCCGACGGTGGAACTGGAGCACCTGCCCGAGTTCCCGGTGGTCCAGCGGGCCACCGGCTCACTGCGGCAGATGAAAGCCGGCTATGAGCATCAGCGCATTGAAGAGGCGCTGAAGGCCTGCGGGGGCAACCGGACACAGGCGGCCAAGCTCCTGGGCATCAGCCGGAGAGCCCTGCAGCTGAAGCTGAAATCCCTGGAGTAGCCAACAAAAGGGCGCCTGAGGAGTCCACATCCTCAGGCGCCTTCAGTTCGAGCGACAGACCAGGCCCGTATCCAGTGCTCGGTCAGAACGGCCAGGGTAAAGAAACCGCTGATCAGCAGCCCTTCCGTGACCGGATTCCATGGCGCCTTGAACGTCCGGAGACCGGCCATAACGGAAAGCTGGCCCGCCAGTACGGAGGCGAGGGTTGCCAGCAACAGCCGGAGGCGCTGCATTGGGCGCCGCGCGGCCAAAATCCAGTACGTCAGCGGCACATGAATTGCCGCATGCCAAAGAAAGCGGAGCAGGGCTTGATTCTCGCCTTGTGACGGCACAATGGCGATGGACCACGTGACAGCCTGCGTTGCCCACAGCACGATCTCCGCCATGCCATTGAACATGATTGCCAGCGCCGTCCGCATCGTAAATGGAGGCCAGCCGCCTGCCGGCCCCTGGCGCCTTGCTGCCATCCGCCAGCCGAACCAGATGAGGCCATAATAGACGGCAAAGCTCCCGGTGGTGAGCCATATGGTCCAGCCTTTTCGCTCCAGCCCTCCGACGGCGACGAAGGGGTATTCCAGCGCGGTGGCAATCGCCGAACCGACGAGCACACCCCACCACGACGGTATCAGGGAGACCAGCAACACGGCCAGTGACGCCACAAAAACCAGTTCCGACAGCAGAACGCCGGTGGCGTCATCAAGTGTCGGGTCCGAAAACAGCCCCGGGTGGTACTTGTAGAGCCCCAAAGCCCCGCTCGCCAGCCAGTCGGCCGTGTGGACAAACGCGGCGGCAACGACGTAGGTGACCACCAGCGTTGCATCGCGCCGCCGCCAAATGATCCACGCGGCCGGCAGAAGGCCGGACAGAGCCAGCACGATGTACAGCATGCCAACGCCCCTTCAGAAAGATCATTCTCAGAAATCAGGGGTTGACATGCATCAGGACCGCTGCTAATTGAGCAGGGGGAACCGAACCGTCCCCTAAAACGGAATAACATTGCCGCCTTCCACGGCGGGCAGGGTGACGTACATATACCCATCATCGCCCTGGCGGCTGCTCCGCCAGCGTAACGCTGGCCTCCGGCCGGAACGTGCCGTCCGGGTAGCCGCTGATAATGCCGGCGTCCGACATCCGTTCCACGGCGGCGGCTCATACCGTTTCGTGGAAGACGCACGCGTTCCGGCCCCGGGCCTTGGCCTCGTACATGGCCGTATCGGCCTGCTTGAGCAGCCGGTGCTTGGAGATCTCGCCTTCGGCATGCACGACGATGCCGATGCTGGCGGTGACCTGCAACTGCTGGCCCTCAAACCAAATGGGTTCCGCAATGCGGGCAAGGAGCTTCTCCGCCACCGCCCCCGCATCCGCCGCACAGGCCAGTTCGGTTAGCACCACGACGAACTCATCGCCGGCAAGCCGCCCGGCAGTGTCGCTGTCGCGCAGGCTCTCACGCAGCCGGACCGCCACCGTCCGCAGCACTTCATCGCCGGCATCGTGGCCGTACCGGTCGTTGACCGCCTTGAACCCGTCCAGGTCCAGCATCAGCACGCCGGCTGCCCGGCCGTGGCGCCGGGCGAGCGAGAGAGCCATATCCAGCCGGTCGTAGAGGAGCAGGCGGTTGGGAAGCCCGGTGAGGGTGTCATGCAGTGCGATATGCCGGATCTCTTCCCTCGCCTGGTGCGCCTCGGTCGTGTCAATCAGCACGCACAGCCAGCCCCGTTCCGGGTGGGCTGGCTCCACCGGTGCGACCCGTGCTTCATAATAACGCGGCCGGCCCGCCACGTCGCACTGAAAGGAGGCCGCCTGTTCCGCAGGCCGGTGCGCCAGCGCCTCCCGGCTGAGCCCCATGAGGGCCAGGAGCCGGACGCCATCCACCGGGCGCCCGCCACCGGCGCCCAGCACCAGTTCAGCAGTATGGTTGATGCGTACGGGCGTGAAGGAACCGTCGGTCAGGAAAAACCCGATGGATGAGCTCTCCATCATGCGGTCCAGGAGCCCGTACAGCACCGTCTCGTCATAGATGCAATCGAAGGCGAGGCCCCGCCAGTGACTGATCACGATATGGTAGCCCAGAAGCGTGAATCCGGCGGCTGATATCGCGTGCGCCAGCCACCAGAGGCCGGTCCACGGGGTGGAGAGGAGAAACGCGAGCGAACCCTGGACAAAGAAGACCTGGGCCATCAGGTGGGCGCTGAGCAGCGCTGAACGGACCCGGACGGCCAGCGTCGCCAGAATCCCCGACAGCGACAGAAAGACGGCAGCCCCATCCACCAAGCGCAGGTGATACCGCTGTAGGCCCACCTCCGACGTGGCCAGGAGCCCCAGGGCAACAGCGGCGCAAGCCAGCAGCAGCAGGTGCGGGCGCAGGTCGAGCCGCCGCCCGGACCGCCGGTTCAGCCTGAGAAGCCCCGCTAACAGGTACGCGGCCATGGTGAGGCGGGAGGCCGGGCCATAGGCCAGGAATAGGATCAGGTGGTGGTCCGAGGTGCGCGTCAGCAAGGCATGCGGGGCATAGAGGATGGCGAAGCCCATGTGCGCCAGCGCCAGATAGGCCAGAGACTCGCTTCCGTCCTTCTGATAGCTGCGGTAAGCCACATAGCCCACGAACGCAGCGACCAGGACGGCGACCATGGCAGTTGTTTCGTGGAAAGCGTACCCGGACATCGGCGCACCCCCCTGCATTTGGTTTTCTATACTTTTGGTATAGGAATATTATAAAAAGGTACGGCTCACTCTTGCAACCGGCGGTTAATGGTTTAAGGGTGTGAACTTCACTTCACGGGTGCGAAGCGAGCTGCGCGGCGCGGGGGCCGGATACCCGCGCCGTGCTGAGGTTGCCGGGCTGGCATGGGGCTTGCTTGCCCTGCACGGCAGCACCCGCCCCGCAAGGAGTTGAAGGAAGATGAGCAAGGTAACCAGCCTTGAGCATGCCATGAGCCGGATCAAGGACGCGATGACCGTGATGGTCGGCGGCTTCATGGCCTGCGGTACCCCCGAACTGTTCATGGACGCCCTGGTCGAGAAAGGTGTCAAAGATCTGACCATCATCTGCAACGACGGCGGTACGCCAACCACAGGTGTCGGCAAACTGATCGGCCGCGGCCAGGTTCGGAGACTGGTCGCCTCGCACGTCGGGCTGAATCCGGAAGTCGGCAGGCGGATGAACGAAAAGAGCCTCGAAGTGGATCTGATTCCCCAGGGGACGCTGGCTGAGCGGATCCGCTGCGGTGGCGCCGGCATTGGCGGCTTCCTGACGCCCACGGGCTTCGGTACCATCGTACAGGACGGCAAGCAGGTGGTGGAGGTGGGCGGCACCCCGTATCTCCTCGAACTGCCCCTGCACGCCGACGTCGCCCTGCTGCTTGCCCACCGCGCAGACACCATGGGCAACCTCATCTACCGCCGGGCCACCCGCAACTTCAACCCGCCCATGGCCACGGCTGCGGATCTGGTCATCGCCCAGGTGCGCGAAGTGGTGGAGCCGGGCGAGATCGACCCCGATTCCGTCCACACCCCGGGCATCTTCGTCGACTTCATCGTCACTGCGAAGGAGGTGCCGTAGAGCCATGGATGCAAAGGCCCGTCGAGAACTGATCGTCAAGCGGATCGCCCGCGAGTTCAAGGATGGCGATGTAGTCAACCTCGGCATCGGCATGCCGACGCAAGTTGCCAACCACGTCCCCGCCGGCGTCACGGTGCTTCTCCAGTCCGAGAACGGCTTCATCGGGCTCGCTCCCGCGCCGCCCGATCCCGCCCTGCTCGACTCTGACCTCGTGAACGCGGGCGGCCAACCGGTCGGCATCGTGCCCGGCGGCTGCTGTTTCGACTCGTGTACCTCGTTCGGCATCATCCGCGGCGGCCACGTGGATTTCACGGTCCTCGGCACACTCGAAGTCGATCAGTACGGCTCGATCGCCAACTGGATGGTCCCGGGCAAGATGGTCCCCGGCATGGGCGGCGCCATGGACTTGCTGGTCGGCGCCCGCAAGGTGATCGTCGCCACCGATCACGTGACCAAGGAAGGGGCGCCCAAGCTGCTGGAGCGCTGCCGCCTGCCTCTGACCGCCGTCAATGCCGTTGACATCGTCGTCACCGATATGGGCTATTTCGAGATCACCGCGGAAGGCTTCCTGATGAAGGAGATCGCCCCGGGCGTCACCATCGCAGAAGTGAAGGCCGCAACGGCAGGAAACTTGATCATTACGCCGGAACTAACAGTCATGACCGCGTAGAGGAGGCGTCTCGCGCCATGAAGGAGATCGTGATCGCATCTGCAGTCCGTACTGCGATCGGCAGCTTCGGCGGCGCCCTGGCCGGTTTGCAGGCCTGGGAGCTCGGCGGCATCGTTATCAAGGCGGCGTTGGAACGGGCGGGCATCCGGCCCGACCAGGTCGAAGAGGTCTACATGGGCTGCATCCTGCAGGCCGGCCAGGGCCAGGGCCCCGCCCGCCAGGCGGCGCTGAAGGCCAACATTCCTGACACCGTGCCCGCCACCACCGTCAACATCCTCTGCGGCTCCGGCCTCAAGTCGGTGATCCTGGCCGCCCAGCAAATCATCGCCGGCGATGCCGATATCGTGGTGGCCGGCGGCATGGAGTCGATGTCGGGCGCCCCTTATCTGCTTCCCAAGGCGCGCACCGGCTACCGCATGGGCAACGGCGAGTTAGTGGACGACATGGTCCTCGATGGGCTGACCTGCTCCATCAACAAGTATCACATGGGCATTACAGCCGAGAACCTCGCCGAGATGTTTCACATCTCCCGGGAAGAGCAGGACGCGTTCGCAGCGGCGTCGCAGCAGAAGGCGGTCGCGGCCGTGGAATCCGGCCGGTTTGACGACGAGATTGTGCCGGTCCTGATTCCGCAGAAGAAAGGCGATCCCATCGCCTTTGCCAAAGATGAGTACCCGCGGGCCGGTACGACGGCGGAGAAGCTCGCAGCCCTCAAGCCCGCCTTCAAGAAGGACGGCACTGTGACGGCCGGCAATGCCTCCGGCATCAACGACGGGGCGGCCGCGCTCGTGATCATGTCGGCCGAAAAGGCGGATGCGCTTGGGATCAGGCCGCTGGCCCGGCTGGCGGGCTGGGGCACGGCGGGCGTGGCACCGCACATCATGGGCATCGGACCGGTGCCTGCGACCAGGAAGGCCCTGGCCAAAGCCGGCGTCACGCTCGATCAGATCGACTTGATCGAAGCGAACGAAGCGTTCGCGGCCCAGTCGCTCGCCGTAGCCAAGGAGCTCAAGCTCGACATGGCGAAGGTGAACGTCAACGGCGGCGCCATCGCACTGGGACATCCGGTCGGGGCCAGCGGCGCCCGCATTCTGGTCACGCTGCTTTACGAGATGGCCAAACGGGACGCCAGGCGGGGTCTGGCGACCCTGTGCGTCGGCGGCGGCATGGGCGTAGCGGCGGTGGTGGAGCGGTAGAGGCGTGCTACATTTGAGCGGGAGGGGTCGGCAGACCCCTCCCCTTTTATCGTCCCTGCCAGTCCCGTAGGACGTTCGACCTAAAAAGATGAGACCGCGGTAATAGATCAGATTAGAAGGAAATTTTACTCATATCACGAAAATCTGTTCGCTCCTCGAATCCACTTGGAAGGGGAAGGGACAGATGAAACGCTTCGCAACGTTCCTGGCCGTACTCGCGCTGCTGCTCTCGTCCGTCATGACCGCCGCCGCAGCCGAGACCGGTAAGGCCCCGCCGAAGGCCAAAGCACCGGCCGGTGTGCACTTGAAAGCCGGGACGAAACAGCTGGGCAAGAATCCTCAGGCGCTCCGGAACCAGGGGGACGGGCTCTACGTGGTCCAGTTCTCCGACGTGATCTCAGAAGACTCCTGGAAGGCTCTGGAGCTGGCGGGCGCCGAAGTTGACACCTATCTGCCCGACTTCGCGTTCCTTGCCCGCATGAGCGGCGAAGCCGCCGCCATGCTCGCCGAGGACGACCTGGTGGCAGGCGTCGAGAAGTACCGCCCGGAATGGAAGCTTCCCCCCGGTCTCGCCGGTAAGGACGGCAAATTCCGCATTCAGCGCTTCGGCGGCCAGCAGACCATCGCCGAGATGAAAGCCAGGGATGTCGCTGACCTGGCCCGCAGCGAGGATGTGACGTTCATCGACCTTGTGCGGGAGAACATCCTCTTTAACGACGCAGCCGCGGGCGTCATCAAGGTCAGCAGTGCGGGCGGGCCGTGGACCAACGGCCTGACCGGCTCCGGCCAGGTAATCGGCATCGCTGACACCGGCCTGGACAATGGCAACACCTCCACCATGCATGCCGACCTGCGCAATCGCCTGCAGGTGACGCCTATTGCCCTGGGCCGGGCCGGCAACTGGTCCGACACCCACGGCCACGGCACCCATGTCGCCGGCTCCGTTGCCGGTGACGGCACCAACTCAGGCGGGTCGATCAAGGGCATGGCGCCTGCCGCAAAGATCGTCTTCCAATCGGTGATGGATTCCAGCGGCGGGCTCGGCGGCATTCCCGACGACCTGAATACCCTGTTCACCCAGGCCGCCGGCAACGGTGCGACCATTCACACCAACTCCTGGGGCGTGCCGCTGCAACACGGCGGCAATGTTTACGACGCTCAGGCGCAGCAGGCTGACCAGTACATGTGGAATAACAAGAACTTCACCATCCTCTTTGCCGCCGGCAACGACGGCGACGCCAGCCAGAGCAACTCCGTCACCACCCCGTCCACCGCCAAGAACGTGATCACGGTCGGCGCTTCGGAGAACAACCGGCCCACCTTCGGCGCCTACGCGGACAACATCAACTCGATCGCGACCTTCTCCAGCCGCGGCCTGACCACCGACGGGCGCGTCAAGCCCGATGTGGTCGCCCCCGGCACGTATATTCTCTCCACGCGGTCGGCGTTGGCTGCCGACAGCGCCTTCTGGGCCAACTACAACAGCTACTATGCTTACATGGGCGGCACATCGATGGCCACGCCGGTCACGGCGGGCGCCACCGGCCTGGTGCGGCAGTTCTACACCAGCGTAAAGGGCATCACCCCGTCGTCGTCGCTGATCAAGGCGAGCCTGATCAACGGCGCCGTGGACATGGGCTACGGCTGGAAGTCGAAGGATCAGGGCTGGGGCCGCCTAGACCTGACCAATACGCTCTATCCCATCGGCGGGCGGGTGAACTGGTTTGAGAACGAGGCGAACAGCCTGGCGACCAACGGCACCCGCTCTTACACCTTCACGGCCCAGTCCGGTCAGATTCTGAAGTTCACCCTGGTCTGGACCGACTATCCCGGCGGCATTCAGGCGAGCAAGGAACTGGTCAACGATCTGGATCTGGAAGTGACCGCCCCAGGCGGCGGTCTCTACAAGGGCAACTGCTTCGTCAGCAACACGGCTTCTACGACCTGCGCGGCCTATGACCGGGTCAACAACGTGGAGAACGTCTACTTTGCGGCGCCCGCCGTCGGCACCTATACCGTGACCGTCAAGGGCTACAACGTGCCCAACGGCCCGCAGCCATACTCGTTGGTCGCCTCCGGCAGCGGCCTGACGGCGGGCGGCTCCGGCGGCGACACGGAGGCTCCGACGGTCAACATTACGGCCCCGGCCGCCGGCGCCACCGTCAGCGCGACCACCACGGTGACCGCCAGCGCGTCGGACAACGTGGGCGTCACCCGGGTGGAGTTTTACGTGGACGGCGCCCTGCAGAGCACGGACAGCGCCAGCCCGTGGTCCTGGGCGTGGGATACGACCACCGCCGCCAACGGCAGCCACAGCCTGACAGCTAAAGCTTACGACGCGGCCAATAACGTGGGCACCTCTGCCGCCGTCCCGGTAACGGTCAGCAACACCAGCACCGTGACCACAGTCACCGAGACGTTCACCGGGTCCGTTTCGTCCGGTGCGTCCAAGTACGTCTACCTGGATGTGACGGCGCCGGGCACAATCTCCCTCAGCCTGAACTGGGCTACAGCGACTTCCGATATCGACATGTACCTCAATAACCCGTCAGGCACGCAAGTGGCCAAGGCCGATTCGGGCACGGCCCGACCGGAAGTGATCACCTATAACGCCACGGCGACCGGCCGCTACCGTGTGCAGATCAAGAGCTATTCGGGCAGCAGCGGCGCCTACACGCTGACGGCCACGCATCCGATCGATCCGGCCAGGACGGCGGCCCTGAACCAGACCGGCAGTCTCACGTCCGGCGGCACCCGCGATTACAACATCACGGTGGGGGCCGCGGGAGCGATCAACCTGAAGCTGAATTTCCCGTCGGGCACCGACTTTGACCTGTATCTGTACAACCCGTCCGGAACCCAGGTCGCCTCGGCCACATCCGCCTCGCTGCGGCCGGAGAGCATCTCGTACGCCGCCGGCACGACGGGCACGTATCGGGTCAGGGTCAAAGCGTATTCGGGCAGCGGCAGCTACACGCTCACCGGGTACTATCCGAAATAGGTTTCCGCCGCGCCAAAAGTCACCCTAAGCAGCATGAGGAGGCCTTCGCACACAGGGTAGCGAGGCCTCCCTTTATCCTCCCGCCGGCGGCACCCGAACTGAACCAGGGCATTCTCGAGCCGGTACAAAAATCGCCGTCCATCTCCTGGGGTTCGCTCGTGACCCTGGGGATGACGGTCTTGGTGGTGAGTGCCGCCTAGCCAACGGCCACAATCCGGCCGCTCAGCCAGAAGTAGCCCTGCAAAATGCCGCCTGCCATGGGAATGCCGTCCAGCCCTTCGGGGTCGGCGACCACGTCGACGGTACCGATGGCCGTGCAGACCCGCAGGTGGTGGAAGGAACGGCCGGTCGCCGGATTGATCCGGAGGCCGGCCTGTTCAATGCGGCCTGCAAAGGCCGCTTCGGGACGCGGTGGCTGGGCGAACGCACCGCTGGGAATGAAGCAATCCGGCGACATGGGCGTGGGGCGCCCCTCCTGCCAGAGGCGGAAGGCGTATTCGTCGGCGAAGCACTCCGCGGCATGGGCAAACGCCGCGACCTGTACGGAGACGGTGGCAGGACAAGTCAGGTGGCTGCGGACGAGTCCCAGGTCGGGCAGTTCGAGAATCAGCGGGGGACCGGAGAACCGGGCGCCCCGCGGGTCAGGACCCGCCCATGCATAGACCCGCCCGTGCAGAGAGTCCCCATCACCGGCGAACAGGTCCACAATCTGGGCACGAATGCTGCTGGCCCCGGAAAAATGCGGCTTGCAGGTTCGCAGTCTGCCGTCGCTCCCCAGTTCCACCCACAGCTCCACACCTTCGCCGGGCGCCCAGCAGTAGCAGGCGCCCCGGGCGGCGGGAACGGCGGCCCCCGCATCGGAGGCGGCGCGGGCAAGGTCCACCAGCTGGTCGTCCGTCTCCACCAGGAAGCCGAGATCACTCAGATGGTCTCCCACCCGGGCACACCCCCTCGCCATGGTAATTGAATTATCTATCTTCGGCCCGGAAACCAGAATTCCTCTGACTCGTGACGATCTTCACGATTTTGTACGAGTGCCTTGTGATCCTGCCGCAGCTACTCCTCCCGCAGAATCGGGAAGAGAATCACATCGCGGATGGCCGGGGCGCCGGTCAGGGCCATGACCAGCCGGTCGATGCCCAGGCCCAGGCCCCCGGTCGGGGGCAGGCCCACCTCCAGGGCGGCGAGGAAATCGTCGTCGAGGGGGTGGGCCTCGCCATCCTCGGCGGCCCGCTCCAGCAACTGCGCCACGAAGCGCGCCCGCTGGTCGACCGGGTCGTTCAGTTCCGAGAAGGCGTTGGCGAGTTCCCGGCCCTGCACGTAGAGCTCGAAGCGCTCGGTCAGGCGCGGGTCAGCCGGGTCGCGCTTGGCGAGCGGCGAGGTGACAACGGGGTGGCCGAACACGAAGGTAGGCTGCACCAGCGCATCTTCGCAGTATGCCTCGAAGAGCTGGGCCAGCAGGGCGCCCCACGTTCTGGCCCCCGTGGCATAGCCGGCCGCGGCCACGGCGCTTCGGGCCTCTGCGTCTGACGAGAGGGCGGCGAAGTCGATGCCCGTCCGGCGGCGGACCAGCTCAACCATGGTGACCCGGGGCCACGGCCCCGAGAAGTTCAATCCGCCCGTCTGCAGCGAGCCGCCCACGGCCAGGGCCGCGGATTGCACAAGGCGCTCGGTCAGGTCCATCATCTCGCCGTAGCCGGCGTAGGCCTGGTAGGCTTCCAGGGTGGTGAACTCCGGGCTGTGGCGGGTGGAGAGCCCTTCGTTGCGGAAGATGCGGCCGATTTCGTAGACCCGCTCAATGCCGCCGACCACCAGACGCTTCAGATGCAGTTCGGTAGCGATGCGCAGGCTCAGGTCGCGGCCCAGGGCGTTGTGGTGCGTGACGAACGGGCGGGCGGCGGCGCCGCCGGCCAGGGGGACGAGCACCGGTGTCTCCACTTCCAGGAAGCCCGACTCGTCCAGCGTGCGGCGGATGGCCGCGATGATGCGGGCTCTGGCCTCGAAAACAGCCCGGCTTTCCGGATTGATCAGCAGATCGAGGTGGCGGGCCCGGTAGCGCTCTTCCCGTTCCTGCAGCCCGCCGTGCTTGTCGGGCAGGGGCCGAAGGGACTTGGTCAGCATGGTCAACTGCGCGGCCCGCAGGGTCAGTTCGCCGGTCCGGGTACGCATGAGGCGCCCGCCGACACCGAGCAGGTCGCCCAGGTCGAGCTGCTCCCAGATGAGTGCCGACGGCCCGTCTAGTTCCGGCAGGCTCACGTAGAGTTGGATCCGTCCACTGCCGTCCTGCAGGTCGGCAAACCCGGCTTTTCCCTGGGGGCGCAGGCTGACGAGGCGCCCGGCGGCGCGCACGGTGACGGGGGCGGCGTCGAAGTCCTCGGCGGCGGTCTCCCCATAGGCGGCGTGGAGGTCGGCGGCCAGCCGACGGCCGTGGAAGGGCGCGCCGAACGGGTCGATGCCGGCCTGGCGCAGGGAGCGGAGCTTGGCTTCCCGGGCGTTGCGGAGCAGATCAAAACGGCTCGACATGTCGATCATCCTTCCTTCGAAAATAGAAAAGCTCCCGTCCCGTGTAGGGACGAGAGCTGATGAGCTCCCGTGGTACCACCCTGCTTGGCCTTGCGGCCCGCTCCTGTCCGGGTACGGCAGCGCACCGGGGCGCCTGCGATACCCTGCTCCCGCTACCGGTGGAGATCCGTCCTCGCCTACTGGGCCCGGGGACCGGGCTGTTGGGGGGCAGCTCTGAGGGCTTGTTCGCAGGGGCGCCGGTCAGGACTTGCACCGTGTGTCCCGCTCTCTGTGCCGGGCGTGGCCCGCTACTCTTCCTCTTCATCGCCTTGAAGCGATTCTAGAGCAGCCGGGCGGGCTGTGTCAATAGTGGGAACTTATTTCCCCCTGTGCTCGTCTCAGTTGGCGGAAGGCGGTGACTTGTGGTGATGAAACGCAGCTTTGCGACGCTGCTGCTGATCTCCCTTATGCTGGCTGGGTGCGGCACAAAACCGGGCGCCCCGGCCGTGCCAGCCCCGCAGGCCCCCGAGCCGCCGGCCCCCGAGCCGCCGGCCCCGTTTGGTCTCCTGGCCGTCTCCAATCCGACCGTGCTCACCATGGACCAACTATCGGACATGCTCGCCCGGGATCTGAACGAAGCCGGGGTGCCCCCGGCAGAGCGGCTGCGGGCGATTTTCGAGGGCTGGTACTCCGGGGGGAAACCAAACATCGTGGAGGTCGACCTCGACGGCGACCACGCGGCCGAGATCATCACGGCCATGCGAATGGGCGGCAACGGCCGCCCACTGACCGGGGCGGGCGCCCTCTTCATCATCTACAAAGACGGCAGCCAGTGGGCTGTGGACCGGAGCCCCGGTGACGAAATCGTGGGCGTCGACCTGCACGAGGCCACCGACCTGACGGGTGACGGTACGCCGGAGATCATCTGGGGCGCCACCAACGCGGGCGCCCACACGGTTCATCACAGCGTCTTCGTGTCGCAGTGGCAGCCCGACGCCTTGAAAACCCTTCCAGGCGACATGAAGATGACCTACATGCAGCTCACAGTGGACGGCAAGGACCTGGTGCTGCACGGCGGCATGATCGGGTCGGCCGGCGCCGGGCCCCAGCGGGCGCGGACTGACCGGTACCGGTGGTCGGGCGGGGAGATGCGTCTCGTGGACCGGGCGTATGCGCCTGATCCGCTCGGATACTGGCGCCTGATCGACGGCATTGTCCATGAGCAGTTCGGCCGGGTTGATCAGGCGGAGCAAGCCTACCGGGATGCCATGGACCCGGCCCGGGAGGTGGCTCCTGCCGATATGATCAAGCCGGAACAGGCCGCCACGTTCCCGGAAGCCGTGCGCACCATGGCCCGCATGCGTCTCGCCTGGCTGCTGATCCGCCGGAGCCCGCCGGTCGACGCCGGCCCGGTGATCGAGGGCGCCTCGGGGCCGTTTGCCGGTCTGGTGGAAGCCTTTTCGCTCTCCAGTTCCGTGCAGGGCTCCTGTCCCATGGCTGCCGACTGGGCGCGCAGTCACCCCGATTTTGTGGATGCGCTAAACGGCGTCTTCGGCTATGCGAACGAGATCTGGTCCCCGACGGTGCTGTGCGGAAATCTGCCGGTTTGAAACGAAGAAGGGGGCGATCGCTCGCCCCCTTCGCCTGCTCATTTGAACGCCCGGAACAGCAGGTAAATACCCACCAGCACCAGAAGAACGGGAAGCAGCTTCAGCAGGCCGACGGCCATGCCGAAGGCCAGCGTGATGCCCCCGAGGATCGTTCGGAGGATGAAACCCGGAATCGCCAGCAGTACGCAGACCACCGCCACGGAGTAGCCCCACCGCCCGATGGACCCCGTCGAGGCGCCCCAGGCGAACGCCGCGGCGAGCAGCAGGAGCAGCAGCCAGGTGGATGAGAGGGTCTTTAGCATCAGCACGCCGCCCAGGACCACGAGCACAAGGGCGATGACTTTGTTCATAGAAATGGCGCCTCCTTGATTGGCAGATCTTCTGCTACATAAGAGTCAGCACGCCGTCGAAAAGTTCGACGCAGGGGGAGTGGCGCTTGGTCTATCTCCATGTAGGGCGGACCGGGTACATGCGGAACGTGGCCTATAGGTGGTCGCATATGCTCAACAACGTCGCGTCGGCAGTGTTTGGCTTTATCTATATTGCGCTATGGCAGGCCGTGGCTCCTGCTGCGTCCGCGACAGATCCCTACACCCGGAGCACCATGACGTCGATGATGGTCCTCGCGCAGATCTTCGCCTGGCTGACGACGTTCCTGCCGCACGGCCTGGGCATCCAGAGCGGCATTCGCACGGGGGCCATCGCCCTGGAGATGGCGCGACCGGTGCCGTACTTCCCCATGGTGCTGGCCCGAGAAGCCGGTAACCTGGCCTACCAGGCGCTGTACCGGGCGGCGCCCCTCGCCCTCGTCTTCGCTCTGACAGTGGGCATTCCCCGGCCCGCCTCGGCGGCGCATTTGCTGCTGACTCTGCCCAGCCTGCTGCTGGGCGCCTACACGGGCCTGACGCTGGTCTATACCGTGGGCATGAGCGCCCTGTGGACTACGGAGATCCGGTGGGCGCACTGGACCTACTACTCCCTCGTAACGCTGCTCTCCGGCGGATGGATTCCGGCGGACATGCTGCCGGGGTGGCTGGGCAAGGCGGCGCCCTATCTGCCTTTCTCGTCGCAATTGTTCCACCCTGTCCGGGTCTATTTAGGGATGGCGAGCCCCGGGGTCGTGCTGGTTCAGCTCGCCTGGGCAGCCGCCATGACGCTCTGGTGCTGCTGGCTGACCGACCGGGCGCTCCGGCGGGTTGTGGTGCAAGGGGGGTAGGTGCCAGGTGTCGCTGTACTTCCGCCTGCTCGGTGCCGGCATCCGCTGCCGGCTGCAGTATAAGTTTGATTTCCTGGTGACCACGGTGCTCTACGCCCTCCTGGCGGCCGTCGACTTCCTGACCGTGGCGGCCATCCTGTACAAGTACCGCAGCGTGAGCGGCTGGGATGTCTACGAGGTTGCACTGCTGTCCGGATTGGCGTCGACGGCCAATGGGCTCTTTCGGGTGTTCGGGTCCGAACTGGTCGAATTCGAGCGGTATTTAGTGACCGGGGAGTTTGACAGCCTTCTGATCCGTCCCTGGCCGGCGCTGGCGACGCTGCTGTCCCGGAATTTCGACCTGGGGCGGGCGGGGGCCTTTGTTCAGGGCCTGCTGCTGGTGGTCGTCGGGCTGCATGGCACGGGGGCGCCGGTATGGCTGTGGATTTACTGCCTGATGCTGCCTGCAGCCGGCGCCCTGGTCATCGGCTCCATTTATCTCGCTGTGGGGACGGTCGGGTTCTGGCTGACCCGGATCAGCGACCTCACGATCTTTGCGGTAAACGCACCGCTGTCGGCCGCGGCTTATCCGCAGGAGATTTACCCGCGGCTGCTGCGCTGGCTGTTCCTGAGCCTGCTGCCCGTGGCCGCCATCGGGTACGTGCCGCTGCGCTATGCTTTTGGGAAAGGCGGCTCGCCCTTTGCCCTGCTTGTCCCGTTCGTGGCGGCGACGGCAGGGGTTGCGCTGACCATGCGGTTCTGGCAGTGGGGGCAGCGATACTATCAGAGTTCGGGGAGCTGAATGCAGACTCGCTTTACCGGAGCGATTTCAAGAGCAAGGCACCGCCAATCACCAGGAAGGCGACTCCCGTGCCCAAATGGACAAGTTTCACTGGAACGTTGCGCAGCACGAAGTCCCCCGCCAGAACCGCGACCAACGATGAGGCGATTAGCGCCACGGCGGAGCCAAAGAAGACCATCTGTGGCGACCGCGAGCCGGCCGACATGGACATGATGACGAGTTGAGTCTTGTCCCCCAGTTCCGCCGCAAAAATGATCGCAAAAGCCAGAAGCCCAGACTTCCAGTCCATCGTCATCCCCCGTCTCTGAGCACAAGTGCGAATCCCTGCCACGACCAGCCTTCTCTAGCACGCCACGAATGTGCCGGACCTCCAATCCAAGGGGAACACCTCATCTTCATGGGCCAGTGCACTTCTTAACCTACTCGTCCCAGTGCCACCCGTAGAACCTCTCGCTCGATCCATCATGTAAGTCGCCGGGAGCGCCTCGGGTAAAACCTGGCGCACCCGGCCCGCTCACCAAGGTGGGCAAGGTAGCACTTTCTGAGTCGCCGTCCAAGCACGAATCGGGCTCGCAGAGGGGCAAATACGGCGAGTCTGTACTGTTTATCACCATTGCATGTTGACCGCTACCGTTACAGTTATTTAGAGTAAGTACATCTTACAACAGGCGTTCCCGTCGGCAGCGAACCCGGCAGATACCGATCGAGCGCTGGCGCAGTCCACCCAGAGCCTCATGAACATCGCACGGGCCCTGCATCAGCAGGTCGGTCATTTCCGGCTGTAGAAGGACCAGTGGCCAAAGACGCCAAGGCAGGTCGTCGCCTCCCTTGGCGTCCTCACGTTCCAGACAAGTGTTGCCATGAGATGTCGCAGGGAATTGTATGTGATATCACAGTACAGATTTCTTCCTCATGGAATCATTGGTTTTGAAGATCCGGGCAATGGCCGCCGCTAATGACTGCAGAGGGCACCGTCCGAACCGTCAAGCAGGTCAACGGACCGAACGAGGCCTGAAGGGGGAATGAGCGATGCAGTACATCTTTGGTCAGTATTCGCTGGAGGTAATCCCCGGCCCGAGGGGCGCCTGTCGGGCAGTGGTGGCGTCTGCCGTACTCAGGCACTGGGGCCTCCCGGTGGAGAACGGCAGGCGGGGAGGCGGCCGGCGTGGGTGAACGTGGGGGCCAATGGCGGAATCCTGGTCAGCACAGACCAGACGGAACACTGCGAGGTTCTGCTGCGCCTGAAGGGCGAGGATGAGAAGGCCATCTTCCCCGCCGACTTCATCCCGCCGGCCGGTTTCTCCTCCTTTGCTTATTTGCGGTCTCTGCCGGTCGATTACATCAAGGTGGACGGCAGCCTGGTCCGCTCCATCGACCGGGAGCCGACCAACAAGGCCCTGGTGCAGGCCGTCGTAACGGTGGCGCACGCTGGGCAAGTCGGTCATCGCCGAGTGGGTGGAGACCCGGGAAGTCAAGGAGGCCCTCGGTGCGATGGGAGGTCGGTACGGACTGGGGTACTACCTGGGCATGCCCGTCTCCGCCGCCCACCTTGGGCACGCACCGCCGGGCGCCAATTGACGCGTCACTCGCCGGCAGGGGGAGCGAACCGCGCTGACGAAACCTTCGGGGGTTGAAAGAGCACCGCACCGAAGGAGGCCCCGTCATGACAGAGATCAAGCACCTTGCGGACCGCATTCAAGCAAATGTGGCCCGCGTTATCATCGGGAAGGAAAAGGTCATCGAACTGGCCCTTGTGGCGCTCTTCTGCGAGGGGCACCTGCTGGCGGAGGATCTACCGGGCACCGGCAAGACGATGCTGGCCCGCACCCTGGCGACTTCGGTGGGCGCCGGCTTCAACCGCATCCAGTTCACACCCGACCTGCTGCCGACGGACGTGACCGGCGTCTCCGTCTTCAACCTGAAGACGCAGTCCTTTGCGTTCAAACCAGGCCCCATCATGGGCAACATCATATTGGCGGACGAAATCAACCGGGCGACGCCCCGGACCCAGTCGGCCCTGCTGGAGTGCATGGAGGAGCGGCAGGTGACGGTGGACAACGTCGCCCATAAAGTGCCGCGCCCTTTTTTGGTGTTGGCCACACAGAACCCGATTGAGCAGGAAGGGACTTTCCCACTGCCCGAAGCCCAGCTGGACCGCTTCTTTCTGAAGCTCGGCCTCGGCTATCCCAGCGTGGAAGACGAGGACGCGATGCTGGCGCGCCTGCAGCGCGGCCATCCGATTGAGACGCTGGCGGCGGTGGCCACGCCAGAAGAGCTCCTGGCCGCCCAGCGCCAGGTCCGGGAAGTCCACGTCAGCGACGACGTGCGGCGCTACGTGGCCGAGTTGGTCCAGGCGACACGGCGCCACCCCGACGCTGCCATCGGGGCCTCGCCCCGGGGTTCCATCGCCCTGTTCCGGGCAGCGCAGGCCCTGACCGCGATTCGGGGACGCAGCTTCGTGCTCCCGGACGATGTAAAATCGGTCGCCCTGCCGGTGCTGGGCCACCGGATCATCCTCCGGCCTGAAAGCCAGTTGCGGGGCCGCACGGTAGAACAGATCATCAAGGCGGTGCTGGAGACGGTGCCGGCGCCCGTGGAAACCGGGGCCCGCTAGCCATGCGCACGTTTCTTTGGTTTTACTTAATCGGGGCGCTGCTGATTCCGGGGCGCCCGCTCTATACGGTGCTTTACTTCGCCGGCGGGGTCTACCTACTGACCCGGGTATCGCTGCAGTATGCCGCCCGGCGGATCGAAGTAGTGCGGGAACTCTCCGATGCCCGGATTTTCTTGGGAGAGAGCGTCACGGTGACGCTGCGGCTGAAGAACCCGACGGGCATGCCCGTGCCCTGGCTGCAGTTCATCGAGAGCCGCCCCCCACAAATGGCCAGCGAGCCGTTCTGCCGGGTGGTCACTCTCGGGCCCAATCAGACACTGACCGAACGGTATACCTTGCTGGGCAACAAGCGGGGGCGATACGAGGTCGGGGGCGTCACCCTGCAGGCCGGCGACCCGTTCGGTATGGCCTCTTTCGAAGAACGGCGGGACGAGACAATCCGGTTCACGGTCTATCCGAAGGTGTCGCCGCTGACCGACCTGGGGCTGCCGGCCCGCCTGCCCATGGGCGACCTGGCGACGCGGCGGCGACTCTTTGAAGACCCGGCCTGGCTGACGGGCACCCGGGAGTACGTCGCGGGCGATTCCCTCAAGCGCATCCACTGGAACGCTACCGCCCGCACGGGCGACCTGATGGTCAAGCAGTTCCGCCATGCCATGCTGCTGCCGAGCTGCATCTTCCTGAACCTGAACCGGGCCGATTTCGGCAGCCGGAGCTTCTGGCAGGAAAGCGAGCTGGCGATTTCCGCGGCGGCTTCGCTGGGCAACTTTTTAGTCGAGCGGAAGCAGCAGATGGGGCTGGTGGTGGCCGGGGTCGACCCGGATGCGGGGCCGGAGTCCCGGCTGGTCAAGCTGCCCCTGCGCCAGGGGCGGGGCGCCGTCGTCGAAATGCTCGAGCTGCTGGCCCGGGTGCAGGCGGCTGAAGCGCCGATTCCGTTTGCCCGGGCGGTGGTGGAAGAGGCGCAGCGGCTGCCCTGGGGCACGCTGCTCTGCATTGTCGCGCCTTCGGAGACCCCGGAGTTGGCGGCGGCCTGCTCCCGCATTGCCCGGGGCGGCCAGCAGGTGCTGCTGCTGGTGATGGGCGGCGCTTCCGGGCGCCGCAGCGGCTACCACGTGTACGAGCTATCCGACGTGCGCGGGGAGGTGGTGGTGGGATGAAGCTGAAGCTCGATCCCCGGGCTGATTTCGCCCTGCCGCTGCTGCTCAATCTGGGCTCGGTGCTTACGGTTTGGATGATCGCCCGGGCCATCGAAACGTGGCTGGGCGTTGAGTTGGTCTTTGGGGTTGCGCCGCTCGCCTTCCTGTTTGCCTGCGAGAGTTATATCTTCACCACCGTTTTCGCTGTGCGGGAAGTCGATGTGCCCGATGCACTTCGCTGGGTCGAAACGGGGTTGATGCTGGTACTCGCCAAGGCATTGGCGGCGGGGAGCCTGACCGGCGGATGGGAGTCGGTCGATGCCTGGTGCGGGTTGGCGTTGCTGGCCTACGCCTGGTTCCAGGGCGGCCGGGCCGCCCGTCTAGGGCAGTACCTGCACCCGGGGCTGCTGGAGGTGGGCCCGGGCCAGGAACGGCTGGTGCGCGACGATCACAGCCAGGCTTTCGCCGCGATGCGGGAGCAGGTCTTCGGGCAGGTCGCCGCAGTGGCCGCCGTGCTGGGCATTGGTGCCTGGATGCGGGGCGACGTGCAGTTGTGGGGCTGGAGTTGGCTGGGGTTTGGTCTGCTGGTGCAGACCGTGCTCGGCGCCGTCACGCTGCTGGTTGCGGCGCAGTTGAAAGCCCGGATTACGTGGGCGCAGGAGCGGCTGGAGACGGATCCGCAGGTCTTTGCCCGGTGGGCGCCCATCGGGCTGTCGCTGCTGGTCGTGCCGATGCTCGCAGCCCTGATTCTGCCCGCCGGCCCGCGGGTGCCGGCGGAATACCTGTTCCGTCTGTTCGACCAGTCTGACCGGCAGCTGGCCGAGCCGCCGCAGTTTCCTGACTCGCCGCCGCCGGGGCCGGTCATTCCGCCCGACCTGCTGGAGGAACTGCAAAAAGGGGAGCCCGGGTGGACCTGGCACTTGCCGGTCTGGTTCTGGTACGTGCTGGGCGCCCTTCCCGTGCTCTGGCTGCTCCGGGCGGCGGCCCGCCAGCTGGCCGAACGGGTGGGGGGACGGGAACTCCGCGGGATTCCGGGCGTGCTGGCTGCCCTCGCCGCCTGGTACCTCGCCCTCTGGAAAGCGATTGCCGAAATGCTCGGCGGCGTGCTGCGCCAGGCGGTGGCCACGCCCGCCGAGGCGGTGGGCGCCCTGTTCAGCGAGGCCGGCGTCGTGGGGCGCTTCCTGCCCTTCGGCGCCCGGGCGCCGGGCGATCCCAGGTCGGCGCTCCGGTTTTACTTCGCCCGCCTCCAGACGGAGGCGGGGCGCCGGGGGCACCGGCGGGCGCCGGCGGTTACGGCTGCCGAGTTCGGGCGCCGCCTGGCCGAGGCGGCGCCGGAGCGGGCCGGCGAGATTGCCGGCCTGACGGAGGCGTATCAGGAGGCCCGGTACAGCGACCTGCCTATCCCGGCGGAGAAGGCGGGTTTTGCCAAGCGGGCGTGGGTCAGTATCGCCCGGGCGATCCGCCGAACGGATCATCCCTAGAGCCTTGATGCACGGGCGCCAGAACAGAAGAGGGGCCTTTCGGTTAGCCGAAAGGCCTCTCTTTGGTCGTCTGTGATTTCTATCACTTGCCACTTTCCAACGAATGCCTTGTAATACTCGTGAATGGATTCACTACAAGGCAAGGAGTGGTAGATCTCATGTCGATGTTCTGCAACCAGTGCGAGATGGTCGCCCAGGGCGGCTGCACCACCGCCGGGGTCTGTGGGAAGGATGCGGATATCCAGAGCCTGCAGAGCAATCTGATCAACTCGCTCAAGGGCATCGCCGCTTACGCGTACCATGCCCGCGAACTCGGCTATACGGATCCGGAAGTTGACGCGTTCTTTGCCGAGGGCCTCTATGCGACCCTGACCAATGTCAGCTTCGACATCAACCACTTCATCGGCCTGAATCTGAAGGCCGGCCAGATGACACTCAAGGCGATGGTGATGCTGAAAAAAGCCCACACCGAGCACTTTGGCGAGATGGTGCCCGTGCAAGTGCCGACCGGCACCTTCGCCGGTAAGGGCATTCTGATCACCGGCCACAACCTCAAGGCGCTCTACGAACTGCTCAAGCAGACGGAAGGCAAGGGCATCAACGTCTACACCCACTCCGAGATGCTGCCTGCCCACGCTTACCCGAAGTTGAAGGCGTTCCCGCATCTGAAGGGCAACCTGGGTGCCGCCTGGTGCGACCAGAGCAAGCTCTTCAACGAGTTCCCCGGGGTGATCATCGGTACGTCGAACTGTGTCGTCTTACCCAAGAACGGTTACGGCGAGCGCATGTTCACCGTCGGCGCCGACCGGCTGCCCGGCGTTGCCCATATTGAGAATTTCGACTTTGGCGCCGCGATCGAGAAGGCCATCGCGCTGCCCGACCTGTCGGAGCAAGCCGGCGAGGTGACCCTGACCACGGGCTTTGCCGACACCAACATCCTGCCGATGGCCGGGGCGATTCTGGAGGCGGTCAAGGCGGGCAAGATCCGCCACTTCTTCCTGGTCGGCGGCTGCGACGCTCCGGGCAAGAGCCGTGAGTACTACCGTGAGTTCGTCAAGCAGGCGCCGAAGGATACGGTCATCCTGACGCTGGCCTGCGGCAAGTATCGCTTTAACGATCTGGATCTGGGTACCATCGACGGGATTCCCCGCCTGCTGGATCTGGGCCAGTGCAACGATGCCATCTCCGCAATCAACATCGCGGCGGCCCTGGCGGGCGCCCTGGGCTGCGGCGTCAACGACCTGCCGCTGACCCTGGTGCTGATGTGGATGGAGCAGAAAGCCGTCGCCATCCTGATGAGCCTCTTCTCGCTGGGCCTGAAGGGCATCTACGTCGGCCCGACGGCGCCGGACTGGATTACGCCCAACGTCTTCGGCGTGCTGCAGGGCGCCTTTGATCTGCGCCTGACTTCGACCCCGGAGCGGGATCTGAAGGAGATGCTCGGGTAACCACGCATACGACCGAAGGCCATCCCCTGCGGGATGGCCTTCAGAAATTGTTACCTGCAGCCGGTGATGTCACTGTAGGCTGCTCATGTGAGGTAATGGATGCATTTTGCCACGGAGGGCACGGAAGTACGGAGGCCACGGAATGGGACAATAAAGTGGTGATGGCGCTGATTGCCCGGATGACGAAACCAAGCCGGGTTTCCGATCAACAACCAAGAGCCGATGAAATTGTATATTATGGTATTATATTATATTATAAAATAGACAGCAGATCCTGAAAGAGCCGTCAGACAAGGCGCAGGGACACATCTTACTAATGGGTTAATCCGCGTAGCCGTGCCATCTGCGGAATCCGCGGTCATATCACATTCCCACTTCCACTGCCGCGATTTCCGTGTCCCCTTCCGCGCCTTCCGTGGTAAAAATCCCGTTCCCATTCCCGCATTGAAGGCCCGTACAGTGACGAACCAGCAAGTTACTCCTCGGCGACGGGCCCGGCGCGCCGCACGCCCAGGGGGGACGCCAGCGTCAGCGGCCACGGATCGACGGGCGTGTTGCCGATGGTCGCCGTCCAGTGCAGGTGCGGCCCCAGGGAGAAGCCGGTGTTGCCGACCCGCCCGATTACCTGACCGGGCTCCACCCAGTCGCCCGGCTTGACGTCGTAAGCGCTCAGGTGATAGTAGGTCGTATACAGGTTCAAACCGTGATCAAGGATGATCGTATGGCCACTGACGATCATCTTTTCGGTCATCAGCACCCGCCCCGGGGCGGGGGCCAGGACCGCCGTGCCTTCATCCGCCTCGAAATCCATGCCGCTGTGGCGCCCCGTCTCGGTGCCGTTGACGAACCGGATTTGACCGAAGTAGGTGCTGATGGCCAATGCGCCGCTGAGCGGTGCGCGGAAAGGGCCGTCCCAGAGGGGATTCGGCCAGCTCTTCGAGCGGAGGGCGAAGATGCGCGCCCATTCGTCTGCCTGACGCGGGTCGTAGTAGGTGCTCTCCTGCTCTTCGGTCACGGTCAGGCGGTCTTCGGTAAACTTCTTGTAGACCACTTCAAGCGCGCCTTCATACTTGCCGTCGGGCCATGTGACAGTAACTGGATAGCTCCCGACCCGAGCATTTGCGGGGATCCCCACGAATGCTATAGGGCGGCCCTCCAGGCGAAAGACCCGGGGCTGCTCGCTCAACCCCTGTACCTTGATGGAGACTTCGCCCTCCACCGGCAGGTCGAAGCGGATCACCCCGATATCGCCCTGCTGGACCTGCGGGGGCTCCAGCGTGATCACCGGCGCCTTGGGCGGCGCCGGCACAAACGGCTTCGGCTCCGGGGCCGGCGGCGGGGCCGGGGTGGGAGCGGCGGTAGGTGGCGGAGGGGCCGGTTTTGCCCCGCCGATGCTGCAGCCTGTCAAAAAAAGCGCCAGACCCAGGGCCAGAAGCCGTTTCACGCGCAACTCACCTTCCCTGCAGATCGTCAAGAAACTGAAGCACGGCCTGAGTGAAGCCATCAGGCTGCTCCATGGGCAGCAGGTGGCCGGCGCCTGCAATCACACGGCGCTGTGCACCGGGAATCTCCGCCGCCAGCTTCTCACTGATCCGCTGAAAGTCCGGCAGGTCCAGTTCGCCGGTAAGCACGAGGGTGGGTGCGTCAATGTCGGCCAGTCTCTCCACATCGAACGGGCCCGCCGCCACGGGTGACGGCACGGGCTGCAGCCATGAAGTTCCCGGATACTTGGAGATGATGGCCCTGACCTGCGACGCCACTGCCGCCGACGCCATGGCAGGGCGGAAGAGCGGATCGGCCAGCCATGCTTCCAGGCCTTTGGCCAGTCCTTCTGACCGTGCGATCGCCACGTAAGGCTTCGTACTCGGCCAATCGGCAAACCGGTAGCCAAACAGGGCGCTGTCCACCGCAATCAGGGCGGCGCACAGCACCGGAAAGCGGAGGGCAAAGTTGACTGCCACGGCGCCGCCCATCGACAGCCCGGCCACCACGGCACCGTTGACGCCTAGCGAATCGAGCAGCTCAGCGAGGTCGCCTGCTAGCGTCGTGCCCATCGGGGGAGCACCGCTTCGCCCGTGGCCCGCCATGTCCGGCATGATCACCCGGTAGCCGGCGGCAGCCAGGGAGGGGGCGGCGGCCGCCCACATACGGTGATCGAGCGTGTGGCCGTGGATCAGCACCAGTGGAAAGCCTTCCCCAAGCTCCTCAAAGTAATGGCGCCCTGCGAACGGCATCGGCCCCGGCCCCCTTTCTGCTTACCAGCCCTCGAATGCGGCGATCCTTTCCCGCCACTCCTGCGGCAGCGGCGTCGCCCGGTTTTCGGCGTAGTCGAAGTGGACGATGACCGCCCGGCTGGTGGCTACCAGCCGCCCCGTAGTCTTCTCCTCGATCCGGCCTTCCACGATGAAGCTGCTGTTCTTGATCTCTGACACCCGGGTTCCGATTACCAACTGCTCCCGCATGAACGCCTGGGATTTGTACGAAACCGTGAGCTCTGCCAGAATCAGCCCCAGGCCTTCGGCACCGATCGCGTGCAGGTATTCGATCCGGCCCCACTCGAAGTATGTAGCGTAGACTGCATTGTTGACGTGCCCCAACACGTCAAGGTCGCGGAAGATGACTCTGTGCTCCACCACAGCACGGAATCCGTCCAAAGCGGCACCCTCCTCGTTTGGTCAGGCTCGGACCGTTTTCGTCGGCCAGGAGTCACGGGCGGAAACGGTCAGACCCTTCCTTCAACTCCTTACTTTCCACCGGCGGTACTATCAGCTATTCTTCCATTGGAGAACCCTCGTATCCTGCTCTGCCAACGCGCATCCTAACATGACAGGCATCATGGCCCAGACAGGGGGACGAAGCAAGTGATCTGGATCCTGGGAATCGCCGGCATCCTGCTGGTCATGCTTGGGCTATGGGGCGGACCGGCGCCGAAGTCGAAGCGGCGTGAAGCCGAAGCCATGGCCCGCAAGCAGCCGACCGTCTCCGATGCATGGGAAGTGCTCTCCCGGCCCCTGGAAGAAGAGATCATCAAAATTCCTGAGCACCGCCCCTGGTACGCCCCGAGCGGCGACCGGCGGTTTCAGCAGGGCCTGATGGTCGGCCTTGGCGCCGGTCTGATGGTGCTGGCCGTCACGGTCTCGCTTCTGCCCCGGGGGGCTGCGGAGCCCCGCACCGCCGCCAAGGAGCCCGGGGTGGGCGCCCCGGCCGAGACGGATACGGCGCCCGGTCAGCCGGCGGCGCCGGCCAGTCCGGCACCGGCTCAGCCCAAACCGGCGGCGCCGCCCGCACCGGCCAACGTCAGTTTCACGGTGGAACCGGGTGACCTGCCGGAGGATATTGCGAATAAGCTCAAGAGCGCCGGGCTGATTGCCGATCCCGATCAGTTCCTCAACCGGGTGGCCGAGCTGGGGGTGGACACGGCCCTGCAGGCCGGTACATTCGTGATTCCGACGGGCGCACCGCTCGATACGGTGATCGAAAAGCTGACCTCCTAGTCGTGCGGCGCCGCGCAGCGGCGAGGCCGCACGGCACCCGTAAATGGCGCATCAGCGCCGAGAAGGGCGGGGGAGGGCGTTCCTATGGATATTGAGCAGTTTACTGAGCTGGCCGACCGGCTGATGGATCGGGTGCCCGAGCCGGTGCTGGAGGGGCTGAACGGTGGCGTGACCGTTCGCCGGAACGCCCGGCGGGACAAGGCGGATCCCCGTGATGTGTACATTATGGGCGAGTATGTGACCGACCCGGTAATGGGCTGCTACGTGGTGCTATATTACGGGTCGTTCGTGGCCATTCTTACGGGCGAGCCCGATGCGGTGTGGGAAGAGGAGCTATGGGAGACCATTCGCCATGAACTCCGCCACCACCTGGAGGTCCGCGCCGGCGAGAGCGACCTGGACCGGGAAGATGAAGAGCAGATGTATGAGCTGCGAAAACGCTCGCCGCGCAGTCGGGAGTAATGATGAACCGGGAGTCCCCCAACGGTGGACTCCCGGTTTTTGCATGCAGTTCATCCGTCAGATGATGGAAAATTCTGGGTTTGCCTGGTAGACTGGGGGCGAGGTGATTTGCCTTGTCCAATCCACTGAAGCTGGTTGCCATGCGCTGGACCTATGCATCTGTCCATGGCATACGCATCCAGATGCGCTGGTCAATAGGACAAAACAAAAAAGGGCCACCTCCTGGCGGAAGGGCGCCCTCACTCAGTTTCATCTGAATCTCTGGTGAGTACGTCACGTAGTCGGGTGGCGATTCCCCCCAGGGCCTTGGCGATCCGCTCCAGGGTTTGCCCGATTCCCTCGGCTGTTTCTTCCAGGGTCGGTACCTTGGCATGGTCTCGCTGCCACCTTGCGCGCTGCTCCTGCAGATCATCGACCGAGGTGACCCCGGCCTTCCGGACCTCCTGGTCCCAGTACTGGACCTTCCTATCAGTCTGGAGGTACTCCTTGCGTGCATCCCGACTGGAAAAGCGTTTGAGGGTGGGCACGGGAGCCTTTAGGGCAGCAAGGTGTGCGGCCGCCTGACTGCGGTTTTCAAGCGCCTCGGCAGGGCGACCAAGGCGTTTCTCTTCGCTTGCGATCTCCGAGAGTTGTAGCCTGACCTCCTGTAGTTCCTGCTGGCGCTCTGTCCTGAGCGCATCTGTCTGGGTCCAAGTCAGCTGCCCACCGCCGCGTGCATATTCAAGATGTCCAAGGGCCAGCGCCTGGGGCGCTTGCCAACCTTGCCGGAGACGGGTGTCGTACCGATCCGAGACGGTTTTCTCGACCTGCAGTTTGCGGCGCTCCTGTAGTTTCTTCTCCAGGTCGACCACCACGCCGTTATGCTCCTGAACGGTGCAGCGGAAGCGTGCGGGCCCAGGTGGACCTGAGGCAGCCGCTCAGACCCCCGGGGCAGCCAGGCTACGGTGATCGACTCGATCCCCAACGCCTGCCCGCTCCAGGGAGCGGTTGGCATGGACAGCCCGCTGCTCCCGCCACCGCTCCAGCATCTCGGGGCGGTTCCAGTCCCGGTTCTTCTTGACCAAAAACCCTTCGGGGCCGACCTCCCGCATGGTGAGCATGATATGGCCATGGGGATTGCCGGGGCTACGGTGGATGGACACGTCAGCGACCATGCCCCGGGAGACGAACTCCTCCTGGACATACCCCCTAATCAGTCCCCTCTGCTCCCCCGGCGTCAGTTCCTTGGGGAACGCCACGACGACCTCACGGGCCACCTGGGCGTCTCCCCGGCGCTGCGGCCGATGATCTGGACGTTGATGTAGTAGATCGCCATCCGGTGCCACCTCCCGCTCGCTGATGCGTGGATGCCCCAGCGGGGCCCGAGCCGGGGGTGCAGGGGGCGTAGCCCCATGCCGCAACACATCGGCGCAGCCGATGTATAGTTGCGCCCTTCGCTTCGCTCGGGATTAGGGTAGCATCTCTGGCCGCGACGTGAGAATGGGGACGCCCTTGTTTTCGCTGGGAGGTGTGCGCCCGGACGATGCCGCTTCCCCACAAGGAGAAATGCCTGCTGTCACCGAGCCTGGGAGGCTCCATCTCCGTAGTCTTCTGCAGATGCAGAGGAGGTGGACCGTTCATGGCTGGAAAGTCCTTGGAACAGCGGATGAGTGACACGGAGACTAGGATCAGGCAGTTGGAGGCACGGAAACGAGTCCTTTCAGAGCAACTTAAGCGCCAGGAACGAAAGGACCGTACCCGGAGGCTTATCCAGATTGGCGGTATCATGGCCCGGTTGGGGATAGACTCGGTAGAAAAGGCTCAGGCGCTTGAGCGAGTCGTAGAAGGCCAGCCTGACGCCCGAGCCTGGCTAAAGAAAGTCGCGGCCCAGGTCGCCCCTGAAAACGAATAGAGACCCCGCTTGAGCGAGGTCTCCCAGCTATTTGACCATGAAGGTGATCTTCTGCTCATTGACGCGAGGCAGCGATGTGCCGATTCCGCCGGAACGTACGATTAACTCATGCAATCCCGGCGCTAAGCCGCGGACCGGAACGGCAAGCCCTCGCGAGTCCGTGAACTCCCACTGCGGGTAGTCGCTTTCGCTAAGGGCCGTGGCCGAGTGAGGCAGGCCATTACGGTCAACATCCTTTCCGTCGATCTGAACTCGCAAGGCTGCTCCGGGGTTGTCAGTACGGAGCCGGATGGATGTGTCGGGCCCTTGCACCTGGCCGCCATGCAGGGGAAAGTCAATCGTGACGGTGGCAAACCCTCCGGGCCCGGGCTTCGTGGTATAGGTAGGCCACGCTATTGGCGCTGGCACCACAGCGGTCAGTGCGAGTGAAGCTGCAACGAGGAGCGGCCCCAACGCCGTCACAAGGTGTCCCCCTCAGAACGTGTTGGTTTTAGTCTAGCCCCGGACAGGGCACCGGATGCTGCTTGATCATCGCCTTCGGGTAGTAATACCGCAAAATCCGCTCCCAACTGTAACCGTACTTGTCGGACAGGTAAAGGGCCGACCGCTGGTATAGCTTTTCGCCCCCGCTTCCCATCTCCTTATAGGCTCCAGCCCGATACTCGGGCGCGAAGACCACTTCGGTATCGCTCCTGACCATGAACTGGCTCCAGACCGCTCGAACAGCGTCCCGGTACCTTGAATCCTTGCGCTTGGACAGGCCGAGCAAATACACCTGCGAATTTTGGGAGTTGTCCAAGTCATACGCGGCGTTCCTGGGGTGCCACGCGTGATACCAAGCATACATAAGGATGGCCATGGCACCGGCTTTTAGCGGTTCCTCGGTGAAGTAGTGAGGCTTCCCGTTTTCCTCGAAATCCCCCATCTCGTGCGCCAGGACGTCTGCCACGTACTCAGCCATGTCCACTTCCATCACATTGAGTGGGCCGTCGAGGAGGGGCTCGCCCTTGCCCATCGGGTTCATCTGGACCCGGATCGTGCAGGGCATCTCAAGGTCCGGATCACCGTAAGAGACCATGACCGGCATGGCCGGCCACGACCCGATGACAACGGCGTTGTACCGATCTACCCAGTTGACCTCCAGCCCGAACGACTCGGCAACAAATCGAAGCGGCACCATAGTTCTCCCGCCAATCAGGCGGGGCGCCACGTCAAGGGTCCGTTGCCGCCCGTTGACCCAGGCTGTGCGGGTCCCGATGAAGACGGCAGCCTGGTTTCCCCTCCATTGAACGGTTGCCCGCAGCGCCCTGGCATCCCAATCCACCGTGGCGCCCATGGCCTCGAAAACTCCACGCAGCGGCACCAGGGTCCGGCCGTCTACAATCAACGGTCGCTGGTCCGGAAATCTGACCTGGGCGCCGTTCACAAAGACCCGGACAGGTACGCCTGACTGCCCCAGCGCAACGCCAGCGGTGGATAGGAGCAACAGCGTGATAGCAACCTGGAAACGAAAAAAGCAACGTGACACTCGCTCACCTCCTATAGAGGCGAACGAGTGTCACGTTGCTCTTGATCGACGGGCGAGGTCCTTTACGCCGTCAGAGACGGATCGGCAAACTTCCAGACCACCTCGATGGAGACTTCCCGGCTCCTGGGCGCCTTAAAGGCCACAACCCGGTCAAGCAGGTTCCTCAAGATCACCTTGCGCTTGGGCACGTCCAGGTCAGCCCAGTGCCCGGCCGACGCGAAGATGCTGCTCAGGTAGTCCTGCTCCCGCATCTGACGGACGACAGCCTCTTTCCGACCCTGTAGCTCCTCCACCTGGGCCTTCAGCTGATCCCTTTCGGCCTCGACCTCTCGCTTGTTCTCCTCGTACGAGGCGGCAGACAGGACCCCCGTCCGGTAGTCGCGGTTCAGGCGCCGCATTTGGGCCTCGAGATCCTCCAGGGTCGTTGTCGCTTGCCGGTGTTGGGATTCGAGATCGTTCAGCTGGCGGAGCAGCTTCTGCTGACGCACAGCCAGGAGCTTTTGGAACGACTGCTCACCTTGGAGGAACTCCTGAAGCTTGGCCTCGACAGCGCTATCCAGGACGTCCATTGCGGTCATGCCGCAGTCGCAGGCATGGGTGCCGTGGTTCTCCTTGCCCTGACACTGGTAGTAGAAGTAGAGCTTTCCGCTGCGATGGCTGGAGCAGTGAGAGGCCATATTCGCCCCGCACCGGCACTTAAGGAACCCCGTCAGCAGGTACTCGGACGCCAGCGACCGCACTCCGGTCGCCCCCCGGTGCCGCTGGCTCATCAGGGCCTGGGCCCGCTCCCACTCGCTCAGGGAGACCAGGGGTGGACAGGGCGCCTCGGCCACCACAGGCTCGGGGTTCTTCAGGTAGACAGGCTCCGACTTGTCCCGCTGGCGCCGGGGGTTTGTGGTGGTACGCCCGTAGACGAGCCGCCCGCAATAGATGGGGTTCTTCAGCATCTGAATGATCGTCGTCTTGTGCCACGTCAGCCCGGTCGGGCTCGGGACCCCCGTCCGGTTCAGCTCGTCCGCGATTTTGAAGGCGCCCCACTCGTCGAGGTACTTGCGGAAGATCCACCGGACCACCTTGGCCTTCTTCGGGTCGACCTCGAAGCGGCCAACCTCCTCAGCCCGCCGATACCCGTAGGAGGCCGGGATCCCCGGGTTTTTCCCCTCCTTGGCCCGTCGCAGCTTTCCCGAGAAGGTCCGGTCCTTGATCACGTTCCTTTCCCACTCCGCGTAGCTGACGAGCATGTAGAAGAACTGCTTGCCCATCGGACTGGTGGTGTCCACCGGCTCCCGGGCCGACTTCAGGTGCGTCCGCCCATCCCACTCGCCCAGCACCAGGTTGACCGTATCCATCACTGACCGGGAAAGCCGGTCTAACTTGTACACCACCACACAGTCCACATCGCCGGCCAGGACAGCCTTCCGCAGCGCCTGGAGGCGGGGGCGTTCCAGGGTGCTGCCGGAATACCCATCATCGATAAACACCAACGAGGGCGTCACCCGCCACCCCTGGCTCAGCACGTAGTGCTGGCAGCCCTCCTGTTGGACCACCAGGGTCGTCCCGTCCCCCTGGTCCTCCGTCGACCACCGGATATAGATGGCCACTCTATCCGGCCGAATTTCGCGCAACGCAGCAGGCATTGGGCATCACCGTCCAGAAATTGGATGCGCACACCAAGGTATACGTATCTTGGTGTTCTGTTGTTCAGCCTAGCGCATCCAGATCCCCTGGGACACCAACGCCCCACAGTACGGACGGTATCATTTCGCTGTCGGGAAAGGCACCCGGCAGCAGATCATCGGGTACACCGAAGGCAACTGCCCCCACCGGAGCAAGTGGCAGATCCAGGACTGGATGAAAGGCGCCAACTCCGATGACATGCACGTGGGCATCGATTGCTCAGGCTTCGTCTACCGGGCGTTGGACGAGGCCGCCCAGATGAGCGGGGCGCCCTCCCTGCAGCAGACCCTCGGCACCACCTGTGAGTACACGGCCCTCGACTCCCTCACGCCCAGGGGCCTCGAGCTTCACCGCGCCACCGACGTGCGGGCCGGCGACACCATGCGCTTCAACAACGGCAAGCACAGCGGGGTCATCATCGAAACCGTGACCAACGAGCACGGCCTGCTCAAAGAGATCTGGTACGCCCATTCCAGCTTCACCCGGGGGCCGCACATCGGCTGGATCGAAGTGACCGACCCCTGGGCGCCCATCAACAGCGAAGTCCAGCCCTGGCACGACGAGATGTGGGACTGGCTGCGGGACAACCGCTTACGCGACGTCTACTTCACCAGAATCCACTAAGCTGAAGACACATTTGCGAGTCGGGGAGGAGATCGCCTTGTTCAGCGCTCCGGCCATTGACCCCAACCGTGTCGCAGTTTACATACGCTGGTCCACGGACGAGCAGACCCAGGGCACTACGCTGGAGGTGCAGCGCGACGCCTGCCGGCACTTCCTGCAGAGCCAGGGATGGCACTTCCGGGACGACCTCACCTTTGTCGACGATGGGTACTCGGGCGGGAACATGGAAAGGCCCGCCCTGTCGACGCTGCGGTCAGCCGTGAGGGCAGGCGGCATTGCCGCGGTCGTGGTGTACAAGCTGGACCGCCTCTCACGAAACCTGCTCGACTGCGTCACCCTCGTCCGCCAGGAATGGGCCGGGGTGGCCCTCTTCTCCACCATGGAGCGGTTCGACACGCAAAGCTCCATCGGGCAGATGGTCTTTAACATCCTGGTCAGCTTCGCCGAGTTCGAGCGGAACATCATCCGGGAGCGGACCATGAGCGGCAAGCGGAAGCGCTGGGAGCAGGGCCGCAACTCGGGGTTCAAGTACGCGTACGGTTACCGAAAGTCCGCCGAGGGCGGCTTCGCTATCGACCCGGGGCCCGCCGCGGTGGTGAAGGGAATCTTCGCCGACTACCTCCAAGGCGCCGGATATGCATCGATCCGGGACCGGCTGAACCGGGAAGGCATTCCCGCCCCCGGCGGGGGCCTCTGGCGCATCTGCACGATTCAGCTGATGCTCAGGAACCCGGTTTACGCCGGTCACCTGGCAGCGGGGTACTACACATACGTAGGCGGCAGGCAGAAGCGGGGGAAGGGGCCCGCCAGACTGGTCCACAACGCTGTGCCCCCGATTCTCTCGCAGAGCGTATTTGACCAGGTGCAGACCCTGCGGGAAGGCAAGGCCCAGGCCGGGCCTGTGATCCAGCGCGACAGCGACTACATCCTCTCCACGATCATCCGCTGCGCCCGGTGCGGCGGGCCCATGGTCGGCCATAACGGCACCGGCGGCGGGCGCCGGCGATACTACCGGTGTGCGAACGGCAAGGAGTTCGGCAAGTGCGACTGCGGCGCCGTCCCGAAGGACGAAATCGAGGAGGCGGTGCTCCACGAAGTCAGAGAGCGGTATTCGCCCGTGCAACTGCGCCGCCGCATCGAGCAGATGGAGGCCCGGCGCCTGGAGACGGTTGCCGCCCGGCGGCAGGCGGTCGAGCAGCTGATGGGGCGGCAGGCTGAACTGAAGCGGAAGCGGGAGAAGCTGGACGATGACTACTTCGCCGGGGAGCTGGACGCCAAAGGGTATGGGCGGCTCGCCAACCGGCTGGATGCCGACCTCGAGGCCGTGGGGCGCCAGGTTGAAGCAGCCCGGCAGGCCGTGCGCCAGGCGGAGCAGTCGACTGTGGACACGGAGCGCCTGGGCGCCCTGGTGGCCATGCTGGACGGGCTGGCAGAACTCGGTCCGCAGCAAATCAGGCGCGTGCTCCGCCAGATGCTCTCCGCCGTCTGGGCATACCGGGCGAAGAGCAAAGGGCGGTATAACAAGACCCCCACCGAGGTGACCATCGAGCACCACGTGCAGACGCTTGCGCCGGCCTGCCGCCTTTTCGCCACGGGAGAGAGAACCGAAGGCGGCGATGGCACGTCAATCAAAATGGGGATAATTGGTTGACCTGGCATCAGTGCCCTTGGCCACCACGAGAGGAGGTTCCAACGATGACCCATTTCATGCGTCTCTTCCGCCGTTATACCGCCGTTCTTGGTCTCTTTGTGATGCTCATGGCCCTGATACCCGCCTCAGCGGCTGCTGCCCCGGCGGAGCCCATGGGGGAGGACGAAGCGGTCAAGCTTCTGCAGGCCTACGCCATCGTCCGGGGGGACCCCAGCGGCGCCCTGCACCTCGACCGGCGCCTTACCCGCGCAGAGGCGGCAACCATCTACGTCAGGGCTATCGGCGCAGAAGCCCAGGCGGCGAAACTCGCACACCTCGTCCCCTTTTCTGACGCCGTAGGTCACTGGGCGGCAGGCGAAATCACCCTGGCCAATACCCTCGGGCTGATGCGCGGCGACGGAAACGGCACCTTCCGGCCGGACAGCGATATTACGTACGCCGAGGTGCTCACGGTGATGCTGCGGCTGGTGGACCGCGAGCCCTCCGGCGCCTGGGACGCGAACCGGATCATGCTTGCGGCGGCCGAGTTGGGCATCGCCCCGGCGGGTGCCGCAGCCGGCGTCCCGGCCATCCGCGGCAAGATCTTCTGGAGCCTGGCCATGACCATCAGCCGGATCCAGCTTGCTTCCGGCCAGTCCGCCCTGCAGAAGTATCTTGATGCAACGGCACCGCAACTGACCGTCAGCAGGCTGCCGTCCCCCACCGCGGACAGCGAAGTCACCGTGTCGGGGCAGGCGCCCGGGGCGGTCAAGGCCACGGTGGCCGGGCAGCCCGTTCTGGTGGATGTCAGGGATGGGAAGTTTTCCGGCAAAGTGACCCTGACCTACGGCAAGAACCGGATTGAGGTTGAAGCCTTCGACATGGCTGGCAACCGGGCGGCCGCAACGGTGGAGATTGAGCGCGAGGCACAGGTCGCTCGCATCGAGATCAGCGGGCCGTCGACCCTCCGGGCCGGCACCAGCACCAAAATCACCGTCCAGGCTTTTGACAGGCAGAACCGCGCGGTGCCCCTGGGGCAACTCGAGGCCGAAATGTCGGGCGGCGTTGCCACCTTCGACAAGGCCCAGTCGGCCATCGTGGCCGGGCAGACTGCGGGGCGTGGCACGCTTACGCTCGTCTCGGGCTCGGTCCGCAAGAGCTTCAGCTTCACCGTGACCGGCCCCGCCCCCGGTGCCGATCGTCTGACCATCGCTCCCATCAACGGCAACATCATGCCGCTGCCTGGCAAAGAAGTGACCGTCAAAGTTCACGTCACTGACTCAAACGGAAAGCTGATGACTAACGACTACTGGCGCCAGGTCACCCTCGATGACAGCGGGCTCGCCGGTGTCACCGTTCGTCCCTCGTCGGCGCTCACAGAGGCCGGGGTGGCCACTTTCACCATCTCCAGTTCCCGCGAAGGCAAGGTCAACCTGGTCGCGAAGAGCAACGGCCTGACAGACGACGAGGCGGCTGTCCAATTCATGTCCGCCCCCCGGGTCATCCTGACCGCTTCGCCGGACTCGCTCAAGGCGGACGGCACATCGTCCCTCGCGATCCGCGCCACGCTGCAGGACGAGAAGGGGAAGGCCATGTCGAACACCTCGGGCTCGGACATCCGCATCGCCCTGCAAGCTTCCGGAACTGACGCAGACTTCACCGAACCTGATCTGGTGATTCGCAGCCGGGCCAGCAGCAGCAACGCCAGCGCCACCCTGAAGGCCGGCGTGCATTCGGGCACGGTCGAGGTCACGGGCGACATGATCAGCTCACACTCCTACCCGGTCACGTCCCTGTCGATTCCCGTCACCGCGGGTCTGCCCGGCGCCAGGCTGCAGGTGACCGGTCCGTCCGGCACCGTGGCGCCCAACCATACGGCAACCTTCACGGTGAAGGTGCTTGACGCGTCCAACCGGGTGGTTACCACCGGCGCCTACGCCTTCCAACTGCAGGTCAGCACCAGCAATGGCGAGAAAATCGTCGGCGGCCTGCCGGAAGGCGTGACCGTCAGCTTCCCGTCCTCCGACCTGCGCCCCATCGACGACGGACGGCGCGACTCCGACCCCGAGAATGACCCGGAGGCCGTGGTGGGCCGGACTTACCGCGGCACGGCCGAGATCCGCCTTTCGTACGCAAAGAGCGGCACCGTCACAGTAACGCCTAAGCTTCTCGGTCCTGCCGACGAGGCGTATCATCCCAGCATTGGCTTCGGCCCGGCGGCGGCCACGACCGAGATGGACGGCGTTGCCGGGCAGGTGCTTTACGCCGGTACGGCAGCAGGCCTGGCGCTGACCGTCGACTCGGACCTGGGCAAGAATCTGCCCGGCGGCGCCGTAAACGCTGCCAAGACGATGACCGTACGGGTTCAGGTGGTGGATGCAAATGGCGGCGACGTGCCGCAGTTCAGCAAAGCGATTACGCTGACCAGAACATCGGCGGGCGGCAAAGTCACGCGGTTGGCGGGCTCCTCAGCCGATCGCGCCTCCAAGTCGGCGACTCAGGGCCAGGCTGTCTTCGAGGTTCAGGCCACTAACACGGAAGGCTTTGACGTCTACACGGCTTCGGCACCCGGCCTGCCGAGCCACAGTGTCACCCTGGCCGTGCGCAAGACCAAGGCCGAGACTCCTGAAGTGGTTGCCGTCTGGGGCATTAAGGAGGACGGACAGGCGCCTGTCACCGGCTACGTCGCCCCGGATGACGACTACCTGGAGATCCTGCTGGCCCACCAGGCGCCGCCCAACGCCGCAGAGCCTACCTATTGGGCGACCGCCAAGGTTTACCGGCAGGGCGAGTCCAGACCCTTCTTCACCGGCGCACCCGTGGACCTGAATTCGGCCATGCCGGTCATCCGGGTGCCCAAAGCGAGCCTGCGTGCGGGCACCGCGACGTACCAGGTTACCCTCAACAACGGCGCCGGCGACACGGCGCAGCGCTCGCCCGACAACGGCCAGGCTACCGCTGTCAATGCCACGTACTCCACAGGCTACCGGCTGAACTCCGCACTGTTCGATGCCGCCACCGGCAGGTTGACGCTGTCCACAACGGCCCTGGCATCCAACGGGACCTTTGATCCCACGAAGCTGACCGTCGTCAAGGGCAGCAACCGGTTGGCGCTGGCGTCGCACAATGTCGCTGTGGTCTCCGTGGCCAAGGGTTCGGCCGTGCTGCAGTCCGACGAGTTGATCGACGCAATGGACCCGGCCGTCTTCTATGGTGATGTAACGATGGAAGCGGAAGACGGGTGGTTTGCGTCAGCCGACGGCGGTCAGGTCGCCCGGGGCGCCACCGGCATTGCCGTCAGGCCGATGGGGAACATCACCCATGCTACCCTGGACCTCTCCGGTGCCACGAAGCGGCTCTACCTGCACGGTTTCGGGTTCGACCAGGGCACCCTGAACCTCGCTGCCGTCAAAATTGGCGGTGTCGCCCTGCGTCCGGGAACCAACAGCTCGCTTGACCGGGTGACGTCCACCACCGCTACCCAGGTCTCGATCACCCTGTCGCAGGCGACCCTGGACGCCATCACGGCGCTGCAGGGCCCGTCCATCGCCGTGACGGCCGATACGGGGTGGCTCCGGGTGGCGTCCGGAGGGGCGACCTACCACGCCGGCGCCATTACCGGAGATGACCACCGGCTGTATACCAGGGTCGTTGTGAGCAGCGCACCCTATGTCCCCGCGAGCAACAAGCTGACCTTGCGGGGCAGCGGGTTTGCGGGCGCAACCCTCGACCCTGCGAAGCTCTCGTTCCATGTGGCGCGGTCGACCGCCGTGCGCCGGCTTGCGTCCGGCACCACCGCCGTCACCGTGAGCGACTCTGTCATCGAAATCCAGCTGACCAACGCTGACGCCGGCTACTTCGAGTCATCGTCGGGGTATGCCGGCAAGACAGTCTTCCTCAATACGGACGAAGGCTGGCTCGAGAGCGGTCAAGGGCTGATGGCGGCGCCGCTGCCCGCCGACACGGTCCGCTTCGCTCCCACCGCCCGTTAGGGGAAGCGTCCCGCTTGCGTGAAACGGAGCTGCCTACGTGGGCAGCTCCGTTTTTGGGTTGCTAGTGCAAGGGAAACGTGCGATCAGTGGCACATCAGTGTACGGGCCTTGAATGTGGGAATGGGAATTTTGCCGCGGAGGACGCGGAAGACACGGAATCGCGGAAGTGGAAGAGGGCTGTGAAAATGGCCGCGGATGACGCGGATGGCGATTTGGAAACCAACGCGGGTTAAAACATTAATAGAATTGTTTCTGAGCCTTGACTAACGATTCCTTTCGGGATCTCGTCTCTATTTAATAATTAAATATAATATATAATTCCCTTTGACCCACATTGCTGCCCGAAAATCCGCATGTCCCATTCCGTGTCCTCTGTGGCTTCCGTGCACTCCGTGGCAAAATGTCTCCATTACCTCACATAAGCAGCCTTCTGTTCCAAACACCCACAACAACATGCTGTTCAGAAAAGGCCCGCGCCAAGATGTCTGCTTGACTATTTCACCAGCGTCCACCAGAGCCCGTTCTACCAGGGCGCCCGCCCCCAGGTCTCCAAGCTCACGGATGTGACGGTAGCCGTGGGCGGGCATGCCGTCGCCTTCGATATCGCACCCTTTGTCCTGGGCGGACGGTCCATGGCCCAGGCGCGCCCCCTGGCCCAGGCCATGGGCGCCGCCATCGGCTGGAACAACGACTCTCAGACACTCACCCTGACCCGCGGCAACCGGACCGCCCGCTGCCAGATTGGGTCCGAAGTGGGGCTGGTGAACGGCCAGGGTCAGTTCCTGGACGAACCCCCGATTCTCGTGGGCGAAGCCGTGGTTATCCCCATCCGCTTTGCCGCCGAGGGGCTGGGCTATCAGGCACACTGGGATGAACGGCGCCGCCTGGTCAATCTCGTCGGATAGAACGGGGCCGGCCTTCCCTCAGGAAGACCGGCCTCTGGCGAGCAATTCCTCCACCCGGCGCTGCCAGCCCTCCGTATGGGCTGCCTTGCCAATGAACATCCCCCGGAGCCGCCGGACGTATTCCAGCTTCCTGACGGCGACCCGGTACCGGCTCATCCGGCCTTCGTTCAGCTCCGCATCCGAACAGCTGATCACTTCCCGCCGGAAGTTCAGTGCGACCATGGCCCGGCTCAGCCTGGCGACGGACCGCTCCGGCGGCCCGTCCAACCGGTACACGTACGTGGCGTTGCCTTCTTCGCTGGGCACCTCCACGGCCATGGCGCCCTGTTCAGGGAAGACCGCGACATACCAGTACACCGGCTTTCCGCCCGAGAACGCCTCGCGGAACCCAACATACAGCTCGGCGGCCACGGAGCGCAGCCATTCAAAGCTGGCCTGCCGGTCGGCCGCAAACGTCGGCCACAAGCCCGGCGCCAGCGCCGTAACCCGCTCCTGGCGAACCGCCTTTCCCTGCCGCAGCAAGGCGGCCAGGGAAAGGGCCGCGTCGGCGGAGAGCCCAAGGCCGGCCAAAGCTGCGGCCGTCCGCTCATACATCTCCCGGATCAGGCGGCGAATCTCCCCTTCCAGCTCCCCGAACCGGGTGCCGAGCATGCTGAAGCTGATCCGCTCTCCCAGGTCCAGCTGCATATCCAGCGCGTACCGCCCGGCATCGAAGCCCATCAGGTCGATATCCGCATACGCGGCGCTCCAGAAGTCACCGCCGTCCGGCTCGACCACCATGCTCGTGCGGTACAGGGCAATCCGGGCGGCGCGGTCTGCGTGGCGGGCGCCTTCCGGGGACTCGAACGTGTAGGCGCCGCGGAACTCTTTTTGGAACTCGGCGTCCAGCATGCCGAGGTTGCGCGTCAACTGGGCGCCGCGCCTCAGCCGCAGGTCGGTCAGGCACTGGCCGTACCAGGTGCCCAGAAAGTAAATCGAAAAGACGCGCCCGTCGGCGAGCCGCAGCTCCAGCTCGTGGTTCAGGTCGGTCACCCGGTCGATATCCGAGTAATAAAGCGAGTACGCGTTGCCGCCTGCGGCCGGGGCGATCACCAGGTTCTCATCGGTCAGCTCTACCCGGCAGGGGCCGTGATCAACCTGCCCCAGCCGGAATTTGCCCGGGTGCTGCATCGCTACTACCGCGGCGTCCCGCACTCCAGACAGAACTTGGCCCTGTCCGGGAGCTTGGCTCCGCAGCGCTGGCAGACCACTTCGGGAATCAGCCGGGCGCCGCACTCCAGGCAGAACTTGCCGCCTTCCGTGTCGGCGCCGCACTTGGGGCAACGGGCAACGGCGGTATCCACCACGTTCATGTCCCGGGTGTAGTCGGTGCTCCGCACTTTTTCCCGCATCTGCTCCAGCGTGGCTTCATGTTGGGCGGCGGCCAGTTCCTGCTGCAGTTTCGGCGCACACTCCACGCACATACCCCGGGCATCGTTCCAGCAGACTTCCGGACAGACCCACTGGCCGCACCGGGAGCACTGCCGGAAGTGGGGCCGCGCATCTTCGACGGCCTTGCGGAAGGCGTCGTCATGGGCTTTGCCGCCAACGGCCCGTTGCACGTCATATGCCGCATGGCCCACCCGCCCGAGAAACCCGCCGAAGAGGTTGGCGGCACCGCGCACGACTTCACCGACGGTGCTGGCCACGTCAGCCTCGTACGCTGAACGGTAGCCGTTCCCGCAGATGTCGCAGAAGAAGTCGAACTGGTAGCCGCGGTCGGTTGACAGATCGCTGTGGTTCTTTGTAAAGCGAATCAGTTCGCTCATGACGATGCCCCACCCCCGATAAATTCGAAACGCAAACGATAGTCCCAGTTATCTGATTCGACCCGCTCGTGCCGCTTCCTCCGTGGCGTTTTTGAAGGAACTGTGAAGATCCCCTGCCCTGGAACTTCGCTATCCGGAGAAAATGAAGCGCAGTCGCTGGTCTTTCAGGCGCTATGCGGCAGCACGCCCGCCCTCTGGCGTTTTGCGCTTCCGGCTACGGTCGACCCGGCTGGACCGTCAGTGTGAGCTCCACCACCACCGGTTTCGGATCCTCGACGCTGACCGCCCGGCTGAACGCGACTTTCAAAGTGTGCTCGCCGGCAGCCGGCGGGGGCATGTCGGGAACCTAGACGCAGTCTCAGGCCAGTCGCGTTTCACCCGTCGTTTACAGATATTGTTAACATAACCGTGCCACGTTACGGACATGCTAGATGCATCGACAGCGAAAAACGCGCTTTAGGAGGCGTTGGACGATGCAACTCGCAGCGCTCCTGCTCACCGCTGTCCTGATGGGACATCCGGGTGGCGGCCCGGGAGCGGCTGAGCAGGGGATGCCGGCGTTTGAAGGGGGGCCCCGGCACCGGCTGATCACGGCGACCGCGTATACGGCAGGGCCGGAGTCCACAGGCAAGCGTCCGGGCCATCCCGCCTACGGCTTGACCGCCACCGGGACCCGGGCCCGGCCGGGCAAGACAATCGCCGTCGATCCCCGTGTGATCCCCCTCGGCAGCAAGGTCTACATTGACAAGCTCGGCGAGTTCACCGCCGAAGATACGGGCGGCGCCATTCAGGGCGAGCGGATCGACCTGTTCATGGAGTCGGTGGACGACGCCCGGGACTGGGGCATCCGCAAGGTCCGGATTCACGTAACCGCCAAAATCTGACGGGCAGATCCCTGCCCGTCTTTTCGCGCCTGCAGGGCTTGGTCAAGTCGTTGGCGAAATGTTTAGAACACGGAAGGAGCGATCGCCGCATGGAATATCGGAATCTTGGCAGCAGCGGGCTGAGAGTCTCCCGCATCTGTCTAGGAACGATGGCTTTCGGCCGCTGGATCGACGAGGCCGCCTCGGCGCGCATCATCGACACGGCGCTGGAGGTGGGCATCAACTTCATCGATACGGCGGATATTTACGGCAAGGGCATGGATTCGGGCAGCTTTGCGGAGAAAGGCCTGTCCGAGATCATCCTCGGCAACCTTTTGGGCAGCCGCCGGCAGCAGATCGTGCTGGCGACTAAAGTCCGCCACCCCATGGGACCGGGACCGAACGATGCCGGGCTCTCCCGGGGTCACATCATGGCCGCGGTGGAGGGGTCGCTCCGGCGGCTCAAGACCGACTACCTTGACCTGTACCAGTGCCATGCCTTTGATCCCGAAACGCCCCTGGACGAGACGCTGCGGGCGCTGGACGACCTGGTGCGGCAGGGGAAGGTCAGGTATATCGGCTGCTCGAATTTCGCCGCCTGGCAGATCGCAAAGGCGCACGGCATCAGCGACCGGCTCGGCCTGGCCCGGTTCAGCTCCGTGCAGCCGCAATACAGCCTGCTGGTCAGAGCCCCGGAAGCCGAACTGATTCCTTTTTGCCGGTCGGAAGGCGTCGGGATGATGGTGTACAGCCCCCTGGGCCGGGGCATGCTGGCCGGCCGCTACCGGACCGGTGAGCCGCTGCCCCAGGGCTCGCGGGCCGCGGCTGGGGAGCGTAATCTGCAGTTGCTGATGTCCGACCGGAATCTGGAGCGGGTAGAACGCTTCCGGGCGCTCTGTGCCGTCTGGGAGAAGCCGATGGCGCAGGTTGCCTTTGCGTGGGTGCTGCGCGACCCGGTCGTGACCAGTGCGATTTTGGGCGCCAGCCGGCCCGGGCAGTTGGATGATGCTGTGGCCGGCGCCGCCCTGAAGCTGACCGATGAGCAGGTCAAGACGCTAAACGAGCTTTAGGACAAGGGGGCGATCATGATGTCCGATAAGGTGCAGCAGTATTACGACGGGATGGCGGAAAACGAGTGGGGCCGGCTGGAGCGCCATCCCATGGAGTATGCGGTCACCATGCGGGCGATGGCCGAGTTTCTGCCCAAGCCGCCGGCGACCGTTCTGGATATCGGCGGGGGACCGGGGCGATACTCCATCGCCCTGGCGCAGCAGGGATATCGGGTGACGTTGCTCGACCTGGCGCCGGGGCTGCTGGACTTTGCTCGCAAGAAGGCCGATGAAGCGGGTGTCGACCTGGCAGACATCATCTGCGGGAACGGCCTTGACCTGGCCCCCCTGCCGGACGGGGCCTTCGACGCCGTGCTGCTGATGGGGCCGCTCTATCACCTGCTGCGGGCAGAAGGCCGGCAGCAGGCCGTCGCGGAGGCGTTCCGGGTGCTAAAGTCCGGCGGCGTCTGCTTTGCGTCGTTCATCGGGCGGTACGCGGCTTTTCGCGACGTGGCGGCCTATGAGCCGCAATGGCTGTTGGAGCATGCAGAGCAGGCGCGGGCCATTTTGGAGTCCGGCGTCAGCGTCGTTCCCGACGGCGGCGGCTTTACGGACGCGTACTTCGCTCACCCGGCGGAGATTCGCCCCCTGATGGAAGGCGGCGGCTTCGAATCCCTGGCCCTGATTGCTGTGGAAGCCCTGGTCGATCAGGTGGAGGAGAAGGTGAATGCCCTGACCGGCCAGGCCTGGGAGGCCTGGGTTGACCTCAGCTACCGGACCGGCGTGGATCCTTGCCTGCATGGCGCTTCCAGCCATCTGCTGTGGGTGGGGCGGCGGCGCGCCGGGGGCGAAAACTTCGACTGACGAAACTGGATAAACAGTCCAGTCGTCCTAGGATATGTAACCGGCAACTGCCGCTAGAGGAGGCAGGTCGCCTTGCGTATCCAATCCATGCTGCCCCGCCTGCTGATTGCCGCGATCCTGCTGACCGTGGCCCTTCCCGCCCTCGCTGGTCCCGCATCGAACCGGGAGGAGAAGTTGGATCCTGCGCTGCGCCGGCAGGTTGGGCACACACCAGCCGGCGCTCAATTCACCGTGATCATCAAAGGCCGCGACCGGGCCGGGCTCGGCGCGGCCGCTTTTCGCGCCGGGGACGCCGCCACAGCCTTCAAGTCCGCCGCGGCCCGCAGCCAGGGCGCCATCATCAAGCACCTGCGGAGGCGGGGCGCCCGGGTGATCAGCCAGTTCTGGCTGATCAATGCCGTCGTGGCGCGGGTGGATCAGCCTACGCTCCGGTCGCTGGTCGACCTCGATGAAGTGGCCGCGATCCACGAGAACTTTCCGGTCGAAGCGCCGCCCATCCGGCGCAGTACAGTGGCGGCAGGCGACGACGGTGGCGGCCTGACCTGGGGTCTGGACAGGATTCAGGCCGCCCGCGTCTGGCACGAAATCGGCGTCGACGGACGGGGTGTGCGGGTCGCTGTGCTTGATACCGGCCTCGACATCACCCACCCGGAGATCGCCGGCCGGCTGCACAGCGACAGCCCGGGCGACCCGGCCCATCCCGGCGGCTGGATTGAGTTTGACAGCGAGGGCCGGCCCGTCGCGGGCTCCGTTCCCCACGACACAGGCGCCCACGGCACCCATGCCTCTGGCACCGTCGCCGGCGGGAGTGCGGGCGGCACGGCCATCGGGGTGGCGCCCGGCGCAACGCTGATGCACGCCCTGGTGCTGCCGGGCGGCCGCGGCACCTTTGCCCAGGTGGTCGCCGGCATGCAGTGGGCCGTGGAGCCCACCGACGCCGCCGGCAACCGGGCGGGCGAGCGGGCGCGAATCATATCCATGTCCGTCGGCACCGTGGGCCTGCGCCCGGAGATGATCGAGCCCATCCGCAACCTGTACGCCGCCGGCGTGCTGCCCATTACGGCAGCCGGCAACTGCGGCGAGGATTGCGTCACCAGCCCGGGCGCCGTGTACGAAGCGTTTGGCATCGGCGCATCCGCCCCCGATGATTCGATCGCCTTCTTTTCATCCGGCGCTGTCGTCAGCAAGGCCGGCTGGGCAGACCCGCCCGCCGGCTGGCCGGGCGAGTGGACGAAACCCGACCTGGCCGCCCCGGGGGAAAGCGTGCTGAGCGCCGTGCCCGGCGGCGGGTACGAAAGCTGGAACGGCACCTCCATGGCGACGCCCCACGTGGCGGGCACCGTCGCGTTGATGCTCTCCGCCAACCCGGAACTGACGCCCGACCAGATTCTGGCCGCACTGCAGGAGACCGCTTACTTCGACGCCCGCTACGGTGGCGTCCGGCCCAATATCCGGTACGGATACGGGCGCATTGACGCTTACGGGGCGGTCTCCCGCGTCGCTGTTGACAGCGGGATAACCGGTGCCGTAACTGACCGGGCGACGGGCGCCCCCCTCCGGGAAGCCACGGTCACCGCCGATGGCGCAGGCCGGACCGCCAAGACCGGGGCGGACGGCACTTTCCGGCTCTTCCTGCACCCAGGCACCTATAGCCTGGTGGTCTCCCGTTTCGGCTACGTCCCCGAATCGGTGGCGGCAATCCGTGTCACCGCAGGGAGCTACAGCCCGGCGTCGGTCTCGCTCCGCCCGTTGGCCCGGGGGAGCATCCACGGGCGCGTCACGGGCGCCCGCACCGGTGCCGCGATCGCCGGCGCTGTCGTCAAGGTCCCGAACGCTCCCGTCGAGAGGGTGACGGATGCCGACGGCCGGTACGATCTCGATCTGCCGGTGGGAACGTATCACCTTGAAGTCAGCGCTCCCGGTTTCACGGGCGCCGGGGCGACGGACCTGACGGTGACGGCCGGCACCGCGATGACCCGGGACTTCACCCTGGAGAGGCTGCCCCGCGTGGCAGTTGTCGGCGATGCGGAAGGGGCGCTGCAGCGCTTCCTGGCGGCCAACGGCTACTTCGCCGAGCCCGCCTGGTTTGATGTGGCCGCCCGCATCGGGGACTACAACGCAAGCAGAACGCCGGCAACCGGCATGTGCTGCTCGCATCCTTCGGCGCCTCGCCCTGGCAGGGCCCGGACAACTGGCCGGTGCATGCTTGCCCCCTCGAGGGCCGTGCATGAATGGATGGACGATGCCGTTAAGCACCCAAGCTTGCAGCGGTGAACGGAGAGTGAGCCGGCGAGTGTGGATCCGCAATGGTGGCTCACGTTTGAGTGCACGCCCGCCAAAGACCGCAATAGGTAATGGCAAGATCACATCAAGACCACATCAAGACCACATCAAGACCACAGCAAGACCACAGCAAGACCACAGCAAGACCATAGCAAGACCACAGCAAGACCATAGCAAGACCATAGCAAGACCGCAAAAGACTTCATCCGGGCGAAGCAGCGATCGCCTGCAGGCGTTCTCCCCACTGGTCTGGGGGCTGCGAGTGCATCATTGGCGCTAACCCCTCCCCGGGGAGGAGCCCTGTGGTCAGCCCAGCGGTGCATCGTGAACATCACCGGAATATCACCGGAACATCACCGGAACATCCCCGGAACATCCCCGGAAGATCCCTGGGAGAGATCTGAGCCTATGCGGCCCGGTTTATACTGCCCGTCCCCGCGCACCCCCAAAGCCCTGGTGTAGAGGGCGCAGAAGGACCGCATCACACCAATGCCGCTTTCTCTATGCATTAGTCAGACTTTCGAAACCACAAAAAACCGCTTGCCCATGACTGCATCAACCATGTGTGCGCCATCGCACGACTTCATCAGGGCTTACGCAAGGCTGCGCGCACCTTCATCACGGGCTGAACACCCATCCATCGGGGTTTGCTCACGCATGTCTCACGGACGGCAGACGCCGTGCTCCAGCATCCACCAGGGCCTCTGCACGTCATTGATCTGCCCATTACATGCCCCTGTCACCTGACCAATCAGCATCCTATACGGTATATCCCAATACTTCCTGTTTGCGGAATAGCTCCCCCCGCCGGTGGACATACTCACCGTTGTATCCCTTTGTTCACCGGTCCGCACGGGGGAGGCATCGCGACCCGAATGATGATCAACAAAGTGGAGATCTGTGGGGTAAACACGTCCAAGCTGCCGGTGCTGACAAACGCCCAAATGCGGGAGTTGTTCACCCGGATGCATAACGGGGAGGTAACGGCCCGCGACCAGTTAATTACCGGTAACCTGCGGCTGGTCCTCAGCGTCATCCAGCGGTTCAACAACCGGGGCGAATACGTAGACGACCTCTTTCAAGTGGGCTGCATCGGCCTGATGAAGGCCATCGATAACTTCGACTTGAGCCAGAACGTCAAATTCAGCACCTACGCGGTTCCCATGATCATCGGCGAGATCCGGCGCTATCTGCGTGACAACAACCCGATCCGAGTCAGCCGGTCCTTGCGTGACGTCGCTTACAAGGCCCTGCAGGTGCGTGACACCCTGGTCAGCAAGCTCTCCCGGGAGCCATCGGTTCAGGAGATTGCCACCGAACTGAACCTGCCTCTGGAAGAGATCGTGTTTGCACTGGACTCCATTCAGGAGCCCGTTTCGCTGTTCGAGCCGCTCTATCACGACGGCGGCGACCCGATCTACGTCATGGATCAGGTCAGCGATGAGAAGGCCCAGGATATCCAGTGGCTCGAAGGCATCTCGATTCGAGAGGCGCTGCGCCGGCTCAACGACCGGGAGCGGCTGATTCTGACGCTCCGGTTCTTCGAAGGCAAGACCCAAATGGAGGTCGCTGAAGAGATCGGCATCTCCCAGGCCCAGGTCAGCCGGCTGGAAAAGGCCGCCCTGAGCCACATGCGCAAGTTCGTGTAGCACGAGGCCCGCCCTGATCACAGCTCAGGGCGGGCTTTCGTTATGTGGGGAACCGCCGGCGCCGCCGGGGCGTCGCACAGATAAGCCAGTGAAAGGGAACCTTTTATCCGGCTGCCGGGTATATAGCTGCGAGTCAGACAATCTCCGGAGGTACTCGCATGACTCCAAAACAACCACCCCTTGACCCCAGGCGGCGTGGCGACCCACTCCGGGCAGTCCGGCGGTGCCGTTTCTGGATGCCCCTTGCCAGCCTCATCGGGGCACAGGAGCCGGAGTCGCCGCTGCCCACCCCTGAGTCGGCCGCCCTGCACGGCGAGCGGGCGGCGGAGATCTGGAGGGCCGTCTGCCAGCTGCCGGACACGCTGCGCGCAACCCTGGTACTCCGCTACTATGTAGGTCTGACCGAGGAGGAGATGGCCCGTACGCTCTCGGTCTCCACGGGGACCGTCAAGTCACGGCTGAGCAGGGCCAGGGACCGCCTCAGGTCCACGCTGCCGTCCTTACTGAAGGAGGAAGAGCGCAATGCATGAATCTGATCTCAAGCATGTCCTGTGTGCCTATGCAGCGACCGAAACGGCTCCGGACCAGCTATGCGACATCCGCCGGGAACTGAAGCGCCGAACCGTGCGCCGCCGCTGGATTCGCAGTGTGGTCGCCGCCTTTGTGCTCTGCTTTGCCTTTCTGACGTTGGTCCCGGTCGGCGGCAACGCACTGGCGGTCGTCCGCAGGGAGATTCAGCCCACCCTGTTCTTGAAGACGACCCTGGGCGAAGCCCGGAAAGTCGCCCGGGAGCCCCTGCAGCTACCTGCTACCTATCCAACCAACGACGGGGACCAGCCGCTCACGGACAGCCTGCCGGCGCTTGTCGGCCGCTGGCTGAGCCACGAAACGGTGGCCGTGACCGTCACCGGCGAGGAGGATGGGATGGGCACCATCTACTTCGACTTGCGCCGCTCCACATACAGGGCTGAGCCTGGCAGCGAGGAGATGGGCCTGAAGCCTACCTACGCCACCGAACGGAAAGTCAAGGTCGGCCGGTTCGACGGGCTCGTCTTCCTGGACGATCAGGGCCACGACGCCTGGGAAGTCCGCTGGAAGACCGACACGCATAATTATCGCCTGGTCGTCGGTCGCCCGATGTCCATCGCCGAACTAACGGCATACGCCGCGCAGATCCACTGATTCACGTTTACCATAACCCGGCTCGGGCTATACTCCTCCCATAAGCCCCGTGAGGAGGAACCCGCTTGAACCGGAGACTGACCCTCGGCCTGCTGCTGCTGTGGACCGGCGCCGTCCTGGCCGCTGCCGGCGTTCTGCAATTGGCGGGCCGTCCCGCCGCCGCCGCCTTCCAGAGCGGTACCGACCCGGCCTTCCTGCAGGAGAACCTGATCCGGCTGCACGTGGTCGCCAACAGCGACTCCGAAGCTGATCAGGCGCTGAAGCGGGCCGTCCGCGACGCCATCGTAGCCGAGGTTGCGCCGCTCTTCGCCGGCGCCCGGACCCGGGCGGAGGCCGAAGCGGCCATCCGGCCGGCCATGGACCGGATTTCCGAGGCGGCTGCCCGCGTCATCAGTAAGCAGGGGCGGCAGGCCTATGGCGTCAAGACTGAACTGGGGCAGTTCGACTTCCCCGCCCGGTTCTACGGGGAGCTGTTTGTGCCTGCGGGGCGCTACACGGCCCTGCGGGTGGCCCTCGGTGAGGCGCAGGGCGCCAACTGGTGGTGCGTGCTCTTCCCGCCCATGTGCTTCCTGGACTGGTCGACGGGCGTGGTGCTGGAGCCCAAGCCCGGCAGCGGCGGCACGCAGACGGTGGCCGTTCCCCGCAACCTTGTGGTCGAAGAGCGGATTCCGGTCAAGGCTCGGTTCGCCCTCCTCGACTGGGCAAAGCAGAGACTGCAGCGCAAGCCCGCCGCAGGTCGCATCCCGCGGTAAGCGGAAACTGGACGTGCCCGCGTGCATAGGCTCTCCTCAGAGTACCCCGGGTGGAGGGAGGGCAATCCATGGGCAGTACAAAGGCGTCCGACCTTCGCAAGGAGGTCATCGACATTCGGACGGGCCGCCGCATGGGCGAACTGATCGATGTGGAGCTGGACGATGAAAGCGGGCGGATCACGGCGATTGTTGTACCGGGCGAAGGGAAGCTCTTCGGGCTCCTGGGTTCGGGCCCGGACGTGGTCATCCCCTGGACGAAGATCAAGAAGATCGGACCCGACTGCATCCTCGTGGAAGTAGACGGGGCATATCCCGCCCTGCGGGAATAGAACGGAAGCGCTCCGTCGGAAAGGTCCGGCGGAGCGCTCGCATTATGGCTTCACCCAGTGAACGTCGCCCCGCTCCCGCACGAGCGGGTTGGCGACCAGTTCGCCTGCCGCCCTGAAGTGGCAGGCGAGGATCTCCCCGACGTCAAAGACCGTAAAAGTTGGCCCAAAACTCGGCGCGCCGGTGAGCCACCGAATCAACACCTGATCAAAGACCTTGCCCGTGGTCGTGAATCCCTCGGCCAGAATCTGTGCTTCGGCCGTCTCCCGGACCAGGCCGGGCAGGTCGGCAGACCACGGGAATCCCACCGGACGGGCTTCCCCCGGCAGGGGTTTGCGGAAATGAAGAACCAGGTCGGTCTTGGGGGCGCCCCGGGTCAACTTCTGCGTCAAATTCGGGGCAGACGGGTGGAGCGGCACGACCGTCTCCAGCACGAACCCCGCCGCAGCGCACGCGGCCAGCAGCGAGTTCCACACCGCCGAGTCCTTGTTATGGAAGGTGACGGACAGCCACCGGCCGGGCTTCAGGGCGATGTATACCTGGCGGAAGACCCGCGCAAGCATCGCATCGTAATAGGCCTGATCCCGCCCCCGGTGCGGGTTGAAGATTACTTCGCCCTCAAACGAAAGCTCGCCGCCGGTAATCCACATGTTCCAGAGCGCACTCAGCTCCAGATACTGAATGCTCTCGCCCCCGTAGGGCGGATCCGTAAAGACGTAGTCAACGGACTCCGGCGCCACCGCAGCCTGCCCCGGATCGGCGGACTCGACCGGCGTCAGGTTGGCCGACGACATTTGAAAGACCTGAAGCGCCCCGTGCCGCTCCCCGACATAGCGGTTCGTCTCCGCCTTGGCCTTGCGCATCTTCTGATACCGGTTGGCGAAGGACCGGAAGACGTTCAGCTCCTGCCACCGCCGCGGCAGCCAGTATGTGTTGATCTTCCAACTCGGGCCGCCGGCGTTCTGCTTGAAGTCAGCGATCATCTTGGTGGCCTGCGCCACCACCGAAGTAAAGGTGACTTGCAGGATCTCCCGATAGGTCGCCGCTTCGACCTGGCTGATACGGTCCCACAAGGCTGCCAGCGCCCACAGGTTCCGGCGGGTGTAAAGCCCGGCGAACGACCTGATGCCGGCCCGGTGCAGCTTCAGCGTCTGCCAGCCCTGGAAGACGGGCGGATCGGGGTACCAGTAGGGAATCTCCGACCGGCCCACCCGTTCGCTGACGGCCCGGTCTTCATCACCCATCGGCTTGACGGCGGCCCGCCGCTGCCTGGCCCCGCAGTTCGAGCAGTGGTAGCGGACTTCGTGCGGCTCATCGCCCACCCACCCGATGGAGTGGATGACGGCGACGGCCCCGCACGAGGCGCACCGCGTGGCATAGAGCCACGAGAGTTCCGCCTGTACATCCACCATGATGCTGTGGAACAGCTCATCGAGCCGCGCCAGGTCCACCGGGCTATAGGCAGTGACCCGCGTGATGAGGCACGCGATGGGATTGAGATCCACGGCGACAGCCTTTTTCCCCAGGGCGACGGCTTCGACGGCGGTCACGCCGCTCCCGCAGAAGGGATCGAGCACAACGGCATCGTCAAGCCCCTGCGTATACTGCGCGATATGCTGCCGGACCACGTTGCCGGGCTTGCGGGCCCAGTACTTGTGCAGCAGATACCGGTCCGACCACGTCTCTGCGTCCAGCCTGTTCAACTGATCGTCACCCCGGCATCCCTGTTCGCCGCCTCGCCCCGATTACCCTGTCTGCGCTGGAGGGTCCCCGGCGCCCTTTGAAGAACTATAGGGGGAGAGGAGGTGACCCGGGGATGATCACCGTGCATGGCAGCGTCGTGCCGTTCGGAGCGTCGGGCTTTTTCTTTTTCTGGGGGATCGACCGGCGCCTCGCCCCGGGCGCCCGGCGCCGGGCGCTGGCGCTGCATCCCCAGGCCGTCGCCGCCGAACAGCTCTACCCGCTGCTCTCCGGCCTGCCGCACGTGAACGCGGTCGCCTGCACCATCATGCTGCCCGACGGGGCGGCTAAGTTCCCCGGTCTTGCCATATCGCTGGGCGCCGCCGCCCAGTGGCTGCCCGATGTGGAGCGAACCCGCTCGTTCGCCTTCGGCCAGAGCCTGCGCACCTGGAGCGCCGCGGCAAATCTGCTGCTGGAACTGCTCGCCCGCGGCCGCTTTGTGCCCCTGCTCCGGGCCGAGGCGGGCTGTCTCTCCGCCGACTGGCACCTGGTCGCCCCCGAGCCTGAGGACGCCGACCGGCTCGCCCGGCTTGAAGCCGCCTTGCCCGACGTCTGCCGGGCAATCGTACCGCCGGACCGCAGCCACAAACATTATCGCCCCCCCGAAGCGGGGGCGCTGATCAGCCTGTTTTTGCGCACCGGCACGGGCGCCCTCGCCCGGCAGTTTCTAGAGGGCGTGCCCGACCGGCCCGCCGCCCGGTCGGCGGGTTCCTCCGCTGCTCAGAACTGGCTGCTGGCCCTCACGGGCCAGGAAGGACGCGACCTGCCCCCCGGTCTGCCGGACGCCGCTGCCCTCTATGAAGCCGTCGACGAATGGCTGGCGCCGGTCAGCGGCGAGCGGGGCCTCGGCGCCCTGCGCACCGGCCTGCGCCTGCGCCCCCCAGCGGACACCACCTCGGCAGAGTGGGAGCTGGAGCTTTTCGTACAGAACTGCGAAACGCCCCCGGCCCGGGTCTCCGCCCGGACGGCCTGGGACGCCCTCGGCGCCGAGCTCGAGATCGGCGGCGGCAAATACCGGGCGCCCGAGCAGCGCCTCCTGGCCGACCTGCCGACCCTTGCCCGCCTCTTCCCCGCGCTTGAGCCCTTGAGCAGCGAAGCCGCGCCCGAGCGGCTGGCCATTTCGGCGGAGGAAGTCAGCCGGTTTCTGCGGGAAGGGGCCTTCACTCTGCAGGAAGCGGGCTTTCCCGTCCTGTTGCCCGAAGGTCTGGTCCGCCCGGCGGCCCTCAGCGCCAAGCTGACGGTCAAGCCCGCCGGCGCCGCCGAATCCCGGTTCGGCCTGGGGCACCTTGTCGAAGTCGACTGGGAGCTGGCCCTGGGCGGAAGCCCCATCGACATGGACGAGCTTCGCCGCCTCGCCGCCCAGAAGCGGGGGCTGGTCGAGCACCAGGGGCGCTGGGTCCAGGTCGATCCTGAGGCCATCCAGGCGGCTCTGAAGAACCTGGAGAAGTACAAGGAGCCCGTGACCCTGGGCACTGCCCTGCGCACTGCGCTCGCACATGATAAGAAGGCGCCCGTCAAGGTGGAAGCGGCGAAGGGCCAGGGGTGGGTCGCCGACCTGCTCACCCGCCTTCAGGAGCCGGCGACCATCGAGCCGGTGCCGCCCCCGCAGGGCCTGCAGGGCACCTTGCGGCCTTACCAGCAGCGGGGCCTGGACTGGCTGGCCTTCCTGCGCCGCTACGGCCTGGGCGCCTGCCTCGCCGACGACATGGGCCTGGGCAAGACGATTCAACTGATCGCCCTCATCCTCCACGAGCGTGAGCAGGGGCTGACGGAAAAGCCCACCCTGATCATCTGCCCGGTGTCGCTGGTGGGCAACTGGCGGCGTGAACTGGCCAGGTTCGCCCCGTCGCTCCGGGTGATGGTCTTCCACGGGGCGGGCCGCTCTACCCTGCGGGCCGCCGAGCATGACGTGGTCATCACCACCTACACGCTGGCGGCCCGGGAGGAGGAGGCGCTCAAGGCAGTGCAGTGGGCGGGCGTCATCGCTGACGAGGCCCAGGCGCTGAAGAACCCGTCCACCCAGCACGCCAAAGCGCTCCGCCATCTGCACGCGGAGTACCGTGTCGCCTGCACCGGTACGCCCGTCGAAAATCACCTCGGCGACCTCTGGTCGCTGCTGGCCTTTGTGAACCCCGGATTCCTCGGTGCCGCAGAGGAGTTCCGCAAGAGCTACGCCCTGCCCATCGAGCGGTTCCGTGACGAGGAGGCGGCGGCCCGGCTGAAGCGGCTCGTCCAACCCATGATCCTGCGCCGCCTCAAGACCGACCAGTCGATCATCGCCGACCTGCCCGAGAAGCTGGAGATGGTCACCTACGCCAACCTCACCATGGAGCAGGCTGCCCTGTACGAAGCGGCCGTCCAGGAGACGCTGGAGAAGGCGGAGGGTGCGGCGGGCATCGCCCGGCACGGCGCCGTGGTGGCAGGCCTGACCCGGCTCAAGCAAATCTGCAACCACCCGGCCTGCCTGCGTGACGACGCGGGGCCGCTCGAAGGCCGCAGCGGCAAGCTGGATCGCCTGACCGAAATGCTGGAAGAAGGCCTGGCCGAAGGCGACCGGGCGCTGGTCTTCACCCAGTTCAGCAGCTTCGGCCGGCGGATGGAGGCCTACCTGGCCCGTCGCCTTGGCTGCCCCGTCCTTTTCCTGGACGGCTCCACGTCCCGCAGCGAGCGGGATGCGCTGGTGCAGCAGTTCCAGGACGGCGAGGCGCCGGTCTTCGTGCTCTCGCTTAAGGCGGGCGGCGTGGGGCTCAACCTGACTGCGGCCAACCGCGTCTTCCACTTCGACCGCTGGTGGAACCCGGCCGTCGAAGACCAGGCCACGGACCGGGCCTACCGCATCGGCCAGACGAAGCAGGTGCTGGTCCACAAGCTCGTCACGGCGGGCACCCTCGAAGAGCGCATCGACGAACTGCTCTCCGAGAAGCGGCAGCTTTCCGCCCAGGTCGTCGGTACGGGCGAGGCCTGGCTGGGCGAGCTCTCCACGGACGAACTGCGGCAGTTGATCAGCCTGGAGCGGGAGGGATGAGCAGATGAGCAAGACCGCACCCGTCGAAATCGGCTGGTGGGGGCAGCGCTGGCTCACCCACGTCATCGGGTACTTGCCCGACGTGCCTACGGAAGCGCAGCTCAAGAGCGCCGCCCGCGCCATCGCCCGTCTGCGGGTAGACAAGGGGCGGGTGGAGGCCCATGTCGCCCCATCAGCCGGGGCCAAGGAAGAGGTGGCGGTGCTCAAAATCCGCCCCCTGACCGACAAGGAATGGAAGCAGTTGCTCCAGTCGCTGGATCAGGACCGGACGACCCGGCTGCTGACCGGCCAGTTCGGCCCGGAACTCGAAGACGCCTGCAAGGTCGCTGGCATGCAGCTCTTTTCGACGCAGACGACGATCCGGTGTACCTGCCGGGCGCCGGTCGGCGAGGGCTGCCGACACCGGAACGCGCTCCTGCTCGGCGGCATGACCCTGTTCGACAGCAATCCCTACCTCTGGCTGGAAGTCCTGGGCCGGGCGCGGGCGGACCTGCAGGCCGCCCTGCAGGCGCGCCTCACCGACACCCAACAGGTGGATGATGCAACGGAAATCACCGCAGACCGCTTTTGGGAGACGGAGACGAACCCCGACGAGATTCCCGTCAGTCCCGGCGACACGGCTGCCCCGCCCGATGCACTCCTGCGCCGGCTCGGCCCCCTGCCCGTACCGCCGGAAAGCGGCTGGGTGGAGATGCACGTCACCAAGATGATCGGGCGGGGCGAGCAGGCCCATTCGGTCCTGACACGGGCGGCCCGCCCGCTTGACGAAGTGCTGCGGGAGTATGTGCGGTACATCGGTGAGGCGACTCGCGCCCTCTCCACCGGCGACCTGCCGCCCCGGTTCATCTCTGAGCCCCTCCCCGGCAAGCCGGTTGCCCTGCCGGAACGGGTCCTGCCGGAAGTGGAAGAGGTACTGCGCCAGGAAGGGGCCCTGCTCAGCCTGGAGCAGATCGTTCCCCGCTGCCCCACCGCGGCGGCACTGCCGGGCAACGCAGGCAGAAGCGCCGTGGCCCAGGCGTTGGCCCAGCTGCCGCCCGATATGGTCACCCTGGCCAGGCGTTACGCCGGCCCCCGGATCGCCGTCCTTGAAGGGCGGGCTTTCCGTCACGTCATCACCTTTGATGAATGGCGCCGGGGCCGCTTCACCGCCGATGCCGACTGGCACCGGGGCCTGCAGGCCGCCGGCGCCGAGCCGGCGCTGCCGACAGGCCTCTGGGAGAGCCTGCGCCCCGAAGTGGGCGACGAACTCTGGCTGACCGTCGCCGACCCGGCCGGACCGTATCTCAGGGCCGAACTGCTCCACCGCCGGGCCCGGCTGCCCGGCCTCGACCCGAGCAACGTGGCCGCCACCCGGGCGCTGCTGAAGCACCTGGACGAGACCAGCCAGTGGGGCGTCACCGAGCAGGAGGCCGTGGCCGTTCTGCTGGCCGAAGGCCACTACGTAAGGCGCAGCCACCAGGACGAAGCGTGGCTCCTGCCGTTTCAGGTCTCGGGCCTGGCGGCCGAAAGGCCCCAGCGGAGTTTCACCCGGGAGGCGCGCCCCTGGCAGCCCACGTTCGGAAGAACGTACGGCAGTTGGGGTGAGAAGCCGAACGCCCTCCGCTGGTACTCCGTCGATCTCATGAACGGCGGCGCTTCCAAAGCCCGGACGGAGATGGCGCTGCGCATCATCAACTGGTGGTGCCAGGCCTGGCCCGGGGCCCAGGATCGGCCGGGCTCCCTGCCGGCCCTCGGCGCCCTGCTGGAGTTCCTGTGGATCAGGACGCCCCGTGACGCCCAGCGCCACGGCGTGCAGCCCGAACTGCTGCCCGAAGTCCTAACGGACTGGTTCCGCACGCTTGAACGCCGCTACCCGACCATGGCGGGCCTCTATGAAACCCACGTCCTTGCGTGCGGGCGCGGCGAACTCTATCAGCACCGGCTGTTGACGCTGCCCGGGCCCGGGGCGCCCGAAACCGATACCCTCGGCTGGATCGTCGAAGGATATAGATGGATTGGCGCCGGCCTCTGCTGGGAAAGCGGCACCGGGCGCCCCTGACGTGGTAGAATAGTACAGAAGACTGAGATATTCGGAGGATGAGGCATGACCCCATCGGCCCGCTGGCAAGAACACGACGGCCTTGAAGTGCTTCACATCAGCGCCCTGGAGTCGGCTGGCACAGTAGCGGCCTTCTTCACCGGGCGCCGGGGCGGGGCCAGCACCCGCTGGGACGGCGGGCTGAACTGGAGCTATTCCACCGCCGACGACCGCGGCCATGTCGCCGAAAACCGGCGCCGCACGCTCGGGCTGCTCGGGCTTCCCCTGGACCGGGCCGTCATGGCCGGTCTCGTCCACGGCGACCGGGTGGTCGCCGTCACCGGCGCCGAGGCCCCGGGTCAAGATGGCGTACGGGTCGTGCCCGACTGCGACGGGCTGATCACAAACGAAAAAGGGCTTGCCCTGGTAGTCACAGCCGCCGACTGCGTGCCCGTCTACTTATACGATCCCGTCCGGCAGGCGGTGGGCGCCGTCCACGCAGGCTGGCGGGGCACCGTGGCCGGCATCTGCGGGAAGGCCGTGGCGGCCATGGTGCAGCAGTACGGCAGCCGCCCGGGGGAGATCCTCGCCGCCATCGGCCCCTCCATCGGCCCCTGCTGCTACGAAGTGGACGATGCGGTGGCCGGGCCGCTCCGGGCTTACTACAAAGACAGGGCGGAGCTCTGCCTCACCGGGAAACCGGAAACCCCGGGCAAGTACATGCTCGACCTTTGGGAGGCCAACCGGCAGGATCTGCTCGGGGCGGGCGTCACGGCGGTCACCATCGCCGGCGAATGCACGGCCTGCGCCGTACAGCGCCTCTTTTCCCACCGGGCCGAAGCCGGTACCGCCGGAAGAGGCGCCGCCGTCATCGCATTAGTCTGATGTACGACCCGCAGCACCTCCCGATTGGCAGCGCCAAGGGGGATGAGACATGCCGCAGTTCGCCACTGCACGCCGCAGCAACCTGCGTGCCCTGCGCCGAGAACTCCCGCCCCACCGCCGCCCGGCGTCCGGCTGGCGCAGGGCCCTGCTGGCCGCGCTGGCGGGCATCGCCGTGTTAGGTGCCGCTGCCTTGGTCTACCGCAACCTGCCCGTCCCGGTGGAGACAGTGGCCCTCACGCAGGGCTCCGTCGAAATCACCTATGCCGTGGACGGCCTGATCGCCCGTCAGGAGGAGGTCTACACCGCCCCGGCGGACGGCAGGCTGCGGCGGCTGGTGGCGGAAGGGCAGCGCGTGCGGGTGGGCTCGCCGGTGGCCGAAATCGTGGAAGCCGGGACGGCGCAGGAGCCTGCCCCGCCCGGCACCCCTCCCGATCCCGTGCCGCAGGGAGACATCGCCATTCGCCGTGAGATTGACCGCATCACCGCGGCGATTTACGACCGGGCATCAGCGATCAACCTGGCCAAGGCCAACGGCGACGGTGAAGCCGCGGCACGGCTTCAGGATGAATTGGATCAGCTGGCCGTTCGCCAGGAAGAGCTCTCGCAGCAACTGGGCCGGTCGCAGCCCGTGGTCGTCGCACCGGCGCCTCTGCTCTCGCCCGAGCAGCCTGTAGGGCGCGCCCTGGGCGTAATCAAAGCGGGCACGTCCGGCATCGTCATCTACCAGACCGACGGGCTCGAGGGGCGGCTGTCAGGCGAACTGAAACCCTCTGCCCTCGCCGCGATGGGTCCGCGGCCGCACGCCCCCGGGGAGACGGTGCGGCAGGGCGAAGCCGTCCTGAAAATCGTGGACAACCTCAACACCACCTTGCTGGCCGTCTTGCCGGAAGAGGCCCTCACCCGCCTGGGCGGCGCCAACCGGGTCACCATCCGCCTGGACGGCCGCGATGCGCGGCCCGTCTCGGGCCGCATTACGGGACAGGTCAGGGAAGGGGGCCAGGTGCTGCTCACCTTGTCGGCCTCGGCCATGCCGGAAGAGCTGGTTCTGCAGCGCCGCTTCCGGGCTACGCTGGTCATGGGCGCCTACGAGGGGCTGACGGTCCCCCGCACCGCCCTGGACGTGAGGGACGGATTGCAGGGCGTCTGGGTCCTTGAAGGGCTTGAGACCCGGTTCCACCCCGTGCGGGTCCTGGGCGGCAATGACCAGGTCCTGGCATTGGAAACGGACCTCGCCGTAGGCGTCAGGGTTCTTCGATACGCGCCAACCTCCATGCGGTGAGAATCAAGCGCTTTGCCAATGACCATTGGCGTGGGCGCAACCTCGGTACAATGGAAATTCTGTCTGCAAATCGGAAGGGAAGTTGGATTTTGGTGTCGAACATCATAGCAAATGTGGAACAGATAAAGCAGAGGGTTGCCGCTGCGGCCTTGCGGGCCGGCAGAAACCCGGCGGATGTCACCATCATCGCCGTGAGCAAGACGCGCACGGTAGAGGAGATTCGCCAGGTTCTGGCCGCCGGCCTTACCCACCTGGGCGAAAACCGGGTGCAGGAGCTGAAGGAAAAGTGGCCTGCCATCGGGGGGAGTGCCACCTGGCACCTGATCGGCTCCCTGCAGACCAACAAGGCCAAACCTGCCCTCGACATGGCTGATCTGATCCACTCACTGGACCGCGTTTCGCTGGCGGATGAACTGAACCGGCTGGCAGGGCGCCGGGGGGTACCCTGCAAGGCTCTGGTCGAAGTGAACGTCTCCGGCGAAGAAAGCAAGCACGGCGTCAGCCCCGGCGACCTGCCGCTACTGCTGCGGACTATCAGCGACGGCGGCCACGTGCTGGTCCAGGGTTTCATGACCATGGCTCCCCTGGACGCCGAACCCGAGGCAGCCCGGCCCCATTTTCAGCGGCTGCGGCGGCTGGCGGAGGAGGTCAGGGAGCTGAACTTGCCACGCATCCATATGGAACACCTGTCCATGGGCATGTCGGGTGATTTTGAAGTAGCGGTTGAAGAAGGGGCTACCCTGGTGCGGATCGGCACAGCCATCTTCGGCGCCAGAACTTAGCCCGGCAGGTGACTCGGTTTGACAAGCACCGCAGGGAGGGACCGGGGTCATGGCTAAGCAGGATGGCCTGTGGAAGAAGCTCGTCGACTATCTGGGGTTCGGCCCGGAAGAGGATGAGTTTGAGGAAGCAGCGGACGAAGATGATAATCAGGCCGAGGCCATCTGGCCTAACGACCTCAAGCGCCCGACCGAGCGGCGGGCCGCACCTGTCGTACCTATCACCGCAGCCCCGCAGCGTCAGCCGCAGGGGGGCTTTAGAGTCCTCGTCGTCGAGCCCCGCTCGTTCGAAGAAGTCCAGACGATCGTCGACCAAATGCGGGCCCGGCGCCCGGTGATTCTGAACCTCGAATCGCTGGACAAGGACCTCGCTCAGAAGATCCTCAACTTCCTGAACGGCGCCATCTACGCGCTGAACGGGGAGACGCAGCGCATTGCACAGGGCATCTTCTTCTTTGCTCCGCAGGGCGTTGACATCTCCACCATGGGGCGGGGCCTTACCGGCACTGCCATCGGCGGCGGCGCTGTCGACCTGCCGCCCGGCATTCTGGAAAAGCTGACCGGTGTGGCCGCCCGTGAGGAGGCCGCTGTCACTCGCTCGTCGGGGTACGTGACACGGGAAGAGGCAGACCTGCTGGTCCGGGCCACGGGCCGCGGGCTGGTGGAAGAGAAGCCCGGCCAGGAAGGCCGTCCCCGGTTCGACTGGCGCAACAAGTAGATTCACCGGAATTCTATCGGCACGGGAGATCGGGGAGGGGTCCTGGACAGATGATCCTCGCGAAAACCGCGAATATCTTTCTTGGTATCCTGGAGGTTCTGATCCTGGCGCGGGTGCTCCTTTCCTGGTTCCGCCCCCGCTACCGGACGAGCCGCAACAGCTGGTTCTTCTCCATCGATGAGATGATCTGGCGGATGACCGAGCCCATGCTCGCCCCCATCCGGAACATTCTGCCCACGGGGGGAATGGGTTTTGACTTCTCCCCGGTCATCTTGCTGCTTCTGATCCAATTCCTCGGCCGGTACATCGTTATGGCGCTTGAGCGGGTTGGAATCTAGTCGTCCTAAAGCAAGAAAGCGGGTGATCGCATGTCGTTGACGCCGCTTGATATTCACAACAAGGATTTTCCGAAGAAGACCTTCGGCGGATATGACAAGGACGCGGTAGATGATTTCCTCGACCAGGTCATGGGCGAGTTCGACCGGATGATCAAGGAGAACGACCGCCTCAAGACCCAAATTGAGGATCTGAACATGAAGCTTGATCAGTACCGGAGCCTTGAGGAGACGATCAACAAGACCCTGGTCGTCGCCCAGGAGGCGGCAGAGGAAGTCAAGGCCAACGCCAAGAAGAACGCAGACCTGATCATTCAGGAAGCTCGGCTCCAGGCCGAGCGGATCATCGAGACGGGCCAGGTCAAGGCCCGGCGCATCATGGAAGAGAATGCCGACCTGGCACGGGCGGCCCACACCCTGCGCACCCAGGTCAAGTCCATGCTGCAGGCCCAGTTGGAAGCCATCGACGGTCTGTACGACCCCTTCGCCAAGGCAGCGGCAGCGCAAATGTCGCCGGAAGGCCACAAAGAATAGCGGACAGCCCTGGGGCACCTTGCTCCAGGGCTGACTTTTTCACATGTTCCGGGTGTGAGGCCGCTTCTATCTACACGAGCGGATAGTGGCAGGACACCCAATGGTCACTGCCAATCAGGCGGAGTTCAGGTGCTTGCTCCCTGCAATCCGGCCTGACGAAAGGGCACCGCGTATGGAACCGGCAGCCGCTTGGTGGGTTGGCCGGAGATGGGACCTCTCCCGTCAGAACGATGCGCTCCCGCTTGCGGTGCGGGTTCGGCATCGGGGCGGCGGATAGCAGGGCGCTGGAGTATGGATGCGCGGGCCGCCGGAACAGCTCTTCCGAACCGCAGACCTCCACCAGCTTGCCAAGGTACATCACGCCGATGCGGTTGCTGATATGCTGCACGACATTCAATCCGTGTGCGATGAACAGATAGGTCAATCCGAACTTCTGCTGCAGGTCTGAGAGCAGGTTGATGATCTGCGATTGGACCGAGACGTCCAGGGCCGACACCGCTTCGTCCGCCACGACGAACTGCGGGTTCAGGGCCAGAGCCCGGGCGATACCCACCCGCTGCCGCTGCCCGCCGGAAAACTCATGGGGCCAGCGGTTGCGCCATGACGGATCAAGGCCGACCGTACGCAGCAGCTCGGCCACCCGTTCCGTCAGCTCGGCGCCCCGGGCCACCTTGTGGACCCGCAGCGGCTCACCGATGATATCGCCCACGGTAAAGCGCGGGTTGAGCGAACCGAATGGATCCTGGAAGATGATCTGCATCTGCCGGCGGACCTGGCGCAATTCGGAACCACGCAGGCGCAGGAGATTTCTGCCCTCAAAGTCGACTTCGCCGGCAGTCGCTTCCTGAAGGCGGAGCATCACCCGACCAAGCGTGGACTTGCCGCAGCCGGATTCGCCCACCAGGCCAAACGTTTCGCCGGGGTCGATGAAGAACGAGACATCGTCGACGGCCCGGACGTTACCGATGACCCGGCTGAGCAGGCCGTACCGGATGGGGAAGTACTTCTTAAGATGGCGGACCTCCACCAGGGGCCGGCGCTTGCGCTCAGGCGCCTGACCGATCTGATCGTTCAGTACGCTGCTCACTGCTCAGTCACCGCCTTTCCGTTCGCGGCGCGAATCGCCGCAACGTCGTCAACCCGGTGGCAGGCCACATCGTGCCCGTGCAGGTCGTGCAGAACGGGCTCCTCGGTTCGGCACCGTTCGACGGCATACGGACAGCGGGGATGGAATCGGCAGCCGGAAGGCATCTTCGCGATATTCGGCGTGGAACCGGCAATCGTATGCAGCCGCTGACCACGCTCGCTGTTGTAGCCCGGAATCGAAGCCAGCAGGCCCATGGTATATGGGTGCATGGGGCTGTCGAACAGCTCGAATACGGTGCCTTCTTCGGCAATCTTGCCGGCGTACATGACGATGATCCGGTCGGCCATTTCGGCGGCGACGCCCATGTCATGTGTGATCAGCACAATCGACATCTTCAGCTTCTGCTGCAGATGGCGCAGCAGGTCCAGGATCTGTGCCTGAATGGTGACATCCAGGGCTGTGGTCGGTTCGTCGGCGATCAGCAGGCGGGGATTGCAGGCCAGCGCCACGGCGATCATGGCGCGCTGGCGCATGCCGCCGGAGAACTCATGGGGATACTGTTTGGCCCGGGATTCCGGCTCCGGAATACCCACCAGCGACAGCATCTCGACGGCGCGCTTCCACGCCTCATCCTTCGAACTGCCTTCATGCAGGATCACCGCCTCGGCAATCTGGTCGCCGATGGTAAAGACCGGGTTGAGCGCCGTCATCGGCTCCTGAAAGACCATGGCGATCTGGCTGCCACGAATCAGGCGCATCTCTTCCTGGCTCAGCTTCGCCAGGTCCTGACCGCCGAGCAGTACCTCCCCGCTCAGAATGCCGCCGTTGTCGTAATCGACCAGCCGCATGATCGAGAGCGACGTGACGCTCTTGCCGCAGCCCGACTCGCCGACGATGCAGACCGTCTCGGCTTCGTCGATGGTGAACGAGACACCATCGACAGCGATGAGCAGGCCTTTTTCGGACCAGAATCCTGTCACCAGGTCCTTTACTTTGAGAAGCGGGCTCGCCATTGTGCCAACCTCCCCTTCGGAATGCGGACCTTTTGCCGCGGGTCAAGCGCATCGCGAATGCCGTCGCCGACAAAGTTGATGGCGAGTACCGTCAGGAAGATGCAAAGGCCCGGATAGACAGCGAACATGGGGTTGGTCAGCATGTACTCCTGCGAGTTGCTCAGCATCTGCCCCCAGCTGGTCTGGGGCGGCTGAATGCCAAGGCCCAGGAAGGAGAGCGCCGACTCGCCGAGAATCGCACCGCCCACGGAAAGCGTAGCGCTGACGATGATGGGACCGGTTGCATTGCGCAGCAGGTGGTTGAACATGATCTGCCAGGCGGGTACGCCAGTCGCCCGGGCAGCTTCGACGTACTGCATCTCACGCAGCTGCAGGAACTGGCCGCGCACCAGCCGGGCGACGCCCATCCAACTGGTGAAGACCATGATCAGGATCAGGTAGATGAACTTGCCGCCGAAAATGGCCAACACCAGGATGTTCAGGAACAGGGCCGGGAACGAGAGCATTACGTCGATAAACCGCATCAGCACGCTGTCGACCCAGTCGCCAAAGAAGCCGGCGATGGAGCCGATGATGCAGCCGACGATCACCGTTCCTGCCGCTACAGTGAAGCCTACCAGCAGGGAGACGCGGCTGCCGCTGAGCAAGCGGGAGACGACGTCCCGGCCAATGTGATCCGTGCCCAGCCAGTGCGCCTCGGACGGCACGGGCGATGCGCCCAGCAGGTCGATTTTGGCGGGCGGATAGGGTTGGATGACGGGGGCCAGCAGTGCCAGCGTGATGAAGATCAGCATCACGATCAGGCCGGCGATGGCCAGCTTGTTGTTGAGAAACTTCTTCAAAGCCTGATGCCACAGGCTCTCCGGCTTTGAGGAGAGGGTGTAGGTCTGCGCCTCCGGAGCGGGAGGGGTGGTGACAGGTTCACTCATGCTGATGCGGCCCCCTTTCCGGTCAGCCGCACCCGCGGGTCAACCAGGGCGTAGAGGATATCGGCGATCAGGTTGCCGATGATCACGACGACGGCGACGATCATGACGACCGCCATGATGACCGTGTATTCGCGGGCAAAAGCCATGTCGACGAACAGGCGACCCATGCCCGGCCAATTGAAGACCGTCTCGGTCAGGGCTGCGCCCGCGACGACGCCGGGCAGGTCCAGGCCGAGAATGGTGACGATCGGGATGAGCGCGTTGCGCAGAGCGTGCTTGAAGACGACCTTGCCTTCACTGACACCCTTGGCGCGGGCCGTCCGGACGTAGTCCTGCCCCAGCACTTCCAGCATGCTGGCGCGGGCATAGCGGGTGTAGCTGGCCAGGCCGATGATCACTAGCACGGAAACCGGCAGGATCATGTGCAGGACCAGGTCGCTGAACTGCCCGATCTTGTTCATGCTGTACATATTGGAGAGGGGGAGCCAGTTCAGCTTCAGGGAGAAGAGTTCCTGCATCAAAATGGCGAACCAGAACGTGGGCATCGCCATACCCGCATAGCCGATCACGGCCGCCGTGTTGTCTGAGAACCCATACTGGCGTGTGCTGTTGTAAATGCCCCATGGTATGGCAATCAGCATTTGCAGCACCCATGCCGTCGTCATCAGGATTAGCGAGTTCTTCAAGGCGGGCCACACAAAGTCGCCCACGGGTCGACCGGCCTTGAATGTTGTGCCAAAGTCACCCTTCAGCATGCGCGTCAGCCAGCTCCAGTATTGAATGTGCAGCGGCCGGTCAAGGCCCATGTTATGCAATTGAATTTTTACAATTTCCGGCGACTGGTTAGGCTTGATCAACATCGTCGTCGGGCCGCCCGGAGCGGCATGGATTAAGCCGAAGCTGACGAGGGAGATCAAGAATAGGACCAGAATGGACTGCAGAAGCCGCCTGATCAGGTATTCCGACATAGGCACCGCCTCCTCTGCTGCGGTCGAAAGGTAGCACCCAGAGGCAGGGAAGGGGCCGCAGCCCCTTCCCTGTATCGGGTTATCCTTGTAGCGGTACCGGTTATTGCGTCACCCACCAGTTGTTAATGTGGTAGAAGTAGCCGTACGGAATGGCCTGGACCGGCTGGTCTTCCTTGGCCCACTTAACCCGCTCGTTGTAGGCGGTAATGATGTTCTGGGTGGCGAGGAAGACGTAAGGCGGATCCTGGGCGTACTCCTGCAGGATGCCCTTATATACTTCCTTGCGCTGGGCCTTCTCGGAGACACGGTAGCCGTCGGCCCAGAGCTTATCGGTCTTCTCGTTCTTATAGAAGCCCGCGTTCTGGCCAGCAGGCGGGAAGAACAGGGAACTGAAGATTGATTCGGCGTCGGGGTCGAGGCCAAGCTGCCAGCCAAGCAACAGCGCCTGGAACTTGCCCGGGGCGAAGTGGTCGGGGATCATGGCCGAGAAGTCGAGGGTCTTGATGTTGACCTTGATGCCCACATCGGCCAGGTTCTGCTGGATGATCGCAGCGTAGGACTCACGACGCTTATTACCGGCGTTGGTCATCAGCTCGAACTCGAATTTGTGGCCATCCTTGACGAGGATGCCGTCGGAGCCGGCCTTCCAGCCGTCCTCCGCCAGCAACTGCTTCGCCTTGTTGACGTCAAACTCCCACTTCGCGGTCACTTCAGGGGAGTCAGGCCAGGCGCCGGGCAGGAACGGACCGTTCAGGAGCGAGCCGTGGCCCTTCAGTACGCTGTCAACCATGCCCTGGCGGTTGATGGCGTGGCTGATCGCCTGCCGGGTCTTGGCGCCGGCGAACGGGACCCACTTGCCGGGCCAGTTGTCCGCGTTGAAGTTGAAGGCCACGTAGTCGTAGACGGGGCCGGCGCCTTCGAAGAGCTTGATGGCCGGGCTGGCCTTCAGAGCGTCGAGGGTGGCGACGGGAACGGTCTCTAGGAAGTCGATTTCACCCTTGATCAGGGCCTGGACTTCCGTGTTCTGGTCGGCGTAGACCTTGAAAATGACCTTGTCGATATGCGGCTTCTGGCCCCAGTAGTTCGGGTTCTTTTCGAGGGTGATGTACTGCTTCTCGACCCATTCCTTCCACAGGTACGGGCCGGAGGTGAGGGTTTCCTTCGGGTCGGTGCCGTACTTGGCCTTGCCGATATCCTCAGGCTTCATATCCTTGAAGGCCTTCGCCGGTACGATGTTCGCCGTCAGAGAGGTCTCGAACCGGGAGTCAACGTCCTTCAGGGTGATCACTACGATGTCGGTGCCCTGCGACTTGACGTCGGCGATCTGCGCGTAGGCGCTGTAGCTGGGGGCGCCCACCGCTTCGTTCGACAGCGTCTTGTAGGTGAAGACGACGTCTTCGACGGTGATTGGGCTGCCGTCAGACCACTTGGCGTCTGGGCGAATCTTGATCGTGTAGGTCTTCTTGTCGGTACTGATGGTGAAGGGCTCCTTGGCGATGGACCACGGGCTGACGATGACTTCGCCCTTGCCGTTGACGTCATAGAGCTGCGCCAGCAGGAAGCTGGCCACATCTTGAGAGGACGTGTCGTCGATCATGATCGCGTTGATGGTGACGATGTCCGAGAAGGTGCCGATCGTCAGCGTGCCGCCATCCACGGGCTTGTTCGGATCGACTGCGGGAGCCGGCGGAGCGGTAGTCGGCGGGGTCTCTGTCTTGGTGTCCTTGCTGCAGCCCGCGAACAAGGCTGCGGCCATCACGATTGAAAGAGCGAGAGCGATCCACTTGCGAGCCAAATCTGATGCCCCCTTCGAGCTTGTTGGCTGTCGGTGCGTCCCTTTGGACCTGCAAATAGCGCAGACGGGGTTACGCTGCCTGACACCCTGTGGTAGATGACCAGTACCGTTGCCACTGTTGGGCTGTTTTGCTATGAGTGATTAGCCACTATCGCATTCTCCTATATGACATGAGCACAGGAGAAACGGTTCACACAATTTACTGATAGGTAGTTATCGTTGCATAGTAAGAATAAAGAGGGGGGCAACACCCCCCTCTTTCGTCACTGTATGGAGAACTCCCAAAAAGCGCTGCCGTAGTCGGGATGGATAAAGCGGTACTTGAACGCCCCGGGCTGGTTCTTTACCAGGTAGCCCAGCCAGCCTTCCATCGCACCGCCCGCCACAATCGTCCCCTGCAGGCGGGGATTGCGCTGCGCCGTGGCCTGGATGTTGAACGGCATGACCTTGCCTTCGGGCGTCTCCATCTTGAAATGGTCGGACGAGTTAATCGTATACTCTTCCTTGCCATTATTCTTTACCGAAGCTCGCATCACCAGGTAGACGTAGTTGGGCGGCAGTCCGGGCGCCTTGGTGACGGCGGACATTTCCGCCAGGGTCACGGTCAGCGGTCCGACCTGGGCTGGGGTGGCCACCTTCAGCGGGCCCAGATTCACTTTTTCGTAGGCCGGCTTGGGCTCCGGTGCAAAGAAACTCTGCTTGGGCTCCTCCTGGGCCGGGGCCGAGGGGTTGTTGGTGCTCGGGGTGGTGGTCGTAGCGTTGGCTGCCGGTGTGGCTTTATCAGCCGGCGGCGGCGTTGTGACTTCCCCTTCGATGGCCTTCTTGCCGCAGCCGACCGCCAGGAGCATCAGCAGGACGGCCAGGGAAAGCGCAATGCGCTTCTTGGTCATCAATATCACCTCTTCTTACTGCTTAAGCCGAGGATCGAGGGCGTCGCGGAGCCCGTCGCCGACGAAGTTGATCGATAGTACCGTCAGGAAGATCATCAAACCGGGCGGCACCCACATCCAGGGCATGCGGGTCAAAACGGCCATATTCTGGGACTCCGTCAACATGTTGCCCCACGTCGGAATCGGCTGCTGGACGCCGAAGCCCAGATAGCTCAGTGCCGCTTCCAGTAGGATCAGGCCGGCCACGTCCAGCGTCGCCTGCACGATCAGCGGGGCCATCGCATTGGGGAGCATGTGCCGGAACATGATCCGGAACGGCGGAGCGCCCGTTGCCCGGGCTGCTTCCACGTAGTCCCGCTCCCGCAGGCTCAGGAACTCGCCGCGCACCAAACGGGCCGAGGTGGGCCATCCCAGGAAGACCAGAGCGAAAATCAGGTTGTCCAGGCGCGGGCCGCGGATGGCCACAATGGTCAGTGCGAACAATAGGAATGGGAAAGATTGAATCACATCGACCAGGCGCATCAGCAGGTTATCGATCCATTTGCCGAAGTAGCCGGCGGTGGCACCAACCAGAGTACCCACCACGATGGAGAAGGCGACCGACGTCAGGGCGATGCCGAGGGAGACCCGCCCGCCGTGGATCAGGCGGACCATGATATCGCGGCCGACGCTGTCGGTGCCCAGCGGGTGGCGGGCGGTCGGGATTGCCCGGACGTACCGGTCGGGTTCGTCGCGGCCCCAGCCCAGGGTGCTGTCGGTAATCACGGGGGCAAAGATGGCAATCAGCACTAGAATGATCAGGATCACGGCGCCGATTACTGCGAGCTTGTTGCGCTTGAAGCGGGACCAGACGGCCTTGGTCCATGTGCTGGCACTCTCGGTCAGGCCGCTGCGGAGCAGTTCCTCGTTGGAAGGCAGATTCTTGGCAGGCTCCACGTTTGACCCTCCCTATGAGTACCGAATCCGGGGATCGACAATGGCGTAGAGCACGTCGGCGACCAGGTTGCCGACGATGACCATGATGGCGAAGAACATGTTCACGGCCATCAAAATGCCGTATTCCCGGTTATTGACCGCTTCCAGCCCAAGCTTGCCCATGCCGTTCCAGGTGAAGATGGTCTCCACGATGATCGCCCCACCGAAGAGTGCAGGGAGGCTGAAACCCAGCAGCGTGATCACCGGAATGAGGCCGTTGCGCAGGGCGTGCTTGTAAATGACGACCCGCTCGGCCAGGCCTTTGGACCGGGCGGTCCGCACGTAGTCCTGCCGCATCACTTCCAGCATGCTCGAGCGCGTGAAGCGGGAATAGCCGGCCACGTCCCGCAAGGCGAGGGTGACGGCCGGCAACACCAGATGGTTCAGGTAATCGCCCCAGGCAAATGTCTTTCCCGGAGACAGGGTGCCGTTCATGGGGAACCATCGCAGCTTGACGCCAAAGAAGTAAACCATCAGCAGCGCTGCAAAGAAGCTGGGCAGTGATATCCCCATGAAGGCGAATGTCGTCACTCCGTAGTCCAAGGCGGAGTACTGCCGTGTGGCGGAGATCACCCCGATGGGGATGGCGAGCGTCAGACCCAGCGTGAAAGAGGTTGTCGAGAGCCATAGCGTGTTGGGCATCGCATCGCCGATCAGTTCAGTCACAGGCTTGCCGGTGCGCAGGGAGACGCCCAGGTTCCCGGTCATGGTCGTCTGGAGCCAGCGGACGTATTGCATGGGAAGTGGGTCACGAAAACCCATCTCCACCATCATTTTCTCTTTCAGCTTCGGGTCGACCCGAGGCCCGAATAGGTAGGAATACGGGTTGCCCGGCGTCGAGTGCACAATGATGAAGATGATGATGGAGACGCCGAACAGGATCGGAATCGTTTGCAGCAAGCGCCGAAGAATGTAACGGCCCACAGATGTGTCCCCTTTCGTCCCGGGGGAGCAGGGGCGGCCCGGGGATACTCCCCGGGCCGCCCCCGTCCGACACGGGGGATCTACGCAGTTACTTGGAGAGCCACCATTCCTCGATGTTCCAGTAGTAACCCTGCGGGCCGGGCTTGAAGTTCATCAGCCGCTTGTTGGCAACGATGAGCGTGTTGGTGGCGTACAGCATGACGGCCGGCGCCTCCTCCGCCCAATGCTTCTGCCATTCATAGTAAATCTCCATCCGCTTCTCGATGTCGCCGGTCTGCTTGCCAGCGGCGATCAGCTGCTCGGACTTTTCGGTCCACCAGCGGCCGGCGTTGAAGGCGCCGGGGGCGATGGAGCCCTTGTCCCAGAGGCCGGTCGGGTCGGGGTCAGAGTTGCCGAGCGAGAAGCCGATAAAATACAGGTCGAAGTCGTACTCTTCGAAGACCTTGGTGTTGATGGCCGTCCAGTCGTAGCCGACCAGCTGGATGTCAACGCCGATCTTTTTCATCATCTGCTGGAAGACCGGGGCGGTGGCAATGCGGACCTGGTTGCCGACGTTCGGGTAGATCAGGCGGAGCGACAGCTTCTTGCCGTCCTTCTCACGGATGCCGTCGGAGCCCATCTTCCAGCCGGCCTGGTCGAGCAGGGCGTTGGCCTTGTCGGTGTTGTAGTTGTACTGCTCAACATCCTCGGTGTACGCCCAGGTCAGCGGATGGACCGGGGTGTACATCGTGGAGGCGTGGTCCTGCATCAGCGAGTGGATGATGCCCGGGCGGTCGGTGCCGAACGCGATCGCCTGGCGGACCAACTTGTCGGCGGTGGGGCCTGCAGCCGAGTTGAAGACCATCTCCTGATAGAGCATGTCAGCGAACTCGATGATGTTGACGTTGTTCATCGCCTGGTAGGCCGGCAGTTCGGGGGCGTTGGCCTCGACGAAGTCGAGGGTGCCGAGCTGCATTTCGCCAACCGCGACGGAGGAGTCGACAACGCGCCAGATGATCTTGTTGACGTAGGGCCGGCCAGACCAGTAGTTGGTGTTGGCCTTGAGGGTGTAGTACTGGCCTTCGATGACGTTCTCCATTTGGAAGGCGCCGGTGCCGTTCGGATAGACGTTGTAGGGATCCTGAGCCGTGCCGAAGTTCTGCACCGGCACGTACTGGTACTTGCTGGAGTCGAGGATTCCGTAGGCGATGTTGAAGAGGAACGGGGCGTTGGGCTGCTTCAGTTCGAAGACGACGGTGTAGTCGTCGGGAGCATACAGGCCTTCGAGGTTGCCGGTGGTCGCAAAGCCGTTATCGAAGTTGGCCTGGACCTCGCCCTTCAGGCCCTTCGTGTACTCTTCCCAGCCCTTGACATCTTCCCAGCCCACGTTGCGGGGACCGATGTACTTCGGATGGAAGATGGCCTTGTAGGTGAAGATGACGTCCTTCGCGGTGAGCGGAGTGCCGTCGAAGAACGTGACGCCCTGGCGCAGGTAGAAAGTCAGCTTGGTGTTGGTCGAATCCCACTCCCAGGACTCGGCGAGGGCCGGAATCGGCGTGTAGCGCTCGTCATACCGCCACAGGCCGTCATACATCATGCCGCCGATGTTGCTGGAGTAGGTGTCGGCGGAGACGATGGGGTTGAACTTGCCTTCCGGCTTGTTCCACAGGGCGAGGAGGACTTCGCCGCTCCTGGGAGGCCAGTTCTTATCGACGATGGAGATCGCGGTGGTGGCGTCGTTGTAGCTGACCTCGGCGCCCATCGCCTCGGAGATGAAGCGCAGGGGGACCATGGTCCGGCTGTCGGCATTGATGAAGACCTTGCCGGGAAGATCCTTCACCGCGCCGTTGACCGTTGCTGTCGCTTCGCCGGGCTTCAGCACGATCTTGGTGCTGCCACGGGTGGCGGAAATGGTGTTGGTGGTGCCGTCATAGTTGACTTCGGCGCCCATCTTCTCGAAGATGGCGCGGAAGGGAACCCACGTGCTGCCGTTGATCACTTCGACTTCAGTGTCAAACATGACCGGATGTCCGTTGAAAGTCACCGGGTACTTTGCAACGGGACGGGCTGCGGAAGCCGGCACTGCAAACGCGACCAAGCACAGAGCAACAACCAAGAACGTCAGGAAACGCTTCATCCACCTAGACCTCCTTTAGTGCGGTCGGAAATGAGGAGACGCGACTGAAGCGAACCAGTTACCCCCCGTCACCTCCCGGACAGAACCCTTAGAGAATCAAGTGAATCGGGAGTCCCATACCAATGCCTTTAATTCTCACTACCTCGAATATAGTCCTTTTATACAACTAACGAAAATGATGCATCCTACTATAAGAGTTAGTAATGGATAAAGACTGATACCCCGCATTGCATTCATGTCAGCCCGGCTGAACGGGAAAACTTGACAGTGAAGGGCCTGCGTGATATACTGAAGCGACTGTTCTGCCCACAACTGCATGCCCCGAGCGACAATGAAGGGGACGAGTACCGGGCCCGCCACGGGCCAGAGAGCCGGTCACCCTGGTGCAAGACCGGCCCCGAACTGCCCGGGAAGATCACCCCTGAGTCTCCACCCGATGCCGGACTCCCCGGCGGTAGACGTGGACGGATGCCCTCCGTTACCGGGGAACAGGTATACGAAAGTACCTGTGCAGGAAGGTGGATGTGCCTATGTGCACATCCAAAGTAGGGTGGTACCGCGAGCCAAAACCTCGCCCCTTTGTGGGGACGAGGTTTTCTTTTTCTCATCTTCAATCAAGGACGATTCCTGGAGGGACGCACCCGTGAGCGAGAAGCCCGATTACAAGGCGACGCTGAACATGCCGGAGACCCAGTTCCCCATGAAGGCAAACCTGCCGACCCGGGAGCCGGAGCAACTCAAGGCGTGGGAGTCCATGGACCTGTATCGCACCGTTCAGAACGCGACCCGCGGCCGCCGGCAGTTCATTTTGCATGACGGGCCGCCCTATGCCAACGGCGACATTCACCTGGGGCACGCCCTGAACAAGATCCTCAAAGATATCGTCGTCAAGTACGCCACCATGGCGGGTTACGACTCGCCCTACGTGCCGGGCTGGGACACCCACGGCCTGCCGATCGAACTGGCGGCCCTCAAGTCGGGCAAGGTCGACAAGAACAAGGTCGATCCTGTGGAACTGCGCCGGCTCTGCACGCAGACCGCCCTGCACTGGATGGGCGTGCAGCGCGAGCAGTTCAAGCGGCTGGGCGTCCGGGGCGACTGGGAGAACCCGTACCTGACCCTGCAGCCCGAGCTGGAAGCCAAGGAGATCGAAGTCTTCGCCGCCATGGCGGCGCAGGGCCACGTCTACCGGGGCCTCAAGCCCGTCTACTGGTGCGCCACCGACGAGACCGCCCTGGCCGAAGCGGAGATCGAATACGCCGACAAGACCTCCATGTCGATTTACGTTCGGTTCCCGGTGGTTGACGGCCAGGGCAAGCTGCCCGCCGATGCCTACATGGTCATCTGGACCACCACGCCGTGGACGATGCCCGCCAACCTCGCCATTGCCCTCCATCCCGAAGTGGAGTACGGCCTTTACGATACGCAGAAGGGCAAGCTCGTCCTGGCTGCCGCCCTGGCGCCCAAGGTCTGCGAGGCCATCGGCGTGCCGATGGGCCCGCAGCTGGCGACCTTCACCGGCGCCGAGCTGGAAGGCGTCACCTACCGCCATCTGCTGTTTGACCGGGTCAGCCCGGTGATCCTGGGCGACCATGTCACCGTCGAGGACGGCACAGGCGCCGTCCACACGGCCCCGGGCCACGGCCACGAAGACTTTGAAGTCGGCCAGAAGTACGGCCTGCCCGTGCTTAATCCCGTCAACGAAAAAGGCGTCTTCACCGAAGAGGCCGGCCCCTTTGCCGGGCTTTTCATCGAGAAGGGCAACCCGGTCATCATCGAGGCGTTGGACAATGCGGGCATGCTGCTTGCCCAGGGCAAGATTCGCCACTCGTACGCCCACTGCTGGCGCTGCAAGAATCCCGTCATCTACCGGGCCACGGTCCAGTGGTTCGCCAAGGTGGAGGGCTTCATGGAGACCGCCATGCAGGCGATCAAGGACGTGCAGTGGATTCCGGACTGGGGCTACAACCGGATCGCCAACATGATCGAGGGGCTCTCGGACTGGTGCATCAGCCGGCAACGGTCGTGGGGCGTGCCGATTCCCATTCTGACCTGCGAGACCTGCGGTGAGCCATCCTTTGAGCCCAAAGTCTTCGAGCGGGTGGCCGATATCGTCCGCAAGGAAGGCACCGACGCCTGGTGGATTCGCCCGGCCCAGGACTTCTATCCCGAAGGCGGCCTGATGTGCAAGCACTGCGGCGGGCGCTCCTTCCGCAAGGAAAAGGATATCCTGGACGTCTGGTTCGACTCCGGCTCCAGCCACGCGGGCGTGCTGGAGACGCGGTCCGACCTGAGCTGGCCGGCCGACCTGTATCTCGAGGGGTCCGACCAGCACCGGGGCTGGTTCAAGTCGTCGCTGCTGACTTCGGTCGTCGCCCGCGGCGGCCGGCCGCCCTACCGGGCCGTCCTGACGCACGGCTTCACGGTCGACGAGCAGGGCCGGAAGATGTCCAAGTCGATCGGCAACGTCATCGATCCCCTGAAGATCATCCAGCAGTATGGCGCCGACATTCTCCGCCTCTGGGTGGCCTCCACCGACTACCGCAACGATATGGCGCTGTCGGAGAACATCCTCAAGCAGGTGGCCGAGGCGTACCGGAAGATCCGCAACACCATCCGGTACCTGCTGGGCAACTTGAGCGATTTCGACCCGGCGACCGATTCCGTCGGACGCGGCGAGATGCTCGAGATCGACCGGTACGCCATGCACAAGCTGCAGGAAGTGGTGCAGCGGGTCGCCGACTCCTACGCGCACTACGACTATCATCTGGTCTACCATGCCATCAACAACTACTGCTCGGTCGATCTGTCGGCCATTTACCTCGACATTCTGAAGGACCGCCTCTACACCAGCGGCAAGAAGTCGGTCGAACGGCGCAGCGCCCAGACGGTGCTGTACGCCGTAGCTGACGCCCTGGTCCGCATGCTCGCCCCCATTCTCAGCTTCACGGCCGAGGAGGCGTTTGGTTACCTGCCCAAGGCTGCCGATGCGCCGGTCACTTCGCAACTGCTGAGCATGCCCAAGGCTGATCGGGCGTTCATCGACGAAAAGCTCGGCGAGCAGTGGGCGAAGCTCCTGGAAGTCCGGTCTGCGGTGCAGGCCGTGCTGGAGAAGGCACGCGCTGACAAGCACATCGGCTCCAGCCAGGAGGCGGCGGTTCACCTGTACGTGACCGGCGGGCCGGAAGGCGGGCTCGCTGAGCTGCTGCAGAGCCACGCTTCCGATTTGCCCGGCATCTTCATCGTCAGCGACGTCCGCCTGTTCGCCGGCGGTCAGGCGGCGCCCAGCGGCACGTACTACGGCCAGGGGCCGGATGACCTGTCCGTGGAGGTGGTCCGGGCGACGGGCGAGAAGTGCGAGCGGTGCTGGAACTACCGGGAACTGGGCAAGATTGAGGCCCATCCGACGCTTTGCGAAAGGTGCGCCGGCGTGGTGCTGAGTGCGAACGTGGAATAAGCTGCCGAAAAGACCGCCCTGCCATGTGGCACGGCGGTCTTTTTTTTGCGTAGAAACGGTTCACGGCCGTAGAACTTGATTCCCATGACAAGGGTCTCCCCCAGGATTGTCGAAATAACCGAAGGGTTGATGATTTTCGGAGGTTGATCGTATGACAGATGCGCTGGTTCGCGCGGTGGGCGTGGACCGTACATACGGAAGCGGCCCCACGGCCGTCCGGGCGCTGGTGGGCGTCAGCCTCGGCATCGGGCGGGGGCGGCTCACCGCCCTGAAAGGGCGGTCGGGGAGTGGCAAGACCACGCTGCTCAATATTCTGGGCGGTCTGGACCGGCCCACGGCCGGGCAGGTCTTTCTGGCGGAGACGGAGATCACCCGGCTGCCCGAGGCCGATTTGACCCGCCTGCGCCTGCGCCGCATCGGCTACGTCTTCCAGTCGTTCGGGCTGATGCCGCTGCTGAGCGCCCGCGAGAACGTGGAACTGCCCCTGCGCATGGCGGGGGTGCCGTTCAAGGAGCGGCGGGAGCGGGCTGAGCGCTGGCTGGAGTATGTGGGTCTGAAGGAACGGATGAAACACCGGCCCTACGAGCTCTCCGGCGGCGAGCAGCAGCGGACCGCCCTTGCGCGGGCGTTGGCGATGCAGCCACAGCTCATTTTGGCCGACGAGCCGACCGGCGAGCTCGATACCCGCACGGCGGCGCAGATGCTCGAACTGCTCCGGCGCGCAACCCGCGAGACGGGTGTGGCAATCTGCCTGACGACCCACGACCCGGCGATTATGGAGATGGCTGACGTCGTTCACGGATTGGTGGACGGACGGCTTGTACAGGAGGCTTAACCACTCATGCAGTTCACCAAAGCGATGATGGCTGCCGTGTTGCTGGCTATGCTGCCCCTCGCTGCCGGCTGCGGCCTATTGGCCAAGGAAGAAGAGGAGCCGGCGCCCAAGCTCGCGGCGCCGGTCAAGTCCGAGAAGCAGACGTATACGGTGCGGCGCGGCACAATTGAAGACAAGGTCACCCTGCGGGCGAGCTGGGCGCCCGTTGCCAACCAGGACCTCTTCTTCAAGAACGGCGGCCGGGTAAAAGCGGTGTACGTCACCGCCGGCGCAAGGGTCGAGGCCGGTCAGGTGCTCGCAGAGCTGTTTGCCGACGACGCCGAGTACCAGCTTGCCCAGGCCCAGCTGCGGCTGGAGCGGGTCAAGCTCAGCGTTGCGGACGAACAGTACAAGCTCCAGTTCGATGGAACCCCGGCTGCGGAAAGTGAACTGAAGCGGCTGGAGATCGATCTGAAGTCCGCACAGTTGGAAGTGGACCGCTACGAGCGGGTTCTCAGCGAGACCCGTCTGGTGGCGCCCTTTACCGGGCTGCTGACCAGCGTCAATCTCCGGGTGGGCGACAACCTGGCTGCGTACACCGTCGTCATGCGCATCGAGGATCCCGCTGACCTGATTATTGAAGCGTCGGTCACCGACGGCGAACTGATGCGGCTGGCCGCCGGGCAGCGAGTGCGCCTCGAATTTGATGAAGTGACGGACGTGACCGGCGGGACCGTCGTGCAGATGCCAGACCCCCTGGTGAATGCCCAGACGCCCGGGGCTGTTACCAAGAAGATCCGGATTGAGCCCGACGGGCACAGCCGGATGGCGAAAATGGGCATGTCGGGCAAAGTCCATGTGATCCTGCAGGAGAAGAAAGACGTGCTCCTGCTCGATACGGCCGCGATCCGCCGCTTTTCCAACCGGACGTATGTGCTCATGCAGGAGCCGCGCCGGGAGATCGATGTGACTGTGGGCATCGAAGGCGAGAACATTACCGAGATCGTCAAGCCGCTCAAGGAAGGCGATGTGGTCATAGGGAGGTAGGCAGCCGTGAAGCGAGTGCGCACCTCCCTGGCGTGGCTAGCGGCGACCCTCCGCATTGCCGCACGCCGTCTGGCGACCAACCGGCGGCTGGCAGCGGGGCTGCTGCTCGGCTTTACGGTGGCCGTGGCGGCGGCATGCAGCGTGCCGGCCTTCGCCGCCGGCGCCCTGCAGCGCGTGCTCCAGTTGGAACTGGCGGGCATCGCCGATTCGCGGATGCCCGCGGCCGTGCACCTGGCACATTTTGAAACGGAGAAGCATCCCACTACGCCCGCCCAATATGCGGCCGCCGATGCGATTGCCACGCAGGAGGGCCCCGGGCTCATCGGGCTGCCCATCGTTCCGTTCGTCCGCTACGGCGCGCTGGACTTGACGCGCGCCCGCCCGTTTGACCCGGCGGTGATGGACGACCATATTGATCGGTGGATGGCGCTGGCTTTCCTGTCCGACCTGCAGCAGCATATCGCGATCATCGATGGGCGATGGCCCGCCGAAGGCGTCGGTCCGGGCGGGTACGAAGTGCTTGTGGAAGAGGCTGCGCTCGATGAGCAGGAGATCACCGTTGGTGCGGTCATGCTCGTCCCGGTCAACCGCAGCGAGGACTCGCCGACCGTGAAGGTGACGGTCGTCGGCGCGTTCCGCCGGATCGATCCCACTGACCTGTACTGGTTCATGGGCGGAGCCTTTGACAAGCAGTTGTTCGTCCCGGAGCAGACGTTCCGGAAATCGGTACTGGCCGAGCCGCAGGCGGTCGCCGGCCAGTACTCCTGGTACTATGGCATCCGGCGGGAAGACGTCAAGATGACCGATGTCTACCGGCTCCTGTCCGACCAGTACGAACTGGAGGCACGAGTCGCACGGGTGCTGCCGAACACCGAGTATCTCGAGGGTCCGTTCGATCTGCTCCAGCGTTTTCTGTTCAAGGCCCGAGAACTGCAGCTGATGCTTCTGCTGCTGGCCGTGCCGCCGCTGGTAGTCGTAGCGTACTTCCTCATGGTCACATCGGGCCTGATGGTCGACGGGCAGCGCCAGGAGATCTCCGTGCTGCGCAGCCGGGGCGCCAGCCTCTGGCAGGTGGTCGGCGTTTACCTGCTTGAAGGCGCACTGTTGGGCGGTCTCGCCCTGACGGGGGGATACCCGCTGGGGATTCTCCTGGCCCGGGCGATGGGCGCCAGCTCCGGCTTCCTGCAGTTCGTGGACCGTCAGCAGCCGGAGCTTCTGCTCTCGCCGGACTTTTGGCTATACGGGCTGGCGGCGGCAGCTCTGGCCATATTGGCCTATGTCGCACCGGTGGCCCCCGCCGCCCGGCTGTCGATCATCTCCTATAAGTCGGAGAGCGCCCGTAAGCTGCAGCGCCCCTTCTGGGCGCGGTGGGGGCTGGATATCCTCAGCGTTGCCCTGGCCGCGTATGCTTACTATACCCTGCAACAAAAGCACGCCGCAGCCGTTGCCGCCATGGCCAAGGTGGCGGCAGGTCCGGTCTCGGCCCGCGCCGAGATGGTGCTGATGCAGCCCCTGGATATTTTGGCGCCCGCCCTGTTCGTGGCCGGCATCGGGCTGGTGCTGCTCCGGGCGGTGCCCCTGGCCGCCCTGGTGGTGGCAAAACTGGCGGAGCGGCGGGCTGGGGCGCCCCTCTACCTGACGCTGACCCAATTGAGCCGCGCCGCCTCCAGTTACACCCCGGTCGTGCTGCTGCTCACCCTGACCGTCGGCATGGGCCTGTACAGTGCGGCAGCCGCCCGGACATTGGAACGCAATACGGCAGACCGGGTCCGCTACGCCGGCGGCGCCGATCTGGTGCTGGAAGAAGTCTGGGAGTATCTGCAGGATTCCCCTGACGGACCGGTTAAGGATGTGCTGGTCCCGCCCTGGAACGTCCACTACAGCCTGCCCGGCGTGGAGCATCCGGCCCGGGTCCGGCGGGAGCCCGTGGTCGCACTGGTCAGCGGGCGGCAGCAGGGGCGGGGACGGCTGGTCTCGATCGATCCCGACGATTTCGGCAGGGTGGCCTGGTTCCGCTCCGACCTGGCACCGGCTCACTTTTATGAGTACCTCAACCTGCTGTCGCAGGACGAGGAGGGTGTGCTGGTTACGCCGGCCTTCCTGCAAAAGCACAAGCTGCAGCCGGGCGACCGGATCAGCCTGATGTCCGAGACGAACCAGGAGGTCTCCCTGGTGATCTACGGCGCCATCGGGTACTGGCCAAGTCTTTACGCCCAGGAAGGCGACTTCTTCATCGCCAACCTCGATTACATTGAGCGGAGCCTGGGGCTGCAGCCGTATGTCGTCTGGATGAAGCTGAAGGAGAACGCCAAGGTCCAGCCGATCATCGATGCGCTGGCCGACCAGTCGATTCTGACGCTGCAGGCGGTCGATCAGCGCAAGGCACTGGTCAATGCCAGGCGGGACCCGCAGCTAAACGGTCTGCTTGGCGGATTGACTTCCGGTTTTCTCCTCTCGGCCGTCATCACCATGCTGGGCTTCTGGCTTTACGCTGCCCTGAGCGTCCGGGGCCGGGTGCTCCAGTTCGGCGTGCTGCGGGCCATGGGCCTTTCGGTCCGGCAGTTGCTGAGCGCCGTGGCGCTCGAGCAGATCCTCTCGGTTGGCCTCGGCGTGGCACTGGGGACGGGCCTCGGACTGGTGGCAGCCGACCTGTTTGTGCCGTTCCTGCAGCAGGGGCTTGATCCCGCCTCGCAGACGCCGCCGTTTGTGATCGTGGCTGATCCTTCCGACCGCATTCGCCTGTATGTGGTGCTCCTCTTCATGCTGGTTGCGGGACTGACCGGTCTGCTGGCCGTGCTGAGCCGGATGCGGGTACACGAGGCGATCAAGCTCGGCGAAGATCAGTAGGAGGGGGCAGGCATGTCGTTCATTCGTTGCGAGGGCCTGGTGAAGATCTACAAGATTGCCGACCTCGAAGTCTTCGCCCTGCAGGGGTTGGACCTGACGGTGCAGGCCGGCGAGATGATGGCGATCATCGGCAACTCCGGTTCGGGCAAGTCGACGCTGCTCAACATTCTCGGCGCCCTGGACCAACCGTCCGCCGGGCGGTGCTTCGTGGCCGAGTTCGACCTGCTGCGCCTGACGGCGGCCCAGCGGGTCAAGTACCAGCGTGAGGCCGTTGGCTTCGTGTGGCAGAACAACGCCAGAAACCTGATTCCGTATCTGACGGCGATGGAGAACGTCATGCTGCCCATGCAGCTGGCGGGCAAAGCCGGGCCCGCCGTCCTGGAGCGGGCGCGTGAACTGCTCGAGGCCGTAGGCCTTGCGGGCAGGTCCCATCACCGGCTGCTGATGCTGTCGGGCGGCGAGCAGCAGCGGGTGGCCATTGCCCTGGCCCTGGCCAACCAGCCCCAGTTGCTGCTGGCCGACGAGCCGACGGGCAACGTGGATACCGCTACGGCCGCCCGCATTCTGGAGATCTTTCGGGATGTGAACCGGCGGTGGGGCACTACGGTGGTCATTGTCACGCACGACCGGGCGTTGGCCAGGGCCGTTGACCGGTACGTCCTCATTCGGGACGGGAAAGTGGCGCAGGAAGCGGTGCGGCGGGGGCCCGACCCTGACCGGGCGTCTGCCGAAGAGACCCATGATGAGTTGGTGGTGCTGGACAGCGCCGGCCGCCTGCAGATTCCGCAGGAACTGCGCCAGCAGGTGGGGCTGGGAGACCGGGCCCGAGTGGAAGTGGACGGGGACCGCATTGTCGTTCGGAAACCGTAACGGGGGTGAAGGGACTGGACGCAGGGCGAGTGCGTGAAGTGGCGGCCGTCTTTCTGAAACTGGGCATGACGGCGTTCGGCGGGCCGGCGGCGGCCATTGGGCTGATGCAGGATGAGGTGGTGGAGCGGCGTCAGTGGGTGGACCGGCAGCGGTTCCTGGACCTGCTCGGCGCCACCAACCTGATTCCCGGCCCCAACTCGACGGAGCTCGCCATCCACCTTGGGTACGTGCGGGCCGGATGGCCCGGCCTGATCGTCGGCGGCGTGGGCTTCATCCTCCCTGCGATGCTGATGGTCATGGCACTTGCCTGGGTTTACGTCCGGTTCGGCACCCTGCCCCAGGCGGAATGGCTGCTGTACGGAGTCAAGCCCGTCATTTTGGCTATTGTCGCCCACGCACTGTGGCAGCTTGTCCGGACGGCCCTGAAAGACTGGGTCACCGGGGTGGCCGGCGCAGCCGTCCTGGTGGGCGCCCTACTGGGACTGGGCGAGGTGCCCCTGCTCTTCGGCATCGCCCTGACGGTCATGGTGGTGAAGAACCGATCGGCTCTGTATGGGGCGGCGCCGGTCTGGCTGCTCGGGTTTGAGGCGGCACCGGCCGTCGCCGCGGCAGTGGGCGGCGGGCCGACGCTGGGCGCCCTGGGACTCTTCTTTCTCAAAGTCGGATCGGTGCTGTACGGCAGCGGATACGTGCTGCTGGCTTTCCTACAGGGCGACCTGGTGGAGCGCTGGGGCTGGCTGACCTCCCGGCAGTTGCTGGACGCCGTGGCCGTGGGGCAGTTCACGCCGGGACCACTGTTCACCACCGCTACCTTTGTGGGGTATCTGGTCGCGGGGTGGGCTGGCGCCGTGGTGGCCACCGTTGCCATTTTCCTGCCGGGCTTCTTCTTCGTGGCGGTGTCGGGTCCGCTGCTGCCCAGGCTGCGTCAGTCGCCGTGGATGGCCGGCTTCCTGGACGGGGCCAACGCCGCATCGCTCGGACTGATGGCGGCTGTCACACTGGCGCTGGGGCGGGCATCAATGGCCGACTGGCGTGCCGTGCTGCTCGGTTTGGCTGCCATGGGCGTGCTGCTACGGTTCAGGAAGCTCAATTCCGCCTGGCTTGTGCTGGCTGGCGCCGTGCTGGGCTGGTTGATCAAAGGGATGTAGAGCCGTGGAGCCCACCCCCTTGCGGGGTGGGTTTTTCGCGCGTTTGCGCCTGCAGGAGAAACCCATCGCTGCCGCAGACGGGCAGGACAATCTTGTGATACCTTGGAAATTGTTGGGATCGCTGCGGTTTTCCAATACATACAGAAAGGATGATTGAAGATGAAGCACAGGCCCTATCGCACCGCTGTTGCAGCTTTCATGACGTTATTGATGAGCTTGGCAGTGCCCGGGCTCGCCGTTGGCGCGGGAGGGGTCACCATCAGTCCTGAGATCAACAACTTTACGCTCGAAGAGGGTCAGACCTGGGATGAAACGATTACCGTCACGGTGCCCGCCGGAACCGGGGTCACCAAAGCCGACGTCTATCTGCTTGCAGATACGACCGGGAGTATGGGCGGGCCGATTGCTTCGGTCAAGACCGGTGCATCGAGCATTGTCAATGGCCTCATCGCGGCACTGCCCGGCGTTGACCTCGCCTTCGGGGCCGGCGATTACAAGGACTTCCCGTGGGACGCATATGCCTTTCACCATGCGCAGAGCGTGACCACGAATACCATGGATGTGCAGACTGCCATTTCGGGCTGGTCCGCCGGCGGCGGCGCCGACGGGCCTGAAGGTCAGCTCTACGCCTATGACCGGATCGCTGACGATGCGGCCCCGCTCGGCGGGACGATTGGCTGGCGGTCCGGCGCCAAGAAAATCCTCGTGGTCTTCGGCGATGCGCCGGGACATGACGCCGTCTGCCAGACCATCTCAGGACTCCCCTATGACATCACTGAGGCCTCCGTAACGGCGAAACTGGCGGGTGCCGGCGTCACGTTTATCGGCATCAGTACGATGACCGGCTACCCTGCCGGCATGGATGACAACCCGACGCTGGGCGCCGGCGACTATAACGCCGCCTGCGGCGCCCCGGGCGGCACAGCGGGCCAGGCCACCCGCATTGCTGCAGCCACCGGCGGCAGCCACGTCACCGGCGTCAACAGCGCCGACATCGTCGACTTGATCAAGGACCTGGTGACCAACGCCGTCACCACCATCAACAGCCTGAGCCTCGTGCCGACAGGCGCTACCGCTCAGTTTGTCAGCTCGATCACCCCGGCCACCTATGGGCCGCTTGCATCGAACGTGGAGCACGTGCTTGAGTTCCATGTCAGCTGGCTGGGGACGGTACGCTGTGCCGATGCGGAGCAGGTGTTCACCGGCACGCTCGATGTGCTAGCTGATGGCTCGGTCGCCGCCCAGAAGCAGGTGACCATCACCGTGCCCAAGTGCCCGCCGGTGCCCGTCCGCGATGGCCGCATGACCGGCGGCGGCAGCGTCTTCACGGCGGGGGGCGAGCGGGTGACCCACGGGTTCACGCTGTACTGCGATGCGACTGAAGGGCCCAATCGACTCGAAGTCAACTGGGGTCGGAACCGCTTCCACTTGGAGAGCCTCACCTCGGCCCTCTGCTACGATGATGAGAACCTGGCACCGGCGCCGCCGAATGCACCCTTCGATACCTACGTGGGCACCGGGTCCGGCCGGCTCAATAACCAGGTGGGCGCCACGGCAACCTGGACGTTCACGGATGCGGGCGAGCCCGGCAGCGCCGACATGGCGACCATTGAGATCAAAGATGGGGCCAACAACGTGGTCTTGAGCGTTTCCGGACTGCTCGACCGGGGTAACCATCAGGCGCATCGGAACTGAGCAACGGACAGCAGGAAACCGCACGGACCCGGTACGGGCCGTGCGGTTTCCTTTGATTGGGCGAAAGGAGACTTTCGTGAAAGCAAAGAACAATGAAACGGCGAAACTTATTGAATGCTAGAGGAGGCACCACACTTGCCGAACGATTGCCCTTTCTGCGTCCGCGACCCGGAGTATGTCGGCCGTGTCGGCCTTGAAAACGAGTACTGTCTCTTCCTGGAAGGTGTGGAACCTGTGCTCCAGGGATCGGGCATCATTGTGCCAAAGGCGCACCGCCCCACGGTCTTCGATCTGACCGACGCAGAGTGGTGGGCGGTTCGGGATCTCCTGCTGAAGGCCCGCGAGAAGATGGTGCGGGAGCTGGCGCCAGACGGCTTCAATGTAGGCTGGAACTGCGGCGAGGCGGGCGGGCAGTCGATCCACCATGCCCATCTTCACGTCATTCCCCGCTTTGCCGATGAACCCTTTGCCGGCAAGGGAATCAGGCACTTGCTCAAGAGTGAGGCAAATCTGCGGCCCTCGCTGCGGGGCTAGTTGTTTTCCATTACCCTACTCGGCGGTTTCCTCAGTTGCGGGAGCGCTCTCCTTCGCAGCTTTCTTCGCAGCGATGGTTTGGCGACGCTTTGCGTTGCGCCTGGCTTTCTCTTCTTCGCTCAATCGTGAGACCGCTTCTTTGGAGAAGTCGGTCAGATCGATATATACGCCCCAGCCCTTCACATTCCCGATGGTGACTTCGCCGGGGGTCGGCTTGACGTCATAGTACTCACGAATGCCCTTGGGAACGAGCCGGTCCAGTTTGGAGAACAGTGGATACAAGTTGATGGAGGCGCCGCTCTTCCGGTATTTGATCTCCGTGGCGCCCGGGGTATTGGGCTTGACCGGCACGATGTACATGTAGGTATTGGATTGGTCTGTGCCGACCATGCCCTCGCTGGGCCTCGGGGTGCCGAGGTTATTGTCGGTGGCAGCGGCGGCAATCATGCCGGCGGCAAGAGTGCTCAGAAGGGCGCTGGCAGCCGTTATCACCAACATGGTCGGATCATTCATGGAGCGGGTCTTGGCGAGGGCTTCGGCAGTGTTTGCCGGAATTGCGATCAGCGGAACCGGGCTGGGCTTTGTGTTCAGGACGTTCTGGGCCTGTTCCGGTTCGTTCTTGGACATCAGCATTTCCCTCCGGAGAGAATTCGCCTGCGGGGCGTACAACAATCATTGGATGGACACAGTGTGTATTCCTGCAACGTGAAAAATTAATTGATCACGGTTCACTGGCGTTGCTATCGTTGGGTTCATCCGATAGACCCTACGGAACCTGATCGGAACGTCCCGCATGACAGCGTCAAGCCTGATCGATTCCACCTGCATGACAGTGTTGCACCTGACCGATACCACCTGCATGACGGCGTTGAACCCGATCGATTACCCCTGCATGACAATGCAAACGGCGCCCTGCCTTTCAAAGGCAGGGCGCCTGTGTGGATTGCGGCTAATGGCTCTTCTCGTAGGGGATGCCGCCGGCGGCTGGCGGTGTCGAGCGTCCGACGACGCCGGCCAGCGCCAGCATCGTCACCACGTAGGGTGCCATGACCATAAACTCATACGGTACGGGAATGCCACGAATCTGCAGCAGGGTGCCCAGGCCCTCGGCCGCCCCGAACAGCAGGCAGGCCCAGATGGCCCCGATGGGGTTCCACTTGCCGAAAATCATGGCCGCCAGTCCGATGAAGCCGCGACCGCCCGTCATGCCGGAGTTGAACCCTGAGACGAGGCCGATGGAGAGGCTTGCGCCACCCAGCCCTGCCATCAGGCCGGAGAGCAGAACGCCCCAGTACCGCATTTTGTAGACACTGACACCGACCGTGTCGGCCGCCTTTGGATGTTCGCCCACCGCCCGGAGCCGCAGGCCCCATGGTGTGCGATACAGCACAAACCAGGATATGATCGCCAGGCCGAAGGCAACGTAGACAAAGAAGCTCAGTTGGAACCACTCGGGTCCGACGCTGGGAACGGTCTTGACCCGGGGAGATTGACCGCCCCAGACCCTTACCATGAAGAACTCAGTGAAGCCAGCGGCCAGCAGGTTGATGGCGGTGCCGCTAATCACCTGGTTGGCCTGGAAGTGGACAGAGGCCACGGCATGGATGGCGGCGATAAGGATACCGGCGACGACGGCCATCAGCACGCCCATCAGGGCTGAACCGGTGGCATATGAACCGTACACCGCGAACCACGCGCCGATCATCATGATGCCTTCCAGAGCGATGTTGAAGACGCCACTGCGTTCGGAAAAGGTGCCGCCCAGTGCTGCAAGCAGAAGCGGAGTGGCGGAGCGCAGCGTTGAGGTGATCAGGTTGAGAAGCAGGCCAATCATGCCGACTTCACCTCCCGCTTCACCCGGCGGTTCTGCAGGAGCCGCCAGAGCCCGTCAACCGCCACAAAAAAGATGACAACGGCCTGCACAATCCAAATGACCGTTTTCGGGACCGAGGCCCCGGCCTGCATGCCTTGTCCGCCGCGGTCCAGGGCGCCGAACAGGAAAGCTGCCAGCACCACCCCCAGAGGGTGGTTCCGCCCTACCAGTGCCACGGCGATGCCGTCGAAGCCAAAGCCGGCGAAACTCAGTGGTTCATAGAACTTCCGGGCAATGCCCAAGACCTGAATGGCCCCGGCCAACCCCATAAGGATGCCCGAGAGCAGCATGGACAGCACGATGTTCCGCTTGACGCTGATGCCCCCGTACTCCGCTGCGCCCGGTGCAAACCCGACTGCGCGGATCTCATACCCTGCCGCTGTCTTCCACAGGAAGATCCAGACGACCAGCGCCGCAGCGAGCGCCAGGAAGATACCCACGTGCAGGCGTGATCCTTTGATCAGGCCCTGTGCCAGTTCGGCAGTTGCCTGAATACGGGGCGTTCCCGCGCCACCCGATGGGTCGCGCATCTGGCTCATCAGCAGCCAGTGGGTGAAATACAGCGCAATGTAGTTCATCATAATCGAGTTAATCACTTCATGGACGCCCCGGTATGCCTTCAGCAGCCCCGGGATTGCAGCGTAGAGGCCGGCTGCCAGCATGCCAACCAAAATGGCGAACACCGGGTGGATAAAACCGGCAAGCGCGGGGGGAAGCCAGGCGGGCATGGTGAAGAAGAACCCGGCCCAGGCTGCGGCGAGCTGCCCAATCAGGTACTGCCCTTCGCCGCCGATATTAAATAAGCCGCAGCGGAAGGCAAGGGCCACGGCCAATCCGGTGATCAGCATGGGGATGGTGGAGACCAGCGTTTCCCCAAACTTGGACAGATCGCCCCAGACGTAGAGGTTGAAGAAGCGGTAGGCAACCAGAGGGTTCTTCCCCGCGGCGACAATGAAGATGGTTCCGACCAGAAGGCCCGCGACGATGGCCAGCACGGGGACCGTTATTTCGCGAACGAGGCCGCTCAGCCGCTTATCCATGCTGCCCACCTCCCGCCATCAAGAGGCCGATTCCTTCTTCTGTTGCTTCATCGTGGGGCATTTCAGCGACAACCTGGCCTTTGTACATGACCAGAATCCTGTCGGCCAGCGACATGATCTCGTCCAGTTCGAGCGAGACAAGCAGGACAGCCTTGCCGGAGTCGCGTTCCGCCACGAGCCGCTTATGGATGAACTCAATGGCGCCGACGTCAAGGCCGCGGGTCGGCTGCACCGCGATCGAGAGATCAGGTTGCCGCGTCATCTCCCGGCCGACGATCACTTTTTGCTGGTTGCCGCCCGAAAGGCTCCGCGCCATATACTCCGGCTCCGGCGGCCGAACGTCGAAAGCAGCGATCACCTTGGTGGCCAGATCGGTCATCAGCTTGTAGTTGAGCATCCCCCAGGTGCGGTATTTGCGCTGCGATCCCAGCACCATGTTCTCTGCCACGGTGAAGTCCAGGACGAGCCCGCGCCGCTGCCGGTCTTCGGGAATGTGGCCGACGCCTGCTTCCCGGATTTGGCCGGGGTCAAAATGGGTGATCTCCTGGCCGTTCAGCAGCACTTTGCCGCCCGCCGCCTTGCGCAGACCAGTGATCGCTTCGATCAACTCCGTCTGGCCGTTGCCGTCGACGCCGGCGATGCCGACAATTTCACCGGCGCGCACTTGGAGGCTCACATCTCGAACGGCCGGGAAGCCCGTCGCGTTCTTGGCCGTGAGCCCTTGCACCTGCAGAACCGTCTTGGTGGGCTTAGCGGGAGCCTTGTCGACCCGGAGGACGACCTCGCGCCCGACCATCAGGGCAGCCAGTTCGGCCTCTGACTTGCCGTGCGCGTCCACGGTCGCGATCTTCTTGCCGCGGCGGATAACGGTGACCCGATCGGCAAACTGCCGGATCTCTTTGAGCTTGTGGGTGATGATGATGATCGTCCGGCCCTGGGCCACCAGGTTTCTCATGATCTGGCCCAATTCCTGAATCTCCTGCGGCGTAAGAACGGCCGTGGGTTCGTCCAGGATCAGCAATTCTGCGCCCCGGTAGAGCGCCTTGAGAATCTCGACTCGCTGCTGCTGGCCGACGGTAATGTTCTCGATTTTGGCATGGGGATCCACGTGCAGACCATATCGGGTTGAGATGGCCTCCACGTCGGCAATCGCTTTTTGCATGTCCAGGGTGCCCCCGCGGCGGGGTTCACGGCCAAGGACGATATTCTCAGCCACCGTAAAGACGGGAATCAGCATGAAGTGCTGGTGCACCATGCCGATGCCCAGGGCAATGGCGTGGCCGGGATCCCTGATGTCCACCTTCTTGCCCTTCCACTCGATCGTTCCCTCGTCAGGGGTGTAAAGGCCGTACAGGATGTTCATCAGCGTTGACTTGCCGGCACCGTTTTCGCCCAGCAGGCCGTGGATCTCGCCCTGCCGGACATCCAGGTCGATTTGGTCGTTGGCGACCAGAGAACCGAACCTCTTGGTGATTCCGGTGAGTTTTAACATGTCATGAACGAAGGGCGGGAACGAATGTCCCGCCCTTCATCCCCCTTTCATCGGGCTTAAGCGCTATGGGGGCTAGATCTTGGGCACTTCCCAGGTCTTCAGCTTGTCCATGTTCTCCGGGACGACCACCTTGCCGGACTTGATGGCCTCGGCCCACTTGTCGACGAGTTCCTTGGTGCCGGCGGGCATCTTATTCCAGAGGGTGCTGGGAGCGTAGCCGACGCCGTTCTCCTTGAGGCCCAGGACGATGACCTTGCCGCCGGGGTAGTTGCCTTCCTTGGTAGCCTTGGAGACGTCGAAGACGCCTACATCGACCCGCTTCATCATCGAAGAGATGACCCATTCGGGAGCCAGCTTATTCTGGTCCTTGTCGACGCCGATGGCGAACTTCTTCTCAGCAGCGGCCGCCTCAATGACGCCATTGCCGGTGGCGCCGGCAGCATGGAAGACCACGTCGACGCCGTCCTTGAGCATGGCCAGGGCGGCATCCTTGCCCTTGGTGGGCTCAGTGAAGGTGCCGGTGTAGACCCGCTTGACTTCGATCGTGGGGTCGACGGCCTTCACGCCAGCCTGGAAGCCGGCGTCAAAGTGCCAGATTACGTCGAAGTCCATGCCGCCGACGAAGCCGACCTTCTTGGTCTTCGTGGTCTTGGCGGCGATGATGCCCATCAGGAAGGAGCCTTCCTGCTCCTTGAAGGTGACCGATGCCACGTTCGGAGAGGCGACAACAGCATCGATAATCGCAAATTTCTGGTTGGGGTTCTCCTTGGCCACTTTGGTGATGGCGTCCTGCATCAGGAAGCCGATACCCCAGATCAGGTCATACTTGAGATCCATCAGGCTCTTGAAGTTGGGCTCATAGTCTTCCATGCGCTTGGATTCAATGGCCTGAATCTCGGCCTTCAGATCCGCCTTGGCCTTCTTGAGGCCTTCATTGGCTGCGGCGTTGAAGGATTCGTCGTTGAGGCCACCGAGGTCGGTAGCCATGCCGACCTTGAACGCGGGCTGGGCCGGTGCGGCAGGAGCGGGCTCGGTTTTCGCAGGAGCGGGGGCGGGGGCGGGCTCTTCTTTCTTGGCGCCGCCGCAGCCGGCTAGCACGATGCTGAGAGCCAGTGCCGCTACGGTCGCTTTCGCAAACCACTTGCGCGACATATGGGAAAGCACCTCCTGAAATGGTGGCGGGAAACACAGAAAATAATACCACGTAATAGCCGAAATTACTATCGACCAAAAGGTTCTGGTACTAACTATGGGGTGCGTCGCGTAGATCGATCATTCGGAAGGATAACGGCTGACCCGGTTCGTAAACCTATAGAGGTCGATAAACCAGGGCGCAAAGGAGTACATGGCGATGCAAGCGGAATGGATTCTTATGGGTGGACCGGTCCTGTCAGGCCATACGGGCTGGCGGTCAGTCGAGGCGGTCGCCGTTGCCGGCGGCAAGGTAATCGCCTTTGGGACCAGGGGGGATGTTATGGCTGCCTGCGGCCCTGGCACGCAGGTAATCGATCTGCATGGCCGGGCCGTGATACCCGGCTTGATTGATGCGCATCTACATATTCTCGGCTACGCCATGACCCTGGACACGCTGGCCGTGGCGGGTCTGCCGAGCCTGGAAGCGGTGCGCAAGGCAGTCGCTGACCAGGTCGTCTGCAAGGCGGAAGGCGAGTGGATCGTCGGGCGCGGCTGGGACCAGGACCGGTGGCTGGAGAGACGGGAGCCGAACCGCCACGACCTGGACAGAGTCGCTCCCGGCAACCCCGTCTACCTGCAGCGAAACTGCAACCACCTTGCGGTGGTCAATACGGCCGCCCTGCGCCTGGCCGGAATTACCCGCGAGACGCCTGACCCCCCGGGGGGCCAGATCGACCGCGATCCTGAAACCGGCGAGCCGACGGGTATGCTGCGGGAGAACGCCCAGGCCCTGATCCAGCGCATCGTGCCGGAGATGGGGCATGAACGGCGCCGCACCCTGCTGCGCCTTGCGATGCGCGAGGCGCTGAGCTACGGCATTACGGGCGTCCATACCGACGATGTGGACCGCGCCGCGGGCGGCTTTGAGCAGGCGGATGATCTGTTCCGGTCCGCCATTGCCGATGCACCCATCCGGGTGACCCAGATGATTCCCGGGGACTGGGCCGGGGCAGCGGCAGAACGGGGCATTGTCACCGGCGCCGGGGACGAGTGGTACCGCTATGGTCAGGTCAAGATGTTCGCCGACGGCTCGCTGGGCGGGCGGACGGCTGCCCTCCTGGAGCCGTACAGCGACGATCCTTCCACCCGGGGCATCTACATACATGGCCGGGAGGCCTTTATCGAGTCCGTTTCGCGGATCCATGCCCTGGGTGATCAGGTGGGGTGCCATTGCATCGGCGACGGGGCGGCGACCTTGTTTGTCGATGCCGTGGAGGAGGCGCAGCGGCGGGCGCCCCGACCTGACGCCCGCCACCGGATGATCCACGCACAGATTCTGAACCGGGATCTCATGCACCGGATGAGGCAAGCAGGTATCGTGGCTGATATTCAGCCTGTCTTTATGAAGAGCGACGGCTACTGGTTCGCCGAGCGGGTTGGGGTGGAGCGGGCCCGGACCTCGTACGCCTGGAAGAGCCTGTACGACTTGGGCGTCAACCTGTGCGGCGGGTCGGACTGCCCCATCGAGCCGCTGAACATTTGGTACGGCATCCACTGCGCCGTCAACCGGCAGGACCTGAACGGCTATCCGGCGGGGGGGTGGAACCCGGCGGAGCGGCTCTCCGTGGCGGAGGCGCTGCACCTGTATACCACTGGTGCGAGTTATGCCACGTTCCAGGAAGGGGTTAAGGGGACGCTGGCGCCCGGGATGGCGGCGGACCTGGTCGTTCTGGATCGGAATCCCTTTGCCTGTGATCCCGCCGAGCTAAAGGAGATCAAGGTCGACATGACGATGGTCGGCGGCAGGATCACATACCAGATAGCATGACAAGGGCGCCCCCGGGGGGCGCCCTTCCTGGCTGCTTTAGGGCGGCGACGGCGTCGGCAATCCGCTGCTGGATCAGGGCATTTTGTAGGGGTTTCCGTCCAGGGCTGCCAGGCCCCTGAGGGCCTAGAGGCGCCGCCGCCAGGTATCGATCCACAGGTCAATCGGCCGCAGATCCTCTTCTGACAGAGCAAGGCCAACCCGTCCGATCTTTGCCGCGAAATCGTGTCGAAGCACATTGCCGGCCCAGGCATATAAGGGAGCCATGTCAGCAAGGGGGCCGGACTCTGCCGTATACCGCGCAGCCAACCCGAAGCCAGCAGCCGTCGGATGGGGGAGACCAGGACTCGCTGCCACCCACGGTAAACCGGGGCCAACAGCAAGAGCGTCAGGGTGCGTGCTACATCCGCCCGCGGGTCTCCAGCACACGTATTGATCCAGTCGATCACAGCTGTCACATCCAGACCTGCCATGAGAACGTAGACTGCCCGGACATTGCGGCCACGTGCGCAATCCTGGCCTAGATGCGTCTGACCAAGCGCCGCTTCAGGGTCGTATACCCCGCCGATTCGTAGAAGCCCAGTGGACCAGCGGGAAACTCCCAGGTCTCAAGCTCCACTTCGTCTGCCCCCTGCTCCTTCACCCACCGGTGGGCCGCATCCAGCAGAATGGCGCCGAGCCCGTGCCGGCGGCGGCTCCCCGTCACCATCAGGCTCTGGATGAACCCATACCGCCTCTGGACGACAGCCCGGTTGGGCTCCGTCTCCCGCACATACACCTCCGCCATGCCCAGTAGGGTATCAGCTTCCACACAGACGATGAGTGCGGCCATAGGATCGCTCAGGATGCCTCGCAGGCCCTGCAGCGTCTCCTCATCGTACTGAGGCATCAGGCAAAGGTGCGATGGCACACCCTCGGCATGGAAGTTATGAAACTCCAGATACAACTGAGCAAGGGCCTCAATATCCGCCTCAGTGGCACGGCGCAGCTCCATCGTATCCCACCTCGCTGTACGTGAGACGGACAGCGCGTGCCACCGGTTCCATCAAGCCTTCAACGTCTTGGTCAGATACCCCCGCACCAGATCCGGAATCCGCTCCGTAAAGCAGCTGCCGTGTCCCGGGGCGATGAAGCGGATATCCAGATCCAGCAACCGGTCCAGCATGCGGGCAAATGGCTCCGTGCAGGCCATGCCGTTGGCCGCCATCTGGGTCATGGCCCCCAGGTCGGGCAGGGGCGAAAAGTCGGGCGTGTGCCCGCCCCACTGGCTGAAGAAATCGGCGCTGAACAGCGTGCCGGTCTTGCGGTCGAAGGCCACCAGACCGTCCCACAGGTGCATCTCCGAAGGCGCCGCAATCAGTTCCAGGTCCCGGTCGCCCAGGTCGAGGCGGTCGCCATCACGGGCGATCTGCGGCTGCTCGAAGATGTCGAAGCCCATCAGTTGGCCGGCGCCGACCCGCGAGGCGATGACGGAGGGCCGGGCTTCCTGCAGGAGCAGGGAGAGGGCGCCGCACTCATCGGCTTCAAAGTGGGGGACGACCACGTAGGCCAACTCTTCCAGCGGCAGCACCTGCGTCAGTTCTGCGCGCAGACCGGGCCACATCGCCGCATTGCCGGTATGCAGCAACACCGGGCGCTGGGCCATCAGCAGGTAGCTGTTGAACATCAGATCGACCCGGCCCATGTGGGTCCGGAACATGTGCAGGTCAGGAGCGACTTCGTGGTGTGTAAAGGCAAAAGACATGTCTGTAGGCCACCCTCCTTCAGGTAGTCCAATAATTATCCCCCTTGCCCGCGTTTGCAAGCAAGGGGGATCTCCACAATTACATCACCTGAGCGAGCTTGAACCAGTAAGCGTAGAGCGCCCGCATGCCCTTGTCGAAGTTCTCCAGGTTGAAGTGCTCGTTGGGGGCGTGGAAGTTCTCGTCTTCCAGGCCGAAGCCCATCAGTACCGACGGGGCGCCCAGCACTTCGGTGAAGGTGCCCACGACCGGAATGGAGCCGCCGCCCCGGATAAACCGGGCTTCGGCGCCGTAGGCCTCAGCCAGGGCCTCCACGGCCGCCCGGATGGCCGGGTGGTCGATGGGCGTGATGCAGGCCTTGGCCCCGTCGCCCCGAATGACCTCCAGTTTGACTCCCGGCGGGCAGTGCGCTTTCAAATGGGCTTCGATGGCGTTCTGCACCCGCACCGGGTCTTGGTCCGGCACGAGGCGGCAGGTGATTTTCGCGCCGGCCTTGTTGGGGATGACGGTCTTGGTGCCTTCGCCCTGGAAGCCGCCGAAGATGCCGTTGATCTCCAGCGTCGGGCGGGCCCAGAGGCGTTCCAGGGCCGAGTAGCCGGGCTCGCCGGGCAGGGCGTTTACGCCCAGTTCCCGCTGCAGCCGGGCCTCATCAAAGCCGAGAGCGGCGAACGATTTCCGCTCCTCCGCTGAAAGCTCCCGCACGCTGTCGGAAAAGCCTGCCACGGCCACGCCCCCGTCCGCACGGCGCAGGGAGGCCAGCAGCCCGACCAGTGCATGCACCGCGTTGGGCGCCGCCCCGCCGAAGAGGCCGGAGTGCAGGTCGCTCTTGGCGCCCGTCACGTGCACTTCCAGAGCCGCCAGGCCCCGCAAGGCATATGTAAGGGAAGGAACGCCCCGCGCATAGAGGCCCGTGTCGGAGATGACGACCACATCGGCCTTGAGCAGTTCTTTCTCGGTCTGCAGGAAGCGGGCAAGGTTGGCCGAGCCGACTTCTTCCTCGCCTTCGACGAGCAGCTTGACGTTGAAGGGGAGCTTGCCTTCCGCCTTGAGGATCGCCTCGAGCACTTCGACGTGCATAAAGACCTGGCCCTTGTCGTCGCTGGCGCCGCGGGCATAGAGCTTCTCGTCCCGGATGGCAGGCTCAAAGGGCGGCGTCTCCCACAGGTTCACGGGGTCGACGGGCTGGACGTCGTAGTGGCCGTAGATCAGGGCGACGGGCCGGCCGGGATGGTCGATGCGCTCCGCATAGACGGCAGGGTGACCACCGGTCTCCATGACCGCCACCCGGGTCATGCCGATGCGCTTGAGTTCAGCGGCCAGCCAGTCGGCGGCGCGGCGCATGTCCGGCTTGTGCTCGGACAGGGCGCTGATGCTGGGAATCCGCAGCCAATCGATCAACTGGGCCAGGTGGGCTTTCCGGTGCTCTTTGAAGTACAGATCTGCGTTCATACGTTTCATCACGCTCCGTCTTTTAGCGTACCCTTCTGCAGATAGAGAGACAAGGGGGGCAGCCATGGACGACCCCTTCGATACGCTGATTGGCCAGAGCCGGGCCGTTGCCGAACTGCGCAGGCTGGGCCGCCTGGCGTCCCGCTCACGTGCGACGGTGCTGCTGTCGGGCGAGACCGGCACGGGCAAGGAACTGATGGCGAAGGCCATCCACCGGGCCTCCGACCGAGCGGGGCGCCCGTTCGTGGCGATCAACTGCGCAGCGGTGCCGGAAGGGCTGTTGGAAGCGGAGTTCTTCGGCTATGCGGACGGGGCTTTCACCGGCGCCCGGCGGGGCGGCAGGCCGGGCAAGTTCGAACAGGCCGACGGCGGCACGCTCTTTCTCGATGAGGTCGGTGAACTGGCCCCGGCCCTGCAGGCGAAGCTCCTGCGGGTGATTCAGGAGCGCGAAGTGGAGCCGGTGGGCGCAGTCCGGCCCGTCCGTGTGGATGTACGGGTCATCGCCGCATCCAACCGCGACCTGGAGGAGATGGTTGCCCGGAACGAATTCCGGCCAGACCTGTACTACCGCCTGAACGTGCTCGTGCTGCACCTGCCGCCGCTTCGGGAACGGATCGAGGACCTGCCGATGCTGACGGAGCATTTGATCCGCCGGCTTTGCAGCCGGGCGCCCGTGCCCCGGCTGGCGCCCGCCGCCGTCGAGCGGCTGATGGCCTATCACTGGCCGGGCAACGTCCGCGAACTGGAGAACCTTTTGGAGCGGGCGCTGGTGCTGGCGCCCGGTCCGGTGATCGGACCCGAGCACTTCCCGGTCCCCGCCGCCGGGCGCACAACCCCCTGGCAGCAGAAGCGGCAGGAGGCGGAGCGGACCGCCTTGCTAGGCGCCCTGGCGCAGACCGGGGGCAACAAGACGGCCGCCGCCCGGCTGCTGGGGCTCTCGCGCAGCCAGTTCTACGAGAAACTCCAGCGCCTGTCCGGCCAGAACGACGCCCTCCGCCTGAGCTGAAGGCGGAGGGCGTTCCATTACGGCGACCGGTCCGGGCCCCGGTCCCGGGACCGCCGGACCAAGTAGAGCTGCAGGGCATGAGCGGCGCCCATTTCGCTGACGCACCCTTGTGCTTCGTGGCGGTGCCGGTCTCGGTGGCGCATGAGGGAGTAGATGAGGGCGTCCAGGATGACAAAGACGTACCAGGGCGCCGCCAGCCACCAGAGCTTGAGCGCCACCATCTGCCAGGGGCGCGGGATGGCGGTGATGGTGAAAGGCCAGAGGAAGCAGAAGAGCGCCTTGATGGGCTGGCCATTCAGCAGCTGTCCCGACCCCGGAACCACCATGGAAGCGGCCGGCGGCAGAAACCAGATGTGGCTGATGGCCAGTTCGGGGAGAACCCGGTCGCTGAAGCGGCGCCCCCAGCGGCGGTCCAGTTCACCCGCGACGGCCAGCAGGGAGAGGAACCAGAGGGCATACACAAGGTATGTCACGGATTTTCCTCCTCGTAACATGAGCCTACGGGGCCAGGTTCAGGTAGTTGGCGATGAAGTACTGGTCGGGCCAAAAATAACGGTCCAGAAACTCCGGAAAGCGCATGCCAACCCGGACGTACTGGCTCTGCAACTGCCAGTACGCGTCGTGCTGCACCATCCGAACCGGCAGGCCCAGCAGCTTCGCGTCGTAGACCGCCCGCGCCGTCGGCACCCGGTGGATTCCAAACGGCTGGTATTCGCCGTGCAGCCGGGCCTGGTAACCCTCATGGGCCTGGAAGAGGCAACTGTGCCGTCCGGCGATGTAAGCCGTCAGGTTGTCAGGCACCAGGTCATCGCGGATGGGGACGTTGGTCTTTTCCAGTTCCAGTTCCATCAGGCCCAAGCGGGTTCGCCCCTGCACCAGCACGTCGCCCGGTCCGGGCGTCAGCTGCCAGCCTTCCAGGCTGCGCGGCACCGCAATATAACCGAGGTTTCCCTGCAGTTGAAAGACGGTGATGCCAGGGGTCGCCTCTGCCAGGAACCCGATCACGCCTGCCGCCACGACCAGCAGCAGCAGCCGGACCCATCCAGGAGTAGCCACCGTCATCACCTCCTGTCCTTCCAATCCCTATGTTGGACGAAACCAGCTTCACCACCGTTCAGGGCAATCTTCGGATTGCCGGATTTCCAGACGATCTGTCCGGAACACCGGACACCCGTAGGCCCGCGGATGCGGCTGCGGCAGGCGCGACGGGCTGGCACGCCCCTTGCACCCCTTGCGCGTGAGGGGGTGTATGCTCACATGGAGGCTTCGCCACAGAGGCCCTGGCTCACCCGGTATCCGGAAGGGGTCCGCCCGCAGCTTGCCTATCCGTCCCGGCCTCTGCAAAGCCTGCTTGACGATGCTGCCGCCCGCTTTCCCGCCGGTACGGCCACGCAGTTCTACGGGGGCCGGCTGACCTGGGGGGAGGTGCAGCGTGCGGCCAATGCCTTCGCCGCCGCCCTGGCCGCGATGGGCGTGCGCAAGGGCGACCGGGTGGCCATCATGTTGCCCAACGTACCGCAGGGGGTGATTGCGTACTACGGCGCCCTGAAGGCCGGTGCGGTGGTGGTCTTCTGCAATCCGCTGTATGTAGAGCGAGAGTTGGAGCACCAGCTGAAGGACGCCGGTGCCGAGGTGCTGTTGGTCCTCGACCTGCTTTACGAGCGGGTGCGCAACGTGCGGGCGCAGACTGCGCTGCGCAAAGTGATCGTGACCGGCCTGCGGGACTACATGGGCACCGCCCTGCGCCTGCTGGTGCCCCTGGTCAAGCGGGAGCTCGTCGGCAAGCTGCCTCCCGACGGCGACCTGATCAACTTCAAAGATCTCCTCCGGCGCTACGACGGCTGGGCGCCCCCGCATGTGGAGATCGACCCGGAGCGTGATCTGGCCGTTCTGCAGTATACCGGCGGCACGACGGGCCTCTCCAAGGGGGCGATGCTGACCCACCGGAACCTGATGGCGAACGTCACCCAGGTCCGCGAGTGGATGCCCGGCCTGCACGACGGCGCCGAGCGATTTCTGACGGTGATGCCGTTCTTCCACGTCTACGGTCTGACGGTCTGCCTCAACATGGCTACGCTGCTGGGCGCCACACTGATCCTCGTCCCCAAGTTCGATCTGAAGCAGGTCCTGCAGCTGATCGACAAGCAGCAGCCGACCATCTTTCCCGGGGCGCCGCCCATTTACGTGGCCATCAACAACTGCTCGGACGTCGGCCGGTATAACCTGCGGTCGGTCAAGGCGTGCATTTCCGGCGCGGCGCCCTTGCCTGTGGAAGTCCAGGCCACGTTTGAACAGTTGACGGGCGGCAAGCTGGTCGAAGGGTACGGGCTGACGGAAGCCTCGCCGGTGACGCACTGTACGCCCATTTACGGACGGCGGGTGGCCGGTTCCATCGGCCTGCCGCTGTCGGATACGGAGATGAAGATTGTCGACCTCGAGACCGGTGAGCAGGAACTGGCGCCCGGCGAGGTGGGGGAGCTGTGCATCCGTGGCCCGCAGGTGATGGCCGGGTACTGGAACCGGCCCGAGGAGACGGCGAAGGTCCTGCGGGACGGCTGGCTTTATACCGGCGACATCGCCCGGGTGGATAAGGACGGCTACACGTACATCGTCGACCGGGCGAAAGATATGATCATCGCGGGCGGGTTCAACATCTACCCCCGGGAAGTGGAAGAGGTGCTGTACGAGCATCCGGCCATTTTGGAGGCGGCCGTGGCGGGGCTGCCCGATGAGTACCGCGGGCAGACCGTCAAGGCCTACGTGGTGCTCAAGCCGGGCCCGAGCCTGACCGAAGACGAACTGATCGGCTGGTGCCGGGAACGGATGGCGAAGTACAAGGCGCCCACGCTGGTAGAGTTCCGGGAGAGTCTGCCCAAGACGATGATTGGCAAAGTGCTGCGCCGGGTGCTGCTCGAAGAGGAGCAGCAGCGGGAGGCTGCGCGGTAGGCGACGGCGCCCGGGTCAGGATGGCCCGGGCGCAACTCTTCGGGCGCCCGGGGGCAGACTTACCACTGGGAGTGGTGGCATGGAAGAGCGAACGGGTGGTCCGGAGGCAGCCGTTGGTGTCAAAATGGCCGGCGATCCCGGCGATTCGCTGCAGCAGCGGCTGGAGAAGTTGACGTTTGCGATCGAAAAGATGAACCTGGCCGAGTACACGGCGTTGCTGCGCAACCCGTGGCGTCTGCTCTGGGTCAATTTTATGGCCGGCAGCGCCCGCGGGCTGGGCCTCGGCTTCGGTTTCGCAGTGCTCTCCGCCGGGATTCTCTATATTCTGCGCGGCATCATGATGGCCAAGCTGCCGTATATCAGCGATTTCATCGCGACCATTGTCAGGCTGGTCGATCAGAACTTGAAACCGTAGAATCGACATAACGCGGGCAGAATAGCCCTGAGAGGGGGAATCGGCTCGTGGATGTCGGGCACTTTCGGGAGAAACTTTTGGCAGAACGCAACCAGTATGTGGATCAGATTGAGATGATCCGGGAGACGGGGCTGGGCGACCTCTCCCACGGTGACCAGTTGCAGGAGGATTCCACGGTGGACAACCACCCTGCAGACCTGGGCACTGAGATGTTCGAACGGGAGAAGGACCTGGGGCTGCGCTCCAACGCCGTGCGGCGCCTCCGGGATATCGATATCGCACTGGAACGATTGGAGTCGGGATTGTACGGCACCTGCATGGAGTGTGGTCAGCCCATTCCCCAGGAACGGCTGGAGGTCTTCCCCAGCGCGTTGACCTGCATTGAGTGCCAGACCCAAAAAGAGGCGCCTGCGGATCGGTTCCACCGGCCCATCGAGGAGCAGGTGCTCAACCCGCCGTGGGGGCGCAGTTTCCGGGACGGCACGGGCGACCCGGGCTACGACGGCGAGGACGCCTGGCAGGAAGTCGCTTCGTACGGGACTTCTGAATCCCCGTCGGACGTGCCGGGCGCCGTCAAGTTCACCGACATGTACAATTCGGACGAGGACGTCTACACCGTCGTCGACCAGATGGATGCTCTGGTTGATGAGGACGGCGAGCCGCTCCAGCGCGACGACCGCGACCATGCCCACCAGACCGACTGGGAGCGGGATACCGAACATACCATGTACGGTCCCGATGACATGGGCGGAGACTTTCATTGGGAGCCCGGCGCCGGTTTCCACGGCGTGATGCCCGAAAACCAGTTCCGCCGTGGCCAGTTCCCGCGGCGGCGGATGCCGTAACGGTGATTTTCCCGGGCAGGAGGCGTGGGCCTCCTTTTTTTCTATCGCCACGGATTTCACGGATTACACGGACTGATGTATCGAATCCGTGTAATCCGTGGCAAGATTTGTATCTCTTTCGCCTGATGCCAAAATTACGGCCCCACATATAGTGACAGACCCCCCTGCACTTTGGTATCCTAGCACAGGCGAGGTGACGCCAGTGTTGGCGATTTTATTGGCACTGACTGTAGTCGCGTTGGATCAGTTCACGAAGTGGCTGGTCTCTACCCGCTTGGAGGAGTTCGCCGAGGTCCCGGTCATAGAAGGGTTCTTTTCCCTGCAGCACGTCCGCAACCCCGGGGCGGCCTTTGGCATGCTCGCCGACCAGCGCTGGCTCTTCATCGGGGTGACCCTCGTAGCCGTGGCAGGAATGCTGTATTACCTCCGGCGCCCGGAGGGAAGGCAGGGCATGGTGCCCTGGGCGCTGGGACTGCTGCTGGGCGGTGCGGTGGGCAATCTGATCGACCGCATTCGGTTCGGCAAGGTCGTCGACTTTTTCCTCTTCTATTGGAGAGACTACCTATTCCCGAACTTTAACGTGGCCGACATCGCCATCAACGTCGGCGTCGGCCTTTTCATCCTCCACTTGGTGCTTACAGGAGAGAAGGAGCGGCGTGAAGGAGTATAAGTGGGTAGCTGAATCGGGAGAGGCCCGCCTGGACGCCTACTTGGCGGCGCAGCAGGAGGTCGGCCTCTCCCGCTCTCGCATCAAGGCCCTGATTGACGAGGGCCGCGTCGCGGTCAACGGCAATCGGCGGCCCAAGGCCAGCCAAGGCGTGCAGCCTGGAGACGAGATTCTGCTGGAAGTGCCGGACCCCGAACCCTATGACCTGACGCCCGAAGCAATCCCCCTTGATGTTGTGTTTGAAGACGAGGATGTTGTGGTGGTCAATAAGCCCCGCGGCATGGTCGTGCATCCGGCGGCGGGCAACTGGAGCGGTACGCTGGTCCACGCCTTGCTCGACCACGTCGACGACCTGGAGGGCATCGGAGGCGAACTGCGGCCCGGCATTGTACATAGGCTGGACAAGGATACGACCGGCCTGCTGGTCATCGCCAAGAACGAGCGGGCCATGGCGGCCCTGCAGGAGCAGATCCGTACCCATACCGCCCGGCGCATCTACTGGGCGCTGGTGCACGGCAACACCATGCCGGATTCGGGCCGGATTGAGGCGCCCATCGGCCGCCACCCCGGCGACCGCAAGCGCATGGCCGTCATCAAGACCGGCCGGGAAGCGACGACGCACTTCCGGGTGCTGGAACGCTTCCGGGGCTATGCGCTGCTCGAGTGCAGGCTGGAGACGGGCCGCACGCACCAGATTCGCGTCCACCTGTCGTTCATTGGCCACCCGGTGGTGGGCGATGCGGTCTACGGGACCCGGAAAGCGCATCTGGAGATGGCGGGACAGGCGCTGCACGCCAAGAAACTCGGGTTCTACCATCCGTCCACCGGGGAGTGGATGGAGTTTGAAACTGAACTGCCTGCCGATATGGCGGCGGCAGTGATACGCGTAAGAGAGGGGAAATAGCGCCGTGAACAACTTCGCGGACCGGCTGATTCAGGGCGTCAAGCAAAAACGGTCACATGCGGTGGTGGGGATTGATCCGGTCCTGTCGAAGCTGCCGGCCTACATGCGGGAGGAAGCGGCGGCCAAGTTCGGCCAGACGTCCCGTGGTGCGGCGGCTGCCCTGGTCAGCTTCAGCCGGCTGGTCATTGACGCCGTGGCGGAGCACGTGTCGCTGGTCAAGCCGCAGTCGGCCTTCTTTGAAGTGCACGGGGCGCCCGGTGTCGAAGCGTTCTGGGAGACGGTCCGGTACGCCCGGTCAAAGGGGCTTCAAGTCATCGCCGACGCCAAGCGCGGGGATATCGGCACCACCGCCGAGGCTTATGCGGCGGCGTTCTTCGGGCATCCCAATCCCCTGGAGAGCTGGGAGGATCCGGAGCAGGTGACCGACTGCCTGACAGTCAACCCGTACTTGGGCAGCGACGGGCTGGTGCCCTTCGTCAACAGGTGCCAGGCGCGGGGCACGGGCATTTTCGTGCTGGTCAAGACGTCGAATCCGTCGTCCGGTGAACTGCAGGACCAGGAGCTGTTCAGCGGCGAGAACGTGGCGCAGCAGGTCGCCAAGCTGGTCCACTACCTGGGCGGGCGGCTGGTCGGCGAGTCGGGCTACGCGTCGGTGGGTGCCGTGGTGGGCGCCACCTACCCGGAAGACCTGGCCCGCTACCGCCGGGAGATGCCGCGGGCGATTATTCTGGTGCCCGGGTACGGCGCCCAGGGCGGCACCGCCGCCGACGTGCCCGCCGCCTTCAACGACGATGGGTTGGGCGCCGTGATTTCGGCATCCCGCTCGGTCATCTTCGCATACGCCAAGCAGGGCGCCCCCGAGCCGTCACCTGCCGAGGCACGCGAGGCCATCGCCCGGGCCGCCGAAGCGATGAACCGGGAAATCAATCAGGCGCTCAAGGACGCCGGCAAGTTGGCTTGGTAGTCCGAATAGACCGAGCCGAGGCAATCCCCGGCTCGTTTTCCTGTCATGTTCGGCTTGACAAATGACCAAAGCCTGCCCCACCTTGTCCTTCAACGACCGAATCATTCGTGATATCGAACAAAATTTTTTGTGAAATTGGAACAATCGTTCTCTATACAACTCGCGGATAGCGTGGTAGATTGAAGATGCTCCTCGAGAACGAAGACCGAACACCGGACTCCTGAAACCACACCTGATGATTCGGACCGGGCAGTTATCTCAGGGTAGCCGCCTAACCGGCTGATCAGAATTGCGGAGGATGGATTCCGCCGGACCGTGAGCACCAGGGTTAACATGCTGGGCGTGCATTACGCGCAGGAAGTTTGCTGAGGGATCCGGAACGGTTCGGAATTTGGACTCGGGGAGCACTTTTCGCCCGGGGGCGCACGACCTATGTGCGCTCCCGGGCTTTAAGCTTTTTGGCGAGGACGTCGAAACCGGCGCGGTCGAGCAGTTCGATGCGCACGTTTGGGTACTGCAGGCGGAGCGCCTCTACCTGCCGGAGTTTCCGGCTCATGAGGTGGGGTTTCTTGGTCGTCACTTCGACATAGATGTCAAAGTCCGGCAGGTAAAAGTCCGGGCTGAAGCCCGCGGAGACGTTGCCGTTCTCATCTTCGCGAAGGACGAAGGTGCGGGGTTCATATTCCCAGCGGATGCGGTAGAACTCCAGCAGCTGGGCGAACTCCTCTTCGCTGGGGTGGGCGAAGCGGGTGGTGCGGACCGGCTCGGCCATCACCTCGTCACGCAGCACCCCGATGAACGGCAGGTCCCGATAACGCTCCCGGAAATCGAGGCCATAGCCGACGACGAAGAGGTCGCGCACGTCGAAGCCCGCATAGCGGACGGGCAGTTCGTGGGCCAGTCGCAGGCCCGACCGGTTGATCAGGGTGGCAAGGGTGAGGGACCGGGGCTGGCGCGCCCGCAGCTGGGTCAGCAGGTAGCTCATGGTCAGGCCAGTATCGATGATATCTTCGATGATCAGGACGTCGCGGTCCCGGATGTCATCTTCCAGGTCCTTCATGATCTGCACCCGGCCCGGCGCCCGGTAGGAAGCGAGGGCCATGAAGTCCAGTGTGACCGGCAGGCGGATGGCCCGCACCAGGTCCGTCGCGAAGAAGACTGCACCGCGCAGGACGGTCACCACCGCCAGACTCCACCCCGGCTCCTGCTGCCAAAGCGGACCGTAATCTGCCGTGATGGCATCGGCCAGTTCCCGGACGCGCTGCTGGATCGCTGCTTCGTCAAAGAGGATCTCCGCTACGTCCATGCGGGGGTCCCCCCCGAAGGTCTGCTGATGCAATCGGTTCACGCTCCTTCGACGCCGCCGGTCGACAAGCTACACGAGCCCTTTGAGCCGGATCCAGAAGGCAGCCCCGGCGCCCGGGGTGCTGTTGACGCCCACGGAGCCGCCGTGCGCCTCTACCAGCGATTTGACGATGGCCAGCCCCAGACCTGCTCCCTTGTGGCCTTGCCCGGTGTTCTTGCCCTGGAAGAAGCGGTCAAAGACCCGTCCGGCTTCTTCCCGGGTCAGGCCCGGCCCCTGGTCGGCCAGTTCGATCACCAGTTCCTCGCCATCGGTTCTGGCGCTGAGCGTGATCCGGCTTTCGGGGGGCGCAAAGCGCATGGCGTTGCTGATCAGGTTATTCAAAACCTGATCCAGCCGGTCCCGGTCCCCATAGATGCGGGACCGCTCGGCGTCGGGGGAGAGATCGAGGACCAGCCGCAGCCCGGCTTCTTCGGCCACCGGCTTCTGCGCTTCAACGAATTCGAGGAGCCAGGGCGCTGCGGGCATGGCCTGCAGGCGCAGTTCCAACTGGCCGGTCTCAAGCTTGGAGACGTCGAAGAGGTCGTTAATCAGCCGGGTCAGGCGGGTCGATTCGGCAGCGATGATCTGGTAGTAGCGCTGGCGCCGCTCTTCATCCTTCACGACGCCGTCCCGCAGCGCTTCAGCGAAGCCGGAGATCGAAGTCATGGGCGTGCGCAGTTCGTGCGAGACGGTGACCAGCAGTTCCTTGCGGGCCTGCTCCGACCGGCGCAGGCCGCTTACCAGGACCTGGATGCGCTCGGCCATGTGGTTGAAGTGCCGGGCCAGCTCCGTGATCTCATCGTTGCCTTGCTCGGGGACGCGCTGCTCAAGGTGGCCTTCCGCCAGCGCCCGGGCAGCGGTACCCGCGGTGCGCAGGCGCCGGACGAGTTCACGGCTGAACCAGCCGGCGATCAGCAGGGAGACCAGCAGAGCGACGACGAGGACGAAGGAGAGGCGTCGGGTGATGGGCTTGGACATCTGGTCGACGAAGGCCATTTTGCGGAACATGACGAGCGAGTAGCCCTGGAGCAGTGGCCCGGCGACATTCAGGGGCGCCCGCGCATAGATCGCGGTGGTCGTTCCGGGCAGTTCAACCTCCGGACGGCGCCGGGCCTTGGGGTCGCTCGGGATGCAGTCGGGAATGCGGAAGCCCTGGTACTGCGGCTTGGAAGCCCGGACGATCAGACACTTCTCGTCCACAAAGGCGATGGTGTCGTCGACCAGCAGGTCCTCCACTGAGGTCAGCAGCTGCCGGGCGGCGTTGAAGTCGGCGGGGTTTCGCGTCTTGATGCTCTGATTGATCCGGTTGCTCATGTATTCGGCCTGCCAGGTGACCAGTTCATCCAGCCGTTTGGTCTCCTCGGCCACCACGACGTTCCTGACGTATCTGGGAAGGGCGACGCCGGTGAGAATGGCCACCAGCCCGATCAGGACCAGGTAGGTGAGCAGCAGTTTTGCGCCGATTCGCATGGCTTACTCCTGTCCCGGCTCGAACTTGTAGCCGACCCCCCAGACCGTCTTGACGTAGCGGGGCTTCTCGGGGTCGGGTTCAATCTTTTTGCGGATGCGCTGGACGTGGACGTCCACGGTGCGGAAGTCCCCGTAGAAGCTGTAGTCCCAAACCTTTTCGAGCAACTGCTCCCGGGTGAAGGCGCGGTGCGGGTTCTGGGCGAGCATGGCCAGCAGGTCAAACTCCTTGGGCGGACAGTCGGTCTGCTTGCCCCGCACCACCAGGGAGCGCCCGGCGAGGTCGAGGATGAAATCGTGGAAGGCGAGCCGTTCCGCCGGCTTGGGCACCTGCACGGGGGCGGCCACCCGCTCGGCCCGCCGCAGGACAACCTTGACGCGGGCAACCAGTTCACGGGGGCTGAACGGCTTGGTCAGGTAGTCGTCGGCGCCCAGTTCCAGCCCGAGGATCTTGTCCACTTCGTCGCCGCGGGCGGTCAGCATAATGACCGGAATATCGACGGCCCGCAGTTCCCGGCAGACGTCAAAGCCGTTCTTGCCCGGCAGCATAAGGTCGAGGACGACAAGGTCGGGCTGCCGTTCCTTAGCCTTCCTGACGGCTTCGATGCCGTCGGCGGCTTCTTCCACTTGAAAGCCTTCCTGCTCCAGATACAGGCGGCACAGCTCACGGATGTTGGGCTCATCATCGACCACAAGGACCTGCCGTGACATGGCGGGCACCTCCGGCATGCGCTCTTTTTTCTGGGCATTCGCTGGTGACAGGCTTGTACCCTTTCCACTATGGTAGCCTCCTTTTGAAGCCGCCGCATGGATATCGTGTGAACAGATGATGAACATCACGCCCGTGCTGCGTCCGGCGTCAAAACGGGAAAGGGAGGTGGGCGGCAGTGCCGGCTGTACGCCTGGCCCGGCTCCATGCGTGCAATGGCTGGAACTTCCTGTTCCTGGCGCTTACGGGCATCATTTTGCATCTGCCTGCCCTGCGGGCAGCGACGGCCCCTGTGCGGACGCCGCTCAAGTACTTGCACATCGCCTCAGGGATGCTGTCTGTGCTGTTGCTCGCGGGCTATTTGCCAATGGTGCGGGTACATTGGAGCCGGCTCCGGGAGCGCATCGGGCAAAAGGCGAACGTAGTGCTGCTCACCTTGCTGTTGGTGGGCTGGGGGGTAACCGGGGTGCTCCTCTGGTTCAACCGGAATCTGCCTGCGGGCGCCGCAGAGTCCGCCTTGATCTGGCACGACCGCCTGACCTGGTTCGCCCTGCCTTGGGCGGCGTCCCATGCCATCACCCGGTACTTCCGGCTGCGGCTGCTGCCGGTGACAACGCCGGTGGCGGAAGACCGGCGCGTCCTGCTCGCCGGGGCGGGCACTGTGGTGGGCGGCCTACTCTGGGGGCGCCTCGGCGGACTGCTGGGGCTGCCCGGATTCGAGAAACCGACGCGCAGCGGGGCCTATGGCGCCCACGCTCCCGTCCCTGAGGGGGAAGCGTTTGCGCCCCCACCCGTCAGCAAGCCCTCAGTACCGTCCAAAGGCCGCTTCCGCGTCTACACCGTGGTGGAGCCGTTACCCCGGTTCGATCCGCAGACGTGGCATCTGGCCGTTACCGGGCTGGTGGGGACGGAACTCACCTTCACGTGGGAGGAGTTCACGCAACTGCCTCGCACCACCCAGGTCAGCGACTTTCACTGCGTGACAGGCTGGTCCGTCTATGACGTCACCTGGGACGGCGTGCGGCTCGCCGATCTGCTTGACCTGGCAGGCGTGCGGCCGGAGGCCCGGTTCGTGAAGTTCCACTCGGGCGACGGGGTCTACACGGATTCGGTCTCCCTCGATACGGCCCGCCTGCCGGATGTGATGCTGCCCTGGGCCATGGACGGCTCGCCCCTGCCCACCGCCCTGGGCGGTCCGGTCCGGCTGGTCATTCCTCGCATGTATGGCTACAAGTCGGTCAAGTGGGTTCAGAAGATCGAATTGATAGCCAAGGAGGAGATTGGCTACTGGGAGGACTATGGGTACCCCGCCGATGCATGGCTGCGCAGGGATGGGTCCTCGAAACTGTGACCGCCATTGGCGCGAGCAAAACGCCCGCACTATCCCCGAAAGGGCCGGCAGTGCGGGCGTTTTTTCATCTAAATTTCAACCCACTGGCAGATACGGATATCCGCAGGATCCCCGCCTGCTTCCTCAAACAGCACGAGCAGATTGCCCGTAGGCTTCAGCCAATCCGCAGGGAGATGGTAGTAGCGCTGGGTCGGCTGGCCGGCCTGGTCATCTTCCACCGGCGGCTGCAGCCACGGCTCGGTGGCTCCCGTTCCCGGTACCAGCCAGTACCGCCCGATGCAGTGCCCGTTGACCCAGGCCATCCCCTTCTCCATGGATCCCAGATCCAGCGCCAGGGGCTCATCCCCGGTCGGGCGGTCGAAGTAGGTCCGCCACCAGCGCAGATGCTGACCCGACGCCGCCGTGCCGTCCTCCCAGGCCGCCATGGCGCAGCCGCCCATGGTGCCATTGCCCCGGAAGAGCGCCAGCCGCTCGCCCATCAGGCCGGGACGCATCTCCCACGGACCCGCCAGGACCTCGCCGTTCCACAACACTCTGCCCCACAGGCCCTTGCGTTCCTCGACCATGTTGGCCATGCCCAGCATCCAGTCGCCCTTGACCAACCCCAGGGCGCAGCACAGAATCGACAGCTCATGGGCGCCCGCATCCACGGTGAACTTGAACGATTGGGTAAACCCTTCCCCGTTCAGGGGCCCACGGTTCTCCTGCAGGGGGGTCGCCGTCACGGCGGCAGGGAGCCCGTTAACATAGATGTATACGTAATCCGCCACCCCCTCAAGGGTGAGCGTGGACTCGCCCCCGGCAGCCGTGAAGCGCGTCGTGTACCAGCAGTAGTCCGTCTCGTCCCGGGTCAGGCTCAACTGCTCCACCGGCTGCTCCGCAACGAGGCCCGAGGACCGGTCTGCCGGCAGCGGCTCTTCTTTCGAGGCGAAGATCAGGGGCTCATCGCTGACCGGCACCATTTCACGGTGAATCTCCCCGGCATCAGCCATGTTGGCCGTGTTCAGCAGCATCCTGCCCTCGGCGAAAATGGTGACTGACTGCGGCGGCAGATGATACCGCTGTCCTTCCCAGAGCAGCAGCGCATCGTGATTCCAGTCGTCGTTGCAGAGGAAGTTGAGGGGACCATAGTCGTAGGCGATGTGGTTCAGCCCGATTTCGAACGGCAGGGGCCGCTCGTCCTGGAGCAGCACGCCCGCATAGCGGTGGAGCACTTCGTGCAGCCGCTTGAGCGCCAGGGCCTTGGTCGTGGGCATGCCGAACTCGTCCAGCGGGGCATCATAATCGTAGCTGGTCGTCTGCAGGTACATGCCGTCCCGGCAGAAGTTCGTACCGCCGTGCCACATGTAATGGTTGACGCCCGTGCCGCCGGCGGCAAAGAACCTGGCTACGGCGTAAGCAACATCGCGGACGGGGCGCCGGTGGTGAGGCACACCCCACGTATCATACCAGCCCGGCCAGTTTTCGGTCCAAATGGCCGGCTGGTCGGGATGCTCGCTGAAGTGGCGCTCAAGCTGCGTGTGGCCGTAGAAGCCGTTGATCGTCTCGATGGCGCCGGCCGCACCGCCCACGCACATGATCCAGGGCACCCCGAGGTTGAGCGACTGGCCCAGGTCGCTGGCCCACTGCTTATAGCGCTCGCCGTCTTCGCCATAGGAACCGGCGATCAGGGCATACTCGTTTTCGATCTGCGCGGCGATGATCGGACCGCCGTTTGGGGCAAAGAGCGGGCGGAGCAGATTCATAGCCTGCCGCACCCATCGGCCCATCTCCTGCATAAACGGCTCGTTCCAGGTGCGCATCTGCATGCCGGGGACTTCCCGGAGCCAGGACGGGAAGCCGCCGTAGTTGATCTCCGCGCAAATGTAAGGGCCGATGCGCAAAATGACGTTCAGCCCATGCTCCTGCGCCACCTGGCAGAACCGGACGATATCGAGCCGGCCCGTGAAGTCAAGGACGCCCCGGCGCGGCTCATGTAAGTTCCAGAACAGGTAGGTCTCGATGGTGTTAAGCCCCGCTGCCACGCTCTCCTTCATGAGCTTGGGCCACATGGAGGGGGTGCTGCGGGGATAGTGAACGGCCCCGCTGATGATCAGCCGGCGTTCGCCGTTGATCGTAAGTGCCCGGGAATCATAATGGATGTGCCCCATGGCGGGATGTGCCCCCTTTTGCTGGCGCGCATGAATTGCTTCGGGATTGTGAAGTTGGGTTCCTGTATCCATGGGCATCACTATTTATCTCGGACTTGACCCGTCTGGCGTTCAGTGCTAATGTGAAGAACGACAACGGCTGCTTTAAATCCAGTCCCGCGAGGCTGGCAAGGAGTCGACGAACTGAATGAGCCCGCGGTCCCGGGTTTTTTCGTCGGGACCCACCGGGTGCACATTTGGGAAGACTATCTCCTTGCCTGGCCAGGCAAGGAGTTTTTCTTTTGCAGGAGGTGCTGGCATGCGTGAACCCAAGGCGATGTTGATGGATGCCAACCAGATGAACCGAGCCCTCTCCCGGATTGCTCACGAGATCATCGAGCGGAACAAGGGCACGGAAGGCGTGGCGCTGGTGGGCATCCGCCGGCGGGGCATCCCGCTGGCGCAGCGGCTGGCGGCCAAGCTTCAGGAGTTTGAAGGCCGGGAGGTGCCGGTCGGGACCCTGGACATCACCCTCTATCGCGACGACCTGACCGAACTGAGCGCGGTGCCGCAGGTCCACCGCTCCGAAGTCAAGTTCAAGCTGCCCGGCACCGTGGTGATTCTGGTGGACGACGTGCTCTACACGGGCCGGACCGTGCGGGCGGCGCTGGACGCACTCCTGGACATCGGGCGCCCGGCGGTGATCCAGCTGGCCGTGCTGATCGACCGGGGGCACCGGGAACTGCCCATCCGGGCCGACTTCGTGGGCAAGAATGTGCCGACTTCCCGCAAGGAAGTCGTGGAGGTTAATCTGACCGAAGTGGACGACGAGGATTTCGTGGCCGTGTACGACCTGCCTTAGATGACATCGAAAGGGAGGCTGAGCCCTATGGCTGGACTGAAGCGGAAGGATATCCTCGGGCTGCGTGAGATGTCCACCGAGGAGATCGACCTGATTTTGGACACCGCCGATACCCTCAAAGATATTGCCACCCGGCCCATCAAGAAGGTGCCGACGCTCCGGGGCAAGTCGTATGTGACCCTCTTCTACGAGAACTCCACCCGGACGGCCAAGTCCTTTGAGCTGGCCGGAAAGTACCTATCTGCCGACGCCATCAATATCTCCGTGTCGACCTCCAGCGTGCAGAAGGGGGAGACGCTGAAGGACACGGCCCGCAACCTCGAGGTGATGGGCATTGACGCGGTGGTGATGCGCCACCCCGCCGGCGGAGCGCCCCACTTCCTGGCCAAGCAGCTGAAAGCCAGCGTGATCAACGCCGGCGACGGCATGCATGAGCACCCGACCCAGGGCCTGCTGGACATGCTGACCATCCGTCAGAACAAGGGCTCTTTCAAGGGTTTGAAAGTCGCCATCATCGGGGACATCTTCCATAGCCGGGTCGCCCGGTCCAACGTCTTCGGGCTGACCAAGTACGGCGCCGAAGTCTGGGTGGCCGGCCCGACCACGTTGCTGCCCGCGGGCTTCGAAGAGCTTGGCGTCAAGGTGACCAACCGGGTCGAGGAAGCCCTTGAGGGGGCGGATGTGGTCAACGTGCTGCGGCTGCAGCTGGAACGGCAGGAGAAGGGGCTCTTCCCGACGGTGGCCGAGTACAGCAAGTTCTGGGGCGTCAACCCGCAGCGGCTCAAGCTGGCCAAGCCCGACCACTTGCTGATGCACCCCGGCCCGATGAACCGGGGCGTGGAGATCAGCACCGCCGCGGCGGACGGCGCCCAGTCGGTGATCCTCGAACAGGTGACCAACGGCGTGGCCGTCCGGATGGCGATCCTTTACTTGCTGCTTGGGGGAGGCGACGCTGCATGAGCACGATTCTGATCAAGGCCGGACGGCTGCTGGATCCGGCTCGGGGCCTCGACCGGGTCGCTGACCTGCTGGTCAGGGACGGTCGGATTGCTGCGATCGGGGAAGGGTTGACCGGTGACCAGGTGATCGACGCCCGGGGCAAGATCGTCGCACCCGGCTTCATCGACATTCACGTTCACCTGCGGACGCCCGGTCAGGAATATAAGGAGGATATCGCCACCGGCACGGCTGCAGCCGTGCGCGGGGGCTTCGTTGGCGTGGCCTGCATGCCCAACACCAGCCCCGTGATCGATACCGCCATTACGGTGGCCTACGTCAGGGCGCTGGCTGAGAAGCAGGGGCTCTGCAAGGTCTGGCCGACGGGCGCCATCACCAAGGGCTCCAAGGGCGCGGAGCTTGCCGAAATCGGCGACATGGCCGAGGCGGGCATCGTGGCCATCACCGACGACGGGCAGCCCGTGGAGAACGCCGAGACAATGCGCCAGGCGCTGATTTACGCCAAGCAGTTCGGCCTGATGGTGATGGATCACTGCGAGGACAAGCAGCTGGCCGGGGGCGGCGCCATGCACTTCGGCAAGGTCTCCTCGCTGCTGGGCCTCAAGGGAATGCCGCCGGCGGCGGAGGAAGTCCAGGTGGCGCGCAATATCCTGCTGTCGCTGGAGACCGGGGCGCATGTCCATATTCAGCACGTCTCCAGCCGGCGGTCGGTAGAGCTGATTCGCTGGGGCAAGCAGCAGGGCGCCAACGTGACGGTGGAGGCGACGCCGCACCACTTCACGCTGACCGATCAGATCGTGATGGATATGGACTACTCGACCAATACAAAGATGAACCCGCCGGTGCGGGAAGAGGCCGACCGGCAGGCGATTTTGGAAGGGCTGCGGGACGGGACGATCGATTGCATCGCGACGGACCATGCCCCGCATCATATCGACGATAAGGAAGTCGAGTTCCAGTACGCCAAGTTCGGCATTATCGGGCTGGAGACGGCGGTGGGCCTCACGATTGACCGGCTGGTCAAGCCCGGCATCATCACGGTGGAGCAGATGATCCGGCTGATGTCCACCCGGCCTGCCGAACTGATCGGCGTGACGGCGCCGGCGCTGGTGGAAGGCGCTGAGGCGGATATCACCGTGCTCGATCTGCAGGAGACCTGGACGGTCCGGGCCGCAGAGATGGTCTCCAAGTCCCGCAACACGCCGTTTGACGGCTGGGAGCTGACGGGGGCGCCGTACGCCACCATCGCCGGCGGGAAGCTGCGAATGCTAGACATGAAGGTGATTGCATAATGGCGAGCCTCAAGGAGAGCCGCACCAAAGGCCCGTGGCTGCAAGAATGGGCTGCGGTGGTGGCACACGAGGGCGCCGGCGATGTGTACAAGCTGGTGCTGCGGGCGCCGGAAATCGCCCGGCGGGCCGTGGCGGGGCAGTTTGTCGAAGTGCGCTGCACTCCCGGCCGGTCGACGACCGTCGATCCGCTCCTGCGGCGGCCTTTCTCGTTGTGCGAGATCGGCGGCGAGACGATCAGCCTCATCTACCGGGTGGTGGGCCGCGGGACCCGGGCGCTCTCCACCGTCCGGGTCGGCGCAGAGCTTGATGTAATGGGCCCGCTTGGCCATTCGTTCCCCGACCCGGCGGCGGGGCAGGGGCGTCTGGTGCTGGTGGGCGGGGGCTTAGGCATTCCGCCCATGGTGGCGGCTGCCGCCCGCACACGCGGGGTTCGTGAAGTGATTGCAGTCGTTGGGGCACGGACGGCCACGTACCTGGCGGGCTTGGACGAGCTGCGGGCGACCGGCATCGCCGAAGTTGTCGTCGTGACGGACGATGGTTCTGCCGGTGAGCGCGCCATGGTCACGGGACCGCTGGCTGCGCTGGTGGCGGCGGGGGAAGCGGGCGAAGTCTGGGCATGCGGCCCGGAGCCCATGCTGCAGGCGGTCAAGCAGGTCTGCGTGCCGGCAGACGTGCCGTGCTTCGTCAGCGTGGAACGGCACATGGCCTGCGGCTTCGGGGCCTGCATTGGCTGCACGGTGCCGAAGGCGGACGGCAGCGGTTATGTGAAGACCTGTCAGGACGGCCCGGTCTTTGCGGCGGAGGAGGTGGACCTGGGTGGCGCTTGATCTGAGCACGGAGCTGTGCGGCATCCGGTTTAAGAATCCCGTCTGGACCGCTTCGGGCTGCTTCGGTTACGGGCGCGAGTTTGCGGGTGCCTTTGCACTGCGTGACTTGGGCGCGGTTGTGGTCAAGGGGACAAGCGTGGAGCCGTGGGTGGGGAACAAAGGGACCCGGGTGGTCGAGACCCCGGGCGGCATGCTGAACGCCATCGGGCTGCAGAACCCGGGCGTGGATCATTTTCTGAATGTCGATTGGCCCTGGCTCAAGGAGCAGGGCGCCACGGTGATCGTCAACATCGTCGGCCGGACCGTGGATGAGTATGCGGAGGTGGCCCGCCGCCTCGAAGGGTCCGGCGTGGCGGCCCTGGAGCTGAATATCTCCTGTCCGAACGTGAAGGAAGGCGGCATCGCCTTCGGCACGTCGCTGACCGGGGCAGCCGAGGTGACGGCGGCAGTGCGCCGGGCGACCAGCCTGCCGCTCATCGTCAAGCTCTCGCCCAACGTCACCAACATTGCCGACTTTGCGAAGGCGGTCGAGGACGCCGGGGCGGATGCGGTCAGCGTAATCAATACGCTGGTGGGCATGGCCATCGATATTCGGCGGCGGCGCCCAGTGCTGGGCAATACGTTCGGCGGGCTCTCGGGGCCGGCGGTCAAGCCGGTGGCCCTGCGGATGGTCTGGCAGGTGGCCGGGGCCGTACGGATTCCCGTGGTGGGCATCGGGGGCATCATGACCGGCGAGGACGCCGTCGAGTTCCTGATGGCGGGGGCGCGAGCGGTCCAGGTGGGCACCGCCTGTTTTGTCAACCCGCGGGCGTCGGTGGAGATGATCGGTCAGATCGGGAAGTTCATGGCGGAGACCGGTGTCGACAAAGTGGCCGACCTGATTGGTGCCGCCCGCCCGAAAAACGAAGAGACAGTCAGCGCGCCGGCGAAGCCGCCGGCGGAAAAGCCCCCGGCCAGGGTGGCCGCCGGCCCCACGGCGGACGCCATGCGCCAGTTCCTCAAGGATTCCGACCGAGCATAGGAGGCGGCTGCAACCCATGAACCGGGAAGAGCTTTTCGCGATTTTCAAGGAAGCCGGCGTCTACCGGGAAGGGCACTTTGTTCTGACTTCCGGTCGCCACTCCGGACAGTTTTTCCTGCTGCCCCACCTCTTCCAGTTCCCGCACCTGAACGAGCAGGTCTGCGCTGCCATGGCTGCGATGTTCGACGGTGTGGAGATTGAGACGGTGGTCGGCCCGGCGACGGGCGGCATCGTACTGGCGTATGAAGTCGCCCGGCAGCTGGGGCTGCGGCGGGCGCCTGGCAAGGCGCCCCGGGCGATTTTCACGGAGAAGACCGAAGACGGCAAGATGGCTTTGAAGCGGCAGTGGAGCCTGCGGGCGGGCGAAAAGGTTCTGATGGTCGAGGACGCCGTAACGACCGGCGGGTCGGTGGTCAAAGCGATGGAGGCGATCCAGCCGTATGGGCCCGAGGTCGTTGCCGTGGCCTGCATTGCGGACCGCAGCGGTGGGGCGGCGGCGCTGGGCGCCCCTCTGAAGGCGCTGGTGACGCTGCAGGTCGAGTCGTGGGCGTCCGAGGAGTGCCCGCTCTGCAAGGCCGGCGTTGAGCTGGTCAAGCCGAAGGGGTAGAATGCCGAACCCTCTCGCGCATCCTAAATCAGGAGTTGTCGCGAGAGGGTGTTCTGCTTGTTTCACGTTGCCGACGATGTAGTCTGCCTTCGAACCCTGATTGCTAACGTCTGTTTGATCGGTAGGACCGGGGAGGACGGTTGGGTCCTGGTCGATGCCGGCGTGCCCTACAGCACCGCCATCATTCTCCGGGCGGTCCGGGGGCGCTTCGGGGCGGAGCGCCCGCCCAGGGCGATCCTGCTCACTCATGGCCATTTCGACCATGTGGGCGCCCTGGCACAACTGGCCGGGCGGTGGGACGTACCCATCTACGCCCACGAGCTGGAGTTGCCGTATCTGACGGGGGGGGCCGATTACTCGCCCCCTGACCCTTCGGTCGGGGGCGGGCTGATGGCCTGGATTTCGCCCCTGTATCCACGCCGGGCGATGGACCTGGGCGCCCGGGTCCACGCGCTGCCCCGGGGCGGCGAAGTGCCCGGCCTGCCCGGCTGGCGCTGGATTCACACGCCCGGTCATACCAACGGGCACGTGTCGTTCTTCCGGGAACGGGACCGCGTGCTCATCGCCGGCGATGCTTTCACCACGGTGGAGCAGGAATCGGCGCTGGCTGTGCTGTCGCAGCGGAAGAAAGTGCATGGCCCGCCGGCATACTTCACCACCGACTGGCGGGCAGCAGAAGAGTCGGTCCGGCGGCTGCAGGCGCTGAAGCCCGCCGTGGCCGCGACCGGCCACGGCGTGCCCATGGAAGGCGATGCGCTGGCCCGCGGTCTGCTCCTGCTCGCCCAGCATTTCGAGCGGTTCGCTATTCCGCCGCACGGACGATACGTGCCGCATTAGCACTCGGAACAACAGAGTGCCAAAATCCCCTTGAAAACCGCGGGGCGCCCGTTGTAGAATGGGGAACAGCATCCTGTGGGGAAAGGGGGGAGAAAGTCCATGCCCATCTATGAGTTCAAATGCAACTCCTGCCGGCAAGTGTTCGACGAGCTGGTGCCCATGAACACGGAGGGCGATCTCCTGAAGTGCCCGCAGTGCGGCCAGGTGGGCGCCCGCCGGCTTGTTTCGGCCTTTGCGGCCCACGGCCTGGAAAACGGCCACATTGCGGTCGGGCGCAAGCTGACAGGCAGCTCCAGCACCGAGAGCACCTGCCCGGAAAGCAAGGCGGTCGGCGGCAGCTGCAGCGGCGCCTGCGCCAGCAACGGCAATTAGCGTGCGAAAAAGAGCCACCGGCCCGTATGGGGCTGGTGGCTCTTCCTCTGCCCACGCTTCAAGGGGCGATGGTTGCGACCTTCAGGGGGAGAATGGTATCATTGGCGAGGGAGGGGATACGTACTTATGCGACGCATCGATTATGGTGGCGAAGAGTATTTGATCCATACCCGCTCGGGAATGCGGGTCCTGGACGCCCTGCGCGAGCACGGCATCGGTGCGAAGTGCGACTGCGACGCGCGCGGCAATAGTACGCAGCAGTGCAAGGTGAAGTGGCCGAAAGACACGGCCTTCCTGCTGACGGCGCCCACGGCCTTCGAGCAGCAGATCCTGGGCAAGGATCTGGAGCAGGGGTTCCGCCTCTCCTGTCAGGCCATGTTCAAGTAACAACGGACCGCCGTGGGTAGGTGCCCCGGCGGTCTTGTTTTCCCCGGCCGCGTTATCTGATGCCAATCATGATGGCTTTCGGGTAGACCCACTCCGTTGCGGTAATGCCGAAAGCTGCGCGGGCCCGGGGCGGCGCTGCATCGAACCGGCACCGCACTTCGGCGCCCACGCCGGGCGCCGGGCCCATGCGGGCAATCCAGCCGTCAATATCGTTCGGGAGCCCGAAGCGGTGGGCTACGTCGTAGGTGAAGCCCGCTCCGGTCAGGAAGCGCTCCCATTCGGAGAGCCGGTAGGCCCGCACGTGGCTGGGGTCTCTCAGCTTGTCGATCTCGTTGATGAAGCGGTCCAGTTCATCATCTTCCGGCACGACATTGTCGATGACCAGGAGGCGCCCGCCGGGCTCCAGCACGCGGTGCGCTTCGGCGCAGAAGCGAGGAACGTCGGAGAAGTGGTGGGCGGCGATCCGGCATTTCACCACAGGCGATGCCCCGATCCGCGGCAAGCCGGGCCGCCTCGTCCAGCATCTCCGGCGTCGGGTCGACGCCGACGACACGGGCCGCGTAGGGCGCCAGTGCCAGGGCGGTATGCCCGGCGGCGGTGGCCACGTCGAGAACGGACTCTGCCCCGGTCAGACCCGCTAGTCGGGGCAAGAGGGCCAGGTCGCTGCCGGCCGCGTGAACGGGGCTGGTGACAAAAGCGGCTGCATAGCACTGATGCATACCAAGTGGGAAATACCGCCTCTTCATGACCGCATAACCACGAGGCATAAAGCAGCCCCGCTCCCCGGCAAGCGGGGGGCGGGGCTACTGAATTACCTGTACTGCTCGACGATCTTTGCCCAGAGCGCCGGATCCAGCGTCAGGTCCTGATTGACGATGCCCTCGGCCTTGTAGCCGGGGAGGAGGTCCTCGAAGCGGGTGGGATTCGGGTCCTCATAGACGATGCCGGTTACCAGTTCGTTGGTCTCCATGAGTCTCTTCATGGCGGCAAACCGGTCCGTGCGGTCGTAGGTGGCATCCTCGTCCAGGTTGGAGATTTCCTGCTTGTAGAAGTCGAACGTGTTGACCTTGTTGAAGGTGACGCAGGGGCTATAGGTGTTTACCAGGGCGAAGCCCGGGAACTGCAGGGCCCGCTTAATAATCTCCACGAGCTGCTTCTGGTTGGCGGAGAAGCCGTTGGCCACGAAGCCGCAGCCCGAGGCGATGGCCAGCTGCAGCTGGTTGACGGACTTTTCGATGTTGCCGTGCGGAGTCGACTTGGTGTGGAAGCCGCCATCAGACGTGGGGGAGGTCTGGCCCTTCGTCAGGCCGTAGATCTGGTTGTCCATGACGATATAGGTGATGTCCACGTTGCGGCGCAGGGCGTGCATATAGTGGCCCATGCCGATGGCGAAGCCATCGCCGTCGCCGCCGGCGGCGATGACGGTCAGCTCACGGTTGGCGAGCTTCAGGCCCTGGGCTGCCGGCAGCGACCGGCCGTGGACAACGTGAAGGTTGTACGAGTTGATATAATTGCCGATCTTGCCCGAGCAGCCAATGCCCGAAGCAACAGCGACTTTTTCCGGCTCGACGCCCAGCTCCATCAGCGCCTTCTGCAGGGCGGCCAATACGCCGAAGTCGCCGCAGCCGGGGCACCACCAGGACTTCTCGATCGTCCTGTAATCAGCCATCGTGGCCATTTAGACGTGCGCCTCCTTTGCGGTTTCAAGGACGATGGTGGGATCGCTGACGTTGCGCACACCGGCGCCGCCTCCGGCCACCATGAACTGAGCCTCGCCGTTCAGCACGCGGCTGCCGGCGGTGCGGATTTCGTCGACCGTGATGAGGTTGCCGTCGTACTTGAGCAGGCTGGCGAGGTTGGCCGGATTGTAGCCGGCGCCCTTCAGCATGAAGGCGAACTGGCCCGTTGCGTTTGATTCGACGACCAGCGCCTTGGCGTTGCCGGCGTACTTGCGAATCTCGTCGACCGGCACGGGGAAGATCAGGCGAATCTGCAGGACGCCGACCCGCTTGCCCGTCACGTGCTCGACCTCAAGCCGGGCTTCCTTGACGGCGCCCAGGGTGGTGCCGAAGGCGAGGAGAACCAGATCAGGATTCTCCGGCCCGTAGTACCGGACCGCTTCGGTCTTCACATGGCGGAGCCGCTGCATGCGCCGGTCCATCTGATATACGCGGTTGGCGATGTTCTCCGTCACCTTGCCGAAGGGGCCGTGCTCAGCGCCGGTGGCCAGGAATTGACCGTTCTTCATGCCGGGCAGGGAGCGGGCGGAGACGCCGGTCTCAACGGTTTGCTTACTGTAGCGCTCGAAGACGTCGCGCCCCAGGGCAGCAAGCTCCGCCGGATCAGCGATGGGGCCGCGGCTCACCGGCGGGAAGTTGGCCAGGTTGACCGCCTCGGGCTCGACGGTCTGCTGGAAGAGCGCGAGCGCCAGGTCGCTGGCGATCAGAACCGGGCAATGATAATTGTCAGCGAGGTTAAAGGCTTCTGCCGTCATGGGGATCAGCTCTTGGACGCTCCCCGGTGCCAGGACGATGCGGGGGCCGTCGCCGTGGCCGCCGTAGGCCATGGCCATCAGGTCGGACTGCTCCTGCTTGGTCGGCATGCCGGTGGAGGGGCCGCCCCGCTGCGTGTCCACGATCACCACAGGCGTTTCGGTCATGGAAGCAAGCCCGATCGCTTCCTGCATGAGCGAGAGGCCGGGGCCGGCTGTGGCGGTCATGACGCGGGCGCCGGCGAATCCGGCCCCGACGCAGGCTACGATGGACCCCAGTTCGTCCTCCATCTGTACGGCGGCGCCGCCGACCTTCGGGAAGATCTTGACCAGCGACTCGGCGATTTCGGAAGCGGGGGTGATGGGGTAGGAGAAGATCATCCGGCAGCCGCCCGCCAGGGCGCCCAGTGCCGCCGCCTCGTTGCCGATCATCAGCAGCCGCTGCTTGCCGTCGGCCGGGGCCAGGACGATCTGCAGTTCCGGCCAGCGATCCTTGACGTAGTTGAAGCCTTGCTCCATGGCGGTGTGAATCAGGGTGACGAACTCTTCGCCCTTGTTGCCCCACCGCCGGGTCGCGTACGCCTTGAAGCCTTCCAGGGGGAGGCCCAGAAACGCGGCGCTGGCGCCCAGCACGATGTTGTTCTTCATGAGCGGATTGCCCAGATTGAGCGTCATCTTATTGAACGGGATCGTCAGCAATTTGGCGCTAACGCCCTCCGGCAGTTTGGGGGTGATCGCCTCGTCCGCCAGGACGATGGCGTCCGGGTAGACGTTCTTGGCGCAAAGGTCAATGGTCTCCTGGTCGAGGGCGACTAGCAGGTTGACGCCGGCAGCAGGAGCCTGCACGTGGCTGGTGCCCAGGCGAGTCGTAAAGTCTGTGTGCCCGCCCTTAATGCGGGAGGCAAAGGTCTTGTACGCGTAGACGTAGTACCCCGCACGGCTGGCGACCGTATTGAACACTTCCACCGACGAATCAAGGCCCGTACCCTGCTCGCCGCCGATCTGCCAGCATACCTCCGAGAGCATGAAAGTCCCCTCCTCTTTCTGTTACAGGAGCCATGGCATAATGGTGTCACAGCAATATAAACCGCGAAGTCTGTGAATCCGACCATTAGAGCTTGCTCTTGACCAGAGAAACTGTCCTTATTGTCTACTTCCAACTATACTCCGCGATCGGTTATGATGAAAATGCATAGGTGACATAGAACGTATAATCTAGGTGCATAGTACTTTCGTAGGAGGTCACCTGGGTTGATCTTGCAGCATCTGATTACTTTTTGCCGGGTTGTGGAGACGGGCGGGTTTTCGCGTGCCGGGGAACTGGTCGGGCTGAGTCAGCCCGCCGTTACTCGCCAGGTGGCAGCCTTGGAGGCCGACCTGGGCACGCCGCTTCTGGACCGGAGCAGCCGGCAATTCCGGCTTACGCCTGCCGGCGAGTTGGTGTACGAGCGTGCACGGCGGCTGGCCGCAGGTGTCAGTGAACTAAGGGAAGCGGTCTCCGACCTGGTCGACCACGACCGGGGCCGCGTGAGTATCGGCGCGGTGACGACGGTTGGCGTAGGTATTCTGCCCCCAATTCTCTCCGATTTCGCCCGCCGGTATCCCGCCGTGCGGGTGACGGTGAAGGCGGGCCGGACGGCGGAGGCGTTGGAGCGCGTCCTCCAGGGCGAAATTGACATGGCGATCACGCCGAACCCCGTAACGCACCCCCGGCTCAAATCGATTCCCCTGTGTACAGACCCGGTCGTGCTGGTTTGCTCGCCGGAGCGCAAGGCCACGCTGCCCGACCCGGTACCCCTGGAGCAGCTGAGCCAGGAGCCGATGATCACGTTCCAGGCGCCCTCCCGATTCCGTACGTTCGTGGACGCCATTTTCGAGCAACACGGGATCTATCCGAACATCACAATGGAGTTCGACAGCCATGAAGCGGTGCGACTGATGGTGGAGATGGGCTTCGGCCTAGCCATGGTGCCGAGGTCGGGTGTGGACTCTGACTTGCAGGACGGGCGCCTGGTGCAGGTCAGCGTGGCCGGCCTGCCGCCCATCGCCAGAACGACGTCGCTGCTGCTCAAGCGGGAGAGCGACTCCCGGAGCCCGGCGGCGGAGAATCTCAAGCGGATGATCCTCGATTTCTTTTCGGTGGTGGAGGAGTAAGGGGAGCCCCGTGCTGTGACGTACGTCGCAGCACGGGGCCCTTTTCATCGCGAGATGATTTTGCCGCGGCGGCCGCGGAAGGCGATGTCCTATTCGTATCGCATATCAGAAACGTGCCCCCGTTTGAAGTATCCAATAATGTGATAGATTTCACTATCCAGCCATAGAAATTCGTAAGGAACGCGATATAATGTGAACGAATCCCACTCTGTATCGAGTTGGGGACGCACTTATGAAGGGGGCAACTCGCGTGGCTATCAACCGACTGGGCGGCATTCGGATCATTCTCCGGCTGGAGATCCAGAACACAGGGGCGATCTTCTCGTACCTGGCGACGGCCATCGGCGCCGCTGGCGGCGACATTCTGGCGGTCGACCTGATCCAGGCCCGCAAGGATGTAGTCATTCGCGATGTCACCATCGGCGTGGAGCACCGTGAGCATGGGAACCGGGTCGTGCAGGCCATTTCAGCCCTGCCGGGCATCAAAGTGATCAACATCTCCGACCGGGTCTTCCTCGCCCACCTGGGCGGCAAGATCGAAATCCGGGGCCGCATGCCGGTTAAGACCCGCGAGGACCTGTCCACCGTCTACACGCCCGGCGTGGCCGACGTGTGCACGGCCATCAAGGAAGATCCCAACAAGGCGTTCACCCTCACCATCAAGCGCAATTGCGTCGCTGTGGTCACGGACGGCACCGCTGTCCTGGGTCTCGGCGACATCGGGCCTGTCGCGGCGATGCCCGTCATGGAAGGGAAGGCGATGCTCTTCAAGCAGTTCGCCAACGTGGACGCGTTCCCCATCTGCCTGGATACGAAGGATCCTGAGGAGATCATTCGGATCGTCAAGTCGCTGGCGCCGACCTTTGGCGGCATCAACCTGGAAGACATTGCCTCGCCCCGCTGCTTCTACATAGAAGAGCGCCTCAAGCAGGAGCTGGACATCCCCGTCTTCCATGACGACCAGCACGGCACCGCCGTGGTGGTGCTGTCAGGCTTGATGAACGCCGCAAAGGTCGTTAAGAAGGAACTGGCGGCCCTCAAAGTCGTCATCGTCGGTATCGGCGCCGCGGGCGTCGCCATCTCGAAGATGCTGCAGTTGGCTGGCATTACGGATATCGTCGGCGTTGACCGGCAGGGGATTATCGAGCGGGGAAGGGAGTACCCGACCAATCAGATGTGGCAGTGGTATGCGGAGAACACTAACCCACGCAACATTCACGGCACGTTGAACGAGGCGATTGAGGGGGCGGATGTCTTTATCGGCGTCTCGGGCCCCGGCGTGCTGACCGTATCGCACATCAAGAAGATGGCCAGGGATCCGATCGTCTTTGCGATGGCGAACCCGACGCCGGAGATCGATCCGGAAGAGGCCGCTCCGCATGTCGCCGTCCTGGCGACGGGCCGGTCCGACTACCCCAATCAGGTCAACAACCTGCTGTGCTTCCCGGGCATCTTCCGGGGCGCACTCGACTGCCGTGCCCGGCAGGTTAACGATGCCATGAAGCTGGCCGCGGCCCGGGCCATCGCTTCGGTCGTGAAGAGCGATGAACTGCATGCCGAGTATATCATTCCGTCCGTCTTCAACAAGAAGGTCGTGGAGGCGGTGGGCCAGGCGGTGGAGGCGGCGGCATACGAATCCGGGGTCGCCCGCCGCGAGCGCCGTGAAACCCGGCCAGCGCCGGAAGGGGCGCTGAGCACCGCCGGGGCATTCGGAGCGGAGTGATGAACGGGGGCGCCTGCCGGGCGGTTGGCAGGCGCCCTTGCCTCTCTCGCCCACCTGGGGCGGAGGGAAATGCGGGGCCTACAACGAAAATACAGGAATTACGACTATCCTACTGGGGTGAATGAAGTGAGGGCTGCCCACGTCGTCCGCAGGGCGGTTGGCTGGCTGGTACTTGCCTTGATGCTCCTGGCCACGCAACCGGCCCGAGCGGTCTACTACCGTGAAGCAACGCCCCGGGGCACCGTCGGCACCAGCCGGCCGCCTATTCAGCAGCAGTTCAGCCTGGGTGCGGGGGAATCGATTAAATCCGCCCGGCTATACCTGGACGGAAACCGGGTTGAGCCCACCTGGGATGAGACCGGGCTGGTCAAGTACGTGCCCGCGGTCCCCCTGGCGCCGGGCACACATACGGCCCGTCTGATTGTCGAGATCAACCCGGCGTCGGATCTGTTCGTCTACGATCCCCTCGTTAGCGAGTTCAGCTTCACGGTGGCGGGCGGCGCCGTCGAGCTCCTCCCGCCCCCGGGGCCGGAGGAGCTGCGGGCTTTGCAGCGGGTCAACTGGTACCGCAAGGCTGCCGGGGTGGCGCCCATGGCGTACGACGCGGCCCTCGGGGCCGCGGCGGAAGGCCATGCCCGGTATCTGGCGGCCAACCCCCAGCAGCGTGAGGACGATGCCCACGGCGAAACGCCGGGGCGGCAGCTGTTTTTCGGCGCCACCACCCTGGACCGGGCGGTGTTCTACGGCTACGGCGGCGGCACCGGCGAGGTGATCAACTTCACCGACCGGGCCGAAGAGGCCGTTGACGGCTGGATGGAGACGATCTATCACCGCATCCCATTGCTGCATCCGGGCAATCAGGCGATGGGGTACGGCCTGGCGGGCAGCGGCGGCGGGCTGGTCAATGTGGTGAATGCCGGGCCGTCCGACGATGCGCCTGGCGCTGTGGCCTGGCCTTACCCCGGGCAGACCAATGTGCCCACCGGGTGGGATGGCTTGGAGTCGCCCGACCCGTTCCGGCTCTATCCCGGGGTGGGGCGGCCCGTGGGCTACACGATTACGCTGACGTTCGGCGGCAGGGTAGCGAGCCTGACGCTCGGACCCTGGTCGCTCAGGGGTCCCGCCGGCGGCGTGGAAGCCATGTCCTTTACCCCCGGCAAGGACAGTCACCTGCGTGACACGGTCGCCCTGATTCCATACGCACCGCTGGTGCCCGGCGCCGAATACACCGTGACGATGGCGGGTACGGTTGATACGGGCACGGGACCTCAGCCATATAACCATACCTGGTCCTTTACAACGGCTCCCGAACATGCCCCGAGTCCGCGCCGCATGACGACCACCACGGTCGGCGGGGTGCTGACCCGGGTCGCCGTGGATGGCACGGGTTTCGGCCAGGGGATGCAGGTCTTCCTGGGCGGCCTGCCCGTGCGGAACGTGGCAATCCAGTCCGGTGCGCGCTTCACTTTTGAACCCCCGCCGGGGCTGACCTACGGAGCCAAGGATTTGCTGGTGGTGACACCCGCTGGGCGAGAGGTCCGGTGGGACTCCTTCCTGGAGGCCGGCAGCGTGGAGTTCGCGGCCGGCGGCCCCGCCTTTTCGGAAATTCCGGTGTTGGTGCACGGCGTCAGGCTGGACCAGCCTGCGCTGGCCCACACCGGCGGCCAGGTGCTCTTGCCCGAGCGGGCGCTGGCGGAGCTTGGCGCGACCCGGGTGAGCATCGATGAAATCGACCGGAGCTATTGGACATGGGCCGGGCGGCTCGGGGACTTCACGCTGGGCCGCGTAGGTTCGACGGTGTCGGATGTCACGTACACGCTGACGCTGCCCGTGCAGCGGGTGGGCGGCGAGACGTACATTGAGCGGGAGTTCCTGAGCCGCCTGACCCTCGAACACGTGCCGGTGGTGGATGGGCGCATTCGGGTGGGCATGAGCGACATCGGCAGCCATTGGGCGCGGCCGCAGATTATCCAGCTGCTGCGGGATGGCGTCGTGAGCGGCGTCGGCGCGGGACAGTTCCGGCCGGACGACCCCCTGACCCGGGCAGCCTTCGTCAAGATGCTGGCCGGCGTTCGCCGCCTGGCCCTCCGGCCCGGCGATGCCGGCAGGCTGTCCGATACGGCTCAGCACTGGGTCGCAGCGCAGGGCTACATCGGGGCCGCCGTGCAGGCCGGCATCGTGGTGCCGGCGGAGTATCCGGGCGGCAGGTTCCTGCCGGACCAGGCGATCTCGCGGGAAGAGATGGCAGTCATGATCACGCGGGCGCTGGGGCGCGACAGCGAGGCGCGGGCCCGCAAGCTAACGGTGACGGGCGGTGCTGCCACTGTAGCCGGGCGCACGTTCACCGATGCCGGCACCTGGGCGAAGCCGGGCTACATCGCTGTTGCGGTGGAGCAGGGCATCATCAGCGGGTATCAGGAGGCAGGGGGCGCGTATACCTTCGGGCCGTTCCGCCAGGCAACCCGGGCTGAGGCGGTTGTGATGACCGTACGGACTTTGGGAAAATAGCGTAACCAATAGAAGCACCCCCTCGTTATAGAGCTTGAAAGCTCTGATAACGGGGGGTTCTGCATGTGTCTGCAGATCACCGGCGGCACCCGGCTGGTCGGTACCGTGCCGGTTTCGGGATCAAAGAACGGCGCCCTTGCCTTGATGGCGGCAGCCATGTTGCCCGCGGGCGAGTCGGTGCTGAGGGGCGTCCCCCGCATCGCAGATATTGAAATTCTCCGCTCGCTGATGGCGGCGGTGGGCGTTGCCTCGGAGTGGACGGACCGGCATACGCTGGTGATTGCCGGCGGGCGCTTGGAGGAAGGCCCGCCGCCGACGGAACTGGCACGGAAGATGCGGGCTTCCTACTATTTGATGGGCCCGTTGCTGGGGCGGTTGGGACGGGCCCGGGTCGGTCTGCCCGGGGGCTGCAGCATCGGCGCCCGGCCCATCGATCTGCATTTTCGGGCGTTCGAGGCGCTGGGCGCCCGCACGGGCATTGAAGCAGGCGAAGCCTGGGCGGAGGCGGTGCGGCTCCGTGGGGCCGACATGACGCTGGTGGGCCCCTTCGGCAGTTCTGTTGGAGCGACGATAAACGCCTTGTTGGCGGCCTGCGTTACGCCCGGCGTCAGCCGCATTTTCGGGGCGGCGCAGGAGCCGGAAGTATGGGCGGTTGCGGCGTTCCTCAACCGGGCCGGTGCCCGCATCGCTGGTGCCGGTACGGCTACGGTGGAAGTAGAGGGGGTCAGCCGGCTGCATCCCGTCACCTATGATGTGCCCGGCGACCGAATTGAAGCCGGGACCTGCCTGCTGGCCGGGGCCGCCACCGGCGGCGATGTCCGGGTGGAGGGGATTGCCCCCTGGACGCTGGACGGACTGCCCCGCCTGCTGACGAAGATGGGCTGCGCCTGCGCAGTCGAGTCCGGTGCCGTGCGGGTGATGGCGCCGGACCGCTTGCGGGCAGTGGAGGCCGTGACGGGGCCGTTTCCGGCGCTGGCGACGGACATACAGCCCGTGCTGGTGGCGGCGCTCTGCCGGGCCGCGGGCGATTCGCTGGTCGAGGAGCGGGTCTTCGACGGGCGCTTTGGCTACACGCGGGAACTGGAGCGGCTGGGCGCCCAGATTCGGGTCGCCGGCGGGACGACGGCCTTGATTTCGGGCGTGCCCGCCCTGAGCGGGGCGCCGATGGCAGGGACCGACTTGCGGGCGACCGCGGCCCTGATTGTCGGGGCGCTGGCGGCGGAAGGCGAATCGACCGTGGAAGGGCTGCACTTCCTCGACCGGGGCTACGAGGGGCTGGAGACGAAGCTGGCGGGACTCGGGGCGCGGGTCAGGCGCACCGGCTCACCGGTACCCGTACAACTATAAGCGGAAAGCGGACGGGGTTAATCCGTCCGCTCGTCTTTCTTGCCGAAAATCTGGTCCCAAAGGCTGGGCTCCCACCGATAGACCGTCGCCTTCAAAAAGACTTGCCCGCTCTGATCGATGGGCGGGGCGCCCGGCAGGGGGACGTATGCCTTCTTCTCCATCAGTTTGACGATCAGGTTGGGCATGCTCGAAACCACCTGCACATCGCCGCCGAAGATGGCCACCACCAGGTTCTCCGCCACCTGCTCAACCAGGTCGTCGAAGCTGGAGACGGTCAGCAGCACTTTGTGGACCTGTCCGACGGTCTCTTCCGGGTCGGGCGCCTTTGCCGGCCTGACCAGCTTGATCCAGACGCTGACTTTCCCGTGGCCGAAATCGGGCGGCTCAACGTGCGATCGGATCGCTGCTTCCACCGTCGCGACCAGTCTCTCCAGTTCCCCCATTCGCCTGTCCCCCCAAGTGCCGTTTGAGAATCGGGTTCAGTTCCGGGTCCGGGGTCACCCACAGCGTCTTCTGCTGTTCGTAGATGACCATGCCGGGGCGGGCGCCCGCCGGCTTGCGCACGTGCTTGCGCAGGGCGTAGTCCACGGGCACCGCGGCCGATTCGCGCCCACGGGAGTACCAGGCGGCCAGTGCCGCGGCCTCATGGATGGCCCGGTCGGGTACGGGCTGTCCCGGCGGGACCCGCAGGATCACGTGCGAGCCGGGAATCTCTTTGGTATGGAGCCAGATGTCGTGGGGCGCCGCAAGCTTTAGCGTTAAATAGTCGTTCTGTTTATTATTGCGACCGATCCAGATTTCCAGCCCGTCCGTGGAATGCACGGCGAGCGGTGGGACCGGCTTCTCTTCGGCGGTTTTCCCGGACGAGCCCTTGCGTTCCTTTTTCTCCCCCAGATAGCCTTCGGCCTGCAGTTCCCGCCGGATCTCCTCAAGCTCGGGCAAGGACGCGGCAGCCAGCAGCGTGGCTTCCACCTGCTCTAGGTAGGCCAACTCCTGGGCCGACTTTTCCACCTGTTGGGTGATGACCTGCTTGCCGCTGCGTGCCTTCTGATACCGGCGGTAGTACGCCTGGGCGTTTTCGGCGGGGCTCAGGGCCGGGTCCAGCGCGATGTTGACCATGCTGCCTTCCGGATCGTAGTAATTGACCACGGCGGCGGCTTCGTCGCCTTTTTTGATCTGCCACAGATTGGCCGTGATCAACTCGCCTTTGATGCGGAACTCCTCGGCGTTCTCCGCCGTTTTTTGCGACTCGGTTTGCAGATGGAGTTTGCGCCGGACGCGTGCGGCTTCATCACGAACGAGTTTGCTCAGGCTGCCTCGCAGCGCGGCCAGCCGGTCGGACTCTTCCTTGCGCCCGTAGAACGCTTCCAACCCGGCGCAGATTGACGTGAAGCCCGTCTGCACGGGACCGGGCCACGACTGGAGGGGCAGGACGTGGTAGTCCTTGAGCCGGCCCTCCGGGTCCAGGAGGAGGCAGGGCTGGTATTCCTGAGGGCTGGCCAGTTCGCGAACAACGGCCGTCAGGGCTTCGGGGGCGGTGCGGCTGGCAGGCGTTTCGGGGGCATAGCCGGCCCGGACAGCGGCCTCCTTCGCCAGCAGGGGGCCCAGACCGTCTACCCGGTCGAGGAGCATCTGCCAGACGGGTTTGGCCGGATCGTCGCCGGGCGACAGGTCGGCCGGGGCAATGGCCGCAGGGTCCAGCTTGCCCACCGGGGGCGGCGGTACGTAGGCAAGACCCGGGAGCAGCTCCCGGTAGCGGTTGACTTCTTCGGTCACACGGCGGATCGCATCCACAATTCGCCCCTGGGGGTTCAGGAGGACGATGTTGGAGTGTTTGCCCATCATTTCGGCCACCAAAACGAACTCGGCGGGGTTGCCCAGTTCATCCGTCACGCCGATATGGATGCGGCAGATGCGCTCACGCCCCACCTGCCGGATGGCCAGAATCCGCCCCCCTTCCACATACTTGCGCAGCAGCATGCAGAAGGTGGGGGGATGGGGCGGGTTCTTCTTTTCGATGCGGCTCAGATGCAGCCGGGCGAAGCGGGCGTTGGCAGAGACCAGAAGCCGGTGATTGGCGCCACCGGCATAGATGAGCAGGGCGATTTCATCGGGTTGCGGCTGATAGATCTTGCTGATGCGCCCGGCGGTCAGGCGGTCGCTCAGTTCGGCGACCACTGCCGCCATGACGGTACTGTCAAAGGCCATGGACGTGACGGGCTCCTTTTCGAACGGGATACAGTCACTATCAGGATATCATGGCGCCGCGGCGCCAGGCTACAGTTACTCCAAGCGTAGCGGAGGCGCGTGAACGGGACGTGCAACAAATATGGTGAAAGCATGAAGTTATCCGATAATAGATCAGAAGACTTTATCTTGCGCGTATTATTTCTGTTACAAACGTTCACAGAATAGTATGCCTCCTGTACAATGAGCAATGCGTCCAATTACGCAAGCAGGAGGGATCTGCCTGATGAAACGGTCAAAGCTGCTCCTGATTCTCGCCGTGATCGCAATCATGGTTCTGGGCGCCGCTGCTCCCGGTGCCGCCGGAACGACCAGGAATCAGTTTAAGATGCGGCTTCCCAGCTTCGCTAAAGTTGACCGGGACTTTGCCATGGATTCCGCTGCTGCCGGCATAAAGGTGACGGGCAAGGAACTGCGGGGATACAACCCCGGTCAGAGCTATCTGAGCCCCGGCAACGGTACTTCCGTAGGCAGGATTGACGCCAGGGGCAGCGTGAAGGGCCTGGCCATCCTGGTGGACTGGCCTGTGTCGTCCGCCGAAATGAGCGATGTGCCCGGTGTGGATTACGAGCAGGTTCCGGCGGACCTGTTCGACGATCTGTTTAACGGCACTGAGTACGATCCCTATGCCCGGCCCATGTGGAGCCATCTGGCGACGTATCCGGACGGCCAGCCGGCTTCCACCCGGGGCACGCTCAGGAACTACTACGATGAGATCAGCTACGGCCAGTTCAGCATCGACGTCGATGTGGTGGGCTGGGTCACCCTGCCGCATGGCTATGACTACTACATGGGTCAGAACAAGGGCCACTATAACGACAACGGCGACGCATATATCGGCGAACTTGTGGAGGACGCGGTCCTCGCGGCCAAGGAGCAGTTCGACATCAACCTGGCTGATTGGGCGATTCCGGCTCGGCCCGGCGATTTCGCAGATCTGGCGGGGAATGCGACTTCGATCGTGCAGGACGGTCAGACGATCGACAAGGTCGTGCCGAACCTGTTCATCATCCATCGCGGGACCGGCGCCGAGTACAGCCGCGACCCGAGCATCATCTGGTCGCACGCCTGGAGCATTGTAAGCGCGAGGTACTGGGGTGAGTACTACCGGACCAATGTGCCCCCTGACGAATCTGCCCTCCGGTGGACGGTGGTTGACGGCGTCGTTGTCAACCAGTACAACACTTGCCCGGAAGTCGGCCAGAATATCACCGGCTTTGGTATCGATGCGCCGCGGGCGCCCTCGCCGGCCTATGTGGGTGTTTACGCGCATGAGTTCGGCCACGTGCTGGGGCTGCCCGACCTCTATGACTACGGCTACGACTCCGAAGGCGTCGGCGACGTCAGCCTGATGGCCGGTGGCTCCTACGGCCGTGAGTATCCCGACCGGTACTACTCGGGCAACTCGCCGAGCCATGTAGAAGGCTGGGGCAAGCAATACCTCAGCTTCCTGAACTTCAAGGACATCATGCCGACGGCGACTCCCGTGACAAAGACGCTGAGACCGGCCAACGAGTCGAAGGATGTGTACCGGATCAAAGTTCCGAACGGACTGAGCTACGAGTACTTCGTCATGGAGAACCGACAGCAGCAGGGCTTTGACCGGGGACTGTCGTACTTTGGCGACCCGGCCCTGCACGGGCTGGTGGTCTATCAGGTTGACGAGAGCGTGTTTGCCCGGACTTTCTGGCGGGCCAACGAAGCGAACAACCCCCACTGGACCAAGCGGAGCAGTTCGGCCAAGACCGGGGGGGAGACCCACTACGCGATGGCCGTACTGCAGGCGGACGGCCAATACCAGCTTGAGGTGGGCGGCTACACGGACGCAGCCGACTTCTTCCCGGGTTCCCTGGGCGTGACTTCACTGCTGCCGGCGCCCGTTAACGGGCTTGCCAATACGGCTTCGTGGTATCAGCTGGCACCGGGCCGGTCTACGACCGGCATCAAGCTCTCGGACATCACGGAGAACGATGACGGGAGCGTAACCGTCACCATCACTTACGAACCGTAGGCGATTTCACGCAGGAGCAGGGGCGGCCGCCGGCCACCCCTGCTCCGTGCACATTCATACTACAGGGCGTTGACGATGTCCTCGAACACGTCCTTGAGCCTCGGCCCGAGCAGCATGACTGCTGCGATGGCCACGACGGCGACCAGCGCCAGGATCAACCCATACTCGGCCATCCCCTGTCCCTCACGGCGCTTCAGCAGATTACGGATCACGAAAATCGCCCTCCCCTGTCAATCTGTCAGCTTGCTCCCCCAACGGTCGCCGTTCTGACCATCCAGGTCGACGGGAATAAAGACCGTCGCCCGGAGCGAGTTGTTAGTTTCGTCGGATTCGGTGATCGCGTTGTCCGGGTCGATGGTGGCGATGACTTCAATATCTGCACCCTCGGGCAGGGGCCCGGAGGGCCAGCTCAGCGTGGCCGTCCAGCCGTTGTCGGACCGGAAGGTGACGGGCTGCCTGGGCCGCTCGATGCCGTTCACCCTCAGGCTGACGCTGGTGGTGAGGGTTTCGGGGCAGCCGGTGCAGACCGCCCGGACCTGGGCGGTGAAGCCCGTTGCGCTGGCGGATTCAGGCACCGCCAGGTTCCGCAGCGTCAGGTCGGGCAGGCGGTAGAGCCTGTATGCCTTGAGGACGGTCCGCTCTTCAGAGTTGCTGTTGACGCCGACGAGCATCAGGCCGGAGGCGACGGTCATCTGGGTAGCGGTGCCTCCGATGGGCTCCCACCATTGCTCGCCCTGGTCGCCTTCCCGGTAGGGTTCGTCGGAGAGCTTGAGCGGGTAGCCGCCGTAGGTGACTTCCTCGCCGGTCCATTTGTCGTAGGCCCGCACGTAGCCGCCGGTGTCACCGACCAATATTACGTGCCCCATGGGCACGGGCGCCGTGTTACCCTTGAAGTCGCCCATGTCATGCTGCCAGGCCACCTGGCCGGTCGCCTTGCCCATCGCCACGAGGTAACCGCCGCCCTGATTGGGCCCCCGGTCGTTGCGATAGACGAAGTAGACCTTGTCCTCATCAACGCCGGGTCCGTTGTTAATGAAGGAAGGCTGGGCGCCGCCGTCGTCGGTACAGGCCTGCATGCCCGGGTACTGGCGGCACCAGAGCAGTTCGCCACTGTCATGGCGCAGGGCGTATAACCTGCCGAACTTGTCGGCCATGAAGACCGTCTCGGCATCGACCGCAGCTTCGCCGGGAATGCCGGCGGCCGTCACCACCGCTGCCGGCCAGGACGGGGCGAACTCGCGCCGCCCGTCGGTGCCCAGGCCGTAGGACATCATATAGCCATGGGTGCCCAGGCCGGGCGCCGTACGGGCATCCGAGGCGATGATGAAGCTCGATTCGCCCAACGGGACGGGCGAGAAGGAGATGCGCCCGCCGACCGGCAGCGTGCGCTGCGTGGCCACGCCTGATGCGATGCCCCGGACGATGATCGCCTCGCCGTTGGTCGTACCGATCACGACGATATCACCGCCGAAGACAAGGGGTGCGCCGACGATGCCCCGGTCGCCCCGGGCATCGATGATATAGCCCCCGAGGATCTTGCCGTCGTAGGCCCGGATTGCCACCAGCGACGCCGGATGGCCAAAGCCGACGTAGATCACGTCGTCGGTCGGGCGGACGCCCTTCCAGTAGGCGGCCTGGGAGGAGGCGAAGGGCCGGACCTCCTTGCGGGACCCGAGCTTCAGGCACTTGAGGGCCAGGAGCTCGTCCTTGGCGAGGAGATCGGGTGACGAGCAGAGGGCGTCCGCCGGCGTCGACCAGAGAATGAACCCGTCACCGGCTAACTGCTGCCGGTAGCTCTCCACACTCTGGTTGGGGCCGCGGGCAGCCGGCGTCATGTCAGCGTTCAGGGCCCAGAGCCTGTCCCCGGCGACATGGTAAACACGGGTCTCGGCTGCGCCGTTGCCGTCAAAGTCCCGCTGAATGACCAGGGGCTGACTCCGGGAGAGACCCAGGGGGACTTCCCAGACAGGCCTGGCGTTTCTGTCGAGCGGATACTCCGGCTCGGAAGGCGTGTAGTGGGTCCGCCACCGGCTCCGGCCGTAGTCTGTCACCTCCTCGCTGAAGAGCGGAGGTGCGGCTGCCGCCGCCAGGGCCGCTGTGGCCAGCAGCCCGATGGCGATGCCTGTGGCCCAGCGTGTCTTCCTTTTCATGGCTTTCCTCACTTCCCGCAGTAGACTGCGCTGACGCAGGAGACGTTGCTCATCTGCACCCGGGCGCTGCGGTTGCCGTGATCCCAGGTCACCTCGCCGCCGAACCCCTCCGTCAGGAAGCGGACGGGGACGAACATCCGGTCGAGGAAGAGGACCGGCTTTTGATCCAGCTGGACGCCCATGAAGCCAACCATCCCCTGGTCCTGGCTTAGCCAGAGGGTAATGGCCTGAGCACGGCCCGGCATTTTCAGCTGAGCCCGCCTTTCCTGCTGGTTCCAGTCCACCTGACCGCCGAAGGCCTCGGTGAAGAAGCGGACAGGCATCATGACGCGCCCCGTGGAAGCGGCCAGCCAGGGGCCGGGTTCCTGGACGCCGCGGATGGGATCGTAGGGTGTCCGCAGCAGGCGCCCGTTCAGCCAGACCGTCACCCAGCCGCCGAAATCGGGGGGCGTGGCCCGGGGGAGCGCCTGCTTGACGGGATCATAGGCGAAGACCGGTTCAGGGGTAACGACGAACTCCGGGATCCCGTCCACGCAGACGACCTGGATGTGCTCGGTGCCCGGCGGTCGGACCGTGATGACCGGCGTGTTGCCGTTGCAGCGGGCATGAAGGTCGCCGTGACCGGCCGACGCCATGGGCAGGAAAGCGACAGCCAGGGCCATGGCGCCGGCGGTTGCCAGCAGCCGCGGCACGTTGAGCCGACCAGTAGCCATTGACGTGTCCGCTCCCTTCGCTTAGCGCTTGACCGGCACGGCCGTACCCGTCCGGGTGAACCGGAGCTCGCGGATGCGTACCAGCTTGAGGAACGAAGTCGGCATCGACATGGTCGCTCTGGCCGTCACTTCGGCCTTGGCCTGGTTTACCGTCACGGTGAGATCCTCCACCTGCGGCCCGAGGCTGCCGTCGGGCCAGCGAGCGTTCTGGGCAAAGGTGTTCCGCGCCACCGGCACCGTCGATTCGGGCAGCACCAGCCACTCACGGGTAATGCGATAGCTGCCGCAGCGGAACGGCCAGGTACACTGAGCGCCGGCCCTCGTCTTCCATTTGCCCTGGATGATCAAATCCCACTGCGGACCCGAAATGACGGCGGGAGAGGCGGAGTCCCACTCCATGCAGTCGTAGGGCAGTCCAGTGATCGGGTCGTAGCAGGTGTTCTGGGCGGCTTCCCACCGGGTGATTCGCAGTTCGGCCATGGGGATCACCTGCAGGGCGCCGGCCAGCGACGCCGCATCGACGGCGGTCTGGAGCTGGGCCCGCAGCAGGTGCGCCCGGCCGAAGTCAAGCGCGAGCCCGGCGAAGAGCAGCAGGATGGTGAAAGATGCCGCCGCCATCACCATGACGGCGCCCCGGGTCTCACGGCGCAGCCGGCTGAGCATGGGTGCCCTCACCTACCTCTCTACCCGGAAGACCGCCTGGCTCCGCAGCGCAATCGTGCCGTCGCCGGGGCTGGAAGGATCGATCAGCCTGGCCAGCAACGGTACGAACAGCGGCTGCCGGTAATGGACCGTCACCTGGATATAATCGCCCATGCGTTGAAACTGGACGTCGTGGGCGGGGTTGAAAAGGACCTTGCCGTCGGCCGAGATCTTCAGCCCGCCGCCGTTGATGGCGTCGACCGCCTTGGCCCGGGCGATGCCGTCTTCCTTGGCGATGGCCCAGGTGCGGCCCGCTTCCCGGGCGGCGCCGGAGACCACGATTTTCGAGTTAATGACGACGCCCATGACCATGATCCCGACCAGGATCAGAATCAGCAGGGGAGCTACCAGGGCGAACTCGACCATGGCAGATCCCCGGCGCTTCTCTTTCAGCCGAAGCAGCATAGCCGGTCACCCCCTATAAGAGGAGCTTCGCAATCTGCAGCAGGGCGGGGCCCAGCAGCAGGACCATGAAGGGCAGGAGGATCATCAAGAGCATGGGGATGCGCATTCTTACGGTTGTGACCTGCGCGATCCGCTGCGCTTCCTGCTGCTTGAAGAGCCTGATCTGCTGGATCTGATAGCGGATGATCTCGGCCACCGAGGTGCCGTACTGCTCGGCCTGCATGATGGCGTTGACGATCACCCGGAGATCTTCGCCGGGCACCCGGGTGACGAGGTCCCGCCATGCCTCCGCCCGGGGCTTGCCGGCGGCCATCTCCTGGACGGCCCTCAGGAACTCTCGGGCGACCAGTCCGGGGGCATCCGCTGAGACCCGCCGCACGGCTTCGGTCAGGGGCAGACCGGCGCTGATGGCCGTGGCAATCAGATCGGCGAAGAGCGGCAGCTCCTCGGCCACCACCTGGCGCCGGGCGCCCACCCGGCCGTTCAGCCACACATCCGGGGCGATGAAGCCGGAAAGGCCGGCGATCACCATCAACAGCGCTGCCACGGCACCCGGCTGGAACAGGGTCATCAGCGAAAGCAGCAGCGGCAGCGTCACCGCCAGCACCGCCTTGGCGCCGACAAACTGGGCGGCGTCGAGCCCGAACGGGCGCCCCGCCCAGATCAGCTTCTGCTCGTAGGCCTCCATCACGGCGGCCGGCATCAGCTGCCGGAGCTTCCCGATGAGCCCGGCGTCCCGGGAATCGGTCTCCCCACCCGGGCCGTCCGCCTCCAGGGCGTAAATCAGGTCCGCGACCCGCCGTTCCTTCTCCTTCTTCATCAGATAGGCGCCGTACACGGCGCCGGTGCACGCCACCAGCATCAGGACAAAGATCAAGGCCATGACGTGCACCTCCTAATAAATCCGAATGTCGACCATGCGCCGGATGGTATACCACCCAAAGGCGATGGTGCCGAAGCAGCCGCCCAGGACAAACCGGCCGGGCCAGCTGCCGAAGAGCGGATCATAGTATCCGGGGCTCAGGAAGTGGAGGACCGTCAGCACGACGAAGGGCAGGGCGGCGATCATGTTGGCCGACATGCGGCCTTCGGTCGTAAACGACTGCACCGTCCGTCGGGCGTTCTGCGCCTCCACGATGGAGCGGGCCACCTGATCGTAGATATGGGCCAGGTTGCCGCCCACCTCAGCCGTAATGCGGGCCGCCACAATCACTGCGGCGAACTCCCGCACGTTAATGCGGGCCTGGGTCTGCGCCATGGCTTCATGCGCCGGGACCTGCAGGCGCATTTGCTGCTGGATGCGGCGGAACTCTTCGCCCATGGGATTGGGCATCTCGGCCGCGATGGAGTCCACCGCCTGCAGCAGCGTTCCTCCTGCCCGCAGCACGCTGGCTGCCAGGAAGAGCGCCTGCGGCAGCTGGGCCGCGAACTGGGCTGCTCTGCGGGCCTGCAGCCGCTTTACGTACACGTGCGGCCCGATCAGCGCCGCAGCTGTGACGAGCATGGCGCCGTTTGTGTGATGGGTCAGGGCCAGCGCCGCGCCCACCAGGAGGCCGGCGCCGGCGATGAAGTAGTAGACGCTGCGCTTCCAGCCGAGGCCAGCCTGCAGGGCAGCCTTTTCCCAGCGGTCCATAAAGGTCTCCCGTTCGGGTTCGCCGGTCGGCTCATCGGGTCCGCCGCCGTCCTGCCGGTTCCCTCGCCGCCTGAGCTGGTAATAGGCCAGCAGGCCGAGGGAGATGCAGGCGAACATCAGCAACGCAATCAGGTTAAGCAATCAGGTCACCCCCTGGAGCTTCACTCCGGCCCAGAGGCAGCGCTCGGCCACCCGTACGGAGGGCCTGCCCGTGGGCGTCAGCCGGTCGGTTTTCGGGTCGTACCGCACCAGTTCATAGGTGTCGATGTCACCATCGGAAGTCCTCGTCACTTCGGCGATGGTCAGGATCCGGCGGGCGCCGGTCTTCAGCCGCGCCACTTCGATGATCAGGTCGAAGGCGGAGCAGATTTGCTGGCGGATCGCCCGGGCCGGCAGCCCGCTGTCGGCCATCAGCACCATCGTTTCGAGCCGGGCGAGGGCGTCGGAGGGGCTGTTGGCGTGCAGCGTGGAGAATGTGCCGTCGTGGCCGGTGTTGGCCGCCTGCATCATGTCCAGCGCCTCGGGACCGCGGCACTCGCCGACGACGATGCGGTCGGGCCGCATCCGCAGGGCGTTGCGCACCAGTTCCCGGATGGTGATCTCGCCGCGCCCCTCTACGTTCGGAGGGCGTGTTTCCATGCGCACGACATGGGGCTGCTGGAGCATCAGCTCGGCGGCATCTTCGATGGTGACGATGCGCTCATCGGCGGGGATAAAGGAGGAAAGGGCGTTCAGCAGGGCGGTCTTGCCGCTGGAGGTACCCCCGACTACCAGAGCGTTGCAGCGGGAGACGACCACCGAGCGGAGAAAATCGGTCACAGCAGGGGTTAGCGTCCCGACTTCCTGCAGCTTCTCGACCGTCAGGGCCCGCATGAACTTCCGGATGGTCAGGCAGGTGCCGTTCAGGGCGACCGGCGCCAGAACGGCGTTGACCCGGCTTCCGTCGGGCAGGCGCCCGTCCAGAATCGGGTTGGACTCATCGATACGGCGGCGGAGGGGGAGGGCAATCCGTTCGCACAGCTCCCGCACCTGCTGCTCACCCACAAACTTGATGGACGGCTCGGGCTTCAGCCGCCCGGAGCGCTCCGTCCAGATATCGTCATAGCGGTTCACCATGATCTCCGTGACGCCGGAATCGTCGATCAGCGGCTGAATGGCCCCGAAACCGGCGATGTCGTGGCAGAGTCGGGTGATAAACGACTGCCGGGCGCCGGCGGCCACCAGTGGGTCGGATTCGACCAGGTAGGCGATCTCCCGGCGCATCAGCGTCATGACGCCCGGATCGTGCGGGCTGAAGAGGATGTTCGGATCGATGCGGCTGAGCAGCCGCTCCCGCACCCGGGTCTTGAGGGCCAGATAAGCGGCGTCCTCGCCCGGCTCCGGGCCCTTTCCCAAGCGATCGCGCAAGAGACTCACCCGCAATCACCTCCTCTACAGGCTCTGCCACCAGCGCCGGACGGACTGAATCAGTCCGACGGGCCGGTCTGTCTCCACGGGACTGGTTACCCGGGCCAGGGGCGAGTCCGGCACGCCGGCGAAGCGGAGTGCATCTGCCACCCGGTGCACAGCGGTGGCGAAGTCAGTATTCGACCGGAAGGTCGGCGTCAGCATGCCGCGGTTGACGGCGGCTGCCAGGCCCGGCAGACTGGGAATCCGGCCCGCCAGAGGCACGCCGGCCAGATCGATGATCTCCGCTTCGGGAATCTCCTGCCGGGGCGACGCCCGGTTGATGACCAGCCGGAATTTGTTCAGGTTCAGGCCAATCAGGGCGGACTCCTGGGTGAAGCGGCGGCAGGCATAGAGCGATAGGAGATCTGGTGTTGTGACAAGCACGACGGCATCCGCCTTTTCGAGGGCGATCACCGTCGAATCTCGCAGGTCGGTGTCGAGATCGGCGACGGCGGTGTACCCTTCCGTCCGGGCACGGCGCAACACTGCCTCCGTTACTTCTGCTGTCAGCAGAGGGGCATCGACCAGGCGGGCCGGGCCGGCCAGCAGGTGGAGTCCGCTGGGGTGAAGCGTCGTGCGGCCGCTCCCGACCGGATAGTCGAGGACGGAGGGCCGCAGCGAAGCCTGAAGGAGGGGAGCGGCGTCGGCGCCCCCGGCATCCAGGTCGATCAGGAGGGTCGGGGCGCCGGACCGCCTGACCAGATGCATGGCCAGCCCGGCGGCGATCAGCGTCTTACCCGTTCCGCCCTTGGGGCTCCACACGGCGATCAGAGGACCGGCCACCCGCCATCACCTCCCGTAGCGCTGCATGAATGAATCGGGCGTCACGCCCGTAGTCGCCTTTTCCTCCTCGGTATCCACCCGATACGGGTTGGTCGCGAGATAGATAGTGCCGGCGAGCTGCGCATAAGCGATCTCTTCCGCCTGTGCCGGGGTGACCATGACGACCACCGTGGCCTTGGCGGTGCCTTCCGCTTCCGTGCGGTGCAGCACCGGAATCGCCTTGCCGATCACCTTGGAGAAGGTGGTGGCGGGGCCGTTCTGCCGTTCGACCCGGACCGCTGCGATGATATCTACCTTGTCGCCGGATTGAATGGTGCCGCCGACGCCCGTCGCGTTGTCGACCGGGATCGCCAGGGCCCGCATGCCGGCCTGACCGGTCTCGGTCAGCTTGGCCGCCAGGGAGCCGGAAGAGCCGCTGGCAGTTGCCAGGTGACCCTGCCTGACCACATCGCCCTTGAGGATGATCGTCCGGGCATACCGGCCGTTCAGGGCGGAGACCTCCTTGACGGCATCGGCGGGAACGGCGCCGCTGGGCATCTGCTGGACCGTAAACATGCCGGCCGTGAGCGGGGTAAAGGCGGGAATCTCCTGCGTGGCCACCAGCACCGTGGTGGACCTGGCCACGCCCTTGAGGAAGGTAACGGACAGCAACGCCGCGATGAGGCCCAGGGCGATGCTGATAACCAGGATCACCATGCCGCCGGAGCGCTGTCTCACAGGTCATCTCTCCCTTTTTTCGACAGATTCGTGGACGGGGCCGGAGTCCGGGCACGAATCGTCAGACGGACGCATGCAGAGTTTTCCGACGAACGTACCTTAGGCAGATCCTACCAAGTGGGCGGCAGCCAGGTCAACGCGGCGTCATGGTATCATCTGGAAGGGAAAGTCCGATACGCGGATAGCTCCTAATAACTATTGAGAATCGTTCTCGTCGACGCTACGATAAGAGGGAAGAGTCGGGGAAGGGGAGATGACCATGCGGGTCACAACGGGGCGTGCATTTGCCAGAGGCTACGGGCATTCTCCGGCCGTAGCTCCATTGTGGGCACTGGACTTTTGGGCCGCCCTGCTTGCGCTGCCCCGCCTTCTACGTCTCCCGCCCAGACCGCGCCCGACATGTGTCCCAGGTGGCCCCCAATCGGGAGACCGCTGCTAGGGGCAGAGGCTGTTGCACCCATGGCCACGAGGGCCGTCTGCCGCGCTAAGCGTGCAGACGGCCCCCTTTGTCGTTTGTGAGCATCGATTACCAAGGGCCGCGCGGCGTGCTCCTACCGCACGCATGGCCGCCCCAGTGCAACTGCCTCTGCCGCACCAGTGAGGAAGCAGAAAGTCTCCCGACTCACCAGCCCTTGGCGCATCAAGAAACCTTGAGGAAATCTTGAGCCCTTTTTCCGGTTAACATGCTATACTTCGAACCGTGAGCGAACCGAATTGCAGCGCCCTGGACCGCTCCCTGGCGTCCGGGGCGTTGAACGTTGGAGGGAACAGGTCGTGCGCAACAAGGTGATCGCGTCGGTAGTGATTGTCGCCTTGCTGGCGGGGGGTGGCTGGTACTGGACCAGAGTCCGGGCGAATAAGGCTGCAGCCCAGAAAGGGACACAGTACATTTTCGCCACCGTCAGGAAGGGGGATATCCGCTCGACAATCTCCGGCACCGGTCCGGTCGCTTCGATTAACGGCGTGCTCGTGAAGTCGAACCAGACCGGTACGGTGACCCAACTACTGGCCCAGGACGGCGATAAGGTCAAGGCCGGACAGTCCGTGGTGATCCTCAAGAACGAAAACCTGGAGGCGCAGCTCAAGCAGGCGCAAGTCGATCTGCAGAGCAGCCAGGCCAACTTGGAAAACCTACTGAACCCACAGGCGACGGCCGTACGGGCCCAAATGCTCAAGGTCGAGAATGCCAGGTTGACGCTGAAACAGCGCCAGCAGGATGTCCGCAATCTGACCGTGAAGGCGCCACAAAGCGGCGTCATAAACGCCGTCAAGGTGACGGCGGGATCCGATATTGCCAGCAACGTGTTGCTCTTCACGATCTTTGACGACACCAAGGCCACGTTCACCGTCTCCGTTCCTCAGTCCGCGGCCGGACTACTGACCCCTGGATACCCCGTAAAGGTGACGCTGCCGGGCTTCGGGACCGTGACCGGCGAGGTGCGGCCCAGCGCCGGTGCTGCCACCCCTGGGTCGGGCAACCGCGATGCCAACGTGCCGCTGTCGGTGGCACTGCCCCCGATGCCGGGTCTGCGCCCGGGGATGGTCGGGCAGGCAGTGATCGAAAACAGTGGCCTAGACTACATCATTCAGAGCAACGGCACGGTCGACAGCACGCTGGTTGAGGTGCGCTCGCAGGTGGCCGGGACGATCTCAGAACTCGCGGTGGCCGAAGGTGATCGGGTTGCCGCCAACGACGTCCTGCTGCAGCTGATCAGCGAAAGCCTGGAAGTACAGTTGGCGCAGGCCGAAAACGACGTCAAGACGCAGGAGCAGGAGCTCAGCAACCTGCTCGACCCCGCCAATGACCCCAGCGGTCAGCTGCGCCAGTTGAAGGCCAAGCTTGATCAGGCCCAGATCACTCTGGCGACCCGCCAGGCCGATGTGGACGATCTGCAAGTGAAGGCCCCGGTTGACGGCCAGATCTCCTCGCTGCTCCTGAAAGTCGGCGACCGGGTGACGACGGGCGCAAACCTGTTCCGGGTGGCCGATTACGGCAAGATGCAGATCGCCATCTCGGTGGACGAGCTGGACGTGGCCAAGACCAAAGTGGGCCAGAAGGCGCAGATCACCCTGGATGCGCTCCCGGGCCGGAACTACACCGGCGCGGTCTACAAAATCAACCCGGAAGGCGTCTTCCGCAACGACATCGCCACGTTTGAGGTGACGGTTCAGGTCGATCATCCGCAAGGGCTCATGGCCGGCATGAACTCCACCGTCAACATCATCACCGAAGAGAAGGCGGGCGTGCTTTGGCTGCCGGCTCAGGCTGTCACGGTCCGCCAGGGGCGGGCGTTCGTCCAGGTCCTGGAGGGGACGGAAGTCAAGCAGAAGGACGTGGAAGTCGGCACCCGCACCAGCCAGCAGGTCGAGATCAAGTCCGGCCTGAAGGAGAACGAGCAGGTGATTCTGACCATCATCCGGCCGCAGACGACGACGGGCGGCATGGGCGGCATCTTCGGCGGCGGAAACCGCCAGCCGGTTCAGACCACCGTTCCCCAGCAGCAAGGCCAGCAGCAGCCGCAGGTGCGCCAGTTCCAGCAGGGACAGTCCCCCGGGCAGGGGCAGCAGCGAGCCCCGGGGCAGTAGGGAGAGCCGTTCAGGCAGGGGGTAGCGCCATGATTAGCATTCGTGGCATGACCAAGGTGTACGGCGTCGGGGAGGCCAAGGTGGTCGCCCTCGCCGGCATCGACCTCGAAGTGGCTGCAAGTGAAATGGTGGCCGTGATGGGACCGTCCGGATCGGGCAAATCGACCCTGATGAACATGATCGGATGCCTGGACCGGCCGACCACGGGCCAGTATTTCCTGGCCGGCCAGGAGGTCGGCTCCATTGACGACAACCGGCGGGCCGACGTGCGCAACCAGCATATCGGCTTCATCTTCCAGACCTTTAACCTGCTCCCGAAACTGACGGCTGTGCAGAACGTGGAGACGCCCCTGGTCTACCGGGGGTACGGCGTGGGCAAGCGCCGCACGCTGGCCGGCGAAGCCCTGGAGCGGGTCGGACTCGGCGCCCGGGGTCACCACCGGCCCAACCAGCTCTCCGGCGGCCAGCAGCAGCGGGTCGCCATCGCAAGGGCCATTGCTTCACACCCGTCGATCCTGCTGGCGGATGAGCCCACCGGCGCCCTGGATTCCCGCACCGGTCAGGAAGTGCTCGCCCTCTTTCAGGAGCTGAATGAAGAAGGGCGGACCGTGGTGATCGTCACCCACGACGAGCGCGTTGCGGCCCACTGCAAGCGGGTGGTCCGGCTCAGCGACGGGCTGATCGTCACCGACGAACCGAACCGGGAGCGGCTGGACGCCCGGGCGGAGCTTGCCCGGATGATCGGTGCCGCCTCAGGGGAGGTGGCACATCCGGCATGATCTTCTCCGTCATTGAATCGATGCGGGTGGCCTGGCTCGGCATCGCCGGGAACAAGCTGCGCACCGCGCTGACCATGCTGGGCGTGATTATCGGCGTGGCCGCCGTGATCTCCCTTGTCTCGGTTGGGCAGGGCGCCCAGGTGCAGGCTACCAGCCAGATCCAGGCGCTGGGTTCCAACCTGATTACGGTAATGGCCCGCGGCGGCGGCTACCGGATAGAGGCGTCGGATATTCCCGAACTGATGGCCACCGTTCCCGGCATCCTGTATGCGATGCCCACTGTATCGGCCAGCCAGCAGACCGTGAAGGCCGAAGGCGCTTCCTATCAGGTCGACATTGAAGGAAGCAATGCTGACTATCCGGCGGTACGCGAACGGGGTGTCAGCCGCGGGGTTTGGTTTTCCGAAGGAGATGTGACGACCCGGCGGCGGGTGGCCGTCATCGGCTCCACCACGGTCACCAAGATCTTCGGTGAAGGGGTCGAACCCATCGGCCGGGTGATCCGGGTCATGAGTCAGAGCTTCACCGTGATCGGCGTCGCCGAGACGATGGGCACCGGTTTCGGCGGTCAGGATCAGGATGACCGGATTTTCGTACCGTACACGGCTCTGGCCAGGCAGCTTGGCCTTAACCGCATTCAGACGCTGATTCTGAAGACGAGCCCGGAGGCGGACTCCAAGGTCATCACACAGCAGGTTACCGACTTTTATGTAGCAAAGTTCCGTAATGCTGAAGCCGTGCGTGTTCAAAGCCAGGATCAGCTCCTGGAGACGGTCAGCAGCATGACCCGGATCTTTACGCTGCTTCTCGGTGCGATTGCGTCGATCTCCCTGGCGGTGGGGGGCATCGGCATTATGAACATCATGCTGGTGTCGGTCTCGGAGCGGACCCGTGAGATCGGGATCCGCAAGGCGATTGGCGCCAAGAAGCGTGATATTCTGCTCCAGTTCCTCATTGAGGCGCTGATTCTGTCAGTCACCGGCGGCATCATCGGGATCCTGCTCGGTTCGCTCGGCGCCCGGGGAATCGCAAGGGTGATGCAGTTCCCGACGGTCGTCACCTCATCCGCCGTCCTGCTCTCCTTTACGTTCTCGATGGCGGTGGGTGTGGTCTTCGGCTTCTATCCGGCCTTGCGTGCATCCAATCTGGACCCGATTGAAGCGCTTCGCCGTGAGTAATTCCTTCAATACTGAGGAGGATCTGCGAATGAAGTCCAAGCTTGTGCGCGGTGTGGTGGCCGCACTGGGGATCATGGCTCTCATGTTGGCTCTGGTCGTCGTCAACCCGTCTGACACCGCAGCCGCAAATCTGACGGGAGGCCAGTATACGTACCTGATTGACGGGGAAGAGGTAACCTTTACCTTCGACCCCGTGGCCCGCCAGAATGGACTGCTGCTGCCGACTGAGGTCTTCCAGAAGTTCAACATCTCCATTGAGGGCGCTACAAGCAAGAACATCACCTTAAGAAGGGGCCCTGTCAGTGCCATAGTTGCCATCGGATCGACCAGATATAGTCTGGGCGCCCAAACCAAGGTAGCATCTGCGGCTCCCTTGCGGCTCAACGGCCGGGTGTTTATCCCGTCCGATTTGCTGAAAGAGTTTGGCGTTGATTTTTCCCAGGATGGCAACTTCGTCTCCCTGAGCAACTATACCGACCGAGTGTTCGACGTGAAGGAGCTCTCTGCTTCCGAATGGCATGAAGCCACGGTGTATCGGAAGTTTTCGGCCTCGATAAAGGCAGACAGCGGCGTTAACCTATATGGGGAGTTCTGGCTGCTAAACGCCGAGATGATTACTGCCGGTAACCTGGACATGACGTACGGCATGAGGGCCCGGCTGCTGGGCATGCTTGAGAGCAACACAATGGTGTTGGTTAAGCTGTCCAACCTCTCCAACAAGTCTGGAGCGATGGTCACTTCCGGAACATGGCTGATTGACGATCACCGAAACCAGTACGATGTGCTGTCGATCATCGATATCGGCTCCGGGCTGGTTAACAGCAAGCTTGCTCCCAGTGCTGACCGCTACAGCGTGCTGGTATTCTCGAAAATCCCGCCCAACACCAACAACGCAATCCTGTTCTATGACAACAACGGTAACACGCTCGGAACCTTCCGTGGGTTCTAGCAGTTGGTAAGGAAGAGGGAGCGGAGAGCATTAGGCCTCCGCTCCCTCTTCGGTGCACCCGGCATCGGTGCCGACCAAATGTGCGAAACTCCTCTGTCCGGCCTGTGGAGCGGTGGTGCAAGAACTAGTAGGGTGGCCCGGCGGCTGCTGGCCCTAAATCTTCTTGATCTCAACTTTCCACTCAGAAGGTCCCTGCTCCAGGTAGTTCCACTCAAACTTGCCCGGCATTTCGGCAGCAAACTGATAATACAGCGGCTTGGGGTCGTGATCGTTCACGAGAATCATGGATTGGCCGGAAGCCAGGCTGCCGAACGTCTGAAAGATCGTCGGATGCTTCTGATAGGGGGGAATGGGTCGGACATCGAGCACCACGTTATCAGCCATAGGAACGCCCTCCTTTGAGAATCGGTCTCATCCGTCTGATTCCAGACTACGCCCATTGTGTAGGGCAGACTGTGATATTGATCACCTATGTTCCCTGTGCTTATTCATTCGTCGGCCCTAGCGCCTTGAGCGAAAAAGTGCTCGTCATGTATAGTTATGTGTGCTCATGTTCGTAGCGATTCTCTCTACTGGCGCGAGGCGTGGCTGTACTCCGTGCGAACCATTCTCACGAGTTGTGATCTCCATCACACTGAAAGGCGCAAACAGTGCCTACACTGGGGGCAACGAGACTTTCCCAGGAGGGGTTCTGACATGGTGGCGAACCCAAGCACCCGGATTCGCTCGGTAGGCGCCGGTGAGGGAATTACCCACGCCCTGCTGGCCGTCGACGGTTCTGCGGCATCGGTCAGGGCCGCCGGGCGCCTGCGCTCGATCCTGTCGGCGTTCCCCGATGCACGCCTCTCCGTGATCTATGTGGCGCATTTGCCACGTGATCTCCAGGTCAGCGGCACCGGGGAGAAGGTGATAGTCGAGTTTCCCCTGAGCAGCATGGTCCGGGCAACGGCGGCGCCGGCCCTCCAGGCTGCCATGGGCGCCCTGGGTTCGCTGGCAACCCGGGCCGAGACCGAAGTGCAGATCGGGGAGCCGGCGATGGAGATCGTCGACTACGCCCGCTCCCAGGGTGTTGATCTGATCGTCATGGGGCTCAAGGGAACCGGACCAACGACCGTGGGCGGAGTGTGCAACAAGGTGCTTGCCCTGGCGGACTGCCCCGTACTGCTGGTCCAGTAGAAGCTAGTCTATCGGCATGGCCCGGCGCGTATCAGTTGGATGTAAGTCCAACCGGTCCGCCGGGCCTTCGTGTACGATTCGCCGGGCCGGCCTTCACAGAGGTGGGGTGCGCAGTGGGAGAGCAGACTGAGGCGGGTTTGTGGCATCAGTTGGAGGCTGGCGAGGTCCTTGCCCGCACGGCGTCCGACATGAGTACGGGGCTGACGGCACGCGAAGGCGAACGGCGCCTCGCTCAGTATGGTCCCAACCAGTTGGTCGAGGCCAGCAGGACGCCCTGGTGGCAGATTTTGCTCGCTCAATTTCAAGATTTCATGGTGCTCGTGCTGCTGGTGGCGACGGGAATTAGCTACTTCATGGGCGAGACAGCGGATGCGATCACGATTGTGGTCATCGTGGTCGTTAACGCGATTCTGGGGTTTGTCCAGGAGTACCGTGCGGAGCAGTCGCTGGAAGCGCTGAAGCAGCTGACGGCGCCCGTGGCCCGGGTGCTGCGTGACGGCCAGGAGACGCAGTTGGCGGCCCGAGAGTTGGTGCCCGGCGATATCCTGCTGCTGGAGGCCGGTGACAAGGTACCCGCCGATGCCCGGGTGCTGGAGGCAAGCGGCTTCGAGGCCGAGGAGGCCGCCCTGACCGGCGAGTCGCTGCCCGTCCGCAAGACCCCGGCCTGGCTGGGGACCGAGGAGACGGGGCTCGGCGATCGAAAGAACATGGTCTACATGGGTACGACCGTGACCAGGGGCCGGGCCACAGCGGTGGTAGTGGCAACCGGCATGGCGACAGAGATGGGCTCCATTGCCGGGCTGATGCAAGCGGTGGAAGAAGAGGAGACCCCTCTGCAGAAGCGGCTGGAGCAGTTGGGCAAGTGGCTGGTGGTTGCGTGCCTGGGCGTATGCGCCCTCGTGGTCGGCGTCGGCTTCCTCGGCGCCCCGGAGTTGACGAAGACGGAGATCACCCGGCTGTTTCTGGCCGGCGTTTCGCTGGCAGTGGCGGCCATTCCTGAAGGGCTTCCGGCTATCGTGACAGTGGCCCTGGCGCTGGGTGTGCAGCGCATGATCAAACGGAATGCGATCGTTCGCAAGCTGCAGGCCGTGGAGACGCTTGGCTGCGCAACGGTAATCTGTTCAGATAAAACTGGCACACTGACCAAGAACGAGATGATGGTCCGGGCCGCCTGGGCCGGTGGCACGCGATTCGAGGTGACCGGCGACGGGTATCGCCCGAGCGGCGATTTCCTGGTGCGGGGTCAGGCGGTCAGGCCGCTGGAAGATCCGGGACTGACCCGGGCGCTCAAGTCTGCCACCCTTTGTTCCAACGCCCATCTGGTCGATGGCGGCGGCAAGCGCCGGTCCGGGCTGAAGAAAGGTGCACCGGCGTCGGTCTGGTCGATCCAGGGCGACCCGACGGAAGGCGCCCTCATCGTGGCGGCGACAAAGGCCGGCTACCGGCCCGACAAGCTTCGCCAGCAGATGCACCGACTGCTGGAGATTCCCTTCGAGTCCGAGCGCCGACGCATGTCGGTAATCAGCCGGACGGAGGAAGGGGAGACGGCGCTTCATCTGAAGGGCGCCCCCGACACGGTAATGGAGCTGTCCACGCACATCCTGATCGACGGGAAGGCGCAGCCGCTGACTCGGGAGATGCGGGAAACGATTCTGGCCGAGAACGAGTGGATGGCCGGCCAGGCCCTGCGCGTGCTGGGCGTCGCTTATCGCCCCCTGCCCGAGGGCTGGGTGCCGGGCGCCGATCTGACGCCTGACCAAGCCTCCGAGCGATATGAGCAGGAACTGATCTTCCTTGGCCTGTTCGGCATGATCGATCCGCCGCGGCCGGAAGTGAAGAAGGCAGTCGCCGCAGCGACACGGGCAGGCATTCGAACCGTGATGATTACCGGAGACCACCCGGGGACTGCCCTGGCGGTCGCCCGGGAGCTGGGCATCACCGGACCCGACGGTCGGGCGGTAACGGGGCGGGAACTGACCGCGATGCCCGACGATGATCTGGTGGAGACGGTCCAGCGGGTGAGGGTCTTCGCCCGGGTATCGCCTCAGCACAAGCTGCGCATTGTCCGGGCGTTCAAGACGCTGGGCGAGATCGTCGCCATGACCGGCGACGGCGTTAACGACGCCCCGGCGGTGAAGGAGGCCGACATTGGTGTGGCCATGGGCCGCACGGGCACAGACGTGACCAAAGAAGCGTCGGCCATGGTCCTCTCGGACGACAACTTCGCCACGATCGTGGCGGCGGTGGAAGAAGGCCGGGGCATCTACGACAATATCCGCAAGTTCATTCGCTACCTGCTCTCGTGCAATACCGGCGAAGTACTGACCATGTTTCTGGGCGCCATCCTGCAATTGCCGCTGCCGCTGTTGCCCATCCAGATCCTGTTCGTCAACCTGGTCACCGATGGGCTGCCCGCACTTGCGCTTGGCGTGGAGCCGCCAGAGCCCGACGTGATGCGCCGGCCGCCCCGGCGGCCCGACGAGGGCGTCTTCGCCCGGCGGTTGGGGATCAAGATTCTGGGGCGGGGAATCCTTATCGGCGTGGGCACACTGGCGGCCTTTGTCGTCGGCGCCATGACGGCCACCATGACGCCCGGTCTGACACCCTTGCAGGACCCTCAGGTGCTAGAACGGGCAAGAACCATGGCGCTGGCCACGTTGGTATGTGCGCAGTTGATCCATGTGTTCGATTGCCGTTCGGAAAGGCGGACGATTTTTGAGACCGGACTCTTCGACAATCCCTGGCTGGTGGGCGCCGTGGCCTCTTCGCTGACAGCCCTGCTGCTGGCCATCTACTGGCCGCCGCTTTCAACGGTATTCGACACGTCGGCGCTGACCTGGCGCGACTGGGGCGTTGTGCTGGTTTTTGCCAGCGTCGGTGAAACGGCCGTTGCACTGCGCCGTTTCCTGCTGTTCGGCCGGCCCGTGCGTCTATCGCAGCCCAAGGAAGAGGCATAGCTGAGCCTCTCGGTGGTGAGGCTAATTTCAGCAGGAGCCAACTGAAAGGAGACCAGACATGAGACGCACTACCTGGCAGCAGCTCGGTCTCACCGCCATGGCAGCCATGCTTGCGGTCGGCTGCGCGACCGGCGCCCCGCAAAGGAGTCCGGGCGGGAACACTGTCCAGAACTCCACCACGGGCGATATTGACGCCTGCGCCGTAGCTCTGGGCAACGCCACCGGCACCGCCGGCGGCGGTGGCGGCACCACGGGCGCGGCCGGCGGCACCACGGGCGCGGCCGGCGGCGCCCCTGGCACAGCCGGCGGCACGACCGGCGCAGCGGGTACAGCCGCGAATAACGCCGGCGCCCCCGCCGAAGCCACGGCTAATGGTATCCTTGTGGGAAATGTCGCCCTGGTTGCTCTCCCCACCTTTGATAACATGCCCACGACCTCCACGGGCGGCGGCCCGACCGGTACCACGGCGACGCCCGCGGCTCCCCCGGGCGCCGGCACCGCCGCCGAGCGGACCGGCAGCACCGGCACGACGGGCACCACCACAACGGGCACCACCGCCGCCCCGGGCACCGCCGGGAGCCCCGTCGGCGCGACCGGCGGCCCCAATGGCATGCCCGCAGGCGGGGGCGGCGCTGCCGGCACGACCGGAACGGCCGGCGACACCGGCACCACGGCCCTGGACCGCATCCGCACTTCCTGCCGCGGCCTTACCGAAATTCGCATCGTCACCGACCCGGGTGACCGCACCCGCCTCGCCCAGGTGGCCATGGCGATGCGCAGAGGCACCCCGGTCACCGAGTACATGGATGACATCGCCCGGATCAGCCGGAAGGCCACCATCGCCGGCGGCGCCAGTGGCCCCGGCACCAGCGGTGCAGGCGGGGGCGGCGCCGCCAGCCCCGCTCCGGGCGCCACCGGCACGCCGCCCGGACAGATGGGCCCCGGCCACACCGGCACGCCCGCCAACCGCTGATCCTATATGCAAGCCCCTGACTTCACACACGAGGTCAGGGGCTTCCGAAATTGTTCGCAGTTCCGAATATATCCCGTGGAAAGGTTAACAATTCCTTTCAGCAGGCGTGGCGTGGCCCGGCAGCGAAAAGGGAAGGATAATGCCAGCATTGGACCGGAGCGATTGGCCATTTGACACCTTCCGCCATCGAAGATACAATGAATTACCACTATTGGTCATGGTAACGGGGGCGACGAACACCGTGGTACGTTTTACCAAAATGGAAGGCCTCGGCAACGACTACGTCTATGTGAACAATTACGCGGAGCAGGTACCGGAAGAAAAACTACCGGGGCTGTCGGTCGCCGTCGCCGAACGCCATTTTGGTGTCGGCTCCGACGGCCTGATTGTCATTTTGCCCCCGACGTCCGCCGAGCACGATTTCCGCTTCCGGATGTTCAACGCCGACGGTTCGGAAGGGGAGATGTGCGGCAACGGCATCCGCTGTTTCGCCCGATACTGCTATGACCGGGGCCTGACCACCAAAACCCGCTTCAAGGTGGAGACCCTGGCCGGCACCATCATCCCCGAGATTATCCTGGATGAAAAGGGCCAGGTCAGCGGCGTCCGGGTCGACATGGGCAAGCCCCGCCTTCAGCGATCGCTGATTCCCATGGCCGGTGCCGACGCCGAACGCGTCGTCGACGAACCCTTCGAAGTGGATGGTCGGACCTACTGCATCACCACCGTCTCCATGGGCAACCCGCATGTGATGATTTTCGTGGATGACGTCGACGGTGTCGACCTTGCGTATATCGGGCCGAAGATCGAGCGACACGCCCTGTTCCCCAAGCGCATCAACGTCCACTTCGTCCAGGTCATCAGCGCGTCCGAACTGAAGATGCGCACCTGGGAACGCGGCTCGGGCATCACCCTGGCCTGCGGGACGGGCGCCAGCGCAGTAGCGGTGGCCGCACACCTGCTGGGTCGCACCGGCCGTTCGACACTCGTCCACCTGCCCGGCGGCGACCTGCAGATCGATTGGGACGAGGCGACTGGGCACGTCTTCAAGACCGGCCCGGCGACCTACGTCTGTGACGGGGAGTTTTTGAAGGGGTATTAAGCAACCACAGTAGGAGGCTGACGGATTCATGCCAAAGCGCGCTGAACGGATCGCCACCGTCCCACCCTATCTTTTTGCCGAGATCGACAAGAAAAAGGCTGCTGCCATCGCCCGCGGCGTTGACGTGATCTCCCTGGGCATCGGCGACCCCGATCTGCCCACCCCAAAGTTTGTCGTCGATAAAATGAAAGAAGCGGTGGAAAACCCCAAGTGGCATCAGTATCCCGACTATGACGGTTCTCTGGCGTACCGGACGGCGGTCACCCAGTTCTATAAGCGGCGCTTTGGCGTGGATCTCAACCCGAAGACCGAGGCTCTGGCGCTGATCGGCTCCAAGGAAGGCATCGCGCACATCATCTGGGCGTACATCGATCCGGGCGACATCGCTCTGGTGCCCGATCCCGCCTATCCCGTTTACAAGACCCACACGCTGCTGGCCGGGGGCACGCCGTATCTCATGCCCCTCACCCGGGAGAACAACTTCCTGCCAGACCTGAAGGCGATTCCGGAAGATGTGGCCCGCAAGGCCAAGCTGCTGTTCGTCAACTACCCCAACAACCCGACCGGCGGCGTCGCCGATATCGAGTTCTACCGGGAAGCGGTCGCCTTCTGCAAGAAGTACGACATCCTGCTCGTCTCCGATAACGCCTACTCCGAAATGACCTACGACGGCTTCAAGGCGCCGTCCGTCTTTGAAGTCGAGGGCGCCATGGAGACCGCCGTCGAGTTCTGGTCGCTCTCCAAGCCGTTCAACATGACGGGCTGGCGTATTGCGGCCCTGGTCGGCAACGCCGAGGCCGTGGCGGCACTGGGCATCATCAAGACGAACACGGACTCCGGCCAGTTTACTGCCATTCAGGAGGCCGCGATCGAGGCTCTGACCAGCCCGGAAGCCGACGGCTTCATCGCCGAAATGAACGCCATTTACACCAGGCGCCGCGACATGGCCGTTGCCGGCCTGCGGGCGATTGGCCTCGATGCGCAGCCCATGAAGGGTTCGTTCTACCTCTGGTTGCAGGTCCCCGCCGGCCACACCAGCACCAGCTTCGCGGGCTTACTGCTCGAAGAGGCGGGCGTCATTGTCACCCCCGGCAGCGCCTACGGCGCCCATGGCGAGGGCTACGTCCGGCTCTCCCTATGCCTGAAGGAGGAGCGGCTCCAGCAGGCGATTGAGCGAATTCAGAAGCACGTGAAGGTATAGGGCAGGGATTTTGCCACGGAGGACACGGAGGACACGGAGAACACGGAGAACACGGAACGGGAACAGCACGGAAAATGAAATTATTATTAATATTTATTTTCCGTGTTTCTCATTCCGTGGCTTCCGTGTTCTCCGTGGCTAATTCCCTGTCCCACAAAAAGCGGAAGGTGTTTCCCAAGAGCATCACGAACAGAAGAAAGCCAAAGGATAACCCCGGGCGCCCCGCCCGGGGTTTACATAGAGGGGGTTCACGCACGTGCTTGTCCGCAGCATGACCGGCTTCGGCCGGGGCGAGGCCGGGGGCGACCTGGGCCGGATTATCGTCGAAATGAAGGCCGTCAACCATCGCTTCTCCGAAGTGGTCTTCCGGATGCCCCGGCAGTTCGCCGCCCTGGAAGAGCCGGCCCGCAAACTCGTCCAAGGGCGCGTCAGCCGCGGTCGAGTCGACGTCTTCGTCTCCTGGGAGGCAGCGGCCAAGGCCCGGGGCGTCAAGGTTGACAAGGAACTGGCAATAGCGTATTATAATGCCCTGATGGAGCTAGGAGGAGAGATCGGGAGCAAATCGGAGCTTTCGCTCGATACTCTGGCGAGATTGCCCGACGTGCTGAAGGTGGAGGAAGGCGAAGTCACCGCTGAAGATCTTTGGCCCTCGTTTGAGGCTGCCGTAGCCGCAGCGGTGGACAGCCTCATCGCCATGCGCGAGCGGGAAGGGGCCAACCTGAAGCAGGACCTGCTGGTCCGGGCCGACCATATTGAAGAACTAGGCCGTGCCGTCGCACAGCGCGCCCCGCAGGTGGTCGACGAGTATCGTGGCCGCCTCGCCAAACGGCTCGAGGACCTGCTCGGCCAGTCGGGCGTGATCGACCCCCAGCGTCTGGCTCAGGAAGTCGCCATTTTCGCCGACCGGTCCGACATCACCGAAGAGATTCAGCGACTCTCCAGCCACCTCTCGCAGTTCCGCTCCGCCCTGGGTGGCGGTGACGCGGTAGGCCGCAAGCTGGACTTCCTGGTGCAGGAGATCGGCCGCGAAATCAACACCATCGGCTCCAAGGCCAACGACGCCACCATTACCAACCATGTGGTTGCATGCAAGAGCGAGCTGGAGAAGATCCGTGAGCAGGTCCAGAACATCGAATAAGCATATCTGGCTGAGCCTGAGTAGGGAGGCCTCCCGCTGTGGACATTAAACTGGTGAACATCGGCTTCGGCAACATCGTCTCGGCCAACCGGATCGTCGCCATCGTCAGCCCCGAGTCGGCGCCGATCAAGCGAATCATCACCGAAGCGAGAGACAAGGGAGTCCTGATTGACGCTACGTATGGCCGCCGGACCCGGGCTGTCGTGATCACCGATTCCGATCACGTGATTCTCTCTGCCGTCCAGCCTGAAACGGTGGCCCACCGGCTGACCTCCAAGGAGGTCGCCGTCACCAACGAAGAAGAGGACGAATAGCAGTCATGCCGCTCAAAGTCAAAGGCCTCTTGATTGTCGTGACCGGGCCCTCCGCCGTCGGGAAGGGCACCATTTGTGATGCCCTGAGGCAGGAGGCGCCGGACGTCAGGTGGTCCGTCTCCTGTACCACCCGCCCGGCGCGCCCCGGCGAAGTCGACGGCAGGGAGTACTTCTTCCTTTCCCACGAAGAGTTCCAGCGCCGCATTCAAGCGGGCGAACTGCTGGAATGGGCTCAGGTTTATCAGAACTGGTACGGTACGCCCCGGCAGTATGTCGATGAAATGATCGACAACGGGTACGACATGATCCTGGATATCGATATGCAGGGCGCCCGCCGCGTGCGGGAGATGTACCCGGGGTCGGTCTTTGTTTTTGTAATTCCGCCGTCCATGGAAGCCCTTCGCCGGCGTATCATGGGCAGGGGGACCGAATCGGACGAGTCGGTGCAGCTTCGCCTGCAGCAGGCTCCGAAATGGATTGAAGAAGGACTCCAGTACGACTACGTCATAGTCAACGATGAACTGCAGACAGCAGTCCGGCACCTGCATTCGATCATCGTGGCGGAAAAGAGCCGCACCACCAGGCATGGCGGGGCCCTAATCCGCCAACTGCTAGAGAAAGGAGAGTTGGAGTGAGATGATCAAACCGTCTCTGGACCAGCTCATCGATAAGGTGGACTCCAAGTACACGCTGGTCATTCTGTCGGCCCGGCGCGGCCGTGACATCCAGTCCGGCAAGTCCAAGCAGGTCGATTCCCGCTCAAACAAGCCCGTCACCATCGCCCTTGAGGAACTGGTGGCCGGCAAGCTGTTCTTCGAGCGGACGAAGACCCAGGTGCGTGGGACCCACGACTGATACACCCGCTATGCAGCCCTAAGTTGGGCGCCCGGAGCCCGGGCGCCCTTTATACTTTTCAGGAGGTCACGCCAAGTCATGGAACTGCCGCTGCAGGGAAAGACCGTTCTGCTGGGCGTCAGCGGTGGCATCGCGGCGTACAAGGCGGTAGAGATCACTTCCCGGCTGGTCAAGCTGGGCGCCGCAGTCCACGTGCTGATGACCCCTGCGGCCACGAAGCTGGTTGCCCCGTTGACGTTCCAGGCGATTTGCCACAACCCCGTCATGGTGGAGATCATGCGGGAACAGACGAGCGGGGTAGATCACGTCAGCCTGGCCCATCAGGCCGACCTCATCATCGTCGCGCCCGCCACCGCCAACACCATCGCCAACCTGGCCGGCGGCCATGCGGCGGATTGGATCGGCGTGTGCGGGCTGGCGGCGCGCTGTCCGGTACTGATCTGTCCCGCCATGGAAGCCAACATGTATGCCGCGCCGATTACCCAGCGAAACCTGGCGACACTTGCCAACCAGGGCTGGCGCCTGATGGAGCCCTGCGAAGGCCGGTTTGCTTCGGGTCTGACAGGCAAGGGCCGGCTGCCTGAGCCCGCCGAAATCGTGGAAGAAGCGCTGCGGCTGCTGATGCCCCGGCGTGACCTGGCGGGCCGGAAGGTCCTCGTCACGGCAGGCACTACCAGGGAAGCGCTGGACCCCGTCCGCTACATCGGCAACCGCTCCACGGGCAAGATGGGCTACGCCATCGCCGAGGCCGCCGCAGCCCGGGGCGCCGCGGTCACGCTGGTGACCGGCCCCTCGACCCTGAACCCGCCCGCCGGGGTTTACACCGTACGGATCGAATCCGCCGTGCAGATGCTGGAGGCCTGCGGCGCAGCCTTCGCCGGCGCGGACATCACCATTGCCGCCGCGGCGCCCGCAGATTACCGTCCCGCCGATTACCACGATCAGAAGATCAAGAAGGCCGGCGACGAAATGGCGATCAGGCTGGTCAAGAACCCGGATATCATTGCCGAGCTGGGGCGCCGGAAGGCGCCCGGACAGGTGACCGTGGCGTTTGCCGCGGAAACCGAGCATCTGATCGACCATGCGCGGGAAAAGCTCGTCAAGAAGAACGCCGATTTCGTCGTCGCCAACGATGTGACGGCGGCGGGCGCCGGCTTCGGCACCGAGACGAACAAGGTCAGCTTCGTCACGGGCAGTGCCGTAGAAGAGCTGCCCCTCATGAGCAAGCGGGAAGTCGCCGACCGGATCCTGGACAAGGCGGTGCTGCTCCTTGGGCGTTGAGTCTGTGCAGCTGGCGCAGGTTGCCGTTGATGTGACCGCCGAGGGGACCGACCGGCTCTACACCTATGCGGTGCCGCCGTCGCTCACCGGCAGGCTGGTGCCGGGACAGTGGGTCAGGGTCCGGTTCGGCCCCCGGGCGATGGTGGGCCTCTACGTCGGGCCGGCCGACACGGCCCCGGAAGGCGTCGCGATCAAGCCGGTGGAGGGGCTGCTGGCCGACATTCCGCCCATTCCCCGCCACCTGATCGACCTGGCCCGCTGGACGGCCGATCGCTACCTTTCCACCTTTGCCGCCGCCCTGCGGCTCCTCCTGCCCGCTGAAGCCCGGCGGCAGGAAGTGAAGACCCTGAAAATCACCCACTACCGGCTGCTGCTTGAAGATGAAGTCGCCCACGAAATTGCCGCCGGCATTCGCAAGCGGGCGCCCAAACAGGCAGCGCTGCTGGAGTACCTGGTGGGCAATGGCGGCGACGCCGCTCTGCCCGCACTGGTGGAGCACCTGGGCGACACGGTGCGCGGGGCGATCAAGGTCGGCCTGGAGAAAGGGTGGATCGAAGCGGGCGAGTCGCTGAAGCGGCGAGACCCCTTCGGCGGCGAGAAAGTGGCCGCCCAACTGCCGCCTACCCTGACGCCCGAGCAGGCTGATGCGCTCCGTTCGATTGGGCAGGAGCTCATGGCCCCGCCTGGTTTTCGACAGCCGGTGCTGATCCACGGCGTCACCGGCTCCGGCAAGACGGAGCTTTACCTGCGGGCCATCGCCGCGGTGCGCGAGCAGGGGAAGCAGGCCATCTGTCTCGTCCCGGAAATCGCCCTGACGCCGCAGATGATCGGCCGGTTCCGCGCCCGGTTCGGGGCCGCCGTTGCGGTGCTGCACAGCGCCCTGTCCGCCGGCGAGAAGTTCGACGAATGGCAGCGGATTCGCCGGGGCGATGTCTCCATCGTCGTCGGCGCCCGCAGTGCGATTTTTGCCCCGTTTGAAAACGTGGGCCTTATCATCATTGACGAGGAACATGAGCATAGCTACAAACAGGAGAGTCCGGCCCCGTGCTATCATGCCCGCGACGTCGCCGAAGAGCGGGCGCGCCTGGCAGGCGCGCTGCTGGTCCTCGGCAGCGCCACCCCGGCGCTCGAATCCTTCCATAAGGCGCAGACGGGGCAATACCGGCTCGTCGCCATGCTCCACCGGGTCGATGTGCGCCCCATGCCGGCGGTCACCCTGGTCGACATGCGGGAAGAACTGCAGGCAGGCAACCGGTCGATTTTCAGCCGGGCCCTGCAGGAAGCTCTCGACCAGACGCTGGCGGCTGGCGAGCAGGCGATTCTCTTCCTCAACCGCCGCGGATACAACACGTTCATCATGTGCCGTAGTTGCGGCGAAGCCATTACCTGTCCCAACTGCGCCGTCGCCATGACCTACCACCTGGGCGACAACCACTTGAACTGCCACTACTGCGACCACCAGGCCCGCGTGCCGGTCATCTGCCCGAACTGCAAATCCAAGCAGATACGTCACATGGGCGCCGGCACTGAGCGGGTGGAGGAGGAGCTGAACCGGCTCTATCCCCGTATCCGCGTCGCCCGCATGGACGTCGATACGACGAGACGGAAAGGTTCGCATGCCGCCATCCTCAAGCTTTTTGGCGAGCGGAAAGTCGACGTGCTGGTCGGCACGCAAATGATCGCCAAGGGGCTCGATTTCCCGGAAGTGACCCTGGTGGGCGTCGTGCTGGCGGATACGTCGCTGAACCTGCCGGACTTCCGGGCGGCAGAGCGGACTTTTCAACTGGTCACCCAGGTCGCGGGCCGGGCCGGGCGGGGGCTGAAGCCCGGGCGGGTGCTCGTCCAGAGCTACCAGCCCGACCACTACAGCCTGCAGGCCGCACAGCATCATGATTTCCAGACCTTCCACGACCGGGAGATGATCTTCCGCCGCGAACAGGATTACCCGCCGTTCTCCCATCTGATCCGCATCCTGGTGACCGGCGAAGACGAAGCAGCGGTGATGCAGACGACGGCAAGCATAGCCGACCTGCTCCAGCAGTGCCATTTCCACGGACAGGTACTGGGTCCGGCGCCGGCACCGCTCTCCCGGCTCCGGGGCCAGTTCCGCCACCATCTCGTGCTGAAAGGTCCCGACCCGACCCGTATGACCCGGGAGATCCGGGCCGCCTTCGCCGCAGCGGGCGGCAAGTGGCGCAAGGGGAAGGAGATCAGGCTCAGCGTCGACGTGGGGCCTGTGAGCATTTTATAAGGAATTTGCGGTGCGATTGCGAAGTGGAGGGCTATCTGAGATATGGCGATCCTGAACATCATCACCGACACGAACGCCGAGGTTTTGCGCAAGAAGGCCAAGCCGGTCACCAAAGTCAACGCGTCCATCCGGCAGCTCCTGGACGACATGGCCGAGACAATGTACGAGGCGCCGGGCGTGGGGCTGGCGGCGCCGCAAGTCGGCGTCTCCAAACGGATCATCGTCATCGATCCGCACGATGAAGAGACCGGACTGTTCCAGCTGGTCAACCCGGAAATCGTCGCGAAGGAGGGCTGGGTGCTGGGCAGCGAAGGCTGTCTGTCGATCCCCGGCTACCTGGGCGACGTGTACCGGTATGAGAAAATCCAGGTCGTGGCGCTCGACCGCAACGGCCGAAAGGTATATATTGACGCCGAGGGGTGGCTGGCCCGCATCTTCCAGCACGAAATTGACCATCTGGATGGCATCCTGTACACCGACAAGTGTGCGAATCTCCGGGAAGTGAAACCCGGCACGGAAGAGGCGGAAGAGGCCGCCGCGAACGGGGCGGCGGTCGAACTCCCCGCCAAGGAGGCCGTGGCGGTCAGCGAAGGGAATAAAGGGGAGTAACCCTCCATGAAAGTATTGTTTATGGGCACCCCGGACTTTGCCGCGGACAGCCTCAGGGCCTTGCTGGCCGCCGGGCACTCGGTAGTCGGGGTCGTCACCCAGCCGGACAAGCCGGTGGGGCGGGGCGGGAAGGTCAGGTTTCCGCCGGTCAAGGACGTGGCGCTGGCAAATGGCCTGCCGGTCTTTCAGCCCAAGCGGGTCCGGCGGCCCGAAGTGATCGAGCGCCTGCGGGAGCTTGGCTCAGACGTTACGGTCGTGGTCGCCTTCGGCCAGATTCTCTCCAAGGAGGCGCTGGAGATCAGTCCGCTGGGCTCCATGAACGTGCATGGGTCGCTGCTGCCGCGCTGGCGGGGGGCGGCGCCCATCCACCGGGCGATCATGGCGGGCGATGAAGAGACGGGCGTTACCACCATGTGGATGGACGAGGGTATGGACACCGGCGATATGTGCCTGATGGCCAGAACACCCATCCTCCCGGAAGACACCGTCGGCACGCTGCACGACCGCCTTGCCGTCATGGGCGCCAAGCTGCTGGTCGAGACGCTCCGGCAGGTGGAGGCGGGAACGGCGCCGCGCATCAGGCAGCCGGAAGAAGGCGTCACCTACGCCGCCAAGCTCGAACGGCAGGACGAAATCATCAACTGGGATCGGCCGGCCGAAGACCTGGTCAACCAGATTCGGGGGCTCAATCCATGGCCGGGAGCATATACCGCAGGGCCGAAGGGCACCGTGAAAATCTGGCGGGCATCGCTCTACCATGACCGGCGCGGCAGGGGCACGCCCGGCCAGGTGTTGGAGATCATCAAGAAGCAGGGCTTCGTGGTCGCCACCGGTGAAGGCTTTCTGCTGGTTGAAGAAGTGCAGCCGCCGGGCAAGAGCCGCATGGAGGCCCACGCGTTCGTTAACGGCGGCGGCGTGCAGGTCGGCACGCGCTTTTCCGCTCCCACGGCCTGAACCTTTCGGGTGTTTCGGTGAGTCTCTTATGTATAGAATCATGTGTACAGCCAATTCCTAAGGAAAGATGGACAGGGAGGGACCGCAATGCTGTTCTGGGGAGACCCCACCTGGTTTTTGGCCATCCCGATCATGATTCTGGTCTTCTGGGCCCAGGCGCGCGTCAAGAGTGCGTTCCGGGAATGGTCCAATGTCGGCACCTCTTCCGGCGTCACGGCTGCCCATGTCGCCCGGGACATCCTGGACCGGAACGGCCTGAGCGATGTGCCGGTCGAATATGTGGAGGGCGAACTGACCGACCATTACGACCCGAAGACCCGGGTTGTCAAGCTGTCGGCCTCCACATACAGCAGCTCTTCCGTGGCAGCCATCGGCGTTGCGGCCCACGAAGTGGGGCACGCCATTCAGCATGACCAGGCCTATGTGCCGCTGTTCATGCGCAACATGATCTTCCCTGTCGCCCGCCTGGGCGATATGCTGGGCCCCTGGATCGTCATGCTGGGCCTCATGTTCGCATATGCCACCCGGGGGGGCGGGGGCATCGCCCTGGTGATGATCGACGTCGGCATTCTGCTGTTCGCCGTGGCCGTAGGCTTCTACGTGATCACCCTGCCGGTGGAGTTCAACGCCTCCAGCCGGGCTGTTGCCATTTTGGAGACCGGCGGCTATATGACCCGCGACGAAGTCGCCGGCGCCAAGAAAGTTCTCAATGCCGCTGCCCTGACCTACGTGGCCGCCGCGGCCGGCGCCCTGATGATGCTGATCCGCCTCCTGATTCTGCGGGACCGGGCCCGCCGTGACTGATGGTGGACGCTAACCGCCGGCTCGTGTACAGCACCGAAGCGGCGCTGAACCAGCGCTGCCCGAAGTGTCGCGAACTGCTGAGCGCCTGCACCTGCCGGCCTGAGGAGGCCGTTCCTGCCGCATTGACGGTCAAGCTGCGCATCGAGAAGGGCGGCCGCGGGGGCAAGGAAGTCACAGTCCTCTATGACCTGCCTCGCAATCAGGCCTTCCTGAAGGATCTGGCGGCCAAGCTGAAAAAAGCGTGCGGCACCGGGGGCACGGCCAAGGAAGTGGCGATCGAACTGCAGGGCGATTTCCGGGAGCGACTGCGCCAGCTCCTTCCCACGATGGGCTATAGGGTGAAAGGGTAAGGGACCAAGCGACACGGCGGTGCATACCATATGCACCGCCTTTCGTTATGTCAGCACACAGCGGATGTAGCAGTTTGCAGAAACGCACCAAGAACCTTGACCCCCTGGAAAAGCAAGCTTTGCGGATACGCGGGTAACGGTAGCGCACTACCTTTAGATATGCTATTTTAGAATCCAATACCAACCTACCCGTAAAATTCAGCACAACCCATGTTGCACCAGGGGGACTACAGCATGAAGTGGCTGAACCGACCAGTACGCTCAATCCGGATGATTCCCGCCCTGTCCGTCGCTGCATTTGTATCGATTGCGCTGTTCTGGACATTAGGTTCGGAAGCCCTTGTCGTGCTTCAATATCCGCTCCATGAGTCAAGTGACAGGATTGAGGCAATCCAGGACGTGGCTGGTATTCTGGTGGAAGCAGTGTTGCTCTATGCGATCCTGCGGAAGTTGGTGATCCGCGCTGCGGAGTCTGAGGCAGCTCTGGCGGAAAGCGAAGAGCGCCTCAGGCTCATTGTCGACTCTATGGAAGCAATTGTCAGTGTCGTCGATACCGACGGGCGGATTATCGCGGCTCACGGATCGCAAAACAACCCACATGCTCAGCTTGCGGCCAGCGTGACTGGAAAGCTTCTATCAGAAGTCGGGCCGTATCAGACGATGTTTGAGCATGCCAAACCCCGACTCATGGCCGGCGAGCCGGTCAATGAAGAGCTAGTCGTTCCAACGCCTGAAGGGGACAGGGTTCTGGAAGTAACGATGAAGGTTCTCTACCCAAAGGCCGCGGAAGCGAGTGCTGTGGCGGATCCGCGCTTCCTTCTGGTTGGGCGTGACGTAACGCGCCTGCGACTGGAACAGTCGGAACGGCAGCGAATCTCGAACCTGTTTGAGGCGGTGATTGAGGCGTCTCCGGAAGGGATCACCGTTCTCGACCTGAGAGGACGGGTCAAGCTCTGGAACGCTGGCGCCGAACGCATTTACGGTTGGCAGCAGTCAGAGGTGCTGGATCGTCCCCTGCCAACAGTCCCCTTGGACAAAACGGATGAGTTCACCGAAAAACTAGCGCGTTGTCTTCGCGGCGAGGTGAGCCGGGGGCGGATTACCCGCCGGCAACGGCGCGATGGAACACCAGTTGAGGTCAGAATCTCTACGGCTCCATTTCGTGACCAGGCCGGCGAGATCGTTGGCACCGTTTCGGTCGTAGCAGATATCTCCCACCAGCGGCTGGCGGAGCGGGCGCTGAACCGGTATCGGTTGGTGGCAGAAAACACGAAAGAGATCGTGCTGTTTGTCCATCCGACTGACCTGCGCATCCTGGATGCGAACAAAGCGGCTATCCACGCCTACGGGTACAGCCTTGAGCAGTTATGCAGGATGACCATTTGCGACTTGCGTAAGGCGGACGAGCCAGAGTTTGTTGCGCAGCAATTGCAATTGGCCTTTGAGTGCGGGGCAACTTTTGAGACCCGTCACACACGCCGCGACGGTAGGTCGTTTCCGGCGGAAATCTCCTCCGCCGGTGCGTTTGTCGACGGCGAACCGGCACTGGTGAACATCGTACGGGACATTACCGAGCGCCACCGGCGTGAACAGATTCGCAGTCTGGCTCACGAGATGGATCACGGCATTATGGTTCAGGACCGCCTCGACCGCGTGCTCAGTGCCGTCGGAAGCGGCCTTGCAGACCTGTACGAGACCAACCTGGTCACAATCACCATCTTGAACGAGGATGGGCAGGTTCTAAACGAAATCTCCTGCGGCAAGGAGAGCCCGGCCGTGGGTGAGATCGCGGCGCTCCGGGACGTTCCGAAGGCCGAGATGAGCCCTGCTGCACAGGCGATCATGTCGGGGGATTTCCTGGCTGGAGACCTGCGCGGGGAGCCGGTGGTGGGCGAATGGCGACCTCGCCTGCTTGCTGCCGGGTTCGTTTCCTACGCGGCATGCCCACTGATTGCCCGGGGCGACACTGTCGGGGCCATGGCATTTTTCGCAAGCCGGGAAAAGGTCTTTGAACAGGGCGTAAGCAGTGATTTGCAGTGGTTCGCAGGACAGATTGCTTCCGCCGTGATGAGTTCCCGGGCGCAGCATCAGATTCAACTCCAGAAAGCCGCCCTGGAAGCAACCGCAAATGCCGTTGTCATCGCCGAGCCCGATGGAAAGATCGTGTGGGTAAACCCGGCGTTTACCCGGCTGACCGGCTATGAGCCGGGAGAGGTGCTCGGAAGGACGCCCCGCGTGCTCAAGTCGGGAGTGCATTCAACTGCCTTTTACAAGCTGCTCTGGGAGACGGTCCGTTCCGGAATGATCTGGCAGGGTGAAATGGAGAACCGGCGCAAGGACGGTTCGATATACCTTGAGGAACAGACCATCACACCGGTAATGGACGCCCATGGGACTGTTTCCCATTTCATCGCCATTAAACAGGACGTCTCTGAGCGCAAGCGCAGAGAGTCTGAACTCCAGTTCCTTCTGCGCCACGACCCCCTGACTGGCCTCTTGAACCGGACAGCGCTGGAAGAACGGCTGGAGAAAGTGATCGCTACCTCAGATGCTGAGCATCCTGGTGTGTTTGCGCTGCTCGACGTGGACAGGTTCAACTCTGTCAACGACTCCATGGGCCATCCAACGGGCGATCAGGTCTTGATCCAGTTGGCTCAGTTGCTGCAGACCGCTGTGCGCCCTGGCGATCTGGTCGCCCGCTATGGCGACGACGAGTTCGCCATCGTGGCAGACCGGATCTCCCTTGAGGATGGACGGAAACTTGTTGAGCGAATCAGGCACCACGTTGAGTCCGCCAACTTGCCGATCGAGGGCCTCCTGATTCAGCCAACCGTCAGTATCGGGCTGGTCACTATCGACGGCAAACACGACGTTGCAGCGCTGATGATCTGTGCTGATGCGGCTCTGTACCGGGCAAAGGAAAGCGGTCGGAACCAGGTGGCGGTCTATGCGGAGGAGACTGGCGGTATCGATCCGGCCACTGCCCCTACGCTTTGGGCCAACCGCATCAAGGAAGCACTGAAGTTGGGCCACTTCGTGCTCTATTATCAGCCCGTGGTCAGGCTGGAGACTGGCGAAATTGACCATTACGAAGCCTTGATCCGAATGATCGCACCGGACGGGTCCGTGGTTCTACCCGGTGAGTTCCTGGAGGTGGCCGAGCAACTCAACCTCATGCCACTGCTCGATCGGTGGGTGGTTGACGCTGCTCTGTCCGAGCTAAGAAACCATGACACCCTCAGGCTCTTCGTCAATCTTTCCGGGCAGAGCATGAATGGCAGTTCCTTCCTGGAGAGCATCGTCGCGAAGATTCGTGAATGCGGTCCGGAAGTGGCGTCCCGTCTCACCTTTGAAATCACGGAGACCGTGGCTGTACGGCACCTCACCCGGGCACAGCAGTGGATGAGTCAGCTCGACAAACTCGGCTGTCGGTTTGCCCTAGATGATTTCGGGATGGGCTTTTCCTCATTTAGCTATTTACAGGCGTTGCCAGTGCACTTCATTAAGATTGACGGTTCTTTTGTCCGCAACATTGACACAAGTGCGACCAACCGCGCCCTGGTTCAGGCGATCGCGTCTGTGGCGCACACCCTTGGAAAGGGCGTCATCGCCGAATGGGTGGAAAGCCCCTCCATTTCCAGGATTCTGCGCGGGTTCGGCGTTACGCATGGGCAGGGCTATGGTCTGGGGCGGCCAGCGCCGACTCATCAGAGCCCGTCCGGACGCCTCAGTCAATGAAGGAGCAAGGAAACTGCATGGATAGCCGCTACGAACGAACTTCCCGACTGGTCCTCCTCGTCGCGTTTATTGAACTGGGACTCGGCCTTGGCCTCAGCATCTGGCCCCAGGAGTTTCAGCCGCTGGCGTCCGGACCCGGTTGGTCGTACCAGGCCATATTATCAGTTGGCCTGTTGGCCGGCGGCGGCGTTCTCCTCGAACGGGGCCGGTACCGACTGCCATTTTGGCTGCAAGCGGTTCTGGCCCTGGTACCTGCCGCACCGCTGGTAGTCCCTGCCGTGGTGTCCGGGCGTGAAGGACTCTGGGTCGGGATGTTCTTGTACGGTCTCATGGCGCTCGCCGTCATGTGCGAGCCCTGGGTGCACAGGCTGGCATGGCCCCGTGTTAGCGGTCCCCAACCGGACCCGGCCGCGTTGATTCTTGCGGCGGTCATGCTTCTCAGCGCCGTCGGATTTGTCCTGCGTCCGGCTGGGCCAGACCACCCCGTATTGGGTGTTCTCAGTCCGGTGTTCCCCATCCATATTGCGTTTGGGTTTCTCGGGGCGATTTGCCAGGTGCCGTTCGCCCTTGGCATTGTCTGGGCCGAGCGTTATCGTTGGCTCCTCCGGCCGTTGGCGCTGGTATTTCCGCTGACGTTAGTCGCCGTCCATTCCGTAGCCGGCTACTGGACTACCGCCGTATCGTTCAGTATCTGGTGCCTGACCACCCTTAGTGGCTGGAGGCCCCAAGGGGCCTCCCACCGACACCCGGCACCGGGCGGACACCGCACCGAACCGGTCGAACTGGCGGGTGAGATATTGCCAGGGGTGATTCACCGGTTGGAGGCGTGGGCGCCGGCCATGGCGCTCTGCATCTCCGCTGTTTCCGCAACCGCCGTACACGCCGAAACCGCATCGCCCGTCGCAAATCTGGGCATTGCCGCGATTATCGGCTACACGTTTCTCGTCCGTTGGATCGCACCCGAGGCCGGCACACCCCTTCAGCGAGCATTCTGGCATGTCGCCATTTTGACGGTAATCGGCGGTGTGCTCTTTGCCAGCCGCAGCGCTGTCGGCCAGAGCATTGCCGCACTGCTGGTGGTCGTGCCCGCCCTTTCCGCGCGTGCTCTCGGTCCGCTTGCGTCTCGTCGCCTCCTGTACCTGCTTCTCGCCGTGGTGGTCTTTGGAGAGACATCGCACTTCATGCAGGGTACGGAGACCTGGGAGGTATCGTTGAACCAGGCGCTTCTGGAACTGGTGGCCGTCGTCGTCGCCAGCGGCATTGCCCTGGCTTCGGCACGCGAGCAGTGGGGCCTGGTACGGAAGCTGGAGGAGGCCAATGGGAAACTCTCGGACGGCCACGCCGAATTGGCAGAAGCCCATATGGAGTTGCAGGCGCAGCAGGAAGAACTGACAGCACAGCATGAGGAGCTTCTGGCGACTAACGAGGCCTTGTCTGCACAGCAGGAAACGTTGGCCGCACAGAACGTTCAGCTCATGGAACAGCGTGAGGCGCTGCAGCGGCAGCAAGCAGAGTTGGAACGGCTCAGCCAGCGGCTGGAACTGATTTTGAACGCGGCGGGAGACGGCATCTGCGGGGTGGATCTGAACGGGCGTACGACGTTTGTCAATCCCGCCGCCGCCCACATTCTGGGCTATGAGATCCCTGAACTGACCGGCCAATCCGTCCATACGATCTTCGGCGACCGTGCCGAATTCGTCTGCGGGCAGTGTCCGGTCTGCGTTGTCGCCCTGGACGGCGTCGCCCTGGGCGCCCGGGAGTCCCTGTTTTGGCGCCGCGACGGCAGTGCGGTACCGGTGGAATACACTGCCACGCCCGTTGAGGAGTCCGGCAACGTCGTCGGGGCAGTGATCACGTTCAGGGATATCACGGAGCGGCGGGCAGTCGACCAGATGAAGCGTGAGTTTGTTTCGGTCGTCAGCCATGAGCTCCGGACGCCCCTGACCTCGATTCGTGGCTCGCTGGGCCTGCTGGCCAGCGGAGCGCTCGGTGAACTAGGCCCGAAAGCGCGGCGCATGGTGGAGATCGCTGCCACAAACTCGGATCGACTGGTGCGACTGATCAACGACATCCTTGACATTGAGCGGATGGAATCCGGCACCGTGCAGATGGAGATTCAGGAATGCGACGCTGCGGCCATCATGACCCAGGCGGTCGAATTCCTGCAGGCGATCGCGGCAAAAGCCGCCGTGAGCCTAGAGGTCGAGCCGCTCCGGGCAAGAATTCAGGCAGACCCGGACCGAATCTCGCAGACGCTGACCAATCTGCTCTCCAACGCCATCAAATTCTCTCCGGCCGGCAGTACCGTCTCGCTGACCGCCCGCCGGCAAGATGACCACTATCTTTTTGAAGTGGCTGACCAGGGGCGGGGCATTCCGTCGGACCAACTGGAGTCCATCTTCGAGCGGTTCCGGCAGGTCGATGCGTCTGATTCACGTCAGAAGGGCGGTACTGGACTCGGACTGGCCATCTGCCGGTCGATTATCCAGCAGCACGGCGGGCGAATCTGGGCGGAGTCGGAACCGGGTAAGGGGAGCCGGTTCTTCTTCACCCTGCCTGCGTCTGGCGCGCCACACCCGAGGGCCCGAATCGAGGCGGCTCACCCGGCGCAACCCGCTCAACCGGCCCGGCCTCATGTTCTGGCGTGCCTCTTCGCCCCTGACAGAGTGGAGACGCTCCGACCGACCCTGCTAACCCGGGGATACCAGGTGGCGACCGCCGGATCCAGTCAGGAGGCTCTGGCGGAGTTGCGTCTGCGGCGGCCTGACGCCGTGCTGGTCAATCTGGACGGCCCGCACAAGGCGGGGGTGGAGACCATCGCCGCGATCAAGGCCGCCCCGGGCGCCGGCGATCTGCCGGTCATCATCTGCAGCAGCTGGTCGGCAGAGGCGGGCGTCACGGAGGCTGGCAGCGGCGTGGATTGGGTTGCCGACCCGCATAATGAGACGGCCCTGGTGCACGCCCTGGAGCGGGCCATGGTTCGCCAGAGCCTCGGTGCGAAGGTCCTGATCGTAGAAGATGACCCGGATCTGGCAAGTGTCTTGCTGACCATGTTTCAACGCCATGGGGCCAGGACATCCCACGCACGCACCGGTAGCGAGGCCATTGCCATGACGCAGCAGGCGGCGCCCGACCTGCTGGTGCTTGACCTGTACCTGCCGGAAGTCGACGGTTTTGCCGTCGTCGATTGGCTCCGCCGGCATGGGTGTCTGAGCAGGGTGCCCGTGGTCGTGTACACGGCCAGGGATCTGAGTGAGACAGACCGTCAATCCCTGCAGACGGGCAATACCGTGTTTCTGACAAAGGGCCGCATATCCCCCGCCGAGTTCGAGAAGCGCATCGCGTCGCTCCTCACCCCATTTTCATCGCAGCCAGGAGGGACCACAGGTGACGGGAAATCGCCGGCTATTGATTGTTGATGATGACGAAGATATTCGCGAGGTTGCGCAGGTGACTCTGGAAGTCTCCACTTGCTGGGAGATCGTTACTGCCGCATCGGGCGAGGGAGGCATTCGAACGGCTGTTGCCACGCCGCCGGATGCGATTCTGTTGGATGTGATGATGCCCGATCTGGACGGCCCGAGCACGCTTCGGCATTTGCGGAGCCACCATGAGACGGCCGGTGTTCCGGTCATTTTCCTGACAGCCAAGGTGCAGGCGACCGACCGCAAGCGCCTCGAAGGTCTCCCGATCTCCGGCGTGATCGCCAAGCCGTTCGATCCCATGACGCTGGCCGGCGAGATCGCAGCCATTTTGGGCTGGGACCGGGCAGAAGGGGGCAGCCGTGTGTAAGATTCTGCTGATCGGGCTGCCGGAAGAGGTCGCCCAAGACCTCGTCGGCCATGTGGCACCACAGGCGCGGGTTGCCCATGTGCTGAGCGGGCAGGAGGCGCTGCTGCAGTTGGAAGCCGAACCGATTTCCCTGGCCGTGGTCAACCACCAACTCAGCGACATGAGCGGCGAGCAACTCCTCGGCCACCTTCGGAGCAGTCCCTCGGGCCAGCGAGTCTCCCTGATATACTGCCTGGCCGAAGGGCCGGGCGGAGGGCTTCCCAGGCGCCTCGTCAGTCAGTTCGGCGTCAGCAGGCTCATGCTGCATCCTCTGGAGATCCGGGAACTGGGCGAGCACATCGCACATGAGTTGGGTCTGCCCGAACCAGCGGCCGTTTCGCCGCAGCGGCAACCTCTGCCCGCACCGGTGATGGACGTCTGGGCCCGCACCAAAGGCCGTGTCATCGAGCGGGTGACCCGGTTGCAGAACGCTTGCCGGGTGTTGGGGACCGGCGCCCTGGATGAGCAACTGCGCATCCAGGCGGAGCGGGAGGCGCATAAGTTGGCCGGCTCGCTGGGGACGTTCGGCTTCGGGGTCGGCTCAGACCTGGCCCGCCGGATCGAGCACCTTCTGCAGGCCGGGCTGCCTGTGGATGCGGCAAGGGGCCGGCGCCTAGCCGAGTTGGCCGACGCGCTGGCGAAGGAGCTGAATCGGTACCTGCCTGAGTCGGCTGAGGAGTCCTTTGAGCCGGGGCAGGACGCGCTTCAGATCTTGATTGTGGATGACGATCGGGAGCTGTGCGACCGGCTGGCGGCAGAAGCCGGCCATTGGAATGCTAAGGCCGCAACGGAATACAGCGTGGCTGAGGCGCGGGCGGCCATCGCACGATGCCGCCCATCTGCCGTGGTGCTGGATCTGTCATTTGCCGATCGTGAAGACACCGGGCTTTCGTTGCTCGGGGAGCTCTGCGAGGCGACCCCCCCGATTCCCACCGTCGTCCTGACGGCCAGAGGCGGGCTCATCGACCGGGTGGAAGTGGCCCGGCTTGGCGGGCGCTGCTTCCTCGAGAAGCCCGTTCCGCCCTCTCAGGTGATGGAGGCGGTCATGTCCGTGCTCAGCGGGCAGCAGCGGGCCAAGCGGGCCAAGGTACTCGCAGTGGATGACGACCCGGAGCAACTGGCAGTCCTGCGTTCGCTGCTGGCTCCGGAAGGATTGGAACTCGTGACCCTATCCGATCCGCTGCGTTTTTGGGAGACGATCGAGAACGTCGCTCCGGATATGCTGGTGCTGGATGTGGATATGCCGCACATCAGCGGGCTGGAGCTCTGCCGGGTGATCCGTAACGATCCGCGCTGGTGCACGATCCCTGTCCTGTTTCTGACGGCGTCCGCGGGGCAATCCATGATCCACCGCGTTTTTGCTGCCGGCGCGGATGATTTTGTCGGCAAGCCCATCGTGGGCCCGGAATTGGTGACGCGCATCCAGAATCGGCTGGAACGCACGAAACTGCTTCAGAGGCTGGCGGATACCGACCCGTTGACAGGCGTTGGCAATCGCCGCCAGTTCAACCGGAGCCTCCAACACTTCCTGAAACTGGCCGAACGGCACAAGCAACCCGTCAGCCTGGGCATCCTCGACCTTGATCATTTCAAGCGGGTCAACGATGCGTTTGGCCACACCGTGGGCGATGCGGTGTTACGACGGTTGGGCGAGCTGTTGCTGCGAAAGTTTCGCGGCGAGGATGTCGTCGCGCGCTGGGGCGGAGAAGAGTTTGCGCTGGGTATGTACGGGATGGCACGCCACCACGGGGTACACCGTCTGGCCGAGGTGCTCGAGGAACTGCGCCGCGAAGAGTTCCTCACACCGGAAGGGCAGTCGTTCCGGGTATCGTTCAGCGGCGGAATCGCTCAGTTCCCGCGCGACGGTACGGACCTGCTGACCCTGACACGGGCTGCAGACCGGGCGCTCTATGAGGCTAAGTCCCGCGGCCGGGGCCGCGTGCTGCCAGCCGGAATCGAGTACCGCACCGCCGGCGCCGATGTGCTGTTGGTCCTGGCAGATGACGTCCTGGGCGGGCAGATTGGGGAAGCGCTTGTCACCCGGGGTCATTCAGTTGCCAACTTCCGGGATTGCCGCAGCGCCACAGCGTGGCTCCGCGACACGGCGGCCGGGCAGTCGGGGCAGTTGCTGGTGCTGGACGCAGATCTGCCGGAGGGTACCGACTGTGATGCCCCGACCCTGATGGCTGAAGCTCAGGCCAGAGGGTTCACGCTCCTGACAGTGGGCGGACCGCCGCCTTCACTCCCCAAGCCGCTAAGCGTTGAGGCGCTGCTGCAGTGGAGGTGGCAGCAGGAAGATGCGCGTCAGGGAGCATAGCGCAAAAAGAGACCCGTGGGATCTCCCTCCCACGGGTCTCATTGCTGCGGCGACGACTCGCGCACCGTGACGGTAATCAGGGTCAGATCATCGTCGACGGCCAGGTGCTTGTTGAATGCCATCACCGTCGCGGCGATGAACTGGCTGGTGCCCAGCCTACGAAGGGCTCCGAGCCGCTCCTGCAATTGTGTAATGCCGCTGCGGATGGAGCAGCCCTTTTGTTCGACCAGACCGTCGGTATAGAGCACCAATCGGGCCGGCACTTCCAACGGCAGGATGCGCTTCTGCGGGCGCCCCGGCAGGTCAAAGCCTAGTGGCAGCGCCGTACGTTCCATGACATCGATCCGTCCGGAAGCCTGCAGCAGCAGACCGGGCGGGTGCCCGGCGTTCGCATATTCGACCGTGTGGTTCACGGTGTCGATGACGACATAGAGGGCCGTTGCGGAGTGGGGGTGGACCAGGTGAATGTGCTTTTCCATCTCCTCGAGGACGACCACGGGGTCAACCACCCGGGTCACCAGCGCATGCATGATGGTCCGAAGCGCCATGCACGCCAAGGAAGCGGAAGGGCCGTGACCCATCACATCGGTCAGCAGAATGCCGTAGCGGCCGGGACTGATCTCGCACCAGAAGTACATATCGCCGGAGAGCGCACCGTGGGGGATATACTCTGCCTCAATCTCAATGGAATCCGTATAGATTGGCTTACTGAGAACCCTTCGCTGAACCAGGCGGGCGAGGCTCAGTTCCTCCTCACGCTGGCGCTCCACCTTCTGACTGTGGGAGGCAGTCTCGTTCACCTTGACCGCCCGTCTGATCCGGGCCAGGTTCTCCGGCCGGTCCAGGCTGCCGCTGATCCACTCGGTGGCCCCGGCATCGAAGCTGGCGTCCGGCTCGGGCCGACCTTGCTCGTCCGCCATTACCACCACGCTCAGGCCGCTCCAGCGATCCCAACGCCGGATTTCCCGGCACAAAGTAAGCACGCCGGCCTGCGGCAGGCCGCAGCCCAGGATAACCAGGTCCATGCTCGTAGCAGGGGCAAGGGGGTTCCAAAGCCCCAACGCTTCCTCGACGTCCTCGATCGATGAAGCCAGGCACACCATGGGAAACCCTGCCCGGCCCAAGCACTGGCGCAGCTCCGCCTGTTCCTCCGGCGGGCCGGCCACCAGGATTGGCATGGCGGCCCCTCCTTCCGTGACAACTGGCAACTACAAGGATACACCATAAACCACATAAATTCCAACCATTAACGTTACTGTTTGATACTACTTGAAAATGTAATCCCTTTGAGTATGATTAGAGTAAGAAGACCTTCCGCAAGTGAAAAAGGCAAACCTGCCGAAAGACAGGGACGCAAAGCCACGGGCCTAAGCCGCAGGGGTATGGCAGCCGGGTTACCACGTGAGTGCAATGGCTTGCCCATTCCCCCACGTGGGGGAATGGGCTTCGTCATTTGGAAGGGGGGATCCTGATGCATGGTTTGCGGCAATGTCTCGGAATCACGCTGGTTCTGTCCCTGCTCTTCGGGTCGATGGCCGGGAGTGCCGGAGCCAAAGGAGTCTCCACGGATCGGTACCTGGTTGGGGTAACAGGCCCGAATGGTGAATCGGCCATCGCCGGCCGGGGCGGGGCTCTGGAGAAGAAGCTGGAGCGGCTCAACCTGGCTGTGGCCCAGCTTACGCCGGAGCAGGCAGCCGCCCTGGCGAAGGACGACCGGATTGCGTTCATGGAGAAAGATCAGCGGGTCTCGCTGGCGCCGACGACCTGGTCTAGCCAACTCTCGTGGTCGGACCAGCTCTCATGGTCGGATCAGCTCTCGTGGTCGGATCAGCTCTCGTGGACGGATCAGCTCTCGTGGACGGACCAGCTCTCGTGGACGGACCAGCTCTCATGGACCGACCAGCTCTCGTGGGTCGACCAGCTTTCCTGGACGGACGGTCACCAGATTGCCGTCGACTGGGGAGTGCGTGCAGTTGGCGCCGCGAACGGGGGGGATCCGGGCGACCGCGGCCAGGGCGTCAAGGTGGCGATCCTTGATACGGGCATTGATGTGACCCATCCTGACCTGAATGTCGCCGGCGGCGTCAACCTGATCAGTGACGGCGAGTACACCGACGACAACGGCCACGGCACCGCCATGGCCGGCATTCTGGCCGCAAACGGAGAACACGGGCTGTACGGTGTCGCTCCCGCTGCCTCGCTGTACGCTGTGAAGGTGCTGGGCGCCAACGGCGAAGGCGACGTCAGCGACTTGGTCCGTGGGATCGACTGGGCGATCGAAAACGGGATGGACCTGATCAACCTGAGCGTCGGCGCCCGGGGCAAGAGCCAGGCCCTGGACCAGGCCCTGGACCGGGCCGCCGCCGCAGGCATTACCGTGGTGACTGCCGCCGGTAATAACGGAAAGGCCCACGGCCGAGGCAACACGCTGGATTCCCCGGCCCGGCTGGGCGACTCCCTGGTAGTGGGAGCGGTCGGCCCCAATCTGCAGCGGGCTACCTTCTCAGCCACGGGCAAGGAGCTTGACGTGGTGGCGCCGGGCGTCGGGATCATCAGTACCTACAAGGGCGGCTATGCCGTCGGCACCGGAACTTCCCAGGCTGCCGCCTTTGCCACCGGTGTTGCTGCATTGATCATCGCCGAGCATCCCGGCGCCGGCCCGGCCCGTGTTGAGGCGTTGCTGAAGGCCCGGGCTGTTCCGCTGGTAACCGACTTGCCCGACCCGCGGTACGGTTACGGCTTCGTCCACGTTCCTGCTCCGGGTCAAAAGTAGCAGGTCGAGGCCGCCGGAAGGAGGGTGTGCCATGCCTCGCTCAGTCCACCTGTTGGCATGGAGTCTGGCGTTGGCGGGAACCCTGCTTCTGGCGGCCTTTGTTCCGACGATTCCGGCGGCTGACCTTTTGTCTGCCCTGGGTATGGCAGCGCTGGCCGTGCTGTTCGAGCGGCTGGCCATGACCCTGCCGAACCGGGTCAACTTCTCGCTGGGGTCGACCATCGTCTTTTTGGCGTATGGCGTGCACGGGCCCGGCGCAGCCTATCTCGCCGAAGCGGCTGCGGCCATGGTGATCGTCCTCAAAGTCAAGAAGCCGGTCCAGAAAGTTTTCAATTTCGGTCAGTTCCTGGTGTCCGCCGGCGGGTTTCACCTGGTCAGCGCTGCGCTCGGTGGGGGACCGCTAACACTGCTCGCAGCCAGCCTTGGGTTCTTCGTGGTCAATACGTTCTTGCTGGCCCTCGTCTTCCGTCTTGCCACACGGCGTCCGTTCCGCGATCTCATTCTTGACATTATTCAGCAGTCATATGTAGGTGTCATCGGTTCGACGATTTTGCTCCTGCCCATGCTATATATGTTCCGAAGCGGAGGCTGGCTGGCGCTGCTGCTGCAGTGCGCAGGGCTTCTGGCGTTCCGGTATGCCACCAATCTGTACCTGGAGCAAAAACGGGTCCACCTCAACGTTGTGGGCCGCCTCTGCGAGATTCTGGAAAAGAAGACGGGAGCCGCCGAAAGCCATGCCGGACGCGTGGCTTTCTTGGCCCGCACCATGGCCGAGGCGCTGAAGCTCCCGGCCGAGGAGGTCGACACGATCTTCACGGCGGGCCTGCTGCACGACGTCGGTGAGGCGGAAATCGACCCGCGGGTCGTGGCCGTCATGGCCAGGAAAGTGATTCCGACCCTGGCCGACCGGGAGGCCTACAAGGCCCATCCGGAGCTGGGGGAAGCGCTCGTCCTGCGCATGGAGGGGATGGGCCCCGTTGCCCGGCTCATCCGCAGCCATCATGAGGCCTGGGATGGCTCCGGCTATCCGGACGGACTGAGCGGGGATGCGATCCCCCTCGGCGCCCGGATTCTGGCGGCGGCGGAAGTGCTTGAGGATCTGGAAGGCGATCGCGATGCCAAGATGACCCTACTGCCCAGATTGGTCGGGACGGCCATTGACCCGGGACTGGGAGACGTGGTGAGTGCTGCGCTGCAGAAGACCGAGCTCCCCGCCGCCCGGGCCGCCGCAATGATCGAAGATGCCGGCGTGGCCATGCTGCAAAACAAGCTCCTGCAGACCGTGCGCAGCTCGCAATTGCTCAAGACAATGGGTGTCGGGCATGTCCTCTCCTACGACAGCAGTACCGGGTTTACCAACTTTCTTGGTGACCGGGTCGAACCACCGGCCGGTGCGGAAGTCCTCCGCCTGGCACGGGAGGCCGTGCAGCGGCAACTGCCGGGACGTCAGCATGTGGTCGACGGCGGTGTCGCCTATGACGTTTACGTGATTCCTGCAGGCGTGGATGCCGCCAGCGTACTGCTGTTCGATGTGACTGAGGCGCTGGCAGTGGAGCGTGAACAGACCAGGACGATCTTTCGGGCTTACCGTGATGTGATGTCCGTGGTCACCGGTGGACGGCTGACCCTGATCGATGAAGAGGAGAGCGGGGCACTGCTGGCCGAGGGGGCTGTGCTCGGTGAAGCCGTCTTGGCGACACCCAACGACGCCGCTCTGGCCAGAGCGCTTATCGAAGAGCAGGCGCCCGCCATGGGTTTTTCGCAAGCCGAAGCTTTCAAGCTGAAGGTATGCGTCTCCGAAGCGGTGACCAATGTCTTCAAGCACGCCGGCTCCGGACATTTTTCCCTCCGGCTCCACGATGGGGCCCTCCGGGCAGTCATCAGCGACCGGGGACAGGGGATTCCTTACAACATCCTCCCGCGGGCGATTCTCCTGGAGGGATACTCGACCCAGAAGTCTCTGGGCAGAGGCTTCTCCGTGATGCTCCGGTTCGTGGACCGGCTGTATGTGCACACGGCTGGCGATGGAACGGTGATCGTTCTTGAGCGTCGGCCGGGCCAGGCGGCTTCCCGGGGGAGCGATGGCCCACCGTACACGCAAAGGGGGGAATTGGTGTGTTAGCTCTATCCTGCATGGAAACCGACGAACAAGTGACCATCAAGGTCGACGGCGAACTGGCGATCGAAACCGTGGAGGAGTTCGAGGCTGCCACCGCCCGCTGGACCGGCTCCGGCAAGCAGATCGAACTGGACTGCCGGTGTCTTGCTTTTATCGATTCGACCGGCGTCAGCGGCCTGATCAAGGCCGTGGTGCGCTGGCAGGCATCAGGGGCGCAGGTGGCGGTCAACAATCTGAGTGATGATCTCAAAGAGATGCTGGGCATCCTCGGGTTCTATGAGGCGATCAGCGACCAGGGGTAAGCAAGCGAGCAGGGGGGATACAAGGTGAGCTGCCATCCTGAGGTCCCCTATTGGCCCCGCAAGGAACCCGACGAGGTGCAATGGCAGCGGGAACTGCGTTTTGCTGAGCGGGTGCAGGCCTTAATGTCTGGCATGAAGAGTGTTGCGGGGGCCGGGGCCGAAGCCGCCGGCTGCAGCATTCCTCACTATGCCGTCGGGGGCGACTACTTCGACATTCTCCCGCTCTCGGACGGCGGTCTGAGAGTGATTGTGGCCGATGTGATGGGGAAGGGCTTCGGCGCCGCAATGATCATGACCATGGTCCGATCGGCAGTCCGATCCGCGACGCACGCCGGACTTGCACCCGGAGCCTTGCTCAAGCACACCAACGACATGCTGTATGAGGACCTGCAGCAGGTGGGCGCCTTCGTCACCCTCTCCTGTACCGACTATCAGCCGGCCAGCCGCACGGTTACCGTTGCGGGTGCGGGGCACCCTTACCCCTGGCTGATGCGTGGGGAGAATCCGACCGTTCGGATCGAGGCCCGCGGCGTGTCAGTCGGGATGCTCCCCAACCGGCGATACCAGGAACAGGTGGTGGCTGTGGAGCCCGGGGACCGTTTGGTCGTCTATTCCGACGGGATCGTGGAGGCGAGGGAGTCCGACGGACGGGAACTCGGAATCCCCGGCCTGGAGTCGCTGGTCCGGGCAGTTACCGGCCAACGTGGCCGGGAATGGCTCAAGGCCGTCCTCTTCGCTGTTGCAGCCCGTGCCCGAGAGGTCCGCGATGACGTGACACTCGCCGTTGTTGAATTTGGTGATAACAAAAAATGAGCCCGTGTGGGTGGAGTGATACTGATGAGGAGTTCTCCCGTCCTACTGGACCTGGGAAGCGACTCGTTCCAACGGCTTGTTTCACAGGTAGCTGGCTGTCCCTGTACTGTCTCCTTTGACCGGCCGCAAGGGCGGCAGTCGGTCAGGGCGAGATTTGGGACAAATCGGGGATTCGGGCTGGTGCTCCGTTTCGGTGCGCCCCTCCCGGTGGTCCCCGCACAGGTGCTGGTCGAAGTGCCCGAAAGACAGCTCACCTTTGAGGCGACAGTGCAGCCCGTGGTGGGGGAGTCTGAGATCAGGCTCAGCTATCCGCTGTGGCTGGTGGGTCCCCGGGAGTGCTGCGGAAAGGTTGCCAAGGTGGATCTGCACCTCCGATACGCGGAGAGCGGCACGGCCCGGTGGCACTCCGGCCGTTCGGTGGAGATTGCGGACCAGGCTGTCAGCTTTCTGGGTGAGGACCAACTGGCGGAAGGGACTCGCGTCGATCTGCTCATCCGTGTCTCCCTGCAACCCCTTCCGATGCATGCCATCGGCCGCGTCCTCAGGTCAGTTCCCACCAGCCTGGGGACGATGATTGACGTACTGCCGGTTGCCTGCTCCTTTCAGACAGAACATGCTGTGGCCAGCGCCCTGGGCAGGCCCTTGCTGCCCAATCGCCTGGCGGAAGAGGGGGAATGTCAATGTGGGGTGATCTCCCCCCGGATGTTTTCGCTAATCTACTGAACCTGATCGCATACTTTCCACTCCGGCGTGGCGCCCCATTATCGACGCGCCATCCGCTCATGTCAGGGCATGTGCAGACGATGCAGTCCGCTGCGGACGCCATGTTTGCCGAGGGTCGGCTGCAGAAGCGCATGGTCGTGACGGCCGACGGACGACTGCAGATTTACGCCCTTCCTATTTCCGACGGCCATGGCGTGATGCTGGTCTGGGACCTTTCCCGATTCGACGGGTTCCTTCAGCAATGCCAAATGAGCATTACCCACATTTATCGTGACGTCGTTTACTCGGCGACCGGCGGGCGCATGATCCTGGTCCCGGATTGCGAAATCCCCGAATGGGTGGGGCAGCCGGAGCAGCGATGGGTTCACCCGGTGCGCGAACCGGGCGACGTGCCGCTATGTCGCCGGCTGGTGACGGAACAGATGAACGCAGCGGGAGGCGATCGCAGGCAGACGGCCGAAATGGCCCTCTGTGTCTCGGAAGCCGTCACAAATGCGCTCAAACACGCCGGCGGCGGCGATTTCGAGCTCATCAAGACGACAGACAGCTGGGTTGCCAAAGTGCGTGACTACGGCTCCGGCCTTGATCGCTCGCTCCTGCCCCTGGCAACCCTGTTGCCGGGTTTCAGCACCAAGCCGTCCCTTGGCCTTGGATTCACGGCAATGCTCAAGTGCATGGACCGGGTGGTGCTGGCCAGTTCACCGAAAGGCGTGACGATCCTCCTCGTAAAGCTGATCTGTCCGCCGCCGTCAGCATGAAGGAGGTGTGAATTTGGCAGATGACAGCGTCGCACTCCTGACGGGCGTTCCCGTGCGAAGGGGGGCGATGGTCTTTCAGGCCGGTCCCGGCGATCCCTTGCCGCGCGCCGGCGCCGGAACCGCAGAGGCTGCAAACAAGCATGGCTTGATCGCCACGCTTGAGGGGCTGGCCGTCGTTTCCGACGGCAAAGCTTCTGTGACATCCGCCGAGATCCATTACGGCGACATCGGAATGAGCCAGACGCTAACCGGGACGGGCAACGTCGTGGTGACCGGCAGCATTATGCGCGGCGCCAAGGTGAAGGCCAATGGGTCTCTGGTAATCCTTGGGGAGGTGATCATGGCCCAGGTGGAGGCCATGGGCTCCGTTGTGCTGCGCAAGGGCTGCATGGGTGCTTCGGTTACCGCCGGCGTCAACCACCACCGGTATCGCCTGAGCCTTGAACAGCTCCAGATCGTACAGGCCTCCTTGCAGCGGCTCATATCGATCGTGGAGGAGCTGAAAGGGCATCCGTCGTTCCGGACGCTGGATTTGACGAAGAACTTGCAGCCCTTGCTGGAAGTGCTGGCGGTACGCAGCTTTGCCGATTTCACCGTTCACGTGGCGGAAGCCGTGAAGCGGTGCCAGATCCACGAGTACCTGGCGGGGAACTTGACCGAATTGACCGGGCTCCTCCGCAACCGGTTCACGGGGTTCGCCTTTCTCACCGTGACCCGTGACGAGGTGGAAACGGCCCTGAATCTCTGTGGTGCAGCGATTCAGGAGCTGGAGTCGGCCGGCAGTGCGGACCGGGATGTGTTCATTGTCGGCGGACCGGCTGAGGACTCCGTAGTCAAGGCGCTGGGCTCCGTTGTGTTGGCAGGTGCCAATCTCAAGCGCTGCCGGGTCGAGGCGGACAAGTCCGTCAGGGTCGAAGGCGATGTGCAGGGCGGGACAGTGCGGGCAGGTTTGAGCATTGCCGCTTCCCGGGTGACCGAGTCGGCGGTGCTGAGTGTGAGCGGAGGCGGGGTCATTCGGGTCGACGGCGCCACGAGTGAGGTGGTCGCGCAGGTAGGGCACCTGACGGAGCGACTGCGTGCCGGGGCACAGGCTACGATAATAAGGCAGAAAGGCAACGCACTTGAGGTCTGCCCAGCCGGGGAGGTGAACTGAGTGGCCGAGGCGCGCATCACATTTGTTGGTAGCCTGGACATTAGCACCGTGACCAGTTTCACGGAGCAGGTTCAGGCTGCCGCCCAGGGGAGCGACCGGATCGTCGTGGACTGCACGGAGATGGAATTCCTGGATTCCACGGGCGTCCGTGGACTGGTCGTGTTGAAGCAGCAGATGGCCAGCATGGGAAAGCAGCTGGTCTTTGAGGGGTTTGGCTCACACATTATTGACATTCTTGACATATTGGGGATCCGCGAAGTGGTCATCGATGCGTAGCGGTCAGATGGTGCTCGCTGCGAGCTTCCCTTTTGTGGCCCTAAGGTTAGCCTAGCATCGCCCCAAGGTTGGCCTTTCGGCTGCGCAAGCTTTCTCATCGTGCTCCTCATGTGGGAACATGGCAAGGGCGCCCCCGGGGCGCCCTTGTTTTAGCCTTCACTCTTCTTGGACCCTCGACGCCTGCAAGCTTACATTTGCCCAGAAGCGAGGTTCAGGGTAAACTGAAAGGTAGACTTTTATCGGAGGCGAGCCAAGTGCCCCGTCCTGACTCTCAACCCCCGCGCTCCGCACGGGAAGCCGCCCTGCGTGCCCTGCGGGACGTCGATGTCAAAGAAGCTTACGCCAATCTCGCGCTGGACGCCCACCTGACGCGTTCCAAGCTGGAAGGGCGTGACCGTGCCCTCGCCACGGAGATTGTGTACGGCGTGACCCGCCGGCGCGGCACCGTCGACTGGGCCATTGGCCAGGTCGCCACCCGGCCTATCGACCAGATCGACCCGTACATACGCAATATCCTCCGCTCCGCCGTCTACCAGGTCCTCTACATGGAGCGGATTCCCCACTCCGCCGCCGTCGACGAGGCCGTCAACCTGGCCAGGCAGTACGGCCATGAAGGCGTGGCCAAGTTCGTCAACGGCGTGCTGCGGAACTTCCTGCGCCGGCTCCCCACCCTGCCCTGGCCCGACCCCGCCGCCGACCCGGTGGGCGCCCTGGCCGTCCAGCACTCGCACCCCGAATGGCTCGTCCGCCAGTGGTCCGACCGCTTCGGTCAGGAAGACGCCGTCAGGCTGATGGAAGCTTCCAACCGGGTGCCGCCCCTGACCGTCCGGGTCAACATGCTCAAGGCGACCCGGGAGCAGGTGGCCGAGGCGCTGGCCGCGGAAGGCATTAAGACGGAGCCGACGCCTCATTCGCCCTTCGGCCTCATCATTCACGAACTGACTTCGGCCTCGTACCTGGACAAGCTCAAGCCCATGAAAGCCGGCCACTTCACCGTTCAGGACGAGTCCTCCATGCTGGTGGCGCCCGTCGTCGCCCCCCAGCCCGGGCAGACCGTCATCGACGCAGCGGCGGCGCCGGGCGGCAAGACGACCCACATGGCTGAGCTGATGGAGAACCAGGGCCGGGTCATCGCCGTCGACGTACACCCGCATAAGGTTGAGCTCGTCGAACAGAACGCCCGCCGGCTGGGCGCCACCATCATCGAAGGGCTCTGCGCCGACGCCCGGGAGATTGGGCAAAAAATGCCCGGCCGGGCCGATGCAGTGCTGTGCGACGCCCCCTGCTCCGGGCTGGGCACCCTGGCACGGCGGCCCGATGCCCGCTGGCGCAAAACGCCGGAGGACGTGACCCAACTCGTCCCCATCCAGCAGGCGATGCTCGAAAGCGCGGCCGTGGCCGTCAAGCCCGGCGGCACGCTGGTTTACTCGACCTGCACCATCGAGCCGAGGGAGAACCAGGAGTTGGTGGAAGCCTTTGTCCGGGAGCACCCCGACTTTGCGTTCGATGACATCCGGCCCTACCTGCCCCTGTCGCTGGCGGGCGATGCCCGGGGCGGCTGGATTCAACTGCTGCCCCACATTCACGGGACGGACGGCTTCTTCATCGCCCGCATGAAGCGTACGTCATAGAAGATTCAAAGCGAGGGATTGCATGAACCGCCCCCTGGTCGGCATGACGCTGGCGGAGATGGAGGCGTTCGTCCAGGAACTGGGCGAGCCGAAATTCCGGGCCAAACAGCTCTTTGGCTGGGTCTACGAAAAATGCGTCAAGACCTTCTCGGAAATGACCAATCTGCCCGCCGCGTTCCGGGCGAAGCTCGAAGGGGCCGCCCTCCTGCAATTGCTGGAAGAGGAGACCCGGCAGGAGGCCGCGCCGACGGAGACGGCGAAGTACCTCTTTCGGCTTCAGGACGGTCAAAAGGTTGAATCAGTCTTGATGCAGCACGACTACGGCAACGCCGTCTGCGTCACCACGCAGGTCGGGTGCCGCATGGGGTGTACGTTCTGCGCCTCGACGTTCGGCGGGCTTGTTCGGAACCTTTCGGCGGGGGAAATCGTCGATCAAATTATCATGATGCAGCGGGACCTGCCCGCCGGCGAGCGGGTGGGCAGCGTGGTGCTGATGGGCTCCGGCGAGCCCATGGAGAATTACGACGAGTGCCTGAAGGCCATTCGCCTCATGCACGAACCGGACGGGCTGAACATCGGCTACCGGCACATCACCATTTCGACATCAGGCCTCGTGCCGGGCATGCGCCGGCTGGCCGATGAAGGGCTGCCGATTACCCTGGCCGTATCGCTGCACGCACCCAACGATGAGCTCCGCTCCCGGCTGATGCCCGTAAACAAACTCCACCCGCTCCGGGAGGTGCTGGCGGCGGCCATCGACTACGGCGAGAAGACCGGGCGCCGGGTCACCTACGAATACCTCCTCATCGAAGAAGTCAACGACAAACGGGAGCACGCGCTCGAGTTGGCCGGGCTGCTCAAAGGCTCCCTTGCCCACGTCAATTTGATTCCCATGAACCCTGTGGCCGAGCGCCCGCAATACCAGCGCCCGTCCCGGGGCCGGGTCGTGCAATTTCGCGACCTGCTTGAGGCGAACGGGGTCACCGCGACGATAAGACGAGAGATGGGCGGCGATATTGACGCCGCCTGCGGACAGCTTCGCAACCGTGTAGCCCGCCAGCGAGGGGTAAAGTAGCGGCGCCGTGAAGCGGCGAGGCCGCACGGCACCCGTAAATGGCGCGTCAGCGCCGAGAAGGGCTTCTAGGAGTTGAAAGATTGTGCGCCTGAACTTTTCGCATCGCTCCGATCCCGGTCAGGTCCGGCCTAATAATCAGGATTCCTATTCCGTGGATCTGCTGGACCCGCGTGGAATCGCGGCCCTGCTGCTGGTGGCAGACGGCATGGGCGGCTATGAGGGGGGCGAAATCGCCTCCCGCCTTGCCGTGGAAACGGTGCGCTCCCGCGTGTTGACGGCCATTTCCGACTGGGCCGAGCGCGGGACCCTGGGCGACGGCCTCGTCCAGGCCTTTGACGCGGCCAACCGGGCCATATTACAGGCGCAGAGCGAAAAACGCGAGCTGAACAGCATGGGCACCACCTTGACGGCCACGCTGATCTGGGCGGACCGGATCATCGTCGCGCACATGGGCGACAGCAAGGCGTGCCTGGTGCACGGGGATGCGGCAACCTTGATCACCTCCGACCATAATGTCGCGGGTGAACTGATGCAGAGCGGGCATTTGACGGCCCAGCAGGCGGCGGTTCATCCCCAGCGGCATGTGCTGACCCGGGCCCTGGGCATCGGCGAGTCGATCGTCGTGGAGCGGCGCGATCTTGTCTGGCAGCCCGGCGACACGCTGCTGCTGCTCACCGACGGCCTCTCCAACCTCGTGCCCGTCGAAGAGATTCCGGGCCTGCTTGCAGCCGGTTTCTCCGACCTGAGTGACCGGCTGGTGGATCTGGCCAACGAGCGCGGCGGCCACGACAACATCACGGTGCTGGCCGCCCGGTGGGAGGGTTAGCAGCAAATGATCGGAAAAATACTCGCCAGGCGGTATCGGATCGATGAACGGATCGGCGGCGGCGGCATGTCGCTGGTCTACAAGGCGCACGACCTGCAGCTCGACCGCTCCGTGGCAGTCAAGGTGCTGCGGGGCCAGTTCGGCACCGACGAGGACTTTGTGCGGCGCTTCCGCCGGGAGGCCCAAAACGCGGCCAGCCTGTCACACCCCAACGTGGTGCAGATCTTCGACGTCGGGCGGGACGACGAGCAGTACTTCATTGTCATGGAGCTCGTGGAGGGCCAGACCCTGAAGGCGATGATCCAGTCGCAGGGGCCCCTTCCCATCGCAGAGGCGACTCGTATTGCGGTGGAAATCCTGGCCGCCCTCAGCCACGCCCACACGAACCGGATCGTCCACCGCGATATCAAGCCGCACAATATCCTGATCGCCCGGGACGGGCGCGTCAAGGTGACCGATTTCGGCATCGCCCGTGCGACCACCACGGACACGGTGACCCATACGGGCTCGATCATGGGCTCAGCCCACTATTTCTCGCCGGAGCAGGCCAACGGCCAGCCCACGGGGGAGAAGTCCGACATTTACTCGACCGGCATCGTACTGTATGAGATGGTGACCGGCGGCGTCCCCTTTCAGGGGGAGAGCCCGATCACCGTGGCGCTCAAGCACATTCGGGACAGGGTGGTGCCGCCTTCGCAGCTGAACAGCGAAGTGCCTGCCGAACTGGATGCGATCGTGCTGCGCGCGCTGGAAAAGGACCCCGAGGATCGGTATCCGTCGGCCGACGAAATGCGGGAGGCGCTGGAGCAGTTTGCCGTCGACCATGCGGCGGGGCGGACGCACATGGCCTCCGGCGACTTTCCGACCATGGATCTGCGGGGCATGCGCGGGCGCCGGGGCCGGCGCCTGGCCGACGAAGACGAGGAGGACGACGATTACGAACCGGATCCCCGCAGCACCCGGCGCACCTGGATTTGGGTCGCCGTGGTGGCAGCGCTGGTGATGGCGCTAATCGGCGGGGGCATCTGGGCGATGGTGAGCCTCCTGAGCACACCCGAAGTCGACGTGCCCAACGTGGTGGGCCTGCCGATGACTCAGGCGGTCGAGGAGCTGAAGAAGGCCAAGCTCTCCGTGAATGTGGGGAGCGGCAGATACGACGACCAGCCGATCAATACGGTGGTGGATACCAGTCCGGGGCCCAATGAGCGGGTCAAGCAGAACCGGGAGATCACCCTGATCCCTTCCCTGGGGCCGAAATCAGAGACGATCCCGGACGTGAGGCAGCGCCCCGTGGACGAAGCGCGGCTGATGCTGGAAGACAGCGGTTTCAAGGTCGCCGCGGAAGTGACCAGCCGGACCGATCCCACCGCCGCAGGCACCGTCATCGATTTAGCGCCGCCCGCCCTGACTACGGCCAGGGTGGGGACGGTGGTCCATCTCACGGTCAGTTCCGGGCCTTTGAAAGTGCCGTCCATTATCAACCTGACCCTGGCGGACGCCACGAAAGCGCTTGCCAAGGCTGGCCTTGTGCTGGGAAATCAGGAGTACGCGCCCGACCCCACCAAGCCGCGCGACACCGTGCTGTCGAGCACCCCGGCGCCGGGCACCACCGTGGCGCCCAGCACCGTGGTCAACCTGACGCTGGCCGCGGGGCCGCCCACCACCGGTACGGCCTTTGAACGCGAACTGACCGTGTTGGGTGATGCCACCCGTTACTACGACTTCCGTGTCGAACTGGTTGATGTGGTCGGCGGTGTGCCCAGCACAACGGTTCTGATCAACGAAAAGCGGCAGGGTGGTTCCAAAGTGAAGGTCTCCGGCCGTTTCTTCGGACAGGCCAACCTGATCGTCTATGTCGATAACGTCGAAAAGGCGCGGCCGGCGCTGCCCTGAAGAGGAGGATCCAGGCGTGTGGCGGTAGGACAGGTGATTCGGGCACACAGCAACATCTTTTACGTCCTTTGCAACGGGCAGGAGGTGGAATGCCGGCCGCGGGGCCGGTTCCGCCTGGACAAGACGGGGGTGCTGGCCGGCGACCTTGTGGAGCTCCATTTGGAGCAGGACGGCGAAGGCCGCATCGACAAGATTCTCCCGCGCAAGTCGGAGCTTCAGCGCCCGGCGATCGCCAATGTCGATCAGGCGCTTGTCATGTTCACCATCAGGGAGCCGGAGGCCGACTACCTATTCCTGGACCGGGTGCTGGTGAACGTGGCCCGGGTGGGTGTTGGCGTCGTGCTGATCCTGAACAAAGTGGACCTGCTCTCGGCGGACGAGGTAGCGGCGTTTTGCCGGCTTTACGGCGAACAGGTCGGCTATCCGGTCGTCACCATGGCTGCCAAGCACGGCACTGGGGTGGCGGAACTGAAGCCCTACCTTGAGGGCAAGGTCTCCGTGCTGGCCGGCCATTCGGGCGTGGGCAAGTCCCGGCTGGTGCGGGCGCTGCTGCCCGGACGGGAAGATATCAAAGTCGGCGACCTGTCGGCCAAAATGGGCCGGGGCAAACACACGACCCGGCACGTGGAGCTGATCCATCTGCCCGAGGGCGGCCTGGTGGCTGACGCCCCTGGCTTCACCTATCTGGAGTTTGCCGACATTGAGAAGCGGGACGTCCCGGCGTGCTTTCCGGAGTTTGAACGCTTCGGGCGTGAATGCCGGTTTGACGACTGCATGCATTACAAGGAACCAGACTGCGCCGTCCGGGAGGCGGTGGCAGAAGGGCGGATCGCCCGGAGCCGGCACGAGAACTATCTCCTCTTCCTGCGGGAAGTAGATGCGCTGAAAAGGTGGTAAGCGCCCGATCATGAACAAGGCGATGATCGATCCGTCCCGCGTCAAAATTGCGCCGTCTGTGCTGGCCTCCGACTTCTCCGACCTGGCCGGTGAACTGCGCCGCATCGGGGATGCCGGTGCCGATTGGGTTCACCTGGACGTAATGGACGGGCATTTCGTGCCGAACATCACCTTTGGCCCGCCGGTCGTGGCCAAGATGCGCTCCCGTTCACACCTGCCCTTCGACGCCCATTTGATGATCGAGCATCCCGAGCAGTACGTCGCTGACTTTGCGAAGGCCGGCGCCGACCTGATTTCCGTACATGCGGAAGCCTGCACCCATCTGCACCGAGTGCTGGGGCAGATTCGCGAAGCGGGGGTCAAGTCCGGCGTGGTGCTCAACCCACATACGCCGGCCGGCGTGATCGAGCACGTGCTCGATCTAGTTGATCTGGTGCTGATCATGTCCGTCAACCCCGGCTTCGGCGGGCAGAAGTTCATTCCCGCTGCCCTGGTGAAGATTACCCGGGTCAAGGAGATGCTGACGCTGGCCGGTCTGGCCGGCAAAGTTGAGATTCAGGTCGACGGCGGCGTGGATGAGAAGACGGCGCCGCTCTGTATTCAGGCCGGTGCGACTTGCCTGGTGGCCGGCACGGCAGTCTTCGGCAAGCCTGATTACGCCTCAGCCATTGCCCGGTTGCGCGGATAAGTGGTGACTGGCAGGAATTTGAGGTCGTAAAGGCAAATACTTGAAGCATCTACCTATGCGGAGGTGGCCCCGGTGGGCACCGAACAGCAATATGTGATCTTTCGCTTGATGGGGCAGCTCTTCGGCGCTGCCATCGACGTGGTTCGGGAAGTCACCTACCAGACGCCGGTCACCCGGCTCCCCAACACGCCCGAGTACGTGGAGGGCGTGGTAGACCTGCGGGGCGAAGTTCTGCCCGTGGTCAACCTGCGCAAGCGGCTGGGTCTGCCTTCTCGGGATGCGGACACTGAGACCCGGCTCATGGTGCTCAATCTGGGCGAACGGGCCGCGGCGGCCCTGGTTGTCGACGGGGTCGACCAGGTGCTGACGATGGGCACGGAAGAGATTGTGGCGCCTGATGCGCAGGTGACGCGCATTGGTGAAAACTACGTCACCGGTGTGGCCAGGAGCGGCGAGAACCTGGTGGTCATCCTAGATTTGGCCCGGTTGATGAACGACTGAGACGGCGGCGCCCGGTCAGCGAGGAAAATCGCTGACCGGGCGCCTTTCTTTCAGGCAAGTTTGGGCCGGGGATTGAATACGGTAGAACGAAGCGACAGCCGGGGGGTTCGAGACGGGCCCGGCGTTGGGCCGGCACCTTCGGAGCAGGCCGCTCATATGGTGAGAACGTCCCATATGGCCCCACCTGGCAGGGGGGATCTGCATGCGCCTGGGCGGCTGGGGGAAGCGATTCCCTCTGGGCGGCTGGGGGAGTAAGTTTCCCCGGCATAAGGCGGTTGGGTACGGGCTCATTGCCATAGGCGCGGTGATCATGCTGCTTTCGGTGCCCCTGTACGTATATGCGGCCTTGCTCGGCGGACTGATCGCGTACGCAGGATATGTGTTGAGGGGTCGCTAGCCGGCGAGAATTGAGAGAACCGGCTCGGGAAAGGGGGCACCTTTGTGCGGATCACCGTCATCAAGCTGCCGAAACCGCTGGGACGCATGGTCATGGCGATACTGGCCATCTTCTCCGGCAAGAAATCGGCGGACGATAACAGCGGGGACGCGGCTTAGGCGGTTGACGCCGGGCGTTCCCGGTCCCAGCGCACGGACCCCGGCGGCTTCATTGCCGCCGGGGTCAAGCTTTTGCTATAATAACGGGGTTACCCAGCGTGAATGGGAGGAGTGGGCCCATGGCTGACTATATGGTCCGGGCGATGGACGAGAGCGGCAGCATCCGGGCCTTTGTGGCTACAGCGACGGCCCTGGCGGACGAGGCGCGGCGCCGGCACGACACGTGGCCCACGGCGACCGCCGCCCTGGGGCGGGCGCTGACGGGGACGGCGCTCCTGAGCGCCACGCTAAAGGACGAGGGCGAGTCGATCACCTTGCGCCTGGCCGGGGACGGGCCCATCGGCGGCATTACGTGCGATGCGGATGAGCAGGGGCAGGTGCGGGGCTTCGTCCGGGAGCCCCACGTGGACCTGGACCCCAAAAACGGCAAGTTCGACGTGGCCGGGGCCGTGGGCGGTGGCTATGTGCACATCACCCGGCAGCTGGCCATTGAGGGCATCTACACGGGTACGTCGGAGATCGTGTCGGGTGAGATCGGCGATGACCTGGCATACTACCTGACCAAGTCGGAGCAGACGCCGTCGGCGGTCTCCCTGGGCGTCCGGGTGGCGCCGGACGGCTCCGTGCGGGCCGCAGGGGGCGTATTGCTGCAGCTTCTGCCCGCGACTTCGGAGGAGGAGCGGGAGCAGCTCGAGGTGAATCTGCAGGCGCTGGGCGCCGTCAGTATGGCCGTGGAGTCGGGCATGACGCCCGAGGAGATTCTGGGCTCGGTCCTGGCGGGCATCCCCTACAAGATTCTGGAGAAACGGGACATTCACTTCGCCTGCCGCTGCACCCGGGAGCGCGCCCTGTCGTCGCTGGCATCGCTGAGCAAAGATGACCTCCACGAGATGATCCACGAGGACGGGGGCGCCGAACTGGTCTGCCAGTTCTGCGCGGAGAAGTATCAGTTCAGCGCTGACGAACTCCGGGAGATTCACGGGGATACGAAGGGCACCGCGCCCGGACACTGAAGGTATTCGCAGCTCACGAAACGCGCTATACCACCAAAGAAACTCCGAGGCCTTTGGTGTTGACAAACGCGGTAGCCAGTGGGTAGCGGGTTCTTGGCGCCCCCGCAAGGGGCGGACGGCGCGAGGCAGGGGCGGGCGGCACCCCCGAAGTCGCCGTTCGGAGCCGATGCGTACAGGCAGTTAGCCCCGTTACCCCAGATTATCAGCCGCCATCGGCGGTGCGTCCCTTAGAGAAGGTACCCGATGACGGTTCCGATGGCGGCGCTTGACCGAGGGCTTACTGCCTGTAGCAGCGGCTCCGGGGCAGCGAGGGGGTGCTGCCCACCCCTGCCGTCAAAACGAGCTAGGACGCCCACATGAGAAGCGCGCCAAAAAACCCGGCATGCCCAAAAAGGCAACCGGGTTTGTCAGCTCGCAAGGTCTCGGGAGTTAGATCGCCCGCTGGACCTTACCAGAACGCAGGCAACGGGTGCAGACACTTACCTTCAGAACGCGGCCGTTTACCAGAGCCCGCACCTTCTGTACGTTCGGGGACCAGTTCCGCTTCGTGCGGATATGAGAGTGGCTGACCTGCATGCCGGTCCAAACCGACTTGCCACATACCTCGCAAAGTCTTGCCAAGGTCGACACCTCCTCCCGGAAAATACCACGGAAATCCCAGAGCTCTTTTAGAGCACAATCCACATCATAGCATAGCGCCCGCATAGCTGGCAAGCCGTTTACGTAAATGCTCATAGGAAGGAAAATCCCGAGCGGAGGAAGAAATAAGTACGGCTGGAAAGGGAGGGGGACAACCGAGTTGGGCAAAGAGGTTGTCACCAACTTGGGGCGGATTCATCTCGCTGAAGATGTGATCGCAACCATGGCCGGCGTGGCCACAACCGAATGCTACGGCATCGTCGGAATGTCCGGCTCCCGCTTCAAGGATGGTATTTCGGAGCTCCTGGGGCGCGAGAACCTGGCCAAGGGCGTCGAAGTCGCCCTGGAAGACGACACGGTGGAGATCGGCCTGCACATTGTGGTGGGGTACGGTACCCGCATATCCGAAATCGCCCGGAATGTAACCGGCAAGGTGCGCTACGTCGTCGAAAGCTGCACCGGGCTAAAGGTCCGCGGCGTGCATATCCATGTCGAAGGTGTCAAAGTCGGACACGCCCGGTAAGGCACTCGTGGAACTATATCTTTGTGACGTGTGGCCGGAAGCCAGCCGAGGCCATACGACTGAGGAGGGCACCGGTAGTTGAGCAACCAGGCAATCGACGGCAAGACGCTGAAGCAGATGATCCTCCACGCTGCCCGGCACCTCGAGGCGAACAAGGACGCCGTCAACGCACTGAACGTATTCCCGGTTCCTGATGGCGATACCGGCACAAATATGGCTGCCACCATGGGTTCCGCCACCCGTGAAGTCGAGCGGGCCCAGGAGCGCACCGTGTCGGAAATGGCCGCCGCCATGGCCCAGGGCAGCCTGATGGGCGCCCGGGGCAACTCCGGCGTCATTCTCTCCCAGCTTTTCCGCGGATTTGCCAAAGGGTGCGAAGGCAAGGTCACCCTCGACGGCCCCGCCCTGGCGCGGGCGCTGCAGGAAGGTGTCGACACGGCCTACAAAGCCGTCATGAAGCCCGTGGAGGGCACCATTTTGACCGTCGCCCGGGAATCCGCGGCGGCGGGTATGACCGCGGCCCGCCGGACGAAAGATGCGGTTAAAGTGATGCAGGCCGTGGTCGAGGCGGCCGATATCTCCCTGGCCCGCACGCCTGAGCTGCTGCCCGTCTTGAAGAAGGCCGGCGTGGTCGACTCCGGCGGCAAGGGTTTCGCCCTCATTTTGCACGGCTATTATTTTGGTCTTACGGGCGCCGAGATCATCGGGACAACTCCGGCCGCTCAGGTGGCGGGCGTGCCTGCCCGGGGCGAAAAGCACGACACGTCTCCGGCGGCCCGCATCGACTTCAAAGTCGACGAAGAGATCGCCAACATCCAGTTCCCGTATGACTGCGAGTTCTTCATCCGCCGTTATCGGGACGGCAAGCCGGTTCCCCTCGACGAAGTCGCCCACCTGCTCGATCCCATGGGCGACTCGATCTACGTGGTCGGCAGCCCTGAGTACGCCAAGGTGCATATTCATTCCGGAAATCCCGGGCCGGTGCTCTCCCTCTGCATCCAGTACGGCGACCTGGTCGACATCGTGATCCACAATATGCGTGAGCAGCATGCAGACTTGATGGAGAACGTCAGTCACGCCCGCGAAGAGGTCCGGCCCGTGGAACCCGACCCGGACTCGATGGGCGTTGTGGCTGTCGCCGTCGGCGACGGGCTGGAAGCGATATTCCGGTCGCTGGGGGTGCAGGAGATCATTCAGGGCGGGCAGACGATGAACCCGTCGACTCAGGACCTGCTGGATGCGATCGAAAACTGCCCCGCCCAGCAGGTGTTCGTCCTGCCCAACAACAAGAACATCATCCTGGCAGCGGAGCAGGCTGCGGCGCTGACCAATAAGAAAGTCTTTGTGGTGCCGTCGCGCTCCATACCACAGGGAATCGCGGCCATGGTCTCCTTCCTGCCCGAGGGTGACGCCGAGAAGCTGCACAAGTCCATGGCCCGGGCCCTGGAGCAGGTGGATACCGGCGAGATTACCTTCTCCGTTCGCGATACGGTCTTTGGCGACATCGAGATCAAAGAAGGCGACATTCTCGGCCTGTGGAACGGCAAGATCCACCTGACGGGCAAGTCGCCGGAAGCGGTTCTGATCTCCCTGATTACGCAGATGACCGAGGCGAAGGGCGGTGAAGTGATCTCCGTCTTTTGGGGTGAAGGGACGGACGAGGAGCGTGCGAACGCCCTCGGCGACGACCTGCGCCGCATGTTCCCCGACCACGAAGTCGAAGTCCAGTATGGCGGTCAGCCGCTCTACTACTACGTCTTTAGCCTGGAGTAACGGATTATGGCGCGGGGCGGTGCATGACGCACCGCCCTGCTCGCGTTTCACGGCATCAACCTGCGCAATAGGGAGAATCGTCAGTATTCAAAAGCAGGCGAGCGGTCGCGGCGCTCCCGGCAGGTCTTGTTCGCCTCCGTATCGAACACTAATGGCCGAGGTGAACAGCGTTGCCTCCGAACAAGAAGGTGCTGCCTTCCAGCGACCCCCTCCAGCAGCCGGTCCAGTTCCTCAAAGGGATCGGGCCGGAGAAAGCCAAGGACTTTCACAAACAGGGCATTACGGTAGTGCATGACCTGGTTGAACGGGTGCCGCGCACCTATCGCGACTACAGCACATTCAAGCTGATTATGCAGGCCCAGGCCGGCCAGGTGGAGACGCTCAGGGGCCGGGTCATCGGAGTGCAGGAGCAGCGCCCGCGCGGCCGCATGACGCTGGTCAAGGTCCTCATCGGCGACGGCTCGGGCACGGCCGCCGGGGTTTGGTTCAACCAGCCCTGGATGGCCAAGCGCTTTCCGGTGGGCACCAGCGTGATCTTCGCGGGCGCCGTGGAGCGGCGGGGCGCGCAGGTGCAAATCGCCAACCCGGAATGGGAGATCATCGACGAAGAAGGCAGTACCGACCCGATCAACGCGGGCCGCATCGTCCCCATATACCCGCTCACGGGCGGCCTGAACCCCCGTGACGTGCGCCGGGCCGTAAAGCAGGCGCTCGACATGGCTGCCGACCAGATGCCCCAGACCATCCCCCCGGTCATTGCCCAGAAGCAACGGCTGCTGCCCATGACCCAGGCGTGGCGGAACATCCACTTTCCGCCCGACGAGGAGCGCCGCAAGCAAGCCCGGGAGACGCTGGCGTTCGAGGAACTGCTCGTCCTCCAAACGGGCCTGGCCCTGCTCCGTCGCCAGACGACAGAGGAATCGGTCGGCGTGGCGCACGGACCGGACGGCGAGGTCTGCCGCAAGTTTTTCGCGGGCCTGCCTTTCCGCCTGACCGACGCCCAGCTGAAAGTGATCCGGCAGGTTTCCGCCGACATGGAACTGCCCAGGCCCATGAACAGGCTGGTTCAGGGCGACGTGGGCTCAGGCAAGACCATGGTCGCTGCCGCGGCACTCGCCAAGGCAGTGGACAGCGGCCACCAGGGCGTCCTGATGGCGCCCACCGAGATTCTGGCAGAGCAGCACTACTTGAACCTGCGCCGCATCTTCACGCCCCTGGGCGTGGAGGTGGTCATGGTCAGCGGTTCGCAGACGAAAAAAGAGCGTGAGTCGTCGCTCGGCATGCTCGCCATGGGCATGGCCAGAATTGCCGTTGGCACCCATGCCCTCATCGAAGAGAAGGTCGTTTTTCATGACCTCTCGCTCGTCATTACGGATGAACAGCACCGCTTCGGCGTCAAGCAGCGGGCGCGGCTGCAGAACAAAGGCGTGACGCCCGACGTACTGGTCATGACCGCCACGCCGATTCCCCGGACGCTGGCCCTCACCCTATATGGCGACCTGGATGTTTCGGTCATTGACCAGCTGCCGCCGGGGCGCAAGCCGGTCGGCACCTATTGGCGGCTGGAGTCGGCCCGTCGCCAGGTGTACGATCATCTGATGAACAAGGAAGTGGCCGAGGGGCGCCAGGGCTACGTCATCTGCCCGCTGGTGGAGGAGTCGGACAAGCTGCAGGCGCAGGCGGCCACTGAGTGGTACGAGCGGCTGCAGGAGCAATACCCCCATGTCCGGCTGGGGCTGCTTCATGGCCGAATGAAGCCGGATGAGAAGGACCGGACCATGGAGGCCTTCCGCGCGGGCGAGATTCACGTCCTGGTGGCAACCACGGTGGTGGAAGTGGGCGTCGACGTGCCGAACGCCTCGATGATCCTGATCGAAGGGGCCGACCGGTTCGGCCTGTCCCAACTGCATCAGCTCAGGGGCCGGGTGGGCCGCGGGCAACACCAGTCCTACTGCGTGCTGATCACCGACGCCAAAACCGAAGATGCCCGCCAGCGCATGCAGGTGCTGCAGAAATGCACGGACGGCTTCTCCCTTTCGGAGAAGGACCTCGAACTGCGCGGTCCCGGCGAGTTTTTCGGCACCCGCCAGCACGGCATGCCCGATCTGCGGGTGGCCAACCCGATTGCCGACCTGGCGATTTTGGAGCGGGCCCGGACCGACGCCATGGCCCTGGTGAAGGCGGATCCGGCGCTCAGGGCGCCTGAGCACCAGGCGTTGCGCATGGCCGTGAAGACCCGGTTGGGTGAGGAGTTCGGTTTTGTGCTGGTCGGTTAGGAGAAGACTGAAAGTGAAGCCATAGTCCACACGGACTAGTGGCTTCACTTTATTATAGTCATGCTATTACATTGCTGTTTCTTTCACACATCGGCACGTGATAAAGTATTTTTTGGGAAGACTTACCGACATATCTTAGGAGGTAACGATCTTGACAGCTGGCGCCCACACTCCCCGCACTACTTCGGGCCGGCTTGTTCGCAGACTGTCGCTGACCATCGCCGGGGTTGTCGCTTCGGCAGCGTTCCTCCTGGGTGTCGTGGGCCTTTTCATCAACTGGGGTGCCATTGACCGTGAGTTTAACGAACGGCTGAAGGCCATGGCCGAAGTGGCGGCCTTCTCCATCGACGGAGACGTGTTTGAGACCTTCCGAACGGAGGCCGACGCCGAGCGCCCGGAGTATAAGTGGATCCAGCACTCGCTTAACGAAGTGCTGAAGGCGCAGGGGCTGCTGTACGCGTATACCGTGATCCTCAACGAAAGCGGCAATCCGCAACTGGTGGCCGATGGGTCCGAAGAGCCGGAAACAATTGGCACCGAATACGATCCCACAACAGAGCTCAAGACCATGTACGAGACGGGCAAGCCCACCTTGACCCGGATCATCAAGGACGAGTATGGCGAGTACAAGACAGCCTACGCGCCCATCCGCAACAGCGCCGGAAAGGTCGTGGGCGCCGCCGCCATGGACCTGCCCGCCAAGAGCATTCTGGCGGAAATGAAGCAGACCGCCGGTACCTACGCGCTGGCCTGGGCCGGCGTGACGCTGGTGGGCCTGCTGATCGGGCGCCGGGCCGCCGGGCGCATCGCCAAACGGGTCACGCCGATGGCCGGTGCAGCCCGGGCGTTCGCCGCCGGCGACCTGACGGCGGTTTTCGCACACGGCAAGCCGCCCCACAAGCCCGACGAAGTGGACGAACTGCAGGCCAGCCTCCTTACGATGCAGCAGAACCTCACCGGCCTGGTCGAGGAGCTCCGGCAGAGCGCGGCCCGTGTGGTCGATGCGACGGCGGGCTTGACCGGTGCGGTGGAATCGGTCAGTGCCGTGGCCGGCGAAGCCGATGAAGCCATGAGCCAGGTCGCAGCGGGCACCACGGAGCAGGCTGCGAACGCCTCAGAGCTGGCCGGGTTCTTCAGCCAGTTCAGCAAGAGCCTCAGCGACTTCGCGTCTGCGGCTAACACGCAGGCCACACTGGTCGCACAGGCCGCCGAGGAGGCGGCCGAGATCGCCCGGGTGACGGAACTGGTGGTAGCCGCCGCTTCCGAGGCGGCGCGGGTCGCCGGGGAGACGACGACCGTGGCGGGCGCCGGGCGGGAGGCTGTCACCGAGGCCGCACGGGCTGTGGAGCAAATCTCCGGCGTCGTCAGTCAGGCGACCGGCGGCATGGAGCAGCTGAACAACCGCGCCGGTCACATCGGCCAGATCAGCTCGACCATTCGCGAACTCGCTGAGCAATCGAGCCTGCTGGCACTGAACGCCGCGATTGAGGCGGCCCGTGCGGGTGAACACGGGCGCGGGTTTGCGGTGGTCGCCGAGGAGGTCCGCAAGCTCGCGGGCCGGTCGGCCCAGTCGGCAGATCAGATTACGGAGATTCTCGGGTCGATCCAGACTGACGTGCAGGTGACACTCGGCCAGATGCGCTCCGGCCAGGAGGCCATGTTGAAGGGCAGCCAGCTGGCCATGCGGGCCCAGGAGTCGCTGGTCGTCATCGGGGAGAGCGCGGAGAAGACCCGTACCCGGATTGACCAGGTGGCGCTGGATTCTGCCCGGACGGCGGAGCAGGCGCGGGCCATCAGCAGCAAGGCCCGGCAGGCGGCGGATCAGGTGCTCGCCTCCACGGCCGGCGCCCGGGAGGTGGCCGCGGGCGGGGGCCGGGCCCAGACCGCCGTCCAGAGCGTGGCGGCGATTTCGGAGGAGACGGCGGCTTTGACGGGCAGTTCTCAGCAGTTGATGGGCCAGGTGACGCAGAGCGCCGCTCAGGTGCAAGCGGCGGTGGGCAGCCTGACCGGTCTGGCCCGGGAGTTGGAGCAGGTGACGTCCCGTTTCAAAGTGTAGCCGCACAACCAGCTGCGCCGCCTGCCATCATGCAGGCGGCGTTTCGACTCCAGCCCTGCACGTGGCAGGAAGTATACGGTTAAGGCGTGAATTATTACGGGCATATTTCCCTTTCCGGGAGGGGATTCCATGGCGCAATGCCCCCACTGCGGTGCGCCCGCCAACGGCAAGTTCTGTCCCAACTGCGGTACGCAACTGATGCAGCCGCCGGTGCCGCCGTACGCTCCGCCCTTCGCACCGGCGCCCCGGCCATCGCGTCCTGTCTGGCCGTGGATTGCCGGCGGGGCAGCCCTGGTGTTGGTGCTCGTGCTCCTACTTGTGGCCGCGCTGGGAGATGAACCCCCACCGCCTCGTCCCGCCGCGCACTCGGGCGGTTCGACGCCTGCGCCGAAGTCCGAGCCGGCCGCACCGGCGCCGGCCAAGAAGCCGGGAGCGGGCGCCTACTACGTGGGGCGCTGGCGCTGCTGGAGCTTCGGCGGCGGCTCCTGTCCCGTGGGGTGGGAGCAGCTGCTGATCAAGGAAGACGGGTCCTATACCCTGGCCGGCGTTCCGGGCAAATGGCGGGCCGAGGGGGAGAAGGCGGTCTTTTCCGGTCCCCTGGAGTTTGCGGGCCCGGCGGCGCCGTACGAACAGGACCAGTTCAAGTTCGACTATGTGGACAAGAGCGGGTTCGGCACGTACATCCTCTTCGTGAAATGGTAGCGGCCGGGGGGCGCCCTGCCGGCCTGAACCGCCACGGTCCGGACCGCACAGTTTGAAATCGCACGCGGCGGTCGAACCTTTTGGTGGACCGCCGTTATCTTTATGGCGAAGCGGTCGGGGAAACGGGATTTGGGGCAGGAAATCGCACGCCTCACCGCTAATTCATTTCGCGATTTACCACACTGACGGTAAGTACGTGCCACGGAGGATTAGAGAATGACTACTCCCTGGCTGCAGGATCTGATGTTCAAATACCGGAGCTCCATTGCCAACGTTTTCGTCCTCCACTTCAACGTGGGTGACTACGCCGGCCCCGACAACCGCCGGGTGCGGGATGTGCTGGTGCAGGACTTCCTGGAGCAGGGTAACAAGCGGATCATCGCCATGTACAACCGGGCAGAAGGGCTCACCTTCCCCCGCCCCGGCATGCGGGAGGAGTTCATTCGGGCGCTGACCGGCGAGATTGTCACGAGCGAGGAAGTAAAGCTGCCGGTCTCGCCAGGGCAGGCCTTTGCACTCCTCGACAAGCTCCTGTACGGGACGGAGCCGTGCGGCGTGGTCATCGAACAGGCAGAGACGATCCTGCCGACCGAAGACCTGGCAGGCATGGATCAGGAAGAGCTCCGGGCGCTCACCTTCCTCAAGAAGTGGGCGGGCGACGTGCGCCTGAGCCGCCGGGGCAGCCCGGTGATCCTGCTGACGCAATCGCTTACGGAGCTTCATCCGCACCTGCGGCTCGCCAGCACGAAGATTGAGTCCCTGCTGGTCCCGCTGCCGGATGTGCACGAACGCCGTGCATACATTGACACGATGGTCTCCAAGCGGCAGCTGGAGTTGAGCATGAGCGTCGAAGAACTGGCAAACGCCACGGCAGGGCTCTCCCGAATTCTGATTGAAGATATTGGCCTGCGGGCTGAAGCGAGCGGCTCGCCCATTACGCTGGAGTTCGTCCGGGACCGCAAGGAGTCGCTAATTCGGGCCGAATTCGGCGATGTGCTGGAGATTGTCGAGCCCCGCTTCGACTTCACCGCCCTGGGCGGCCTGACCGAAGCGAAGCTCTTTGCCGCCAAGAACATCGTGGCGCCGCTCAAGACCGGCAACTTCCGGCGGGTGCCCCTGGGCGTCCTGCTGACGGGGCCGTCGGGCACGGGCAAATCGGCCTTCTTCTACGCACTGGTCGCCGAAGCCGGCGTAAACGGTGTGAAGCTGAACCCGGGCAAGATCCTCGGGCCCTATGTCGGCCTGTCGGAGCAGAACCTGGAAAAAGCGCTGCTTGGCATCGAGTCGCTGGCACCCTGTCTGGTCCTGATCGACGAAATCGACCAGATCTTCCAGCGGGGCAGCGGCGGCGACAGCGGCGTGCAGCAGCGGCTCTTCGCCCGCATGCTGGACTTCATGTCAAACCCGCACAACCGGGGCAAGATCGTGTTCATCGCCGCTACCAACCGGCCGGATCTCATGGACCCGGCGCTGAAACGGCCCGGGCGGTTCGACCGCAAGATTCCCTTCTTATTGCCCGGCTACGCCCAGCGGGTCGCGATTCTACAGGCGGTACAGCACCGCTATAAGATTGCGGGAACCCCGACGTGGGAAGAGGGCGCCAAAAAGACCGAAGGCTACACGGGCGCCGAATTGGAATCGGTGGTGCTGAAAGCGTGGGAGCTGGCAGAGGACCGCGGCCACGGCGAACTGGCGCCGGCGGACGTGGACGGCGCCCTGGAGCGGATTCGGCCCAGCACCGCGCAGGTCCAGTTCATGACCGACCTGGCGGTCCTCGAATGCGATGATAAAGATGTTTTGCCGCCCGAGTTCCAGGACTGGCTAGACAAGCGCCGGGATCTGGAGGAGCGGGTGGCGAGGTTTAAGGCAACGCACAACTTGTAAGCGATCGTTCAATCGAAGGAGGAAAAAGTCATGGGATTCTTTGAGCGGCTTGGTCGGTTGATTCGGGGGTTTTTCTCCCTGTTTGTCGGCGGTCTTGAAGAGAAGAACCCGAAGCTGATGCTGGAGGACCTGAAGAACCAACTGAATCAGGCCAAAGTGCGGTACAACACCACGACAGCCAACATCATCGCCCGGGAGAAGGTCGCCAAGGCCAAGCTCGCGAGCGCTCAGAAAGAACTGGATGAGTGCCAGCGGCTGATTCAGGAAGCCAAGCGGCAGAACAACCGGGAACTGGCCCTGCAGCTGCTGATTCAGGAGGAGAACCTGCAGGCGACATTGAACACCACCCAGCAGGCGTATGACGCCATCAAGGCGGAGGCGGACAACGCCCGCAAGGAGTTCGAGAACTTCCAGAACGAGATGTTCCAGAAGATGTCCCAGATTGAACAATTGAAGACCCAGGCCGACCTGGCCGAACTGAAGAAAGATATGAACCAGCTCCGCTCCAACTACGCCACCGAGAACGGCGCCGGCAAGATCAACGAAGGCCTCAAGCAGGCCGAGGAGATCATCCAGGGCAAGCTGGCCAAGGAAGATGCGATCTCCGAGCTCGGCAAGAACTCGATCGACGCCCAGATGCGGGACCTGAAGGCCAGCGCCTCCAAGAGCCGGGCCGAAGAGAAGCTCGCCGCCCTGTTCGGCGACGCCCCCGCCACCCCTGCCGACGAGGGCCGGGTCGTCAAGAAGGAGACCCAGGGCTAAATCATACTACCACGGCCCCTCCAAACGCTGAAGCGAGTGCATCGGAGTAGCGAGAGCGCTCCGATGCATTCGCCACGCCAGATGGGGGGCAAGCAGCAAGTTCCGTGGACACTGCGATTTTAGCGCCGGAGGAACTTGCTGCGCAGCAGCTGGTGCGGGGGGGTGACAACCCCCCATGCACTTAAAGGAGGTGCCGCTGTGAAGATAAAGTGGGGCAATCTTTTCGCGTTCTTGCTGATCATCCTCGGTGTCGTCGGGTACTTCCAGTGGGACACGATCAAGGGGTTCATCGACAAGAAGAAGACCACCAGCGTGCCCATCAGCCAGAATACGGTGCTTTTCGGCCGTGACACCTGGATCACCGGCGGCGTCCCCGAACTGGGACTGGCCCGCGGGTATCAGCGCGATCATGGGCTCGAACTGGAGCAGTCCTACTACCCGTCCGATACCGAACGCCTGGCGGCGCTGGGCGCCGGCAAGATTCATATTACCGAAATGTCCTGGCCGTCGCTCCTGTACAACCTGGAGCGGGCCGAAAAGGGCAAGTACGCCGACCAGATTCAGGTCCTCGCGTTCATCGACTATAGCCGCGGCGGCGATGGTCTGGTTGTCCAGAGCAGCGTCAAGACGGTCAATGAGTTGATGGGCAAGCGGGTGGGCTTCGTCGGTGACGGTACCGGCAAGTACCTGGTCTCATTCCTGCTGCGCATGGTCGATATGCGCTTTGAAGATGTGAAGGCGCAGCCCTATGACGACGAGAATCTCATGGTGGCAGACTTCGCCGCGGGCAAGCTCGACGCCATTGCATACTGGCAGCCCGGCATGAGCGACGTGCTGAAGAAAGTGCAGGGCTCCAAGGTCCTGCTCTCCACTGCCGACATGCCCAGCCTGATTCCCGACGTACTGATCGCCAACCGCAAATGGCTGGCCGACAACCAGTCCAAGGCGGAGAACTTCCTGAAGTTCTGGTTCGAATCGGTCAAGCACATCCAGGAACGGCCTGACATGGCCTTCGACCGCTGGGCGGAAGCGCTTAACAAGGCGATGTATACCGACGGCGGCAAGCAGGAGCCGATCTACGGCACCGATAACACGGCCGCCGGCCTCCGGGATATCTTCACCAAAGAAGTCCGCCTGGTCGGGTTCGAGGAGAATCTGAAGCTGATGGGCGTCACGCAGCCTTCGGAAGTCGAGCAAATGGTCAAGTTTGCCGTCGACAACTGGAAGCGGGTCGAGTCCCTGACCGGCCCCAACGCCAAGGAACTGGTCAACAACCGGGCCATGGTCGCCATCAAGGATGATGTGACGCTGAAAGTCGGCGCGATCGACGCATCCAAGTCGGGCAACGCCCCCGTTCAGGCGGAGAAGCCGAAGGAGTTTGACAAGGCGGCCGATCCGAACAAGCTGAATGAAGTTGCCCAGATGGCCATCCCGAACATCGAGTTCGACCCGGACGCCACCAGCATTACGGCCGCCGGCCGCAAGGTGATCAACGAGATGCTGGCGCCCCTGATGAAGCAGTTCCCCAACTTCTACCTGATGGTCGACGGCCACACCGACGTGGGTGGCGACGCCAACGTGCTGCAGAAGCTCTCCCAGGGCCGTGCCGACTCCGTCAAGGCCGAACTGACCAAGCTCGGCTTCCCGGAAGCGCAGATCATTACCCGCGGCTTCGGCGACAAGAAGCCGCTCTTCCCGAACCCCAAGAACGACACGGAAAAAGCCAAGAACCGCCGCACCGAATTCCGGCTCTTGCGGGATAAATAACCCATAACCAACAGCCAACAGCCAAACAGCACAGGCTAAGCTCCGGGTGCGCTGCATCGCCGAAGATGCGCGGGCGGGTGCGGTTGGGGGTTGAGGAGCATCGGTGAGGGTAGTTCAAGGTCCGCAGCGAAGCGAGGACCATTACAAGGATAGGCCGAACCGCCGCGACGAGCGCCCCCTACCGCATCCGCCCGTAGCCTGGTTGCTTCGGTGATGCAGTGCCAACAAGCAGAGGAGGGATCAGGCTGTGCTGTTCCGGCAGTTGATGTCCGCAGCCACCGACGTGCGGACGCTGCTCATCCTGGGTGCAGGCGTGATTGCCGCTGCGGTGCTCTCCAACCCATTCCCGGCACTGATTGGGCTGGGTGTTTACCTGTGGGCGGTGCAGCGCCTGGCATCGAGCGGGCGGTACCAGCAGGCGGCTGAACACCTGGAAACGATCAAGGGGCTCGACGAACGCTATAAGGCCATGGAAGCCGCCGTGCGGGAACTGGCCGAGGTACTGCCCCGCACGAAATCCGAGCCCAACCGGCGGGCCGGGGATGTTCAGCGCTGCGCCCGCTCGATTTACCACGAATGGCTCTCCCACGCCGCGGAGCGCAAGGACCAGGCGCCCGTGGTCGGGGAGGCGCTTCACCTGGCCGCCCTCTACATGCGGATCCTGAAGGCCTACCTGACGCTCCACGCCCGCCGCGACCACAGTAGCAGTGCCGATGTGGAGAACCGGCTGGCCCGCAACCAGGCCCGTCTGGAGCAGACGACCGACATGGAAGCCCGCCGGACCTTGCTGGAGGCTATCGAATTGGATCAGCGGGTGCTTGAGCGGGAAGCCGAGCAGGAAGCCGAGCGGGAGCGGTTTGAGGCCAAGCTTGCCGCCATCGAGTCGACCATGGAGCTGTACCAGCGCAATATCTATGACCCCGGCGCGACGCCAGAGGGCTCTCGTCTCCACGAGATGCTGCTGGAGGCGGAGGCGATGGATCAGGCGCTGGACGAGGTCCACCAGCGGACTCGAGTTCGCGGCGGATAGGGAGGGCTGACGATGACCGAGATCTTCAAGAAGGCGCTCGGCGTCTTTGTCGATTTCGACGAGGAAGAGCGACCGGCCGAAGCTGAGCAGGCGGCGCCCGCCGAACCGGCTGCGCCTGCCGAGCCCGCTCCTGACCTGGCGCAGGACCCGGATGTGGCCCGGGCCCATCAGGCGATCTTACTGCTGGCCGACTTGCCGTTATCGGAGATCCCCGTGGAGAAAGCGCGCAAGCTCATCGCCGGCGCCCTGCAGCTCGGTGGCCTGAATGCCACGGACCTGGCCGGTTCCCTGAAACGTGCTGCGGGGCTCTATCAGGCAGCCATGGAGGCGGAACTGGCAGCCATTGGCGACCGCCACCGGGTCAACGTCGAACGGGTGCAATTGCTTGAGAAGGCGCTGGCAGAGGAGAAGGACCAGTGTGCCGCCGAAGTCGCTGAGCGGAACCGCCGCATTGAGCAGGCAAAGGCCGAACTAAGCCAGATCGAGCAGGCCATGGCCTTCTTTATTACCCAGGATCAGTGACAGACGAAAGGGCCGGCCCCCGAGAGGGCCGGCTGAAAAAGGGTGGCAGGACTTTGTCCTTGCCACCCTTTTCCGTTTTCGTGCTGGGAACTCGGTCCATGGCCACGCTTGCACCGGGGCAATCGGACCTCTGTTTAGTTCCTCGGGTCCGCTAATTGGTCGCTGCCATCATGCGACGTCTGCGGAACAACATCGACAAAATAAAATAACAATACTAGTACATTGACTTAAATTGTTCAAATGTGATTAACTCGAAAGAGATGCCTGACCAGTAGATTCGAAATCTGCCACAACACAGGGGGGGATATGAGCTTGACCAATCGCCCGCGCATCGTGTACCTCGTAATGACTCGGGATGAGATCGGTGAGGTTGCCCAGGACACGACCCCAGTTGGGGCAACCTGCTCACCGATGCGACGAAAATCAGCATTCTGGAGCGCATGTGGTGGCGGTGGGTGCCGACCGGCGTGCTCGTGTCGCTGACCATCCTGAGCATCAACTTCATCGGGGACGGTTTGCGAGATGCGTTCGACCCGCGTTCAAAGCCCTCCTGACGCAGGCGACCCGCCGATTCGGGCCCGCCCCAACCTGATCAAACTGGGCGAACTGGGGTTTGACTGGCAGGCGCCCACAGTGAGAGTAAACGGGCAAATGGCAGAAAGGGACGTGAGTGCGTGTTTGATGTGCTCATAAAGAACGGGACCGTGATTGATGGTACGGGGCGCTTGCGTTTTCGGGCCGATGTGGTCATTGAGAATGGGCGGATCGCTGACGTGGGCCAGTTTCCAGCGGCCCAGGCGCACAAAGTGCTCGACGCACAAGGGCTGATCGTCGCCCCCGGCTTCATCGACACCCATGTTCACTCGGACGTCATGCTCCTTGCCGACCCGCAGCACCCGCAAGGGATTCTGCAGGGAATCACCACAGAAGTGCTCGGACAGGACGGCCTTTCGTATGCGCCGCTGTCCTATGAGAACCTGGAAATGTACCGTCGATATCTGGCCGGCCTCAACGGCAATCCCGACATCGCATGGGATTGGCGGTCGGTCAAGGAGTACCGGTCGCGTTTTGATGGGACAGTCGCCGTGAACACCGTATACCAGGTTCCCCACGGCGCCATTCGCCTGGAGACGGTAGGGTTCAAGGACGTTCCGCTGACGGGGGAGTACCTTGAGAAGGCCAAACAGATCATCTATAAGGCGTTTGAGGAAGGGGCCGTGGCGTTCTCCACCGGTATGAGCTACTACCCCTGCTCCTTCAGCGATACCGACGAGATGGTGGAACTGTGCAAGGCGACCCGGGAAGCGGGCGGCCTTTACGTCACCCATCAGCGGACTGTCTTCCGTAAGGGCCAGACCCCGTTTGATCCGACCGGGGAGACACTTGAGATCGCCAGACGTTCCGGGGTGAAGGTCCATTTCTCTCACTACCGGACCGGACCCGGCAACCGCGGTCAGGCGGCAAAGCTGATGGAGCCGATTGAGGCCGGTCTGCAAGCGGGTCTCGACCTCACCCTGGAACTTTACCCGTACCCGACCGGCAGCGGTTACTGCCTCATCTTCTTGCCCTACTGGGCCGTGGACGGAGGGTACTGGGAGATCATGAAGCGGCTCGGCGATCCTGCTACCCGCAAGGAGATCGCCTACAACCTGGACCCGGTTAACCTTTCAAACCGTCGCTGGGACGAGGTGGCCTTCTCCTACATCCCCTCCGAGCGCAACCGCTGGATGGTGGGCAAGAGCTTTGCCGAGGTGGCCGCGGCCAGGGGCACGACGCCGGAAGAGATGCTGATGGAGGTGCTCTACGAGGAGGGGCTCGGCGTGGGCCACTGCGGCCTCCCGCCCAGGGATCCGGCCATCGGGGAGGCGCTGGAGCGAGATCATCTCACGCTGCTTTCGAAGCCCTACTATATGGTGGGCAGTGACAGCATTTCCGTCGGCACCCGTCCCCATCCCCGCGGGTGGGGCTGTTTCCCACGGTTTCTCCGCCTGCAGCGAAAGCATCCGGATCTCATCAGCCTGGAAGCGCTCATCAACCGGATGGCCTACGTCCCCGCGCAGCGCTTCCAGTTAAAGGACCGGGGGGAGATTGCCCGGGGCAAGGCGGCCGATATCGTGGTCTTCAATCCGGAGACGGTGACCGACCTGGCGACTTTCGAGAACCCGAAGCGGCATCCGGCGGGGATCGAGCACGTGCTGGTCAACGGTCGGCTGGCCGTGGAGTTTGGAATATGCCTGGGCGTGTACGCAGGCCGTGCGCTGCCCGCTTAACCTTTCGGAGAAACAAGAGGAAAGGACGGAAATCGGAAGTGGACATTTACGGGGAACTCGGGGTTGTCAGGCGGATAAATGCCGTCTCCACATACACCATCTACGGCGGGTCGATTTGGGCGCCTGGCGTCCAGGAGGCCATGGCGTCGGCCAGCCAGGCCTATGTGGACTTGAATGAGCTACAGGTTGCCGTCGGGAAGGAGATTGCACGCCTGACGGGCAACGAGGCCTGCTTCGTGGCGGGCGGGGCGGCTGCCGGGCTGACGATCGTCACGGCCGCGATCATAGCCGGGACGCAGCCGGCTCGCATCCGCCAGTTGCCTGATACGACGGGCATGAAGGACGAGGTGATCACCTTTCGGCGCCAGCGCGTCGTGTACGACCAGGCCGTCCGGCTGGCCGGTGTGAGATTCGTGGAAGTGGGGCTGAACGGCTCGAACCATGCCTGGGAGCTGGAAGCGGCCATTACCGGTCGTACAGCTTATGTCCTGTATTTTGCTGGGACCCACCAGGAGGAGAACGCCATCCCTCTGAAGCAGGTAGTGGCTATCGCCCACGAGCGCGGCGTGCGTGTTGTGGTGGACGCCGCCGCACAGATTCACCCGGAGCAGAACCTCCGGCACTTCACGCGGGAGATGGGGGCGGACGTCGCCATCTTCAGCGGGGGGAAAGGGCTGCGGGGCCCTGCCAGCACGGGCCTGGTGCTGGGGCGCCCGGAGATCATTGAAGCATGCCGGGCCAACTCGGCGCCCAATCACAGCCTCGGCAGGCCGATGAAGGTGAGCAAGGAGGACCTGTGCGGCGCCCTTGCGGCGGTCCGGTGGTTCGTCGGCCAGGACCACGCGGCCGAGTCGGCATTGCGGGAGTCACAGTGCCGCCACATCATGGACGCGGTGCGAGATGTGCCCGGGGTAACGGTGGAGCGTCTCTTCCCGTCTAGCTCGGGGCAGCCGATTCCCCGTGCCCTGGTCCGGCTGGCATTCCCTCAGACGGTGACTCCGGAAGAACTATTGGCCCGCCTGAAGGAGGGCCAGCCCTCCATCCTGGCCTTGCCTCATGGGAAGGACGGTGTGGCGTTCTTCACCGGAACGCTTCAGCCGGGAGACGAGAACACGATTGGGCAGCGGCTGCGGACGGTCCTCAGCGGCGACCGGTAAGCGATAGGGGGCGCCCGAACTTTGTTCGGGCGCTTCGTATTCGGAGGAATAACAGATTATATCAAAATAAGTTTAAAATACAGTATTGATATGTTAGCATACATTGCTTAGTATTTAGATAATGTAACCGGTTGCCCTAACCGGTTGCCGCAACCGGTTGGCCCCGAAGAGGAGCGATCTGCTTGTCCAAACCGACGTTGCTGCATGTAGCAAAGCTGGCCGGGGTGTCGAAGGCAACCGCTTCACGAGTTTTGAATGGGACCGATTCCGGAGTGCGCATCTCCGACCAGACCCGAGAGCGGGTCCGGGCGGCCGCCCAAAAACTCGACTACCGCCCCAACGCTGCAGCACGGGCCCTGGGATCCCGCCGGTCCGGCCACATCGCCGTCGTTCTGCCCGCTGCCCCCGAACCCTGCCACGGCTACCATCGGTTCTCTCACTTGAAGCTCTCGGAAATGCTTTCGGGCATCCACGATACCATCAGGGAGCACCAGTTCCACCTGATGCTGCAGATTGCCGGCGCCGATTTCCTGAAGGATGAGTACGTCTTGGGATTATGGAAGAGCGGCGACGTTGACGGAATCCTCTGGGTGAATCTACCTTTGCATCCGGTGCTGGCTGAACTGGCGTGTCCGGTGGTGGCCATCAACGCCATGGATCCGAAGATTCCCGTCGGCTATGTCGTCACCGACCAATACGGCGGGAGCCGCGAAGCGGTTGAGCATCTGATTGCGAGGGGCCATCGCCTGATCGCTCACGTGCAGGGACCGGAAGGGTTTTACCTGACATCCGAACGTCGCAGGGCCTACCTGGATGTGATGAAGGAGCACGGCCTTGAGCCGGTGATCGAGCAAGGGGACGCGTTTGAGCAAAGCGGCGCCGAGGCCCTCGCCCGCCTCCTGGAGATGGACCCGCGGCCCAGTGCGCTCTTCTGCGGCGGTGATCTGATGGCTGTGGGCGTACTGAAAGAAGCCCGCAACCGAGGCCTCAGGGTCCCCGGGGATCTGGCCGTGGTCGGGGCCGACGGCACGGAGCAGGGCTTCTACACCGACCCCGCCCTGTCCACTGTCAAGATGATCGTGTCCGAGGTCGCCAAGCAGGCGACGGAACACCTGGTGGAGGCGATTCTGAATCCGGACCTGCCGCCTCCCAGAGCGGTTCTGCCGACCGAGTTTCATCCCCGAGATTCCAGTTAAGTGGAGGGAGATCACATGTCCGTGCGCCGGGTCCGTGAGTTGGTCGAACGTCTTCCGAGGGCCGGTATGGCCCGTCTGCCAACCGCCCTGGACGAGCTTCCCCGCCTGTCCGAGGCGCTGGGCGGACCCCGGATCCTGATCAAGCGTGAGGACCTGAGTGGTCTTGCCATGGGAGGCAACAAGGCGCGGGAGCTAGACTTCTTCATCGCCGATGCGATCGGCCGTGGCGCCGATGTCTTCATCGCCGGCGGGGGCGCCGCACAGTCGAACCACGCCGTGCTCTGCGCAGCGGCGGCCCGGCGGGCTGGCATGAAACCGGTGATGCTCCTGCAGCGGGCGGGCAAGTTCCAGAAGGTGCAGGGCAACTTGTTGCTCGGCCAGCTGCTGGGCACTGACCTGCGGCTGGTGGAGGCCACGGAGATGAACATGGCCGTCAGCCACCGCACCCACTTGCGGGATGCCATGGAGGAGGTGGCGGCGGAGTACCGTCGACAAGGTCATAGCCCCTACGTGCTTCCCTCCTCGTTCCACCCGCTGGGAGCCATCGGCTTTGTCGACTGCGCCGTGGAGATGGAGGAGCAGCTGCAGGCCAGGGGAATCCGGGCGGACGCCGTCTACCTGACCTCCTCGGGCGCCACCCAGACCGGACTGGCCCTGGGAGCCAAACTACTGGGCGCTCCCTGGCGGGTGGTGGGCTGCAGCCCCAGCAACAGCATCGAGGGCGTGCAGGAGCGCATGGCGGGTCTGGGAAATCGTGCAGCCGAGATGCTCGGGGTCCCCGAGCGGTTGTCCCCTGCCGATATCCGGAACGAGGACTACAGCGGGTCCGGGGGATATGGGGTTCCGTCGCCGCAGGGGATCGAAGCAATCCGGCTGGTGGCGCAACTGGAGGGACTCTTCCTGGACCCGATATACTCCGGCAAGGGTATGGCCGGCCTGATTGACCACATCAGGCAGGGGCGCCTGCAGCGGGGGCAAACGGTCGTTTTCGTGCACACTGGCGGCCTTCCGGCGCTGTTCGCCTACCATCAGGAGGTGGGTGCCCTGTGAAGTGGGCGATGTTCACCTATCCCTGGGATCTGCATGACGAGGGGATCGAACTGGCCTTGGACACGATCGGAGGCGTTGCCGGCATCAACGAGGTCATATTGGCGGTCTCCTACCATGTGGCCACCTATCTCCTGCCGCATAACCCTCGCCGCCGGTTCTATTTCGGAGAGGACGGGGCCATCTTCTGGCAGCCCGAGGCGGCTCTATACCCCACCGAGCTGCAGCCACGAATGAGCGAACTGGTTACCGGGCCCGACTATCTGCCTGCGATCGTGCGGTCGCTCAAAGCACGCGGGCTGCGGTTCAACGCCTGGATCGTCTTCTGTTACAACCACCATCTGGCTCGCCGGCACCCGCACCTGACGCAGACCAGCGCCTTGGGCGATCACCATCTGGCACAGCTGTGTCCGGCCCAGCCGGCCGTACGGCAGTATGCGGCGGCCATGGCAGAGGATGTTGTGCGCAACCATGGGGCCGATGGGATCTACCTGGAGTCACTCAACTACCTCGCCTTTGGCTATGGCCAGTGGAACCCAAAGGTCTTCATCCCCTTGTCCCCGCTGACCCGATTCCTGCTGGGGGTCTGCTTCTGTCCGGCCTGCAAGACAGCGGCAGTTGCGGCCGGGGTGGATGCGGAGGGTCTGCAGCACGATGTGGCTGAGTTCCTGTCCGGGGCAATTGCCGAGGGCACCGATGAGGATTACCGGTCTGACCTGTCCGGCGATGAGATTCGCCGGAGCTTCAGTGGCCGCCTGGCGCCCTATCTGGATGTGCGGGCCGCTAACGTGACGGCAGCGTGGCGAACGGTGATCGAGCGAGCGCGGCAGGCTGCAGGAGGGCGTACCCTGGCCGTCGAGGCGGGGCTCCCGCTCCAGGCCGATGATCCGGTAACCGGGATGCGCGTGGCCGAGCTCGCACCCTTGCTTGACAGCCGGTACCTGAGCGGGCCAGACCAGCGAGGGTCCGAGTGGTGGGAGGCGGCACGGGCTCTCTCCCTCCAGAAGCCTGCGGCTACCGTTCAGCTGGTGCAAGGGCAGATGAACAGTCAGGAGCAAATCCTCGATTGGGTGGGCCGAAGCCGAAGCCTGGGCGCCGGCCTTGCGTTCTACAACTACGGACTCCTTCGCCGAAAGCAACTGTCCTGGATCGGCGAAAGCAAGCGGCTTGTCGGCCGGTAGGGGCCCGGACGTTCGCCCTGGCCCGGCCTGATTTCGAGAAAGCGGAAACCACAGGAGGCGTATCCCAATGCAAGCGTCCCGGAGGATCTTTGGTATCGTACTGGCACTGATCCTGCTGACCAGCCTGGCTGCTTGTGGCAGCGGTGGCAGCAAACCCGGTTCGGCGCCCGGCGGCGACGGCCAGAACGCGCAGGCGGAGAAGAAGCCCGTCACTCTGAACGTCTGGAGCGGCTATCCTGAGCTGGAGGCCTACTTCAAGAAGGTGGCCGCGGAGTATCAGAAAGCCAATACCAATGTGACGGTCAACGTGCTGACTCACCCGCTGGCGGACTACCAGAAGAAGCTGGCCGCCACCATCCCGGCCGGTGCTGCCGCGGACGTCCTGGAGACTCCCCACTCCACCATGAACCGGTACATCGCCCCCGGCCTGATGGCCGAGGCGCCGGCCAAGGTGCAGGAGTTTGTCATGGGCAAGGCCTACAACAAGGAGTTCCAGGAGACTGTTTCGGTCAATGGCAAAGTCTATGGGGTCCCTCTCTTCCGGGGCCAGGGTGTCCTCTACTATAACACCAAAATGTTCAAGGAGGCCGGCCTGACCGCACCGCCCAGGACCATGGAAGAGTTGATGGAGTACTCTCGGAAGCTGACCAAGCGTGACGCCAACGGCAAGATCACGGTGAGCGGCTTCTCGCTCCGCCTTGCCGGCCTGCCGGCCGGCGTCACCCAAAAGTTCGGCACGCTCCTCTACAACTTCGGCGGGAACATTCTCAAGCGCACTGGCGACAACAAGTGGGTACCCGACTACGACAACGAGGCCGGTCGCAAGGCCGTGCAGATGTATATGGACTTCCTGTTCAAGGACAAGGTGGATGATCCGGCGCTGAAGCATGATGCTGAGGCGTTTGAGTTGGAACAGACCGCCATGTTTATCCGGGAGTCCTGGGTAATCGCCGACATCGCCAAGAAGGCGCCCGGCCTCCAGTACGCCACAGCGCCCATGCCCACTGGCACCATCTTCCTCCCCTCCAACCTCTATGTACCCAAGAGCAGCAAGAACCAGGATGTGGCCTGGGACTTCATCCTCTTCGCCCAAAAGCCCGAGTACCTGCTCTTCTTGATGGAGGACTCTGGCTGGCTGCCTAATCGGGTAGATGTTGACTATAGCCAGGTATCCCAGAAGATTCCCGGTTACAAGGGCTTCCTGGACAAGCCCGCGGGCTTCACCATGTACACGGAGCCAGACCTTCCGGTCTATGACGAGATCGCCTCCAAGCTGGGCGGGCGGCTGGCGCAGTTCTTCACCAAGGCGGAGAACAACACGCCGGAAGCCATAGACAAGCTTCTCAAGGAGGCCGCCGTCGAGACCCGTGCGATCCTGCAGGCAAACAACCTTCTGGGGAAATAGCTGGCGCAAGGGCGGGTCCGGTGGGAAACGTCCCTCCGGACCCCTCCTGAATGAAGGGGAGGGTTTCCTTGACACGGAGCCGGTGGTGGTTTGCCTACTTGATGCTTGGCCCCGTGGTGGGGTTGTTTTTCTATCTGCGAGGGCTGCCGATCCTGAAGACCTTTTGGATGAGTTTCTTCAACTGGAGCATGGTCAACCAGAATCAGCCGTTCGTCGGTCTCACCAATTTCCTTACCATGTTCAAAGACATCCAGTTCCAGCTGGCCCTCAAGAACACGACCATCTTTGCGTTCGTCACGGTGCTGATCAGCGTCCCGCTCTCGCTGGTGCTGGCCGCCGTGCTGGCCAAGCCTCGACGTTTCTCCGCCTTCTATGAGGCGATCTACTTCATTCCCTCGATCACCCCGATGGTCGCCGTGGCGGTTGCCTGGAAATGGATCCTGGACGCCAAGTTCGGCCTGCTGAACTATGTGCTGGGATTTCTGGGCGTGGAGCCCAAGGCATGGCTGATCGATCCCCGGCTGGCCATGGTCTCGGTCATATTGCTTAGCGCCTGGAAGATCCTCGGACACAACATGATTATCTTCCTTGTTGGCATTCGGAACATTCCTGGCAGTTACTTTGAAGCAGCATCCATCGACGGGGCTTCCCCGCTGCAGCGGTTCTGGCATATCACGGTACCGTTGCTCACACCAATTACGTTGTTCGTCGCCGTTATGACGACCATTAACAGCTATAACGTGTTCACACAGGTCTACGTGCTGGCCTCCGATGTGCAGGGGTCGCCGGGCTTCCTGGTCCGCGTACTGGCCTACGACATCGTGGAAAACGCGTTCAGCTTCTTCAAGATGGGCTATGCCTCGTCTGAGGCGGTGGTTCTCTGCCTGATCGTCCTGGCGCTCACGTTCATTCAGTTCCGGTGGCTGAAGGACCGGACAGTATAGGGGGGAAGGCAGTATGCAGCGGACGCTCAGAAAGGTTGCCGATGCGGCTGTGCACATCCCGCTGACCCTGGGCGCGATGATCATGGCAATCCCCTTTCTCTGGCTAATCAGCACGGCGTTCAAGGTGGAGAAGGAGGTGGTCGCCTGGCCGCCCCTGCTCATTCCGCGTGAGTGGACCCTGGTCAACTTCGTCGGGGTCTTCAAGGCGGCACCCTTTCAGACCTACTTTTTGAACAGCCTCCTCTTCGCACTGGCCTCCACCGCCGGCATCCTGGTCACCTCCACCGTTGCCGGCTACGTGCTGGCCAAGATCAAGTTTCCGGGACGGGGCGCCCTGTTCGTCTCCGTCCTGGCAACGGCGATTGTCCCTTTCGAGATCTACATGATCCCGCTTTACGTGACCATGAAGGACCTCGGGCTGATCAACAGCTTCACCGGGATCGCCATGCCTTATCTGGTGATGAGTTTTGGCATCTTCTTCATGCGGCAGAACATCCTGGCCTCGATCCCGGATGAACTGCTAGAGGCAGCTCGCATTGACGGCGCCTCTGAACTGCGGACCTTCCTCCAAATCGTCGTCCCCCTCCTGAAGGGAGCGATGAGCGCCCTGGCCATTTTCGCCTTTATCCAGGGCTGGAACGCCTTCATCTGGCCCCTGCTGATGGCTACTGACCAGACCAACTACACCATGGAACTGGGGCTCGCCAAGTTCCAGTCGGCCTTTACCATCAACTTTGGCTTGTCCAGCGCGGGCTCGGTGATCAGCATCGCCCCGATTATCATCATGTTTCTGCTGCTGCGGCGGCACATCGTCGATGGCCTGGCGCTGACCGGGCTAAAGAGCTGACCCATGGCTGAAGGGGGAACAGGGATGCGCCTGACAGGACGTGTGGCCGTTGTGACGGGCGCCGCCCGGGGCATCGGCCGGGCCACTGCTGCGCGGCTCGCGGCTGAGGGCGCACAGGTGGTGGTGGCGGACATCCTCTCGGCCGAGGCGGAGGAGTCGGCCCGGGCGATTCGGGCAGCGGCGCCCGGCAAGGGAGGGGCACAGGCGGCAGCCCTGGACATCACGGATCGACGTGCCGTCGAAGCGTTTGTGGACGGGCTGCCGCAGATCGACATTTGGGTGAACAACGCAGCGGTCACGGCTCAGGACCCGGATTACCATGGGCACCCCTTTCTGGAGGTGCCGCTCGACCAGTGGGAGCGGGTGATGGCCGTCAACCTGACCGGCACGTTCATTGCATCGCAGGTGGCGGCCCGCAGGTTCTGCGCCCGGGGAGCCGGTTCCATCGTCAATATCGCTTCCATTCAGGGGCTCTGCCCGACGGAGAACCATGCCGATTACAGCGTCAGCAAAGCCGGGATCATCATGCTGACCAAATGCATGGCCGGTGAACTGATTCGCTTCGGGGTGCGGGTCAACGCAGTCCTGCCGGGCCCCATCGCCGTCGGGCTCACCCCGACGCCACTCCGGTCCGCAAAGAGCATGGAGCGTCCGGGGCAGGCGGCGGAGGTTGCTGACGCCGTGGCCTTTCTGGTCAGCGACGAGGCATCGTTTATCAACGGCGCCTGCCTTCAGGTGGACGGGGGGCGGGGCATCCGGATGAGGCGGTCGGGCGAGTGACCCGGAGGAGGGCTGCGCAGTGATCGTTGTTCGGGCCCGGACGTTGCTGGACGGCATGGGATCGCCTCCGCTGCGGAACGCAGCCGTCCTGGTGGCGGAAGGGCGGATCCAGGAGGTAGGTCGGGCCGAGTCCCTTTCGGTCCCGGCAGGCGCCCGGCTCATTGATGCCGGAGACGCGACAATTCTGCCCGGGTTGATTGATGCGCACCTGCACCTGGCCATGGGCCATCCGGATGACCCATACTACCAGGAGGTCCGGGAGGATCAGGGCCGGCTCCTCATGTGGGCGGCGGCCAACGCCCGGGCCTGCCTGGCGGCCGGGCTCACCACCGTTTGCGACTGCGGGGGACCCGGGGACGCCACCATCGTGCTCCGCGAAGCCATCCGGGCCGGACTCCTGGAGGGCCCCCGGATGATAGTGGCGGGGGCGCCAATCACCACCACCGCCGGACACTGCCATTGGCTGGGCAACCGGGCCGACTCCCGCGATGAGGTGGTAAAGGCGGTCCGGAACCTGGTGGAACGCGGGGCGGATTTCGTGAAGGTGATGGCCACCGGCGGGTCGCTTACCCCGGCATCGAACCGGTACACGCCGCAGTACTCGCGCGCGGAGATCGCCGCGCTGGCTGCAGAGGCTCACCGGCTCCGGAAGCACGTAGTGGCCCATTGCAATGCCGCTGAGGGGATCCGGCGCTGCGTGGCAGGTGGTGTCGACATCATCGCCCACTGCAATTGGCTTGGCGAAACGCCCGAGTACCTCGACTATGACGATGACGTGGCGCGACATATGGGGCGGCAGGGGACCTATGTGGACATGAACATTGCCGGAGGAATCTCCCCGTTGAAAGGCCGGGACGGTGTGCTGCGGGAGTGGCACCACGGGGGCCCAGTCCCGGGCGCCCGCTGGGAGATTCTCCGGCACATGCGGCAGTATGGGATCCAGGTTTACGTCACCAGCGATGCGATCGGTCGGAACTTTGCGGAACTGCCCCACACGCTGGCGACGATGCAGCGGCGTTTTGACTGCGATCCTGTGGACCTGATCCGGATGGTGACCTCGGTTCCGGCAATGGCCATGGGGCTGCAGGAGACGACGGGGGCCCTCCGACCGGGACTCGCCGCCGATCTGCTTGTCGTCCCGGGGGACCTGACCGCTGGCCTGGAGGGACTGCAGGCGCCGGAGATGGTGTTCCTGGAAGGCCGCCTGGCTGCGGTGCGCGGGCGGGTCAGCCCCGCCGCCCGGACAGGGATCGGGGCGGACGCTTGAAGGCAAAACCGGAGGAGGATATTGAGATGGCCGACTACAGCCGGATTTCTCCCGAAGCGTGGGAGAAGCTGGGCAGGGTCTCCACCGCCACGCTCTCCACTGAACTGCTCAAGAAAGGGCTGCGCAACACGTTCCTCCAGGGGCCCCGGCCATTGGGCAAGGGGCGCCGCATGGTGGGATACGCCTTTACCCTCCGCTACATTCCCATGCGGGAGGATCTTGATCTTTCCGGCGACTGGGACAACACCCGCAACGTGCAGCGGATCGCGGTGGAGGCGGTGGGGGAGGGCGAGGTGCTCTGCATCGACGCCCGCGGCAACACCCGTGCAGCCACCCTGGGTCACATCCTGGCCACGCGGATCATGCGCCGGGGCGCAGCAGGGATCGTCAGTGACGGCTGCCTGCGGGATTACCCGGACATTCAGCAACTCGACCTCCCGGTGTACGCCGCCGGCGCTAATGCCCTACAGAGCAGCATGCAGCACCACCCTGCGGACATCGGCGTGCCCATCGCGTGCGGCGGCGTGGCCGTATTCCCGGGCGATGTGCTGGTGGGGGACGACGAGGGGGTAATCTGCATCCCGAACCACATGGCCGAGGAGATTGCTCACAGGGCGCATGACCGTGAGATCCAGGAGAGCTTCATATGGGAGAAGGTGAACGCGGGCGCCTCCATCAAGCATGTCTATCCGCCTGATGCGGAGACCCTGGCGGAGTTCGCGGCGTGGCAGCAGAAGCGCGCCAGATTGGGAGGGCATGAGTGTGCACCCCAGTGACTACGGCACCGCGGTTCAACGCCCCGCCGACTTCGACCGCTTCTGGGCCCAGGCGCTGGCGGAGGCAGAGGCGGTCCCCTTGAACGGCCGGGTGGAGCGGAGCGAGTACTGGTCCACCGCGGAAGTGCAGGTCTACCGTGTCAGTTTCAACAGCCTGGGTGAGGTGCGAGTGGGCGGCTGGTACGTCACTCCCAGCGGTCCAGGCCCTTTCCCGGCGCAGATTTTCACTCCCGGGTACATCAGTGACCCGGCCATCCACTTCGGCTGGGCGCGTGAAGGCTACGCCACCCTCATGCTGGCCCATCGCGGCAAGTTGGGCAGCACGAGCCAGTGGAACCCGGGCTACCCGGGGGTCCTGACACACAACATCACCGACAAGAACACCTACAGTTACCGGGGCATCTACATGGATGCCGTTCGGGGGTTTGATCTTCTCCTCACCCTCCCGAAAGTCCGCCCGGATCGGGTGGCTGCCCAGGGCTCCAGCCAGGGCGGGGCGCTTACCACCGTCGTATGCGCCTTCCGGGGCGAACGTATCATCGCTGCCGTCGCCGGAGCGCCCTACCTGACCGGGTTCATGGAGGCCATCCGTCTGACCCGTTCCTACCCGTACGAGGAGATCAACGAGTATCTGCGCCACTACCCCGCACGAGTGGACCAGGTGCGGGATACCCTGGCCTACTTCGATTGCCATAACCTGGCCCCCATGGTGAAGTGCCCCATCCTGGTGAACATCGGCATGCAAGACGACATATGCCCGCCGGAGACGGGTTTCGAGTACTTTCGGCGGCTGGGCTCCGATCAGAAGGAGCTGAAGGTTTACGACCCTGCCGGACACGACGCGGGCCGGCACGTGAATGACGCGCTGATTCGGGCACACCTGGCCCGGTACCTGAAAGCATAGGGGGGGGCGGGTTGTTCGCACCTGAAGATTTTGGGGCCTACTGGCAAGGGACGGAAGCCGAGTTGGCCGGGTTGGACCCTGCACCGGAACTGACCGTTATCCCCATGCGCTCCACCTTTGCGTACACCTACTACGAATGCCGGCTGACCTCCCTGGGTCGGTGGCGGACCTGCGGCTACTTCAGCAAGCCTAATGGCTCCGGCCCGCACCCTGCCGTGGTCTTTGCCCCGCCATATGGGTCCGTAGCCTACCCCCCGCCCTCCTGGGCCCGGGAAAAGTATGTCACGTTTACCGTACGCTCACGGGGTATGCGGGGTTCCGACAGCCCAAGCGCGGGCTTTTTTCCCGGCTTCATGACCACCGGTGTGGAGGACAGGCAGCGCTTCATCTACCGGGGTGTCCTTTGTGACCTTCTGCGGGGGTTTGACTACGTGGCAGGCCGCGTCGATGTGGACCGGGCCCGGATTGCCATTGTAGGCAAGGACGGCGTCAGCAGCAACCTGGCGCTGGCTGCGGGTGCCCTGCGGCCCTTTGTGGCGGGACTGGCGCTTACCATTCCGGATTGGGTCAATCTCTCAGAGAGCCTGCCTGCCGCGATGACCTATCCCCTGGCGGAGTTCCATCACTACTTCCGGGCCTATCCAGAGCGCCGGGAAGCCGCCCTCGAGACCATGAGGTACTACGATGCGCTGAGCTTCGCCCCGCATGTATGCGCAAGGGTGCTCCTGCAGAAGGCTCCCGCCTCGGAGCTAGCGGCAGCCAGTCTCACCGCCAGCAGGGGAGTAGAGATCTTTCACGACTCGGGAAACCCCAACTTTGTCCATACACAGCGTCAGATCACGTGGGTTGCGGAGGTGCTTGAAGCATGAGCCGGATCGAGTCCAGGTTGAGGGAGATGGGTTATGTGCTTCCGGACCGGGAGTGGAAGGGCCGCATTTTGGCCTGCCGGCAGGAGGGGAACCTGCTGTTCTGCTCAGGTCACGGTTGTCGGGACCTGGACGGTGGGCTTCGCTACGTGGGCCAGGTCGGGAAGGATCTGACCGTGGAGCAGGGGAAAGAGGCCGCCCGCAACTGCGCCCTCAACACCCTGGCGGCAGCCAAGGCATTCCTCGGCGACCTGGACCGGATTGAAGCCGTGGTGAAGGTGTTGGGCTTTGTGAGCAGCGCTGATGGCTTTGGCCAGCAGCCGGAAGTGATGCACGGGTACACCGACCTGTGGGCCGAGCTTCTGGGCGAGGAGAACGGGCGCCATGCCCGCTCCGCCATCGGGACCAACTCCCTGCCCGGCAACCAGGCGGTGGAGGTGGAGTGCGTTCTGCGGGTGCGAGTCTAGAATCGGGAGGGAACCCAAATGCGGCTGAAGGACAAGTATGCACTGGTGACCGGCTCTACCAAAGGACTGGGGCAACGGATTGCCGTCGCGCTCGCCCGTGAGGGAGCGACCGTGGCCGTGACCGGTCTTGAGGACCCGACCAGGGTGCTCGATGCAGTTGCCTCCGCCGGCGGCCGGGCCAAGTACGTCGGTCGGTTTGACCTCCGCAGCCGGAGTGAGGTCCTTGCTCTGTGGGATGCTGTGGCCTCCCGGTTTCCGCGGGTGGACATCCTGGTCAACAATGCGGGATACAGTCTGCCACGACCGTTCTGGGAGGTGACTCCGCAGGAACTGGGGGATCAGATGGCTGTCAACTTTGAGGCGGCTTTTCTGCTGGCGCAGGCCGCTGCACGGCAGATGATCCGGCATGGCGGTGGACGTGTCGTAAACATCTCCACCAGTGGTGCCCAGCAGACCCATGGTGATCGGGTGATCTACAACGCGGCCAAGGCCGCGCAGGAGGCGATGACGCAGTCCCTGGCCTCCGAGGGCGGCCGCTATGGCATTCTGTGTAACGCAGTGGCGCCCGGTCCCATCGCCAATGAACCAGACCAACTCCAGATCAACGCTTCCACACTTGCCCGGCGCCGCTCCGTGCCTCTGGGGCGAGTTGGGGAGCCGGAGGATATCGCAGAAGCGGTGCTCTTCTTCTGCCTGCCGGAGTCCAAGTACATCACCGGGCAGGTACTGTTGGTGGATGGGGGGCGCAGTGCACAACTGCCCCGTATCAACCCCACATGGCCAGAGGAATAGCTCGGACGTCCTGACGACTCGAAGCCCACCCAGGAGAACCCGGAAGGAGATCGGTAGTGTGTTGACGCTCAGGACCTTGACCAAGGAGGCGTTTGCCCCCTACGGGCTCATCCTGCAGCACGGTTCGGAGAACCCAGCCTCGTTCCAGGTGATCGCCAGAGCGGACGAGCCTACCGGCTGGCAGTTGGCGGTTTCCCGGGTCGTCCGAGGCGTGGTGACGACGCTCGCTTGCCACCCCAACACCATGGAGAGCTTCACCCCGCTCGCGGGCGTTGGTGCTCTGGTGGTGGCCGCTTCAGCATGCCCTCAGGAAGTCGCCTGCTTCCTCCTGGACCGGCCGGTCTGCCTGCATAAAGGGACGTGGCATTGCACGCTCGCGGTCACGGATACGGCTACCTTCGTGATTTCCGAAAACCGCCAGGTCGAGTCTGAGAGCTACTCGCTGCCGCAACCCCTGGTCATCGGTCTCGGCGTTCATTCACCTCCCGTTGACCCATACGCATCTTGCCGATGAGACGATCAGGAAGCCGAAACTCCCTTTGAAGAGAGCCGTTCCATCACGAGTTGCTCATCCTCTCACATCGGGCATTCCCTTCTTCAATTCGGGCGATGCAAGATCATTTCGATAAATGGAAAATCCCCCACCAACCTTGAGGGTTGATGGGGGATTTTCAACCGGCGCGGAGGGGTGCCGGCCCTTTTTTGCGCCACCCTGTGTCTCATGTCACCGTCCGCATTCCCTTGCGAAGCAGGTCCGCCATTGGACCGGGGGGGAGCGGCCGGGTGAAGCAATAACCCTGGCCGAAGGGGCAGCCCAGTTCCTGCAGCATTCTGGCCTGGTCATGCCGCTCGACGCCCTCCGCCACGACTTCGACGTTCAGGCCCCGGGCCAAATCGAGCACGCCGCCCAGCAGTGCCTTATCCCGGTCGCTCGCTGTGCTTTCGGCAACGAATGTTTTGTCCAGTTTGATAATCGAAAACGGGAAACGCCGCAGGTATGCCAGTGATGAGTACCCCGTCCCGAAATCGTCAATAGCCAGCGACACGCCGTGGCTTCGCAGGGATTCGAGGTGATGCAGCACCGTGGTCGTGTGGCCTAGCAGGCTGCTCTCCGTCACTTCCAGGACCAGATGCGCCGGCGCCAGACCGGATGCCGCCAGCGCCCCCTTGACGGTCGCCGCAAGCGCGGGTTCTTCCAGTTCACCCGCCGATAGGTTCACGCCCACGGCCAGAGTAGCCGCCGTCGGGAACTCCTTCTGCCAAAGCCGGGTCTGGCGGCACGCCTCGTTGACGACCCACTTCCCGATGGGGACGATCAACCCCGTCTCTTCGGCCAGGGGGATGAACTCCGAGGGCGGAATCACTCCTCGTTCCGGATGGTCCCAGCGCACGAGCGCCTCCAGATACAGCACATGCCCCGTGTCCAGGGCAACGACCGGCTGGTAATGGAGCACCATTTCACCGGCCTGTACCGCCCTCCGCAGTTCCGTGGAGAGGTCCAGACGGCTGCGAACCGCACGGTACATCTCCGGGTCGTAGATGCGCACCTGGGCCTTGCCCCGGGCCTTGGCGTCATACATGGCCATATCGGCGTTGCTCAGCAGTTCGTCGGCGTTGTCCGCCCGGTCCGCCTCTCCCATTGCGATGCCGATGCTGGGCGACACCGTGACGTCCCGCCCTCCGGCACGTACGGGTTCGCCGAACGCCTCGATAATCCGCTCTGCCACCTCAGTGGCTTCGGCCAGGCTGACCGACCGGAGCATGATGGCGAATTCGTCGCCCCCCAGGCGGGAGACGGTATCGCCGGTGCGCACACAATCGAGGAGGCGGGCCCCGAGGGTGGAAAGGACTTCGTCGCCGACCTGGTGGCCGTAACTGTCGTTGATTAACTTGAAATCATCCAGGTCGATGAAGAGAACGGCAAACTCCCGCCGGCTGGGATCAAGCACAGCCTGCTCGACCCGGTCGCGAAAGAGCGTCCGGTTGGCCAGGCCTGTTAGCGGGTCGTGCAGCGACTGGTGGCGCACCTGCTCTTCGAGCGATTTGCGCACCGAGACGTCCTTCAGGACGACGGCCACAGAGTCGGGCCAGGGCTGGACATAGACTTCATACCACGCACCTGAAACCGGATAGCAGAACTCGAAACAGGCGAGATCATTTTCAGTGGCGGACCGCTCCGCGGGCTCGCGCAGGATGGCGCTCAGCGCTTCAGGAACAGCTTCCCATACGGGCCGGCCAACGAGCGCCGCCTTCGTCTGACCGACCAGTCGCTCGGCGATGGGGTTGACATAGGTTAGAATGTGGGTGCGTGAGAAGACAAACAGGGCATCCGGCGACCGATCCGTCAGGGAGGTGATGAAGACTTCGATGCGGCGTTCGTTGGAGACCGTTATGGCCGCCAGCCCTAGAATGCCGAACACTGTCAGCCCAACGGGAATGGCGGCCATGTAGCCTTGATCGATAACCGAGACCGGGCGGGCGGGCGTGGGAACCAGTTCGGCGATGCCCATGCCGGCCTGCTGAAGGGCGATGCCGGCTGATCCCATGGCGACCGAAAACAGGATGCGCATGGTCGGTGCCAGGTCTCTCCGCAGCCGCAACCTGCGATCGAGCAGCCACAGTCCGGCGATCGTCGCGCCAGCCACCAGGACCAGCCAGGTGGAGAAGGACACCGCTCGGTAGCGGATGTTCGCGGGCATTTCAACGGAAGAGAACATCAGCCAATGCGTGGCCACAGCGGCGAGGCCGGTCAGGAGGAAGATCATACCACGAACCCATGGGCGTGTATGGATCAGGTCCAGCGCCATGACCCCGCAGTATACAGCAAGCACCGCAAGGGCCAGGGCCCCAAGTTGGTAGGACAGGTTGAGGGAGAAGGGCAGGGGCAGCCGCATCGACAGGAGCCCGATGTACAGTGCGGACCAGACGCCCAAGCCCACGGTCAGGGCCGCGGCCGTCCGCCAGAACCGGCGGGCCATGCCGACTGCGACCAGGATGCGGTCGATGAGGACCAGTAGCGTCGCAATGGATGCCGCCAGGAGTGTAATAGCCAGTATCAGCAACCCTGGATGATGAGAGAACCAGATGGGCAATCGGAGAATGGATGGCACCTCCGAAAAGTAATATATTGTATAGACTTAAACATAAAGGGTCTTCGATGAAGGCCACCCAATTCCTGCTTGGGGGCGTGAGAAACAGATCCATGGTTGAAAAGGAAGCAGGCGACTGGGTCCGGGGCACAAGAATGGTGCATCGGCAGCGCTCACGCTGCGCCGATGCACCCATTTGGCCCCGGGTGGGGTATAATATCGATGACTTGAGGAAGGCCCGTTAGCTGGGGCGTGCCAACGCCTTTTGGATGTACGCTGCTGCGTCCGGCGTTTTACACGAAGTGTCGCCGTGGTCGATGGCGACTTTCCCGATTCGGCCGGCCGCTGCAATAGCGGATGCGGTTAACTCCGGGCGGTAGATGCCAATGGCGATCAGGGCGTTGTTCATCGCTTCCCGCTTGCGATTGGGGGCCGTATGGATCGACTGCTCGATCTCAGTCAGAAGCTGTGCGTAGTCCAGCCGCTCCCGGCCACTCTTGGCCAGTACTCCGACCAGATGCCAACCGGCCCGCCCGACTTGCTCCGCCGGCGACCCGATCCAGGCCAGGGCCAGATCGCCGGCATAGGCTGTCTTGCTGATCAGGTTGTTGACGAACTCATCCGTCACAGCGTGCCATTTCAATGCCCGGACCCAATCCTCCACCTCAGCTTGCTGCAGCGCTTTGGGATCCGCGACCATGGTGGCAATGACCATCGCTTCAAAGCTCCCCGATTCCCAGAGGCGGACGGCCAGCGCATGGTCCTGCTTGATCTTCTTGGCCAGCTTACGAATTTCGGCCCAGCTGACGCCGAACATGTTGCTGCCGCCACCGTGCCTGCCGTAAATTTTCCGGTTCTGCTCCGTTCCCAGCGATTCCAGCGTCTGCATCACTTCAGCAAAGGTCATAGCAGCGCTCCCTCCCGGTTTCGCGGTATCGGTCTCTCTCGCTGGAGCATTCCCCGTTTTCGAATCAGAATCCTGCGGGCATCATCAGACAGGAGGTTCCCATGATCGGACGCACTCACCAAGGAGCCTGGGGCGTTGAGGCGACGGCCGCCCGCCTGGCGGATATTCACGGTGCGCTGCTCTGTTCGCTCCAGTGCCTGGGCGCCTGGATCGCCGGGGTGCCCCAGCTCGAAACGAAACTGGCGATGGCGTATCACCTATACGATCACGCTCATCTGGCCGATCAGATCGGCCGGCGGATCTACGACCTGACGGCGGAACGGCCCCAGGTGCCGTCGCCGGCCAACCGGTCGCTGCTCGGTTTTTTGGAGGCGTTGGCTGCACTGCAGGGGCCCGGGGCCCAGACCGCCGGGCTCTATCAGGTCCTCCTGCCCGCTGTGCTGGAGACTTGCCGCGAAGTGATCGAGAAGACCAACCCCGTGGCGGATGAGCCCACCGTCCGCATTCTCCACTCCGCTGCAGAGATGCTGGAGAATCAACTGATCTGGGCTGCACGCCAGCCCGCTGGTCGGGAGACAGCGACCCGCCTGCGGGCAGCGCTGGCCGCAGCAGGCGGACTGCACGGCCCCGGACCGGAGGCGGGGCGTCCCCCCGGGGAGGAGTTCACCGTCCGTCCGCATCTGGTAGACAAGCCTGCCAGGGACGAACGTTTCGCGGAATTGCCGCCGGGCAAGAAGATGCCCAAAGCGAAGCCGCTGGAGACGCCCGAAGGCCGCGTCCGGCTGCTGCACATCGCCCTGATCAACCTAGAAGTGCCCGCAATCGAAGTTTGTGGCCGGATGATCGCCGAGTTCCCCGCGGCGCCCTGGGAGCTGAAGCTCGACCTTGCCACCCAAATCTGGGATGAGGCCCGCCACGCCGTCATGTGCGCGGACCGGCTGGCCGATCTGGGCGGCACCCTCGGCCAGTATCCGTGCCATCACAAGGTGTGGGAGCATGCCATCGCCGGGCAGACGCTGGCCGAACGGTTTGTCACGACCCAGCGCATCCACGAGGGGAACGGGCTGGATCAGACCCTGATGGCCCGTGACGCCCTGGCTGCCGTCGGCGACCAGGCCACCAGCCAGATCATGGATTTCATCATGGCTGATGAGGTGCTCCATGTGCGGAGCGGCGTCAAATGGGTCGAACGGCTCGTTCCCGACCGGGAAGAACGGGCGCGGCTGTTGCGCAGCGTCGAGGAACGGCTGGGTATCGCCGCCGTTGCCGGCCCGCCTTTGAACCGGGAAGGGCGCCGCAAAGCGGGCTTCAGCGAGGTCGAATTGGACTGGCTGACGGCAATTCGGGAGAGGCGGGGAGAGCAGTGAGCGAGCAGAGCCGTGAAGCCGTGCTGGCGGTCCTACGGGCGGCCGGGGGTCGCTGGGTGAGCGGTGAAGAGTTGTCCCGCAGCCTCGGCGTCTCCCGGACCGCCGTATGGAAACTGATCGAAGGACTGCGGGCGGCGGGCTATGTTTTGGAAGCCTTGCCCCGGCAGGGCTACCGCCTGCTCGCCAGCCCCGATGCTGTCACCGCCGCTGAAGTCCTGCCCGGCCTGGCGACCCGGACGTTCGGACGCACGATGGAGTACCGGGAATCGGTGGGCTCCACGAATGATCTGGCGAAACAGCTGGCCCGGGGCGGGGCTCCCGAAGGACTGCTGGTCATCGCCGACGAGCAGACGGCTGGCAAGGGCCGGCTTGGACGCGCTTGGTCCACGCCCCGGGGCTCCGCCCTGGCCATGTCGCTGGTGCTGCGCCCGCAGCTGCCGCCCGTTCAGGCGCCGCGGATTACCCTGGTGGCGGCGGTGGCCGTCGCCCTGGCCGTCCGGGAAGTGACCGGTCTGCAGGCGGGCATCAAGTGGCCGAACGACCTGCAGTTCGGTGGCCGCAAGTTCTGCGGCATTTTGACGGAGATGGAAGCCGAAATGGAGCGGGTCGGTTTCGTCATCTGCGGCATGGGTTTGAACGTCAACCTGCCGAGTGAGGCCCTGCCGGAAGCGTTCCGAGAGACCGCCACCTCGTTGATGGCCGAGCGCGGGGCGCCCGTGGCCCGGGCGCCGCTGGTCCGGGCCGTCATGGCCCGCTTCGAGGAGAACTACGGCGACCTGGTCGCCGGCCGGTTTGACGCCGTGCTTGACCGGTGGCGGGCGCTCTCCATTACCCTGGGGCAGCCGGTGCGGGTCATATCGGTCACCGGGGAGCCCGCCCTCGAAGGCACGGCGGTCGATGTGGACGAAGAAGGCGCCCTCCTCGTGCGGGAGAGCGCCACAGGAAAGCTCAGGCGGGTCTTTGCGGGCGAGGTCACGCTCCGGCCGGCTACGGCACCCAGTCCCGCCAGCTAATCTCCCAGCCCTGGCCGGGGGCGCAGAGCGGCGCTCAGCGCAAGGCGCACGGGCTTCTGGCGGGAGAGCGCTGCGTATGTTTTGCCCGGAGATTACCCGTTGATCGCCTGTTGACATGGCCGATACGCGTGTGGTAGAGTTGGTTCAAACTTCATCGGACTCCTATGTAGCGATGAATGGGGAAAGTACCCGACCTCGATCCGTCACAGCGAGCCGGCGACTGGTGCAAGGTCCGGCACGGGGAAGGTTGGCGAATGGTCCCATGAGCTGTCCGCTGAACGCAGGGCCCTGCCTGTGCAAGTAGGCTGACCGGTGGCTTCCGCCGTTATCGGGTAGAGGGTATGTTGGTACCCGCGGCTAAGCGCGACGGTCCGCTTCAAGGCTGTCGAATTGGGGTGGCACCGCGTAGGTCTATTCAAGGCCTTCGTCCTCTGATCAGGGGGACGAAGGCCTTTTTGCATTGTCTAAAAGAGGTGGGTAAGGCATGTATCAACCGAGCCTGGGCACGTACCGGAGCCTTGCGAAAGAATACTCGCTGATCCCGGTCTACCGGGAGGTGCTGGCCGATCTGGAGACGCCCATCTCGGTCTTCATGAAGCTCTGCCAGGAAGAGCCCGGCGCCTTCCTGCTCGAGTCCGTCGAAGGCGGCGAAAAAGTGGCCCGCTATTCGTTCCTGGGCTGCCGGCCGCTCCTGACGCTGGCGCACCGGCACGGCGAAAGCCGGGCGATGGAAGGCGAGGCGGCCGCCGAATACCGGACCGTCGGCCAGATGACGCACGGAACGGAAGGTGGCCGGACGTTCCGGGGCGACCCGCTGACGCACCTGCGCGACGTGATGGACTCCTTCCGGGCGCACCAGCCCGCCGGCCTGCCCCGCTTCTTCGGCGGTGCCGTGGGCTATCTGAGCTACGACGCCGTGCGGGCCTTCGAGAAGCTGCCCGGCACGCCCCGGGACGACCAGGGCCTGCCCGATGCGCTCTTCATGATTACCGAGCTGGTAGTCGTCTTCGATCATCTCAAGCACAAGCTGCTGCTGATCGCCAATACCCGCCCGGGCGCCGAGCCCGAAGTCAGCTACCGGCGGGCCGTCGCCCTGCTGGACCGGGCCGCCGAGCGGCTTCGGAGCCCCGTGCCGGTGCCCCCCGGCGTTTCGCTGGTCCGGCCCCGGCCCCTGGAAGTGACGTCGAACCTGACCCGGGAGGAGTTCGAGTCGGCAGTCCTGGCCGCCAAGGAGTACATCAAGGCGGGCGACATCTTCCAGGTGGTGCTCTCGCAGCGGCTGCAGACCAGCGTGCGGGCCCGGCCGCTCGATATCTACCGGGTGCTGCGCACCATCAACCCGTCGCCGTACATGTTTTACATCACTTTCGGCGACCTGAAGATCATCGGCTCCAGCCCGGAGATGCTGGTTCGGGTCGAGGACGGCATCGCCCAAACCCGGCCCATCGCCGGCACCCGGCCCCGGGGCAGCACCGAAGCCGAGGACCTCGCCTTCGAGCAGGAGCTTCTGGCGGACGAGAAAGAACGGGCCGAGCATATCATGCTGGTCGACCTGGGCAGGAACGACCTGGGGCGGGCCTGCCAGTACGGCACGGTGGAAGTCCGCAACATGATGCACGTGGAGCGATACAGCCACGTGATGCACATCGTCAGCGACGTGCAGGGGCAGGTGGCGGAAGGCAGGGACGCTTTCGACGTGCTGCGGGCCTGCTTCCCGGCCGGCACCCTGAGCGGGGCGCCGAAAGTCCGGGCGATGGAAATCATCGACGAAATGGAGCCGGTTCGGCGCAGCGTTTACGGCGGAGCGGTGGGATACTTCGCATGGGGGGGCGCCATGGATACCTGCATCGCCATCCGGACGATGGTGATGAAAGGCGACAAGGTGACGATTCAGGCCGGCGCCGGGATTGTGGCCGACAGCGACCCGGCGGCGGAGTATCAGGAGTCGCTCAACAAGGCCCGTGCGGTCATTCGGGCACTCGAAACGGCAGAGGAGGGGCTGCTATGATCCTCGTCATCGACAACTATGACAGCTTTACTTTCAACCTGGTGCAGTTCCTCGGCGAGCTGGGGGCGGACCTGCAGGTATATCGCAACGACCAGCTGACGGTCGATCAGATCAAGGAGATGGATCCCGAGAAGATCATCATCAGCCCCGGGCCCTGCACGCCAAACGAGGCCGGCATTTCGCTCGATGTGATCCGGCACCTGGGGCCGACCCGCCCCGTGCTGGGAGTCTGCCTGGGCCACCAGGCCATCGGTCAGGCATACGGCGGCACCGTCCGCCGGGCACCCTACCTGATGCACGGCAAGGTCAGCCGGGTGCGCCACCGGGGCGATGGCCTCTTCGCCGGACTGCCCGATCCCATGACGGCGACCCGCTACCATTCGCTGATCGTCGACCGCGACTCGCTGCCTTCCGATCTCGAAGTGACGGCGGAGACGGAAGACGGCCTGATCATGGGGCTGAAGCACAAGAAACACCCCGTGTACGGAGTGCAGTTCCATCCCGAATCGATTCTGACCGAAGGCGGCAAGCAACTGCTCGGCAATTTCCTGGCGCTGCGCGCCAGCTAAGGGGGGACGCTGACCGATGGAGATGGATATGAAGGCGCTGATCCAGCTAGTCGCGGAGGGCAATGACCTGAGCGAGGCGCAGGCCGAGACGGCCATGACCCTGATGATGAACGGCGATGCGACCCCGGCGCAGGTGGCAGCGTTTCTCATGGCGCTGCGGATCAAGGGCGAGACGGTGGGCGAAATCACGGGCTGCGCCCGGGTGATGCGCTCGCGGGCGACGCCGGTCACCCATGGCCGGGAACTGGTGGTCGATACGTGCGGCACCGGCGGTGACCGGGCGGGCACGTTCAACATCAGCACGACGTCGGCTTTCGTGGTCGCCGGCGCCGGGGTGCCGGTGGCAAAGCACGGCAACCGGGCGGCCTCCAGCCTGACGGGCTCGGCCGATGTGCTCGAAGCGCTGGGCGTCAACCTGAACCTGACGGCGGCGCAGGTCGGCGAGTGCATCGATCAGGTGGGCATCGGGTTCATGTTCGCCCCGTCGCTGCATACATCGATGAAGCACGTGGCGCCGGTGCGCCGGGAGATCGGGATGCGGACGATCTTCAACCTGCTCGGCCCTCTGACCAACCCGGCCATGGCCGGCGCCCAGGTGATGGGTGTCTTCAGCCCGAACCTGACGGAGCCCCTGGCCCGGGTCCTGGGGAACCTCGGCTGCCGCCACGCCCTGGTCGTTCACGGCCTGGACGGTGTTGACGAGGTCTCGATCTCCGGCCCCACCGTGATTTCGGAGATGGAAGACGGCCTGGTGCACACCTACCGGATCATCCCCGAAGACGTGGGCATTGCCCGGGCGCCCCGGGAGTACATCCGGGGCGGCACCAAAGACGAAAACGCCGCCATCACCCTGACGGTGCTCGGCGGCGAAACCGGCCCCCGGCGCGACGTGGTCCTGCTGAACGCCGCCGCAGCCCTGCTGGCCGCCGGTGCCGCCCGCTCGCTCAGAGACGGCGTCGCGACGGCCGAGCAATCGATCGACTCCGGCGCCGCCCTGCGAGCCCTCGAAAACCTGCGTGCTTTGAGTGCAAAGCTCGCGGCAGTCGCTTCCTAATAAACCGCATAATGCCGCCGCTCGGTCCACCCCCTAACGCCCGGCCGGCGACGGAACCAACAGGGCTAACCAGGCGCCTTCCCCAGTCCCACGTCACGGCTTGGGGGCGGCGCGGCGGGAACCCGATTCATGAGAGTCGATTCCTATGAGGGTGACCTCAGCGACGTCCGGAGGCGAACTTAGGGGCGGTAGCCCATACCCGTGATTCGCCGATTTCGGCGGTGCGTCCCTTGGAGAAGATCCCTGTAGGCCGGTTCCGAAATCGGCGTACCAGACGAGAGGGCGTACCGCCCCTTAGTGAGTCTCCGGGGAGCCACGGTCACCCTCATGGGAAGCGACGAGGCTTAGAACCGTGATCTCCGGTGGGCACAAGATCCGCACAGGCAAATGCGCCACCCCGAGCCCGCGTGACGTGTACACCTGACAATGCGGCGCCTGGTAGAGACCGGCAACGTACCGGCGCCCCCCGGGCGGCAGGAGGAGCGGTCCGGTGAACGGCAACCTCACCTGGCCCCCGTGGGAGTGCCCCGAAATCTGCAGCGCCACCCGGTGCCGCGCCTCAACCCGGTCGGCAAAATCCGGCTCGTGGCACAGCAGAATCCGCACCGCCCCCTCGGGCGCCCCCGCCATGGCGGCATCGAGATCCGGCGATCCCAGAATCGCCTCATCCACCCCGGCCAGCCACAGCCCCGGCGCCGCCTCCACGCCCCGGTTGACCAGCAGCGGCACCGCCGGCTCCGCCCGCATTTCGTCAGCGTGGTCATAATCCCAGTTCCCCAGCACGCCCCAGGCGCCCCGCACGGGCGCCAGCAAATCGGACAACAACCCGACGGAGCCCGCCCCGGAGACGAAGTCCCCGGTAACCACAATCAAATCAGGACGCTCGGCTGCCAGCCGTGCCGCGGCAGCCCGGATATATTCCGGATCAACCAGCGCCCCCACATGCAGGTCCGTCAGCACTCCAATGGTGAAGTTCTTCAAGTGTGGCGGAAGCGACGTCAAACGGACAGCAACCCGCTCCACGGGAATTCGCTCGACTGCGAACCGATACCGGCGCCGGACCACAAACGTTATCAGCCGGCTCACGGCATAGGCAAGCCGGCGCAAGTACCGGCGAATGGTGCGGCGCAAGTTCACGGTCAGGCCTCCTTCAGGCTGGCGGGCGACAGCTTACCGTTATGACGTACAGCACCCATCAAAGGTTTATCGCTTGAGAGGAGAGTCATCGTGGCTACCAAAGCAAAGGTCCCCGTCACTACCGTTTTCTCCGGCATCCAGCCCAGCGGCCAGCTCACTCTGGGCAACTACCTCGGCGCCATGCGCAACTTCGTCAAGCTCCAGCACGAAGCCGACTGCTACTTCTGCATCGTCAACCTGCACGCGCTGACCGTTCCCCAGGACCCGCAGGCCCTCTATAAGGCTACGCTGGATCTGGCTCGCCTGTACGTCGCCGCCGGCATTGACCCGGAAGTGGCCACGATCTTCGTCCAGAGCCACGTGCCCGCCCATGCGGAGTTCGGCTGGCTGATGGAGTGCAGCACGTATACCGGTGAACTGAAGCGCATGACTCAGTTCAAGGACAAGTCAAAGAAGGCGGAAGTCGTCACCACCGGCCTCTTCACCTACCCCTGCCTGATGGCCGCCGACATTCTACTCTACCAGACCTCCCACGTGCCCGTCGGCGAAGACCAGAAGCAGCACCTGGAACTGAGCCGCGACATCGCCATCCGCCTCAACAACCGGTTCGGCGATTTCCTGACCGTCCCCGAGCCGTACATTCCCAGCCGGAAGGCCGGCGGCCGGATCATGAGCCTGACCGACCCGACCAAGAAGATGTCCAAGTCGCTGGAAGATCCCAACGGCAACATCTATTTGATGGACACGCCGGACATCGTTCGCAACAAGGTCAAGCGGGCCGTCACCGACCTGGGCCGCGAGGTCAAGTACGACGAAAAGAACAAGCCGGGCATCTCGAACCTGATGGTGCTCCTCAGCCTCTGCACGGGCATGAAGCTGGAAGAGATCTCCGCCAAGTACGACGGCTACGGTCAGTTCAAGAAGGACGTGGCCGAAGCGGTCATTACAGCGCTGGAGCCGATTCACCAGCGGTTTGCCGAGCTCTCCGAGCCCGGCGTCATCGAGGCGATTCTGGCCAAGGGCGCCGAGAAGGCTACGATGGTCGCCAACCAGAACCTGCGCCTGATTCAGGATAAGCTGGGCCTCGTGCCCCGCCCCCGGTAGCCCCGCATGATTCTGGAGCGCATTCTCGCTACGAAGGCGCAGGAGGTGGAGGCGGCGCAAGCCGCCCGCCCCCTGAGCCGGGTGATGACGGCAGCGGCGGTGGCCCCGGCGCCCCGGGGCTTTCGCCGGGCGCTCGCCGCTGCGCCCGGCATGGCCGTCATCGCCGAAGTGAAGAAGGCGAGCCCGTCCAAGGGAGTCATCCGCCCGGACTTCGACCCCGTCGCCATCGCCCGGGCGTATGAAATCGCTGGCGCCGCCTGCCTTTCCGTCCTGACGGACGAGCCTTACTTCCAGGGTTCGCTCGTCTACCTGCAGGCGATCCACAAGGCCGTACAGCTTCCGCTGCTGCGCAAGGACTTTATCATCGATCCCTACCAGGTCTACGAGGCCCGGGCGGCGGGCGCGGACGCCATCCTCCTGATCGTCGCTGCCTTCCCGGATGATCCCCGGCCCATGCACGAACTTGCCGCCCTGGCCGCCAGCCTGGGCATGGACGTGCTGACGGAAGTCCACACCGCCGCCGAGCTGGAGACCGCCTTGAAGAGCCCCGCCGCCAACCTGATCGGTATCAACAACCGCGACCTGCACTCATTCCACACGACCATCGACGTGACGCTGAAGCTGGCGCCCGGAGTTCCAAATGACCGGCTGCTGGTCAGCGAATCGGGCATCGCCACCCATTTCGACCTGATCACCCTGCAAAAGGCGGGCGCCGGGGCCGTGCTGGTCGGCGAATCGCTGATGCGCCAGCCTGACGTGGCTGCCGCTCTGCGCACGCTCAGAGGGGTTTGACCGGACGAAGGAGGAGTCCCCATGTGGGTCAAGATCTGCGGCATTACCACCATGAAAGCGGGCGTGGCCGCCTACGAGGCCGGCGCCGATGCGGTGGGCTTCGTCTTCGCCCCGTCGCGGCGCCAGGTCGATCCTGACCGGGCGCAGGCGCTGATCATGGGGCTCCCCGCCGACATCGCCAAAGTGGGCGTCTTTGTAAACGAGGAGCCCGGCGCCATCAATGCCATCGCCCGGTATGCGGGCCTGACGCACGTACAGCTGCACGGCGACGAGCCGCCCGAAATGCTGGGCGAAATCGAACTGCCCGTCCTCAAGGCGTTCCGGCTGCGCAGCGTGGGCGACCTGGCGAAGCTGCCCGCCTATCGCAAGGCCGCCGGGCTCCTGCTGGAGCCCTACGTCGACGGCCAGGCCGGCGGCACGGGGCAGCGGCTCGACCTCAGCCTCTTCAAGGCGGCGGCCGGTCTGCATCCCATGCTGATTCTCGCCGGCGGGCTCGACCCCGGCAATGTACTTGGTGCCATTCGGGAAGCCCGGCCCCACGGCGTCGACGTCTCCAGCGGCGTGGAGACCGACGGTCAGAAGGACCTGAATAAGATCTACGACTTTACAGACCTGGCAAAGGAGGCCCTGGACGCATGAGAGAGCCGTCCCAGCCTGACACGAGGGGCCACTTCGGCCAGTTCGGGGGCCGGTACGTCCCCGAGACCCTGATGAGCGCCTGCATCGAGCTGGAGCAGGCCTACAACCGCTATAAGGACGATCCTGACTTCGTGGGCGAACTTGCCTATTACCGCAAGCACTATATAGGACGGGCGACGCCGCTGTACTTTGCGGAGCGGCTCACCCAGCATGTGGGCGGCGCCCGCATCTACCTGAAGCGGGAAGACCTCAACCACACCGGCGCCCACAAAATCAACAACGCCATGGGCCAGGCCCTGCTCGCCCGGCGCATGGGCAAGCCGCGGATCATCGCCGAGACGGGCGCCGGCCAGCACGGCGTCGCTACCGCCACGGTCTGCGCCCTCTTCGGGCTGGAGTGCGACGTCCACATGGGCGAAATCGACGTGGCACGCCAGGAACTGAACGTCTTCCGGATGCACCTGCTGGGCGCCCGGGTGCTGCCGACGAAGTCGGGCTCCCGGACGCTGAAGGATGCGACCAACGAGGCGATCCGCGACTGGGTGACTAACGTCGAAACGACACACTACATCATCGGGTCGGTGGTGGGACCGCATCCCTACCCGATGATCGTCCGGGACTTCCAGCGGGTCATCGGCGAGGAGACGATCGAACAGATCAAGGAGCAGGCGGGGCGGCTGCCCGACTGCGTGGTTGCCTGCGTGGGCGGCGGTTCGAACGCCATGGGCATCTTCCACCCGTTCTCCGCTTACCCGGAAGTCCGGTTGGTCGGCGTCGAAGCGGGCGGGCACGGCCTGCACACGGACAAGCACGGCGCCACCATGACGGGTGGCGGCCAGGTCGGCGTCTTCCACGGCGCCCGCTCCTACCTGCTGCAGGACCAGTTCGGGCAGATCACGGAAGCGCACTCCATCTCCGCCGGCCTCGACTACCCCGGCGTCGGCCCGGAGCATTCCTACTTCCGGGACCAGGGCATCGCCGAGTACGTTGCCGTCACCGACGAGCAGTCGCTGGAAGGGATGCGCCTGCTGGCCCGTACGGAAGGGATCATCGCAGCGCTGGAATCGAGCCACGCCGTCTATCAGGCGGTGGAGATCGCCCGGACCATGTCAAAGGACGAAACTCTGATCATCAATATTTCGGGGCGCGGCGACAAGGATATGGTCCAGGTCAGCCGGCTGATGGGGGGGGATCTCTAGCATGAGCCGCATCTCCGACAAGTTCGCTGCCTTGAAGGCGAAGGGGGAGAAGGCGCTGGTGGCATACATCGCGGCCGGCGATCCTTCCCTGGAGGCAACTTCTGCCCTGATCTCCGCCTTGGAGTCCGCGGGGACTGATCTGATCGAACTGGGCCTCGCGTTCTCCGACCCCCTGGCCGACGGCCCCACCATTCAGGCTGGGTCCCAGCGGGCGCTGGCGGCCGGCGCCACCGCGGACAACGTGCTCGCGATGGTGGCAGAGGTGCGGCGCGCCGGCGTCGCGATTCCGCTCTTGATCATGACCTATTACAATCTGCTGGTGCGGCCGGGCGTGGAGAACTTCTGCCGAAGGGCGAAAGCGGCGGGCATTGACGGGCTGATCATTCCCGATGTGCCCATGGAAGAGGCTGATGAGCTGCTGGAAGCGACCCGGGCCGCGGGCCTGGACCTGATTCAGTTTGTGGCGCCGACGTCTACCCCGGACCGGATCGAAAAGCTGGCCCGCCTGGCCGGCGGCTTCGTCTACTGCGTTTCGCTGACCGGCGTGACGGGCGAGCGGACGGCGCTCCCCGCCCGCTTCCGGGAGATCGTAGCGGAGACGAAGCGGAATACGGAGACACCGGTCTGCGTCGGCTTCGGCATCTCCCGGCCCGAGCAGGTGCGGGAGATCTGTGCCATCGCGGACGGGGTGATTGTAGGCAGCGCCCTTGTGCGGCTGTGCGGCGAGGGGAGCCCACTGCCGGAACTGGTGGCGCGGGTCGGCGCCTATGCCAGAGAATTAAAGGCGGCTACAAAATAAAGGCTTGATTCTTGGGGGCCAAGTGTGTATACTCTGCACTAATATCACAAAGTGATGATCGGGATAAGTAAGCTAGTCACCCAGAGCGGCAGAGAGCCGGCGTTTGGTGAAAGCCGGTGCCTGGGCCGGGCCGAATACCCCCGTGAGCGCGGCGCCAAATCCTGCGAAGGCAGGTAGTAGGCACGACGGAACGCCACCGTTATCAGGGGCGGGGAGGATGTTGGTCCTCCGTTTCTCAGAGTGGGTGCTCGTCATGGGCGCCAAGCAGGGTGGTACCGCGGGAGCAATGGCTCCCGTCCCTCAGGTTATTTCTTAACCGGGGGACGGGAGCTTTTTGGTTTTACAAAATCAGGGGAGGGGACCCGGCATGATTATCGTGATGCGGCGTGGGGCGTCGGATGCGGAGATCAATCAGGTACTGGACAGCGTGAAGGGTGTGGGTTTCGGGGTCCATCTCTCCAGAGGCGTCGAGCGGACGATTATCGGGGCCATCGGCGGGGACCGGGGCACCCTGGAGCGGCTCAACCTGGAGGCGCTGCCCGGCGTGGAGAAAGTGGCCCCCATTTCCAAGGCGTACAAGCTCGCCTCCCGGGACTTCCACCCGGAGGATACCGTGGTGCACATCGGGGATCATAGCGTGGGCGGCGACGGCCTCTGGGTCGTGGCGGGCCCCTGCGCCGTCGAAGGCCGGGACCTGCTGCTCGAAAGCGCCCGCCTGGTGCGGGCGGGCGGGGCGCACGCCCTGCGGGCCGGCGCCTTCAAGCCCCGGACCAGCCCCTACAGCTTCCAGGGCATGGGCGAGGAAGGTTTGAAGATCCTGGCCGAAGCCCGGGAAGTGACCGGCCTGCCGGTCGTCACCGAAGTGATGGACACCCGAGACGTCGAATTGGTAGACAGGTACGCCGACGTGCTGCAGATCGGCACCCGGAACATGCAGAACTTCAACCTCCTGCGCGAGGTGGGCAAATCCCGCCGGGCCGTGCTGCTCAAGCGGGGCATGACCGCCACCATCGAAGAGTGGCTCATGAGCGCCGAGTACATCATGAGCGAAGGCAACCACAACGTCATCCTGTGCGAGCGGGGCATCCGCACCTATGAGACGGCGACACGCAACACGCTCGACCTTTCCGCCGTGGTTGTGGCCAAGTCGCTGACGCATCTGCCCGTGGTCGTCGACCCCAGCCACGGCGTGGGCAAGCGCAACTGGGTACTGCCCATGGCCCGGGCGGCGGTCGCCGCCGGCGCCGACGGCATTCTGGTCGAAGTCCACCAGCGGCCCGACCAGGCGCTCTCCGACGCCGCCCAGACAATCGGACCCGCCGCCTTCCAGCAGATGATGCACGAAATCAGCGCCATCTCCGAAGTCCTCGGGCGGCGGGTGCCCATGACGTCGCACACCCATGTCGGCTAGCAAGCCCACCGTGGCAATCTGGGGCGCCGGCCTGATCGGCGGATCGCTGGGCATGGCCTGGCGCCGGGCCGGCGTAACCGGCCGGATCATCGGCGTGGATCCGGCGCCCCTGGACGAGGCGCTGCGCCGGGGGGCCATCGATGTAGCCGCTGCCGATCCGGCTGAGGCGATTGCCGCGGCAGATGTGATCGTCCTGGCGGCGCCCGTGGGCGCCATCATCGCACAGGCCTCGTCACACGCCCGGTGGGTCCGGCCCGGCGCCGTCGTCACCGACGTCGGCTCCACCAAGACGGAGATCGTTCGGGCCTGGGAGGCGGCGCTCCCGGCAGGCGCCGCCTTTGTAGGCGGTCACCCGCTCTTCGGGCGGGAAGTCGGGGGCGTGGTCAACGCCTCCCCCGACCTGCCGAAGGGGTGCACCTGGGTCCTGACGCCCGGCGCCCGCTCGACGGCGGCGTCGCTGAACACCGTGCGGGACCTGGCGGCCGCCGCGGGCGCCAACGTCCGGCTCATGCCCCCCGAAGAGCACGACCGGCGGGTGGCGGTCGCCTCGCACTTACCCCAGGTGGCGGCTACGGCCCTTGCCGCCGCAGCCCTCGCGGCCGACCGGCGGCTCGGCGGCGTCCTGAGCCTCGCGGCCAGCGGGTTTCGCGACACCACCCGCCTCGCTTCCAGCCCGGTGGAGATCTGGCAGGACATTCTCCTGACGAACCGGGAGGCCGTCCTGGAAGCGCTCGGCGACTACCGCCGGTCGCTCGACGCCTTCGAGGCGGCCCTGCGGCAGAGCGACCCCGCCGCCATTGCTGAGGCGTTCAGCCTGGCCCACGACGCGCGGCGCCGGCTCCAAGCACGAACGGAGTGATTGAGGCTATGGACGTCCAGGTCTTCCCGGCTGCCCGCCTGGCGGGCACCATCAACCCGCCCGGCTCCAAAAACTATACCACCCGGTACCTCCTTGCCGCGGCCCTTGCCGATGGTCAATCCGTCATCGAATATGCAGCCGAAAGCGAAGACAGTGAGGCCCTTCGCCGCTGCCTGCTCGAACTGGGCGCCACCCTGCGCACGGACGGAGATCGCCTGATTGTAACTGGCTTCGGGTCCTGCCCGAAGAACCCCGGCACCCTCAACCCCGGCAACGCCGGCGCCGTCCTCCGGTTCCTCATGGCCGTTTGCGCGGCGGTGCTGCCGCAAATTACGTTCGTGACACAGTACGCGGACAGCCTCGGCAAGCGCCCCCAGCAGGATCTGCTGGACGCCCTCGCACAGCTGGGCGTACGCAGTATGAGCCGTGAGGGGCGCCTGCCGATCACCCTCTTCGGTGGCGAGCTGCCCGGGGGCACCGTCCGGGTCAGCGGCGAGATCTCCAGCCAGTACACAAGCGCCCTGCTGTTTGCGGCGCCCCTGACGGGCAAGGCAATTACGATCGAAGTGACGGGCGACATGAAGTCGAAGCCGCCCATCCGCCAGACCCTGCAGGTGTTGCGCGAGGCGGGTATTATCATCGAAGCGGCCGATGATCTCCGTCGGTTCCATATCCCCGGCGGGCAGCGGTATCAGCCCCGAACCTATACGGTGCCCGGCGACTATCCGGGTGCCGCCGCCATCATGGCGGCCGCGGCCGTCGTCGATTCCGATGTGACCATTGAGCGCCTCGCGGAAGACGACCAGCAGGGCGAGCGTGAGGCGGTCGCCGTGCTCCGGGCGCTGGGCGCCGACATTGCGCACAGCGGCGGGCGAGTCCGCATTCTAGGCGGACGGCCGTTGCAGGGTGGCACTTTCGACGGCGATCGCTTTACCGACGCCGTTCCCGCCTTGACCGGCGCCGCGGCCGTTGCCGCCGGCACGACCATTTTTGAGAATGTCGAAAATCTGCGTTATAAGGAATGCGACCGCATCAGCGATTATCGGGCTGAGCTGCAGAAAATCGGAGCAGCGGTGGCGGAGGAGCGCTCGAAGCTGATCATTCACGGCCGGCACGGCGCACTGCCGGGCGGTGCTGAAGTGGAGAGCCATATCGACCACCGGGTGATCATGGGACTGACGATTGCGGCCTTGGCCGCGCAGAAGCCCGTCATCATTCGCGACGCCCACCATGTCGCCAAGTCGTATCCGGCCTTTTTCGATGATCTGCGCAGCCTCGGCGCCCGCATTGAGATCATCAGATAGGGGTCACCTCTATAGTCGGCGACCGCCCGCACCGAGCAATCCGCGATTTGCTCGTGCAGGCGGTTGTCGCCGTTTTCGGGGCGCCGCGCATGGGCGTCGCCCGTGGCAAATGATTCTAGTATGTGACTGCGGATTTCGTCGCACATTAAAGCCACCAACACATAAGGAGGTCACCGAACGACATGGCCAACAACAACAACAACCAGATCCTGGTCAACAACGCCCGGCAGGCGCTCGATCAGCTGAAGAACGAGACCGCTTCTGAGCTCGGCATCCAGAACTATGCCCAGCAGTACAAGGGCGACCTGCCCAGCCGTGTCAACGGCTCCGTTGGTGGCTACATGGTCAAGAAGATGATCGCCCTGGCCGAGTCCCAGCTCGGCGGCACCCGGTAACCTCCTCGTCTCATGTCCCGGCCCCAGTACATGAACTGTCCTAGGAGGGTCTGACATTGGCGAACGTGTTTGGTGGCACCACTGCCGGATTCGGCGCAGCCGGCCAGACGGCCGGTGGCGGTGGCGGTGGCGGTGGCGGGAATAACGAGATCCTGGTCTCCTCGGCTCGCCAGGCGATGGAGAGTTTCAAGAACCAGACGGCCAGCGAACTGGGCATCCAGAATTACGCCCAGCAGTACAAGGGCGATCTGCCCAGCCGTGTGAACGGCTCTGTGGGCGGGTACATGGTCAAGAAGATGATCGCCCTCGCCGAGCAGCAACTGAGCGGCGGAACCAGTCGATAACAATGGACCGAGGCAGGGGACCTGAGCCCCTGCCTCATTTATTTGGGAATGGGGACGGGAAATTTGCCACGGAGGCCCCTTTTCCGTGTCTTCGTTCCGTGTCTTCGTTCCGTGTCTTCCGTGTCCTCCGTGGCTCATTGCCCCTGTCCGCATCCCGACGCTTAGTTAATGTACCGTAGCAAATCCTGGCTCGTCACGCTGGTGTGAAGGACGGCATTCAAGGCCCCGGCGATCACCTTGGACATATCTTCGATCATGTCGTCGATCTCCTTCGGTGTCACCACCAGCTCCCCGACCGCGGGTGAGATGACCTGGTTGATCATCTCCTTACGCTCCTGAGGCGAGCCAAAGAGCTGGAAGAACGCCTTCTGCCCCTGGAACTGGGTATGGAGTGCCTCCATGGTGTCGTGGGCGATCGTCGATGCGTGCACCACCGTCGGCACGCCGATCGCGATCACCGGGACACCGAGGGTGTTCTTGTTCAGCCCCTTGCGCTGGTTGCCGATGCCGGAGCCCGGGTTGATGCCCGTATCGGCGAGCTGCACCGTGGTGCCGATGCGCTCCACGCTGCGGGCCGCCAGCGCGTCGACGGCGATCACCACGCTCGGCTTGATCCGCTCGACGATCCCCTGGATGATCTCTGCGGTCTCAATGCCCGTAATGCCCAGTACGCCCGGCGACACCGCCGCCACGGAGCGTAGCCCGCCGGCCACGTCGGCCGGAACGTAATCGCGCAGGTGGCGGGTCACCAACAGTTTCGAGGTGACCCGCGGCCCCAGGGCATCGGGGGTGGCGTTCCAGTTGCCCAGGCCGACGACCAGTGCGCTGTCCTTCTGGCCCAGGTTCAAGAGCCTGGCCAGCTGATCGATGAGGACCTTGCCGACCTGCTCCTGCAGTTCCCGGTTGCGCCGGCGCAGCCCAGGGGAATCGATGGTGACGTAATTGCCGATCGGCTTGCCGATGGCTTGCTCCCCCTCGGGGGAGAAGACTTCGACCCAGCTGACCGTCGCCGCGTCGCTCCGCTCTTCATTCAGCCGAACGCCGGGAATCTCCCTGTGGGCGTCGCCGCGCATGGCCGCTGTCGCTTCCAGGGCCAAATCGGTATAGGGAGTATCGTACAGATTGTCACGAGTCACGGGGGCTCACCTCGCACATGTCTCTCGCCCCATAGTCTCGCCACTGTCTGCCGTTGGCATGCAGCATGACAGCATCCAGAAGGGTTTGGCCGGCATTGAAAGGGCATTGAAGAGTACACAGGCGCCATTCGACGATATGCAGACCCTATAGGGGCTCCTTTTGACGGTGTGTAGACCCCATATAGACCCCATGTAGATGCCTTTTGGCGCCTTTAGGAGGCTTCTGGCGGCTTCTGGCGGCTTCTGACGACTGCCCGACGACGCACCCGCGGCCCCGACGCAATGCCCAACCAATGTCATGCAATGGATACCTTGCCATTGGTCGACTTTTGGGGTATAGTGAGAATTACCACTCGCATTGCAGACCATTGAAGGACTGACATTGCCTGCAATGCCATTTTTGGGGGGAACGTCATGGCTGCCCCATCCAAACCGCCCGAAACCCTGGCGCCCCACCACGTTGACATGGGCGAACGGGGCATCTACCACACGGGCAACCGGCTGAACGACCTGACGGGCAAGGAATGGGTCTTCAGCACCCGCTCGGTGATTAACAAGGCATACCCGCCCTCCTTCCAATTCGAACTCCGCAGCCGCCACGGTGGGCAGAAGCCGCCCGAACTCTGCGCGGACCTGATTCGCACGTTCACCAAAGCCGGACAGCGCGTTCTCGACCCCTTCGCCGGCGTTGGCGGGACACTCCTGGGCGCCACTCTCGCCGGGCGCCGGGCCACGGGCATCGAGTTGAACCCCGCCTGGGTCGACATCTACCAGGAAGTCTGCCGCCGCGAGAACCTGAACCCTCAGGCCATCCTGACCGGCGACTGCCGCACCCTGCTCCCCGACCTGGAGCCGGGCGCCTTCGATCTGCTGCTGACCGACGTGCCCTACTGGGATATGGATCGCCGGCGCCGCTCCACCGGCAAGTTTAAGCGCGCCGGCGGCGCCGCCTCCGAACGGCGCCAATCCAAACTGAACCGGTTCGACCCCGACGCCCCCCCGGCACCTACTACCGGCTTGTCGGGCCTGGAAGACTGGCTCTCCATGCTGGGCGACGTCTTCACCCACGCCCGCCGGCTGCTCAAGCCCCGCGCTTACTTGGCCGTCTTCATCGGCGACATGTACCATTCCGGGCGGTATCATCCGCTTTCGGCCTATCTGATGGGGCTGCTCGACAACCTCGGCTATACGATGAAGGCAAACCTCATCTGGTACGACGTCTCCAAGAAGCTAAACGTCTACGGATACCGCTATGAGTTCATCCCCAGCATGACCCACCAGAATATCCTGGTCTTTCGCGCAAAATAGGGGGGAGAAACGTGGCGGCACCAGCCCTGGTCACGCGGCTCAAACCGGTCTATGTGCAGAACCGCAAGTTCATCGGCAGCAAGTACCACCTGCTGGACTTCATCGACGGGGTGGTGGCAGAGCGCGCCCCCGGCGCCCGCACGTTCGGCGACCTCTTCTGCGGCAGCGGGGCGGTGGCGGGCCACTTCGCGTCCCGGGGCATGACGGTGGTCGCGGCCGATAACCTCTACCACAACTGGGTCGCCGCCCGCTGCTTCTTCGGGGGGCGTCCGGGGCAGGTGAAATGGCCGAAGCTGATCCGCATGCTCGAAGAACTGAACGAGCTGGCGCCGCTTGAGGGATACTGCTTCCGGGAATACGGCGGCACTTACTTCACCGAACAGAACGCTGGCCGCATCGACGCCGTGCGGGAGGCGATTGCCGGCTGGTCAGCCCGCCGGCTGATCAGCGCACAGGAAGAAGCCGTCCTGATCACCAGCCTCATCTACGCCGCCGACAAGGTGGCCAACACCTGCGGGCAGTACGATGCCTTCTTAAAACATCTGGGCGCCGAGCCATACTCCACCGAAGGGGTGCACCGCGTCGACGCTATGGTCTACAAGCCGATTCAGCTTGGCCTCCCGCAGGTCGTCGAAGGCGCCGGACACCGGGTCCTTCTGGGCGATGCGACCGATCTGGCTGGGGCGCTTCACGCGGACGTGCTCTATCTCGACCCGCCGTACAACAGCCGGCAGTATGTCGACAACTACCATGTGCTCGAAAACATCGCGCGGTGGGAGAAGCCCGAGTTGTACGGCAAGACCCGGAAGTTTGCACGCGACCCGCTCAAGAGCCGGTACAGCATGAAACGGAGTGCACCGCTGCAGTTGGAGCGGCTGATCGGCCACGCCCGGGCCGGGCACATTCTGCTCTCCTATAATAATGAAGGCATCGTGCCGGACGATGTGATTATCCGGGCGCTGGAGCGGCGCGGGCCCGTGGAAGTCTTTACACGCTCCTACGCCATTTTCGGCAACGGCGCCGGGCGCTCCATCCGCCGGCCCATTGTCGAACGGCTCTTCTGGTGCCGGGTTACGCAGACGCCGGTTATGTAACATTCGCGTAAGTTTTCGCTCCCGGCTGATGGAAACGGACAGGAAACTGCCACCGGGCAGCGAAATAATTGGATAAGGGGACAACAGCAGGGGGACATAGGCTTGCCGTCGGGGCAGGCCATGGCTTCCTGCTTTCATTATGCCGGCTCCCGCGGTGCGAAGCCGGCTCACAGAATTCCAACACCGAGAGGGAGGGACCCATGAGAAGGAACTGGATCACCACGCTGGCCGCAGCAGCTCTCATAACCGGGCTGTGCCTGCCGGCCGCCGCAAGCGAATCCCCTGCCCAACCCCCTGTTCAGCCCCTTGTGGCATCCGCTCGTTTTACTGATCTGCCCAAAGTACACTGGGCCCATGACCCGGTCATGCGCCTGCAGAGCGCCGGTGTAATCGCCGTCGATCGGAGCGCACGTTTCCGGCCGGATGACCCGATCCTTCGCAGCGAACTGCTGAAAATGGTGCTGGCCGCCCGGCGTATCGACGCCGGTCCCGAATGCGCCGGCGTGTTCGCAGACGTCCCTTGCTGGGCCTGGTACGCCCCATACGTCGAAACCGCCTTCCGGATGGCCATTACGGACGGCCAGTCCGCATCGCACTTTGCACCAGACGCCGCAGTCAGCCGCCAGGAACTGTTCACGGTGATCGTCAGAGTGCTGGGCCGCCGTTGGGAGGCGGCCAATCTCGGCTGGTCGGAGATCAGGCAGATCCTCGGCGGCTTCGCCGATGCCCGCGATGTGGCCCATTGGGCCGAGCCTGCGCTCGCCCTTGCCGTACGGGAGTCTCTCGCTGCCGGATACGCCGACGGCACGTTCCGCCCCGGGGCCACCGCCACGCGCGCCGAAGCCGCCACGGCCGTCAGCCGGATTCTCCTGCCGGCCGCCCAGGCCGGACAGGTGCGCATCGACGGGCGAAATGTGACCTTTGGCCGATCGCTGGAAATGACGGCTTCCGCCTTCGCCACCGGGGAGCCGGGTGTCGGCACTGAGACGTACACGGGCATCAGGGTCCGTCCTGGCACCGTCGCCGTTGACCCCCGGGTCATCCCGCTCGGGCGCCTCCTGTACGTACAGGGGTACGGCTACTCCGTCGCCGCCGACATCGGCGGGGCGATCAAGGGAAACCGAATCGACCTGTTCACCCACGACTATGGCGAGGCCGCATACCGCTTCGGCCTTCAGCAGCGTATGGTCTGGGTCCTACCTTAGCAAGCGGTTCTCGGGGGGATGGGTGCGCCATGCGCTCATCCCCCAAAAAAATGAGCAGCACCGGCAAGGCCGGACGCTGCTCTAGCAGAGTGGGAGAGGAGATTGAACGGAGGAAGAGCCGGTGGAAGGGGTGAAACCACTCCTCCCGTGCGGGTCCATCGGTCATGGACGGGCTCTTACTATCCGTATTGTGCCGGTCCGCCCGGGGTTTTATACACCCTCCGCTACGTGAAATACTCAATCGTGGCTGCCGGGAACTGCTCGCGAATCAGCATCTGCATGTACGTCTCAATTTCACCGGCTTCTGCCTTTGGGTACACGTACTTGGCGGCCCCGGGGAATTTCCCGGGCTTCAACTGCCGCTCCGACTCTTCCAGGGGGAGCTTCGTCGCGGGATACGCGGCCAGAATCACCCGTTTGGTCTTCGGGGTGAAGCGGTACTGAATCAGCTCAAACGTGAGCGCCCCGCCCGCATGGGGTCCCAGCCGGTCTGCCAGGAGCTGGAACGTCTCGGCGTATGCCGCGTGCCAGCCGTCGTGCCGAATGATCGGCGCCACAACAAACCCCAGCGGATACCCGGCGTCAGCCACTTTCCGTGCGGCGGCGATCCGCTCTTCCAGGCTGGCGGTGTGCTGCTCGAAGCTGCGAATCACATGCGCCGAGTTGATGCTGAAGCGCACCTTGGTGTGCCCGTTGTGTTGGGTCGTGGTCAGATCATCGACCGTGTCGAACTTGGTGACAAACCGAAACCGGCCATGCTGCTGGCCTGCAAAGAAGCGTACACACTGGGCGACCGACCCGCCCAGGTGCTCCAGTGCCAGCGTGTCGGCCGTGGAGGATCCTTCAAACGACGTGATCTCAGGCGCCTTGATGCGTATCCGATCCGCCGCTTCTGCCAAAATCTCTTCGAGGTTGACGTATAGGCGGATGAACGGGCGCATCTCAAACGTGGAAGCCAGGTAGCAGTATTGGCAGGCGCCCGGGCACCCGCCGGCGAGCGGCAGGTGGAAATCGGCGGACGGGCGGCAGGTCTCGAACTCCTGCTTTCTGTGAACGGCCAGCACCAGCACCCGCTTGGCCGCCTGATACTGCTTGGGCGTTTTGGCAGCTGTCAGGGTCCGGGAACGGTTTGATGCAGGCAGGTGTTCCACCGGTATGCCCGCCCTGCGAACCCGATCGTATACGTCGCGCCCCATGGCGTAATTCAGCGCGTCATGCTCCAGGGCGAGGCGGTCCGGCCAGAAGAGTTCCATTCTCCATCCTCCTCGCGAGAGTCTTATACAGGAAACCAGGGGCTCTTTGGAGAAGGCAAGTATGGTTTATGTTCCCCGAGCGCGCCACGCCGTATCCGCATGAACGGCTGGCCTTTCGGGAACAAAAGGCAGAGGTGAAAAAGCGTGCGCGTCATCACAGGAACGGCAAAAGGGCGACATCTGGCGACGGTGAAAGGGCGCGACATACGGCCCACCGCCGACAGGGTCAAGGAATCGCTCTTTAATGTGCTCGGCCCGCGGGTGTCGGGCAGCGAGTTTCTCGATCTCTTCGCCGGGTCGGGGGGTGTGGGCATCGAAGCGCTCAGTCGCGGCGCCCGCCGGTGCGTCTTCGTTGAATTGATGACGCCTCACCTGAAGGTTGTTGAGCAGAACCTGGCAGCGACGGGGCTGACGGAGCGGGCCGAGCTGCTGCGGCGGGATGCCCGGGCCGCCGCAGCCGACCTGGGCCGGCGTGGCTGCCGGTTCGACCTGATTTTCGTCGATCCGCCTTATGGCAAGGGACTGGTGGACGATGCCCTGAAGGAGATCACTGCGCACCGTCTGCTAAAGCCCGGCGGATGGGTGATTTGCGAACATCACAAGAAGGATGCAGTTCTGACTGAAGTGGTAAGCCAGGAGCAGGCAGGAGGTTTGACCAGGTTTCGGGAACTAGTATTTGGAGAGACTGTCATTTCGCTCTACGAGCTCGGCTCTCCGGTCTGACTGGCCTCCAGAATCCCGACCCACAGGAGGAACGCGGGTTGAAAAAGGCGATCTGTCCCGGGTCATTTGACCCCGTTACTAACGGTCACCTCGACATTATCCGGCGTGCAGCCCGCACGTTTGACCACGTCATCGTGGCCGTTTTGCACAACCCGCGCAAGGCGCCGCTCTTCTCGCTCGAAGAACGCGAGGAGATGCTCCGGGCCTGCACGCAGGATCTGCCGAATATCAGCGTCGACAGCGCGACCGAAGGGCTGCTGGTCGACTTCGCCCGAGCGAAGGGCGCCCAGGCAATTGTCAAAGGGCTGCGCCCCATCCAGGACTTCGAATACGAGTGGCAGATGGGCATGGTCAACATGCAGCTCAACGACGAAATCGAAACGTATTTCCTGATGAGCCGGAACCAGTACTCCTATCTTAGTTCCAGCATCGTCCGGGAGCTTGCCTCCCTGGGCGGAAAGCTCAATGACATGGTGCCGCCTCTGGTGGAAGAGCGCCTGCGCCGCAAGTTCGGCAGCAAGCAGCGGTGAACGCAATACGCATTGGCATAAGTTGCAGGAGGTTATGACGGTGGAGATCATGACCATGCTCGACCGCCTGGAGGACGCCATCGCCCAGGCAACCAAAGTACCCCTGACCGGCAGGGTTCTGCTGGATCCCGATGAACTCCTGGGCCTGGTCGACGAAATGCGGGAACTGCTGCCCCAGGAGATTCGGGACGCCAACCGGGTCGCACGGGACCGCGATGCGATTCTGTCCGAGGCGCGTGAGCAGGCCGAGACGACCGTGCGCGAAGCGCAGTCGCTGGCCGCCCGGCTCACGGCGGAGCATTCCGTCGCGCAGGAAGCCCAAAAGCAGGCGGAAGAGCTGATCGACCAGGCGAAGCGGGTGGCCCGCGAGATTCGTCAGAACGCCCTGGAATGGGCAGACGAGCTGTTCGGTCGCGTCCAGCCCGACCTGGAGAAGATCGCCGTCGACACCCAGAAGACCGTCATGGCCGTCCGCAAAGCGCGGGAAGAACTGCAGCAGCAGCTCTAGGAAGGGCGGATCCGAAGGTGCGGCTACATCAGCGGTTATGGCGCTCCTACGGCCGGCGGACGCCCTGGACCCGCCGGCTTCTCGTATTGCTGATTTCGCTCACGGCGCTGGGCCTGACGCTCTGGTTCACGCCCACGCCGTGGTACATAACGGCCCCCGGCGCCGCCGTCGATACCGGCGGCATGGTGGCGGTGGCAGGCGGCTCGGCGCATCCGGGGCGCCTTTTCATGCTGGTGGTCACCACGCAGCCGGCCAACCTCTTCTGGTATCTGTATGCGAAGCTGGACCTCCGGGCCGAACTGGAAACGCCCCAGCAGTTCCTCGGCGACATTGAAGATTACGACAAATATCTGGAACTGACCCGCCGCATGATGGCGGACAGTAAGCAGACGGCCATGGCCATCGGGCTGAAAGAAGCGGGCTACGGTCGGGGCACGGTGCCCGTCGGCGCGGAGATTACCGACCTGGCTGCGGGCAGCCCTAACCAGGGTGTATTTCAGCCGGGCGACGTGATCATCGCCATCGAGGGGAGGCCGGTGTCCTCGGCGAGCGACCTCCGGACAGCGCTGCAGGGCTTCCGCCCCGGCGATTTGCTGGCGGTGCGGGTCAAACGGGGCGGCAAGGAGCTTGATCTGCGCGCCGCCACGGCCGAGAGTACGGACCCTGCCCGCAAAGGCCAGCCGGTGTTCGGGATCTTCATTAAAGACAGCCTGCTGTTTGATGTGCCCCTGGAGATCCGCATCAAAACGGGAGCCATCACGGGACCGTCGGCGGGGCTGATGTTTACCCTGCAGATCGTCGACCAGCTGACCCCTGGCGGTATTACGCGGGGCAAGGTGGTTGCGGGGACGGGCACGGTGGAGGCGGACGGATCGGTGGGCGCCATCGGGGGCGTGCGGCAAAAGGTGTTCGCGGCCGAAACCGCCGGGGCCAACGTGATCTTCGTGCCCCGGTCCAATTACCCGGACGCCGCCGGCGTGGCTACCCACATTACCGTGGTGCCCGTCGACCGCGTGGAAGATGCGTTGGCCTGGCTCCGGTCCGCGGAGGCGAAGGGCGGAGCATGGCAGCGAGGATCCCGCATGGCGGCCCCGCCTTTTGGCAATAGTAGGGGAGCCAGGGAATGATGCTGACTGGTTGGTGAGACCCTTGCGCTTCTCCCGGTCCCAGATCCTTCAACGTTATCGGACCGTCCTCCGTGTGCTGACCCGGTACGGCTTCGGATCGCTGGTCGAGCATCTGGGCGCCGGCGGCGCGGCGCAGCCGGCGGGAGCCGGCGCCGAAGAGCGGGCCGGGCGGGGCGAGCGGCTGCGGCGGGCGCTGGAGGAACTGGGGCCGGCGTTCGTCAAACTCGGACAGATGCTCTCCACCAGGGGCGACATTCTCCCCCCGGACATTGTGGGCGCCCTCGAACGGCTGCAGGACCGGGTGGCTCCGTTTCCCTTCGAGCAGGTCATGGCCGTGTTGGAAGCGGAGCTGGGCGCCCCCGTCGACAGCCGCTTCCGCTGGATCGACCCCGTCCCAGTGGCGGCGGCGTCGCTTGGGCAGGTCCACGGGGCCGCCCTGATAGACGGGCGCCCGGTCGTGATCAAAGTACAGCGCCCCGGCGTCCGCGAGCAGGTGGAGCTGGACCTGCAAGTGCTGCAGGGGCTGGCCGCCCTCGCCGCCCGGCGGACGGCCTGGGGCCGCAGCTACGACTTGCCCGGCGTGGCCCGGGAGTTCGCTGCGATGCTGCGCGGTGAGCTCGACTACCGACAGGAAGGGCGCAATGCTGACCGCTTCCGTGCCAGTTTCGCTGACGACCCCCTGGTTGGGTTCCCCGGCGTCTGTTGGGAGCATACCACGGGGCGTGTGCTGACTTTGGAGCGGGTCGGCGGGCTCCGGATCACCGACCTTGATTCCATGCGCAAGCAAGGCATCTCACCGGCGCAGGTGGCCCAGCGGCTGGCGGGGGCGATCTTCCGGATGGTGCTGCAGGACGGCTTCTTCCACGCCGACCCCCATCCGGGCAACCTGTTTATCGGACCCGGCGGGTCGATCATCTTCGTCGACATGGGCATGGTGGGGGAGCTGAGCCCTGCCATGCGGGAGCACATTATCGACTACGTAATCGGCGTCGTGGCCAAGGATACGGACCTCGTCGTCGAGGCGATCCTGAGCATGGGCGTAATCACGCGGCCGGCCAACATGGCCGCTCTGCGGCGCGATTGCGACCGGCTGCGCCGGAAATACGGGGAAGTGCCCATCCGGGAGGTGCAGCTCGGCCCGGCGCTGCGGGAGACGCTTGCACTGGCCCGCAAGTACGAAATCACTTTTCCTAGCGCCTATACCGTGCTGCTCAAGGCACTGACCACGCTGGAGGCGGTCTGCCGCCGGGTCGATCCGGACGCCACCCTGGTGGGGCTGGCGGCGCCCCATGCTGAGTTGGTCATGGCGACGCGCCTTAAGCCGGAGCGAGTTCTGGGGCGCCTCGGCCGCGACCTGCTCGATGCCGGACGCCATTCGCTGCGCATTCCCCGGCAGGTCAGCCGGCTCCTCGACGCCATGGAAGAAGGCGAATGGCGACTGGCGCTGGATCACAAGGGGCTGGAGCCGGCCCTCAGGCGGCTGTCCGCCATCGCCAACCGGCTTGCGATCGCGATTTTGCTGGCGAGCCTGATCATCGGAACCGCTCTGGTCAGCAGCACCGGCAGAGCAGATTCGTTCCTGCGCCGGTATCCGGTGGCCGACCTGGGTTTTCTGCTCATTTGCGCTGTCGGTCTATGGCTGATCCTTTCAATTCTCGGCTCCAGACGTTCGTAAAGGCATAGACGTTGACAAATGGAGCCAAAGGCCGATATAATACGTGATGTGCCTTCAGGCAGGGTGTTTGAGCCTGAAAGGCTGTTTTGAGGTGACGATTCCGGTGCGCATCAACGTTTCGGATATCAAGATCGAGGCGGGAAGCCACAAGAAGGTGCCCGTGCAGGTAGCGGTCGAGTCGGTGGAAATGGCGGGTCAGCAGGTTGTGTTTGACCGCCCCTTCGAAGGCGAAGCGGAAATCTGGAATGCGGGGGACCGCCTTCTGATTCAGGCTTCCGTCGCCGGTGAGGCCACGCTCGAGTGCAGCCGCTGTCTGTCGCCGGTCACGCTGCCGCTCCAAGTCTCCTTTGAAGAGGAGTTCGTCGAAGGGGCGCCCAGCGAGGGAGCCGAGGAGCCTGATTCCGATGCGGAGGCCGAGCGAAGCGTTACGTACTACAGCGGCGACGAAATCGACCTTTCCGACCCCCTGCGGGAGAACATCCTGCTGGAGCTGCCCATGAAGCCGCTCTGCAGCGACGAGTGCGAAGGTCTCTGCCCAAGCTGCGGCACCAACCTGAACGAGGGTCCCTGCCAGTGCGGCGAACAGTCTCACACCGTTGATCCCCGGCTTGCGGCACTGAAAGATCTGCTCCGAAAGCCGGATTCCAACTCATAACAATTCCCCCCGGGGCACGGTTCTCGGGTCCGTCATCTGATCTGACGGAGATGTGAAAGGGGTGTAACCAGCATGGCGGTTCCGAAGAAAAAGGTTTCCAAGAGCCGGCGCGATTCCCGGCGGGCTCACAATTTCCGGCTCGAGGCTCCGAACCTGAGCATCTGCCCTAACTGCAAGTCTCCGACTTTGCCGCACCGCGTCTGCCCGACTTGCGGCCAGTACCAGGGTCGGCAGGTCATCAATATGGAGCCTGAGGCGGCTGCGAAGTAAATCTCTACTAGTGAAAAGAAGCAGGGAGCAATTGCTCCCTGCTTCTTTTTTTATCGAAAAAGTTTTTTCTGGCTACCCCCAGAATTCAGACCAGGGAAATCGTATGATATGATCGAACCAAGTTCTTGGTATATGGGGACCATCTAGAGGAGGATTTTACACAATGGGAATGATGTGGGTACGGAAATCTCGTGTGGTCGCACTATTGGCTATCCTGGCGATTGGGTTGTACGCAACTTCGGCGTATGCGGCGCCGAAGGGCCAGAACTCCGGGCAGGAGCAGAATGATTCGGCGTCGGAACTGGACGACAGCGACGCTGAGCAGTCTGAACTGGACGAGTCTGAGTCCGACGAGGCTGACGTGGACGAGGACGAGGCCGGAGCCGAGGACGAGACGCAGGACGAGACCGAAGACGAGACCGAAGACGAGACCGAAGACGAAATCGAAGACGAGACCGAGACGGAAGGGAAGAACGGGAAGCCCGTGGACCTGTCCGGCAAGGGCAAGGCCAGCGAGCACAACCCTAATGTTGATGAAAATGGAAACCTGATTCCCGGCTCCGCCGCCGACCAGGATGATGACGACGAGGATGAGTCTGGGGACGAGGATGAGTCTGAGGACGAAGATGAGTCTGAGGACGAAGTGGACGAGGCCGATGACTCGCTCGACGAGGCTGCAAAGCAGGCCCGGGAACTGGCCAGAGAGCAGGCCAAGGCAGCCCGGGAGTTGGCCAAGGAGCAGGCGAAGGCAGAGGCCAAGGCGAAGTCCCTGGCCCAGGCGCAGGCCGAGCGCGCCGCCGGCGAAACCAGCCAGTACCTGGTCTACGTCAACGGCGAACGGCTCAATGTGACCCCGGTCGCGCGGAACGGCCGCACGCTGGTGCCTTTCCGCCGGCTGGCTGAGACGCTCGGCGCCACTGTAGCTTGGGATCCGAGCACGCGGACCGTCATGATGCAGATGGGTGACCAGTCCGTCGTGCTCTCGATCGATTCGACCCAGGCCGTGGTGAATGGGGCGGTCGTCGAGCTCCCTGTCCCGGCCGAGTTGGTCGAAGGCAGTACGTTTGTTCCGCTTCGCTTCATCGCCACGGCCCTCGGCGCCGAAGTAGAGTATGACGAAGCGACGGGTGCCATCACCGTCATCGCCGAGGAAGAGGACGAGGAGATGGACGAGCCCGAGGCCCCGGCGCCGACCGAGCCCGAGGCTCCGGTGCCGACCGAGCCCGAGGCTCCGGCGCCCACGGAGCCTGAGGCCCCGGCGACCGGCACTGACGCTGGCAACTGATCTTCAGCGACCTCCCATCTCAGGGAGGTCGCTTCTTCGCGGTCTGCCACGCCATTATGTGGGTGATTGCTGCTTATGTGAGGTAATGGATGCATTTTGCCACGGAAGGCGCGGAAGTACGGAGGACACTGCAGGGGACAATAAAATGGCGATGGCGCTAATTGCAATTGTATACTATATTATTACACCAATTATAAAATAGACGACAGATCATGAAATGCATAATCCGCGGCCATATCACATTCCCACTTCCACTGCCGCGATTTCCGTGTCCCCTTCCGCGTCTTCCGTGGGAAAATCCCGTTCCCATTCCCACATTCAAGGCCCACACCGTGTCGAGACTGTCTCCACGCGCTGCTCACTCACGCCGCTCTCGATGATGAACCATCCATACACAAACCATACTCTATTCATAGAAAGGAATCTGTGCCAACATAAGCCTCAGAGGTGAGCCGGATGGATACCTTCCCAAGCAAAGACCTGCCGCCCGCGCTTAGCGAGGACCTGGCCGCTGCCTTGCACGAAGGCGAAACCTTCAGCATTGCCCCATGGGTCCGTGCCCTCATGGCCCCGACCGCCGCCCCGGCACCGGCAGTCCCCTTCCCCGGGGCCGCCGACCGCGCTCTGGCCCTCGCCACCGTATGGAGCGAGGCGAAGTACAACTTCGCATACTGGGACAAGTTGCCCGGCGAAGCGTGGTGGGACGGTCAGTTCCAGGCCTTCCTCCCACGAATCCAGGCCGCCGCCACCGAGCAGGAATACTGGGGGCTGCTTACCCAATTCGCCCGTCTGCTCGGCGACGGGCAGACCGGGGTCACTCTGCCGCACCACCTTCGCCTCACCCTGAAAACGCCGCCCGTCCGTGTGCTCGCCGTCGAGGGGCGCCCGGTTGTGGTGGAAGGAGCGGAGCTGCCGCCCGGAACGGAAATTTTGGCCGTCGACGGCAAAGACGTCGACGGGCTCAGAATTCACATTGCCGAAACTGTCGAATCATCCACAAGACACTACACCGAGGCCGCAGTGGCTGCCCGGATCCTACGAGGCCCCGCGGGCACGCCCGTGAATGTGCTCGCCCGCCGGTGGGACGGCACGGAGTTCGCGGTCACCCTCCACCGTACCGGCCGGCTCCCGCGGCCGCCCCGCCTGGAGGTGCAGACCCTCGGCGCCGGGCGCCTGCGTGTCGCCATCAACACCATGGGCGAGACGGAGGTGGCCGCCGAGTTCCACCGGCGCTTCCCGAATTTCGAAGGTGTCACCGGCCTGGTGCTCGATCTCCGGCGAAACACCGGCGGCTCCACGACGGTCGCCCACAGTATTCTGGCTCGTTTTCTGGCGGCCCCCGCACACTCCGCGGCCGTGCGCGTCCGGACTTATGTACCCGTCATACGGGCGTGGGGCGGCAGCCAGCGCTGGCTGGCCATGCCGCCCGACGAAGTGGCTCCTGACAATGCCCGCCCGGGCTGCACGGGCCCGGTGGCCGTGCTCAGCGGGCCCTTTACCGCCGGCGCCGCCGAGGATTTTCTGGTGGGGTTCAAGGCCGCCGGACGCGGCCCAATCGTCGGAGAGCCTTCCACGGGCAGCACGGGCCAGCCGCTCTGGGTGCCGCTCCCCGGCGGGGGCGCCTTCCGCGTCTGCTGCAAGCGGGACACCATGCCCGACGGCACTGACTTCGTCGGCAAGGGCATCCAGCCGGACATTGCCTGCGCCCCGACCATCGCAGGGATCGCTTCCGGCCGGGATGAGCCGCTGGAAGCGGCGATGCGCTATCTTGACCAATAGAAAAACGGTGGCCTCCCCCGGGTTTTTCCTGGGGGAGGTCTTGCTTACCAGGAACCCAGGGGTTATACTTGGGACCAGATCCTAAAAGCAAGTTTTAGGATCTTGCACACCGCCATGCGAGGTGAGCAGCGATGGCATCCGGAGTCAAGAAGCGGGACCGGCAGTCCCAACTGCGGGAGAAGATCCGGGAAAACCCGTTCCTCAGCGACGAAGATTTGGCCGAACTATTCGATGTCAGCATTCAGACAATCAGGCTTGACCGGCTTGCCCTTGGCATTCCCGAACTGCGGGAGCGCACCAAACATGTGGCGGAACGGACGTACGGCATCGTCAAATCGATGGGCAGCAAGGAGATCGTCGGCGAACTGATCGACATCACCCTTGGCGAACGGGGCATCTCCATTTTGGAGACCACCGAGGAGATGGTCTTCGAGCGGAGCCAGGTCGTGCGGGGCCAGTACATTTTTGCCCAGGCCGAGTCGCTCGCCATTGCCCTGATCGACTCGGACATCGTGCTGACCGGCCTGGCGAACGTCAAGTTCAAGCGCCCCGTCACCGTCGGCGAAAAGTTGGTGGCGAAGGGCGAAGTAATTCGCCGCCGTGGGACACACTATGTCGTCCTGGTTGAATCGCGCGCGGGGCTCGACAAGGTCTTCCGCGGCAAGTTCTCCGTGTTTGCAGTAGACCCCGCCAGGGTGACGGGAGGGCGAGACGAATGAAGATCGCAGTTGACGCAATGGGCAGCGACAACGCCCCCGCCCCGGAAGTTGAGGGCGCTATCCTGGCGGCCCGCGACTTCCCGATCGAAGTCGTTCTGATCGGCGACGAAACGAAACTCAAGGCGGAGGCGGCCAGGCACGGCGGCCTGCCGTCCAACGTGACCATTCACCACGCAAGTGAAGTGATCACCACGCACGAAGAGCCGACCAAGGCGTTCCGCACCAAGAAGGACGCCTCGCTCGCCGTGGCTGGGCGCCTGGTCAAGGAAGGCAAGGCGGCTGCGCTCCTCACAGCCGGTTCCACGGGCGCCCTGGTCGTGGTGGGCACCCTTGGCATCGGGCGCATGAAGGGCATTGAGCGCCCGGCCCTGGGCACCGTCTTCCCCTCTGTCGAAAAGCCGGTCTTTGTGCTGGATATTGGCGCCACGCCCGACTGCCGCCCCGAGTGGCTCGTGCAGTTCGCTCTGATGGGCGATGTGTACGCCCGGGAGATCCTCGACCTGAAAGCCCCCCGGGTGGCGCTGCTGAATAACGGCGTCGAGGAGGAGAAGGGCAACGCCCTGACCAAGGCGACCTATCCGCTCCTCAAGGCCACGGCGGGCATCAACTTCACCGGGCACATCGAAGCGCGTGAAGTCATGTTCGGCGGGGCCGATGTCGTCGTGACCGATGGATTTCCCGGCAACATCCTGCTCAAAACCTTTGAAGGGGTGGCCATGGGGGTCTTCAAGGCGCTCAAAGATGCGCTGACCTCTACGCCCACCGCCAAGATCGGCGCCCTGCTGGCGAGGCCGGCGCTCAAGCGAATGCGGGCGAAGTTCGACTACACCGAGTACGGCGGCGCCCTGCTGCTGGGGCTGAAAGCCCCGGTGGTCAAGTGCCACGGCTCGTCCAATGCCAAGGCGATCCGCAGCGGCCTGCGTGTCATGTACACCGCGCTGCAGGGGAAGGTCATCGACAAGCTCGGGTCCTCCATCGCCGCCTATGACGCGACTCATCCACAGACCGAGGGCCAGCCCTCGGCATAGAAGGGAGAACCGGAGAATGTCCTTACGCTCCGTCGGAATCACCGGCGTCGGGATGGCCGTGCCCGAACGGATCCTGACCAACGCCGACCTCGAAAAAATGGTCGATACTAACGATGAATGGATCGTCTCCCGCACCGGCATTCGTGAGCGGCGCATCAGCGAGCCGGGCGAAGCCAGCTCCGATTACGCCGTCAAGGCCGCCCGCAAGGCCATGGAGATGGCCGGCGTTACGCCGGACGACATCGATCTGATCATCGTCGGCACCGTCACTCCGGACATGGTCTTCCCGTCCACCGCCTGCATCGTGCAGGACGCGCTGGGCTGCACGAAGGCTGCCGCCTTTGACATGTCGGCCGCCTGCCCCGGATGGCTTTACGGCGCCGTCATGGCCCAGCAGACGATCGCGTCAGGTATGTACAATTGCGCACTGGTCATCGGCGTGGAGCTCCTCTCCAAGCTTGTCGACTGGGAGGACCGCAACACCTGCGTGCTGTTCGGCGACGCCGCCGGCGCGGCGGTGCTGCAGCCCGTCAGCGACGGGCGCGGCATCCTCGCTTCGGTATTGGGCTCCGAGGGCGCCGGCGGTTGCCACCTGCAAATCCCGGCCGGCGGTTCGCGGAACCCGGCGTCTGCGGAGACCGTGGCCAAGCGGCTGCACTACATCCAGATGAACGGACCGGAAGTCTTCAAGTTCGCCGTCCGGGTCATGAACGAGGCAACGGTACAGGTCATGGAAAAGGCCGGCATGGCCCGGGAAGACCTGGATCTTCTGATTCCGCATCAGGCCAACATCCGCATCATTGAAGGAGCTATGAAGCGGCTCAAGCTCGGACCCGAAAAGGTCGTCATCAACCTTGACCGCTATGGCAATACCTCTTCGGCCAGCATCCCGGTAGCCCTGACAGAGGCGTTGGCTGAAGGACGGATTAAGGACGGCGATGAGATCGTCCTCGTCTCGTTCGGCGCCGGGCTGGTCTGGGCAGCCGTGGCGCTGCGGTGGGGGAAGTGACCCGACTGAGAAGTGCAAGGGGGTACTGAACCATGGGTGTGCGGATTGTCACGGACAGCACGTCGGACCTGCCGGAGTCAACGCTAAAGCAGTACGGAATCGAGATGGTGCCGCTGACGGTTCACTTCGGTCCGGAAGCGTTCCTGGACTCCGTGGAGATGGACGCGGGCGCGTTCTGGGCCAAGCTCAGGACCAGCCCTCATCATCCGAAGACGGCGCAGCCTTCTCCCGGCGACTTCCTCAAGGTCTATGAGAAGTTGGCTGGCACGGGTGACGAGGTCATCTCCATTCACATTTCCACCAAGCTGTCGGGGACAATGAACTCCAGCCAAATTGCCGCCCAGATGATGCCGAATCTCAAGGTGACCCATGTCGATACCCGCAGCGCCACCTGGGGGCTCGGCATGATGGCGATTGAGGCCTCGCGCATGGCGAAGGCCGGCAAGTCGACGGAGTCGATTGTCTCCGCCGTCGAGGCGATTGCTCAGCGCATGCACATCTTCTTTACGCTCGACACGCTGGAGTTTTTACAGAAGAACGGCCGCATCGGCAAGGCGCAGGCGCTGCTGGGCGGACTGCTGGGCATCAAGCCGATCCTGCAGGTCGACCGCGAAGGCGTTGTGGCGCCGGCCGACAAGGTGCGCGGCAAGTCCAAAGTGCTCCCGCGGGCCCTGGAAATGATGCAGGAGCGCGTGCCCGCCGGGCGCCGCATTAAGGTGGCCGTTCTGCACACGCAGGTCCCCGACGAGGCCCAGCGCTGGCTGGAAGCCATCAGCAAGCTCTACCAGATCGACGAGAGCTGGTTTGGCGAAGTAGGTCCCGTCATTGCCACCAATACGGGCCCCGGTACCGTTGGTGTCTGTTTCTACGAAGTGTAAACACGACGAAAGAGAGTGACCGATATGGCCAAAGTGGCCTTCATTTTCCCGGGTCAGGGCAGCCAGTATGTAGGGATGGGCAAGGAACTGGCCGAACAGTTCCCGGCCGTTCAGCGCCATTTCGATCAGGCGGCCGAACTGCTCGGCTTCGACCTGGCGCAGCTGTGCTGGGAAGGGCCTGAGGAAGAGCTCAAGAAGACCTACAACCAGCAGCCGGCCATCCTCACCCTGTCCGTCGCATGCCTTTCCCTGCTAACCGCGAACGGTCTGAAGCCCGACGCGGTCGCCGGCCTCTCCCTCGGCGAGTACTCGGCCCTGGTGGCCGCGGGCGTGCTGTCATTTGAGCAGGCGGTGCCCCTGGTGCGGCGCCGGGGCATGTACATGCAGGATGCGGTCCCTCTGGGAACGGGCGGCATGGCGGCCGTATTGGGCCTTGACACGAACCGGATTGACGAGATTTGCGCCCAGGTCCGGCAGACCACCGGTCTGGTGGTCGAAGGGGCAAACTACAACTGCCCCGGCCAGGTGGTCATCTCCGGGCACAACCCGGCCGTCGAGAAGGCGATGGAATTGGTCCACCAGGGCGGCGGCAAGGCCGTCAAGCTTTCGGTCACCGCCCCGTTCCACTCCAGCCTGCTTACCCCCGCAGGCGACATGCTGAGCAACGCCCTGGCGCAGGTCACCCTGCATGACGCCACGGTACCGGTCGTCGCGAATGTGACGGCCGCCTACGTCACGGAAGGCGCCGCCATTCATGACCTCCTGGTCCGGCAGGTCTCCACGCCCGTCCGCTGGGAGGAATCGATGCGCCGGCTGTTGGCCGACGGCGTCGATACCTTTGTGGAAGTCGGGCCGTCCCGGACGCTGACCGGGTTCATGAAGAAGATTGATAGAAAAGTCACAATGTTCAATGTTGAGGATGCCCAGTCTCTGGGTAAAGTCCTTGATTCTTGTGGGAGGGTCTGCTAAGATGTTGCTAGCCAAACGGGTGGCAGTTGTAACCGGCGCTTCCGGCGCCCTGGGAAAGGCGATTGCCACCGCTCTCGCCGCTCAGGGAGCTGCCGTGGTGGTCAACTACGCCAGGAATGCCGGGTCTGCGGAAGAGCTTGCCCGTTCCATCAAGAATGCCGGTGGAGAGGCGCTGGCCGTTCAGGCGGACATCGCCACCGCCGAAGGTGCTGAGGCGCTGGTGAAGGCGGCCGTCGAAGCCTTTGGCAAGGTTGACATCCTGGTCAACAACGCCGGCATCACCCGCGACGGACTGCTGATGCGCATGAAGGAAGATGACTGGGACGCCGTGCTGGACACCAACCTCAAGGGCGTCTTCCTCTGCACGAAGGCCGTCGCACGGCCGATGCTGAAAGCACGGTTCGGGCGCATCATCAACATCGGTTCCGTCAGCGGACTGCTGGGGGTAGCCGGTCAGGCCAACTACTCCGCCGCCAAGGCCGGTATGGTCGGACTCACCCGGGCTACGGCCCGTGAACTGGGCAGCCGCGGCATCACCGTCAACTGTGTGGTGCCCGGGGCGATCGAAGCGGGCTTGCTGCTGGAACTGAATGAGGAACAGCGGGCAAGCTATCTGAAACAGATTCCCCTCGAGCGCTTTGGCAAGCCGGAAGATGTCGCCGCCGCCGTCCTATTCCTGGCGGGGCCGGGGGCAGATTATATCACCGGGCAGACACTTCCTGTCGACGGTGGGCTAACAATGCAGTAAAGGTTTCTTTCAGCGTTATTCAGCACCTTTCCGCATTTCCTGTCAGTGTGTCGGGAGGAGGTGAACCCGCATGGCTAGCAAGGACGCCATCTTTGAGAAGGTAAAGGCTATTATCGTTGATCAGTTGGGCGTGGAGGAAGAGGAAGTTACGCTTGAAGCTTCCTTTATTGAGGACCTCGGCGCTGACTCCCTGGACATCGTGGAACTGATCATGGCTCTCGAAGAAGAGTTCGAGATCGAAGTTCCCGATGAGGATGCCGAGAAGCTCCTGACCGTGGAAGCCGCGGTTAAGTACATTATGGAGCGGAAGTAGGTCGCATCTGACCGACAGGTTTTCCAAGCACGCAAGTCCCGTAGTGGCGCCCTACGTGGCGACTGCTGCGGGACTTTAGCATTTCGGGGTCTAAACAAAGGAGTGGCTTCATGGGGCACCGGGTTGTCATTACGGGCATGGGCGCCGTCACCCCGCTCGGGCTGAACGTCGGCGACTTCTGGGCGGGGCTGAAGGCGGGACGGAGCGGCGTCGGGCTGATTACCCGCTTTGATACGGCCAATTTCGAGACGAAAATCGGAGCCGAAGTCAAGGGGTTCAACCCTGCCGACTTCTTGGACCGGAAGGAAGCCCGGCGGATGGACCGCTACACGCAGTTTGCCATGGCGGCGGCGAAAATGGCCTTCGCTGACGCTGGTCTGGAAGCGGGGGCAGTCGAACCCGAGCAGTCCGGCGTCTACTTCGGCAGCGGCATCGGGGGTATGGAGACCTATTCCGAGGAACTCACCACACTGCTGCAGAAAGGGCCGGGACGGGTCAGCCCCTTCATGATCCCGATGATGATTGCGAACATGGCGGCAGGCACCATCGCCATCCAATGGGGCCTCAAGGGCCCGAATATGACGACGGTGACGGCGTGCTCTTCGGCCAACAACGCCATCGGCGAGGCGTTCTACGCCATTCGGGAAGGCCGGGCTGATCTGATGGTCACCGGTGGTTCGGAGGCCTCCTTCGTGCCGGTAGCCTTCGCGGGCTTCGGCAACATGAAGGCGCTCTCTACCCGCAACGAGGAGCCGGAAAAGGCGTCCCGCCCGTTTGACAAGCTGCGCGACGGCTTCGTCATGGGCGAAGGCGGCGGCGTCGTCATTTTGGAGAGCCTGGAGCACGCGAAAAAGCGGGGCGCCCGGATTTACGCGGAAGTGATCGGGTATGGGTGCGCAGCCGATGCCCACCACATGGTGCAGCCGCCGGAAAACGGTGAAGGCGGCGCCCGGGCGATGAAGCGGGCCATTGCCGACGCCGGCGTGAAGCCGGAAGATGTCGGGTACATAAACGCCCATGGCACATCCACGCCGCAGGGCGACATCGCGGAGACGCGGGCGATCAAGGCGATTTTCGGCGACCACGCCCGCAAGCTGGCGGTATCATCCACCAAGTCGATGCACGGGCATCTGCTGGGGGCCGCCGGCGCCGTGGAACTGATCGCCACGGTCATGGCGATGGCGGACGGGGTTCTGCCGCCCACCATCAACCTGGAGGTGCCCGATCCGGAGTGCGACCTGGACTACGTGCCCAACCAGGCGCGGGAAGCTCGGGTTGATGTGGCGCTTTCCAACTCGTTTGGTTTCGGCGGCCAGAATGCGACGGTCATTGTACGCCGCTGGGTGAGCTGAAGGAAGGGTCGGACCGTTTCCGTCCGAAACCTTCTGCCGACGGAAACGGTTCGAGCCTGACGAAGCGGAGAGCTGAAGGAAGGGTCGGAGCGTTTCCGTCCGTAACCTTCTGCCGACGGAAACGGTTCGAGCCTGACGAAGCGGAAACAGCGATACTGCGAGGCGAGGTGTAGGACATGGCAGGTTCGCTGGAGGAGTGGACGCAGACCGGATTGGGCCACGTTTTCCACAGCCCCCGACTGCTGTACGAGGCCCTGACGCACACTACTTTCACCAACGAGAATCCGGGCGCACCGGCCAACCAGCGCCTGGAGTTCCTCGGTGATGCGGTGGTGGGCATGGTCGTCGCGCAGTACATTTTCGAGCAGTTCCCCGACCTGCCCGAAGGGGAGTTGACGAAGATCCGCGCCGCCGTGGTGTGCGAGCCGACTCTGGCTGCCCGCTCCCGGGCGCTCGGGGTGGGCGAGCACATGCGATTCGGCAAGGGCGAGTCCGTGAGCGGGCGTGACCGGGATTCGATCCTGGCCGACGCCCTTGAGGCGTTAGTGGGTGCCCTGTTCATTGACGGCGGGCTGGAGGTGGCCCGCAGCTTTCTACTGCGGGAGTTGGCGCCTCTGATTGCGCCCGCGCGCAGCGGCCTGGTCCGGGTCGATTATAAGACACGGCTGCAGGAATGGCTGCAGGAGCGCTACCCGGAAGGACCCGCGTATCGCCTGCTCACGGAGGAAGGCCCCGCCCACAACCGCCGGTTCCAGGCCGGCGTATACCACCGGGGGGAGGAGCTGGGCACCGGCTGGGGGCGCAGCAAGAAGGAAGCCGAGCAGGAGGCTGCCCGGGGGGCGTTGGACAGACTCGTCAGATGAGAAAACAGTTTACACAGATTACACAGATTTTATGGTTACACAGATTATGATACTAATTATTATTAATTAGTTTTGTCCCCCGATATTCTGTGTAAAATAGTGTATTGAACTCTGGGACGCCTACTTGCAGGCGTCTCTTGCCATTTGCGTCCTGAAATCTTATTGTAATCCTCCTGAGAAAGTTTATTTTCAAATCTTCACAAAAAATATACCAGATAAGATAGAGGATATTGACAGTAGTATGCGAATATGAGATATCAATGATGTAGTACTCGCGTAGATACATAGCACTAGATCGCTCTCCAGAGGAGGATATACTGTGGAAGTACTCAAGGTATCAGCACAATCCAAACCCAAGTCCGTCGCCGGTGCCCTGGCCGCTGTACTGCGTGAAAAGGGGTCAGCAGAAGTTCAGGCTGTGGGGGCAGGCGCTGTCAATCAGGCCGTCAAGGCGATTGCCATCGCTCGCGGATACGTAGCACCAAACGGTATTGACCTTGTGACAGTCCCGGCGTTTGCCGAAATCACGATTGAAAACGAGGAAAGAACCGCCATCCGCTTCATCGTGGAGCCTCGGTAACAAGACAAATTCGGGCCTCGCCGCCGGCGGGGCCCTGTTTCTTTGTCCACCGAAGCAGGGAGAACTGACCCCATCCGTCGAACTCATACTTCTGCACCGGCGCCAGATGGGCTACGGCTACACCTGGCGTTCGCTTTTGTATTGTCACCCTTCCGTCCGGCCGACCCGGACTCGAGGAGGCTGCCGCGTGTATCTCAAGCGTCTCGAAATCTTCGGCTTTAAGTCCTTTGCTGACAAGACAGAACTCGAATTCGGCCCCGGCATCACGGCAGTGGTGGGGCCAAATGGCTCCGGCAAGTCCAACGTCTCGGACGCTGTCCGCTGGGTCCTCGGCGAACAGAGCGCCAAGGCGCTCCGGGGCGGCTCCATGGCTGATGTGATCTTCGCCGGCAGCGACGGTAAGAAAGCCATGGGCTTTGCCCAGGTATCGCTGGTGCTGGACAATACGGACGGCCGGCTGGGCGTCGGTTTTACCGAAGTGATGGTCACCCGCCGGGTCGACCGGTCAGGCGAGGGCGAGTATTTCATCAACCAGGTGCCCTGCCGGCTCAAGGATGTGCAGGACCTGTTCCTCGATACCGGTGTGGGCAAGGACAACTACTCGATCATCGGGCAGGGCAAGATCGACGAGATTCTTTCTAGCAAGCCCGAAGACCGGCGGGCCCTTTTTGAGGAAGCGGCCGGCATCTCCCGGTACAAGGCCCGCAAGAAAGAAGCCCAGCGCCGGCTGGATGAGACCGAGCAGAACTTGCTGCGCATCACCGACATCATCGGGGAGCTTTCCAATCAGATGGAGTCACTGGCCGACCAGGCCCGGCGGGCGGAAGTGTACACCAATCTGAACGAGGAGCTGACCAGGCTTGACGTTGGTCTGCTTGCCTATTCGCTAACCGGAGTAGCCGACCGGCTGGAAAAGCAGCTGGCCGACAATCAGCACCTGCGCGAGCGGCTCGCCGAACTGGAAGAGAAGCTGTCGGCGGGCGACCAGGCCGCGGAAGTTGCCCGCAACCTGGCCGAATCGTTGGACCAGGAGCTGTCCGTCGTCACCGGACAATTGACGGAAGCCGCAGGCCGGGTGGAACGGGCCGAAGGCCGCATGGCCTTGGCCGCCCAGGAGCAGAAGGGTGCCCAGGCCGAGCAGTTCCGCCTCGAAGGCGAGCTGACGGCCCTGGAAGCGAAGCTGCAGGCCGTAATCGCTGAGTCCGGCGCCCTGGAAGATCAGGTGTTGCGGCTCCAGTCCGAAGTGGCGGCCGCAGCGGACCAGCAATCGGAGAAGGAGCAGGCCCTGCAGGGCGTCCAGGCCGAAGTGGCAGCCGCCAGCCGGGAGGCGCAGGCCCGCAAGGACGAAATCGTCGCCATTCTTCAGCTGGAGGCGGAGAAACGGAATGCTGCTCTCGCCGCCGACCAAGCCGGCGAGGAGGCGGCGAAACGGCTGAACCGCTTGCAGGCTGAGCGTGAGCGCGCCCAGGAGGCGGCGGAGAAAGCCCGGGGCGCCGCCCTGAGCGTGGCCGACCAGCAAGCCGGCCTCTCTGAAGCAAAAGACCGGGCTGCCGCAAACCTGACAGCCCTGCGTGCAGAGCGTCTGGAGGCCGACCAGAAGCTGCAGGAGCTGCAGCAGAAGGGCGGCGCCATTCGTGAGCAGATTCAGGGCGCCTCGTCCCGCCTGGGCGCGATCGAAGAGATGATCAACGCCTTCGAGGGCTATCAGAAGGGCACCCGTACGATCCTGATGGGCCGCGAGCAGGGGCATCCGTGGGCGGCCGAAGTCCTGGGCGCCGTGGCCGAGCTAATTCGCACGGAGCCCAGGTACGAGAAGGCGATCGAAATCGCCCTGGGCGGCAGCATTCAGAACATCATCACGGCGACGGACACGGGCGCAAAGGCCGCGATCGAGCACCTGAAGAAGACGAACGGCGGGCGGGCCACGTTCCTGCCCCTGAGCACCATCCGGCCCAACAGCTTCCGGGCCGATGAGGAGCGGGAGTTCAGTGGCGCGCCTGGCATCATCGGGGTGGCGCTGGATCTGGTCCGGTTCGAGGATCGGTTCCGCCCGGCCATGGCCTCGCTGCTCGGGCGGACACTGATCGCGGGGGATATCGACGCCGCCCTGGCGTTCGGCAGAAAGACGGGGCAGCGCTACCGGATTGTGACGCTCGACGGCGAACTGCTGGCCGCGGGCGGCGCCCTGACCGGCGGCTCCACCGGCGGACAGGGCGCCGGCCTGCTGTCACGGGAGCGCGAGCGGGAAGACCTGACCGCTCGCATCGCCCTGCAGCGTGAAGAGCTGGCGGCTGCCCGTCGCGAGTATGAAGAAGTGCAGACCCGGCGCGGCGACCTGGACAAGCAGGTTCAGACGGCCGAGCTTGAGCTGCGCACCATTGAGACAAAAATCACCCAGGCGGAAGGCGAGGCCCGGCGCCTGGCCGGCGAAGCGCAGCGCTGGGAAGAAACGATTACCGGCTTCGCCGCCGAAGCCCAGCTGATTGAGTCCGATGCTGAAGCGCGGGCCGCGTCGGCTGGCGGGCTGCGGGCCGAACTGGCCGCATTGGGCGCCCGCAAGGCGGAGCTTGAGGCGGGGGTTTCCCGCATGAACGAGGAGGGGCTGGCACGCCTGGCCGTCCTCGACGAGCAGACCCGTGAGCTGACGGCCCTCCAGGTCCGGCTGGCGCAGCTGGCGCAGGAGCTGAAAGGCCTGACCGGCCAGCGCAGCCGCCTGGAAGCGGAGACCGAAGGCCTCCGGACTGACATGGCGGCGCGGGAAGTGCAGAAGGCCGGCGCCGCTGACCGCCTTGGGCAGGCCGGCGCCGACCTCGAAGCGGCCCGTGCCCAGCTCGAGGAAGCGGCAGCCGAGCGGCGGCGGTTTGAAGGCGAGCGGGACCGGATTCAGTCCCGTAAGCTGGAGGCGCTGGAGCAGGTCAACAATCGGGAGCGGGAGATGCGCGGTTTCCGCCGCTCCCAGACCGACACCCAGGGCCGCCTGCAGGCCGGCGAAGTGGAAGAGGCCCGCCTGCGCATGGAACAAGAGAGCCTGGTTCAGCGGCTGAGCGAGAACTATGGCCTGACTCCCATCGACATCACCGGCCGGGCACTGGCTGAAGCCGAAGTCGCCTTCGCCCGCGAGCGGACCCACGCCTTGCGCGAGGAGATCAGGGCCCTGGGCCCCGTCAACCTGCAGGCGATTGAAGAGTACCGCACGGCTCAGGACCGGTTCGCCTTCCTCGGGCACCAGCGCGATGACCTTACGGAAGCCAAGGAGTCGCTCTACCGGGCAGTCGAGGAGCTGGAGAAGCGCATTAAGACCCACTTCCTCGATTCGTTCGGCGTGATTCGCCGGGAGTTCCAGCGGGTCTACCAGGAACTGTTTGAAGGCGGCAAGGCCGACCTGCACCTGGTCGACGAAAACGACTTGCTGGAAACAGGCATTGAGATCATCGCTCAGCCGCCCGGCAAGAAGCCACAGCCGCTCAGCCTGCTGTCGGGCGGTGAGCGGGCCATGACCGCCAGCGCCCTGCTCTTCGCACTGCTGCGAGTCAAGCCCACGCCTTTCGTCGTGCTTGACGAAGTGGAAGCCGCTCTGGACGAGGCGAACGTGGAGCGCATCGGCAAGTACCTGCGGTCGTATTCACAGACCGGCAACGTTCAGTTCATTTGCATCACGCACCAGCGCGGCACCATGGAAGTGGCGGACGCCCTTTATGGAGTGACCATGGAGGGGACGGGCGTTTCCAAAGTCGTCTCCGTGCGGCTGGTCGATCTCGAGCGGGAACGGGAGGCGAGTTGAGGTGGAAGAGCAGAAACGCCCCGGGCGCTGGGTTTTCCTACTGATTGTGCTGGTCATCGGGGTGGCGCTGGTGCTCTTTGAGATGTTCCTCAACTGGTTGTTGCCGGGAACCCGGATATAGGGAGTTGAAGGAAGGGTCGGACCGTTTCCGTCCGTAACTTCTGGCCGAAGGAAACGGTTCGAGCCTGACGAAACGAGGAGTTGAAGGAAGGGTCGGACCGTTTCCGTCCGTAACTTCTGGCCGAAGGAAACGGTTCGAGCCTGACGAAGCGGAGAGAATAGTGGTGTCAAGTCTCCAAGGTAAGAGGGGCGTGTCCTGTGGGATTCCTTGATCGGTTGAAGGAAGGCCTGTCCAAGACCAAGGCGGCGCTGGTGGATAAAGTGACCAGCATCATGTCCGCCTTTCGGAAGATCGACGACGACCTTTTCGATGAGTTGGAAGAAGCGCTGATTCAGGGCGATGTCGGCGTCGAAACCAGCATGAAGCTGGTGCAGGAGCTGCGGAGCGAGGTGCGCGCCCGCGGGCTGAAGAACGGCGAAGAACTGCTCCCAGTGCTCAAGGAGCTGATCGCCGGCATGCTCGGCGAGCAGGTGGAGCCCCTGCGCATGGCCGCTGCGGGTCCGACGGTCATCCTCGTCGTCGGCGTGAACGGCGTCGGCAAAACGACGACCATCGGTAAGCTGGCGCAGCACCTACGGGCCGACCGCGGTCTGAAGGTCGTATTGGCCGCCGCCGACACGTTTCGGGCCGCGGCCATCGACCAGCTGAAAATCTGGGGCGATCGCGCCGACGTTCCCGTGGTGGCTCACGAAGAGGGCTCCGACCCGGCCGCCGTGGCGTTTGACGGTGTCAAGGCCGCACGCGAGCAGGGCTACGACGTGGTGCTGATCGACACCGCCGGCCGGCTGCACAACAAAGTCAACTTGATGGAAGAGCTCCGCAAAATCAAGCGGGTCATCCAAAAAGAGCTGCCGGACGCACCGCATGAGACGCTGCTGGTGCTGGATGCGACTACCGGCCAAAATGCCGTGCAGCAGACCAAGCTCTTCAAGGAAGTCGCCGGCGTGAGCGCCATTGCCCTGACCAAGCTCGACGGCACCGCCAAGGGCGGCGTCGTGGTGGCCGTCAAGGACCAGGAAGGCGTACCGGTCAAGTTTATCGGCGTGGGCGAACGGCTCGACGACCTGCAGCCCTTTGACCCCGGCGCCTTTGTGGATGCCTTGTTCACTGTGGAGAAGGCATAAGGGGAATATTTGCCACGGATTACACGGATTATCTAATGAACTAACCCGTGCACTCCGTGTACTCCGTGCAATCCGTGGCGAAAAATGCCCCAGTCCCCAGAAAGAAGGTGGGCGCCCTGGATCTGAAGGAAGTACAGCAGGAAGTCGACCGCTGGATCGCGCCGTTCGGCTACTGGCATCCGCTGGCCAACCTGGCCCGGCTGACGGAAGAGGTGGGCGAACTTTCCCGGGAGATCAATCACCGCTGGGGTCCCAAAACCAAGAAGCCCACCGAAGAGACGGCCGACCTCGCGATGGAGATGGGCGACATCCTCTTCGTGCTCACCGCCATGGCCAACCAGATGAACGTCGACCTTGAAGATGCTTTCCGCAAGGTCATTGCCAAGTACGAAGAGCGGGACAAGGACCGCTGGAAAAGGAAGGACTAATGCCGTGAGTGCGAAAGGAAAGCCCCCGGTCGTCGTGGTGGGCACCATCTTTGTCGACCTCAAGTGTTTCCCTAAATACGAACTTAACTTCCGGGGCCGCAATCCCGGCACCGCGCGCTTCTTCCACGGCGGCGTGGGCCGCAACGTTGCGGAGACCATGGGCCTGCTGGGGTCCGATGTGCGCTTCGCCTCTTCTGTACAGGAAGGGGGCATCGGCCATGAGGTGCTGCACCGGCTCAACGAAGCCGGCGTCGAGGTGGATGCCATCAACGTCAGTGCAGCGCCTGACGCCCACGGTATGTGGGTTGCGATTCTCCACCGGGACGGCGACCTGGCTTGCTCCATTTCGCAGATGCCGGACACCCGCTACATGGAAGAGGCATGGGCCAAGCATGGTCAGCGAATTCTGCGCGACGCCAAGCTGGCCGTCCTCGAATTCGACCTTTCAGACAGGCTGGCCCAGAGCGTCCTCTGTGACGCAACTGCAGCCGGTGTACCCGTAGTCGGCCTGCCTGGCAACTTCGAGTGCATCCGTCGGCGGCCCGACCTGTTGCCGCTGTTGAACATGTTCATTTGTAACCAGGTTGAGGCCGAGGAGCTGGTCGGCGGCAAGCCAATCTCCTCCATTCCGGCGGCTAGAGCAGCGGCGAAGGCGATGCTGGCCCTGGGGTTGGAACAGGCGGTCATCACCCTGGGTGCGCAGGGAGCGGTCGCCTTGGCCCGCGGGTGGGATGAGCCCTACCATGTTGCTGCCCTTCCCGTTGACGTGGTAGATACGACCGGCGCCGGCGACGCCTTCGTTGCTGGGCTGAGCCATGCCCTGGCAGCGGGGGCGGGGCTGAAGCGCGCCGTGGAGGCTGCCGCCCGGGTGGCGGCCTGGACGGTAAGCAGCACGGAATCCGTCTGCCGGGATATCCGGCAGCGCATTGCCGCCGACAGGTGGGAAGGGTGGGGCGAAATCGCCGCCGCCAGCCGCCAGACCTCGTTCAAGATTTAGCTGCCTTTACTTAACGAACATGCCAGCAGGCCATCGGATGCCGACGACCTGCTGCTTTCATGTCTGGGATCGTTTGATGGCCATCAAACCAGAACGCAGACCACTTCTGGGCCAAGGGGGTGCCGGGCCATGGCTCAAGGCGTTCATCTGGATTCGTCGCTATTATCCCGCGGTGTGGTCGGAGTTGTTGGGAAATCGCAGGCGAATTACGTGTCGGGGCGGCCTCATCGCCCTAGAAAGGGCTCATTTTTCCCAGCGGACCCGTTCGTGACCCCGTGAAGCGAGAAAGCGGGGGTTCGCAGAACTGATCGGTGCCAGTTTCCAGCGGTTCGCCGCTCAATTCCACGTGTGGATCAGGGTTTGCCGAGAAAACTGCGGCACACGCTGCGACGATGCCGCCCTCGACGCTTACTCGTTAGCCTTCCTTTCCCGTCAATCACTTTCCCTTGACAGGCCGGGTCTTCCCGGCCTATACTCATGAAGGTGTCCAGGTGTTTTCCTTGACAGCGCGTGTGTCCACGGGGAGGCGGCGGTGTTGAAAGACCTGGAGAATATGGCCCTGCTTTTCGACTTCTACGGCGCCCTCCTGACGGACCGGCAACAGGAACTCATGCAGGCGTATTACCTGGAAGATCTGTCGTTGGCCGAGATTGCCGGTGCCGGCGGCGTCAGCCGGCAGGCCGTCCACGACCTGATCAAACGTGCCGACGCGGCGCTCTACGAGTACGAAGCGAAGCTGGGCTTTGTGCGGGAGTACCGGCAGCGGCAGGAGCGGCTGACCCGGCTTGAAGAGGCGCTGGACCGCGGCGATCTGGCATCGGCCCGGGCGATCCTCGAGGCGGTCAAGACGGAGTAATTCCACCCACAAAGGGGTGATGCAGCTGTGGCGATGTTTGAGTCGCTGACCGAGAGACTGACGAACGCGTTTGCCCGTCTGCGGGGCAAAGGCAAGCTGACCGAGGCCGATGTAACCGAAGCCATGCAAGAGATTCGCATGGCCCTGCTTGCGGCGGACGTCAACTTTAAAGTCGTCAAGGCATTTGTGGCCAAAGTCAAGGAGCGGGCCATTGGGCAGGAAGTCATGGAGACGCTCAACCCCGGGCAGATGGTCGTCAAGATCGTCTACGAAGAGCTGACGGCCCTGATGGGCGGCGCCAACGAGGGCCTGAACATGGCCGACCGCCCGCCGACGATCATCATGCTTTGCGGCCTGCAGGGCGCCGGCAAGACGACCCATGCCGCCAAACTGGCGCTGAAGCTGAAAAAAGACGGCAAGAAGCCACTGCTGGTGGCGGCGGACATCTACCGGCCGGCTGCCATCAAGCAGTTGGAAGTGATGGGCCAGAAAGTGGATGTGCCGGTCTTCTCCATGGGCGATCGGGTTCGTCCGGTGGAGATCGTGCGGGGCGGCTTTGCCTATGCCGCCGAGCACCACCGCGACGTGATCCTGCTCGACACGGCCGGGCGCCTGCACATTGACGAAGAGCTGATGGGCGAACTGCAGCAGATCAAGGAAGCTGTCAATCCCCACGAAATCCTGCTGGTGGTCGACGCCATGACCGGCCAGGACGCCGTCACCGTTGCCGAGCATTTCAACGAAAAGCTGGGCATCACCGGCGTCATGCTAACCAAGTTGGATGGCGACACCCGCGGCGGCGCCGCCCTCTCCGTCCGGCAGGTGACGGGCAAGCCCATCAAGTTTGTGGGCGTTGGCGAGAAGGTGGAGGCGCTGGAGGCGTTCCACCCGGATCGCATGGCCCAGCGCATCCTGAACATGGGCGACGTCCTGACGCTGATTGAGAAAGCTCAGGAGCAGATCGATCAGAAAAAGGCCGAAGAGATGGCCAAGAAGATGATGAAGGCCGAGTTCGACTTCGAGGATTTCCTGGAGCAAATGCGGGCCATGAAGCGTATGGGTCCCTTGCAGGACATTCTGAAGCTGATCCCCGGCCTGGGCGCCCAAATGAAAGATATTAACATCGATGAGAAGGAGATGGCCCACGTCGAGGCCATGATCCTGTCGATGACGCCAAAAGAACGGCGCCACCCCGAGATCATCAACGTTCGACGGCGTGAGCGCATCGCCAAGGGCTCGGGCCGCCCCATCGCCGAAGTCCACCGGCTGATGAAGCAGTTCGAGCAAAGCAAGAAGATGATGAAGCAACTCGGCGTCATGGACAAGATGATGAAGAAAGGGAAGGGGAAGGGTTTCCCCAAGCTGCCCGGCATGGGCGGCGGCTTCCCCGGGCCGTTTGGCAAGCGGTAATCATGTGGCATGGGACCCCGGGCACCCGCCCTGGCTATACACGGACTCCATTAGGGTATAACCCTTCAAATTTGAGGAGGATGAATCACATGGCTTTGAAGATCCGCCTGAAGCGCATGGGCATGAAGAAGGCTCCGTTCTATCGGTTTGTCGTTGCCGAAGCCACCTCGCCCCGCGACGGCCGTTTCGTGGAAGAGTTGGGCTACTACAACCCGACCAAGAACCCCGCGATCGTCCAGATCGACGAGGAGAAGGCCCTGAAGTGGCTCGCCAACGGCGCCACCCCGACCGACACCGTCCGCTCCATGTTCTCCAAGCAGGGGATCATGAAGAAGTACGACGAGAGCAAGAAGTAAATCCCCGTCCAATTCAGGGGGTAATACCATGCTGAAGGAACTGGTAGAGGTGCTGGTTACCGGCCTGGTCGAGCATCCGCAACAAGTGACGGTTACTGCCGTCGAATCCCCCCGTGCCGTTACCCTTGAGGTCAGGGTGGCGGAGGGGGATATGGGCAAAGTGATCGGCCGTCAGGGCAAGGTCGCCAAGGCGATCCGGACGGTGGTCAAGGCCGCCGCGGTCAAAGATGGCCGCCGGGTCTCCGTGGAGTTCATGCCGTGAGCATTCAAATTCTTCGCCCGGTAACGATTAAGGCCAAGGTGACCGAGGGCCTCAAGGTCCGCCTGGCCAACGAACTGCATGCCGCCATGCAGATGATCGACGACGAAATGCAGCAGCTTGAGTCCCAGGTCAAGCGTGCGCAGTTGACCGCGACCATTTCCGCCCAGCAGCAGATGCAGTTGCGTCAGCTCGTGGAGCAGGAGAAGGCCAAGCGGGCCGACAAGAAGGCGCAGATCCACGAAGAGCTGCAGGCGATCCAGGCCCTGCCCATGGGATCTGAAGTCGTTCAGGGGACTGCCCAGTCCCTGGCAACGATCGACGTGGGCGACGACTACGACGCCCTCGTCTCCCTGGAGGTTGTGGTGGAAGACGGCAAGGTGATTGCCATCCGCCGGGGTGAAGCCTAGGTGACCGCTGATTTGATCAAGATCGGACAGATTACCGCCCCGCACGGCGTGCGGGGCGAGGTGCGGGTATATCCGCTGACCGACTTTCCGGAGCGCTTCACGACGCTGCGCCGGGTCCTGCTCGGGCCCGATGCGCGGCCCGTCGGGGTTCGCTGCCGGGGCGCGGTCAAGAACCTGATCATCCTGCAAATCGACGGCGTCGAGGACCGGGATCAGGCGGAGAAGCTGCGCCTGCAGTATGTGCAAGTGCCCAAGTCGGAAGTTCACCCGCTGCCCGAAGGGCATTACTACGTCTTTGACCTGATCGGGCTGGATGTGGTCGATCCGGAGGGCAAGCTTCTGGGCATACTGGTCGACGTGACGACCGACAGTCCGGCCCACGACATCTATGTCGTGGAGACGGCGCCGCGCAAGCGCTACATGGTGCCCGCGGTCAAGACCTTCGTCAAGGAAGTCGACCTGGCCGGAGGACGGGTGGTGGTGCAGCCAATTCCGGGGCTGCTCGAAGACCTGCTCTAGAGGAGAGGCCGCAGATGTCGCAGTGGGTCTGCGGTATCTGCGGCCTTTGGGAATCTAGCCACGGAGGACACGGAAGACGCGGAGATTGAGGCAGACGCAAAATTGGAATTTATATTGCCGTTTTATTTCCTTGTTCCTTTCCGCGTCTTCCGTGATTTCCGTGTCCTCCGTGGCAAACTCCCTGTCCCAATGCCCAAGGATCGAGGGGGGTGCCAGCCCATGTTGATTCACTTGCTCACAATCCATCCGCCCATCGTTGCCGGCCCCTTGCAGGAGTCGATCCTGGGGCGCGCACAGGAGCAGGGGCTGCTGGATATCCGGGTGGTCAACATTCGTGACTTTGCCCTGAGCAAGCACCAGCAGACCGACGACTACCCTTACGGCGGCGGCGCCGGGCTGGTCATGAAGCCGGAGCCCGTCCACGGCGCCCTCGCCTGGTGCAGGGAGCGGGCGCCCGCCGGGGCCAGGCCGCCCCGCATCATCCTCATGGACCCCCAGGGCAAGGTCTTCAGCCAGGCCCTGGCGGAAGACCTGTCACAGGAGGATCATCTGGTCCTGGTCTGCGGGCGGTACGAAGGCTTCGATGAGCGCATCCGGGCCATGGCCACCGACGAAATCTCCATTGGCGACTATGTCTTGATGGGCGGCGAACTGCCCGCCCTCGTCATCATCGAAGCCGTCTCCCGGCTCATTCCCGGCGTGCTCGGTGACATCGAATCCGCAATCACCGAATCGCACACTTCGGGCCTGCTGGAGGGCCCACAGTACACCCGCCCCATCGAGTTCGAAGGCAGGCGGGTCCCGGAGATCCTGACTTCCGGCAACCACGGAGCGGTGGAGCGCTGGCGCCGCAAGGAAGCACTCAGGCGGACGCTCGAACGGCGCCCGGACCTGCTCGCGAAGATCGAGCTCTCCTACGAAGATCAGGTCGATCTGGCCGATCTGACGGGCTCCCCGCCGCCCGCAAAGCCCGGCAAAAAACGGCGCGGGCGCTGAGATTTCCTTGCCTGGGCCATGCTTCCCTGCTATAATAAAAGCCGTGTCATAACGGGCGGTCCGCTGCCGAGCAACCCACGCGCTGGAGCCTTGGCATGAACGCCACGTCAAAGAGGTGAAACTTGTAATGTCCAACATCATCAACGAGATCGAGCGCGAGTATCTGCGGAATGATATTCCGGCCTTCCGGCCTGGCGACACCGTTCGGGTGCACGTTAAGGTCGTCGAAGGTACCCGTGAGCGTATCCAGGCGTATGAAGGCGTCTGCATTCGCCGCCAGGGCGCCGGCCTGAACGAAACCTTCACCGTTCGCCGTATCTCTTACGGCGTCGGCGTGGAGCGTACGTTCCCTGTCCATAGCCCCCGCCTCGCCCAGATCGAAGTGGTCCGCCGCGGTGTAGTCCGCCGTGCCAAGCTGTACTACCTGCGGAACCTCACCGGTAAGGCCGCCCGTATCCGCGAGAAGACTTTCGTCAAGAAGTAGTCTACAAGAAGGACGCTCCGGTCAACACTCGCGCGGGTGGTGAACGGGGCGTCCCTTTTTCTCACGTGCGGCCGGGGCGGGACTGAACCCTCAGTCCCGCTTTTACGTACTTGGATGTAGGGATGCGACTTTGGGGGGTTGGACTTGGCAGAGATCACAGAGGTCCCACCGCCCGGCAAGCGGAAAGGCCCGTTACGTGAAGTCATCGAGACCCTGATCATGGCGCTTATCATCGCACTGGTAGTTCGCTGGCAGTTCGTTGAAGTCTACCGCGTAGAGGGTTCGTCCATGGAATCCACGCTGCACAGCGGTCAGCGCGTGCTGGTCAACAAGTTCGTGTACCAGTGGCTGCGAGAGCCGAAGCCAGGCGATATCGTCGTCTTTCAATATCCCAAGGAGCCGGACCGCGACTTCATCAAGCGGGTGGTGGCCGTCTCAGGCGACCGGGTAGAGATCAGGGCGGGGAAGGTTTTTGTCAACGGGCAGTTGTTTACGGAAGCGCCCGGCATCAGGCTGTCCGAAGAAGACAGTCCCGCCGAGGTGACCGTCCCGCCGGACTCGGTCTGGGTCCTGGGCGATAACCGGAACAACAGCGAAGACAGCCGGTGGTTTGGTCCCGTAAACCTCGACTACATCAGGGGCATGGCTTTTTTCCGAGTCTGGCCGCTGGGCCGGATGTGCCGCTTTATCAATCCTGTCGATGCAGCACCAAACTTGTACCGGGGGGTTTTCGTGTGCCCGTGATCCAGTGGTTTCCGGGGCATATGGCAAAGGCGAAGCGCGTCCTGCAGGAGAACGCGCCGCTGGTCGACGTCATCCTCGAAATTGTGGACGCCCGCTGTCCCCGGGCCAGCAGCAACCCGGATTTAATGAAGCTGGTGGCTCACAAGGCGCGCATCAAAGTGCTGAATAAGGCTGACCTGGCCGATGCCGCCGCTACCCGGGGCTGGCTGGACCACTTCCGCCAGCATGGCGAAATCGCCGTCGCCATTGACGCCGTGAAAGGTACAGGCGCCAGGGAAGTCATCAGCACCATCCGGGAAGCGTTTGCGCCCAAGCTGGCGGAGTGGACGGCAAAGGGGCGAAAGCCCCGGCCGGCCCGAGCCATGGCCGTCGGCATTCCCAATGTCGGCAAGTCGTCGGTGATCAACCGGCTCGTCGGCGCCCGCAAGGCGGCTGTCGGCGACAAGCCGGGCATTACGCGCGGGAAGCAGTGGGTGCGCATCGGGGGCGATATCGAACTGCTGGACATGCCGGGTATTCTGGTCCCCAAGTTCGACCACCAGTGGGACGGCGTGCTGCTGGCATCCATCGGTTCCATTAAAGATGACGTCTACGACCAGATGGAGGTCGTTGGCCAGTTACTGCCCTACTTCTGGGAACACGCGCGGGAAGTGCTGGCTGATCGCCTGGGCCTTACGGAGGTCACCGGCGACCTGGGCGCCGGCATCGAGGCCATTGGGCGACACCGCGGACTGCTGCGGGCCGGGGGCGCCGTCGAAACGGACAAGGTCGCTGCGCTGGTACTCAGGGAGTTCCGCGAGGGGCGCCTGGGACGCATCAGCCTTGAGCGGGCGCCGGTGTAGCCTGACGCGCTGTTGAAGCTGAGGACGCGAATAAGCGGTGGGTGAGCCTTGCTCATCCACCTTTTCTGCATGCCTGGAACCCTGGCTCACCCCATCGCCTTCAGGAGCGACAACACCAGATACAACAGCGGCCCGCCCCCCACGTAGAGCCAGCCGAAGAACGCGGTCACGGCCGCCTCCCGCTTGTAACCGCGGCGAGCGTACAGGAACCGTTCCACCATAAGGGTGAGCAGACCGGAGAAGATGGTGATTGCCAATGCTGATGCGGTATAGGCTTGCTGCAGCCCTTCAAGCCACACCGCCGTCACCCCCTTTCCCGTTCGTCGATTCGCCCCCGCCCGCTAATCCATCGTCATGCCAGTTCGCCGCACACTGACCTGCACGTCAAAGCTCAACTGCGCCCGGGCGAAATCGGAATTCCAGTCCCGGATGCCGGCCCACGCCTGCGGCAGGTGGGCTCGCACCAGTTCCCCAAGGCCCAGGATGTCCGACTTGAACTCCTTTTGCAGCCGTGCCGTCAGAGCCGTTGCACGCCGGGAGACCAGTCTGGCCGCTTCGCGTTCGATCAGCCCGGCCACGGCAGGGTCAGAGCTCCGTAGTCCGACACTCAACTCGTTCAAGTCGGCCTCCAAATCAATCCGAACGCGGGCCCGGATGCGTCCGTTCGCCAAGCCCAGCCGCCAGCGGGCCTTCCGCCCGTATACCGTGAGGGACGCCTTGCCGCCGTTGGGCAGGGGGACAGCCAGGAGTTCGCCGCCCCGCTTCAGGCCCCGCATCTCCATGTAGGTCGCTGTCTCCTCCAGGTTCAGTTTCCCCACCATCCGATGGCCGAGAAAGACCGCCAGACCGGTCAGCGCCGGGTGGTCGGGCGCCGGCATCCGAATCAGGGGGGCGATTGTCTCTTCCCCCTTGTTGGAGATGCGGGCCAGGAAATCGCCCCAGTAGATGTTCGGCAGCCGGCCGGTCTTCACCGCGTCTTCGAACATGTCGCTGAGGAACAGCGCAGGAACTCGCTCCAGCGAAGGCTGTGAGCGGATTACCTGCTCCGCGGGCCCCTCCGACACGGCGACCCAAAGTAGGCGGCGGGCTTCCGGAATTCGCCGCACGTACTGCACAAAGTCGGTCATGCCATGGTGGGCAAACTCCTCGCTGAAGACCAGGATTCGGATATGTCCAAAGCTGATTTTCCGGTGCAGGGCAGCTTGGGTCCTGCGGGCCGAATCGGGGCCGTCCTTCCCGGGGGAACGGATCACGGTCACGGTGTCCCGCACCCCGCCCATCCCCTCACCGCCGCCCAGGGGAATCCGACCGGGAATGGCGATCTGGCGCGTCACCACGAGTCGGCACCCTTCACTGTCGCCTTCCGCGCACAGGTCCACACCGGAGGCGAGAACCGTGCTGTGCTCTTCGAGCTCCCGCCGGTCCCAGCAGCCAGCCAACAGCAGGCATGACAGGAGAAGGGCCGCCCACAGTCTTCGGGTTCGGCGCACTGCGGCGTACCCCCTCAAACCGTTTTGGATTGCTCAATCCATGGACATGCCGGTCCGCCGCACGCTGACTTGGGCGTCAATGCTGAACTTCGCCCCGGCGAAGGCGGCGGGCCAGTCCGGGATGGCAGCCCAGGCACCTGGCAGGTAAGCCCGGACCCGCTCCCCAACGGATAAGATATCGGCCCCAAACTCGTGCTGGAGCTTGCGGATCAGAGCAGCGCCCCGCTCTTCCACCATCTTTGCGGCCCCGCGCTCAATCAATTCCAATGTCCGGAGATCCGACCCGGTTTGGCCGGGGCTCAGCCGTATCAGTTCCGACTCCAACTCGAGGGCGATTTGGACACGGACCTGCCCCTGCACCCATTGGAGTCGGTAAACAGCCCCCCGCCCATAAACGGAGACGGTAGCGTTCTGCTTCGGCGACAGGGTCACCTCCAACTGCTCCCCTCCTTTCCGTCTGCCCTGGAGTTCCTGGAAGGTGGCTGTCTCCTCAGGGGTGAGCTTGCCAACCATCCTGCTGCCGCAAAAGACGGCAAGTCCGGCCAGTTCCGGTTGATCCGGCCCCGCCATCCGGAGTATCGGCACGACCGCCTCCTCGCCACGATTAGACGTCTTGATCATGAAGTCGCCCACGTTCACCTGCGGCAGGCGGCCTCCTTTGATGGCGTCATCGAGCATACTGGCCAGGTAGAGGGCCGGCACATCCTCCAGAGCGGGCCTGGCCTTGAGCACATCCTCCGCCCTGCCTTCGGCAACCGCCAGCCATAGCAGCCGCCGTAACTCCGGCAGACGGCGAAGGTAGTCGAAGTACTGCGCCACGCCGCGGCGAGCGAATGCCTCGCTCAGGACGATCATCCGGTTGTGACCGATATGAATCTTCCAGTTCAGGTCCGCCTGGGCTCTCGCGAGTGAATCGGCGGCGTTAGCGGCGGGGGTTCTCATCACCACCACGGTATCGGCCTGCCGCGTCCCGCTGCGTTCGCCACCCAGGGGTATCTGACCGGGAATGGCAATCTGGCGTGTGACGACCATCTCGCAGCCCTCGCCTTCGTCACACACGTCCACGCCGGCGACGAGTACGTTGCTGCGCTCCTCCAGTTCCCGCCGGTCCCAGCAGCCCGTGAGGAAGAGGATCAGGGTCAGCAGGAGGGCAACTCGTCTACTGCGTCGGTGCGGCACTCCGGGTCGCCCCTTTCCTGCGCAAGCGTGCGATTCCGGTCATAAACACCGGCCCGCCGACATTCATGGTTACCCCAAACAGCCCCCAAGTGATGCCGGCTTGGTAGAGTGTATGGACATCAGGCGGCGCCATGGCGATGATGTAAAGGATGGGAACCAGGGGGATTGCCATCACCTTGTGGTCGCGCAGCTTGAACATCTGGGCGATATTGAGCAGGGTAGCGTAGTAAGTAGCGGCCACTGTGGTGAAGACGGCGGCCACCCAGATGCCGAGAAAGGCCGGCTCCAGCCGCTCCAGGATGAAGCCCGGTACAGTAGTGTTCTTGATGAGCTCGAATGTGGGCCAGACGAGGAGCTTGGTCTCCTCCAGCCCGAAGACGGCCAGGGTGGCCGATACGGCCAGCATGTAGACGAAGGTTGACAGACCGATCCCTACGAGTCCGGCTTTGACGGCCTTTTCCGGCCGGTTGAGAGAAGGGAGTAGAAAGAGTGCAACCATATAGGCGACGTAGCCTGTAGTCGCGAGGACAGCGCCACGCAGGAGGCCGAGCCCACTTGTGCCCAGCAACGGAAACAAGTAGTAGGCATGGGCGTTCTTGAGCGCGAGCAAGCAGATGGTGGTCAGCGGCGCCAACATGATCGGAAAGAAAATTTCGAACACCCGGGCGAAGACTTGCTGGTCATAGCGCACAAAGTAGGCCGTGGTCAGGAGCAGCAGTATGATCGTCACCTCGACCGGGGTACTGGGGAGCACCGCGGTGCGCACCACGGCGCCGAACTCACGGACTGCCAGTGCCGTGATCAGGATTTTCATCACCAGGAGGGCCCCTGAATAGAGCCAGCCGACGGGCCGGGTCAGCACCTTCGGGGCGTACTCCACGGGACTGCGGCCCGGGAACCAGCGGGACAGCTTTGTCGCAGCCAGCCAGGCCAAGGTGACTGGAATCGCCCCCAGGAGGGTGGCCAGCGGGCCGCCGGTGCCGGCCTGCTCGACGATTAGCCGCGGCAAGGCGAGCACTCCGGCTCCGATGTTGGCCCCCACCAGGATTGTGACCAACTGATACGGCGTAATGCTGCCATGCTCTTCACCGTTCTGGCTTGCCAGGTCCGCTCTCCCCTTCCAGTCCGAGATTCTCGTCGCCCAGCACTTTGGTCGTGTGCGGCATGCGGGTTGGATCACCGGTCCGCAGAAGCGCCGGTCTCCGGTTCATGGACCAGAGCGGCACCCGGAAGAGGGTGTCCTTCGCATCTGTGCTCCGGGCGGGGGCGAACGGCGTCAGGTAGGGGATGCCGACCGACTTGAGCGAGGCCAGATGCACAACAAGGCCGATGACGGCCAGCATGACCCCGTAAATCCCGAAGGTCCCGGCTGCCAGGATGATCGGGAATTTGACGATGCGCAGGGCGATTGCAGCGCTGTAGCTGGGCACTGCAAAGGAACCGATGCTGGTCAGGGCCACGACGATGACCATGAGCGGCGAGACGATGCCGGCCCGCACGGCCGCCTCGCCAATGACCAGCGCTCCCACGATGGAGACCGTGGGGCCGATCGCCTTGGGGAGCCGCAGCGCTGCCTCGCGCAGGATCTCCATGGTCAGTTCCATGAAGAACGCTTCGGCCACCGACGGGAATGGGACACCGGCACGGCCGCCCGCGACGGCCACGGCGAACTTTGTGGGCAGCATCTCGGAGTGAAACGAGATCAACGCCACATAAAGCGACGTAAACGTGAGGGAGAAGAAGAGAGCGATGACGCGGATGCCCCGCACCATGGTGGCAATCAGAAAGCGTTCATAGTAGTCCTCGGGGACCTGGTAGAACTGGCTGAAGACTGAGGGCAAAATCAGGCAGACAGGTGTCCCGTCCACCAGGATCACCACCCGCCCTTCCAGCAGGTTCGCCACGGCCCGGTCGGCCCGCTCGGTGTTCTGAATCTGCGGGAAGGGGGAGAAGTGGTGATCTTCAATGATCTGCTCCAAATAGCCACTTTCGAGAACCCCGTCAATGTCGATCCCCTTGATGCGGGTCCGGATCTCATCGACAATCTTGGGGTTCGCCACATCTTCCACGTAGCAGATGACGACATCGGTGTTGGTCCGGCGGCCGACCCGAAACATCTCCAGCCGCAGGCTGGGATCCCGGAGCTTGCGCCGGAGCAGCGACATATTGATGCGGACTGACTCCACGAAGCCGTCACGGGGGCCGCGCACCAGGGCCTCGGTCGGGGGCTCCTGCACGCCCCGCTCCTCGTACCCCCGCTGGGGCACTGACAGAGCGGCGGGAACGGTATCGATCAGGAGCGCCGTAGAGCCTGAAATGATCTCGTCGACCAGATCGCTGAATACGGCCCGCTCGGTCACCGCAGTATTGATGACCAGAAACTGCTGCAGGTTGCGCAGCAGCGGATGACGGGCGGCCCCCGCTTCTCCCGGGTACCCGGGGGCCGGGCTTTGCTCAACAGCCAGTCGGATTTGGTTGCCTCGTTGCATCAGGGGACGCAGCAGGAAATCATTGACGCCGGGGTTCTCTACGAGGCCGTCCAGGTAGACAAGGGCAGCCCGCAGGTTCAGCCCATCGATGGTGAAGGTGCGGAAAACAAGGTCGGCGCTGTTCCCGAAGATCTTCTGCAGCGCTTCCAGGTTCTCTCCCAGGTCCGTGCTCAACCCGCCGCCGCCGTTTTGGCGGCCGCGCCCGATCGCTGGCGTCACCTTTCGGACGTCGCTCCCGTTGCCGCTGTCGTTCGCCCCGTCCTGGTTGATCGACGGCCGCGGCACAGGGGCGTTGCGCTCGGCCCTGGTGCGTGCCGGCGGGTCCGGCCGGGGCGGCGCCTCGTTCGGTGCGCCCCCGAAGAGCAGCATCTTCAGCACTTTCCACAAGGCCGTTCATCTCCGTCTTGTCCCAAGGGGTAGACCCACATGCCCTTGGGTTCATGGTCTCCCCCTAGTTAGATGGCTATGCATACCATGCAAGGGCCGGAGTGACTGCCCGACCTGATTACCTTTCCATCCCCCGTCACCCAATCAGCAGGATTTTTCGGAAAAACCGTCGAACCAACTTCTACTACCCGAAGCACTTCCGGAGGCGATCAGGCCCTGGAAGAGCGGGGCTGTTTTTTCTGCCTAATAGGGTTGGGGAAGGGCGGTGGACCACCGCTTGGTGGGCTGGCCATGCAGATGAACATTAAGAAAATGAGCCTGCGCAAGCTGCAGGATCTGATCCAGGAGAAAGGGCCGGAGATCTATTTCCAGGTAATCCAAGTCCTGGGCAACGACCCACGCGGCGGTGCCCAGAAGTTGGTCCGCCAATGTCAGGCGCAACTGGACGAGTGGAAGCGCGAAAAAGAGCGCATTGGCCGCATGTTCAGCTATGAGCGCCAGGTCTGGGCGATGGGCTATCGCCTTGCGGCCGGCCTTGACGAAGTTGGCCGGGGCCCCCTGGCCGGCCCCGTGGTTGCGGCCGCGGTTATACTCCCCGGGGAGCTCTTTCTGCCCGGCCTGGAAGAGACCCGCCGCCTATCCGGAAAACGCAGGCAGGAGCTATATGAAGAGATTCGCAGCAAGGCGCTTTCCATTGGCATCGGCATGGTCCATCCTGACGGCATCGACGAAGCGAACGTCATGATGGCTACATATAAGGCGATGGTCAAGGCTGTAAACGCCCTCACCGTCAGTCCGGATTACCTCCTGATCGATTCGCTGCACCTGCCGGGCGTCTCGCAGCCTCAGGCGCCGATTGCTGGGGGCGATGGGCAGTCCTGCTCCATCGCCGCTGCCTCTGTGGTGGCTAAGGTCACCCGAGACGAGTACATGCTGGAAATGGACAAGCTTTACCCGCAGTATGGGTTCGCCAGCCATAAAGGGTACGGAACGCTGGAGCACCGCGAGGCGCTGGAGAAGTACGGCCCCTGCCCGATCCACCGCCGGAGTTACGGTACGGTGCGGGAGATCATCTCGCTCTCGTCGGGCGCCGTCTTCTCGGACGAATAGGTGAAGCCGGGCATGTCGCGGACCGCCCTCGGGCGGTTGGGCGAAGAGGAGGCAGCACGCCACCTGGCGGGGCTCGGGTACCGAATTGTCGCCCGCAACGTACGTTTCCGCTTTGGTGAACTTGACATGATCGCCGAAGAGAATGGCTGTCTGGTTTTTGTCGAAGTGAAAACCAGAACGGGCACCGGATACGGGACGGCAGCCGAAGCGATCACTCCTTTGAAACAGAGACAATTGCTAAGATTAGCGGAAGTGTATCTGTCAGGACGAGGCTGGGAAGGGCGCACCTGCCGCTTCGATGTCGTGACAGTGGAGCCTGCCCCGAACGACGGCTGGACGTGTACACTGATACGCAATGCCTTCGGGGCCGGATGATCCCTTGACATCAGGCGCCCTGTTTTGTAAAATCGTGGAAGAACACTTGTTTGTGCCCGCGGAAATGCAACCGCCCGGGGAGTCTCCCCGGGCTTTTTTCATGGGGGTGTGTGCTCTGTTCGTCCGGGTGCTCAGCTTCGCCCTTGAGGGCATTGAGGCCGTACCGGTCACGGTGGAAGTCGACGTGAGCCCCGGCATTCCGGCTTTTGATATCGTCGGCCTGCCGGATGCAGCGGTCCGCGAATCCCGCGAGCGCGTCCGGGCGGCGATCCGCAACGGCGGGTGGCCGTTTCCTGCCCACCGCATCACTGTCAACCTGGCGCCGGCCTATACCCGCAAGGGGGGCCCCGGATTTGACCTGGCCATTGCCCTGGGAATCCTTGCTGCCGGCGGCCAGGTCCCGGGGCCGGCGCTGGATGGGGTGGCCTTTGCCGGCGAACTGGCCCTCGATGGTGCCCTCCGCCCGGTGCGGGGCGCCCTTGCCATGGCCCTGACGGCGCGGGCGTCCGGCTGCCGGGCACTCATGGTCCCCCCGGGCAACGCGGCGGAAGCGTCGCTGGCCGGCAGCAGCGTCTTCACAGCCAGGGATCTGACGACCGTAGTTCTGCACCTGACCGGGCAGGCGCCCCTTGAGCCGGCGCGAACGTCATCGAGCGCCGTGGAGCCGGACAGGCCGCCCGCCCCCGACCTGGCAGACGTAAAGGGTCAGCTTGCGGCGCGGCGGGCACTGGAAGTCGCCGCTGCCGGCGGACACAATCTGCTGATGATGGGCCCGCCCGGCGCAGGCAAGAGCCTGCTGGCACGGTGCCTGCCCGGCGTCCTGCCGCCGCTGGAGCCGGACGAGGCCCTCGAAGTCAGCCGCATTCACAGCGTGGCCGGGCTCCTCGCCGGGGGCGGACTGCTGCGGGCGCGCCCATTCCGGGCGCCCCATCACTGCGCGTCCCGCTCTGCCATTCTGGGGGGCGGAAACCCGCTCCGGCCCGGCGAAATCACGCTGGCGCACCGGGGCGTCCTGTTCCTTGATGAACTGCCTGAATTCGACCGTCCCGTCCTGGAGGGTTTGCGGCAACCGTTGGAGGAAGGGAGGGTGTTGCTATCCAGAGTCCACGCAAACGCCGCTTTCCCCGCCCGCCCCATACTGGTTGCGGCGGCCAACCCGTGTCCCTGCGGGTACCTGGGCGATTCGGCGCGGGCGTGCATCTGCCCCGCGGCGTCCGTCAATCTGTATCGCTCACGGCTTTCCGGCCCCCTGGTCGACCGGTTTGATCTGCAGATTTTTCTGGAACCGGTCCCGTTCGAGCATTTGCTCGTCTCCGGGGCCGGCGGCGCCGAGCCCTCGGAGACCGTCCGCCGCCGCGTCGTGGCGGCCCGCGCCTTGCAGCGGGCGCGCCTGCAGGGAACGGGCATGACCTACAACGCGGAAATGACCGTCCCGCAGGTCAGGCGCTACTGCCGGCTGCCCCGCGGCGGCGAATCCCTCATGCGCCAGGCCATGGAGCGCTTTGGGCTTTCTCTGCGGGGGCATGACCGGGTGCTCAAAGTCGCCCGCACCATTGCTGACCTCGCCGGCTCGGAAGGGCTCGAAGTGCCCCACGTCGCGGAGGCGCTGCAGTATCGCAGCCTGGAGCGAACCGCACAGGCGGTGGGTAAATAGGACGCGCCTGCCGCGGCATGCTAGTCTTGGCCGGTCTGTCCGACCGGCACAAACTGAGCGGGAGGAAATCACCATGCCCGGCGAATACTCACATGAACATCCCGTCACCATTCACCACGGTCCCATGGCCGGAAAGCGGGGCAGTGACTGGGAAGACGACGCCCGCAAGCTCGAAGAGCTCAATGCGAAGCGCATCGAAAACCCCATGAAGACCCCGCCTGACGACTTGACCAGCATTGATAAGGCGCATGCCGCCCGTTCCAAGTCCGACGAGGGCCGGTGGGACCAGTCCGAGTCGACCGTCGGCGGAGACGACATCAAAATCTAGCCGGACGGATGCAGGCCGGCAGGTGGCGCCCGCCGGGGTGTCCACCTGCTGTGCTATGGGAGGTCAGTCTGCGTATGCTGCCGGAAAACGGTGAGATCAGGCGGCTGCTTGCCGCCACCTGGGAGGAGATCCACGACGGTGCGGGGAATACGCTGGGATGCGCTGCCCAGCCGGCCCGCTTTAAAGTGGAGCGCCCCTACCTCGCTCGCGGGGGGTTCCTGGTCGTGGAATATGACGAAGCGAGCGGGGAGTACATCGGCACCGAATTCGACGCTCTGTTGCATCCCAAGACACGGGAACCATATCCGGCCGGCCACTCCGAACGCGTGTGGCGGGCCCGTACACTCGAAGACGCCTACCAGCTGGTCATCACCTATCAATAACGCCTTCCAGGGGGTTCTGCCATGCATCCGTCCAGTGGCGCCAGTCTTCCGTCCTGCGACCGTGAAATTGACCTGCGCGGCGATCTTTGTCCGATTACCTTTGCCAAGACCAAGATCGCCCTTGAGGAAATGGAAGTCGGGCAGGTGCTCCGAGTGCTGCTGGACTACGAACCCGCGACTCGCAACGTGCCCCGCAGCGCGGCCATGTATGGCGACGAAGTGCTGCATGTCGGTCCTGTGGGCCAGGCTCTCTGGGAAGTCTGGATCCGCAAACTGGTTCCGTAGGATGGGGCCTGCCCGCTTAGGGCAGGCTTCTGCTCGTCCATCTCCGGGCAAAAACGCGCGAGCGGCCGCGAACGCCGCTCCGGCGTTCCTGAACGCCCCCTTCATTCGTCACAGTGAAAAGGGGGTACCTTTCCAAGGCCAGGACCATCGGGTATAATGCGAAATTGAAACGCTAAAGGGGGGGCCAGGAACCACGTGAACCAACAATGGGACACCCCTGTGACTCGCCACCTGCTTGATCTGGCTCAGGCGGCCCTGCCGGAGATCGTGCGGGAAGTCATTGCGATCTGCGAAATCCCGGCCCCGACGTTCGACGAGGCCGGGCGCACACAATACGTGCAGGAGCGCATGCTTGATCTGGGGCTGGATCAGGTTGTGGTTGATGATCTGGGCAACGTCGTGGGGCGACACCCCGGTAAGGGTGGCGGACCGACGGTCCTGCTGGCCGCTCATATAGACACAGTCTTTCCCGTGGAGACGGATGTCACCGTCCGCAGCGACGGTGAAGTCCTGCGGGCGCCCGGCGTAGGCGACAACTCGGCGAGCGTGGCGACCATGCTGCACGCGATCCGGCTGCTGCGGGAAGCCGACGTCCGGCTGACGGGCGATATCCTGTTTGCCGCCACGGTGGGAGAGGAAGGTCTGGGAAACCTGCGCGGCATGCGTGCCGTCATGGAGTCCTACGGTGGCGAAATCGACTACGTCATCGCCCTCGACGGTTCGCTGGGCAGCCTGGTCCGGCAGGGGGTGGGCAGCCGCCGTTTCCGGCTGACGGTTACCGCCGAAGGGGGGCACAGTTGGGGGTCATTTGGCAGCCCCAGTGCCATCCACGGGCTCGGCCGCATGATCGCCCAGCTCTCGGAAATCCGCGTACCCACGAACCCGAAGACGACTTTTAACGTAGGTCTGATTAGTGGCGGGACGTCCGTCAACACCATCGCCGCCAAAGCGGAGGCGATCATTGATCTCCGTTCGCTCGATCTCGAGGAACTGAAGCGCCTGGAAGAAAGGGTGCGCCGCATCGTCGCCGACGTCTGCCGGCACTCCGGCGTGGGCGCCGACTTCGAACTGCTCGGCGACCGCCCCGTCGGCATGATTGCCGACGACCACCCGCTCTGCGAGGTCGTGCGAAAAGTTCACAAGCAGATGGGGATCCAGACCCGCTCGTACCCGTCCAGCACCGACAGCAACGTGCCCCTCTCCATGGGTATTCCGTCCGTCACAGTGGGCGTTACGCTCGGGGGAAACGGCCATCGGACTGACGAGTACATACACACGGCGCCCCTCACCAGAGGTCTGGGGCAGATTCTGCTGCTGTTGGCTGCGGTTCAGCAGTTGCCCGTGCGTGCTCGGCTCATGTAAGGGGGAACACGGTCGGTGGACGGAGCCTTGGTTTGGCTGATTCTGGCCCGGGCGCCCGGTGTGGGCCGGATTCGCCTGGCGAAGCTGATGAACGCCTACCCGGATCCGGCGGACGCCTGGCGCGCCAGGAGCTGGGACCTCATGGCCGTGGAAGGCTGGAGCCGCCAGACGGCCGAAGCCCTGGTAGCAGTCCGCGGCAGCACCGAGGCACGGCGGGAAGCCGAAGCCGAGTGGGAGAACGCAAAGGCGGCCGGGCTCAAGCTCGTAGCCATGTCCGACGCCGACTACCCCGTACGGCTCCGTTATACCGTTGATCCACCGCCGTACTTTTACCAGGCGGGACCCTGGCTGCCGGATGCCCGGCCGGTCATCGCCATCGTCGGCACACGCAAGCCAACTTCCTACGGGCTGGCGGTGGCCGAGCGGTTTGGACGGGATCTTGCCCGCCTGGGCGCCGTCGTGGTCAGCGGCATGGCCCGGGGCATCGACTGCGCCGCCCACCGGGGCGCACTCGAAGCGGGAGGCTCCACCGTTGCCGTCCTGGGCGGTGGGGCGGATGTCTGCTACCCCCGGGAAGCCGGCCCCATTTACCGGGCGATCAGAGACACCGGAGCCGTGATCTCGGAGCAGCCTCCGGGGGCGGAGCCCCGCAGTGAGTTCTTCCCGGAGCGGAACCGCATCATCAGCGGGCTCGCCCATGGTATCGTGGTGGTGGAGGCGGGCGAGAAGTCCGGCACCCTGATCACCGTGGCACAGGCCATCAGCCAGGGGCGCGACGTCTTCGCCGTCCCCGGCCCAATTACCAGTCCCATGTCTGTTGGTCCCCACGCTCTGCTCAGGGACGGCGCCGTTCTGGCGACCAGCGCCGAGCAGATTCTCGAGGAACTCGGGTTTGAGCGCAAAGCAATGGTGCTTCCTGCCGGTCGCCGTCCCGAACTGGACAGCGAACAGGAGCGAGTCCTGGGCTGGATGGGCGGGGAGCCCCGCTGGGCCGGCGATCTGGCTGAAGTCTGTGGCCTGCCTGCGGGTCAGGTGCAGGGGATGCTGACCATGCTGGAACTGAAGGGACTGGTCCGGCAGCTGCCGGGCGGCCAGTACCTGCGCATCGGATAAACGCGGCGTAGGCGGAATAGTCTAAGAAACCGACGGATCATAATAGCGGTGGCAAGGCAGCACGGGGGTGTGGACTGAGTGTCCAAGAACCTGATTATCGTAGAATCGCCGGCCAAGGCCAAAACCATTGAGAAGTTTCTGGGCCGAAAGTATACCGTAAAGGCCTCTATGGGCCATGTGCGGGATCTGCCCAAGAGCCAGCTCGGGGTTGACGTGGAGGCCGGGTTCGAGCCGAAATACATCACGATCCGCGGCAAAGGTGAGATTCTCAAAGAACTGCGGGACTCCGCCAAGAAGGCTGACAAGGTCTTCCTGGCCACTGACCCTGACCGCGAGGGCGAAGCCATCTCCTGGCACCTGGCCAACGTTCTGAAGATCCCAACCGACCAGCCGGTGCGCATCGAGTTCCACGAAATCACGAAAGACGCCATCCAGAAGGCGATCAAGAAGCCGCGCGCCATCGAGCACAACCGCGTCGAAGCGCAGCAGGCCCGCCGCATTCTGGACCGGCTGGTAGGCTATAAGCTGAGTCCGCTTCTGTGGCGCAAGGTCCGCCGCGGCCTCTCCGCCGGTCGGGTGCAGTCCGTAGCCGTGCGGCTGATTGTCGACCGCGAGGAAGAGATTCAGCGATTTGTGCCCGAGGAGTATTGGTCCCTTACGGCCCGCCTGGCTGCCGACCGCGGGGCGACGCCTTTCCCGGCGAAATTTTACGGAACGGCGGCCGGCAAGGTTGAACTCAAGTCGGAAGCCGAGACCAACGCAGTCCTGGCTGCCTCCGAGGGAGAATCGTTTGTCGTCCAGGCCGTCAAGAAAAAGGAGAAGCGGCGCAACCCCGCCTTCCCCTTCACGACCTCCAGCCTGCAGCAGGAAGCTTCCCGGAAGCTGGGCTTCACGGTCCGGCGCACCATGGCCGTGGCTCAGCAGCTATACGAAGGCCTCGACCTGGGTGAAGGCGGGCACACCGGCCTGGTCACCTACATTCGAACGGACTCGACCCGCATCGCTCAGGAGGCGGAAGAGGCCGCAGCCCGCTACATCCAGAGCACGTACGGGCAGGAGTACATTCCGGCCGAAAGGCGGGAGGCGGAGAAGAAAGCCGGTGAGCAGGGCGCCCACGAGGCCATTCGTCCCACCGAAGTCACCCGCACGCCCGATTCAACCAAGGAGTTCCTGTCGAGCGACCAGTACAAGCTTTACAGGCTGATCTGGGAGCGGTTCGTCGCCAGCCAGATGGCGCCCGCCGTGCTCGATACCGTCAGCGTGGACATCATCGCCGGGGAACAGATCTTCCGCGCCAGCGGATCGAGCATCAAGTTCCCCGGCTTCATGAAGATCTACATCGAGAGCGAAGATGAAGAGGCACCCAAGGAAGAAGATGGCTTGCTCCCTGACCTGGTGGAAGGGCGGACGTTAAACCTCGTGGAGATTCTGCCCAAGCAGCACTTCACGCAGCCGCCGCCCCGGTTCTCTGAAGCCATGCTGGTCAAGGCCCTTGAAGAACGTGGCATCGGTCGCCCCTCGACCTACGCGCCGATCATCGAAACCGTACAGGCACGCGGCTATGTGGAAAAGGAAGAGAAGCGGTTCAAGCCCACGGAACTGGGCCGGCTTGTCACGGAGATTCTCAAGGAGTACTTCCCCTGGATCATCGACGTCGAATTCACAGCCAAGATGGAAGGGGAACTTGACCAGGTAGAGGAAGGCGAAGCCGAATGGCACCATGTTCTGCAGGAATTCTTTGAACCGTTTGAGGCGACCCTAAAAGAGGCGGAAGAGAAAGTCGGCGGCTTCGAACTGCAGGACGAAATCTCCGACGTCATCTGCGAAAAGTGCGGCCGCAACATGGTCGTCAAGTACGGGCGCTTTGGCAAGTTTCTGGCCTGTCCCGGCTTCCCCGATTGCAAGAACACGCGGCCCATTTTGGAAGAGACGGGCGTAACCTGCCCGGTCTGCGCCCAGGGCGGCATCGTGGAGCGCAAATCGAAAAAAGGCGGGCGCAAGTTCTACGGCTGCAGCCGCTACCCGGAGTGCGACTTCGTCTCGTGGGATAAGCCCGTGGCCAAGAAGTGCCCAGACTGTGAAGCGCCTTTCCTGGTCGAAAAGAAGCACAAAGAACTGGGCATGGTATACATGTGCAAGACTGAGGGTTGTACCTTTGTCGAGCCGGTTGAAGAAGCAGAAGAGGTGTCTCTGTAAATGACGCAGCCCCAGATCACCGTCGTAGGCGCAGGCCTCGCGGGTTCGGAGGCGGCCTGGCAGGCCGCTTCCCGTGGTGTGAAGGTGCGGCTCTACGAAATGCGGCCGGCCCGGCAAACGGAAGTCCACAAGAGCGGCAACTTCGCGGAGTTGGTCTGCTCAAACTCGCTGCGCGGCAACGGCCTGGAGAACGCAGTCGGGCTGCTTAAAGAAGAGATGCGGCGGCTCGGCTCCCTGGTCATGCGGGAGGCCTACGCCACGGCAGTCCCGGCGGGCGGAGCCCTGGCGGTCAGCCGCGATCACTTCGCCGAGGGTGTGACCGCGGCCCTGGCCCACCACCCCAACGTGGAGGTCATTCGGGAAGAGGTATCGACCATTCCGAAAAAGGGAATTGTCGTAATTGCGTCAGGACCGCTCACTTCTGACACCCTGGCCGCGGAGATCCTCCGGTTTACCGGCGAACAGTACCTCTCCTTTTACGATGCGGCGGCGCCCATCGTCACCCTGGAGTCCATCGACATGGGGCGGGTTTTCCGTCAGAGCCGCTACGGTAAGGGGGAAGGCGACGAGTACCTGAACTGCCCCATGGAAAAAGACGAGTACCAGCGCTTTTACGAAGCGCTGGTCGCGGCTGAGAAAGCGATGCCGCACCTTCCGGGCGAAGAGAAGGTCTGCTTTTTTGAAGGCTGCCTTCCGGTGGAAGAGATGGCCCGCCGCGGCCCCGATGTACTGCGGTACGGCCCCCTCAAGCCGGTGGGACTGACCGATCCGCGAACCGGCCGCCGGCCTTATGCCGTTGTTCAGCTGCGCCAGGACAACGCGGCTGGCACTTTGTATAACATCGTGGGGTTTCAGACCAGCCTGAAATGGGGAGAACAAAAACGAGTCTTCCGTCTCATTCCCGGCCTCGAACAGGCAGAGTTTGAGCGGCTCGGCGTGATTCACCGGAACACTTTTATCAAATCGCCCCGGGTGCTGCTGCCGACGGGACAGAGCCGGGTCAGACCGGACTTGTTCTTCGCGGGGCAGATGACCGGCGTGGAAGGGTATGTCGAGAGTGCTGCCGGCGGCATGGTGGCGGGCATGAACGCCGCCCGCCTTGCACTGGGACAGGCCCCTGTGGAGTTCCCCCGGGAGACCGCGACGGGGTCGCTGCTGCACTACATCACCCATGCCGATGCCGATCGCTTTCAGCCCATGAACATGGCCTTCGGCCTCATGCCCGAGCTGGAAGGACCGAAAATCAGGGATAAGCGCCTGCGCAAGCGGGCTATTGCCGACCGTGCCCTCCAAGGTTTGGAAGCGTGGGCGCCCCGTGCATTGGGTGTGACGCTGCTGCCTCCGCGTTCGGAGGGACTGGTCGCCGATGAAGAAGAGGCCTGAAATTGGCAGGCAAAACGCCAGAAGTTGGTGTCAGGACGAGCGGGCGTGACCGGGGGGGAAAACAGGCAAAAACCCGCCACAATCGGCTTTGGTGAATTGCACCCGGATTGAGGTATTTTCTGAATTGTGGTCTTGCCCGTCGATTATACTATGTGCTAGGATAGTATCCGACCATGGTTCGACAAATGACCCTGTACAGCTTCCAAAAATCATCTCATTTTCCCAATTACCTGCCAGCATGGGTCCGTCCGCCTCCTCGAGCACGGAAAGGTTTTTGGAAGATGTCATATGTTGGTCATTATGCCGAATTCATGCTGAAAAGGACTTGTCGGAGATACCGCGGCTATGGTAAAGTGCGAAAGGACACAATACCAAACCGTTTCTGGTGTCGGATTCTTCCCGGATCAGGATTCTGTTCCTCGCTTCTCACCCTGGCAGGTCATGGTTGGCATGGCAGGCAAGCCCCGGACTCAGTGTTGGAGAAGCCGGCCTTCGATGATCCTGGTTCTCGGCCCAGCCTCGCGTGAAGAAGTGGCCCGTGGGCCAGGAGATCGTCGCCACCCTTGACTGTTTGCCGCTTCATCCTATAGAAAACCACGCAATTTGAATGGAGGCCTGTTTCAATGAAGACACTGCTTGAGAAAACCCGCCGGATCAACCGACTCCTCCAGAAGAGCGCCGGCAGCGCCGTGAACTTTAACGAGATGGCCCATGTGCTCTCGGAGCTGCTGCACTGCGACGTGTTCGTCGCCTCCCGCAAGGGCAAGATTCTGGGGGCCGCCCTTCAGTCCGGCAATACCGATGAGCATCTGCATGGCGCCACTTTCACCGACGAGTTCAACCTCCGGCTGATGAAGCTTGACGAGACCACCTACAACACCACCGACCACAAGCTGACGGTCCTGCAGGGCGGCGGCGAGTACAGCTACGAAGCCAAGCTGCTGACCATCGTTCCCGTCAACGGCGGCGGCGAGCGGCTCGGCACCCTGCTGCTGACCCGGTCCGGCGAGTTCGCCGACGAGGACCTGATCCTTGCCGAGCAGGCCGCCACTGTGACCGGTGTCGAGATTCTCCGGGCCCATGCAGGCGAGCTGGAGGAAGAGGCCCGCAAGAAGGCCGCCGTCCAGATCGCGCTGGGCACCCTCTCCTACTCCGAGTTGGAAGCGGTGCAGCACATTTTCGACGAGCTCGAAGGCAGCGAGGGGCTCCTTGTCGCCTCGAAGATCGCCGACCGGGTAGGCATCACCCGTTCGGTCATCGTCAACGCACTGCGCAAGTTCGAGAGCGCCGGCGTCATCGAGTCCCGCTCCCTGGGCATGAAGGGCACCCACATCAAGGTGCTCAACGACCGCCTGGTCGAGGAACTCCGCAAGCTCCGCTAATACGCCAAGCAAGGCACCACCATCGCCGGTGGTGCCTTTCCTTTTCTCGGGCAAAGGAGAAACACGAAAAAAATATTAATAAATAATTTCATCTTCCACGTTGTTCCTATTCCGCGTTCTCCGCGTCCTCCGCGGCAAAAATGATCCAAAAGACCCTCGTAAATTTCACTACACGAACCGATAATTCCCAATAGAGACCTTACATCACAAGCTAAGACACAGAAAATAAGCAATGGGCTTCCAGGAGTGACACAGAGCGCACAACTTCCATGATTACCTACCCCAGCAGGAGGGATTTGACTGCGTAACATAAAATATGTATGAGTGAATAATGCCCGAAAAATATCGGATCTTGCGTACGGCGAAAGAGCCGACCAAAAATGGGTGCAAAAATCGAGGCTCCTCACTGTTTGGGTCGAACTTATTCTCATTTCCTTCGTACCAGTAGTAGAGAATTCCTCTGCTCGGGGGTGATGGACTTGCCCATGTATCCGAAAGTGATCGGCATTCTGGAGCAGTCGGTGAGAGCGGCCGGTCTTCGCCACCAGGTCATCGCCAACAACATCGCCAACGTCAACGTCCCCGGTTTTCAAGCTTCCGAAGTCGCTTTCGAGGATCAACTGCGCGACGCTCTTCACGGCAGCCAGGTTCAATCCGGACTGCAGGGGCTCACAGCTGACCCCCGCCACATTCCAATTCACCCGCCGTCGCAGGCGCCCGTCCGGGTTGATCCCCGCATTCAGGTTGCCGCCACCGGCATCATGCGCCAGGATGGCAACACAGTGGACGTGGAAGCCGAAACGGCCAAGCTGGCGGTCAACCAACTCTGGTACCAGGCCCTGGTCCAATCGGTGCAGGACGAATTCACCCGTCTGCGAACGGCGATCAACGAGGGGAGGCGGTAGCCGGTGATCAAATGGTTCTCGGCCCTGGAGACCAGCGCTTCGGCGCTTACCGCTGAGCGCCTCCGTATGGATGTCATCTCCAACAACATTGCCAACGCTAACACGACCCGGACGCCGGAAGGCGGACCCTACCGGCGCCAAATGGTGGTGCTCGGCAGCCGGCCGTCGTTCAGCAGCGCCTTGCTGGAGGCGACCGGGGCGGTTGCAGCCGCCGATCCGGCGGACCAGGTCGGACGGGGCGTGCGCGTCGTCCAGATCGTCCAGGACCAGCGGCCCTTCAAGCTCAAGTACGATCCGACCCATCCCAACGCCGACTCGGGCGGGTATGTCCAGCTGCCCAACGTGGAGACCGTCACCGAGATGGTCGACCTGATCTCGGCCAGCCGGGCATACGAGGCCAACGTCACCGCCCTGAACGCATTCAAGCAAATGGTTACGGCGGCACTGCAGATCGGTCGGTAGGGTAGGGAGTTGAAGGAAGGGTCGGACCGTTTCCGTCCGTAACCTCTGGCCGACGGAAACGGTTCGAGCCTGACGAAACGAGGGGGTAGCTCATGGCCATTCGGATCTCCGGCATGCCCCAGATGCCCAAGGTCGACATGAACCCGCAGCCCCAGGGAGCAACGGCGGCTTCGCCGGTCAAGGAGTTCGGCCAGTTCCTCGCTGAAGCGCTGGCCAACGTCGAGGCGGCCCAGCACGAAGCCGCAGCGGCCGCTCAGCGGCTGGCGACCGGCGAAATCAAGGATATTGCGGAAGTGACCATCGCCTCGGAAAAGGCGACACTGGCACTGCAGATGACGGTGCAGGTCCGCAACAAGGTCCTGGAAGCGTACCAGGAAATGATGCGCATGCCCGTCTAGGTAGCTGACGCGCCAGGAGGGCCCCTCGGGAAGAGGTGAAACGTTTTGGACTTCGCCAGAATTAGTGAGCAGGCGAAGGACTTATGGTCCAGGCCGGTCGGAAAACTGCTGTTCGGAAGCATTGCTGCCTTACTGGTGGTCGCGGCGGTTTCGAGCTATTTGTGGACCCGCCCCAACTACTCGCCGCTTGGCAAGTTCGATGGCACCAACGCTCCAAAGGTGCAGAAGAAGCTGGAAGAGGCAAAGATCCCGTACCGGCAGGAGCAGCCTGACTTCACGTTTACGGTACCAAGCGACCAGCTTGAGAAGGCCCGGCTCCTGCTGGCCGAAGCGGAGCTGGATCCCACCGGTGCGGTCTGGTCGCCCCTGACCTGGAAGGGCATGACTTCCTGGAGCGATACGGAATTCGACAAGCGGCAGCTCTGGGTCGAGCAGAAACAGAACAGCCTGGTGCGTGCCATTCGGGCGCTCAGCGTCGTCGAGAATGCCCATGTCGAGATTACCGTCCCCATGGAACAGAAGCTCTTCAAGGAGCAGGAGAAGCCCGTCACGGCCAGCGTCGTGATTCTGCCGAAGACAGGACAGAAACTGACGACGCCGGTCGTCGAGTCGATCATGGAACTGGTGGCCAGCTCCGTCGAAGGGCTGGACCGGACCCGCGTCACCATTGTTGACTCCTCCACCAGCAGAGTCGTCTCTCAGGATGCATTCAAGCAGACGGCCGCCACCGGCGCAACGGGCGATGAGACGAATGCCCAGCTGGCCGTGATCAAGCAGTACCAGGATCGCTGGCAGCAGATGCTCAAGGAGCAGCTCGAGATCGTGGCCGGCCCCGGGAACGTCTCTGTGATTGTCACTCCGGAGATCAACTTCGACCGGATCACCGTGGAAGATACTCAGTATAAGCCCGGCGCCAACGGTAAGGGCACCACGCTGAGCGAGTCGACCAGGAGAGAGTCGTCATCAGGCGGCGGGGCAACACAAAGTGGCACCGGATCTTCCGGCGTGACGCCCAACGTGGAGACGGGCGTACCCGGCTATCCCGGCACGGTCACCCCGAGTGGCGGCCCCATTTCCACCGACGAGGTGGAGACGATCGTCAACTACCTGGTCAGCCAGACGAAAACGATCACCGACAAGCCGGGTGGCGAAATTGAAGCGCTTTCCGTCGGCGTGCTGATCAACTCCAAGACCATCGACGCCGATGCCGAAGCGAAGATCAAGACCGTGGTGCAAACGGCCATGGGCGCCAAGGCCAACGTCGAAGTCGCCGCCATGCAGTTCGCACCGTCCGCGTGGGATCTGCCGGATACGACGCCGGTCACCCCCATCAGGCCGCCGATTTCCGTCAACTGGCTCTACGTGCTCTTCGCCGTGGCCTGCACGCTGGGCGCCATCGGGGCTGCCATGCTCTTCTTCCGACCGCGCAAGCCCGTGCTTGAGCCCGTTTTCGCCGGCCCCGAGGCCGCAATGATGGGCGGCATACCGGTGGCCGACCTGGAGATGGCCGTGGCCGCCGAGGCGTACGGTACCCATGCCGCTCCTGCGGGGGCGGGTCAAGCGGCGGAGCCGGCGGGGCCTACCCCCGAAGATATCAGCGCTATGGCCCCGGAAGAGATTGCCCTGCTGGGCGATGAGTTCCTGCAGAAACTGGGCGTCGATCCGGCCAAGGTTCGGATGCGGGAAAAAGTCGAGAAGATCGCCAAGCAGGATCCGTCGGCGGTCGCCAGCCTTCTGAAAACCTGGATCTCTGAGGGATAAAGGGTGAAAGCGCTTGGCCCAGACCAGTATCAAGGAACTGACCGGGCGGCAGAAGGCCGCAATCCTCCTGATTTCGCTGGGGCCGGAGATCTCGGCGAAGGTGTTCCATCACCTCCGGGAGGAAGAGATCGAGGCGATTTCGCTGGAGATTGCCTCCCAGCGGCAGATCGCCCCAGATATCCGGGAGAAGGTCCTGTACGAGTTCTACCAGATTCACCAAGCGCAGCAGTACATCTCCCAGGGCGGCATTGACTACGCCAAGGAGATTCTTGAACGCGCACTGGGCAGCAACAAGGCGATGGAGATCCTGCAGCGGCTAACCGCCTCGCTGCAAGTCCGTCCGTTCAGCTTCGTGCGCAAGGCCGATCCCAACCAACTGATCTCCTTCATTCAAGGCGAGCATCCGCAGACCATCGCCCTGATCATGGCATATTTGCAGCCGGAGCAGGCTTCGGTGGTGCTGGCCTCCCTGCCGCCGGAGCGGCAGGCGGATGTGGCCCGCCGCATGGCGATCATGGACCGGACCAGCCCGGAAGTTCTGAAAGAAGTGGAGCGGGTGCTGGAGCGGAAGCTTTCCAGCGTCGTGAACCAGGACTTTACCGCAGCGGGCGGCGTCGAATCGGTGGTGGAGGTGCTCAACCGGGTCGACCGCGGCACCGAGCGGACCATCATGGAATCGCTGGCGGTCCAGGATCCGACCCTGGCCGACGAAATCAAGAAGCGGATGTTCCTGTTCGAGGATATCACCACACTGGACAACCGATCCCTGCAGGCGGTGCTCCGCCAGGTCGACCTGCAGCGTGACCTCCCCCTGGCGCTCAAGGTCGCCAGCGAGGAAGTCAAGAAAAAGATCTTCAGCAACATCTCGCGCCGGGCGCAGGAGAATCTCCGTGAGGCGATGGACTACTTGGGCCCCGTCCGCCTGCGCGACGTCGAAGAAGCTCAGACAAAGATCGTCAACATCATCCGCAAGCTCGAGGAAATGGGAGAGATCATCGTAGGCGGCAGAGGCGGAGGCGAAGACATTGTCGTCTAGTCAGACCGGCGAGCCGAGACCCCATTCATCCCGGGTCATCAAGTCAGGAACCGATGTCGCAGAGCGTTTCGCGTTCCCTGCCCTCAAGCAGGGTGTGTTGCGCGAGCTGTCGCCTTTGCTGCCCGAGGCCGGGCGCCCCCAGCCTGCCCTTGCCCGAGAGTCCGTCCCGGTGGCGGTCAGACCCGAAGCGGCGGCTGAGGCGGAAGCCCGGGCCCGGGCGCTGGAGCGCCGGGCCGCCCACGTGCTCCAGGAGGCCCAGGAGGCTGCCGCCAACCGGGTAGCCGAGGCGGAAGCAAGAGCGTGCGAAGTACTCGATGATGCAGCGGCGGAAGCCGGCCAGATCCGGGCCGGGGCCCGCAATGCCGGGTACGACGAGGGCTTCGCCGCCGGGCGCCAGGAAGGCCTGGATGCGGGGCGGGCTGAGGCCGACGTGCTGATGGAGGCTGCCCGGCAAGAGGCCGACGCCCTTCTGGCCGAGGCCCAGGCCGTAGCAGTCTCCATTCGGGAGGGCGCGCTCGAAGAACGGAATCGGCTGCTCGACGCCTCGCAGCAGCAGATGTTGGATTTGGCCTTTGCCCTGGCCCGGCAGATCCTGAGGGTCGAACTGGCTCTGAACCCCGACAGCGTCCTGCCCATGGTGGAAGCGGCGGTGGCAAAGCTGAAGGGCGAGGAGGAGCCGCACATTCGGGTCAATCCCGCTGTGAAACAACTGCTCGACGATTACCGGGGGCGCCTGCTGGCGGCCCTGCCCGGCGCCCGGCGGATGCTGATCGAAGCCGATCCGGCCCTGGAGCAAGGCGATTTCCAGGTCTCCGGCGCCCAGGGGTATATCGACGGTCGCCTCGACAGCCAAATCGGCCTGCTGCAGGCGGAACTGAAAGCAGAGGAGCGGTAGCCTTGGGGCTCAACTGGGCGGAGCTGCATGAGCGCATCAGCCGGGCCGAGCCGGCCCCCGTGGTGGGGCAGGTGACGGGCGTGGTGGGCCTCGTCATTCAGTCCCGCGGGCCGCGGGCGATGGTGGGCGAGCTCTGCTGGGTTTCGCCCGGGGATGGCAGCCGCGACGGGCTGTGGGCCGAAGTGGTCGGATTTCGCGACAAACACACCCTCCTGATGCCGCTGGGCGTGCTGGAAGGGCTTTCTCCGGGGTGGGAGGTGCGGGCGACCGGCACGGCTCACCCCGTCGGTGTTGGTCCCGGGTTGCTGGGGCGGGTGCTGGACGGGCTTGGCCGGCCGATGGACGGCCTGGGCCGGATGGAGACCACCGCACAGTATCCGGTCAACGCCATGCCGCCCGACGCCCTCTCCCGCCAGCGGATTACCGCGCCTCTCTCCACCGGCGTACGCTCCATCGACGGTCTGCTGACCGTGGGCAAAGGCCAGCGCATCGGTATTTTCGCCGGGTCAGGCGTCGGCAAGTCGACCCTGCTGGGCATGATGGCCCGCGGCACCACTGCCGATGTAAACGTAATCGGGCTGGTCGGCGAGCGCGGCCGCGAAGTGCGGGAGTTCATCGAAGAGGATTTAGGCGAAGAAGGGCTGCGGCGGTCAGTGGTGGTGGTCGCCACGTCGGACCAGCCGGCGTTGGTGCGCATCAAGGGCGCCCTGGTGGCGACGGCTATCGCGGAGTATTTCCGGGATCAGGGGCTCGCTGTGCTCCTGATGATGGATTCGGTCACCCGTCTGGCCATGGCCCAGCGAGAGGTGGGCCTCGCCGTGGGCGAGCCCCCCGCCACCCGGGGCTATACCCCGTCCGTCTTCGCGATGCTGCCCAAGCTGCTGGAGCGATCCGGGAACAGCCATTCCGGCTCCATTACCGGAATTTATACCGTGCTGGTCGACGGTGACGATGTCAACGAGCCGATTGCCGACGCCGTGCGCGGCATTCTTGACGGGCACATCGTGCTTTCCCGCCGGCTCGCCTCCATGAACCACTACCCGGCTGTAGACGTGCTGGGCAGCGTCAGCCGGACGATGCCTCAGGTAACCAGCACGGCACACCGGCGGCTGGCCGCCAAGGTCCGCTCCACCCTGGCCACCTATCGGGAGAACGAGGATCTGGTCAACATCGGCGCCTATCAGACCGGCGCCAATCCCATGCTGGACTTCGCTTTGCAGAAACTCCCCCTGATCAACGACTTCCTCATTCAGAACACCCATGGCCTGACCGACCTGGAATCGGCGCTGCGGGGGCTGGAGGAGATCTTCCCGGAAGGGGACTAACCAAGCGTGAAGCGCTTTCGCTTTTCCCTGGAGAAGGTGCTGCGGCTGCGCAGCCAGGAGACGGAGCAGGCGAAGCGGGCCCTGGGCGCGGCGCTGGCGGCGGAGGCGGCGGCCCGGGCCGCCGCAGAGGAGGCCCGCCAGGTGCTGGCCCGGCGGACAGAAGAGGCAGCGACGGCGGAGCGCACTGGCATGACGGCGTTCGAGTTCGCTTCGCTCCGCACGTACCTGACTTTCTTGCAGCGTCAGTTGGAAGCGGCGGGGACGGCCCTGGCCGGGGCGATCGCCCTGACACAGCGGCGGCGGCTGGAGCTTCTGGCCGTGAGGCGGCGTGAGAAGGCGCTGGAGAAACTGCGGGAGCGGCGGTTTGATCAGTATCGCCTGGAGGGCCTGCAGCAGGAGCAGAAAGAGTTAGATGAATACGGCAGTCGCCAGACTCTTAACAGTCAGGCCTCCGAACCCGATGTATAGGGGGAGGAGGCCTGATTTTTCATGTCCAAACCGTCTCAGACGCCCTTGCTGGGGGGGCGCCTCCTGCCCGGCCAGGCCGGCGGGGGTTTGCGCGGCGGTCCGGCCCTCTCGCCGCTCCCGCCCAAGGGCAAAAGGGGAGGCCGCTGGCTGCTGTGGTTGATCCTGGTGCCTCTGCTCCTGCTGGGGCTGACATATGTGCTGGGCCGTACGGTCGAGCCGATCCGCGCGAAGCTGGAGCAAATCCCTCTGGCGGGGCCGCTGCTCTTCCGGGCGAAGGTCTGGCCGATTCTCTGGAACAAACCCCCGGCCAAACCCGCCGACCAGCCTCCCGCCGGGGCGCCGGCGACCCCAGCCACGGGCAGCCAGCCCACAGCCGCCCCGCCGGTCGATTCCGAGCTGCTTGATGAAGCAGCCGCCCGGCTGGCTGCGGCCGAGTCGAAGGAAGCAGAGCTGAAGCGCAAAGAGGCGGACCTGAAAGCTCGCGAGGCTGCAATCAGCGACATGGAGGCCAAGCTGAACAAGGCCGTGGCCGACACCGAAGCCCTGGAACTGCAGCTGGAAGGCCAGCTGCGCAGCGAGCAAGACAAGGTCGAGATCGTCCGGAGCATGACGCGCACGCAGCAGGCTGCGTTCTTTGACAGCCTGACCGATGAAGAGGCGGTCCGAATCCTCAAGTACATGGATGCCGCGGAGATCGGCCCGATCCTGGGAAGCATGAACCCCTACCGCTCCGGGCGCATCTTCGCAAAGCTCCCGGCGCTCGCCCAGCCTGCCACCACGCCGTAAGCCTTGCCGGTCCCCGGTCCGGCAGGATTGTCCCACGCACATTGGCGTGAAAGGAGGTGAGCGATTGCAGCAGATGAGTCTCATTGCGATGAACACGCCCCAGACCGGCGCCCCGCCCGCCGGCCAGCCGATTGCGCAGGGAAGCGCTGCGGCTGCCTGCCGGCTGCCCCTGGCGGGGGTATTCCAGGCGCTGCTGCTGGAGGCCCTGGGGGGCGCCCAACCGGCGGCGCCCGGCGCCCAGCCCGCAGCACCCGGTGCTCAGATGATGGCGCCCGGTGGTCAGACAGCGCCGGTCCAGGTCCTGCCAGGCCACGTGCCCGCACAGGATCAGGCAAGCTTCGCGCCCGCTCAGGCGGGACTGGCCCCCGCCACGGACCCGGTCTTGCCGATCCGGCTGACAGGACCCGCTGCGGCCCCGGCTCCCCCGGAAGTGAAGCCAGTGCCGGAAGCAGCGCCGGCTCCCCCGCAACAGCAGGAGATAGAGCAGCCCGCTGGCGGCGGGGGCGCACCGGAGGCCGCAGTCATGCAGGCGGTGCAGACCCAGGTGCTTGCGGGCCAGACCGTCCCGTCCACATCCCCAACTCTGGCCACGGCACCCGATGGTCCCGCGGCTCCGGACCGGGCCGTGATGGTGATCTCCCCCGAAGCGCCGGCCGATCGGCAGTTGGAGATTTTCGTCCAGAAAGCGTTGCACAGGGCGGCGGGCGGCGGCGAAGCCGCGCCGACCACCCAGGACGGGCAGGCCGACCCGAAGCAGCCTACATTTGAGGACCTGGTCAGGCTGGTAGCCGAGGTCGATCAGGCTGCCACTGAGCGCCCCGGACCCCGGCGCCCCGGGGCGGAGGCCGAAGCGGCACCCCTGGCGAAACCGGAGACCCCGAACGCAGAAGCACCGGCAGAACACGTCGCAGTACACCAGGAGATGCCCCGAGTCGCCCGGGATCCGGCCCCGGCAGGCGGCACCGACGCCGCCCAATCTGCCCCGGCGCCCCGGCAGGAGATCGACCCCGAGCAGGTGCTCCGGCAGGTCACGCGATTCGTCAAAGTCATGGTGCAGAGCAAGCAGTCCGAAGTCCGGCTGCAGCTGCACCCCGAGCATCTCGGCCACGTCGCGGTCAAGCTCGTGGTGGGCGAAGGCGCTCTTCGGGCGAATCTGGTTGCCCAGGATGCGGCTGTCAAGGCAGCGCTCGAGGCGAACCTCGATCAACTCAGGACCCGGCTCGCCGACCAGGGCTTCCAGGTCGAACAGGTCCATGTGACCGTCGGCGGCGACGGCGGATTTGGACAGCCCCAGCACTCCCGGCAGGGCGAGCAGCGGCAGCCCCAGCAGCCGTGGCGGCCCAGCTACTTCACTCCCGCCGGTCAGGAAGAGCCTCGTCAAACGGGAGAGCAGCGGCAGACCCCGGTCCCCACGTGGGCAGTCAGGGGCACCGGCGTTCGGCTGAACAGTCTCGCATAGGCAGAAAGGAGCGAGCTTCGTGGCCGTAACCATGCCCGACCCCAGTACCTGGTACAAGGTCGGCAGTTCATCAGCCCAGAGCACGGAGCAGCAAGCCAGGGAGCCCAAGACCAGCCTGGGCAAGGATGATTTCCTGAAGCTGCTGATCACCCAGATGCGCCACCAGGATCCCCTCAAGCCCATGGAAGACCGGGACTACATGGCCCAGTTGGCCCAGTTCAGCGCTCTGGAACAGATGATGAACGTGGGACAGGCGACCAGCATGAACTATGGCATGTCCACCCTGGGCCGGACCGTGACGGCTACTGATCTTGATGGCTTCCCCGTTCAGGGCACCGCAATCAGCGTCCGGCTGGTTGACGGCACGCCGATGGTCAAAGTCCGGACCGATGATGACAAGATCGTTGAAGTGGAATTGAGCAGCGTCAGCCAGGTCGACATGGAGTAGGCGGCAAGGGGAGGGAGCCAGGTGACGAACCGGATTTTCGTCGGGCCGCGGCCCGTGGGTCCTGCCCCCCAGTCCGGTCAGGCCCAGCCCCGCAAAGCGCAGAGTACGTCCCCTTCCGGCGCGTTCCAGCAACTGCTGGACAGCGCCCTGTCCCAGCCTGTCAGGCTTTCGGGCCACGCCCAGGAGCGGCTTAACGCCAGCCGGCAGCCCCTGAGCGAAGTCGAGTTGCAGGAACTGGCCGGCGCCGTGGACCGTGCCGCCCAGAAGGGCGCCCGCGACGCGCTGATTCTCATGCGGGACCGTGACCTGGCCCTGGTGGTCAGCGTCAAGAACCGGACTGTCATTACCGCCGTCGATGGCGACCGGGTGAAGGAGAACATCTTCACCAACATCGACAGCGCCGTGATTGTGTAAACAAAGAATCGGGGCTGGACCTCAAGCTGAGGGGGCCCCGGACTCCGGCCCGAAGCTGCCGGAGTCTCCCCGCCACTCGCGCGCCTTCCATGGACGGCGCCGGCGCGCGGTGATTTACCCCATAGGGAGGTCATTTTCTATATGATGCGTGCTCTGGCTGCAGGTGTGCAGGGAATGCGGGTCCATCAGGTGCGCATGGACGTCATCGGCAACAACATCGCCAACGTCAACACCACCGCTTTCAAGGCGTCGCGGGTCAGTTTCGCCGAGCAGTACAACCAGACGATGCAGGGCGCCACGTCGCCCGGCGTCACCCGGGGCGGCGTCAACCCCAAGCAGGTTGGCCTCGGCGTCGGCGTGGCCGCGATCGAGACGATTCAGGAGCCGGGCAACCTGCAGGCGACGGGCAAGGCGACCGACCTGGCTCTCAGCGGCAACGGCTTCTTCGTCCTGCGGGACGGTGGCCGCTACGTTTACACCCGGGCCGGCAACTTCGACTTCGACTCCGATGGGTTCCTCGTCAACCCCGCCACGGGCCAGCGGGTCCAGGGCTGGATGCCCGACAAGACGACAAGCACATTTCCCACCCAGGACATCGCCAACATGACTGATATCCAGTTGCCTGTAGCGGACGCCGTACTGGCCAAGCAGACTGGCCTGGTGCACTTCGACCAGTCGCTCAACGCGGCAGCGCCCATCGGCACGGTGCACACGGCGGCGGCGACAGTGCTCGACTCGCTCGGCAACGAGCACGTTGTCACCCTTACCCTTACCAAGGCCGCCGCCAACACCTGGGACGTTGCAGCATCCTGCACCGGCGCCACAGTCACCTCCCTTACGGCCACGGGCAGCCTCGACTACGGCGCCGGCATCACAGAACTGCGGTTCGACGGCAGCGGACAGTTGGTGGACAGCACGCCACTCGTCACCAATGACAGCTTCCAGATGAACGTGGTGTTGGACGCTTTCGCTAACGGTGCGACAGACCCTCAGACCGTAGCCCTTGATTTTGGCAGCGTCATTCAGCCAGCATTCAAGGCTGACACGGATCCCTCGACCCTGCGGGCGCTGGACTACGACGGCTATCCCTCGGGCGCCCTGGACCGCATCTTCATCGACACTAAAGGCGTCGTCACCGGCTACTACACCAACGGCCAGTACCGGGAAGTCGCCCAGGTCGCCGTGGCCAACTTCTTCAACCCCGCGGGCCTCCTGAAGGACGCCAACAACAACTGGATCGAATCGCCGAACTCCGGCTGGGCGCTCATCGGCGCGGCCGGCGAAAGCGGCCGGGGCGTCATCGCCTCCAGCAACCTCGAAATGTCCAACGTCGACATTTCGCAGGAATTCACCAACATGATCATCACCCAGCGTGGGTTCCAGGCAAACTCAAGGATTATCACCACCGCTGACGAAATGCTCCAGGAGGTCGTGAACCTCAAGCGCTAAACACCTGGCTAAAAATGATCGGGGGCCGCCGGTCGCCCCGGCGGTCCCCTGCGAGGAGTGGCTGACGTGATCAAAGTATCCCGTCTGCGGGCCCATGAGCCCGAACTTGTCATCAACGCCGAACTGATCGAGACCGTCGAAGCCACGCCGGATACCGTGATCACGCTGACCACCGGCCACAAGGTGATTGTGCAGGAGTCGGTCGACGAGATCATCCGGCTGGTAGTCGCCTACAAGCGCTCCATCCATCAGCCTGAAAAGGCGCAGTAACACCGGGGGAGAGGACAGGCGGTGGATCTGGCCACCCTTATCGGCGCAGCCGCCGGCATTGCGGTCGTGACCCTGGCCGTGGTCCGGGGCGGCTCGCTCAGCGATTTCGTCGATCCGTACGCGCTGGCCGTTACCCTGGGCGGCACGGTGGCAGCCACGCTGATCCAGTATCCGCTGCCCCGCCTTAGAGTCGCCCTCAAGTCTCTCGTCTCCATCGTTCGCCCCAACGCCGATGACCCCCGGCAGGTGATTGAGACCCTGGTTGGCTTCGCCGAGCGGGCCCGCCGCGAAGGGGTGCTCTGCCTTGAAGAGGACGCCGACCACGCCGAAGACCCATGCCTAGCGAAGGGGCTCAACCTGCTGGTGGACGGCACCGGCGAGAGTGAACTGCGGGCAATCCTGGAAGCCGACCTGGCCAACCTGGAAGCCCGGAACAGACAGGGCGCCGGCCTCTTTGAAACCATGGCGCAGTTCGCCCCGGGCTTCGGCATGCTGGGCACGCTGATCGGGTTGATTCAGATGCTCCGGCGCATGGAGAGCCCTGCCGCCCTTGGTATCACCATGGCCTCCGCCCTGCTGGCCACGTTCTACGGCGTGCTGCTGGCCAACCTCGTCTTCCTGCCTGTGGCGGGCAAACTGAAGGTGCGCGGGGCCGAAGCGGTGCTGCGCCGGGAACTGATCATGGAAGGAATCCTGGCCATCCAGGCCGGCGACACGCCTTCGCTGCTGCGCGAGAAGCTCAGCTCCTTCCTGCCGCCCGAGCAGCAGACCGCCCGGGCCAGGGCCCACGCCGACGAGGAGGAGTGACGCCATGCGCAGCAGCCGCCGCCTCGCTTCGTTTGAACCTGAGCCTCCGGGCGGGGCGCCCGCCTGGAGCCTCACCTACGGGAACCTGATGGTCGCCCTGGTCGCTTTCTTCGCGCTGCTCCTGGGCTTCGGCGACCTCGGCGCCGCACCGCCGGCGACGGCCGCATCCGGGGAGGGGCAACCCGCCCGGGTGGCTTCGCTCTCGTCGATCAAGCGGCGCATCACCGCCGACCTTGAGCTGAAAGGCGCCCGGGAGTTGATCCAGTTTGAAACGAGCACCGACGGCGGCCTCGTGATCAGGCTGGATTCGGGTGCCACCTTTGCCAGCGGCGTCGCAGAGATCATGCCCGGGGCGGTGCCCGCCCTGGACGCCGTCGGCGGCGTGCTGGCGCAGACCGGCAACGCCATCCGGGTGGAGGGCCACACCGACGACATTCCCATGCGGCCCTCGCCGCAGTACCCGGACAACTGGGCGCTCTCCAGCGCCCGGGCCAACTCGGTGCTCCGGTATCTGCACGATTACTATCAGATTGGCGGCGAGCGGCTGTCGGTGGCGGGGTATGCGGACAGCCACCCCGTCGCCCCGAACACGACGGAGAAAGGCCGAGCCCAAAATCGGCGGGTCGACATAGTCGTCCTGCCTCGGTAGGGCGGGAGTTGAAGGAAGGGTCGGACCGTTTCCGTCCGTAACCTCTGGCCGACAGAGACGGTTCGAGCCTGACGAAACGAGGAGTTGAAGGAAGGGTCGGACCGTTTCCGTCCGTAACCTCTGGCCCTATCTTACGAGGAGGAACTGGCGTGAAGAGTCGGATCATCTACATCGTCGGCGGTGTGCTGGCCCTCGCCGTCGTGATCGGAGTCAGCGTCCTGACGAGCTACCTCGTCGGCGGACGCGGCGCCACTGCAAATGCGGTCAATAACGCGGTGCCTGCCCATGCGGAGATCACGAGCGAGAACACCATTATGCTGAACGAGTTTGTGACCAACCTGGCCGACCAGCGGCAGTACGTAAAGGTGACGATGCACCTGGTGCTGACCCGGGCGAAGGATAAGGAGCAAGTCGAGAAGGCCGTTCCTCGCATTCGCGATGCGGTGGTGCAACTTTTAAATACAAAGAAATCCATGGAGGTAACAGGCAGCGCCGAAGCCAATAAACAACTAAAGGCCGATGTCCTGAAGACGCTCAACGATCTGTTGGGCGCCAACACCGTACGTGAGGTGCTGATTACGGACATCGTCGTACAGTTCTAGACATTCTCGGCGCTGACGCGCCATTTACGGTTGCCGTGCGGCCTCGCCGCTGTGCGGCGCCGCACTAGACCGCACCAGCAAGAAAGAGGGGGCTCCCGCTCTTGAGCGATATTCTAACCCAAGCCGAGATCGATGCCCTCATATCTGCCATGGTCAACCAGGACCAGGAAGCGGAAGCGAAAAAAGCGTCCGGCGGTCAGACGCCAAAGCGGATTCGGCAGTACGACTTCCGCCGCCCGGACAAGTTCTCAAAGGATCAGATCCGCACCCTGCAGATGATCCACGAGAACTTCATCCGCCCGCTCCAGACGTACTTTGCCGGCCGGTTCCGCACCATGGTGCAGATGGTCGTCGGCTCGGTTGACCAGAACACGTACTCGGAGTTCATCCGCTCCATTTCCAACCCGTCGGTCATCTGCGCGTTCACCATGCCGCCGCTGCCGGGCACCTGTGTGCTGGACATCAATCCGGTGATCGCCTTTCCTATGATCGATCGGCTCTTCGGCGGTCCGGGGGGCAGCCTGCCTCAGACGCGCCCGCTGACGGAGATTGAGTCGGCCGTCATGCACGGCGTCATCCGCGGCACGCTGGATGCCTACGCCGAAGCTTGGCGCAATGTGTACGACATGAAGATGACTCCCGGCAACATCGAGACCAATCCCATGTTCGTGCAGGTGGCGGCCCCCGGCGAAATCGTCATCACAGTCGCCGTGGACGTGCGGGTGGGCGAGCACGTGGGCGTAATCACCCTCTGCCTGCCGCACCTGACGCTGGAGCCGATCCTGGACAAGCTGTCCGCCCACAACTGGTTCAAAACCCAGGCCCGTGAAGTCCGCGCCGCCGACGTTGCCGCCATCGAATCGGTCGTGGGTGAGGCGAAGGTGCCCGTTGCAGTCGAACTGGGCCGGGTGGACCTGACCGTCCGGGAGATTCTCGGGCTGAATATCGGCGATGTGGTGGTGCTGGACACCAAGCTGACCGACCCGGCGAAAGTGAAGGTCGGCAACGAGACCAAGTTCTTGGGCAGGCCCGGACAGATTCGCGGCCGCGTGGTCGTGGAGATCGACGGCGATGCCATAAAGGGGGACGACGACGATGCATGAGGAGCCCATCTCCCAGGCAGAGATTGACGCCCTGGTCCGGGGCTTGTCCGGCCCCAAGGCTGCGGCGCCCGCTTCGGCGGCTCCGGGCCTGAGCGGCCAGGCTCAGGCGGTGGCGGAAGGGCTGCAGGAGTTCCCCGGTCGGGCCGCACAGGCCCTGACGGATCTGGCGGGCACCCCCTGCCAGGCACTCCTGGGGGGAGTACATGAGACTACCGTCAAGGAGATGGCGGACCTGCTGACAGGGCCCGTGCTCTTCGGACGTACGCCGCTCAACCAGGGGCTGCAGGGCACCGCCTTCTTCGGCGTGCCGCTGACGCTGGCCCTGGCGGTCATCACCCACATATACGGCGGCGTGGCGCCGTCGGCCCTGGATGATTCGGCCCTGGGCGCACTGGTCGACGGCCTGACCCAGATGAATCACGCCGGGTTGACAGCTGTGGGCGACCTGCTGGGCCGCCAGACCTTTGCCGGCGCCGTGGAAGTGCTTAACCTGCCCACCCTGGCCGAGGCTTCCGGCTGGGCGCCCGCGACGGCGGTCATGGCGGCGGCCATCGACCTGACGTTGGGCGACGACGCCGGGCGGCTCTATCTGATTATGCCCCAGCCCGTCTGGACACCCATTGCCGACGCGGTGCGTGAGAAGCAGTCCGCCCGGAGCCGGCATGCGGCGCCTGCCCCTGCCCCGGCCCAGGCGGCGCCGCCCGCCGCCAGTCCCAGCCCCGCCCCGCGGCAGGCCGCTCCGGCCGCGGCGCCCCCTTCGCAGGTAACCTTCCAGGCGGCCCGCTTCCCGGAAGTTGCCCCTCGCCCGGCGCGGGAGGAAACTCGTAACATTGAACTGTTGATGGATGTCTCCTTACAGGTTACAGTAGAATTGGGACGAACCCGGAAGCAGATTCGCGATGTCCTTTCCATGGGTCCCGGCTCCGTGCTGGAGCTGGACAAGCTGGCTGGCGAACAGGTGGATGTCCTGGTCAACGGCAAGCTGATCGCCAAGGGCGAGGTTGTGGTCATCGACGAGAACTATGGCGTGCGCATCACCGATATCCTTAGTCCGGTGGAGCGGCTGCAGTCTTTCCGCTAGGTTTGTTCCCGTAGCCGGCGCTGGTGAAGGGGACTTGTTGATGGATACCGCGAATACCACATGGGAGCTTTGGAAAGCGGTCTTCCTCTTCGGGCTTGTCGTCGGGCTGGCCTGGCTGTCCACCCGCATGGTCGGGTATCGGATGGGCCTGGCCGCCCGCGGCCGCATGGTGCGCGTACTGGAGAACGTGCCCGCCGGGCGCGACCGGTCGATCATGCTGCTCGAAGTGGGGGGCCGCATCTATTTGGTCGGGTCGACGGCCGATCGGATCAGCCTGATCGATGCCATTGACGATCCCGACGTCGTTGAGCGCGTGTTGACGCAGACGCCGCCCGAGCAGTCGGGCCCCCTGCCCGCCTCGTTCCGGGAGATCCTGGCGAAGGTGCGCGGTCAGTCCGCCCCGCCCGCGGCGTCCGGTGAGGAGGAGAGCACGGAGGAGCGGCTCCGGCAGCAGCTGGACCGGCTGCGGCGGCTGCAGGACAAGGAGAAATAGGGGGTAGCTGCCATGCGTCTGCGCATGAGACCCGGGCGGTTGCTCCTACCGGCCGCGGCGCTCCTGTTCGGTGCGGTGATCATCGGAGCGGCGGGGCGGGCAATGGCGGAGCCGGCGGTGCCCCTGCCCACGGTCAACATTGGGGTCGGCCAGTCGGACAGTCCGGCCGATGTGGTCAGTACCCTGCAGATTCTCGGCCTGCTGACGATTCTGTCGCTGGCCCCTTCGATTATGGTGATGATGACGGGCTTCACCCGGATCATCGTGGTGCTTTCGTTTACCCGCAGCGCCCTGGCCACCCAGAACCAGCCGCCCAACCAGGTGCTGGTGGGCCTGGCGCTCTTCCTGACGTTCTTCGTGATGGCGCCCACTTTCAGCCGCGTCAACACGGAGGCATTGCAGCCTTATCTGCGCGGAGAAATCGGCCAGGCGGAGGCGCTGGCCAAGGGCCAGGAGCCCCTGCGCGAGTTCATGCTCAAGCAGGCCAACGAAAAGGATCTGGCGCTCTTCGTCAACCTGGCCGGCTTGCCCAGGCCGAACTCGGAGAAGGATATCCCTACATACGTCATCATCCCGGCATTTGCGGTTAGCGAAATCGCTACCGCCTTCAAGATCGGGTTCCTCATATTCATTCCCTTCATCGTCATTGACATGGTGATATCGGCGACATTGATGTCGATGGGCATGTTGATGCTCCCGCCAATGATGATCTCCCTGCCGTTCAAGATCCTCCTCTTCATTATGATGGACGGCTGGCGGCTGGTCGTGCAGTACCTGATACAGTCGTTCCATTGAGGCTTTGGAATTCAAGAATTGGCAGCGGAGGCGCGGACGACGAGAGTTCGTGGCCCCGAGCCTAGTGTTCCGGGCTTTCTTGCGCGTCAAATCAGCCCAACCGACGATTGGCAAAGATCCCGGGTATTCGGACTGAGAACGTTCGTATTGAGAGCCCCGCCATGGCGCATGGCGGGGTTCTCTATCAGGTGCGTTGGGACAAGCGGTGGCGCTGATCCCACTTCCACTGCCGCGATTTCCGTGTCCCCTTCCGCGTTTTCCGTGGTAAAAAATCCAGTTTCCTTTCCCACATTCAAGGCCCGAACTGTGACATAGCAATGCGTTGAGTCGGAATTGGCCCACGCCTTCCCGCCAAACTGGCAGGAGAGTTGGAGAGATTTGCCGTATCAGTATCACAATGTTGCCGTATGTTTAGGAACGACGCCTAGAACATTCCAGTACTCTGAATACGTATATGTTAGTGTCGGGTGCGGTCGTCTGAAGAGGGGGGTCCGGGTTGACCGAAGAGTTCGTCATAACCCTGGGGCGCAACGCGCTGTTGACGGTTCTGCTGGTGAGCGGCCCCATTCTGCTCCTGGGACTGCTGGCGGGTCTGGTCGTCTCCATTTTTCAGGCGACCACCCAGATCAACGAGCAGACGCTTTCCTTCATTCCGAAGATCGTCGTCGTACTGGTCGCCGTGGTCCTGTTCGGTCCCTGGATGCACCACACCCTGATGGAGTTTGCAACCGGCGTCTTCGCCCGGATTCCGGAGATGGTGAAGTAGCATGGAGCTCACCGTAACGGATCTGATCCTGCGGCGCATCGATATCTTTCTCCTGCTCTTCATGCGCATGCTGGGGCTGTTCACCACTGCGCCGATTTGGTCGAACCGGCTGGTGCCCGTGCAGCTGCGGGTGGCCATCTCCTTCGGCACGGCAGTAGTCGTCTCGCCGCTCTTTCGGGACCTGGCCATGCCCGACTCCTTCGCGACGCTGGGGACCATGGTCGTCCGGGAGCTGCTGGTCGGTATGGTGATCGGCTTCGTCGCCGCGCTGGTGCTGAGTGCCGTCCAGCTGGCGGGCCAGTTGCTCGACATCAATATGGGCCTTTCCATGGTCAACCTCCTGGACCCCATGACCAACACCCAGATGCCCGTCGTGGGCAATTTCATGTACATCCTGGCCCTCCTGATCTTCTTCACGATCAACGGCCACCACATGCTGCTGCAGGCCCTCATGGACTCCTACGCCCTGGCGCCCATCGGCAAGGCGGTGCTGACCCCCGCCCTCGCCGAGTCGGTGGTCAAAATGGGCGCCAACCTCTTTCTGATCGGGTTCAAAGTGGCGGCGCCGGTCCTGGCCGCCCTTTTCCTGACCACCGTCGCCCTGGGCATTCTGAACCGGGCCGTCCCGCAGATGAACGTCTTCGTGGTCGGCATGCCGGTCCAGCTGGGCGTGGGCATCTTCATGCTCATGGTGGCCCTGCCGCTCTTTCTCTCCTTCCTGCATGTCCTGTTCCGGGGCATGTCGGTGGATATCATGACGCTGCTCCGCCTGCTTAAGGGGTGAGTCAAGGTTGGACCTGCAGCTCTTTGCGGGCGAGCGGACTGAAGAGGCAACGCCGAAACGGCGGGAAGAGGCCCGCAAGAAGGGCCAGGTCTTCAAGTCGATGGAACTGGTCGGGGCGTTGTCGCTGCTGGCCACTTACTTTACCCTGCAGTATGCGGCGCCGTACGTGGCCGGGCGAATCTTCTCCTTCTCCCGGACGCTCTGGGAGCAGGGCGCCATGCAGGACTGGTCGGAGGCCGGCGCCCGGACGCTGATGAACAACGTCTACATACTCGTCGCCACCGTGGCGGCGCCCGTAGCTCTGGCGGGCGCCCTGGCGGGGGTACTGGGCAACGTGGTGCAGATCGGCTTCCTTTTCACCGGGGAGCCGCTGGCACCGAACTTTGAGCGCATCAACCCCGGCAGCGGGCTGAAACGCATCTTCTCCAAGCGCTCCGTAGCCGAGATGCTCAAGGCCCTGGTCAAGGTGACGATTATCGGGTGGGTCGCCTACCGCACCGTTGCCGACGACCTGGAGGCCTTTCCGCTGCTGATTGGCCTGGAGCTTCCGCAGATGATCCAGTTCTTTGTGCAGCTGATCTCGCGGCTGCTGCTCTGGGTGGGCGTCTCCATGCTCGTCCTTGCGGTGGCGGACTACGCATACCAGCGCTGGGAATACGAGCAGTCGATCAAGATGAGCAAACAAGAGGTCAAGGAAGAGTACAAGCAGACCGAAGGCAACCCGGAGATTCGCTCCAAGATTCGGCAGAAGCAGCGGGAGATGTCACGCCGCCGCATGATGCAGGATGTGAAAAAGGCCGATGTGGTCGTGACCAACCCGACACACTTCGCCGTCGCCCTGGCCTACAAGCAGCCCGAGATGACGGCTCCAAAAGTGCTCGCCAAGGGGCAGGGGCTGATCGCCCTGCGCATCAGGGAACTGGCCCAGGAAGGGGAGATCCCCATTGTGGAGAACCCGCCCCTGGCCCGGCAGTTATTCAAGGTGACCGACATTGGACAGGAGATCCCCCCCGATCTGTTCCAGGCCGTGGCCGAGGTGCTCGCCTACGTCTACCAGCTGAAGCAGAGGGGTTACTAGTGCCGTTACCGCCCTTCTCGGCGCTGACGCGCCATTTACGGGTGCCGTGCGGCCTCGCCGCTGCGTAGTGCCGCACTAGACTAGGAGGTCGGACCATGCCGTCACGCGGGGCCGTGAACCTGAGCAAGTACAGCGATATCCTGATCGCCCTGGTCATCGTGCTGGTGGTGGCCATGCTGGTGATCCCCGTGCCCGCCGGCCTGGTGGATGTGCTGCTGGCGCTCAACCTGACCGTTTCGGTCGGCATAGTCCTCGTCGCGATCTATAATACCGAGCCACTGCAGTTCTCGGTCTTCCCGACGCTGCTCTTGATCACGACGCTCTTCCGCCTGTCGCTGAACGTCTCGTCGACGCGCATCATCCTCAGCGGTGCGGAAGCGCCGCAGGTGATTACGGCCTTCGGCGAGTTCGTAGTCGGCGGTAACGCGGTGGTCGGCTTCGTCGTCTTCCTGATCCTGGTCATCATCCAATTTGTCGTGATTACCCGGGGCGCCGAGCGCGTCTCGGAAGTGGCGGCCCGCTTTACGCTGGATGCCATGCCGGGCAAGCAGATGGCCATTGACGCCGACCTGAACGCCGGGCTGATAACAGAGAACGAGGCCCGCGCCCGGCGCCGGTCCATCGAACAGGAAGCGGACTTTTACGGCGCCATGGACGGCGCGTCCAAGTTCGTCAAGGGCGACGCCATCGCCGGCATGATCATCAACGTGATCAACCTGCTGGGGGGCATCGCCGTCGGCGTGCTGATGCTGGGGCTCGACGCGACGGCCGCACTGCAGCGCTTCGCCCTGCTGACCGTGGGCGACGGCCTGGTCAGCCAGATTCCCGCCCTGTTGATCTCCACGGCGACCGGCATCGTCGTCACCCGGGCGGCTTCGGACGGGAACCTGGGCCAGGAACTGGTCGGCCAGCTTATGCGCCAGCCCCGGGTGCTTTACCTGACCGGCGCGACCATCGGCGCCCTGGGCCTGGTGCCGGGTCTGCCGCCGACGCCCTTCCTGATCCTGTCGGCGGTTGTACTCTTCCTGGCGTGGCAGTTGACGCGGGCGGCAAGGCGGGCGGCGGCGGATGAGAAGCAGCGGGCCGAGAGCGACGTGCAGGTGGCGGCTGCCGCCGAAGAGCGCAAGCCGGAAAACGTGCTGGCCCTGCTGCAGATCGATCCGCTCGAAATCGAACTCGGCTACGGCTTGCTCGCCCTGGCCGATACCAATATGGGCGGCGACCTGATGGAACGGGTGGTCATGATTCGCCGGCAGACCGCCCTCGACTTGGGCTTAGTACTTCCGTATATCCGGGTTCGTGACAATATGAGCCTGAAACCAAACCAATATGTGATAAAACTGAAAGGCATTGAAGTGGCTCAGGGCGAATTATTACCAGACCACTTTTTGGCGATGGACCCAGGTACCGTGATCCAGCCGGTGCCCGGCCTGGAAACCAGAGAACCGGCCTTTGGCCTGCCGGCCCTGTGGGTCGCCGAAGCGGACCGGGAACGGGCAGAGCTGGCGGGCTACACGGTGGTCGATCCGCCGGCAGTCGTCGCCACCCATTTGACGGAGATCATCCGCCGGCACGCCCACGAACTGCTGGGCCGCCAGGAAGTGAAGCAGCTCCTCGACATGATCAAGGAGTCCCACCCGGCGGTGGTGGAGGAACTGCAGCGGGCCCTGACGCTCGGCGAAATGCAGAAAGTGCTGCAGAACCTGCTGCGGGAGTCGATCTCCATTCGGGATCTGGTCACCATTTTCGAGACCCTGGCCGACTATGGAGCCGGCACCAAGGATCTTGAGGCGTTGACCGAACTGGTCCGGGCGGGGCTTTCCCGGTCCATCGCCCGGCAGTTGGGCCTGTCGGGAAAGGTGCGGGTCATCACCGTGCATCCGGATCTGGAAAACCGGATTGCCGCGGCGATCGACCGGCAGCCCGGCGGCACCTATTTGAACCTGGAGCCCGAGACGATCCACCGGCTGCTGAATTCGCTGATGCGGCTGGCAGGGGACATGGCCGCCCTGGGCTCGGCGCCGCTGGTGCTGACCTCTCCGGCCATTCGCCCCTACTTCAAGCGGATCACGGAGCGTTCATTACCGAAGTTAATCGTTTTGTCATATAACGAAATGGATCCCAACCTCGAAGTCGAGGCAATAGGGATGGTGAATGCGTAAGTGCGCGTGAAGAAATTCGTCGCCAGAACGTTGCCGGAAGCGATGGTGCAGGTGAAGGCAGAACTCGGGGCCGAGGCGGTGATTCTGCACACCAGCGAGATCAGGGTGGGCGGAGTCTTTGGGCTCTTTGGCAGCCGAATGATCCAGGTGATGGCTGCGGTGGAGGAGCGACCCCTGACCGAGAAGGCCGTCGCGGCCGGCGGCGCTTCCCGGCCCGCACCGCCGGTGCATGCCCCGGGCCCTGTCCGGCAGCTGGCGCCTGTGGCGCCGGAGCCGCCAGCGCAGCCGTCCGAGGCCCCTGCCGACCGGGCGGCCCCTGCCGCCATGGATGAGATGTCGGCCTTCCGGGGTGAGATCTCCGACATGAGGGCCATGATGGGGCAGATCATGTCAAGGCTCGAGCAGCCATCGTCCGCCCGACCGCTGGAGCCGCAGGCGCGGGAGCTCCTGGCCGCCTTGAAAAAAGGCGGGGTGGAGGATGATGTGGCCTCATCGCTGCTGTCCCGGGTTCGCAGCCGCATCGCCAAGGGTAACGGTGACTGGACCGAGGCCAATGAACTGGCCCGCATGCTGATGGTCAAGGATTTGAGCGGCGTGCAGACGGTCAGCCCCGCGGGGCGCGTTGTCGCACTGGTCGGGCCCACGGGTGTAGGCAAGACCACGACGCTTGCCAAGCTGGCCGCACATCTGGCGCTGAACCAGGGGCGGCGGGTCGCCCTGATTACGGCTGATACTTATCGGATTGCCGCTGTGGAGCAACTGCGCACATATAGCGAGATCATCGGCGTGCCCCTCGAAGTGGTCTATGACCCCTCGGAAGTCAGGGGCGCCCTGGCGAGCTTTCAGGACAAGGATCTGATCCTCGTCGACACGGCGGGGCGGAGCCCCCGCAACCGGGCGCACATGAACGAACTGAAGGCCTACCTGGATGTCCTGGAACCTTCGGAGACTTACCTCGTCCTGTCGCTGACGTGCAGCCACCGGGATGCCTCCATGATCGTGGACCATTACCTGCCCATGGGGTTTGATCACTTCCTGTTCACCAAATGGGACGAAGCTGTAGCACCCGGGCTGATTTACAATATCGTCCACAAGTATAAGCGGCCGCTCTCGTACGTGACCAACGGGCAGAACGTGCCGGACGATATTGAGGTTGCCAATCCGGAAACCATCACTCGGGCCATTCTAGGGGTTTAGCATATGAGGGACCAGGCAGAACGGCTGCGGCAGATTGCGGACAAGCTCAAAGTGGAGTCGGCTGCAAATGTGCGGCGGCCCACACGGCGGGCTCGGGTGCTGGCGGTGACCAGCGGCAAGGGCGGCGTCGGGAAAACGAACATATCGGTGAACCTGTCCTACGCGCTGATGGCGCTGGGACAGGAAGTGATGGTGCTGGACGCGGACCTGGGATTGGCTAACGTGGACGTGCTGCTTGGCACAGTTCCGCAGAAGCACCTGGGCCACGCCCTTTCCGGCGCGGCAGACATTCTGGACGTGATTTACGAAGGGCCGGGCGCCCTGAAGCTGATTGCCGGGGGCTCCGGCATGGGCAACCTGGCGGACCTGTCCGAGACCGATCTCCAGCGGTTTATCCAGAGCCTGCGCAGGCTGGAGTCCCGGGCGGATTTCCTGGTCGTGGACACCGGCGCCGGTCTGGGCCGGAGCGTCCGAAACTTCGTGTTGGCAGCAGACATGGTGCTGGTGGTGACGACCCCCGAGCCCACGGCCATGACCGACGCTTACGCACTGATCAAGTCTGTGGTGCAGAAGAACCCGGCAGCGGACATCAAACTGATCGTCAACCAGGTCGAGAGCCGGGCGGAAGCCGATGAAGCCGCAGCCCGCCTCAGCACGGCCATGCTCCGGTTTCTGGGCGCTTCCACCGAGTACCTGGGCGCCATTCCGGTGGACCGGGAGGTGCCACGGTGCGTGCGAAATCAACAGCCGTTCTTCCTCGCGACGCCCAACAGCGCTGCCAGCATGGCGATCCGCAGCATCGCCGGCCGGCTGTTGGGCGATCCGGAGAATCCGAAAGCGGGCGTGCCGCTTTTCTTCGATCGGCTGAGCCGCGTATTTGCCAAGTGGCGCTAGTCAAGTGCGGCGCCGCGCAGCGGCGAGGCCGCACGGCACCCGTAAATGGCGCGTCAGCGCCGAGAAGGGGAGGAGGACACCGTTGGAACTGCCTAACATCAACCAAAAAGTCGAACTCAAACTCCTGACCGGGCCGTTTGCGGCGGCGTACTCAACGTATGTGGAGGATGCCGGCCATGACGGAATCACGGTGGTGCACCCTTCCGTGGGTGGCAAGCTGGTGCCGCTCGCCCCGGGCGATACCGTGCGCCTGGAGTACGCCGTTAAGGGACTGGCCCGCCTGGCGTTTGCCACGCGGGTGACCCGGGTGGATCCCGCCTCCGTTCCTTTGATTACCGTGGCACTGCCGGAGGCCAAGCAGGTAGAGCGATTTCAGCAGCGCGATTTCGTTCGGCTCGACGCCGAGCTGAAGCTGCTCTACTACGTGGTCAGTACGCCGGATAACGCGGCCCGCCCGGGGGGCGTCTTTCGGAGCCATACACGGGACATCAGCGGAAACGGGGCACAAATTCTGTGCCCGGATCAATACCCGCCGGGGACGCAGTTGGACATCCACCTGGAGGTGGGCGACCGGGTGGTCCACGCGGTGGGCGAAGTGATCCGGCTGGTCCACCAGCTGAGCCCGCGGGAGTTCTGGATGGGCGTCCGGTTTGTCGGGCTCGACGAACGGGATCGTGACGTCATTATCCGCTACATTTTCGCCGAGCAACGGGACCGTCGCCGAAAGGGCCTGTTGTAAACGAACATCTACAAAATGAGATTGGGGGTGCCCCCTTGGTCGACACCGCAGCTTTGTGGAAGCGATACAAAGAGACACGGGATGCGGCAGCCCGCGAGGGGCTCGTCGTGGCCTATGCCTCGCTGGTCCGGTACGTGGCGGGGCGGTTGGCATTGGGGATGCCTTCCCAAGTGGAACTGGACGACCTGGAGAGCTATGGCCTGTTCGGCCTGCTTGAAGCGATTGAGCGGTTTGACCCCGCCCGGGGCGTAAAATTTGAAACGTATGCGATGACCCGGATTCGCGGCGCGGTTATTGACGGGCTGCGGGCCGATACCTGGGCGCCGGCCCTGCGGCAAAAAGTCAAGCAAATGGACGAAGCGCAGGCGGTGCTGGAGAGTGAACTGGGCCGGGAGCCGACGGATGAAGAGCTGGGCGCCAAGCTCGGCCTGACCCCGGCGGAGCTGGTCCGACGCCGTTCGGAAGTGTCGGCGGCCGTGATCCTGTCGCTCGATGAGATGCCCATGACCAGTGACGACGGCGAGGGACTGACGGTATCGGACCGGCTGGAAGATCCCAACAGCCCCGACCCTGTGCAAGAGACCCTGTTCACGGAGCGGAAGGAGATTCTCGCCCGGGCCCTTGAGAAACTGCCGGAGAAAGAACGGCTGGTCGTCACACTTTTTTACTACGAAGGCTTGACGGCCAAAGAGATCGCAATGATCATGAACTTATCAGTTGCACGCATTTCGCAGCTTCATTCCAAAGCGATCCTGCGCCTGCGGGGGCGGCTAAGCAGGGCGAAACAGCAACTGATCTCGTAACACCGCGGGGGGGCACGGAGATGAACGGATCGGCTGACAAGACGTCGTATGGCCTTCATCCCCAGCCTGCCCATGGCCGGGTGACCGTTCGGATCTCTCCGGACGGTATGGAAGCCGCCATGACGATTACCCCGCCCAAGGGCACCGGGCAGGTTGTGAGCCTGCCACAGGCGCTGGCGGCCCTGGGCAAGGCCGGCGTGATTTTCGGTGTTGACTCACAGGCGGTGGAGGATCTGGTGCGCCAGGCCTCGTCGGTCTCCATGTTCGACGCCGCCGGCAAGACGACGGTTGTCGCTCGGGGAAGGCCGGCGACCAGGGGGCAGGACGCCGTTATCAGCCATCATGACCTGCTGCAGATGCCCTCCGGGTATCCGCAGTTGAAGTCCGACGGCAGCGTCGATCATTTTCAATTGAACCTGGTGCGCAACGTCACCGCCGGTACGCCACTGGTAAGCAAGCAGCCCGCCACGAAAGGCGTGCCGGGCACGAACGTGCTGGGCGCCCCGGTACCCTGCGTAGACGGAAAGGATCAGTCGCTGCGGGTCGGCAAAGGCTGCCGCGTCTCTGACGATGGATCGTCCGTAATCGCTGAAACGGAAGGGCATGCGGTCCTCGGATACGATGGGCGGGTCACGGTCTCGCCCATTTTTGAGATTCGCGGCGACGTGGACACCAGTACGGGGAACATCGACTTTGTGGGCAGCGTCGTGGTGATGGGCAGCATTCACCAGGGGTTTGTCGTGCGGGCCGGCCAGAACGTGGAAGTGCACGGCGGCATTGACGGCGGTACGGTGGAGGCCGGCGGCGACGTGATCGTCCGCTACGGCATACAGGGCGGGAGCCGCGGGCGCGTGGTGGCCGGCGGGCGCGTTCAGTGCCGGTTTATCGAAAATGCTGACGTGCGTTGTCACCGAGACCTGACCGTCGGCGACGGCATTTTGCACAGTAAGGTCCGCTGCGGCGGCAAAGTGCAGATCACCGGACGCCGTGGCACCATCATCGGCGGGCAGATCAAGGCCAAGGATGAAGTGATTACCCGGGTCCTGGGCTCCAGCCTGCTGACCAACACGGATATTGAGGTGGGTGTCTCTCCGGAGACCCGTGACGAGCTCGAAATGGTGCGGCGCTCGTTGACGGAGGCGGAAGCGGGCCTGCGCAAAGCGCAGCAGGCAGTCACTTTGCTGCGGGACCTGGAGGCACGCAATCCGGCGGAGTTCTCGCCGGAGAAGCGGGCCATGCTTCTCAAGGCGCTGCGGAGCCAGTACCATTTCCAGGCGCAGCGCGATCAGCTCGCAAGCCGCAAGGCGGTGCTGGAAGAGGAACTGCACATTAGCCTCCAGGGCCGGGTCCGGGCATATGATACCGTCTATCCGGGTGTCAAGGTCATCATCGGCAAGGAGACGTATCTGGTCGTAGATTCGCTCCAGCATGTTTGCTTCTATCTGTCGGACAACCATGAGATCACCCTTGGCGGAGCGTAGTCCAGGCGGCACCGGCCCATGTCAATGAGGGGGGTGGGGCGCCATGACGGTTCGTGCCGTGGATATGCAGACCATGATTCCCCGGCTGAACGAGGCCAGCAGGCTTCAGCATCAAGCTGAGCAGCAGCCCCAGATGGCCCAGCATGTGCAGACGGCTGTCGCGCAGGCGCGCGTTGAGCGCGCACAGCATCAGGTAAACAGCAAGATTCCGGTGGAGCACGCTGCGATCAACAAGGACGGCGGGGGAAAGAGCGGGGGCGGCGGCCGGCAGGGCGCCGGGAAGAACCGCAGGGACGGCGGCGCCGGGGAGCAGCATCCCGCAGAGCCCGGCCTCGGGCATAGGCTGGATGTGAAAGTCTGAATCAAGCGCAGAGGAGGACTCGCCTTGTTGCCATGGCTAGCCCTGCTGGTGGGCGGAGCGGTCTCGCTCTATTGCCTCTGGCAGTTCAGACGCTGGCTCGGTGTTCCTCAGGAGGCGGTCCCGGCCGCGAGCCGGCGGCTCGAAGTGTTGGTGGACGAGCTGGTAGCCACCGCGGAAGCGGCGTCGGCTGTGGTGCAGGAAAAGGCGGATGCGTTGACCGAGCTGGTCGCCCAGGCAGACCGGCGTTTGCACGCGCTTGCGGCGGCAAGTCAGGCCGTGGCCGGCCCGGCTGTGGCAGGTCCGGCGCCTGCGGCACCGGTAGCGGCGGTGGCGCCTGCAGCGCCCGCAGAGCCGATTGCTGCCGCCGTAGAAGCGGCACCCGCACCGACGGCGGTCCATCCGGATCTCCACCGCCAGGTCTATGCCCTGGCTGACGGCGGCCACGACGTGACGACCATCGCCCGGCGCCTGGGCCTGACCAAAGGCGAAGTGATGCTGATCCTTGGCCTCAGGAAGGGGGGTGCGCCTTGCTGACAAACCATACCCGCAAAGGGCTGACTCTGGCCCTGGGCGTGGGCTTCGGCCTTGGGCTGATGGCCGGCGCCATGCTGTGGTCCTTCGGCGCCGCTCCCGACCTGACCGACGACGAGATTGTGGCGCGGGCCCGGCGCCTCGGCATGACCCGGGCGACTGAGCTGCCCGGCGCCAAGGTGACGCTGCTGGTGAAGCCTGAAGCCACCCTGGAGGATCTGGCGGCGATGCTGAAAGCATCGGGCACCTATGCCGACGGCGAGATGTTCATCGCGAGGGCCAAGGCGAAGCATCCCGACGGTAAACCCAAGGCGGGCCTGCACGTAGTCACCCCCGGAGAGCCGGTGGATCAGCTGGTGGACCTGCTGGTCGGCGAACCGTAGAGACAAAGCATGGTGGAGACAACCCCCGGCATATGACTGAGTTGGCCGGGGTTTTTCCATGCCCCCGAGCCGGAGGGGGAATCGACTCATGGCGAAATCGGAGCGGGGGCCGGCCTTTGCACTGGGACTGCTCCTGGGGGTTGCCCTGCTGTCGGTGCTGGTCTGGGGCGCGGGCAGGTCCGTCCAGAAACATGGGGTGACCGTCCGGGTGGAGACCGGGGAGATCGCCGCCCAGGTCGAAGCGGAAGTGAAGCTAGCCGTTCGCCGGGAGCTGCCCGCCACGCTTGCTGCCATCCGGCAGGAACTGCCGGCCCGCGTGGCCGCCGAGACGGCCCGCAAGCTCTCCGAGACTACAGTGAATGTGGGTGGTTTCAACATACCGGTGCCCGACGCCGCCGCCCAGCAGGTCAGGTCTGCCGTGGAGTCGGCGGTGCGGGCGGGACTGAACGTCGCCGTGACCGATGCGGACGTGGGCGCCTTGGCCGACCGGCTTGCAGGCCGGGCGGGCGGCATGGTGCAGGAGAAGCTGGCGGAGTACCTCAAAGGCCGAACGTTTCCTGTCGAGTTATGGAAAGGCTTTTCGATTCCGGTGACCGTGATCCCACAGTAAGGCAACAAGCACCTCCGGACGTGAGCCGGAGGTGCTTGTTTTTCATAAGGGTGAACATTTCCAGGTACTTTGTCGGTCATATGGGTGGAGCTCCTGTGGAAGTGAGGTGTACATATGCGAAAAAAGATCGGCAAGGTGGCCCGGTGGCTCCTGGTACTCATCCTCCTCGGATTGACCGGGCTGGGCTTTGCCAACGCCCGAGAGGCACAGCGGCGCAGCCGGCCGCTGACCGATGCAGTTCTGACCCCCGGGCAGAAAGCGCAGGTGGCCGGAGCATTGCGGCTCCAGCACGACCTGGGGGACCGAATCTGGCCGGGGTTTCCCGGAACCGCCATTCCGGTAATCCTCTTCAACGACGGCTATGAGTTCCTGGTCGGCCTCGCAGGCGCGCCGGCGCCCTGGGAGGCGGTGCCCGGCGACGATGTGGCCGGGCAGCCAATCCACAGGCGAGTGGCGGCGAACCCACAGTCGTTCGCGGTGCCGGTCGGGGACGGTTGGGCCGCCAGCCTGGGTTCACTGGATCTGATGAACCGGGAGCTATTCCTGGGCTTGCGGCGCGACCTGCCGCCCGTGCTGGCCCAGCTCGTGCCTTACCCGCTGGTTACGGTCGGGCCGGACTTCGGCAAAACTGCGCTGCTGCACGAAATGTTCCACGTCCATCAGGCGGTGCGGAGCCCGGACCGGTTCGCACAGGCCGAGGAGTTGTATCGCCGCCATCGTGGCGGGTACCCATACAATGACGAAGCATTCGCAGCGGCCTGGGACCGAGAAGGACAGCTTCTCGCCGCGGCCATGAAGGAGACCGATGCGGGCGCGGTCAGGCGGTTAGTCGACGAGTTCCTTGATGTTCGCTCGGAGCGGCGGACCCGGGCGGCACTGAGCCCGGAGTTGACCGCCATGGAGCAGGAACGGGAATGGCTTGAGGGTGTAGCCCTTTACGTGGAGATGCGCGGGCACGCAGAGGCGGCCGCGGCCGGCTGGGAAGGGTTTGCCCCGGGCCTGCGCTGGTGGCAGACCTATTTGCAGAACCTAAAGTCGGAACTAGGGCGCCGGGGGGGCGACCAGCGGTTCTACATGAGCGGCATGGCCATGGCCCATTTGCTTGACCGTCTCCGCCCGGACTGGAAGGAGAAGGTGCTCGAATCAGGAATGACGCTCGAGCAACTCCTACGGGAGGCATGAGTGGCTTGACGGCAGTCTCACGCGGGCGGCCTGGACCCCCCTGAACCGCAATACCCTTCATCCGTCTCACGCAGTGGGACATCGGCATCTGTCCGGGGAGGTGGCCAAGGATGTTTTGGTTCCATTCAGCCACGGTCGGAGGCCTTGTTCTGGCCATTTATGCGATCCGGCGAGGCCAAAAAGGGCTGGGATGGGCCGGCCTGACATGTTTTGTCTGCGCAGCCCTGATCATCATTTTTTGGAATCAACTTTGGTCTCTGTACCGTTACCGTCTCTTCCCGATGAACGAACATATTCTGCAACTCCTGTACTTCGGGTTCCTTTTTCTGGGGGGATTCTTTACGGTGTGCGGTTTCCTGTGCACCTTTGATCGCCCCAAAACAGGTTCCTGAAGGCTTTCCAAGGGGCAGGTTCATCAAAGGGGCTAGCGAGCAGAGCGACCCTTACAGCCGTCGACGCCCCCCCGACCGCCCGACATAAAGGGGTTTGCCAACTAAGCCCTCGTTGTGCTATATTAGCCTATGGTGTCATTACACACGCAGGCGGACAGAACGGGGATGCTGCACCCAAATGCAGCCCCGGCACACTGGAGGATGCCTGCGGAGGCCCCAAATCAATCGGAGGTGAGCGTTTCCAGTGTCTGTTATTTCCATGAAGCAGCTGCTTGAAGCCGGTGTCCATTTCGGTCATCAGACCCGCCGCTGGAATCCCAAGATGAAGGAGTACATCTTCACCGAGCGGAACGGCATCTACATCATCGACCTGCAGAAGACCGTCCGCATGGTGGAGCACTGCTACAACTTCGTGCGCCAGGCCGCCGCCGACGGCGGCAAGCTCCTGTTCATCGGCACCAAGAAGCAGGCGCAGGACGCCGTCCGCGAAGAAGCTGAACGCTGCGGCGGCTACTATGTCAACCAGCGCTGGCTGGGCGGCATGCTGACGAACTTTGAGACCATCAAGAAGCGCATCAACCGCCTGTCCCAGCTCGAAGAGATCGAGACGACCGGCGAATGGGCGAAGCTGACCAAGAAGGAACAGGCCGGCCTCCTGCTCGAGAAGGAGAAGCTCGAGAAGTACCTGGGCGGCATCAAGGGCATGAAATCCCTGCCCGACGCGGTCTTCATCATCGATCCCCGCAAGGAGCGCATCGCCGTCGCCGAGTGCCGCAAGCTGGGCATCCCCATCGTGGCCATCGTCGACACCAACTGCGATCCTGACGAAATCGACTACATCATCCCCGGCAACGACGACGCCATCCGCGCCGTCAAGCTGCTGACCGCGAAGATGGCCGACGCCGTCATCGAAGGCCGTCAGGGCGTTGACGCCAGCCAGGCTCCCGAGACTGAAGGGGCTGCTGAAGCTGAGGAAGCTCCCGCTGTAGAAGGCGAGTAAGGATCGACGTATGAGCGGGGCTGACTTGAGGAAGCCTATCCCACGAATGTCTGCAGTTCGATTGGGAGGAGACCTGAGTCGCCCCGCTTTGCTATGCATATCGAAATTACCAAACTTTACCATCGAAACACTGGCGGGTGGCAAGGAAATCTTGACACTCTCCTGCAGAATAGGGGGTTTTCCGAAATGGCCGAGATTACCGCGAAGATGGTAGCTGACCTGCGTGCCAAGACCGGCGCCGGCATGATGGACTGCAAGAAAGCTCTGACTGAGGCCGGGGGCGACTTCGACAAGGCGACCGACTGGCTGCGCGAGAAGGGCCTCGCCGCTGCTGCCAAGAAGGCCAGCCGCATTGCCGCCGAGGGCCGCATTTTCGCCACCCTGCGCGAAGGCGCCAAGCTGGGCGCCATCGTCGAAGTCAACTGCGAAACCGACTTCGTTGCCAAGGGCGACGATTTCAAGTCAATCTGCGAGACCGTGGCAAACGCCGTGCTCGACAAGAACCCCGCCGACGTGGAAGCCCTCAAGGCTGACCTCGGCAACCTGATCACCGAAGCGGTTGCGCGCATCGGCGAGAATATCCAGGTCCGACGGTTCGCCCGGTACGAAGTGGCCAAGGCCGGCCGTGTCCACGCTTACATCCATGGCGACGGCCGCGTTGGCGTGCTGATCGAAATGGAGACCGGCTGCGAAGTAGCGGACGGCGACACTCTGAAGGGCCTGGGCCAGGAGCTCGCCCTGCAGATCGCCTCCATGAAGGCCCGGTATGTTACCCGCGCCGAAGTGCCCGCCGCCGAGCTCGAACACGAGCGGGAGATCTACCGCGCGCAGCTGATCAACGAAGGCAAGAAGCCTGAGATCGCCGAGAAGGCTGCCCAGGGCCGCGTTGAGAAGTTCTACAAGGAAGTCTGCCTGCTCGATCAGGAGTGGGTCAAGGACAGCTCCAAGACCGTTGGCGCCCTGGTCAAAGAGACCGGCAAGAACTGCGGCTGCGAAATCACCGTCAAGCAGTTCGTCCGGTGGGAAAAGGGCGAAGGCATTGAGAAGCGGTCTGACGATTTTGCCGCCGAAGTGGCGAAGGTGGCCGGGCTGAAGTAACGCGGAGGAGGGGCGGGAGGTAGCACACCTCCCGCCCTCATGGTCTGCGCCGTTCCCGGTTCCTCTCCCTTTTGTGAATCACGTCCGCTACGAGAGGAAACTCTTAGTAGGGCGTAGAAAGCCTCAATGCGGCAGGGAGGTAGTTGTCTTGCAGAGACCGATCTACAAACGGGTGGTGCTGAAGCTCAGCGGTGAAGCTCTGGCCGGGGATCGCGGTTTCGGGCTTGACCCCGTCGTACTCGACTATATCGCAAGTCAGATTCGGGATGTGCGCGACCTGGGCGTTCAGATCGCCGTGGTTGTCGGTGCCGGCAACTTCTGGCGCGGGCGCCTGGGGCAAGAAATGGGCATGGACCGTGCTTCAGCCGACTATATGGGAATGCTGGCCACCGTCATGAACTCCCTCGCCTTGCAGGACGCTATCGAAAAGTACAACGTCGATACACGGGTGATGACGGCCGTCGAAATGCGGCAGGTCGCTGAGCCTTTCATTCGCCGGCGGGCCATCCGGCACCTGGAAAAAGGGCGGGTCGTCATTTTCGCTGCCGGGACGGGCAACCCGTACTTCACCACGGACACCACTGCCGCCTTGCGGGCCGCCGAAATCGAAGCGGAAGCGATTTTGATGGGCAAGCAGGGCGTTGAAGGCGTATATGATTCCGATCCCCGGAAGAATAAGGATGCCGTCAAGTACCATGAGGTATCCTATCACGAGGTACTTACCAAAGGGCTGCAGGTGATGGATTCGACCGCCACTGCCCTTTGCATGGATAATCGCATTCCGCTGATCGTCTTCGATATGCTGGGCAAGGAATACGTACGGCGAGTCATCCTCGGTGAGGATGTGGGTCAGACATATGTCAGGGGGGATAAGTCGTGACGAAGCAGATTGTTAAAGAAGCCGAAGAGAAGATGAAGAAGTCGCTTGAGGCGTTTCGCGCGGATTTGGCCGGTATGAAGGCGGGACGTGCCACGCCCGCAATTCTCGATAAGATCCGTGTTGACTACTACGGGTCGCCAGCGCCGATCAAGCAGGTGGCGACGGTCGAGGTGACCGATTCGCGCACCCTGACGATTAAGCCCTACGAGCGCAGCATGATCAAGGCGATCGAAAAGGCGATCAACACGTCTGACCTGGGCATCAACCCGAACAACGACGGCATCGTCATCCGGCTCGCCATTCCGGCGATGACCGAAGACCGCCGCAAGGATCTTGTAAAAGTCGTTCATAAGCGGACGGAGGAAGAGCGGGTCATCATCCGCAACATTCGCCGCGACGCCAACGAGCATATTAAGAAGGAAGAGAAGGCCAAGACCGTCTCCGAAGATGAGTCCAAGCGCAGTCAGGACGAGATTCAGAAGCTGACCGACAAGTACATCAAGGAAGTTGACCATGTCATGGCTCTCAAAGAGAAGGAGATCATGGAGGTCTGAGTCCGTGGGGGTACCTGAATCGCCCTGGCGGTGGGACGTGGTTGGGCTTCCGTGGACGGAAGCGGAACCGATCCTGATCGCCCGGGGTCTAACGTATGAAACGGTGACGACAGCACCGCCTAATCGCCCGGTTGGCACGGGACAACTCCGCGTCGTGGCCCAGCGGCCACGACCGGAGGGTCTTCTGCTGGTGCTGGCCCATCGGACCTATGAGCGGCCCGCGCCGTGAATCTGGCGGCGCTTCCGCTCCGGGCATAGCCTTGATTGGGCCCAATGCCAGACGGCAGGGAGGTTTTTGAGGGTTGTGCTAGACAATATACGCAGGCTGGTTGGCCTGGAGCAGGATGCCCCTGCGGCTCCCGCGAAGGGGAACGCCTCGGAGACTGGTCCCCGCCACGTCGGTGTGATCATGGACGGCAATGGCCGCTGGGCACAGCGGCGCGGCTTGCCGCGCAGTGCCGGGCATAAAGCGGGCGTCGAGGCTCTCCGCACGGTTGTAAAGGCCTGCCCGGAACTGGGGATTGAAGTCCTGACCGTTTACGCCTTTTCCACGGAGAACTGGACACGCCCCAAAGATGAAGTCGATTTCCTGATGTATCTGCTCGTGGAGTACTGCCGCCGGGAAGTGGCGACCCTGAATGAAAATGGGGTTCGCATCAACGCCATTGGCCGCATTGACGAATTGCCGCCGCTCCAACGGGACGAGATCTACCGGGCGGTGGAAAAGACCCGGCACAACAACCGCCTCGTGCTCAATGTTGCTGTCAACTACGGTGGCCACGCGGAACTGGTCGACACAATGCGCCGCATTGCAGCGCTGGTGCAGGCCGGACAGGTCAAGCCCGAAGAGATCGACGAAGCGTTGATCAGCCGTCACTTGTATACAGCCGGTCTGCCGGAACTTGACCTGGTGATTCGGACCGCCGGGGAGATGCGGCTGTCGAACTTCATGCTGTGGCAGGCTTCGTATAGCGAACTCTGGGTAACGGACGTCGCCTGGCCGGATTTCTCCCGCGAACTGCTGGAGCAGGCGGTTATGGCGTTTCGGCGGCGGGACAGGCGATTTGGCGCAGTTTTGCAGCAAAGCAGGTGACCCATGCGCGTTCGCATTCTGACCGGCCTGGTTGGCATACCAATCTTTCTGGGCCTGCTTTACGTTGGGTCGTGGCCCCTCTTCGTCCTTGTGGCGGGGATGGGCCTTATTGGCTTTCATGAGTATGTGCAAATGTGGCAGCACAAGGACGTGCACATCGCCCGGGCGGGCTTCCTGGCAGTCCTCGGGCTGCTGCTGTGGGCGTTTCTGACCCCGGAGAACGCCGTCCTTCTCGGGGCGATTTTCGCTGCTTCGGGGCTGACAGTGCTGACGTGGCTGATCTTTCGCTTTCAAGAGCGCAACATCATCGATGCGCTGGTCACCCTGGCGGGCATCATGTACGTGGGCTGGCTGATGGCGCACCTGCTGCTGCTCCGCCAGCTGGGCGGCACGGGCACAGGATGGGATGCCGGCCTGAAGTGGCTCAGTTTTGCGTTCTTCAGCACGTGGGTGGCTGACTCGCTCGCGTACTTTACGGGCATGGCTTTCGGGAAGCGGAAGCTGGCGCCCGTCATCTCGCCGAAAAAATCAGTGGAGGGGGCCGTGGGCGGCGGTGTCTCCACCCTGTTGGTGGGCGCCCTGTATGCGCCTGTGGTAGGCATTTCCGCCTGGCAGGGAGCCCTGATTGCACTGGGCGCCTTCGCGCTTTCCGTCCTGGGCGATTTGGCTGAGTCCGCGCTGAAGCGGTACACCGGAGTGAAGGACTCGGGTTCGCTTCTGCCGGGCCATGGCGGCGTGCTCGATCGTTTTGACAGTAGCCTTTTTGTCCTTCCGTTCGTCTATTACGTTGCCAGGCTGTTTTTCTTCTAACGTCTGACCGCGCAGCGGCAGTGATCCGGAGGTGCTTATGGTTAGGCCCTGGCTGTATTCTCTTCTGGGTTTGGCCGGCTTTCTGGCCGGCGTGTACCTCCTGCTTCAATATGCCCTGCCGCTGGTGCTGCCCTTCGTCATCGCCCTGGTGATTGCCGAACTGATGGACCCGATTGTCAACCGGCTGTCTGGCAAGAAAAAGCTGCCACGGACGATAGCCGTCAGCCTGGTGCTGCTCACCTTTGTCGTCATTTTCACCACCGCAGCCACAGTCGGTATCGCCCGTTTGGTCGAAGAGATTCGGGGAGTTGTGCAGCGCGTGCCGCATTTGTATGCCATCGCGATGGACATGGGTGCCCGTTTCGCCGAGCAGTTCAGCCGGTTCAATGAGGCCCTGCCGGGTTCGATTCGGGAGATGCTGGCTGCAAACCTGGCCGATGTCCAGACGAGCCTGCAGCACTCGCTGGAGGGGGCGGCCTCCGCACTCGGCGTCGTCAGCAGTGTGCCGGCCTTTGTTACCAACATGCTGATCGCCCTGATCGCCACGTTCTTCATCTCACGCGATAGGGCGATGATCGGCGAATTTCTGCTTTCGCTCTTTCCGTCGGTCTGGCATGGGAAGCTGCGCCGGGTTAAGGATGATGTGTGGAGCAGCACCATGGGCTGGGCGAAAGCACAGTTCATGCTGATCCTGCTGACCATGATCCAGACGATCATCGGCCTGTCGCTGATTGGTGCGAATTACGCCGTCACCATGGGCGTGGTGGTGGGGATTGCGGACATGATGCCCGTATTGGGGCCGGCCGCGATCTATCTGCCCTGGATTCTCTATAGCTTCATCTTCGGCAGCAAGATTTTCGGCCTGAAGCTATTGATTCTCTATGCGGTCGTCGCGGGCATCCGCCAGGTGCTGGAGGCGAAGCTGGTGGGCGATCAGATCGGCCTGCACCCGCTGGCCATTCTGCTCTCGCTCTACCTGGGCTTCACTTTCTTCGGCGCCCTCGGCGTGGTAGCCGGCCCGCTGATCACCATTCTGCTCAAGTCGATGATCAAATCGGGGCTGCTGCCCATTTTCCAGGATGATCCGCCGCCGAACTGAGGCCGGATTGGAAAACAGCCACGGGACTCCGTGGCGAAACTCCCCTTCTTAAATAAGGAGACGTAGCTAGAATGAAAGGCATCAGCATCATCGGCTCTACGGGATCGATCGGGACGCAGGCGCTGGATGTGATCGCCCATCTGCCTGAGCGCTGCCGGGTGGCGGCGCTGGCGGCGGGGAGCCGGGTCGACCTGCTCGCGGAGCAGGTGCGGCGGTTCCGGCCGACCCTGGTCTCGGTGGCGGGGCCCACCGAAGCGCTTGGCCTGAAACGCCTCCTGCTGGAGCAGGTGGACGGCCAGCCCCTGCCGGAGATCATGCACGGCGCCGAAGGGCTGGAAGCGGTGGCCACCTGTCCCGGAGCGTCGACGGTGCTGACGTCCGTAGTCGGCGCCCTGGGCCTGAAGCCCACCATGGCCGCCATTCGGGCCCATAAACAGATCGCCCTGGCCAACAAGGAGACCCTGGTGGCCGCCGGTGAACTGGTCATGGCGGCGGCGAAAGACGCCGGGGTTTCCATCATCCCGGTCGATTCGGAGCACAGTGCCCTGTTCCAGTGCCTGGCTGGCGAAGACCCGCTGAAGATTCGCCGCTTGCTGCTCACGGCCTCCGGCGGGCCGTTCCGGGGGCGCAAGGACCTGTCCGGCGTGACCCGGGAGGAGGCGCTGAAGCACCCGCGCTGGGTGATGGGCGCCAAAATCACGGTGGACAGCGCCACCCTCATGAACAAGGCGCTGGAGATGATTGAGGCCCGCTGGCTCTTCGACGTGCCAATCGAGGCCGTGCAGGTCGTCGTCCATCCGCAGTCGATCATCCATTCCGCCGTCGAGTTCGTCGACGGGAATGTGGTGGCCCAGATGGGCCCTACGGACATGCGGCTGCCGATCCAATACGCCTTTACCTACCCCGAGCGGGTAGCAGGGTACCTGGAGCCGCTGGACCTGTTCAAAGTGCGAACCCTGACTTTCGAGCCCCCGGATGCCGTTACCTTTCCTTCCTTGAACTACGCCCGGGAGGCCGTTACAATAGGAGGAACCATGCCTGCCGTAATGAACGCCGCCAACGAAGTGGCTGTGGGTCGCTTCCTTGGCGGAGAACTCACCTTCAGCGGCATTTTCGGGGTGGTCCGGAGCGTCATGGACCGGCATCAGGCCGTCCCGGCAACCGACCTGGACGTCATCCTGGAGGCAGACAACTGGGCCCGAGCGGCTGCACGAGCCCTGTAGAGGTGGTGATGGGGTGGGAGTGACCGATTTCCTGTGGGCGATTCCGGTTTTCGGGTTGCTCATTTTCATCCATGAGTTGGGCCATTTCGCGGTCGCCAAGTCGTTCGGCATTCGTGTCCACGAGTTCGCGTTGGGATTTGGCCCGGTGCTGGCCGGCTTTGAAGCGGGCGAGACCAGGTATAATCTGCGCGCCGTGCCCCTGGGCGGCTTTGTCCGCATGGCGGGTATGGAGGACGGCGACCTTGATGACCCACGGGGCTTCAACCGCAAGCCGGTGCTGGCCCGCGCCCTGGTCATCTTTGCGGGTCCCGTCATGAATTTCGTCCTTGCGGCCCTGCTCTACGCGGCGCTGCTGTTCTTCATCGGTGTCGACGTCAGCGACAGTACCCGGCTGGGCGAAATCATGAAGAGCTGCGACACCGTCATCGCGGGCCAGACCGTCACCCGGCCCTGTCCGGCCTATACGGCGGGCCTCCGGGCGGGCGATGAAGTCACTTCGATCAACGGCACCCCCGTTCGTGCCTGGCAGGAGATTCAGGACGTGGTCTCCAAGTCGCAGGGCAAGACGCTGGCCTTCGTGGTCAAGCGAGGCCAGGAGACCGTGGAGGTCCGGTCCGAAGCCGTTTTCGAGGCGGGACGCTGGATGGTCGGCATCCGGCCATCCACCAGGCGTGAGCCCCTGGGCACGGCCCTTGTGCAGGGTGTATCCTGGACCTATAACACGTCGGCCATGTGGTTGCAGGGCTTTGTCGGCATGATTATGGGGAGGGTCCCCGCGGAGCTATCCGGACCGGTGGGCATCACCCGGACTATCGCCGAAACTGCTTCCCACGGGCTCGACATGCTGGTTCTGCTTTCCGCTTTCCTGTCCATCAATCTGGGTCTCTTCAACCTGCTGCCGATTCCGGCGCTTGACGGCTCCCGCCTTGTCTTTCTGGGCGTGGAGTCCGTGCGGGGCCGAAAGCTCGATCCGGCGCGCGAGAACGTCATCCATTTCGTCGGGTTCCTGATTCTGATCGGGCTGATGCTGGTGATAACCTACTCGGAAGTACGGAAGCTTTTGTAAGGAGTTGAAGGAAGGGTCGGACCGTTTCCGTCCGAAACTCCTGGCCGACGGAAACGGTTCGAGCCTGACGAAACGAGAGGAGCACACTTATGCCAGAGCGTAAAGCGACTCGCCCCGTCATGGTCGGCAACGTGCAGGTAGGCGGCGGCGCCACCATCTCCGTGCAGTCCATGACCAAGTGCGATACGCGTAACGTGCCGGAAGTCGTCAGGCAGATTCGGGAACTGGAAGAGGCCGGCTGCGACATCGTGCGTGTTGCGGCGCCCACCATGGAAGCCGCCGAGTGCTTCAAGGCGATTCGTAAGGAGTGCAGCATCCCCCTGGTGGCGGATGTGCACTTTGACTACCGCATTGCCCTGAAGGTGCTGGAGGCGGGTATCGACAAGCTGCGGATCAATCCGGGCAACATCGGTGACCGGTGGAAGGTGGAGGAGGTCACGCGGGCCTGCAAGGACCGGGGTGTGCCCATCCGCATCGGCGTCAACGCCGGATCCCTTGAAGATGAGTTCATTGAGAAGTTCGGCTATCCGACACCCCAGGGTATGGTGGAGTCCGCCCTGAAGCACGTGGCGATTCTGGAGGATCTCGATTTTCGAGACACCATTATTTCCATAAAGGCATCGGACGTCAAGACGATGATCCAGGCTTATCAGCTGTTGGCCACCAAAGTGGATTACCCGCTGCACGTGGGCGTGACGGAGGCGGGCACGCCGTTCGCCGGGACGATCAAATCGTCCGTCGGCATCGGAACGGTGCTGGCCGGGGGCATTGGCGACACCATTCGGGTCAGCCTCTCCGCCGATTGTGTGGAAGAAGTGCGCGCCGGCTACGAAATTCTGAAAGCGCTTGGGCTGCGGACTCGGGGCATCAACATCATCTCCTGCCCGTCGTGCGGCCGGGTTCAGATCGATCTGGTCCGGGTGGCCAACGAAGTGGAGAAGCGGCTGCAGCATATCGATGTGCCGCTGAACGTCGCGGTCATGGGCTGCGTGGTCAACGGCCCCGGTGAGGCCGCTGAGGCGGATGTGGCCCTGTTCGGCGGAAAAGGCGTCGGCATGCTCTTTGTGGGCGGGGAACAGGTACGCAAGACCAGCGAAGCGGAGATGGTGGAGTCGCTGGTGGAACTGGTGGAACAGAAAGCAGCGGAGTTCAAGGCCAAAGGTCTGGACAAGGCGATGGGCTACCAGCGCCACGGATAGCGGCGGCTGATCGCTATGTCACAGTACGGGCCTTCAATGCGGGAATGGGAACGGGATATTTACCACGGAAGGCGCGGAAGGGGACACGGAAATCGCGGCAGTGGAAGTGGGCATGTGATGTGTCCCTGCGCCTTGTCTGATGGCTCTTTCAGGATCTGCCGTCCATTCTATAATTAAATACAATAATAATATATAATTCCATTTACCCTTGATTGTTGCTCGGAAACCCGCGTTGGCTCTGATCCGTAATCTGCGCAATCAGCGCCATCGCTATTTTGTTGTCCCACTCCGTGTCCTCAGCGCCTTCCGCGCCCTCCGTGGCAAAATGCCTCCAATACCCCACACTAGCAGCTACTGTTACAATAGCGCCGGAAAATGCAGAGAGCGACATCCGCCAATGCGGTGCCGCTCCTCAGTGCATGCTATGGTAGTCGGCAGACCAGCCACTATCAACTGACCAGGAGGTCGCTGATGACCGCCTCATGGCACTCAATCAGCGAGTCGGGGCAGTGCGCCCGGGCGAACTCCAGGACTTGACCGGCTCCGTATGAGTCCGTGTCGATGACGATGTGCCGGGGGCAGCAGACGGTAAGGTACTCAAGGGCTTCCCGGGCAGAACGGACGGCGACGACCGCTGTGCCGGCCGAACGCATGACAAACGGCAGGTCGAGGTATTCTGACAAGACGAAGGTCCAGGGTCGGAGTGTTGTCACCGTCTTCACCGCCTCGCCACTTTTATACGGGCCTAACTATTCGTATAGAGTATCTTCTTGAACAAATATAACACCTAGGCCAATGGAAGTACATAGGGATGTTCCAATGCAATGGAAGCACGGTAAAGGGATGATAAAGCGCCGCCCCACCGGCACTGGTTGACATGGATGATCCGACCTGTTAGTCTACCAGTTGAGAACAGCGATGAAGGGGCCTGCAGGGCGCCTCGCGATTCAGAGAGCCGGCGGACGGTGCGAGCCGGTGCGCGAATGCTCTTGCTGCCCACCCTTGAGCTGCCGGTGTTGAGCCGTGCCGGATTCCCACCGTTACAGGGACTGAGCGGGCCTCCACGGGGGCCAAATAGGGTGGTACCACGGGAGTGATTGCCCCGTCCCTTACCGGGATGGGGCCTTTTTATTTTGTTCGAGGAGTGTGGCAAATGGCAGAGGAGAAGGGAATCACGCCCCAGGCGGAAGATTTTTCGCGTTGGTACATTGACACCATTTCCCGGGCGGAACTGATGGACTACTCCCCGGTCCGGGGCTGCATCGTCTTCAAGCCCGACGGGTATGAACTGTGGGAGCGGGTTCAGCAAGGGCTGGACCGCCGGTTCAAGGCCACCGGACATCGCAACGCCTACTTCCCCATGCTGATTCCGGAGAGCTTCTTCGAGAAGGAGAAGGAGCATGTGGAAGGCTTCAGCCCTGAACTGCCCTGGCTGACGGAAGCCGGCGGCGAGAAGCTGGAGGAGCGCCTCGCCCTCCGCCCGACTTCCGAGACGATCATCGGGCATATGTACAGCCAGTGGATTCAGAGCTACCGAGACCTGCCGGTGCTGCTGAACCAGTGGGCGAACGTCTTCCGGTGGGAGAAGCGGACGATGCCGTTCCTGCGGACTTCCGAGTTCCTATGGCAGGAAGGGCACACTGCCCACGCCACGGAGGAGGAGGCCCGCCAGGAGACGCTGACCATTTTGGAGATTTACCGCGACTTCGTGGAGAGCGAAATGGCGATTCCCCTGCAGGTCGGCCAGAAGACGCCCTCTGAACGGTTTGCCGGCGCCGTGGACACCTACTCCATCGAAGCGATGATGAAGGACGGCAAGGCCCTGCAGGCCGGCACTTCGCACTACCTGGGTCAGAATTTCGCCAAAGGCTTCGAGATCAAGTTCCTTGACCGCGACAACCAGCAAAAGTACGTCTATACGACGTCGTGGGGCGCCTCGACCCGCCTCATCGGCGCCCTGGTCATGGTGCACGGCGACGACAGGGGCCTGGCGCTGCCGCCGCGCATGGCGACCGTGCAGGTGGTCATGATTCCCGTCGGGCCGCCCAAGCTCCGGGAGAAGGTCATGGAGAAGTTTACGCCCGTCTTCGAGGCGCTGAAGGACGCCGGCGTTCGGGTGCACGCCGATTTCCGCGACGAGACGCCGGGTTGGAAGTTCAACGAGTGGGAGATGCGCGGCGTGCCGCTGCGGCTGGAGCTTGGGCCGCGCGACGTCGACAGCAACCAGTGCGTCCTGGCGCGGCGAGACACCGGCGAGAAGGTGACGGCTGGGCTTGACGGCATCGTCGACACGATCAAGAACTTGCTCGATGCGATCCAGGCGAACATGTACGAGAAGGCGAAGGCGTTCCGCGACGAGCACTCGCACTACGACGTGGACACTATTGAAGCCCTCAAGGCGCACATGGATGAGCGTGAGACATACGGCTGGATCCTGGCGGGCTGGTGCGGCAGCAACGAGTGCGAGGCCAAGGTAAAGGAAGAGACGAAGTTCACGGCTCGCAACATCCCGTTCAACCCGCCGGCGACCAAGCACAAGTGCTTGTACTGCGGCGGCGAGGCGAAGCACACGGTCTGGTACGCGAAGGCTTATTAGTGGCTCAGAGGGGCGCCCAAATCGGGCGCCCCTTGTGCATGCCGACACTTCTGCTGGAGATACTGTGGTTGGTCCACGAAGCAACCAGTGGGAGTGATGGGATATGGGAATGATTCTGGCGGCCCTGGCGCTGTGCTTGGGCCTGCTGGTGGGAAGCGGCGCCGCTCATGTGGCAGGCGTGCCCATGAGCGCCACATCTTCTGCGCGCATCGGCGCGGCCTTGCAGCCGGCCCGGGTGATCGAGGTGACGGCCAAAGAATACCAGTTTGACCCGAAAGTCATCCAGGTAAAACCCGGGGAACGAGTGACCGTGCGGCTCCGGAACGTGGGCACGGAGCGGCACGAATGGGAGGCCGAGGGCCTGCATGCCGAGATCAAGCCCGTTGCGCCCGGCACCACGGGTGAGGTGACGTTCACGGCGCCCGACAGGCCCGGCACCTACGAGTTTGCCTGCCACGTGGACGGGCACTACGAGAAGGGCATGATCGGATTCGTGGTGGTCCGGTGAACCTGGCGGAGTATACACTCAAGCAACTGGCAGCCTGGGGCGTACGGCGCGTCTACGGCGTAATGGGCGACGCGATTCTCACCTTGATGGATGCGTTGGGGCGCCAGGGCGATATTCAGTTCGTCCAGGTCCGGCACGAGGCGGCCGCCGGATTCATGGCCTCCGCCGAAGCGAAGCTGACCGGCGGGCTTGCGGCCTGCATCGGCACCAGCGGGCCGGGGCTGGCCAATCTGATCAACGGCCTGGGCGATGCGTACGCCGACCGTGTGCCGCTCCTGGTCCTCACCGGGCAGGTGGAGTCCTACAAAGTTGGGACCGATGTCAAACAGGATGTGAATCAGCAGGCGCTGGTGCAGGGCCTGGCGGGATACACCGCACAGGTCACGGCGCCGGGCGCCGCCCCCGCCATCCTGGCCCGTGCTCTGAAGACGGCCGTGGCTGAAGGGCGGGTGGCGCAGGTGAGCGTGCCCAAAGACTACTGGGGCGCGCAAGTTGACGCCCCGTTCCATCCGCCGGAGCCGTTTCTGACCGCTCCGCCCGTGCCGGCGCCCGCCGTGGTGGCGGAGGCAGCCGGCTGGCTGCGGGGTGCCCGCCGGCCAGTGATACTGGCAGGGCACGGCGCCCGGGGCGGCGCCCGCGAACTGCTGGCCCTGGCGGAGGCCTGGGGCGGCGGGGTCATTCTTGCCCTCGGCGCCAAGGGGATGCTGCCCGGCGCCCACCCGCTGGTCCTGGGTGGCGTCGGCACGGGCGGCAGCGATGCCGCCCACCGGGCGCTGCAGGAGTGCGACCTGGTGCTCGTCGCCGGATCAACCTGGTGGCCTGCGGACTATATGCCGGCGGGCGTGCCCGTCATCCAGATCGACCGGTGCCCCGCCAATATCGGCGCAAAGACGCCGGTGGCGTATGGATTGCCCGGGGATTGCCGGGAGATCCTGCGCGGTCTGCTGGCGGCCGGCGTGGTGCGACGGGTGGAGTGGATCTCCCGGCTGGAAGTGCTGAAACAGGAGTGGGAAGCGACGCTGGGCCGGGAGGCGGAGGCCGGCGACCCCGGGGGTCCGGTCTCTCCGGCGCGGCTGGTCCGGGCCCTGGAGGAAGCGATCGCAGGGAACACCGTGATCACCGTGGACACGGGCGATCATCTTCTCTGGTTCAACCGGCATTTTCGCGGCTCGGGGCAGCAGCAGGTCCTGTTCAGCGGCACCTGGCGGACGATGGGCTTCGCCCTGCCGGCTGCCGCTGCCGCCCGGCTGGCCCGGCCACAGGCGCCAGCCCTGGCCCTGGTTGGCGACGGCGGGCTGACGATGCAGCTCGGCGAACTGGCGGTGCCTGCCCAACTCGGGCTCGACCTGACGGTGGTGGTGGCCCGGAACGGCGCCCTCGCCCTGGAGGAGTTCAAAGCCCGGTCCGAGGGGCTCACCCCCTTTGGCCATACACTCAACAACCCGGATTTTGCCGCGGTGACGCGGGCTTTCGGCTGGCAAGCCTGGAAAGCAGAAAGCCCGGGCGACCTGGAGCCCGCCTTGCGAGCGGCTCTGGCGCACCCGGGCCCGGCACTGGTGGATGTCAATACCGCACGAGACGGGTCCCTGCACAAGTCTTAGGCCCGGCAGAACCGGCGGGCCGTCTCCGCGATCACCTGCGCGACCGCGACGACCGAATGGAGATCCACCCACTCCACGGCCTCGTGGGCGCCCGCCCCGTCGGGGCCGTAATTGACGGCGGTAATCCCGGCGGCGGCGAAGAGCGCGGCGTCCATCCAGTAGCCGACGCCCGCTTCTGCCGGCGCCGACCCGGTCGCCTTCAGCGCGGCGGCCCGCAGCTCCCGGACAACCCGGTCCTCCCGGTTGCACAGCAGGGGCGGCCGGTCAAAGAAGCAGTTCACCTCAGCCTCCTCGCCGGCGGCCCGGATGACACCGAGCAGTTCCTCGGCTACCTGGGCGGGCGTTTCGCCGGGCAGCGTCCGCCGTTCGACGGAGAGCTTGCACTCCGGGGCATACGTGGAGATGCCCGTGCCGCCCTGAACGAGGGCGCAGTGCATGGAGGCGGGCCCGACCAGGGGATGGATCCGGCTCCGCAGCACATCGCGGTCGAACAGCTCCAGCGCGGTGATGATGCGGCCCATCTTGCCGATGGCGCTGACGCCCAGATCCCAGCGGCTGCCGTGCGCCGCCTGGCCCCGGGTGATAATCTCCGCCCAGACGAAGCCCTTGTGCCCGAGAATCAGGTCCTGAGCCGAAGGCTCGGTCAGGATGCAGCCGTCCGCCCGGTGGCGCCGGACAAAGTCGGCGGCGCCCAGGCTGGCGTACTCCTCGTCGGCCACCAGAGCTAGAACCAGCTTGCCGGGAAGGTCGCCTTCGGCGGCCATCTGGGCGGCAGCAGCCATAACCGCGGCCACGCCGCCTTTCATGTCGTAGGAGCCGCGGCCATAGACCCGGCTGCCTTCCACCCGGGGCTCAAACGGCGGAATCGTCATGCCGGCGGTGCCTACCGTATCGATGTGTCCGCAGAGACAGAGCGTCGGACCGTTACCGGCGCCGACTTCAGCGTAAACGTTCGGGCGCCCGGGCGCAGCCTCTTCCAGCCGCGCAACAACGCCATGGGCACTGAGCCAGTCCGCCGCAAAGGCAGCGACGGCAGCTTCACCGGTGGCCTCATCCGGCGCGAGGGTGGGGTTTACGGATGGGATCGCGATCAGGTTGCGCAGCAGGTCAAGCACGGCCGCAGGGGCGAGGGCGTCGGACATCGGCGGTCTCCTCCTGATGGTTCTACTCCCGAAAATTGTACCACTAATGTAGGAGGGCAGGCGCCCTCCTTTTTATCTGCCTAAAACGATTGGCTGCGGCGTTCGTCAGCAAAATGGAGAAGGTGGAGGGCGTCAGCCTGGTCAGCCCCCAGAAGATGACCAGTGTGATCATCGGCGACGGCGAGCAGGCGTTCCTGCAGGTCTTCGACCACAAGCTGCTGCAGCAGTACTCCGAGACGATGCTGGAAGAGGGGACGTGGGAGAGCGCCGCCGACCAGATGGAGCAGGGCGGGCACACGATCGTCTCCCCGGCGATTGCGGCCCGCTTGCAGGTGGGGCTGGGCGACCGGCTCACGGTGTCGTCGCCGGACGGGCCGGTGGAACTGACCGTGGTGGGCATCATGACCGATATCACGCCGTATGGCGGCACCATCAATATCGACCGGCAGGACTGCCTGAAGCACTGGCACGATCAAACGAGCACGAACGTGGCCGTCCTGGTCGAGCCGGGCGCCTCGCCCGCGGCGGTCAAACCCCATCGGGATGGCGACCGCCGTCGTCCTACTGCTGGCGCCGATAGTGGGCCACGTGCCCGCCCGGTGGGCGTCCCGGCTGGATGTGGTGGAGGCACTTCGCTACGAGTAGTTGCATAGGATAGGCTGGAGAGGCACGGGGGCGCGCCTGTGCGTCTCAAGCCCTCATCGGGGAGTGGGCAACCGCCCCACGACGGCGGTGGAAGAAGCCGCAAGACCAAGGTGGAAGCAAACGTGGCGGACCACTGGAGGATGCCAGGGCGGGCTTAATTCAGAGAGGAACGAAAGCGGAAGGCGACCAGTGAAAGGCGAAAACGTGAAACCGGATCGGGGACTTCCCGCCGTCCGGGATTTTCGAGGGGGAGCCGGAAACCGAGTTATGGTAAGGCTAGTGAGACACTGCAACGGGGAAACCCACAGAAACCGTGTAATCCGTGGCCAAATATCTGTCTCCTTTTCACCCGCTGGCATAATCTCACAAGTGGGTTGACACAACATAAGCAACTTTGGCATACTATAAGTAGAGTAACCATCATCTGCATATGCGTACCCGGCCTACGGGCCGGGCTTCTCTGGCCCCAAAAGTTGCGTAAGGGAAAAAGTGTTGGCCGGGTCCAACATAGGAGGGTAACTACCATGAATAAACGTGGATGGGGAGTCTGGCTGGCGCTTACGCTGGCAGCCGTGCTCCTGGTGACGGGCTGCGGCCCCGCCTCGGGCGGCGGTGCCGGCGGCAAGCTGAAGGTCACAGTGACCACCGGCATGATCGCCGACCTGGTGGGGAACGTCGGCAAGGACCACGTCGAAGTGACGGCGCTGATGGGGAGCGGCGTCGATCCGCATCTGTACAAGGCATCCGAAGGCGATATTGCCAAACTCGCTGACGCACAGATCATCTTCTATAACGGCCTCCATCTCGAAGGCCGGATGGGCGATATCTTCGTCAAAATGGCCGCCCAAAAGCCGACCATCGCCGTGGCGGAAGGCATTCCCAAGGACCTCCTGCTGGAGACGGCAGCCGGCACGGAAGACCCGCACATCTGGTTTGACGTGGCCAATTGGATCAAGGCCCTGGACGTGGTCCGGGACGGATTGGTCGCCAAGGATCCCGCCCATAAGGCCGATTATGAAGCGAACGCCGCCGCTTACCTGACGCAGCTCCAGGAGCTCGACAGCTACGCCCGTACCCAACTCGCTTCCATTCCCAAGGAGCAGCGGGTGATGGTCACGGCCCACGACGCTTTCAACTACTTCGGCCGGGCCTATGATGTCGAAGTGATGGGCCTGCAGGGCATCTCCACCGCCGCCGAGTACGGCCTGAACGACGTGCAGCGGCTGGTCGATCTCCTCGTGCAGCGCAAGATCAAGGCGGTTTTCGTCGAATCCAGCGTACCCAAGCGCTCCATCGAAGCGCTGGTGGAAGGGGCCAGGGCCAAGGGCCATACGGTCGAGATCGGCGGGGAGCTCTTCTCCGACGCCATGGGCGCCCCCGGGACGCCCGAGGGGACTTACCTGGGCATGGTGCGGCACAACGTGGACACGATCGTCAAAGCGCTCAAATAAAGGGGGCTGCGGCTATGTCAGAGACGCCGTTGGAAGTGCGGGACCTGACGGTGGCGTACCACCGGAAACCCGTCGTGCAGAGTATAAACCTGACGCTCCCCGAAGGGCGGCTAGTGGGCATCGTCGGGCCGAACGGGGCGGGCAAGTCGACCTTGCTGAAGGCGATTCTCGGCTTGGTGCCGGCGGCTACCGGCGAGGTCAGCGTCTTCGGGCGCCCGTACGCCGAGCGGCGCAGCCTGGTCGGCTACGTGCCCCAGCGGGGCTCCGTCGACTGGGACTTCCCCACCGACGCCCTGGACGTGGTGCTGATGGGCCGCTACGGCCGCCTGGGCTGGCTGCGGCGCCCGGGGGCGGCTGACCGGGCGGTGGCCCTGGAGTGCCTGCGGCAGGTCGGCATGGCCGATTTTGCCGGGCGCCAGATCAGCCAGCTCTCCGGCGGCCAGCAGCAGCGCGTCTTTCTGGCCCGGGCCCTGGCCCAGGATGCCAAGCTCTATTTTATGGATGAACCTTTCGCCGGGGTGGACGCCGCCACGGAGAAGGCGATTGTGGTCCTGCTGAACGAGCTCAAGCAGCGCGGCAAGACGGTGGTGGTGGTGCACCACGACCTGGCGACCGTGAAGGAGTACTTTGACTGGCTGGTGCTGCTTAACATGCGGGTGATCGCGGCCGGCCCCACCGCCGAGGTCTTCACGGCGGAGAACCTTCAGAAGGCCTACGGTGGGCGCCTCACTGGGCTAGGATCGGCGCTGGGCGGGCCGGCGCCCGAAACGGCCGCGGCCACCAGCGACGGCGGCGCTGTCGGCGGCGGATTCCTGCCCGCCGCGGCCTTTGAGGAGGCGTAAGGCGATGGACCTCTCCTGGCTCTCCATCGCCGACGCCAATACCCGCTGGGTACTGGGCGGCGCCTGCCTGCTGGGCCTCAGTTCGGGCGTGCTGGGCAGCTTCGCCCTGCTGCGCCGGCGAAGCCTGGTGGGCGACGCCCTGGCGCACGCCGCCCTGCCCGGCGTCTGCCTGGCCTATCTGCTGACGGGCACCAAGAATCTCGGCCTGTTCCTCGTCGGCGCCGCAATCGCCGGCCTCCTGGCGACCATGGCGATGAGCGCCATCACCCGCTACTCGAAAATCAAGGAAGATGCGGCCCTGGGCATCGTGCTGACGGTCTTCTTCGGCCTGGGCATCATGCTGCTGACGGTGATTCAGAAGCTGCCGGGCGGCAATCAGAGCGGGCTGGATAAGTTCCTGTTCGGGCAGGCCGCGTCGCTGGTGGGCAGCGACGTCCGGCTGATGGCGGCCATCGCCGCCGGGCTTTGTCTGGCCGTGCTGCTGCTGTTCAAGGAGTTCAAGCTGCTGGCCTTCGACCCGGGCTTCGGCGCCGGGCTGGGCCTGCCCATGGGCCTGCTGGACTTGGTGCTCAACCTGCTGATTCTGCTGGCGGTGGTGATCGGGCTGCAGTCTGTGGGCGTCGTCCTGATGGCGGCCATGTTGATTACGCCGGCCGTCGCGGCCCGGTACTGGACTGACCGCCTCGGCGTCATGACGGCCCTGGCGGGGGTGTTCGGCGCCGCGGCCGGGGCCCTGGGCACGCTGCTGTCGCAACTCGGGCCCCGGATGCCCACCGGGCCGCTGATCGTCCTGGCGGCCACGCTGGTCTTCCTGGTCTCCCTCCTGTGTGCACCGCGGCGGGGGCTCCTGGCCCGGCTAATCCGATTCGTCCGGCTGAAGCGGCAGGTGGCCCGGGAAGGCGCCCTGCGGGCGGTCTACGAGCTTGCCGAAGCGGTGGGCGACCCCAGGGCACTGGTGACTCCCGACGAGCTTAGGCGGCGGCGGGGGGTGACGGGTGTGGGCGCCCTCGGCGCCCTGGCCCGGGGCGGCGCCCTTGAGGCTACCGGGGGCGGCTGGCGCCTGACGGCGCAAGGGTTGGCGGAGGCCCACCGCCTGGTTCGCGAGCAGCGGCTCTGGGAAGTCTTCCTCATGCATGAAGGCGAACTGGGCGGGCAGTCCGTCGACCGGGACGGCGCCCGGGTCCCGCCCGCCGTCCGGACCCAGCTGGAGCAGTTGCTGACCCTGCACGGCCTCGAACCACGTCTCTATAAGGAGGGCGCCTAGCGTGGACTGGTACGCAAGCGGATCCATTATCGCGACGGGCGCCCTGGTTGCGGCTTCGGCGGGAATGGTCGGCTGCTTTCTCGTGCTCCGCCGCCTCGCCCTGCTGGGCGACGCCATCAGCCACGCCGTGCTGCCCGGCATTGCCCTGGCCTTCCTGCTGACGGGCAGCCGCAGCACGCTGGTCATGGTGCTGGGGGCCGGCGCCCTCGGCATTATCACCACGTTCCTCGTGCAGACCCTACAGCGGGCGGGCGTCCAGGAAGACGCCGGCATCGGCGTCAGCTTCACGGCCCTGTTCGCCGTCGGCGTGGTACTGGTCTCGCTCTTCGCCGGCAAGGTCGACCTGGACCTAGACTGCGTGCTCTACGGCGAAATCGCCTACACACCTTGGGACACCCTGGTCATCGGCGGCATCAACCTCGGGCCTGAATCGCTCTGGACCATGGGGTCGATCTTCCTGCTCAATTTCTCGGTCATCGGCCTGCTTTACAAAGAGCTCAAAATCTGCGCCTTCGACCCCGCCATGGCAGCGGCGGTGGGCATCAACGTCGCCGTCATCCACTACGTGCTGATGGGGCTCGTCTCCGTCACCACGGTTGGCGCGTTCGAGTCTGTTGGCGCGATTCTGGTGGTGGCCATGATGATCGTGCCTGCCGCCACGGCCTACCTGCTGACAGAACGGCTGGGCGTCATGCTGCTGCTGGCGGTCCTGCAGGGGGTGGTCAGCGCCGCCGCGGGCTACTTCCTGGCAAGGCAGCTCGACAGCTCCATCGCGGCGGCCATGACCACGGTGTCGGGCGCCTTCTTTGCACTCGCGTTCCTCTTTGCGCCCCGGACGGGGCTGGTCGCAAGGGCCCTGGCCCTGCGGGGCCTACGCACCGGGCAGCAGATGATGCAGTAAGAATCTTTCCGGTCTCCTGACGGGGACCGGTTTCTTTTTGTCGTCTCACAGGTGATGGGACATTTGGCACTCTTTCCATTGGGCATGCTAACGTTTTGGAGGAGGGACGATGCATGACGATGGAACCCACCGCGACGTAGTGGTCAAAAACACCGATGGTGCAGCCCTCAAGTGAACGTTTGTCGAGCTTCAGAGCGTCCATAAAGAAGTGGCCCATGAAGCGAGCCGCCGGCTGCAGCAGAACGGCGCCCGAATGGGGTCGGGCGCCACACAAGCGGCGCCTCAGGGCATTCACCCGTGACGGGCGGGAGCCGGAGGGGAGGAGGAAAATTCCTCGGGGACAAGGAATACGTTGTAACGGAGCGTTCGCGTCACCAAAGGCAGAAACGTCCGGTGACTTGTGCCGGAACGGAGGTAGGTCCTACATGAGAGTCGCCGCGGTAATCCCTGCGTTAAATGAAGAAGCGACGATTGGCGATGTGGTCTCCACGCTCCGCCATGTCGATATCGTGGAAGAAGTGATCGTCGTCAGCGACGGGTCGACAGACCATACGGCGGACTTGGCCCGGAGCGCAGGCGCCCGGGTAATCGAACATAAAGAGAACATGGGGAAGGCGGCCGCGATGAAGACCGGCTTCGACGCGACTGGGGCGCCGGTCGTTCTGTTCATGGATGCGGACCTGATCGGGCTCACCCCCACCCATGTCATGTCGCTGCTGGCGCCGCTGCTGAGTAATGGGGCCGACATGACCGTCGGCGTCTTTGAAGACGGACGGGGCATGACCGACCTGGCGCAGCTGGTGGCGCCGTACCTGTCCGGCCAGCGTGCTGTTCGGCGGGATGTCGTTACGGAGATGTTCCGGGAAGACCCGGAAGCCATTGACTGCCGGTTCGGGATCGAAGTGGCGCTGACCCGCCATGTGAACCAGAAGGGCTATCGGAAAGCTGAGGTCTCACTGGGCGAACTGAGTCACCGGATGAAGGAAGAGAAATTGGGGCCCATCAAAGGGGCGGCGGCGCGGTTGAAGATGTACTATGAAATCCTAAAGTATGCTGCCACGAAAGGGTAATGCCGCGTGACCGAGCTGATTCAGGCCAACATTCAATCCTTCTTTGATTCGTTCTGGACCACAACCGTGCCGCTGCTGATCGCTGCAGTCTGCGGCGGCTTCGTCGGTCTGGAGCGGGAGCGGTCCCGGCGTCCTGCGGGTCTGCGCACCCATGTGTTGGTCTGTGTGGGCTCGGCCCTGCTTATGCAGGTCTCCCTGGCCATGTATGAAATGGCCGTACTGCGGGGGGCCGGCAACGGCGATCCCGGCCGGATCGCCGCCCAGGTCGTCAGTGGCATCGGCTTCCTTGGCGCCGGCACCATCATGCGGGAAGGCGCGAACATCCGCGGCCTGACCACGGCGGCGTCGCTCTGGGTGGTGGCGGGCATCGGCCTGGCGGTCGGCGCCAACATGTACCTGGAGTCGATCTTTGCCACCGTCATCGTCATGCTGACGCTGAAGACCCTCTCCGAAGTGGAACACCGGTGGATTTCCAAAGGCGGCATGCACACCATCACTGTCCACGTCAGTGACTCGCCCGGGCGCCTCGGCATGCTGGCAACGGTCTGCGGGCGGTGGGGAGCGAACATCCGCAGCGTCAGCATGAAAAACAGCCCGATTCCCGGCACCGTCGAAATCTCCTTCTTTATCCGCATGTCCGGGCGCAATCCCGACACTGCAGGGCTCATCGGTGATTTGATGGGAACAGAAGGTGTTGTCTCCGTCACTGAAGAAGAATAAGGCGACAAACCAGCGCGGGCGCCCGAATGTTCGGGTCGCCCGCGTGATGTCACTTTTTGTGCCGTCTGGGGTGAAACGAACGCTTATGTCGCCGCAAACAGACTGGCTCCGTATGGTCGACCGGACCTCTCTCCCCGCAGACGTCCAGAGCCTTCTGGATGCCGCCGCGCTCCAGCGGGTGGAGGTCCGGCAGCGCGCCCGGGAAGTCGCGCTGCACGTACTGTTGCCCGGGCGCATGTCTCTGGCCGCCCGGGAGGCGGTTGAGGCCGCCATTGGGCGCGACTGTTTTCCCGGGCTGTCCGTAACCGTTCGGCTGGTGCCGCGGGTGGCCACGGCGCCCGCCGACCCGGAGGCGGCCATCGCCGCCGCCTGGGACGAAGCGACGCTGCAGGCCCGCACGGCCCTGCCGCGCCTGAACGGCATTTTGGACAAGGCCGTCTGGCGTTTGGAGGGGCAGACCCTGCGCGTGGAAGTCCCCACCGAGGCGATGGTAACCGTGGTGGAGGGCTGCAGCGGCGCTGCCCGCCTGGAAGAACTTCTGAGCCGGGACACCGGCCTGAACCTGACCGTCCGTTTCGAGGTCAGGCCCAAGCCCACTAAGGTTGAGGCGAAGCCGGCCGACCCGACCGACGAGCACGCGGACCCCTTCGCCGACATCCGCGAAGATGACGCCCCGCCGCCCGAGCCGCCGGCCTACATCGACCCGGCGCAGGACTTGATGCAGGAGTATCTGACGGACTGGATGCAGCGCCAGTCGGCCTTCGGCAAGAAGGAAGCCGCGCAGAACGGCGCCGGTGCCGTCCCCTCGGAAGGCCTGCTCAAAGGCCGTGCCATTCCCGAAGATGCGCCGGTGCGCGACATTCGGACGGTGACGGAAGAAGAGAACCGGGTGCTGATCGAAGGCGAAGTCGTGGGGGTGGACTCCCGCGATACGAAAACCGGCAAGCAGATGATCTCCTTTGCCGTCTGCGACCTGCTTCGGCAGACCAAGCCCGGGGAGATGGGCGACACCCTGCCCGTCAAGCTGTTCCGCGACCCGGCGAAGGATCCGGACTTTCTGCAAGTGATCAAGAACGGTGCCTGGCTGAGAGTTCGGGGCAACGTCGCCCCGGACAAGTTCTCCGGCGAACTGACCATGATGGCCGATGACATCGTCGTCGGGAAGCGGCCCGCGCGCTCCGACAATTACGACGGACCCATGAAGCGCGTGGAGCTGCACGCCCACACGCTCATGTCGACCATGGACGGCATGATCGACCCCGAAGAGCTGGTCAAGCGGGCGATCAAATGGGGGCACCGGGCCGTCGCCGTTACGGACCACGGCGTCACGCAGGCCTTCCCGGCTGCCACGCACGTCAAGCTGCCCGAAGGCTTCAAGCTCCTCTTCGGCTGCGAGTTTTACCTTGTCGACGATGGCACGCCCATCATCGTGAGGCCGCCCCACGGGCTGCCCCTGGCGGAAGCGGAGTTCGTCGTGCTCGATATTGAGACGACCGGTTTCTCGCCCATCGGCGACGACATTATCGAAGTGGGCGCCGTCCGTTTCAAGAACGGCATCATCGGCGAGTCGTTCCAGCGCTTCGTCAAGCCCTCCAAGCCGATCCCCGAAGAAGTGCAGAAGCTGACCAACATTACGCCCGACATGGTCGCAAACGCAGATGAACCCAAGAAAGTCCTGCGGGAGTTCTTCGACTTCATCGGCGATGCGATCGTCGTGGCCCACAACGCCCAGTTCGACTACAGCTTCCTGCGCTACCACCGCCATAAGCACCTGGGCGAAGAGTTCGTGGGCCCGGTGCTGGACACGCTGATCCTCGGCCGGTCGCTCATGCCCCACATGAAGTCGCACAGCCTGGCCGCGCTGACCAAAGAACTGCAGATTACCCTGGTCGACCACCACCGGGCCGACGCTGACGCCAAGTCAGCCGCCATGGTCATGGCCAGGCTGATGGAAAAGGCGCCGCACATTGAGACGGTCGAACAGATCAACGACCTGACCCGGGGCATGAACGTCGAACAGCTCCGGCCGTATCATGTGACGTGCCTTGTCCAGCACCAGCCCGGCATAAAGAACCTCTACAAGCTGATCACCAAGAGCCATACGGAGTACTACAACCGGACGCCCCGAGTGCCCCGCACGGAGCTGGAGAAGTACCGCGAAGGCCTGCTGATCGGCACCGGCGGCAACGGCGGCGCCCTGTACGACGCCCTGCTGCGCGGCGTGCCCGAGCACGAGCTTGAACAGATGGTCGATTGGTATGACTATGTCGAAATGGTGCCGCGCGATAACATCCGCTACCTGCTCGAGCAGGGTCAGGTCAATTCCGAAGAGCAGTTAATGGCCCTCAACCGGCGCGTGTACGAGCTCGGCAAGAAGATGGAAAAACCGGTCTGCGCCGTCAGCGACGCCCATTTCTTCGACCCTTACCAGCAGATCTTCCGGAAGATCCTCAAGGGCGGCATCGGCTTCCGCAACGACGAAGTCGACGCACCGCTCTACATGCGGACGACCCAGGAGATGCTGGACGAGTTCGCCTACCTGGGCAAGGAAGCGGCCCTGGAAGTCGTCATCACCAATCCGAACCTGATCGCCGACATGATCGACAGGGTCAAGCCGGTGCCCGAGAAGCTCTACCCGCCCATTTTGGACGGCTCCAACGAAAACACGCGCGACCTCTCCTACCAGAAGGCGCGCCGCGTTTACGGCGACCCGCTGCCCGAGAAAGTAGAAGCACGGCTGGAGAAAGAACTGAAGGCGATCATCGGCAACGGGTTTGCCGTGTCGTACTACATCTCGCATCTGCTGGTCAAGCGGTCCAACGAGATGGGCTACCTGGTCGGCTCCCGCGGCTCCGTCGGCTCATCGTTCGTCGCCTGGGCCATGGACATCACGGAAGTCAACGCCCTGCCGCCTCATTATGTCTGCCTGGACTGCAAGTATATTGAGTGGCACGACGACGGCAAGACCGGCTCCGGCTACGACCTGCCCCACAAGGCCTGCCCCAAGTGCGGCAAGCCGGATATGTACCGGGACGGCCAGGATATTCCATTCGAGACGTTCCTGGGCTTCAAGGGCGATAAGGTACCTGATATCGACCTCAACTTCTCCGGCGACGTACAGGGCAAAGTCCAGAAGTTTTCGGAAGAACTGCTGGGCGGCGAGAAGTACGTCTTTAAGGCCGGCACCGTGGGCACCATCGCGGAGAAGACCGCGTACGGCATGGTGAAGGGCTGGATGGAGGAGAACGGCATCGCGGGCATCCGGGAAGCGCACGTGGGGTATCTGGCAGCGGGCGTCGCCGGCGTTAAGCGGACGACGGGGCAGCACCCCGGCGGCATGGTCGTCGTGCCTATCGGCATGGAGATCGAAGAAGTCACCCCGGTCCAGTTCCCTGCAGACGACCGCAACTCCGGCGTCAAGACGACCCACTACGACTACCACAGCTTCGAGCAGGCGCTCATGAAGCTGGATATTCTGGGGCACGACGACCCGACGATGCTGCGGATGCTGCAGGACCTGTACCGGGAGAAGTCGGGCGACCAGGCATACGACATCCGCACGGCGCCCATCGATGATCCGAAAGTGCTGCGGCTGTTCAGTCCCGGCGGTCAGGAAGCCCTCGGCATCGAGCCCGGGCAGCTGCAGTTCGATCTGGGCACCATCGTACTGCCGGAAATGGGCACCCGCTTCGTCCGCCAGATGCTGATGGAGACTAGCCCCAGGAACTTCTCTGACCTTGTGCGCATCTCCGGCCTCTCCCACGGCACCGACGTATGGACGAACAACGCCCAGGACCTGATCAAGAAGGGGCTCTGCACGCTGCAGACCTGTATCCCCTGCCGCGACGATATCATGGTCTACCTGATGTACCAGGGCATGGAGCCGGCGCTGGCCTTCAAAATCATGGAGTCGGTCCGCAAGGGCAGGGGCGTGGCGCAGGACATGGAAGATGCGATGATCGCCGCCGGCGTGCCGGGCTGGTATATCCAATCCTGCAAGACCATCAAGTATATGTTCCCGAAGGCCCACGCGGCCGCGTACGTCCTCTCCTGCCTGCGCATCGCCTGGTTCAAGGTGTACGAGCCCCTGCTCTTCTACGCCACGTACTTCACCGTACGCGCCGGCGCCATCGATGCTGACCTGATCACCCGTGGCCCCGAGGCGGTGCGGCGGTACATCGAAGAGGTGGAGGCGAAGGGCAAGGAAGCCACCCCGAAGGAGAAGGACTCCCTGACGGAATACGAGCTGGTGGAGGAAGCTTTCAGGCGGGGCATCCGCTTCAGTAAGGTCAGCCTGTACGAATCGGATGCCACCCGGTACTTGATCAACCCCGACGGGACGCTTCTCTGCCCGTTCAATTCCTTGGCCGGCCTGGGCGACAACGCGGCCATCGCGATCGTCGAGGCGCGCGAGCAGGTCAAGGAGTTCATGTCGAAGGAAGACCTGAAGAACCGGGCCCGCCTCAACAAGTCGATTATGGAGCTGCTGGAGAACCACGGCTGCCTGAAGGGCATGCCGGACGGCAACCAGCTCGTGTTCGCTTTCTAGAGTGCATGGCGAGGGCCGGGGTGCTTACGGCGCCCCGGCCCATGGCATCGTCATTTCGTATCCATCTGCATTGTCGGGAGGACCCGTTCGCAGACCGGCTCCCAGTACTCTTTCCAGAAGTCAAGGGAGTACATGTGCGGGGCCGAGCAGGTGAGCGTAAAGTGTGAGCGCCCTGCCGGTACCAGATAGTGTGAAAGATAAGTGGAGCCCCTGCCGTCTTCCTCCGGGCGGGCTTCCAGCACGTGGCCCACCTGCCTGGTCCCAACCTGCCGGATTCCGTGAGCGAGCACCCGATCGCCGCCCGCCGCTACGGCAGACTTCAGCAGTTGACCCAGTTCGGCTGCCGGGGCGGGCTCTACGGAAATGGTCCAGGAACTGAAGGCGATGGTCAGGCGGCCATCCCGGTCAACCCTGGGATGGGAGAAGAGCGACGGATACTCCAGGCGAATGCCCTGCTGGGCATCATAGTACTCCACCAGGGGAGCCCGGTTCGGGTCCGTCTCCCGCCACGGGCCCGTGGCGATGCTGGCGGTGAACCGGCGCCCTTCGGCGTTGCCCGCCCGCAGGTGAAACCAGGTGTTCTGTGCCTTGGGTGACACCTTGACCAGCCAGATTCCGTCTTTGACCGTGGCGTTGATCGGCTTGGCCCCTTCTTCGTCGAGCGTCAGTTCGACCCAGGTGATGGCCGGATCCAGTACTTCGCCGAAGATGACATGGGTCTCTGACGTGGCGAATGTAGTGCGCCCGATCTTTTCCTCCACATGGCCCAGGTTCGCCCGCTCATACGAGAGCGCCCCCACTCGGGGCAGTTCGCCGCCCAGGCTGACAGCGTCGGTCATGCGCCACTTTCCCAGCAGCGTCTGCTCCAGAATGGTGGCGGAGAGGCCGCGGTGCTTGTCCGTCCGGAACAGTACCAGGGACCGACTCCCCCCAAAGGGCTCCCGATAGGCGATGGCGGCTTGCAGCCCGAGCACTTTTCCGAGCGCTTCCTCCATGGTATTGTAAGCCGGACGGGGCGGTGGGCCTTGGCGGCAGCCCGCTGTGGCTGCGGCCAGAAATAGCAGCGGCACAAACCAACGGATCAGGCGGTGCGACATTGGGCGTTCACCTCTACGGTCCGGAGATCAGTTGCTTATAAGGTAACATATTCAGGGGTTGCATAACAGATCCGAGGAGGCCCACACATGACGATCATGCCGCTGCCCTACGACCAACCGGCTCTGGACCGTTTCGACCGGGAAGGGCCGTTCATCTGGCTCTGGGAGCCCGACCGGGTCGAATGCGTTCTGGGCGCCGGCACGCCCCCCGGCGACGTCGACCTGACGCTCTGTGCGGCGAGCGGCGTCCCCGTTTACCGCCGCCGCGGCGGCGGGGGAGCGGTGGTGCTGGCCCCGGGGACGCTGGTCATCACGGCGGCCTACGATGCTGCCGGCAAGCAGTTCGCGACCCAGTGGATCAACCCCATCGCAGAAGCGATCGTCCGGGCCGTCGTCAGCCTCGGCGTACAAGGCGCCCGCGTGGCCGGTCTGGGCGACGTGGCCATAGGTGAACGGAAGATTCTGGGCTCCAGCCTCTACGCAAATCGCCGGGTCGCCCTGTACCAGGGCAGCCTGCTGGTCGATCCCGACCTGAGCCTGATTCCCATCTACCTGCCCCATCCCTCCAAAGAACCGGAATACCGGCGCGGCCGGGATCACCTCAGCTTTGTCACCGCCCTGGCCTGCGAGGGTTACTCGGGCGGCATGGCGCCGCTGATGGCGGCACTGGAGCGGGAGCTGAAGCAGGTCCAGGCATCGCCCTGAAGGCGGGCGCATACTCCCTCCATTGTGGGGGTGTGCGCTCGCCTTGTCGCACCCCGGGTTAACCCCGTGCCGCAGGGGCAAGAATCACTGCGGTAAAGGTGTTGAAGGGGGATGCGACATTGGCCCGGTCTCGCAGCAGGCATCGTCGGTACACGCACAGGGGGGCGCCGTCTCAGCCGGCCTTGCCGCCGCCGCCCCCGAAACCGGGACGCGCAACGGACCAGCGCGATTGGGCACGCCCCTGGATTCCCTGGGCCGTTGGCGCAGGTCTGATGTTAGCCGGCGCGTTGGTCGGCTGGGTGTTTCCTTTGATTCTCTTCAAGCCGATTCTCGGCAAGCCCGCAGTGGTTGCTGCCCCACCTCCCAGTGCCGCGACGGCGGAAGTGCAGGGCTCCCACCCACAGCTCGGGGCGGGGACGGGGGAGCAGGTGGAACTGGTCTGGCTGGTCAAGAACACGGGGGGGAGCACGTGGTCAAGCCATGCATATCGCTTTGCTCCCCTGGAGGGACAAGGTGTGCCCGTCCTGCCGATGCCGGCTGATGTGAAGCCCGGGGCGGTGGCGACCATCCGGGCCCGGGTCACGGCGCCCGCTGAGGAGGGAACATGGCAGCCCGTATGGGAGATGCAGGGACCCAAGGGGCCGGTGCCTGGCGGGCGCCTGTTTGCCACCGTGAGGGTGTCGGCGTTGTGGGGGGCGGCGGGCCCGAAAGTGCCGGCGCCACCGGATGGGCCATACCCGGACCCGAACCCGGGCGAGCCGGCCACGCTGCCGCCACCGCCGATCCCGGAGCCGACGCCCGACCCCGGGCCTGCCCCTGACCCTGATCCGCAACCCAATCCCGACCCTGATCCAGACCCAGACCCTGACCCAGACCCAGACCCAGACCCAGACCCTCAGCCCAACCCCACGCCTTCGCCCGACCCCGGCCCCGTCCTCCCGCCGGTGCCGCTGCCGTAGCCGTTTCTGATCGCCGGGCAGGAGAATCCTTCATGTACCGGGAAGAGATATCCACGAACGTTACCGATCATTTGGGCATTCGGGAAGCAGCCACACCCGGCTCACCGGACTTGCCTATACAGCACCACTTCCAGTACCATATGCAGGGGAGGCGTGGCCCTCATGATTCCATTCCTGAACGTCCTGCAATATCTGCTCCTGTCGCTGTGGGTCGGCGCCATGTTCGCCTTCGGCGCGCTGTACGCCCCGGTGCTCTTCCGCATTCTCCCCTCCCGGGACCAGGCGGGCGCCATCGCCGGTGAAACCCTGGCCCGCATCGATGTGCTCGGTCTGGTCACGGGCGGCATCATGGCGGTCGTCACCGTCCTGCAGACCATCGACGGCGGCTGGAAGGCCATTGACCTGGGCCGACTGCTCACGGCAGTGCTTATGCTGGCGCTGGTCGTCTTCAGCAGCGTCACCATCCGGCAGCGGCTGAACGCCGTCCGCCAGCAGATGGGCAGGCCCATCGATGAAGTACCGGAAGACGACCCCCGGCGGCTGGAGCACGGCAAGCTGCACCGGCTCTCCCGCCTCATCTTCAGCATCAACATGATCCTGGGCGCCCTGCTGATCATCCTGTCGGCCCTGCGCCCCGCCTGAGCGACTGGAGGCCTGAAATCCCCCATTGGAGTACAGACTGATCGCCCTGGACCTTGATGGCACCCTGCTGGGCGGCCGCCACGAGATCTCGCCCCGCACACGGGTGGCTCTCTCGAGAGCCCGAGAGCGGGGCATCGTTCTGGCTGTGGCAACGGGCCGGTCGCCCCAATCCGCATGCCACTTCAGCCGACTCATCGGTGGCGGCCCCGTCATCTGCTGCAACGGCGGCGGCGTCCTGGACGCGCAAGGCGAGTATCTGTCCCTCAAACCGATTCCGCCGGCGCTCCTGCGCCGGAGCCTGCAAATCTGCGAGGAGTCCCGTCTCCTGCTGGAGTGCTATACGCCGGCAGGCATCGTGCTGGACCGCCCGGCCTCCCACATGGGCGCCTACCTGCGGTGGGTCCGCCCCGGCATGAGCCTGCCCCGGGCCCTCGGCTGCGTCGCGGGCATCTGGCGGACAAACCGTGTCGCCAGCGTTCGCAGCCTCGTCAAATGGTCTGAGCGACCTGATCATCCGCCCGTGCTGAAGCTGATGGCCGTCGGTGGGCCGGAAACCCTGGCCCGGGCCGCCGGGCGGCTGCAACGGGAGGCCCCGGGCCTGGAGGTCACTTCATCGGGCGCCGAGAACCTGGAGCTGACTGCCGCCGGCGTGAGCAAAGGGTACGGGCTGCAAATGCTCTGCGCCCGGCTGCAAATCCCCCGGCAGGCCATTCTGGCCTTCGGCGACTCGGACAACGATCTGCAGATGCTGTCGTATGCCGGCACGGGTGTGGCCATGGGCGGCGCCCCCGCAGCGGTCAAGGCGGCAGCGGCCCGGGTCGCCCCTTCCGCCGATGAGGACGGTGTCGCATCCGTGATCGAGGAGTTGTGTCTCAGGTGAAGTACCTTGAAGGCATCACGCAGCTGCTGGTCGGTGCCTGGGTCGGCGCCATGGCGGGCTTCGCCGTGACCGCCCCCCAAATCTTCGCAGCCTTCGGCCCGGACCGCCAGGCGGCGGGAGACCTCGCCGGCGACATGATCTGGCGGCTCAATCTCGTCGGCATGAGCCTGGGCGCCGTCGCCCTGCTGCTGTTGTTGGCGAGGCTGCGCGAGCGGATCAACCGGTGGCGCAGCGCCCTGCTGGCGGCAGCCCTGGCGCTGGCAGCCTTCGGCGCCCTGTACATCTTCCCGCAGATGGCCAAAGCCCAGCCGCCCCGGCCCATTCAGGAATACGCCGTCACCGACCCCGTGCGGATTGGCTATAACAAATGGCATGAGCGCTCCCGCCAGATCTTCAGCGGCGCCATTCTCCTCGGCGCTTCCGTCGTGATTCTGGGGAGCGTGCGAAGGGAGACCCCGTAACCGATGGACTGGGAGAGGCTCATCCTACAAGTGCTGCACGAATCGCGCCCCGCCTACGATGAGCCGCCTGATTGGCGGTCCGTCCTGACGCTCTACAAAGGCCTCACCCCTGACGAGGTCGGCGATCTCGACCGCATCATTCAACGCATGATTACCGACGACTATCGTAACCCATTCAGTGCCAGGGAGAATCTGCCCTTTGACGACACCATGGTCAACCTGCCGGCCGGCATGGTGCCCGACGACCTGCTCAGCATCGAGGCGGCCGCGCTGGTCGCCACCGAGCGGGGCCTCGGCGGGGCTCTGTTCGCCCTGAACCGGCTGATGCGCTCGCCGCGCTGGCACGCCCTGTCGCCCCGCCTCTTCTGGCTTAACCAGGAAGGCTTTGCGGCGCAGAAGAAGCTGATGGCTACCGAGGCGGGCCGGTACCTGGGCGCCCTGCTCGGACTCGCCTGCGGCGACGCTCTGGGCGTCACGCTGGAGTTCCTGACCCGCGCCGAAGTGCGGCGCAATCATCCGGACGGACACAGGGAGATCACCGGCGGCGGCCCGTTCCGATTTTCCCCCGGCGAATGCTCCGACGATACGGCCATGGCGATGGCCGTCGCCCGGGGCATCATCGAGGCGCCTGACCGACCGGTGGAGGCGGTGGGGCGCCACTTTCAGGCCTGGTACGGCAGCAATCCGCCCGACGTGGGCTCCACCTGCCGGCTCGCCCTGGAGACCCATCGCAAGACCGGATCATGGGCTGCGACCAGTACCGAGGTTGCACGCCAGCTGGGACCCCGGACGGCCGGCAACGGCGCCCTCATGCGGACCCTGCCCGCGGCCCTCGCTTATGGGGCCGACACCGCGCAGGCCATTCAAATCGCCCGCATGACCCATCCGCATCCCGATTCGGACGCCGCTGTGACGGCCTATCACACCATGGTGAACAGCCTGGTGGGCGGCGCCGCCAAGGCTCAGGCCCATGCGGCGGCCGTCCAAGTCGCCGGACACCTGGCGGACCGGATACACGGCATCAGTGCGGCAGCCGAGACCGACATACAGGCGACGGGCTACGTTGTAGACACCCTGCAGGCAGCGATGTGGGCCTTCATGACCACCGAAACCCTGGAGGACTGCATCGTCCGGGCGGTCAACCTCGGCGACGATGCCGACACGGCAGGAGCCGTGGCTGGCGGCCTGGCGGGCGCCTATTACGGGGCCGGTGCGGTGCCAAGGCGCTGGTCGATGGCCCTGAAGATCCGGACCGAGTTGGAAGAGGCGGCAGAGCAACTGTTCGTGCTGTCGCGGCCCCACAAGCAATAGATGTTGAGGTGGCATGTCGAAATGGCGAACGAAAAGACCACGGTCGATTTCAGCCAGACGATGACCCAGAAGATCTTGTACAGCCTTCTGCCTCTTGCCCTAGCGGTTGTGGTTGTGTTCCTGAGCCCGATGATTCCCGGAATCGGCGGAACCATCGCCGTACTCGTCTTTGGCATCCCCCTGGGCCTGGTGACCTACTTTGTCTCCGCAGCCTGGGCCTACAAGCTCGAACTGACCCCGTCCGAAATCCTCATCAACGACCGGCGCGTCATCACAAAAATCCCCATGGATAAGGTCGGCATGGTCGTCCGGAACGGCGGCTTCCCGTTCCCGACCCTGTGGGTGATCACCCGAAATTCAGGCGTCGGTCATGAGATTCCCACCAAGAAAGTCGATCCCAAGGCGCAGGAGCTGATCGAGGCCTACCGACAGCGGAATCCGGGCAAGACGCTCACCTATGTCGCCGTCCCCGGCAACAACCTCCGTTCGGTCCCGGCGTTTGTCAGCGAACTGAAGCGGCGTATCCCGCCGCTCACGGTGGATGAGCGTCTCGCCGCAAAATAGGCCGGCACTTGCTTGCCAAACTCGCCTCTTTGTGCTAGTATTTAGAAGGGGTACGAGGGCTTGGTTCTAGTAAGTCTTTGAGGAGTGGGTGTTCACCCACTCTTTTCAACGTCCGGCATTACCGCTGGAATCTTGCAAGAGCCGGTGCCAAACCGGCTCATTTTATGCCCTCCGCCGGGACAGAGTAATCCTTGTGCCATATGTTGATCGGAGGCTTGGTCGAGTTTGGGGAAAGGTGCGAAACCGGTCGAAGTAACGGTCGAGGAACTGGCCCGGCCGCTGGTGGAAGAGCGGGGGCTGGAACTCGTTGGGGTCGAGCTTATCAAGGAGGGGGCGGACCGCTACCTCCGGGTCTACATCGACAAGGAGGGCGGCGTCACCTTTGACGACTGCGAAGCAGTCAGCCGAACGGTGGACGCCAAACTTGACGAGATTTGGCCCGACCCGCCGTACGATTACTTCGAAGTCTCTTCGCCCGGGCTCGAGCGGCCTTTAAAGCGCGATGAAGACTTCGCCCGCTATGCGGGGCGTGTGGTGGCTGTCACCACGTACGCTCCGGTAGACGGGCAGAAACTGTTTGTTGGCACTTTGGTCGGATTGGTTGACGGCCGCATCGTCATCCGTCCCGTCCAGGGGAAGGACGCCGGCAAAGAGATTGCCCTTGACCGCAAGCAGGTGGCAAGCGCCCGGCTCCATGTCGAGTTCTAAGGCATTGTGGAGATTTTTTGAGCGGCCGCTCAAGTAGCCGCAGGAGGAGACATAAGACATGAAGGCCGAGATTCTTGAGGCGCTTGATGACCTGGTACGCGAGCGGGGCATCGCGAAAGAAGTGCTGATCGAGGCGATCGAGGCGGCGCTTATCTCGGCGTATCGCCGGAACTTCAGCTCCGCCCAGAATGTGCGGGTCCATTTCGACCCGAAGACGGGCGACTATAAGGTGTACGCCCAGAAGGAGATCGTGGAAGCCGTCGAAGACGCCCGCCTCCAGGCTTCTGTGGAAGAGGCGAGGGTCAAGAACCCCGGGCTGGGCCTGGGCGACATCCTCGAAGTGGAAGTCACGCCCCGCGACTTCGGCCGCATCGCTGCGCAGACGGCGAAGCAGGTCGTCGTACAGCGGATCCGCGAAGCGGAACGCGGCATTATTTTCGAAGAGTATTCCAGCCGTGAAGGCGATATTGTCACGGGTCTGGTGCTCCGCCAGGACCTCAAGACCAAGGCGGTTTATGTGGAACTCTCCAAGGGAGTTGAGGCCATCCTGATGGCCAACGAGCAGATTCCGGGCGAGAAGTTCCACGAGAACCAGCGCGTCAAAGCATACGTCATCGAAGTAAAGCGGACGACCAAGGGGCCGTCGATCTCCCTCTCCCGGACGCATCCCGGGCTGCTCAAGCGGATGTTCGAGCTTGAGGTGCCCGAAATCCACGACGGCGTCGTGGAAATCAAGGCGATCTCCCGCGAAGCGGGCGCCCGCTCCAAAATGGCCGTCCACTCACGCGACGAGAATGTGGACCCCGTGGGCGCCTGTGTCGGCCCCAAGGGCATGCGCGTGACGAACATCGTCACGGAGCTTCAGGGCGAGAAAATCGACATCGTCGAATGGAGCCAGGATCCCACGGTCTTCGTGGCCAAGGCGCTCTCGCCGGCGAAGGTGGTCTCGGTCGACTGCGAAGACGCAGGCCGCATCGCCCGGGTGGTCGTGCCCGATTACCAGCTCTCCCTCGCCATCGGCAAGGAGGGGCAGAACGCCCGCCTCGCCGCGAAGCTGACGGGTTGGAAAATTGACATTAAGTCCGAATCGCAGGCCAAGGCCGGCGCCTGGGAAGGCGCCGAAGAGACCGACGACGAGTAGTCTGGTTTGCGCCTGTGAGTCCGGTCCCGAGGAAGGGAGGTGGCCATGATGGCCAAAGGGCAGCATCAGCCCAAAGTGAAGAAGGTTCCTCAGCGCATGTGCGTAGGCTGTGGTCAGTTAAAGTCAAAAAAGGAGCTGCTGCGGGTGGTCAGAACCCCCGATGGCGTCATCGAGCTTGACCTGTCTCCCGCGGGGAAGAAAGCCGGGCGCGGCGCTTACCTCTGTCATAATGCGGACTGCCTTGCGAAGGCGGTCAAGGGGAAGCGTCTCGAACGGGCCCTGGAACACCCCGTCTCCGATGAGGTATGGGCCAAGTTGGAAGCGGGGATGGTGACGCCGGGTTGATCCCAAAGGCCCTCGAACAGATGCTTGGGCTGTGCCAGCGGGCCGGACAGCTGGCTTCCGGCGACCTCGCCGCCGAGCAGGCGCTGAAGAAACGGAAGGCCATGCTGCTGATCGTGGCCGAAGATGCCAGTGACCGAACCCGTGACAAGTTCACCGGTCTGGCAATGTCGGTAGGTGTGCCCTGCTACGTGCTGGGCACCCGCGACGAATTGGGGCTGGCGCTGGGAAAGGCCCATCGGGCTGCAGTGGTCATCCAGTCCAGGGACTTCGCCAAAGGCCTGATCGGGATCCTCGAAAAAGAGGGCCTGACGCCTGTCTCGGTACGGGGGTGATCAGATGGAGCCCAAGGTCCGTGTATTTGAACTTGCTAAAGAGTTAAGTGTGGACTCCAAGCGCGTTCTGGAAGTCCTTCAATCTTTGAATGTGGATGTGAGAAATCATATGAGCACCATCGACCAGAAGTCCGCCGAGAAGGTGACCGAGGCAGTAAAGCGTACCCCGGCCAAGAAGGCCGAAGCCGGTGCCGCTGATACCGCCAAGGCTGCCCGCCCGGCGGCCGCTGCGGCAAAGCCGGTGCGGGAAGCAAACCCCGCAAAGGCCTCGCTGCTGGAGGACTTCTTCGGCGCCAGCACCAAGCCGCGCCAGCGCGTGGAGGATATGAAACGGGAGCTGCGCCCGGCCGGCGAGCGGCCCACCGGCCCTGCGGCCGAGCGCCCGCGCATGCCTTCCGCCGACCGCCCGTTGGCCGAGCGGCCGCGCCCGAGCGCTATGGCCGAGCGGCCCCGTTCGGCGGAGCGGCCCGCCGCGCCCGCCGGCGAAGTGCCGAAGGCCCGGGCAGCCGCCGACGTCGCTCATGCGGGGCAGCGTGCTCCGAAGGCGGAAGTCCACAAGGCGGAGCAGGCCACTCAGCACGTGCCTGCCGAGGTTGCAGCGCCGGAAGCCCCAAAGGCCGAATCCACGAAGGCAGAGGCACCGAAGGCAGAGGCGTCTAAGGCTGAGGCTCCCAAGGCTGAAGCTCCGAAGGCTGAGGCTCCCAAGGCTGAGGCGCCGAAGGCTGAGGCTCCCAAGGCTGAGGCTCCGAAGGCCGAGGCTCACAAGGCAGAAGCCCCAAAGGTCGAAGCCCCCGTGGCAGAAGCCCCGAAGGCGGAGGCTGCGGTGGCTGAAGTTCCGAAGGCTGAAGCCCCTAAGGCGGAGGCTCCGGTGGCAGAAGTCCCCAAGGCTGAAGCCGCCGCCGAGGCGGAGAAGCCTGCCGCTCCCACCCGTCCGCTTCCTTCCGGTCCCCGCGCCGGGCTTCCGGCCGGTCCCCGTGCTGCCGCTCCTGCAGGTCCCCGTGCGGGCGCCACCGGTCTGCCCCGTGCGGCCGGTCCTGCTGAAGGCACGCCCGCCGTTCCCTCCAACCTCGGCCTGCCGACCCGTCCGGTTCCGCCGGGACCCGCGGCCGAGCGCCCTGCTTTCGAGGGACCCCGGCCTCGTACTGCCGGTCCTGTGCCCGCGGCCGGTCCGTCCGGCCTCGGCCTGCCGACCCGGCCCGTGCCCGGCGCCCCTGCCGGCGACCGCGGCCCGCGGCCCGGCTTTGACCGCGGTCCCCGTCCCGCCGGACCCGGCGGCTTCGACCGTGGTCCCCGTCCGGCTGGCGCCGGCGGCGACCGTGGTCCGCGCCCCGGCGGTTTCGGCGGCCGTCCCGGTGGCGGCTTTGGTGCCCGCCGTCCTGGCGGCGGCGCTGGCGGCCTGCAGATTCCCAAGGTCGACCCCAAGGTTGCCGAGCAGGCCAAGCCGGCTGAAGGCAAGCGGCCCATCGGCCAGGGCGGCGACCGCAAGAAGGGCGACGCCTTTACAAAGCGTGAAACGGCGGCCTCCCGGCCGTCTGAAGAAAAGCTGTTTGGCCGCCGGCCCGGGCTCGGCGGCAAGGCTTCCGTCGTTGAGCGGCGCAGCCTGAAGCCAATCACCATCGAAGGGCCGATGACCGTCAAGGACCTCGCCCACGAGATGGGTGTCACGGCGTCCGAAGTGATCAAGAAGCTGCTGACCGGTTTCGGCATTATGGCCACCATCAACCAGGAGCTTGACATCGACACCTGCGTTCTCATCGGCGGCGAATTCGGCATCGATGTGGGCGTCAAGGAAGCCGAGAACGTCCTGGAAGAGTACGACCAGGTGGATGATCTCAACGAGGCCGATGAACTGAAGGAGACCCGGCATCCCGTGGTCACCATCATGGGCCACGTCGACCACGGCAAGACCTCGCTGCTCGACGCCATTCGCTCTGCCAAGGTCGCCCTCGGCGAGGCGGGCGGCATTACCCAGCATATCGGTGCTTACGAAGTCGAATCGAACGGACGGAAAATCACCTTCCTGGACACCCCCGGCCACGAGGCCTTCACCGCCATGCGTGCCCGCGGTGCCAACGTAACGGACATCGCCGTCCTGGTCGTGGCAGCGGATGACTCCGTCATGCCGCAGACCATTGAGTCGATCAACCACGCCAAGGCCGCCGGCGTTCCCATTCTGGTCGCCATCAACAAGATCGACAAGCCGAACGCCGACCCCAGCCGGGTGAAGCAGGACCTGACGGCCCACGGTCTGATTGCCGAAGAGTGGGGCGGCGAGACGATCATGGTCCCCGTTTCCGCCAAGCAGAAGATGGGCATCGACGACCTGCTTGAGTCCATACTGCTGGTCGCCGAAGTTCAGGAGTTCAAGGCCAATCCGGAGAAGGATGCCCGGGGGTATATCCTCGAAGCCGAACTGGATAAGGCCCGCGGTCCCGTCGCCACAGTGCTGGTCAAGGCCGGTACGCTCAACAACGGCGATGCGTTTGTCGCCGGCTCCGCCTGGGGCCGCGTGCGCGCCATGTTCGACCACCGCGGCAAGAAGCTGAAGTCCGCCGGCCCGTCCACCCCGGTCCAGATTCTGGGCTTCCAGTCTGTGCCGGCCGCCGGCGACGTCTTCCGGGTCGCTCCGGACGAAAAGATCGCCCGGACCATCGCCGAGAAGCGGACCGCCAAGGCTCAGGCCGAGCGGACGGGTACGAAGGCCATGTCCCTGGACGACTTCATGTCCAAGGTGGCCGAGGGCGAGGTCAAGGATCTCAACCTCGTCATCAAGGGCGATGTGCAGGGTTCTGTGGAAGCGCTGCGCGGCCAGCTCGAAAAGCTGCGCAACGAAGAAGTCCAGGTCAAGATCGTGCACAGCGCCGTAGGCGCCGTCACCGAGACGGACGTCATGCTGGCCTACACCTCCAAGGCGATCATCATCGGGTTCAACGTCCGTCCGGACGACCGCGCCGACCGTGCCGCCAAGGAGCAGGGCATCGACATCCGGATGTACAACATCATCTATAACGTGATCGACGACATCAAGGCTGCCATGACCGGCATGCTGGCCCCGAAGATCGAGGAGGTCATCCTCGGTCGGGCCGAAGTCCGCGAAACCTTCAAGGTACCGAAGGTGGGTATGGCCGCCGGCTGCATGGTCGTCAGCGGCAAGGTGACGCGCAACGCCAAGTACCGCCTCATCCGCGACGGCGTCGTTGTCTGGAGCGGCGAGATCAACGCTCTCCGCCGGTTCAAGGACGAAGCCCGTGAAGTGGCTGAAGGCTACGAATGCGGCATCACGCTGGAGAAGTTCCAGGACTTCAAGCCGGGCGACATCCTTGAGGCTTACGAAATGAAGGAAGTCAAGGCCGGGTAACCCACGTAAACCTGCGGGCCGGTGGTGGCATGGTGCTGCCACCGGCTCCCTTACATAGGGGGCCGACTCGTCATGTTCATCGCCGCCATCCGCCTTGAGCTCTCCATCCCCGAATCCGGGTCACTCAAATCCAAGCGCATGGTCCTCAGGTCCCTGATGGACAAAGTGCGCTCCCGGTTTGGCGCCGCAGTCGCCGAAGTTGGCGACCAGGACCTCTGGCAACGCGCCGCCGTGGGCATTGCCCTGGTCTCCGGCGAAGAGTCCCACGTTCGCGACATGGCCGCGAAGGCGATCGGTTTTGTCGAGTCGAACTGGGAAGGCGAAGTCCTGGCGATTGAGACTGAGATTTTGTAGGGGGAATGGGGAAATTTGCCACGGAGGACGCGGAAGGCGCGGAACCCCACAGAATGGAAATGGAAATTATAATTATATATTATTTTATGTTTCCTCTCCGCGCCTGTTCCATTCCGTGTTCTCCGCGTTCTCCGCGTCCTCCGTGGCAGTGGCAAAATCTTGTCCCGATTCCAAGAGATTGATCGTAGGCGTTACTTATATTACATTATTCTCTTAGGGGTCAATCAAAATGACCTCATCTCCCAATCTGTGGTAACAACGCTCCGGCAGCCCTCATCAACAAAGAGGGCAGACTAACCGGAACCAGGAGTGTGATCACACATGTCGACACAACGCGCCGCCCGGCTGGGCGATCAGATTCGTGAGGAACTCTCCACCCTGTTCCGCACCGAACTGAAAGACCCCCGCATCGGCTTTGTCTCCATCGTCAAGGTGGAAGTCGCCGGCGACCTGCGCCACGCCAAGGTCTTCGTCAGCGTACTGGGGGACGACAAGCAGAAGAAGGAAAGCCTCAAGGGCCTGACCAGCGCCACGGGCTTCCTGCGCAGCGAACTGGGCCGGATCTTGCAGCTGCGCTACACGCCTGAGCTGCATTTCGTGCTGGACGAATCGATCGAACACGGGACCCGGATTGCGCAACTGCTGGTACAGGTGCAAAAGGAGCAGGGGCAGGGTGAGTAACCAACTTGATGCGGTGGGCGCCGCTCGCCTGATTGCCGGGTCCGATGGGGTTTTGGTCTTCTATCATGTCTCGCCGGATGGTGACTGCATCGGGTCGACGCTCGGCATGGCCCACGCCCTGCAGAAAGCGGGAATCCGGACCACAGCCGTCGGGGTCGACCCGGTTCCCCGCCTTTACGAATACCTGCCGGGGTGGGATACCCTCTTTACGCCCTACGGCGAAATCGAGGGCGACTGGGATCTGGCCCTGATTTTGGACTGCGGCGACCTGGAGCGTGTCGGCCCTGCCCTGTCCGTGGTCAAGAAAGCAAAGCGGACGCTCAACGTCGACCACCACATTACCAACGCTGCGTTTGGTGACTACAACTACCTGGACTTTACTGCCGCGGCCACGGCTGAAATGGTCTATCTGATCACGCGGGAGCTCGGCGTAACCGTCGACTTCAACATTGCGGCCTGCCTTTACACGGCGATTGCTGCCGACACCGGCGGCTTCCGGTATGACAACTCGATGCCCCGGACCTTTCGCATTGCTGCAGACCTGGTCGACGCCGGCGCCCAGCCATACGAAATCGCCAGCTGCATCTGGGAGAACGAGTCGATGGCCCGGCTTGCCCTACTTGCACAGGCGCTGTCGACCTTGCAGGTCGATCCCACCGGTCAGATCGCCTGGATCTCCGTTACCCGCGAGATGCTGGCCCGCACCGGCGCCGGCGAGGAGGACGTGGAAGGCCTGGTCAACTACGCCCGGAAGCTCTCCGGCGTTGAAGTGGGCGTGCTGTTCCGCGAAACGCCCGACGGCCGGATCCGGGTGGGACTCCGTTCCCGACGGTTGGTCGACGTGGGCGAAATCGCCAAGCAGTTCGGCGGCGGTGGACATGCCCGTGCCGCCGGGTGCGGTGTGGGCTGTGACATTGAAGAAGCGCGCACCAAGGTATTGGGCGCTGTGAGGGCGGTATTCTAGGCATGGACGGCATCCTGAACCTACTGAAGCCCCCGGGCATGACTTCGCACGACGTGGTCAGCGTCGTCCGGCGGGTCTTGGCGATCAAGAAAGTCGGTCACACCGGTACCCTCGATCCCGGGGTGGCGGGTGTGCTGCCCATCTGCGTTGGACGGGCCACCCGGCTCGCCGAGTACATCGCCGGGGAGGATAAGGCCTACCGGGCGGAGATCACGTTTGGCGTGACCACCGACACGCAGGACTCCTTCGGCGCCGTTACGGGCGAAACGGACGCCTCCCACATTGGCAGAGGCGATGTCGCCTATGCCATCACCAAGTTCCAGGGGCCGATCATGCAGGTGCCGCCCATGGTCAGCGCCGTCAAGGTCGACGGCAAGCGGCTCTATGAGCTGGCGCGGGAAGGGGTGGAGGTGGAGCGGGAAGCCCGCCCCGTCACCATCCACCGGCTGCAGCTCCTCGACTTCCGGCCCGGGCTGCACCCGGTCGCCTTCGTCGACGTGGTCTGCTCCAAGGGGACCTACATCCGCACCCTTGCGCACGACTTGGGCCAGGCGCTGGGGGTGGGCGCCCACATGTCCTACCTGGTCCGGACCCGTTCGGGACCCTTTACGCTGCAGCAGGCCGCCACCCTGGAGGAACTGGCGGCGGGGCGGGCGCCCGTGCTCACCCCGGCCGCAGCCCTGGGCGCCATGCCCCGGGCCACGGTCTCGCCGGCGGCAGCCGAACGCCTCAAGCACGGCATCGCCCCTGATATGCAACTAACGGAGAAGCCGGGAGTCACGGTCGCCCTGCTCGATCAGGCGGGTGAACTGCTTGCCCTGGCGGAGACGCTCGATCCACGCGGACTCAAGCTGCTCAAAGTATTCGCCTGAGAGGTTGTGCCATGGAGCTTTATTCATCGGCGGGAGCAATTCCGCAGCGGGGGACCGGCAACCTGGTGGCCATTGGCAAATGGGACGGTGTCCATTTGGGGCATCAGGCGATCATCTCCCAGCTGGTGGAGGAGGCCCGGCAGGCCGGCGGCCAATCCGTTGTGATGGGCTTTCATCCCCACCCCATGGCGGTTCTGCGCCCGGACGCGGCGCCCGCCATGATTCAGACCCTCGATGAGCGGGCCGAATCCCTGGCTGCCATGGGGGTGGACGTCCACCTGGCGATTCCCTTTAACCACGAGTTCGCCAACATGTCTCCTGAGGAGTTCGTCTGCACCGTCCTCCTGCGGGACTTGAAAGCTCGGAAAGTCATTGTAGGCTTCAACTTCACCTTCGGGCGGGGCGGGCTTGGCACGGCGGAGATGCTGAAGTCGCTGTGCATGCCCCACAACCTGCAAGTTGAAGTGATGGCGCCCGTCCGCGAGGACGGCGAGTCGGTCTCCAGCACCGAAGTCCGGCTCTATGTGGCAGCCGGCAATATGGAGCGCGTGGCAGGCCTCCTGGGGCGCCCGTTCAGCCTCACGGGCGTCGTGGAGCACGGCGACCAGCGGGGCCGCACCCTCGGCTACCCGACGGCCAACATGCGGCTGGCCCCCGGCCGACAGCTACCGGCGCCGGGGGTGTACGTCTGCCAGGTCACCGTGCTTTCAGAGCCTTCGCCGTGCGGGGAAGGCGAACGGCCCTGCACGGTCTCCCCCCGCTCGGGCCCGCGCTTCGGCGGCATGCTCAACCTGGGCTGGCGGCCGACGTTTCAGGGGAAAGACCTGCGCTGTGAAGCCCATCTCTTGGACTTCCAGGGCGACCTTTACGGCCGGGAACTGCGGGTGGACTTCCTGCGCCGCCTGCGGGGCGAGCAGTCATTTCAGGGCACCGAAGCGCTGGTCCGCCAACTGAAGGCAGACGAGGCGGCGGCCCGGGAATTCCTGGCGCACCATGGCTAAGGAGCGGCTCGACAAACTGCTGAGCCACATGGCCGTGGGCTCCCGCAAGGATGTCCGGGAGATCATCAAGGCCGGGCGCGTCAGGATTGACGGCGAGGTCATCACCGACCCCGCGATGCAAGTCGACCCGGATACGCAGGCCGTGGTGCTCGACACGGTCACACTCACCTACCAGTCCCATTTTCACGTGATGATGCATAAGCCGCCCGGCTACATCACCGCCGCCGACGATCCGCGGAAGCCGACCGTTATGGACGTGCTGCCGGCTGAACTGCGGCGCCGGGACTTGATGCCGGTCGGTCGGCTCGACAAGGATACGGAAGGGCTGCTGCTCTTCACCACCGACGGCGAACTGACGCACCGGCTGCTCTCCCCGAAGTGGCATGTGGACAAGAAGTACCTGGTGCGGCTGGAACGTCCGCTAGCCCCCGGCGCCGCCGCAGCCTTCGCGGCCGGCATCGTCCTGGACGACGGCTACACATGTCTTCCGGCGCGCCTGGAGAGTCTCGGACCGCAGGAAGCCACGGTAACCATCCGCGAAGGAAAATACCATCAGGTCAAGCGGATGTTTCAGGCCGTGGGAAATCACGTCGTCTACCTCAAGCGGCTGGAAATGGGACCGCTTTCGCTTGGCGACTTGCCCCTGGGGCAGTCACGCCCTCTGCTGGATGCCGAAATCAAGGCACTGTACGACTCTGCCGGACTTGCCCGGACCTAGCGATTGTGGTAAACTTACGTCTGTCGCTGAGAACCGCCCACTCGGTCCTGCGCCTCCTCCGGCGAGGCACTGGGTCGGCGGCGCTTGCCGAACATATTGGGCGGGCTTTCGCCCCGCCGCCAGGAGGTATGTCTCATGCCGCTGTCCGTTGAGGAGAAGAAAGCGATCATCACGCAGTTCGCCACCCACGAAGGCGACACCGGTTCCCCCGAGGTTCAAATCGCCCTGCTCACCACTCGCATCAACGAGCTGACCGAGCACCTGCGCACCCACAAGAAGGATCACCATTCCCGCCGTGGCCTGCTCAAAATGGTCGGCCAGCGCCGTTCTCTGGAGCGGTATCTGCAGAGTGTATCCATGGACCGCTACCGCGCCATCGCCGAAAAGCTGGGCATCCGCCAGCGCAAAGCCTAATCACCCAGAACGGCCGGGCAGTCATGCCCGGCCGTTCGTTTTTCGCCGGACCTGAACGAAACGTCCGGCCCGATCGGTCTTCCTTGTGAAGAGGTGAGTGCGACGTGCTTCCATCCGACACAGCCAGGCGTGAGGCGTTTACGGCGCTCTTTTCGCAGATGTCGCCGCGGCTTTTCCGGACGGCCCTGGGCCTGCTCGGCAACCCTCACGACGCCGCCGACGCGCTCCAGGAGGCAGGGCTGAAGGCCTACCGTCACTTCGATAAGCTTCACGATGCCGATGCCGGCGGAGCCTGGCTTACCCGCATCGTGATTCACGCGTGTTACGACCAGGGGCGCCATCGTTCCCGTACCACCCCTATCGGCCTGGACGTCGAAAGGGAAGAGGCGGGCGCCCTCCCGGCGGAGACGGACTGGGAACTGGTGCAGGCGCTGCAGGAACTGCCCGAGGAGCAGCGAACCACAGTGGTGCTTCGCTTCTTCCAGGACCTGACCATTCCTCAGATTGCCAGCGTCATGGCTGTGCCGGACGGCACAGTCAAATCCAGGCTCCATACGGCTCTCTGCCGGATGCGCAGCCTGCTTGCGGCGAACAGAAAGGAGGGAGTGCGGTGAAGCCTCACGCCATTGGAAGTAGCTGCCAGCGGGTGCAAGCGGTTCTGGACGAAGCCCTGGCCACGGGCCTGCTCAGCCTCCCACCGGAACTTGCCGCTCATGCGGAGCGTTGCTCTCGCTGCGGGCCTGAAGTCAAGGAGACCGAGCAGCTGCTGTCACGGCTAAGGGGCGCCGCCGCCGGCATTAGCCTGGGGCCCGTGCCGCATGCCGTGGACGCCGTGCTGGCGCAGATTTCGTCCCAGTCAGCACCGAGAGCATTGATCCTCAACGAACAGCCCAAGGTGAAACGGGTTCGCACGCGGTGGATTCTGGGCCAGGTCGCCGCAGTCGCTGCGGTGCTATTGATCACCGTCGGCGGTCTGGGCTTTGTCATTCTAAAGCTGAACGAGGCCGTCAGCGGCGTCAAGCCTGGCGACGTCCTCGCCAAGCTGGCAGCGCCGTTCCGGTATTCCGACCAGGCGCAGGTAGAAAAGGGCAAGTAGCAGTTGTCGCCGGGGAGCACCTCCCCGGCGTCTTCTTCCTGCTGGTTCTACCCGTGGCCTATGCATAATTCTTGGCGTTGGCAGGAAACGCTATTTCAGATGTAGAAGCCAACAAGGTTAGGAATAAGACGTGCCAAAGGATGGCAAGCCGCCGGGAGGCGGCCAGCGGGCGGGCGTACGGCGCCATTTCCCTGCGGGAAACGGCGGTCCGGCGCGGGTACCGTTCGATGCACACCGGTCCCAGGCACAGAAGGAGGACCAAAGTGAATCCCAATAGGTATACGATGGAGCTCGGCGGTCGCACCATGACCCTCGAGACGGGAGCCCTCGCTAAGCAGGCTTCCGGCGCCGTACTCGTCCGCTATGGCGACACGGTTGTGTTGGCCGCCGTGGTCGGCAGCGCTTCCCCCCGTGAAGGCATCGATTTCTTCCCCCTGACCGTCGACTACGAAGAGCGGCTCTACGCCGCCGGTAAGATTCCCGGCAACTGGTTCCGCCGGGAAGGCAAGCCCACCACCAAAGCCATCCTCTCCGCCCGGCTCACTGACCGCCCCATCCGGCCCCTGTTCCCCGACGGCTACCGCAACGACGTCCAGATCGTCGTGACTGTCATGTCGATCGACGGGGACAACGTTCCGGAAATCATGGGCATCGTTGGTGCCTCGGCGGCTCTGACTATCTCCGACATTCCTTTCGAAGGCCCGATTGGCGCCGTGATCGTCGGTCGTGTAAACGGGGAGTTTGTGATTAACCCCACGGCCGAGCAGGCGGCGCAGTCCGAAATGCACCTGGTCGTGGCGGCCACCGAGCAGGCCGTGCTCATGGTCGAAGCCGGCGCCAAGGAAGTGCCGGAGGAGATCATGCTCGAGGCTATCCTCTACGGCCACGATGTCATCAAGAACACCATCATCCCGACTATTCTCAAAATGCGGGCCGAAGTGGGCAAGCCCAAGCGCGAAGTGAACCTCGCCCTCCCGGCGCCCGACATGGAAGTTGCCGTCAAGGAGCTTGCCACGGCGAAGCTGCGCACGGCCGTTCGCAACCCGGACAAGCTCGCGCGCGAAGAGGCGGTCGCCGCCGTGGGCCAGGAAGTCCAGGAAGCGCTGGCCGAGCGGTTCCCCGACAGCCAGAAGGCGATTGCCGGGGTGCTGAAGTCCGTGCTCAAGAAGGAAGTCCGCAAGGCGATCATCGAGGAAGGCATCCGGCCTGACGGCCGCGGCCTGGCCGACGTCCGCCCCATCGAATGCGCCATCGACCTGCTGCCACGTACGCACGGCTCCGGCCTCTTCCAGCGCGGCCAGACCCAGGTGCTGAGCGTCACCACATTGGGCACCCTGGGCGATGTCCAGGAACTGGACGACCTCAGCCTCGAGGAAGAGAAGCGGTATATGCACCATTACAACTTCCCGCCGTTCTCCGTCGGCGAAGCCCGGCCCATGCGCGGCCCCGGCCGCCGCGAAATCGGCCACGGCGCCCTGGCAGAGCGTGCTCTCGAGCCGGTCATCCCGCCGGACGACGAGTTCCCGTACGCCATCCGGGTCGTCTCGGAAGTCCTGGAGTCCAACGGTTCCACGTCCATGGGCTCGGTCTGCGGCTCGACCCTGTCGCTCATGTCCGCCGGCGTGCCCATCAAGGCGCCGGTCGCGGGCGTTGCCATGGGCCTGGTTGAAGATGCCGAAACGGGCCGTTATGCCGTTCTGACCGATATCCAGGGCATCGAAGACGCTTTGGGCGACATGGACTTCAAGGTCGCCGGGACTGCCAAGGGCGTCACCGCCCTGCAGATGGATATGAAGATCTCCGGCACCGGTCGCGATATCCTGGGCAAGGCGCTCAGCCAGGCCAGGGAAGGCCGCATGTTCATCATGGAGAAGATGCTCGAAGTCCTGCCGGCGCCCCGCAAGGAGATGTCCAGGTACGCCCCGCGCATCATCATCATGAAGATCCATCCCGACAAGATCCGCGACGTCATCGGCAAGGGCGGCTCCACGATCAACAAGATCATCGAGTCCACCCGGATCGGCAACGTCAAAGTCGAGATTAACATCGAGGATGACGGCACGATCCATATCGCCTCCATCAACGAGGAGGCCGGCATGAAGGCCGTTCGGATGATCGAGGGCCTCACCAAGGATCCCGAGCCCGGCATGGTCTACGTCGGCAAGGTGACCCGCCTCATGAACTTCGGCGCTTTCGTCGAAATCATGCCCGGCAAGGAAGGCCTGGTCCACATCAGCCAGCTGGCCGAGGAGCGGGTGAACAAAGTCGAAGACGTGGTCAACGTCGGCGACGAAATCACCGTCAAGGTCACGGAGATTGACAAGCTGGGCCGCATCAACCTCTCCCGCAAGGAAGTCCTGCGCGAAGAGAAAAAGAAGGCCGGCCAATAAGCTGAGCCCCAGGGGTCGGGCGGTCTACCGCCCGACCTTTACATTATGCGACACGGGCATTGGGAAATTTGCCACGGAGAACGCGGAGGACGCGGAGAACACGGAATTGAAGACAAACGCGGAATGGGACCGCGTCCTCCGTGGCTGATTTCCCCATTCCCACTCCCGCACAAGGAGGCGCAAACCACAAAGTGAGCTTCTACCAAATGACAACGCTGCCCGGGGGTCTCCGCGTCATCACGGAAGAGATACCCCACGTGCGGAGCGCCTCCGTCGGGGTCTGGGTCGGCGCCGGCAGCTGCGGCGAGGAGCCGGCTGTCATGGGCGTTTCGCACTTCATTGAGCACATGCTCTTCAAGGGCACCGCGACCCGGTCGGCCAGGCAAATCGCCCAGGCGATCGATGGGCGGGGCGGCAGCCTGAACGCTTTCACCAGCAAGGAGCACACCTGCTTCTACGCCAAAGTGCTCGACGAGCACCTCCCCATCGCGGTGGATGTGCTCTCGGACATGGTGCTCCACTCGCTCTTTGACCCGGCGGAGATCGACAAGGAGAAGGGTGTCATCCTGGAAGAGATCAAGATGTACGAGGACGTGCCCGACGACCTCGTCCACGACCTCTTTACCGCCGCAATGTGGCCCGGCCAGGCCCTGGGCCGCCCCATCGTCGGGACGGCGGCGACGGTACAGGGGCTCGCCCGTGATACCATCCTCGCTTACCGCGACGCCCACTACACTGCGAACAACATCGTGGTGGCCGCGGCCGGACACCTCTCGCACCAGCAAGTCGTGCACGAAGTCGGGCAGGCCTTTGCCGAACTGACGACGCCCGGGACAGACGCCCCGGTCATCTGTGGCGACGAACCGGTGCTGCCCGCCAAGTCCCGGGCAAGGGTCCGAGAGAAGGAGACCGAGCAGGCCCACCTGGTGGTCGGGATGTCGGGCCTGCACCACGATCACGAGGAGATCTACGCCCTGCACCTGATCAATACGGTGCTCGGCGGCGGCGCCTCCAGCCGGCTCTTCCAGGAGATCCGGGAGGAGCGGGGCCTGGCCTACTCTGTATACAGCTATCAGACCAGCTTCCGCCGGACCGGCGACTTCGGCGTGTACGCCGGCGTTTCGCCGGCTGTGGTTCACCAGGTGCTCGAGCTCGTGCTCGCGGCGTACCGGCAAATGGGCTTGCGCGGCATCGAACGGGAAGAACTGGCGGAGGCCAAAGATCAGCTCAAGGGCCAGATCATGCTCAGCCTGGAATCCACCTCCGGCCGCATGACCAGACTGGGGCGCGGGGAGCTGACGCTGGGCCGCGTCCTGAGCCCGGACGACATTATCGACCGCATCAACAGCGTCACCACCGACGAGGTGGCAGCGCTGGCCGGCCGCCTCTTCCTGCAGCAGCCCAAAGTGCTTTCCCTGGTGGGACCGGTCGCCGGGCGGCTGGACCTGAAATCCCTTGGCTTTGAGGAGGTATCCCATGGCTGACCGTCGGTTTGCTCCCATCTCCACGCACGCGGGCGTCGCCCTTCCCCAGCGCAAGACCGCCCGCTCCGCCGGCTACGACTTAGCAGCCGCCGCAGACACGGTCATAGAGCCCGGGCGGGTCGCCCTCATCCCCACCGGCCTGAAGGCGTACATGGCGCCCGACGAGGTGCTGCTGCTGACCATTCGCAGCAGCCTGGCGGTTAAGCGCGGGCTCATGCTGGCCAATGGCGTAGGCGTCATTGACGCCGACTACGCCGATAACCCGGATAATGAAGGTCACATCATGGTCGCCATGGCAAACCTCGGTCAGGCAGCCGTCACCGTCGGGGCGGGAGAGCGGATCGCCCAGGGGATCTTTGTGAAGTACCTCATCACGGAAGCTGATGCCGCCGGCGGCGAACGTCAGGGCGGTTTTGGCAGCACGGGCACCCAATGAATTGTCCGACGAGTCTTTTGTCCTATTCGCCCAATTCGACAATAGGACCAGAGTCCTATCTACTAGGGACCTTTGATATTTATACCTAGAACATTTATGGTGTTATGATGTTGGCAGTCATCGATGCGGGCGAGGAGGCGAGTGCCGTGTCACCGAGCGTGCTGCGGGAAATCGAAGAGCTGCGCCGTCAACTTCACAAAGGTCTGGGGCCACGGTACGACCCCGTTCGCCTGCAGGAGTTGACGCCGATCAGCCAGAAATTTGACAGGCTGGCTGTCGAAATTGGTCGGCGGGAATTGGAGAACCACCGTGAACTCATTCGGCGCTAACATCACAAAAGCCCGGCGGGCTTACACCTGCCGGGCTTCTTCTTGTCCGCAAGCGCCCACTGGGGCGAACACGCCGGTCGCGATCTCCACCTGCGCCCCACCTATGGCAACTGTAAGTAGCATTGGGAATTTACATCAATGTCGTAGTCCAAATTGCCTGTTGTGGTGCAGGAATTCCATCACAGAGCGCAGAAATCATGCTTACATATTTTAGTTGGAGAATGTAAACGGGGGTGTAAATGCGTGGAGGCCGGGCAGGCGGAGACGAAAGTGGTTGTCTTCCGCGTAGGCAAGGAAGAGTACGCAGTCAGTATTTCCGCTGTGCAAGAGGTGGGACCATGGTCCCAACCGACGCCTGTGCCTGAAGCACCGCCGATGGTAGAGGGCGTCATCAATCTGCGCGGCGACATTATTCCGGTCATGGATCTGGGGCGGCTGTTCAGAACGGCCAGATCCAAGGACCTGGCTGACTCAAAAACCATCGTCATGGAAGTCGACGGGCACCGTGCCGGTTTCGTCGTTGATGATGTGACTGAAGTCCAGACCGTGTCCCCCGGCGATGTCGCACCGCCGTCACCTGTTCTGCGAGCCGGCTCCCACACGGGCGCCATGGTTTCCGGCATCATCAAGATGGGGGAAAACCGGCTTGTGGTGCTGGTTGACGCCCGCCGCATTCTGGCCCACGCACAGCTGACCGCTGTGTAGCGGCCCATCAGGCTCGAATGGAGGGAGTCAATCGTGGCACAGCAGGAGCAGCGCGAGATCATCACGCAACTGGTCGTGTTTCAACTCGGACATGAACTTTATGGCGCTGATATTTCCGTCGTTCGGGAAGTCAGCCCCTTGCAGCGAGTCACTCGGGTTCCCAGGACGCCCAAGTACATCGAAGGGGTGACCAACCTGCGCGGCCGGGTCATCCCGGTGGTCGACCTGCGGCGCCGGTTGAATCTGCCGGTATCCGCCGCCACCAAGGCGACACGCATTGCCGTGGCCGAGCTGGAAGGCGGGCAGGTTGGCATGGTCGTCGATGCCGTGCTCGAAGTCCTCCGGGTCCCGCAGAGCAGCATTGAGCCGCCTTCGCAGCTTCTCTCGAAGGTGGATTCCGAGTATGTGCATGGCGTCGCGAAGGTCGACGGCCGCCTGATCATCTTGCTTGATCTGGCGCGGGTGCTGCAAAGGGAAGAACGTAAGGTCGTCTAGGAGGGATACCTGCGATGGGCTTTGACTTCGACATGTCGGCAGAGGACATCAAGGTGTTCCTCGATGAGGCCGAAGAGCAGCTGCAGGCGATGGAAGCGGGCATTCTGAGGCTGGAGAAGGATGGGCAGAACCCGGAACACCTCCAGGAGATTTTCCGCGCCGCCCATACGCTCAAGGGCTCCTCTGCCACCTTGGGCCATAAGAAGATGGCAGAAGTGACCCATTCTATGGAGAACGTACTGGATAAGCTTCGCAAGGGTAAGCTAGCGCTGACCACTGCAGTGGGCGACACCCTGTTGGCCTGTCTGGACGTGCTGCAGGCCTTCAAGGAAGAGATCGCCACCGGCCAGGAGTCCGGCGTGACCACGGCTGCGATTATGGCCCGCCTGGCTGCGATCGACGGCAACGCCGCTCCTGCCCAGGAGGCCGCTCCGGTTCCTCCGGAGGCGCCCGCCGCGCTTCCCTCGGATGCGCCTCCCCTCTCCGCCGAGGAAGAACAGAAGCTGACCGCTGCCCGCCAGAGTGGGAAGAACACCTTCTGGGCGGTGCTGCTGCTGGACAAGAACTCCCCCATGCCCGCAGTTCGTGCCTTTCAGGCGCTGCTGGCCATGGGCGACGTCGGCGAGATCATCCGTTCGTGGCCCACGCAGCAGGAAGTCGAGGAGGACCGGATTGGCGACGACCTGAAGATCCTGCTCGCTACCGGCGAGTCCCTCGACAAGGTTCGCGCCGTGCTGGCGTCGGTGCCGGAAGCCGGTATCGTAGCGCTCTCCGCCGTCTCTGCCGTTTCCGCACCACCGGCGGTTTCGGAAGATGCCGCGGCCGCCCTGCAGTTGGTCGAAGCGCCCGTAGTGTCGGAGTCTGCCGGCACAGTCGATAAGGGTGCCGTGGCGAAAGTCGGGAAGAACGAGTCGCGGACGGTGCGGGTTAACGTCGAGGTGCTCGACAACCTGATGAACCTTGTGGGTGAACTGGTCATTGAGCGGACGCGTCTGAACCAGGTGCTGACCCGCCTGGAGATGGATAAGGAAGGCGACGAAGTCGTCCAGGTCATGTCCAGCGCTCTGGCGCAGATCAGCCGCATGACGAGCAACCTGCAGGACGAAATCCAGCGGGCCCGCATGCTGCCGGTCGAGAACTTGTTCCGCAAGTTCCCCCGCATGGTGCGCGATACCGCCCAAAAGGCGAACAAGGAGATCGAGTTCGTCGTGCTGGGCCAGGAGACCGAACTGGACCGCTCCGTCATCGAAGAGATCGGCGATCCCATGATGCACCTGCTGCGCAATGCCGTCGACCATGGGATCGAGGCGCCTATGGACCGCCTGCGCACCGGCAAGCCCGCCAAGGGCACGGTGATCCTGGAGGCGTTCCACGAGGAGAACCACATCATCATCTCCGTGCGGGACGACGGCCGCGGCATGGATCCCCAGAAGATCCGGGCCAGCGCCGTTCGCAAGGGCCTCATCTCCGAAGAGGCCGCCCGGCGGATGCCGGACCACGAAGTGGTTAACCTCGTCTGGGCGCCCGGCTTCTCCACGGCGGAGAAGGTGACCGACATTTCGGGCCGGGGCGTTGGGCTCGATGTGGTGCACAAGAACATCGAGAAGCTGAACGGCTCGGTGGAGATCATGTCCGAAGTGGGCAAGGGCACCGAGTTCCGGGTCAAGCTGCCCCTGACTCTCGCGATCATCCGCTCCCTGCAGGTCGAAGTGGTCGGTACTACTTACTGCATCCCGCTCAGCTCCGTGGTCGAAACCGACCGCATTCCGGTCAGCCAGATCCAGACCGTGCGCGGCCGGGAAGTCATCGTCAAACGCGGTGAGGTCATTCCCCTGCTGCGGCTGGTCGAGGCGTTTGAACTGGACCGCCCGGAGGGATACGAGGAGCCGGAAGAGTTCTTCATGGTCATCGTCTCCGTCATGGGCAAGCAAATCGGCCTGGTCGTCGACAATCTGATCGGCGAAGGCGACGTCGTCATCAAGCCGCTCGGCAAGTTCATCGGCGATATCCCTGGTATTTCGGGAGCGACGATCATGGGCGACGGCGACGTGGCCATCATCCTCGACATCTCTAGTCTGGTCGGTGCGGTTCAGGCGGAGATCAACCGTCGGGAAGCGCTCCGGAGCTAGGGAGCTGAGCGGGAAAGGGGGCTGAAGGGGGCAGCATGGATCTGACACACGCCGAACTTGAGGCCCTTTACTCGATTGTGCAGAAAGGGCTGAACGATAGCTCCCGTGCCCTGTCCAGCATGACCACCGGCGGCATTCAGCTACAGGATCCCCGCCTGCAGTTTTTGTCACTGGCCGTCGTCCCCAACATCGCCGGCGGTCCTGAAAAGGTCGTCGTAGCCGTTTACCTGGGAATCGAGGGGGACCTGAACGGTCACCTGATGCTGCTCTTCACCCAGGAAAGCGGCCTGCGGGTGGTGGACATGCTGATGGAGATGCCTCCGGGCAGCACCCGTCAGCTGGACGAACTGGCTGTTTCGGGGCTTGCGGAACTTGGAAACATCTGCTGTTCCTCGTTCCTGAACGCGCTCTCCGACCGGACAGGCCTCACGATTGTACCCACCACGCCGGTAGTTGTCGTTGACATGGCGGGGGCGATTTTGGAGTCCGTCGTGACGGAACTTTACCTCAACGGGGACGAGGTGTTGGTGGTGGAGACGGGGTTCAACGGTGAGATTCCCGGGCATTACCTGCTGATGCCCGATCAGGATTCCATGGCACGTCTGGTGGCTGCATTGGAAGAGATTGAATGAGTGTAGAGACGATTGCGGTAGGCCTGGGCGAACTCAAGTGCGGCACGAGACCCGAGCAAGTGCTGGTCTGCTACGGACTGGGTTCTTGCATCGGGCTGGCGCTCTACGATGCAGTCGCCCGCGTGGGCGTCATGGTTCACGTGGTGTTGCCGGAAAGCAGCCTGAGCCGGGGCCAGGTGGTCCAGCCGGGCAAGTTCGGTGACACGGCCATCCCGGCCGCCATCGCAGAGGCGGTGAAGCTCGGGGCCGTTCGTTCCCGTCTGGTTGCCCGTATAGCAGGGGGCGCCAGGATGCTCAACATCGTGGGAGCGGGCTCCAAACTGGACATCGGCAGCCGCAATTGCGATGCCGTGAAGTCACAGCTTCAGGAACACGGGATTCGCCTTACAGGAGACGATACTGGTGGGACCTATGGCCGGACGCTCCAGCTTTTTGTGGGCACCGGCAGGCTGCTGGTCAGTACTGTGGGCCGGGGAGAAAGAGAACTTTAGGTAATATCGCGGGAGGGAACCGACTTGCCCAAGATTCTGTTGGTTGATGACGCGGCTTTCATGCGCATGCGCTGCGCCAAGCTGCTGACGGAGAACGGTTACGAGGTCGGCGAAGCCGAGAACGGCCAGGAAGCCATTCAGAAGTATCAGTCCTACCGGCCTGATCTGGTGCTGATGGACATCACGATGCCGGTGATGGACGGCATCACGGCGACCCGGGAGATCAAGACGCTTGACGTGAACGCTAAGGTTGTTATGGTTTCCGCCCTCGGACAGCAGACCATGGTTATCGAAGCGATCAAGGCCGGTGCAAAGGACTTCGTGGTGAAGCCTTTTGAGCCCGACAAGATCCTCTCCACGGTCAAAAAGTTCGTCGGTTAGCCGGGCAGCCGTATGGAGAACGCGCACTCCGTCAAGCCGATCCGCGTGCTGGTCGTCGACGACTCTGCGTTTATGCGCAAGATCCTGACCGACCTGCTGCAGACGGATCCAGCGATTACGGTCATCGGTACCGCTCGCGACGGGCTGGATGGGGTCCAGAAGTTCACGGCCCTGCAGCCCGACGTGATCACCCTGGATATCGAGATGCCCAACTTGGACGGCTACGGGACGCTCCGGGAGATCATGGCCAGGCGCCCGACGCCGGTGGTAATGGTCTCGAGCCTTACCCGGGAAGGGGCCGAAGCGACGGTGCGTGCCCTGGCCCTGGGCGCCGTCGACTTCGTGGCCAAGCCCTCGGGGTCGATCTCGCTGAACATGCACGTCACCCGCGATGAACTGGTCGCCAAGGTAAAGGCCGCAGCGGGGGCGACTCCCAGGTACCGGCGGGTGTTGGGCGAGCTTCCGCCCCTGCGCCGTGAAACGAAAGTGGAGCGTCCGCCCTTGCACGACCTGGCCGTCCTGCCCCGGCGGCTGGTCGTGATTGGCTGCAGTACCGGCGGCCCGGGCGCATTGCACCAGATCATACCTAAGCTGCCCGCTGACCTGGCGGCCGGGGTATTGGTGGTGCAGCACATGCCCCCGGGCTTTACGAAATCTCTGGCCGGGCGGCTGGACGAGATTTCCGCGATCCCGGTAAGGGAGGCCCAGGAAGGCGACCGGGTCGTGAGCGGTCGTGTGCTGGTGGCGCCCGGCGGGTACCACATGAGCATTAGCCCTGACGGGACAGTCCGCCTCAACCAGGATCCCCCCATGCACGGGGTCAGGCCTGCCGTCGACAAGACGCTGGAATCGGTCATTCCGATCTGGAATCAGCATGTAGTCGGTGTCATTCTTACCGGCATGGGCTATGACGGCGCCAAGGGAATGGTCGGCGTCAAGAAGCATGGCGGACGAACCATTGCCGAAGATGCAAGCACATGCGTCGTCTACGGGATGCCCAAGGTCGTCGCAGAGATGGGGGCGGCGGATCAGGTGCTTCCGGTTCACGACATTGCCGACGCCATCGTCAGGCTCGTGCGAGAGGGGTAAGGGCGGGGATGAACTTACCGGGATACCCGGTCTTCCGTAAGGCCGTGCTCGACCTTACGGGAATCGACCTGGACTGCTACAAAGGAACCCAGATGGAGCGGCGCCTGCAGACGATTATGCGGCGGGTCGGCGTGGCGGATCTGGGCGCGTACGCCAGGCTGCTTTCGACTACGCCCTCACGGGTAAAGGAGTTTCAGGACTTCCTGACTATCAACGTCTCAGAGTGGGTCCGCAATCCCGAGAAATTTGAGGAACTGCAGAAGGTGATTCTGCCGGACCTGCTCAAGCGGGCGCCCCGCCTGAAAATCTGGAGCGCCGGTTGCTCGAACGGGTCAGAGCCGTATTCCGTGGCCATGTTGCTCGATGAGTCCGACCCGGCGGGGCGGCACCAGATTCTCGCCACTGACCTGGACGAAGAGATTCTGAAGGCGGCCAGGGCGGGCGTCTACACGGACAAAGACATTCGCGGCGTCTCTCCGGCCCGGCGCAGCCGGTACTTCATTCAGGACGGTGACAAATTCACCGTCAAGCCCGAGCTGAAGAGCCGGGTGCAGTATGAGCGCCAGAATCTCCTGTCTGACCCGTTCCCCACCGATGTGGATCTGGTCTTATGCCGTAACGTCGTCATTTACTTTACGGAAGAAGCCAAAGACGAGCTGTACCGCCGGTTCCACCGGGCCCTCAAGCCGGGAGGCATCCTGTTTGTCGGGGGCACGGAAAGCCTGTTGAAAGCCAGGGACCTGGGGTATGCCAGTGTCTCACCATTTTTCTATCGTGCTGTCAAATAGCGGAAGGTCATCGCTACTAGCATGTAGAATGGAAAGGTAAATATGCTTTGGCCGCTCAGCGGTCGGGATTTGGCTTGGCTGACCGGCTCTTGTCATGATGGGCATGGCTGGACCGGCCCAACTTCTAGAACGTCCTAGATAGAAGGGATGGGTAGAGCAAGTGAAAGCGGAGTTTGTCAATCCTTTTGTCACAGCGGCGTTTCAGGTCCTACAGACTGAGACCAAGTCGGAAGTGACAAAAGGAGCTGTTACTCTTCAAGATTCACCGCTCGTCTCCGATGAGGTGACAGTACTCATCGGCGTGGTAGGCCGCGCCCAGGGACTTGTCCTGTATGGCATGTCGGAAAAAACAGCCAAGGGACTGGTCTCGAGCATGACGGGTGAGAATATTGCCGTGTTCGACAGCTTGGCAGAGAGCGCTGTGGCTGAACTTGGCAATGTCATCACGGGCTTGGCCAGCGGTGAGCTTGAGCGGGCCGGCTATCCCTGCAAAATTGCGCCGCCGTCCGTGGTGGTTGGCAAGGGCACCAGCATCTCCACGCTCTCCATAAAGCGCCTGGTCATACCTTTGCAGACCAGGCACGGCGAGATCATCGTTCACGTGGCGTTGCGGGAAACCTATTGACAACTTAGTGTTATCTTGGGTAAGGTATTTGCAAATACCGGACAAGCCGTCCGGACGGGCTTTGTATGGCCGGCGAAGGTATTTCCCCCTTCGCCGGCCATTCTGTGCGCAAGAGAGGTGGCAGGGAATGCAGCAGGTTCGGGTCGCAGTGGCCGGCGCTACAGGTAAGGCTGGCCGTGAGATGGTGCGGGCGATCGTGCGCGATCAGGGCTTTGCCCTGGCGGGCGCCATTGCAGTGCAGGGTGTCGGGAGCGATGTGGGCGAGTTGATCGGGCTGGAGAGCGGCCAGACCGACGTGAAGGTGGAGGGCAGTTTGGAAGATGCCCTCAAAGCCGGCATGCGGGCTGATGTGCTGCTCGATTTCACGACCCCCGCAGCGGCCCGAAAAACCATCCCCGCTGCCGTGGCGGCGGGCATCGCCCCGGTAGTGGGGACCACCGGACTGGACCCTGCGGATTTCAACCGGTTTGCCGAACTCTGCCGGGAAGCCGGACTGGGCGGCGCCTTCATCGCCAACTTCTCCGTCGGCGTCATGCTGATGATGCGGTTTGCCGAAGAAGCCCGCCGGTTCATGCCCCATGTGGAGATCATCGAAATGCACCATCACACCAAGCTCGACGCCCCTTCGGGGACGGCGGTGCGGACCCGGACCCGCCTGGAGCAGGCGATGGGCGACCTGGCGGCGCCGCCGGTAGCCGTTCACTCGGTGCGGCTGCCCGGCCTCGTGGCGCACCAGGAAGTCATTTTCGGCGGCCCCGGGCAGATACTGACGATCCGTCACGACGCGCAGACCCGCGAAGCCTATGTTCCCGGCGTCCTCTTGACCTGCAAGTGGGTGCTGAAGCACCGGGAAATTGCGTTTGACCTCGAGGACGTGGCCTACTCCCGGTAAATCCTGCCGCTCTCACCCCCGCCGTCTTCCGCCCATATCATGGACGCAGAGGAACGGATCAGATTGGGGGATCGTGCGATGAGCGTGCGCGGAAAGACCGTCGCCGTCCTGGGCGGGGACCGGCGTATGGCCGAAGCGGTCCGGTTTTTCCTGAAGGCGGGCATACATGTAACGGTCTGCGGTCAGCCCTTGGCGGATTCGCTGCCGGGCGTGTCAAGCTGCTCCCGGGGAGCGGAGGCACTGGCAGGCGTGCACGCCGTGATTTTGCCGGTCCAGGGCGTCAGCCCCGAAGGCAAGGTCTTCACAGCGGCGGAGGCGCCCGACTGTTACATCAATGCGGATGCTCTCAAGCGGATGGCGCCCGGCGCCGTCGTTTTTTCGGGGATAGGGAACGCCTTTCTCCGGCAGATGTGCACAGAGGCCAACGTACCGCTGGTAGAATACCGGGAAGCCGACGAATTTGCCATCTGGAACGCCATTCCGTCGGCGGAAGGCGCCATTCAGATGGCCATGGAAGCGACGCCCTACACCATCTTCGGCAGCCGCTCGCTGGTGCTGGGTTTTGGCCGGACGGGCAAGGCGATTGCCCTCCTGCTCCGGGGCCTGTTCAGCGAAGTGGCCGTCGCCGCCCGCAAGGAATTGGATTTCGCCCGCATCTGGGCGGCAGGCTACAAGTACACTCCATGGGACCGGCTTGCAGCCTCGGTCGCCGATGCGGACATCATCTTCAACACTGTACCCGCGATGGTCCTTCCCAGAGAAGTCCTGGCCCAGGCACCGGCCCACTGTGCCATCATCGACGTGGCGTCGGCGCCGGGCGGTACGGACTTCGCAGCGGCCCAGGAATTGGGCCTGACGGCGAAATTGGCGCCCGGATTGCCCGGAATTGTCGCCCCGGTCACGGCCGGCAAAATCATCGCTGAACTGATCGTCCGCCACCTCGAGCACCTGACTGGGGAGGAGGAGGAGCGGTGAATCAGGGAAAGCTGGCCGGAAGGCTGCTCGGTGTAGCCATGTCGGCCTCGCACTGCAACCTGGCGCGGGCGATGAAACAGTTGGAGGTGCTGGTCGCCGAAGGCGCAGATGTGATTCCGATTATCTCTACGAACGTGCGGACCACGGAGACCCGGTTTGGCAAGCCCGACGACTGGATTACGGAGATCGAACGGATTACGGGCAAGCATCCCCTCTCATCCATTCCCGAAGTGGAGCCGTTCGGCCCGAAGGTTCAGCTCGATTGCCTGGTGGTAATGCCCTGTACGGGAAACACGCTGGCCAAATTGGCAAACGCTATCAACGACACGCCGGTCTGTATGGCGGCCAAGGCGCAGATGCGCAACCACCGCCCGGTAGTGCTGGCCGTAACCACCAACGACGGGCTCGGTATGAACGCCCGCAACCTCGGGGCGATGCTAGTCTCCCGGAACGTTTTCTTCGTCCCCTTCGGCCAGGATAACCCGGCCGGCAAGCCCACTTCGATCGATGCCGACATTGAAGGGTTTTTGCTGCCGACCATCCTGGCGGCCCTGGACGGGCGCCAGCTGCAACCGCTTTTGCTCGGGCCAGTGAAAGGATAACGGGCATTTTGGACATTACACAGATTACACAGATTATCGGATTACACAGATGATAAATCGAATGGTCTGATAATCGTCGAAATCTGTGTAATCTGTGCAAAAATGCCCCCCGAAATCTTAACAAAGGACGCGTGAAGCACATTATGAAGAAGGTCAATGTTGCTGTAGTCGGCGCCACGGGCGCCGTCGGTCATGAACTGCTCCGGCTGCTTGAGGACCGTAACTTCCCCATCGGCACCCTGCGCCCGCTCGCCAGCGCCCGCAGCGCCGGCAGCACCATTACGTTCCGGGGCGAGCAGGTGACGGTCGGGGAGGCCAACGCTGACGCCTTCGGCGGCATGGACATCGTCTTCTTTGCGGCCACGGGGTCGCTCTCCAAGGAACTGGCCCCGGCCGCTGCCAAGGCGGGCGCCATCGTCATCGACAAGTCGAGCACCTGGCGGATGCACCCCGAGGTGCCCCTTGTCGTGCCCGAAATCAACCCCGAAGACCTGCGCAAGCACAAGGGCATCATCGCCAGCCCCAACTGCACCACCATCGGGCTGATTATGGCCCTCAAGCCGCTCCATGACCTGTCGCCGCTCAAGCGGGTGGTCGTGACGACCCTGCAGGCCGTCTCCGGCACCGGCAAGGAAGCGATTGAAGAACTGGAGAACCAGGCCCGGACCTGGGCCGCCGGTCCCGTAGAGGGTGAACTCCCCCACGAAATCTACAAGCGACAGATCGCCTTCAACGTGCTGCCCTATGCCGAAACCTTTACCGAGAACGGCTACAGCACCGAAGAACTGAAGCTCTCCGCGGAGACCCGTAAGATCATGGGCCTGCCGGAACTGCCCGTCACCATGACCTGCACCCGGGTGCCCGTCTTCATCGGCCACTCGGAATCGGTGCTGGTCAGCACGGAACGGAAGGTTACGCCGGCCGAGGCGCGGGAAGCGATCGCCAAGTTCCCCGGCGTCAAAGTCGTCGACGACCCGGCCAACTTTGTCTTCCCGACGGCCATTGACGTGGCGGGCACCGACGACACGCTGGTCGGGCGGATTCGTGAAGATCTCACCGACCCCAACGGCCTGTGGCTCTGGGTCGTGAGCGACAACCTGCGCAAGGGCGCAGCCACCAACGCCGTGCAGATTGCGGAGAAGCTGGTGGAGATGGGGCTCGTTTAGCAATTTGCTGCCTGAAGGGAGGGACGGGACTGCCCATCACGGCAGCCCCGGACTGATTCCATGCGGATCATCGTTCAGAAATATGGCGGGACGTCCGTCGCCACGCCCGAAGGCCGCGAACTGGTGGCCGAGCGCGTGGAACGGGCCGTCCGGGAAGGCCTTGCCACCGTCGTGGTCGTCTCCGCGATGGGCCGGCAAGGAGCCCCGTACGCCACTGACACGCTGATCCAGCTGGCCTATGCAGCCTGTCCCGAATTGGCCCCCCGCGAATTGGACTTGCTGCTGTCGTGCGGGGAGATTATCTCCAGTGTAGTCGTGGCGGGAACCCTGAAGGAACGGGGGCTGCCGGTCGTGGTCTTGACCGGCGGCCAGGCGGGGATTGTCACGGATGACACCTTTGGTTCCGCCCACATTCTCAAGGTGGATCCCGGTCCCATGCTGGTGCGGCTCCGCGAGGGGCGGGTTGTGGTTGTGGCCGGGTTCCAGGGGCGGACCCAGGCCGGCGAAATTACCACGCTGGGCCGGGGCGGGTCCGACACCACGGCCGCCGCCGTGGGCGGAGCGCTCAAAGCCGAAGTCGTCGAGATCTATACCGATGTGGACGGCGTCAAGACAGCCGACCCGCGGCTGGTCCCTGACGCCCGGACGCTGACGGTCACCACCTACGACGAAATCGCTCAGATGGCGCACTACGGCGCCAAGGTCGTCCACCCCCGGGCGGTCGAAATCGCCATGCAGCACCGGGTACCGCTGCGCATCAAGTCAACGTTCCAGGACGGACCGGGAACGCTCATTACATACAGCATGGAGGCCGCCGGCACTTCCTGGAGCGAACTGCACAGCGACAACCCGGTCACCGGGGTGACGCACGTCTCCGGCCTTGCACAACTCAGCATTGCGGCGCCGGACGGACCGGCATCCCTGCAGTCGGCCTTCCGTACGCTGGCCGACAGCGGCATCTCGGTTGATCTGATCAACGTTTCTCCGGGGACTGCCACGTTCTGCGTGGAGGAGCGCAAGCAGCACCAGGCCCGCAACGTCTTGAGCGGCATCGGGTTGGTGCCGGCGGTGCGGACCGGTTGTGCGAAAGTTTCCGTGGTCGGCTCCGGCATGCGGGGGCGCCCCGGCGTCATGGCGACCGTCGTTGAAGGCCTCGCCCGCGCCGGCGTCGAAATCCTGCAGACCGCCGATTCACATGTCACCATCTCCTGTCTGGTGGAGGGCGCCCAGCTTCAGATGGCCGTCCAGGCACTGCACGATGCATTCAGCCTTGGCACGCCGGCCTGAGCGCAGACTCCTCCCAGCTGATTTTGTCTAAAGGAGGATCATACATGCCTGACTTTGGCAGATTGATTACCGCTATGGTCACGCCCATGAACGCCGACCTGTCCGTCGACTACGAGCGGGCGGCCGAACTGGCCCGCCGCCTGGTGGAGACGGGGTCGGACGGCATTGTCGTCTCCGGCACCACGGGCGAGTCTCCTACGCTCTCCACCGGCGAAAAGCTGAAGCTTTTTGAGACCGTGGTGAAGGCCGTCGGCGACCGGGCTGCCGTCATTGGCGGCACGGGCTCCTACAATACCGCCGAAACGGTCGAACTGACGCACAAGGCGGAGGCAACCGGCATTCACGGGATTCTGCTGGTGACGCCCTATTACAACAAGCCGCCCCAGGAAGGACTGTACCAGCACTTCAAGGCGGCGGCGACCGCCACCCGCCTGCCCTGCATTCTCTACAATGTGCCATCGCGGACGTCCATCAACATGGCGCCCCAGACGACCCTCCGCCTTGCGGAGGTCCCCAACATCGTCGGAATCAAGGAGTGCGCCGACCTCGGCCAGCTCACCGAGATTCTGAACGGCGCCCCGGAGGGGTTCCGCGTCTGGTCGGGCGACGATGCCGCCACCCTGCCGTATCTGAGCCTGGGCGCCTATGGCATCATCAGTGTAGCCGCGCACGTAGTCGGCCCGCAGATGAAGGAGATGATCCAGGCGGTGCAGGGCGGTCAGGTGCCGCAGGCGGCGGCCTGGCACCGCCGGCTCTACCCTGTGTTCAAGGGGCTGTTCACCGTGACAAACCCGGTGCTGGTCAAGGCGGCCCTCGCCATGACCGGGTTCCCCGTCGGGCCGCTGCGTCCGCCGTTGGTTGAAGCCACGGGCAAGGAGCAGGAGGCGCTGCGGGAAGTGCTCGCCGCAGCAGATCTACTCTAAAATCGACGAAAACATGAGAAATCGGACGCCTGGGGCAGCTAATTGCGCTCCAGGCGTTTCTTCCTCATTCTGGAGCGTTGTACAATCTGCTTCCAAAAAGTGTACTATAATCTATACAACGGAATACCCTGGAAACCCGTCCATAGCAAACCCGGCGAAAGCCGGCGACGCAAAGCCAAGGGTCTAAAGCCGTCCGGCCTCTCCGGGCAGCGATGACAGCCGGTTGCCGGGCATATACAGGTCAGTCGCGCGAGTGGCGACCTGCTGTCTTGGCATACCTTGCCTGGTCAGCAGGTTTTTTTTGCCTGCACCCCCACACCGGGATTACTTGACACGCATACTATTTTGCCGAGGACTGAGGGGGGAGAAGCATGCTACTGACAGCAGAAGCGCAGCAGCGGCGCGACAATGGCGCAGCCTTGCTGGGGCGCGGCCTGTTAGTGGCGGCGGGCGAGGAGTTCGCCCGGTGGCTCGCCCTGGTGGAGTCGTCCGGCGACCCGGAGCAGATCATTCCGGCCCTCAACGGTCTGGTCAAGGCGGCGACGAGCCGGGGCGACCAGGAAGGCGCCCTGGCGTATCTGAATAAGGGGCTGGTGCTCTGCGACCGGGCTGCTGTCGGCAAGATCCACAAGCTGCGGGTGTATCTGAACCTGATGATCGTCTACACCGAGATGGGCCGGCTGGATGATGCCCTCCAGTTTGTTCGAAAAGTTGAGGAACTCCGGGTGGATGAAGATCCGTCACTGCGGCTGATATACTGGCTGAACCAGGGGGTACTCCACTGGCGCCGGCAGGAGTGGGAGCCAATGCGAGAGGCCTCTGATAAGGCGTACCGGGAAAGCCTTTGTACCGGCGACATCGGGCGGCGCAACAAAGCGTTGACCAACCGGGGGATCGCCCACCTGGAGCTGGCCGATTACACCCGGGCCGAGGAGGACCTGAAGTCGGCGCTCAGTCTGGCTGACCGGCTCGACCCATCGGAGCTGGCGTATGCCTACGCCGAACTGGGCCGGCTGCACTTTCTGCGTGGAGATTACTCGTCTGCCCTGGATGCAGGGCGGGACGCGCTGGGCGCCCTGCTCACCGACCTGGCTTTTTTGGACAAAGAAGAGGTGGCCCGGGTAAGCCGTCTGTTTGGCATCATTTTTTCGACCCTCGGCCAGCGCAACCTGGCCCTCAAATACCTCAACCGTTCCGCCGCCTATTACAGCCAGCTGGGACTGCGCGGCGAGTGGCAAAGAGCCACCGAAATGATCGGGCAGGTGCTGTCGGGCCCCGTCCGGCCCGCCCGCAGCCAATTGCACAGCGAAGTGCAGCAGCTGGACTTCCTCACGGGCGTGCTCGACCTGACCGACGATTTGGAGAGCGTGGATCCGTACCTGCGGGGCCATTCGGAACGGGTGGCCAACCTCGCCCGGCTGCTGGGGGAGGCATGCGGACTTCCGGACGAGGACCTGGTCACCCTCAACTACGCGGCACGCCTGCACGATGTAGGCATGGTCGCGGTCGATGCCGAGCTGATTCGCCGCGAAGGGCCCCTTAACGAAGCTGAGCGGCGCCGGGTGGCCATGCACACGGAGATCGGCGAAGAGATGCTGCGGCCATACGGGCTGCCCAGGGAAGGGCTCCAGGCGATCCGGCATCACCACGAACACTTCAACGGGGGCGGCACCCCCGATGGCCTCGCCGGCGATGCGATCCCCCTGCTGGCCCGGATTATCACCGTGGTGGATGTATACGATGCCCTGACGTCGGAGCGGATTTACCGAGGCGCCATGACCCACGATCAGGCTGTGGACGAGCTCCGGGCCATGGCGGGGCGGGAACTGGATCCAGTGTTAGTGGAGCGCTTCCTTGCGCTTCATGACATATAAACCCCTATGTACAGGAGGCGAGCACATGAAGAAGCTGGTAGCGCTGGTTCTGGTAGCACTGACGCTGGCTGCGTTTGCCGGTACCGCTTCGGCTAAGGCCCGTGGGGAGATCGTTTGGGAGTACGCCCGGCAGGGACACGGGTACGGCCACTACAAGTAAGTCAGCCTGAGAAACTGTAAAGTAAGAGTGGTGAAGACGAAGCCCCGTGGTCACACGACCCCGGGGTTTCGTCTTTGCACTCAAGCGCTTGTGTAACACAAGGCTGCTAGTGTGGGGTAATGGATGCATTTTGCCACGGAGGGCGCGGAAGGCGCGGAGGACACGGAGTGGGACAACAAAATGGCGATGGCGCTGATTGCGCAGATTACGGATCAGAGCCAACGCGGATTTCCGAGCAACAACCAAGGGTAAGTGGAATTATATATTAATATTATATTTAATTATAAAATAGACGGAAGATCCTGAACGAGCCATCAGACAAGGCGCAGGGACACATCTTACTAATGTATGAACCCGCGCCGATTCTAAGTTCACGCCATCTGCGGAATCCGCGACCACACCACATTCCCACTTCCACTGCCGCGATTTCCGTGTCCCCTTCCGCGCCTTCCGTGGTAAAAATCCCGTTCCCATTCCCACATTCAAGGCCCGAACTGTGATACAGCAGTCCACCCCCTCCAACTTCAAATGTTTCCTTCTTTCATGAAATATGGCGAGCGCCATGACTTGTATGTCTTTGGCACATTGGGTATAATCGTAAGGACAGTCATTTGAACGGCGAACCAGGGTCTGGGCGACTGGTCAGCAGTGCGGCGGCCTTCCACACCGGAACGGCATGGTGCGGAACGGCGGCTGACCGATTTGCAGGGTACCTGCACGTCCGGCCTCTGTCCACCCTCTCGGCCTGCTACCTTCGCAGGTCGTGGGACGGGTGTGTTTTGCTGTGCAAACAAAAAAGGAGGACGTTTTTCCTTTGGCGCGCCATCGCGACAAGAGCCAGAAACTGCTAGTGATCCCTCTGGGAGGCCTCGGTGAAATCGGCAAGAACAGCATGGCTGTTCAATATGGTAATGAGATCGTCGTCATTGACGCCGGTCTGGCCTTCCCGGAAGAGGAGATGCTCGGGATCGACATCGTCATTCCCGACTTCACCTACCTGCTTGAGAACCGGGACAAAGTGAAGGCGCTGCTGCTTACGCATGGTCATGAAGACCACATCGGCGGCGTTCCGTATCTCCTGCGCAACCTGAACCTGCCCGTATACGGCACGGCCCTGACCCTGGGGCTGGTGGAAGGCAAGCTCGATGAAGCCGGCCTCAGCCTGCATCCCGAGTCTCGGGTCGTCAAGCCCGGCGAGTCCGTGAAACTCGGCTCGTTCGGCATCGAATTCATCCGGGTGAACCATTCCATTCCCGGCGCCTGCTCCATCGCTCTGACCACGCCGGTCGGCACGGTTTTGCACACGGGCGACTTCAAGTTCGACCAGAGCCCTGTCGACGGCGAACCGGCCGATTACCGCCGCCTCACCGAACTGGGCGCCAAGGGCCTTCTGGCGCTGCTGGCGGACAGCACCAACAGCGAACGGCCCGGCTTTACGGCGTCGGAGAGCAGCGTCGGCGTCAATATCGACCGCATCTTCCGGGAGGCCAAGGGCCGCCTGCTCATGGCGACATTTGCATCCAACGTGCACCGGCTCCAGCAAGCGATCACCGCGGCAGCCCGCCATGGCAAGAAGGTGGCCGTCATCGGCCGTTCGATGGAGAACACCGTAAACGTTGCCATGCGGTTGGGCTACCTGCAGGCGCCCGAGGGCACCCTGGTGACCGTGGAGGAGTTGAAGCGCTTCCCCCTGCAGAATCAGGTCATATTGACCACCGGTTCGCAGGGCGAGCCCATGAGCGCCCTCACCCGCATGTCCGTCAATGACCACAAGGCCATCGAGATCATTCCCGGCGATACTGTCCTGCTTTCCGCCACGCCGATTCCCGGCAACGAGAAGAGCGTCGGCCGGACGATCAACAACCTGTTCCGGCGCGGCGCCGAAGTGATTCACGACCGGAGCGCAGGCATCCACGTCTCCGGGCACGGCGCCCAGGAAGAGCAGAAGTTGATGATCAACCTGACCCGGCCCAAGTTCTTTGTGCCGGTTCACGGCGAATACCGTATGCTCCTCGCTCACAAAAAGCTGGCGGAGCAGTGCGGCATCCCGTCGGATCGCATTCTCATCGGCGAGAACGGCACCACCTTCGAGTTCACGCCGGATACCGCCGCCATCGGCGGCAAGGTAACGTCCGGTCAGGTGCTGGTCGATGGTCTGGGCGTGGGCGACGTCGGCAACATTGTGCTGCGCGACCGCAAGCAGCTTTCGCAGGACGGCATTCTGATCGTGGTCGTCGCCATGGAGAAGGAGACCGGCCTGATTATGGGCGGTCCGGACATCGTCAGCCGCGGGTTCGTGTACGTACGGGAGTCGGAAGGGCTCCTCGACGAAGCGAAAGAGCGGGTGAAGAACGCCCTCTACGACTGCCTGGAGCGGAATGTCACCGAATGGGCCGTGCTCAAGAGCGGCGTGCGCGACGTACTGGGCAAGTATCTGTACGAAAAGACCCGCCGCAGGCCGATGATCCTCCCGATTATCATGGAAGTGTAAGTGGGCAACATAATGGAGCGGGCGTGAGCCCGCTCCATTTCTGCCTTTCGGGGAGGGGTTGGCGTGCCTAACTTCCGCGAATGGACCGCCAGCGAAATCGTCGTGCAAATGCCTCAGGCTCGGAATCTGTTGGCGAAGCACTTCGGGGCCGAGGGTATCAGCACCGCGTCCGGCTACCGCATCAAGGACCTGGCGAAACGTAAGGGCGTCGACCTGGACCTGGTGGTCGGGGACCTCAATGCCATGGCGAAAGGGACGGGGATGATTTACTGACATGCCGGGCCTTGTGCCCGGCTCTTTCAACGATGCCTTGCTGACGGATGTAGGTGGCGACTCGCATCTGCTCCTTTGTTCCCGGTGAATCGGGCATACTAGCTCCCATCAGGATGCAGGAGAGTGAAACATGAACGACAACTATGATCCCCGGTTCAACGGCTGGAGTGGCCCGAACGATCCCGGTCACTACGACCCGCCCGGAACGGAGCCGCCGAGCCCGGATCCCGATCCGGCGCCCACGCGGGCGCCATCCCGGGCGCCGTCCCGGGGCAAGAAGAATCAGGCCCTGGAGAATGTGGAGGCGGTGGGCACCACCAATGTGCCGCAGGTGCCCAAGAACATTCACTGCCTGACGATTATCGGGCAGGTGGAAGGCCACCTGGCCTTGCCGCCGCAGAACAAAACGACCAAGTACGAGCACATCATTCCGCAGCTCGTGGCGGTGGAGCAGAACCCGGAGATCGAAGGGCTGCTGGTGATTCTGAACACGGTAGGCGGCGACGTGGAGGCGGGCCTGGCCATCGCCGAGATGATCGCCAGCCTGTCCAAGCCATCGGTCGCCCTGGTGCTCGGGGGCGGGCATTCCATCGGGGTGCCTATTGCCGTCTCCGCCACCTATGCGGTGATCGCCTCCACGGCGACAATGACGGTTCACCCAATTCGGCTTACAGGACTTGTCATTGGAGTCCCGCAGACGTATGAATACCTCGACAAGATGCAAGACCGGGTAATCCGCTTCGTCGTGGAAAACTCCAAGATCAGTGAAAAGCAGTTCCGCGAGCTCATGTTCCGCACCGGCGAGCTGGCCCGGGACATCGGCACGGTGGTCGTGGGGCGCGACGCCGTCAAGTACGGCCTCATGGACGAAGTGGGCGGCCTCTCCTCCGCCGTCACCATGCTCAAGAAACTAATCGCGGACAAGAAGGGCGCCGGCGCGCCGGTGGTGCAGTGATGGAGCTCGGCGCGTCGATACTCTGGACCTCCGTCCCCGTCGAAATGGTGATCCAGGGGCTGGAGCCACCGGCCCCGGCGGCGATGGAGATGGTGGTGGAGGGGCGCCTGGTTCAGGTGCTGCCGGGCCCGGACGGCACCGGCACGGTCCAGCGGCTCTTCTCCACTGACCCACAAGACTACCTTAACCCCAAATGGCTACCGGGAACGGTAATCAATCTGCATCAAAGCTGAGAGTTTCCTTAGAAAGGAGAGGGCACAGGCAGGAATACCCGGCTGACCACCCGAATAAGAAAGCGTTCTCAGTCTGCAGTCGCCGAGTGGAAAGGGTGAAGCCTGTGCCCCTGCTGCTAAAGGACATCTACACCAGGTTGCTGGAGCGCGGACACAAAATGACGCCCCAGCGTTGGGCCATCATCTCGATCTTTCTGATCAACAAGGGGCGCCATCTTTCCGCAGACGACGTGTACGGCATGCTGAAAGAGACGTACCCGAACAACGGGATCGCCACAGTCTATCGGACCCTCGAACTGCTGGAAGAGATTACCGTCCTTCGGAAGATGGATTTCGGCGATGGCCGGGCCCGGTACGAGGTGGCGGACGAGGAGTCCCACCACCATCACCACCTGGTGTGCACGGAGTGCGGAAAAATCACGGAGTTCGAGGACGATTTGCTCGACAGCCTGGAACAGGCCATCGAGCGGAAAACTGGGTTCAAAATCCGCGACCACGTGGCGAAGTTCTACGGCGTCTGCGGCGAGTGCCAAACCGGGCGGAAATAGCGGCCACGGCCAGACCCTCCCCACGGGCTCTGGCCTTTTCCGTTCGTACGAAATGCCTTCCCACAAGGTTCCACATCCGCCTGATTCTCCCGCGGATCATTGCCATGTGGTATACTGAGAAGTAAATCGCGCTGCCGCGCGACTCAAGGCCAAGGAGGTTGCGCTCGTGGAGGAAAGACGGGTGCGAACCCGACAGAACCGAACATCGCCGCCTGCGGGACGGGAGAGCGACGTGCGCCAGGAAGTGGCGGGCCTCCTGCTGATTGCCGCGGGCGCCTGGTTTATCCTGGCCCTGGCCGGGTGGGGGGGCGGCGCCCTGGGGGAGATTCTGGGCGAAGGCCTGACCACGCTGGCCGGCCAGGCCGGGGCCTGGCTGGTGGCCGCCGGCTGTGTCTGGCTCGGGTTCTACCTCGTGTATCTGCGCTTCCACCGGCGGCCCTTCGTGTGGGGGCGCCGGGCCTGGGGCCTTCTGCTCGTGCTCCTGGCGTTTCAGGTGGTGCTGCAGGTCTGGCGGTATCCGGACCATCCCACCGGCGGCGACTTCGAGAACGCGCTCAACGGCTTCGGCGGCGGACTGATCGGCTGGATGCTGACGACGCCCCTGACCACCGTCTTCGGACGCAACGGCCGGTATGTCGTGATGATCACCGGCCTGCTGGTCGGCGTCGTGCTGAACACCGAAATCACGTTCGGCGGGGCCGTTGCCTGGCTGAAGGACAAGCTGTTTGACGGCGCCCGGGGTGCTGGGGGCGCCGCGAAAGATATGTACAAGCTCATGAAGAATCGCCCGAACGGCGGCGATTCGCTCGGAGTCGACACGGCGGAGCCGACCCGCCGGCGCCGGGCCGCCGTGACGGAAGAGTACAACACCCTCGGGGCGGCGCCGGTCAGCAAGCCGGAGCCCATCGTGCTGGGGGGCGGCAGCGCCTCCACTGAACCGCCCGTGGCGCCGGTCAGGCCGGAGCCCGTGATCCGGCGGGCAGCGGTGGAGCCCACCGTTCATCATGAGGACAGGGTGACCGACCTGGCCGGCAAGGCCTCCCGGTCCGTCCAGGCCGCTGCCGACAAGCACGGCAAGAAGGAAGAGGTACCTGCCGCCAAGCTGGTGCCGGACGCCAAGGGGCAGCTCGGGCTTGATCCCGAAGCCCTGGGGCCGGCCTACCAGCTGCCGTCGCTGACGATGCTGCCCAAGCCGCCGAAGCAGGCCAGTGCGGACAAGCAGGACCACCTCGCCCGGGCGGAGCTGCTCGAGCGGACCCTCCGGACCTTCGGCGTGGAAGCCCGGGTGGTGGAGATCAGCCCCGGTCCCGCCGTGACCCGCTACGAGCTGCAGCCCGGCGAAGGCGTGCGGGTCAACAAGTTCACGGCCCTGGCCGATGATCTGGCCCTGGCGCTGGCAGCGGAGGATATCCGCATTGAGGCGCCCATTCCGGGCAAGGCCGCCGTGGGCATCGAAGTGCCGAACAAGATTCGGGAGTCCGTCACGCTCCGGGAAGTGATGGAGACCCCACTCTTCACGGGCAGCGGCTCCAAGCTGACGGTCGCCTTCGGCAAGGACAACGCCGGCAACCCCGTGGTGGGCGACCTCGGCAAAATGCCGCACTTGTTGATCGCCGGCTCGACGGGTTCCGGCAAGTCGGTCTGTATGAACACGATCATCTGTTCCATCCTCTTTAAAGCGCGGCCGGATGAAGTCAAGATGCTGATGGTCGACCCGAAGATGGTCGAACTCTCCACTTATAACGGCATTCCCCATCTGATGGCGCCCGTCATCACGGACGTGAAGAAGGCGGCAGGCTATCTCAAAGGCGCCGCCAAGGAGATGGAGAACCGCTACGAACTGTTCGCCGCGGCCGGCGCCCGGAATATCCAGCAGTACAACCAGATGTGCCTGGACGACCCCGGCGACGACCCGGAGCATCCCCGCAAGCCCCTGCCTTTCATCGTCATCTTTGTGGACGAACTGGCCGACCTGATGATGGTCGCCCCCGCCGACGTGGAAGATTCCATCTGCCGGCTGGCGCAGATGGCACGCGCCTGCGGCATGCACCTGGTGATCGCCACGCAATCACCCCGGGTAGACGTCATCACCGGCCTGATCAAGGCCAATATCCCGTCCCGTATCGCCTTCGCCGTCTCGTCGCAGGTAGACTCCCGGGTCATTATGGACTACGCCGGCGCCGAGCGGCTGCTGGGGCGCGGCGATATGCTCTACCATCCCGCCGGGCTGTCCAAGGCCCACCGGGCCCAGGGCGCCTTTGTCAGCGAGAAGGAAGTCGAAGAGCTGGTCAAGTTCGTCAAGGTGCAGGCCAAACCGGTCTATACGGCCGAAGAAGTCGCCGTGGACGTCAGCGGCGGCAAGGGGCGGGGCGGGGCCGCAGGCGGCGGCGCCGAGAACGGCGAGCCGGCTTCGGCGGCCGATGCCGTCTTCCCGCACGCCGTCCGGGTGGTCATCGAACACGGGCAGGCTTCCGTCTCCATTCTGCAGCGGCGGCTGCGCTGTAACTACAACAAAGCTGCCCGTCTGATTGACATGATGGAGGAGCGGGGCTTTATCGGGCCCCACCAGGGGTCCAAGCCGCGGGACGTCTTGATCTCCCTGCCTCAATGGCAGGAGATGTTCAAGGACGTCGAAGGGGCCGACCTGGAAGACGAGGCATAAGCATTGAGAGCCGCCCGCCGGGGTTTTCGGATGGCGAAGGTCGCATGAGAGCAGAAGCCGCCCCCGAGAAATCGGGGGCGGCGCTTTTCATAAGTCGTAATCCCCGACGAGAACCTGGGGCGCCGAGGCGATGGGCGCCCCCGCCAGGCGGTCTTCGGCAGTGATCAGGACTGCATCGAAGCGGGACAGCGGGAGGCCGCCTTCGCTTTCGAGCTTGAAATTCTCCCCCCAGACACGGGTGAGCAGGCCGAGGGGCTGGCGGGTGCCCGCCCGCTGGTTGAGCAGCCAGGCGCGGTAGGCGTTGTAAGGGCGCCCCATCACCGCCGGGGATGGCAGGCCGCGGACGGTCAGGGTCAGGCTGCTCTGGCTGCGATCGAGGCGGGCCGTGCCGCCCGCCCGGGGCGCCAGGGGGTGCCGGGAGCTCAGGGTAATCGAGACCGGTTCTGCTTCGGCAGCGGGCTCGGCAGGGGGCACGATGGCGGGCTCGGCAGCAGGCTCTGCGGCAGGCGCCTCCGAGGGAGCTTCCTCCAACGGAGTCACGACCACTTCAATTTTGTGCGGTACGATGGCCGAGACCGGCGTCGCCGGCTCAGCGTACAGCTTGAACCCCGGCTCAGCCGGCAGTGCTTCTTCCGGCGGCGGTTCAGAGTCCGGCTGCAGGCCGGCCCAGGGTTCTCCAGCGCCGGCCGCAGCCGATGCCACGGGGAGGGGCGCCTCCGCCGGCCGCGCCTGGGGCTGGCTCTGAGCCTGGAACCAGACCATATCCCCTGCCAGTACCGCCGTGTGATTTCCTTCCCCCTGATTCAGATAGACGGTTATGCGGCAGTCGGCGCCTTCGCCGGTGACCAGCACGTAGCCCTGCAGCGGGCGCCCTCCGGGGCCCCGGAAGAGTGCAGCCGCATCGCCGACCTCAGACAGGGTGGCGACGGCCAGTCGCCTGACGGGTTGTTCAAACATGGATCCACCTCCCTGGTGACAGCGTTTGCTTCAGGTCTATGCCCGCCGGCGCCCATACTTGTCATGTGACACATTGCGCACCGGACTCATAGAATTTTGTCACACGTGGGCAGGAATCCGGATCAGACGATACGAATAAGCACGTATAATGAGAGAGATTACTTCGCCTTACGTGGGGTGTGCAGAGACGGGAGGGACGAGTGTGGGACTGAATTTCGACCTGACTGCAGAACAGGCAGCGATTCGAAACCTGGCCAGGGAGTTCGCCGAGGGGGCGGTGGCACCGGGCGCCGGCCGGCGGGACAAGACCGGGGAGTTCCCGCTGGATCTCGTGAAGCAAATGGGCAGCCTGGGGTTCTTCGGCATCCCCTTCAGCGAAGCATACGGCGGCATGGGCGGCGACACGGTCTCTTACGCCCTGGCTGTAGAGGAGATTAGCCGGGCGGATGCATCGCTGGGCATCACCATGGCGGCGCACTGCTCCATCGGCATGGGGCCGGTCTACTACTTCGGCAGCGAGGAGCAGAAGCACCGGTGGCTCCCGGGCGCCGCCCGGGGCGAGTATCTGGCGTCGTTCGGCCTCACGGAGCCCGGCGCCGGCTCCGACTCGGCCGGCACCAACACTACGGCCGTCCGCGACGGCGACAGCTATCTCCTGAGCGGCTCCAAGTCCTTCATTACCAACGCCTTCTACTGCGGCTACATCGTCTGCACGGCCGTCACCGGCCCGGGCCACAAACACCGGGGCATCAGCGCCTTCATCGTGCCGAACCCGACGGAAGGCTTCACCGTAGGGCCGGCTTACGAGAAGATGGGGCTCCACTCTTCGGACACCCGCCCGCTCTACTTCGACAGCGTACGCGTTCCTGCCGGGAATCTGCTGGGTTCGCCGGGAGAAGGGTTCAAGCAGTTCATGGTGACGCTGGACGGCGGCCGCATCTCCATTGGCGCCATGGCCGTCGGAATTGCACAGGCAGCTTTGGATGCCGCCCTCAAATACGCCAAGGAGCGGGTTCAGTTCGGCCACGCCATCTCAAAATTCCAGGCGATCCAGTTCAAACTGGCGGATATGGCCATGGAAGTAGAACTGGCACGCATGATGGTCCTGAAGGCCGCCTGGCTGAAAGACCAGGGGCGCCCGTTCAGCAGCGAAGGGGCCATGGCGAAGCTCTTCGCCTCCGAAGCCGCCGTCCGGGCGGCCAACCAGGCGATTCAGATCCACGGCGGCGCGGGCTACACGGAGGATTTCCCGGTCTCCCGCTTCTGGCGCGACGCAAAGCTGACCGAGATCGGCGAGGGCACCAGCGAAATTCAGCGAATTGTCATTGCAAAGCAATTGGGGTGCTGAGCGAACGAGGGGAGGGTACTGATCGTCATGGTCAAATCGAATATGGCCGGTACGGTGTGGAAGGTTCTGGTCAAGCCCGGCGACAAGGTCGAAGCGGGCACTGATGTGCTGATCCTCGAATCGATGAAGATGGAGATTCCCATTACGGCAGAGTCTGATGGGGTCGTGAAGGCCGTAGTAGTAAAGGAAGGCGATTTCGTCAACGACGGCGACCTGGTCGTCGAATACGAGGGGGCGTGACGCCGAATGCGAACCGTACGGATCGGAGCCGGGCAGGGCTTTTACGGGGACAGCCTTCTGCCTGTGCTTGATGTGGCCCGACGCGGCAACGTCAAGTACATCAGCTTTGACACGCTGGCGGAACTGACGCTGGCCATATTGCAGAAAGGCCGTCGCAAGGACCCCGCCCAGGGTTACACCAAAGATGTGGTGCCCATGATGCGCAACTTGCTGCCGATCTGCCGGGAGAAAGGGATCAAGCTGATCACCAACGCCGGGGGCATCAACCCGGTGGGCGCCGCCCGGGCCGTGGCAGCCGTGGCGCGGGAACTGGGGCTGGGCGACCTGAGAATCGCCTGCGTCACGGGCGACGACATCTACGACCGGCTCGACGAACTGGCCGACAGGGGCGTGACCTTCCGGGACAAGGAGACCGGTCAGGCCCTGGGCGACGTGCGGGAGCGGGTCCTCTTCGCTTCGGTCTACCTGGGGGCGGACGTAATCGCGGAGGCGCTCCGCCAGGGCGCCGACGTGGTGATCACCGGGCGCACCACCGACACGGCGCAGTTCCTCGGCCCCCTGATCTACGAGTTCGGCTGGGCTGCCGACGCGTGGGATCGGCTGGCGCAAGGGATTATTCTCGGCCATTTGATGGAATGCTCAGGGCAGGTAACGGGCGGCAACCTGCAGGTCGGCTGGGAGGATGTGCCCGACCTCGAACGGATTGGCTATCCCGTCGCCGAAGTGAGTGAGGACGGTTCCTTCATTCTGACCAAGCCGGAGGGAACCGGCGGCGCCGTGACGCTCCGCTCGGTCAAGGAGCAGTTCCTGTATGAAATCCACGATCCCACCGCCTACATTACCCCGGACGTCATCTGCGACCTGACGACGACGAAGTTGGAGCCGGCGGGCGAGAACCGGGTGCGGGTCAGCGGCACGCAGGGGCGCCCGGCCCCGCCGACGCTGAAAGCGCTTCTCGGTTACGCTGACGGCTACATGGGTGAGGGTTACATCTCCTTCGGCTGGCCGAAGGCATACTCCAAGGCGAAACGGGCCGCCGAAATCGTCAGGAAGCGGCTGGAGATGCAGGGCGTCCAGCCGCAGGAGACTCACGTGGAGTACATCGGCATCAATTCGCTCTGGGGCGCCATTGCGCCGGAGCCGGCTGATGAAGATCAGATCAACGAAGTCCGCCTGCGCATCGCCATCCGGACGGACAACAAGCGGGACTGCGAAGTGCTGGCCCGGGAGTTCCCGCCGCTGCTGCTCTCCGGGCCGCCCACGGCGTCGGCCGTGGCGGGCACGCCCCAGCCCCGGGAGCTGATGGGCCTTTGGTCCACGCTGATTCCCCGGGAGTTGGTGGAGCCCTACGCCAGGGTGCAGGTAGCCCGGGCCGCCGAGTGGGGGGAGGTATAGAGCATGCGCCTCATCGAGATTTGCCACGCCCGCTCGGGCGACAAGGGCGACGCGTCGGATATCTCCCTGTTTGCCAACGACGATGCGGCCTGGGAGATCATCCGGCGCCAGGTGACGAAGGAGAGAGTGGCGGAGTACTTCCGCCCGGTAGCGACGGGACCGGTGGAAATGTGGGAGGTCCCGAACGTGCAGGCGCTGAAGTTCTTGGTACATGGTGCGCTCGGGGGCGGGGCGCCCAGGTCGCTGCGCAGCGACAACCTTGGCAAGACGTTTGCCGCAGCCCTGTTGCGCATGGAGATCGAAGCGGAGGAGTAGTGACAGTGGTCGAGCTTTCCCCCATTCGGGTGGACGCAGAGCGGGCCAGGGCATTCGTCCTGGCCCACGGCGCTGCGCGGGACGTAGCAAGACTGGAAGGAATCATGGGCAGCGCGGGGCCGGCTCGCGAGGTCGTACGCGAGATCGAAGGGCTTCAGGGTGCAGACGGGGGATTTCCGGGCGGCATCGACGTGACCTGCTACGTGCTGCATCAGTTGAAAGATATGCCGCCCCTGTCGGGGTCGCCCATGGCTTCCCGGGCGGTAGCCTACCTGCGGCGGGTGCAGCAGACGGACGGTTCGTGGGCGGAGACCAACCCCGTGTACGGCTGGCAGACGCCGCCGTATTTGACCGCAGTCGCGACCTATTCGATTTTGATGTCCGAACCCGACCATACCGATCCGATCAACCGGGGCGCCACCTGGCTTCGCCGCTTCCTCGGCAGCGCTGACCCGGCGACGGTGCCCGTGCAGACGCTGGCGCTGGCGTGGGCAGTCTTCTATAAGCTCCTGGGGCCTGAGGCCAACGAGACCGTCTGGGCGTTCCAGGCGGTGACGGCCCGGGAGATGGACGCTTCCGAACGGGCCTGGGCCCTGGCCTGCGCCCTGGAGCTCGCCGCGGGCGGCAGGTTTGCGCTGCCCATTGTCGGGCAGTTGGCCGCACTGGCGGCGCAGCAGGGGGCGGACGGGGCGTGGCCCGCTGAGCCGGGGTTTGCACTGGAAGCGACGCTGACGGCCCTGCGGGTCTTCCGGGGGTATGGCATCATCTGAGGAGGGTGACTTCCATGGAGAAGGTGTTGCTCAGCCGCAGTGGTTTCGTGGCGGAAGTGGCGCTGCACAACCCCGAGCAGTACAACGCCCTGTCCCGGCAGGTGGTGGAAGATTTGCAGGCCGCGGCCGGCGCCCTGGCGGCGGACCGCGACGTGCGGGCCGTCATCATACACGGCGGCGAGTCCAAGGCCTTCTGCTCGGGCGCTGACCTCAAAGAGCGGCAGGGCATGAGCGAGGCCCAAGTCTTTGAAACGGTCCATCTGCTGCGGGAGACGGTCACGCTGTACGAGCGGCTCCCCATGCCGGTGATTGCAGCCATTCACGGGATGGCGTTCGGCGGGGGCTGCGAACTGGCCCTGGCCTGCGACATCCGGCTGATGGCCGACGACGCCCAGATCGGGCTGACGGAAGTCTCCTGGGGCATCATCCCCGGGGCGGGCGGGTGTATCCGCCTGCCGCAGCTCGTGGGTCCGGCGGTGGCCAAGGAGCTGATCTTTACTGCCCGCAGGCTGTCGGCGGCGGAGGCGGGGGCGATGGGCCTGGCCAACCGGGTGCTGCCTCGCCAGGACCTGCTGCCCGCCGCCCGGGAGCTGGCTGCGCAGATTGCCGCCCAGGGCCCCCTGGCTATCCGGGCCGCCAAGCGGGCGATCAACGGCGGGCTCGCATCCGGGGCGGGACTCGCCCTGGAGTGGGAGGCCTACCAGTCGATCATCCCGACGCAGGACCGGCTGGAGGGGCTGCGGGCGTTTTCGGAAAAGCGCCCGCCGGTGTACAGGGGCGAGTAAACAGAGCGTGGAGGGGGAGGGCGGAAACCCATGAGCCTGGAAGAGCATCTGAAGGCGAAGGAAGCGAAGATCAAGGAAGGCGGGGCGCCCAAGTACCACGAACAGGCGGCCAAACAAGGGAAGCTCTTCGTGCGTGAGCGCATCCGGCTGCTGACCGACGAAGACTCCTTCGTCGAAGACGGCCTCTTTGCCAACAACCAGGCCGCCGACTTGCCGGCGGACGGCGTCGTGACCGGCGTGGGCAAGGTGGGCGGCCGGCCCGTGGCCATTATGGCCAACGACTCGACGGTCAAGGCGGGCTCGTGGGGCGCCCGGACCGTGGAGAAGATCCTGCGCATCCAGGAGACGGCCGAGCGACTTCAAGTGCCGCTGCTCTACCTGGTCGACTCAGCGGGCGCCCGCATTACCGATCAGGTAGAAATGTTTCCGGGGCGGCGCCACGCGGGCCGCATCTTCTATAACGAGGTGAAGCTGAGCGGACTGATTCCGCAGGTCTGCCTGCTCTTCGGCCCATCCGCGGCCGGCGGGGCTTACATACCGGCCTTCTGCGATATTGTGATCATGGTGGAGGGCAACGCCTCGATGTACCTGGGCTCCCCCCGCATGGCGGAGATGGTCATCGGCGAAAAAGTGACCCTCGAGGAGATGGGCGGCGCCAAGATGCACTGTACCGTCTCCGGCTGCGGCGACATCCTCGTGAAAACGGAGGAGGAGGCCATCACGGCCGCCCGGCGCTACCTCGCTTTCCTGCCCCGCTATTCGGGGGAGGGGGCGCCCACGGCGCCGCACGGGGAGCCGAAGCCCGGCCGGGCGATCGGAGAGATCATTCCGGCCAACCAGAACTCGCCGTTTCAAATGTACGAGCTGATCGACCGCATTGTGGATAACGGCTCCTTCTTCGAGATCAAGAAGCTGTTTGCCCCGGAGATCATTACGGGCCTGGCCCGCATCGCGGGGCGCCCGGTGGGCGTGGTGGCCAACCAGCCCCGTGTCAAGGGCGGCGTGCTGTTCGTCGATTCCGCCGACAAGGCTGCCCGGTTCGTCTGGCTCTGCGATGCCTTCAACATTCCCCTGCTCTTCCTGTCGGATGTGCCTGGCTTCATGATCGGCACGGCGGTGGAGCGGCAGGGGATCATCCGCCACGGCGCAAAAATGATCGCCGCCATTTCGGAAGCGACGGTGCCCAAGATCTGCGTCGTCGTGCGCAAGGCCTACGGGGCGGGCCTGTACGCCATGGCCGGCCCGGCCTTTGAGCCGGACTGCACCATCGCGCTGCCATCGGCCTCCATCGCCGTCATGGGCCCGGAGGCGGCGGTGAACGCCGTCTTCGCCAACAAGATTGCCGAGAAGCCCGAGGAAGAGCGCCAGGCCTTCGTGGAGCGCCTCCGGGAGGAGTACCGCCGCGACATCGACATCTACCGCCTGGCCTCCGAACTGATCGTTGACGCCGTAATTCCCTTCGACCGGCTGCGTCTGGAGCTGGAGCAACGGTTCGAGCTCTATGCCACCAAGCGTCAGTCCTGGCCGGGCAAGAAGCACGCCGTGACTCCTGTGTGAACCGAGAGCGCCGAGGGCAACGCCTTGGCGCTTTTCGTTTTGCTTTGGGAAGGGGGCGGTGATTCTGCAGTGGAGGCGCGGAGTACGCGGTAAAAAAGTTTCATGATCTCGAATATTCGTCATAAAGACATTTCAAACAACTGATAATCTCGCCATACAAAACCTAAGGAAGAAACTTAGGGCTGTATTGACAATAATTGGACTGGAAGATATGATCGAATGAGGGGGGAATTCTGAGAGTAGTGGGGAGAGATGAGCATGGATTTCGCCCTGAACCGAAGGCGAATCATCGCACTGCTGCTGATCCTGCTGTCGGTCCTGGTCCCACTGGTGGTCCCGCCCGTTCCGGTCCACGCTGATGCAGGGGAGGGGCCCCTGCATTCCTACTTGGCCCGTCTGGCTGCGGAAGACCCCGAGCAAGTAGTGGAGGTGATTGTCGCAAAGCGCCGCGGCGCCAAGGAAGATGAGATCATCCGGGCGAGCGGCGGAAAGCGCCTCAAATCCTGGGGGTTCATTAAGGCGATGCGCATGCGAGTCCCGGCCAAAGCGCTCAGCGCCCTGGCCCGCCACCCGGGGGTCGCCTATGTGGCGCCGGACAGCCCCTTGCGGGCAAATCTGGACCAAAACGCCACAGCCGCACACTTCCAGGCCGGCCTTGACATCCAGGAGTTCTGGAATAGCCACCTGGGCAGCGGTGTCGGCGTGGCGGTGATCGACTCGGGCGTGGCGGCCCACCCCGACCTGCAGAACCATACCGTCAACATCGTGCTCCCGTCCGTGGGCGACTCGCAGGACGCCTATGGCCACGGAACCCACGTCGCCGGCATCATCGCCGGGAACAACCCGGACGGGCTCCACGTCGGCATGGCGCCGCAAGCGACCATCTATAACCTCAGAGTGACGGACGATCAAGGCAACACAACGGAAAGTAAGGTTATCGACGCGCTGGAATGGGTCTACAACAACCGGGCCCAGTTCAATATTCGAGTGGTAAACCTTAGTCTACAGTCCACGATTCCGGCCAGCTATATGTCCAGCCCCCTCGATGGTGCCGTTGAGCGACTTTGGGCTGTCGGTATCGTAGTGGTGGTCAGCGCCGGCAACCTCGGAGAGGAGCCGAATGCCACTACCTATCCGCCTGCCAACGACCCCTTTGTCATTACCGTCGGTGCCATCAACGACCAGAATAGCAAGGAGACCGCCGATGACTCGCTCATCTCATGGAGCGCCGCTGGGACCACGCAGGACGGCTTTGCCAAACCCGAGGTCCTCGCTCCCGGCTACCGAATCCTCTCGACCCTGGCGCCGGGCTCCGATCTGGGCGCCCAGTACCCGCACCTGGTGGACGGGCAGTATATCCGGCTGAGCGGCACGTCCATGGCGGCGCCGGTCGTCAGCGGTGCAGCCGCCGTGTTGCTGCACCGGCATCCCTCCCTTAGTCCCGATCAAGTAAAACACCTTTTCATGCAGCACAACCGGGGCGTTCTGGCGGTACCCACCATGAGCGCCATATTCACAGTAGTGACCAATCCGGCGGCAGTGCCCGCCGCAAACCAGGGCTTGACACCGTCGCTGTTTGCAGATCCGGGCTCCGGGTCTGCATCCTCCCAGGTATATTACGACAACGTATACTACGACAACGTCTACTACCTTAACATTCAACCCGATCACCTGGGTGACTGATGAGGCGCCCCGTAGATGAGGAGGAAGATGGGATGAATCAGAAGACCCCGCGCGCTGCGGCTGCATTCATGAAGGTGACTATCGCCGTAGCGGTGCTTATTGGCATGTGGGTTGCGCTCGCTGCCGGATTTCCCCTGCGGGAGGTCCCGGCCTTTGTGGTGTTGACCATATGCGGCGGGCTGGCGCACCTGTATCCCATCCGGTCGGCACAAACGAATGTGGCCACCTATGTCGTGGCTAATACATTCCTGTTCACCGGCATCATCCTCCTCAGCGGCGGGTGGCTGGCCCTCATGCCGCTGCTCATCTGGATCCCCTATACGGTCCGCAGGTATCACCAGCGCAAGCCGGACTGGCTGCTCATTCCGGCGGCAAACGCCGGCCAGGCGCTGATTGGCAGCGCGGGCGCCCACCTGCTGCTCGGTGCCTGGACGCACCCGACATCGCTCTCCTTCCTGGATGTTGCCGTGCTGCTGGTTGTGATGGGCTTCTTCGTCGTGTACCAGACATTGTGGGTCGCCGTGGTCATTCATCTGGCGCGGCGGGTCCGGATTTTCAGCATTGAACTGTGGAAGACCGACATTCTGCTTCCCGAACTGCTCATCATCGGCCTGGGGGCCATATCGGCAATTCTGTGGCGGACGCATCCCGGGCTGATGGTCCTGGTGCTCGCACCGGTGGTGTTTGCCTACCACATGCTCCGGGGAGTCCAGTTGATCCGCCTCGCTGAGATTGACGGCAAGACCGGGCTATACAACTCCCGCCGGTTTGAGGAGCAGTTCCAGCACGAGCTGACATCTGCCAGAGTACTGCGCCGGCCCATATCGCTGATCTTTTTCGATCTGGATTTCCTGCGCGACATCAATAACACGTACGGGCACCTCGCCGGTGACGCCGTTATCGCAGAGGTGGCCCAGAGGATTCGCAAGAGCCTGCGCCACCAGGACTTTGCCGCCCGCTTCGGCGGCGAGGAGTTTGTGCTGCTACTGCCCGGTACCGAAACCATTGAAGCGCATTACCTCGCAGAGCGCATCCGGGAAGCGGTGGCCGGCTGCCCGTTCGACATCGGCGATGGGCTGCATATTTCATGCAGCATCAGCGGCGGTGTCGCCGCCTTCCCCAAACACGGCGACACGCTCGCACAACTGACCGCCGCCGCGGACGGTGCCCTGTACTATGCCAAACGCCAGGGGCGCAACCGCACGCACACGGCCGATGAGGTGCCAGCAGAGGAGTGGGTGGAGCGTACGGCGGCGCCGTCTGGGCATGCCGCAGCCCACGCCCGTCCGACGCTGCGGTCGGTGAAGGCGGAGACCGCAGCGGCTGAGGTGGCGGCGGCCCAGGCGCCGGCAGCGGAGCCCGACGACCTGCCGCCCGCCCCGCCCGAGCCTGCGCCCCCGGTACAGCCGGCGGGCATGTGCCGGCCGTGGCTGCCCGATGCGGCGGTCATGTTGCTCGCCGCCGCCGCCCTGTTCCTCCCGTTCCTCATGGGCCAGCCGCTGCCCAATCTGGTGATGCTTTCGATCTTCTGCGGGCTGGGGTTTGCCGCCGAGTACTGGCGGGTCGACTTGCTTGGTGACGGTGAGCGCAGGTCCACCGTTTCACTGGGCGTGGCCGTTACCATGGCGGCTGGGGCAACGCTGGGTATGTACGCCGCCATCAGCGTCAACATCGTCAATTTCTGCGCCTTCGCCCTGCAGGCCAGGGGCGCCCGGTGGCGGACGCTGGCATCTAACCTTGCCGTCATGATCATGGCGGCAGTGGCGGGCAGCTGGCCGTTTGCACTGATTCGCACCCGCTCGGCCGGCCTTGACCACTGGTTTGCGGCCGCCGTCGGGATGGGCGGCGCTCTGTACTTCCTGGTCAACGTCGGTGTGGTCGCGCTCATGGTCAGCCTCCGGCAGGGGGCGCCGCTGCGGCAGCTCTGGCGCGAACGGTTTGCCTGGCTTGCGCCGGCTTTCGTCTTCACGGCTGTTTCGGGCGGATTGATGGGCAGTGCGTTCCTCTACATGGGCTGGTTCGTGGTCCCTGTCTTCGCCATTCCTCTGTTGATCGTGCGGCGCGAATACCAGACGCACATCCGCCGCTCGCGCGAGGCCTATGAGACTGCCGAACGGGGGCGAAAGGCGCTGGAGGCCGCCCACCAGTTGAAGACGCGCTCTATGGAGCAGCTGATTCAGGTGGTATCGACCATCATCGATGCGCGTGATGCTTCCGTCTACGGCCACTCCAATCAGGTGGCGCGCTACGCGCAGGCCATTGCTGTCGAACTGGGCATACCCGAGGATGAGGTGATGTGCATCCGGCAGGCGTCGCTCCTGCACGATGTGGGCAAATTCGGCGTGCCGGAGGCGATTCTGCACAAGCCGACCAAGCCGACCCATGAGGAATGGAACATCATCATGGAGCACACACGCATCGGTGAGGAGATCCTGCGGGCGGTGCCCGGCATGGAGAAGGTCTCGCGCATCGTCGGACAGCACCATGAGGAGTTCAACGGAAAGGGATACCCGGAGGGCGCCGCGGGGGACCAGATCACGATGGGCGCCCGCATTATCGCCCTGGCCGATGCGGTAGACTCCATGCTCTCAGACCGGCCGTACTCCAAGGCCAAGCCGCTCTCCTGGGCCGTCGAAGAAGTGGAGCGTTGCAGCGGCGAGCACTTCGACCCGTTGGTGGTCGCGGCTTTCCGCAGAGTCGTCGGTAAGCAGCCGGCTGCATTCTTCGTGAACTCGGCGCCGCAGAGCGAGCGTCATCCGTTCAGACCCGCCAGCTGCGTTCTGCGGGCGTAAACACAGGGCCGGCCAGAATCCTCTGGCCGGCCTTGGAAATGCTTACGGTTTGGAACTGACAACTTCGAGCGTCATGCCGCTTCTGACCTGTTCGTACAGCTTCTCCACGTCCCGGTTCTTCAGGCGGATGCACCCGTCGGAGACCCACTTGCCGATTTGCAGCTCCTCGTTCGTCCCGTGGATGGCCCACACGTTGGCGCTGTCCCCGTTATAAACGCTGTAACCCAGGAACCTGGTGCCCAGCGGGTTATTCGGATCGCCGCCCTTGATGCCCGTCTTGTTGTAGGGCGGGTTGACCTGGAGGTTGGTGATGGTGAACTTCCCCAGCGGCGTCACGTAATTCTGTGCCTGGTTCACCGCGGCCGGCGCAGGACCGTCGAGGAACCGCCCTGTGGCGACCCGGTAGGTCGCCGCCAGTTGACCGTCCTTAAACAGCCAGAGCGTATTCAGCCATTTGTCCACGACAATGTCGGCGGTAGGGCTAACCGGTGCGGCGAGCGCATAGTAGTCGTCAGAAACGAGCCCCTTGGTCTTATCCATGCGCCAGGCCCGGTACGCGGGCTCGCCACCGGCTGCTTCAGTGGCGGTGCCGCCGCCGGGCACCTCCACTTTCTTTGGTTCGCCCGTGGTAGGCAGATGGCCGTCCAAGACCAGGACGCCCTTGGCGCGAGGCAAATCGCGCACCTCCAACCGGAAGGCAGGCACCTCAAAGATCTCACCAATCTGCGTAAGGGGCGCCTTTGTACCGGTTACCATGGCGATCTGCCGGACGGTGTTCTTGGTCGGTCCCACTGCGATCTGCGCGTCCGGCTTGGTGTCGCCGTCAAAGTCGACTGGCATCAGTATGTCCGGCGTAAAAGCCAGCTGGACGGCGGCGGAGTCGGGATTTCCCTGCGAGTCTCCGGCTTTGTCCAGCCAGCGCGAGAGGATCCAGTCAATGCCGAAGTACGCACCGACAATCAATGCCAGCAGCAGAGCCAATACTGTAAACCGCCGGCGTACATAGAGCTTACGGCGGGCATCCTTACGGCGCCGCTCGGCTGTGTCTCTGGTGTGGCGGGATTTCGTGGTGACGCCTGCCATCCTGCTTCCCTCCCGTCGGATTGGCTTATCCACATTATACAACAGATACAGACAGAAGCACGACAGGCGAATTTTCATGTAGCAGGGACATGGAAGCGCTGCCACCGGACGCAGGAGGTCCCGCTGCCGGGGCCGAATTGATTCGCAGGCAATGTTCCCACAAGGAGGGCTTCCCTCTGAACGTAAAAATCGTCACCGACAGCACCGCCAGCATCCCCGCCGAAATCTGCCGCTCACTGCACATTACGGTGGTCCCGGTAGTCGTCCACTTCGGCCAGGAGACGTATATCGACGGTGTCAACCCCGCCGCCGAGTTTTACGGGCGGCTCGGCGCCGCCGAACAGCCGCCGACCACATCGACCCCGTCGCCGGGCACGTTTCTGGAGACCTATCGCAAGCTTGCGGCGGACGGGGCCGCCATCATATCGATCCATCTGTTTGAGACCAAGTCGGCGCTCATCAACGTGGCCCGCATGGCCGCGAAGATGCTGCCGGAGTCGAATATCCACATCATCGATTCGCAGACGACAACGCTGGGCCTGGGTCTGCTGACCATTGCGGCAGCCCGGGCGGCTGCCATGGGCAGGGCCGTGGGGGAGATCATTTCGTACGTGGAGAGCCTGGTGCCGCACGTGCACATTCATGCCGCCATTCGTGATCTGACCCAGCTGCGCCTCAGCGGTCGGGTCTCCCTGGGGCAGGCGATGGTGGCGGGCGTGCTCGGCATCAAACCGATTCTGTACATCGGGCAGGGTGTGGCAGACGTGGTCGACCGGGTCCGGGGCTGGTCCAGGGCCGTCGATCACGTGGTGAGCATGGCCCTGGAGCGGGCGGGCCAGGCCCGTGTCTTCCTGGCGGTGGTGCACACCAACGCCGAAGCGGAGGCCCGGCAGCTGCTCGATGAAGTGCGCAGCCGCTTCAACTGCATCGAGTCGATCATCGCGGACGCGGGCACCGGGGTGGCGACCCACGCGGGACCCGGCGCCCTGGGCATCGTAACACTACGGGTCGATCAACAATAAGACGCATGAGCCGGGCGGAAAGTTGCCGCCCGGTTTCCATTGCGAAAAATGCTATGCTAGAATGGTCTGGAATACATGACCGGAGGTTCGCATATGGATTGGATTTATGTCAGCGAGCTGGGACGGCACGAGGGACAGGATGTGGAACTGCGGGGTTGGGTCTATAACTGTCGGAGTTCCGGGAAGATCCAGTTCATCATTTTCCGTGACGGCTCGGGGATTTGCCAGGCGGTCGTCTTTATCAAGGATGTGCCAGCGGAAGTCTTTGAGGCGGGCAAGAAGCTGACCCAGGAGTCTTCTCTGATCATCCGGGGCACCGTCCGCAAGGATGACCGGGCCCCCGGCGGCTACGAAATTGGGGTCAAGGAGCTCGAAATCGTACAGATTGCTGAGGAGTATCCCATCACGCCGAAGGAACATGGCACGGAGTTCTTGATGGACAACCGCCATTTGTGGATCCGCTCCTCCCGCCAGACGGCCATTCTGCGCATCCGTAACGAAATTACCATGGCGATGCACACGTTCCTGCAGGACCGTGGCTTCATTTTGACCGAGCCGCCCATTTTGATGGGAACGTCCGCCGAAGGCGGTGCCAACCTGTTTGAGACCAAGTACGTCAACGACGAGCCTGCCTATTTGAGCCAGTCGGGCCAGCTGTACGCCGAGGCCACCGCCATGGCGTTTGGCAAGGTCTACTCTTTCGGGCCGACCTTCCGGGCGGAGAAGTCCAAGACCCGCCGGCATCTGATCGAATTCTGGATGGTCGAGCCGGAAATGGCCTACTATACCCACGAAGACAACATGAAGTTCCAGGAGGAGTTCGTCTCCTACATCGTCCAGCGGGTGCTGGAACGACGGGCTGCCGACCTGAAGACGATTGGCCGCGATACGTCGCATCTGGAAAAGGTGAAGCCGCCGTTCCCGCGGATCACCTATACCGAGGCTGTGGAACTGCTGCAGAAGGTGCACCAGCCGGGCGACGAGTGGGAGCCGATTCCCTGGGGCGAGGATTTCGGCGCCCCGCACGAGACGGCCATTACCCAGCAGTTTGACAAGCCCGTCTTCGTCGAGAAGTTCCCGACGAAGATCAAGGCGTTCTATATGGAGCCCGATCCCGCCAACCCCGACGTGGTGCTCGGCGCCGACCTGCTGGCGCCCGAGGGTTACGGGGAGATCATCGGCGGCTCGCAGCGCATGCATGACCCTGAGCTTTTGAAGCAGAGATACGCGGAAAACAAGCTCGATCCCGTTGCGTACGGCTGGTATATGGATCTGCGCCGGTACGGAACGGTGCCGCACTCCGGTTTCGGCATTGGGGTGGAGCGGACGGTCGCCTGGATTTGCGGCCTCGACCACGTTCGTGAGACCATTCCTTTCGCCCGCCTGCTCAACCGCCTCCACCCGTAGCCGCGATATAGGACCGGCAGCCCTGGGCTGCCGGTCTTTTGTATCCTCCCTTTGCCCTAGCGGGGACTGCACTTGGGCAGTACCTCCGGGGAGTGAAAGACACTTTTGGGGAGTCAGTGCGACGGCAAGAAGGATATGTCTGCACAACGTAGAAGATGGGAGTCGCTGAGAACTTTACAATATCTTTGCCGTTCGCTCCAGCAAGGCATGTCCTGACCACGGGACGACGGAGGAGGTGCAGGGGTGTACGAAATCGGCCGCCGTCTGCGTGCTGCCAGAGAAGCGAAGGGATTGAGCCTCGAAGTCGTTGAAGAAGAAACCAAAATCCGGCGAAAATACGTGGAAGCTCTGGAGAGCGGCCAGGAAGCCGTTTTGCCGGGCGATGCGTATCTCAAGGGGTTCCTGCGGACATACGGCAATTACCTGGGGCTGGATGGGCCGGCCCTGGTAGAGGAATACAAGCGGTCGAAGGAACGCCCCGTCGATAGCCACGGTCCCGTTTCGGCATCGGCGCAGCGGCAGGGAGGCTCCGCTCACCCGGCGACCGTTCAGGAGCGCGAAGCCAGGCGCGAAGAAGCCCGCTACCGGTCGGCTGAGTCGCTGCTGCGTGAGACCGGCAGGCTACCGGAGAAGGAAGCTGATTACCCGGTGGAACGGCCGGTGACCGACCGGCCGGAAGTCCGGAGGGCGCCGCGGCCCCGGCGCCCCATGCGCAAGGAATCGGGCAGCTTGAGGACGCTCGGCATGACGGCCGTGGTCCTCGCCCTGATCGGTGCGGTGGCTTACCTGGGCTGGCTGATCTTTACCCAGACCACGCCCCCGCAGCCCGAGCCGCAGCCGCCGGCGCCCCCACCGGTGGCGACGACCCAGCCCGAACCGACGCCAGCGCCCGCCCTGCCTGACCCTCCCAAGGTCACCATGTCGCAGGCCAACCAGACGGATGTGGTCTTCGCCGTGCCGGCCAAGGAGATTACGGTGAAACTCGAAATCGGCGGAAACCGCGTCTGGTACGAGGCTACCGTTGACGGCAAGAAGGAAGAAGGCACCCTGACCGCCTCCAAGGAGCTTAAGGGCGCCGATATTCGAGTTCGCATCGGACACATGGAGGGCGTGAGCCTGGTCGTCAACGGCCAGCGGTTCGAAAAGCCCCTGCAGGGTGGGCCTTACAACCTCGTCTTCAAGGGTCAATAAGCGGAACGTGCAGGCCCCGGCCATTTGGCCGGGGCCTGCTGTCAATCAGTCTTGACCAGCGGAACAGCAGGTCTCGGTACGCTGTTTCCCGGAATCCTGCCTGCCCAAGAATGGCTTTGATACTGATCGCCTGCTGGAAAATAGCCAGCATGTCTTGAGTCAGGACATAGGGCAGCGGCTACTCCTTAGTTGTCTGCCAATTCAATAAGTAAGTCGTGCAGACCGTACCGGCGATGTTCCCCTGTCGGGTCGTACACTCTGCGACTGCGAAAGCAGCAGCAGGAGAACAGCGCTCTTGCGCAACTCCAACAGGCCGATCCCGCTTATGCTGAAGCCACTCTACCTCAGTATACAATGCTGTGTCTAATATTCTATAACAGAGGTACGAAAAGCCCTATCGGCTCCGTCTGCAATCGTTGCGTGAATCGTATCACATCAACAGGCCGAAGAGTTATACTATTCAATAGTATCGCATCAAGCCGGGACCGACAGCGGGCTGCCACACTAATTGCCCGCCGCAGGGTCGTGGCGCCTGGCCAGGAGGGATGCTTCGGTGAAATGGCAAATAACTCTGGCCCTGGGACTGGCGCTCCTTTCGCTTGTTCCTGTCCGATCACAAGCCACACAGGCGCTGGAGATCACCAATCGCACCGCGCTCAGGCGACCGGTGGATCGCCGCCTGGATCCTTTCAGACCGACGGACATCGTCCTCTTTGATCTGCCCGACTACAACGATCTCAGCATCGTATCGAAGACCCACGCCACCTTCATCGGCAGCAGCCGTCAGCCCCTGGACCCCAAGCGAGAGGAGTACATCAGAGAGAGCGCCCTGGTAACATGGGCCACAGCAAAAGCGCACGCAGCGGGGGTCAGATATATCGCTGCCATCAGATCGGATCCGACCCATGTCAGGGAGTTCACCTCGCCCGCCGACTGGGTGCTGGATATCGACGGAAACCCGGTCATGCAGTTCATGCTGCCCGCCGACCGGCCCTGGGTCAGCCTGCTGAGTCCCACCAGGAAGCAGCAGGTCATCGACCTGGGTAAAGCCGCAGTAGATGATGGAGTCGATATCGTGTCCATTGACACCTGGACCACCAATTTCGATGTGGCCAGCATACCCCGCTTCAACGGTGATTTCTCGGCGAACAGCATAAAGGCGTTCCGGGAGTATCTGCGCAGCCGGTACAGCCCGGAAGAACTGTCCGCCGCACGAGTTGGCGACCCGGCAACCTTTGACTACGGCCAGTTCATCCGCCAGGGCTACCTCGAGCAGTACAAGACCGGCGACCGGCTGGCCATCCCCTTCTTTGCGGATTTCCTGGATTTTCAGCTTCAGGCCAGCCGGGACTACTGGGTGGACGTCGCCACCCAAATTCGGGCCCACGCCGCGGCGACTGGAAAGCAGATCCTGATCACCGTGAACGTTCCTGAGCATGACAACCTTACGTACGAAGGCACCTTGAACGGGCTGCCCATCGCCCCTTGGGTCGACGGCTTCGTCTCCGAATACCCCTTCGGCGATCCGCCTGACCACCGGACGGTCCCGTTTCACAAGCTAATCCGGAGCCTGGGAAAATCGGCGGTGCAGGAAGGCAACACCGGCAGCACGGCGCCCCTCTATGACCGTCCTGATGTGACCGAACTGTTCAAGCTCTATACCGCTGAAGCTTACGCCGCCGGCGGGTTTCTCCATGTCCCCTGGGCCGACCTGCTCGCCGAGCCTGACGCCTGGAAGGTCCACAATGCCGACATGTTCCGGCTCTATCCCTATTATGACTTTATCGCCGGCGGTGGTGCGGCGTATGAGAACCTGATCTCAACGGCCCGCATCGGCCTGGTCTACTCCTATGCCTCGCAGCGAGCCAGCCGGTCTGCCGACGACACGTTCTTTGGCTTCGCCAACCTGGCGCTGGAGGCGCATTACCAGTACGATGTGCTAATGGCCGGTGATGACCGGTGGCTCCCGGACCAGCTCGCCCTGTCCGACCTGAACCGGTATGATCTGATCGTCCTGCCTGGGGTCACGCATCTCTCCGACCGCCAGATGAACCTGCTGCGGGACTATGTGCAGCAGGGCGGAACTCTGCTGGCCATAGGCGAAACCGGCACGCACGACGAGCTGGGCAGGCCCAGGGGACCGCAGAACCTGAGCGCAGGATTTGGCCCTATGATCACCATACCGAGCGAGGGGGTCGCGGGGTATCTCAGGAGTCGGGATCCCGATGTCCGCAGCCGGGTGGCTGATCTCCTGAGGTCTCAGGTGTTGGAAGATCAGGAGATCGCCGCCGGGACCAACCTCTCCCTTCTGGCCTACGACAACCCGGAGGGGACACGCCTGCTGCACCTGATCAACTATGACCATGAGCCCGGTGCGCTGCGCTTCAAGCCCCAGGCCGACATTGACCTGACGGTCCGGCTGAACCCGCAGTTGCTTGGCAGAACGCTGAGCGTGACCTACGTTTCGCCGGACCGGAGCGGTGTGACCGATTTGCCGTTCACGGTTTCCGGCAGCAGCGTCAGCTTCCGCGTTCCGCTCCTGGATATCTACGGCGTTGTCGCCGTCAGCGAAAAGGACCGGTTCGCCGCCGCCTGGCAGATTGGGCAGCTGAAGCGGACGCTGGCCGAGGCACCCACCAGTGCGGCGGCGGGTGAGGCCGCAGCCCAGCTGGCGAGGGCGGAGGCGGCGTACGGCCAGGCCGAGTTTGGGCGCGCCGCAACGACTGCCGGGCAGGAGCTGACGGCCCTGCAGCGCGCCCAGGCCGATGCCGCCAGGGATGCCGCCGGTGCAATCATAACCTGGTGGTCGCAGATGGGCCGCACCTACCGCCTGGCGGAAGCCCGCGCGCAACTGGCGGCTGCCGCTGACCGTTACCGCAACGGCGACTACCAGGGGGCTGCCATGCTGGCTGATGAGGCGGCGGCGATGCTGCCGATGGCGATGGACGGCCAAGAAAGCGACTGGGAGGGGATCAGACCGGTGGACCTGACGCCGGTGGTCCCGGCCGCGCCAGGCAAACCGCAAATCGAATGGGTCCGCATGACCCATGACCGCGATTTGCTGTATGTGGCAGTAAAGGTGACCCATGGCGGCGCCGAACCAAACCTGAAGATCATGCTGGCGGCGCCGGGCGCTGTGAACCGGAGCATTGGCAGCCTCTGGGCGAACAACTATGAGGCGGCGTTGGATGCCGGTGGGGCCCGGACGAAGCTGACGAACGCGGTGAAGGACGGCCTCTTTGAGTTGAGCATCCCACTGAGCCTCATCAGCGCGGAGTCGACCCTTGCCCTTACGCTCTCCTGCGCATCGGGCGCACCCGATGCGCCGCCAAGCAGCCTGGTTGCGGGCAACACGGTGAAGGCAAGCTATACAGCGCAGGATTCCCTGGTTCCCTAGCCGGTTTGACGTTATAAGAGCATCCAGGGCCGCTTAGCTTGTTTTCCCCGCATGCATTTGCTACCCACCTCCAGCCCAATACTAGGGCCGGAGGTGTCCTTATTGCGCAGCAGGATGAGGTGGATGGCGGCCTGGCTGACGGCCGCACTGATGGTCGGGCTCGGGATGTTGCCCGCACGGGCCCTTGGGGCGCCTGTAACAGAGCCGAACCCGAGTTGGAAGCTCTCGCCGCATCCGCAGGTTTCGGCCGGAGGCGCGGTTTTGATGGACTGGACGACCGGCCGCATCCTATACCATAAGGACGCCTTTCGGCGGCGTGACCCCGCCAGCACCACCAAAGTGCTGACGGCCATCATCGCCCTGGAGAAGGGGCGCCTGGACGATCAGGTGCGGGTCACCAAGCGCGCTGCGTACACGCCCGGCTCGAGCATGTACATCAAGCCTGGCGAAGTCTACTCGCTGCACGACCTGCTGTATGGCCTGCTGCTGCGCTCAGGCAACGATGCAGCCGTCGCCATCGCCGAGCACATCGGCGGCTCGGTGGAGGGGTTTGCCGCCCTGATGAACGCCAAGTCCAAGCAGATCGGCGCCACGGCCAGCCACTGGGCAAACCCGCACGGGCTGACCGACAGCCGCCACTTCAGCACCGCGTACGATCTGGCTCTGATCACCCGTCATGCCTTGCAAAATGAGGTTTTCCGCGGCATCGTGGCCGTCCGGGAGACGCCGCTCAAGTTCGAGTATCTCCACCGGGACGTGGTCCTGCACAATACCAACCGCCTGCTCTCCCAGATGCCCGATGCCGACGGCGTGAAGACCGGTACGACGGCTGCGGCGGGCGCCTGCCTTATCGCCAGCGCTACGCGCGAGGAGCACAAACTGGTGGCCGTCGTGCTCCACGCAGGGAACCGCTGGCGCGACGCCGCGAGCCTGCTGGAATGGGGCTTCGGCAACTTCCGGCTGGCCAGCCTTGGGTCGGCCGGCGAGGTGGTTGTGGAGGCGTCGGTGCGCAACGGCCGGGAACTGGCAGTTCCGCTTGCCCTCGCCTCCGATCTGTCGGCGGTGGTGCCCCGCACCGGGACAGGAACGCCTGGCTTGGAGCTGCAGGTTCAGGAAGCGATTGAGGCGCCGGTCAAGAAAGGCCAGACTCTTGGACGCGCAGCGGTGCGTGAGAACGGCAGGCCCCTGGCGGAGACTGTGCTCGTCGCCGCCAAAGACGTGCCCGAGGCCGGGCTCTTGCTCAAGTTCATCCGCCTCTTCACGCCGCTGGTGCAGTGGGGCGGCGCGACTGGGGTCTTCTAAACCCCAGGGCATAAATCATCCTTGCATTCTCGGTTAGATAAATGTAAGATATACACGGCACAGGCGCATGGGTTTCCATGCGCCCCGCTGGGCTCTCAATAAGCGACGGTTATGTCCGGTATAAATCCAAGCAATCTTGCGGTTGCCTTAGGGAACTGGAGAAAACCTGCCAAAACGGGCTGCAAGGCCCGTTTTTTGCTTGCGATGTTATTCACAAGGCTGATGACATCCGGATTGTCACCTTGGTATACTGTTGTAGTGAGTCTTTGTAGCCTTTCTGCGCCTTCCCGCTCCGACCGGCGCCTTAGCTTGTCTTTGATTCGTTCTTTCGTTCACATGAATTTCCCGGATCCGCACGTCTCGCATCATGTCACCCGAAGGAGGCTGGCCGATGCATCCCTATCTGCCCTTGCTCATCTACCTCCTGGTTGCCCTCGTGATCCCGGTAGCCATGAGCGTGTTGGGCACCAGCTTCGGGCCGAGCAAGCCCGAACCGTTCAAGAACCTGCCCTATGAATCTGGCCACCCAACATCGCCCCTCATGGGCCGCTTCCCCGTCAAGTTCTACCTGGTAGCCATGCTGTTCGTGATCTTTGACGTGGAAGCGGCGTCCTTTTACCCCTGGGCGGTCAACTTGCGTGGTCTCGGCGCCTTCGGTCTGTATGAAATGATAACTTTCATGATCGTCCTGGCCGTGGGTTACGCGTACGTCTGGAAGAAGGGGGGCTTCAGCTGGCGATGAGTGATGTCTTTGGCAAGGATGGCGGTTTCGTCACCACCACAGTCGACGGCTTCCTCCGCTGGTCGAAGGCGAACTCGATCTGGCCGCTTACGTTCGGCCTGGCTTGTTGCGCCATTGAGATGATGAACCTGACGGCCCCGCGGTACGATCTGGCCCAGTGGGGTTCCGAGGCGTTCCGCGCTTCGCCCCGGCAGGCCGACCTGATGATCGTCTCCGGGCGCCTGTGCAATAAAATGGTCCCCGTCGCCAAGCAGGTTTACCAGCAGATGGCCGAGCCCAAATGGGTCGTGGCCATGGGCGCCTGCGCTTCCACCGGCGGCATTTTCGACAACTACGCCGTGGTGCAGGGCGTCGACAACGTGATTCCCGTCGACGTTTACATTCCCGGCTGCCCGCCGACGCCTGACGCCGTCATTCACGCGATCCAGATGCTGCGTGAGCGGATCAAGCGGGATGACCCGAAGGGAGGCCTGAAGGTCAATGCCTAACCTTGAGATGATCGAGCGCGCCGCGGCTGCCCGCGAAAAGGTGAACACGGAGATCGTTCCGGCCCTCTTGGAGACCTTCAAGGATAGGGCGGAACAGATTACCCCGACCAATGACCAGATTCCGCAGGTTTTCATCAACCCCGGCTCTCTGCTGGACGTTGCGCTCTGGCTGAAGGACCGCGGCTTTAACGTGCTTGTGGACGTGGCGGGCGCCGACTATTACCCGGCGCGCGACCCGCGCTTTGAGGTGATCTATCATTTCCGCCAGTTCCCCGCGCTGGGCATGATTCGGGTGCGGGTCCGCTGCACGGAGAAGGACCAGCCCGCCTCCGTCAGCCACATCTGGCCCATGGCCGAGGCGCCGGAGCGCGAGGTTTACGACCAGTTTGGCATCAAGTTCGCGAACCACCCGAATCTCAAGCGGATCCTCAATCCCGACGACTGGGAAGGCCATCCGCTGCGGCGCGACTACCCGCTGCGCGGGCCCCGGGCGCTGATCAACCTGGAGATGCCCGCCGAGCAGAACCGGTACGCCGCCTTCGAGGGCGTTGACGACGCTAACACGGAACACGGAAAGTAGGGTGACTATGGCTCAGACGTTTGAAACCCACCAGCAGGACCGCATGACGCTGTCGATCGGGCCGCATCATCCTGCGACCCACGGCGTGCTGCGCGTCATCCTGGAACTTGAGGGCGAGACCATCAGAAAGGCCACGCCTGAAACGGGCTTCCTCCATACCGGCATCGAGAAGACGGCGGAGAACCTGACCTGGAATCAGGCGACCACAGTCGTCGACCGGATGGACTATCTGAACTGCATTGGCAACAACGTGGGCTACTGCCTGGCCGTCGAGAAGCTGCTCGGCATTACCGACCGGATTCCCGAGCGCGCCACAGTTGCCCGTGTACTTTTGATGGAACTGCAGCGCATTACCTCGCACCTGGTCTATATCGGCACGGGCGGCCTCGACCTGGGCGCCATGACGCCGTTCTTCTGGTGCTTCGACCTGCGCGAGCAGATTCTCGACATTTTCGAGGAAGTGACGGGCCAGCGCATGAACCCGAGCTACATGCGGGTCGGTGGCCTGGCGCATGATCTGCCCGCCCACTTCAAGGAGATCGTGGGGAACTTCCTCAAAGTCGCCCCCGCCAAAATGCAGGACCTCCGCAACCTGATTCTCGGCAATCCGATCTTCATCGACCGGACGAAGGGCACCGCCAAGATCAGCATGGAGAAGGCCCTGGGCCTCGGCCTGACCGGCCACAACCTGCGGATTACCGGCTGCGACTACGACGTGCGCAAGTACTATCCGTACTGCGGCTACGAGAACTACGACTTCAAGGTGCCGACCTATCAGAACGGCGACCTCTTCGACCGGATCGCCATCCGCTTCGACGAGGTGGACGAGTCGCTGAAGATCTGCCAGCAGGCGCTCGCCAACCTGCCCGACGGCCGCCACATCATCGACGACCGCAAGCTGGTGCTGCCGCCCAAGGCGGAAGTGAAGCAGTCGATGGAGGCGCTGATCCACCACTTCAAGCTGGTGCAGTCCGGCTTCGATGTGCCCGCCGGCGAAGTCTACCATGCGGTGGAGTCCCCGCGCGGCGAACTCGGCTTCTACATCATCTCCGACGGCGGCAACAAGCCGATGCGCATGCGGGTCCGCGGCCCGGCGTTCTACGCGACCTACGCCCTGGCTGAGCTTCTGCCCGGCCACTACGTGGGCGACATGGCAGGCATTATCGCCGGTGTCGACCCGGTCTTCGGGGAGGTGGACCGCTAATGTCGAAAGATCCTCACAGCAAGACCGTCTCGATCAAGGAAGTCCCGGCGCCCACCTGGCCCGAGACTTGCCGTGACGAAGTCGCGGCGATTGTCAAGCGGTATCCGGAAGGCCAGGAGCGCTCGGCGGTGCTGCCGCTGCTCCATCTGTCCATGCGGGAGCGGGAAGGCCATTTCGTGGCCGTCTCCGACATGGCGGCCATCGCGGAGATCTGCGGCGTCTCCACTGCCTATGTTGACTCGGTCTGCTCATTTTATGCCATGTATCACCGGCATCCGATTGGGAAGTATCTGATTACAGTCTGCGGCAACATGGTCTGCCACTTGATCGGCGGCGGCAACAAGTTGGTCGAGCACATCGAGAAGACATACGGGATCAAGAACGGCGAAACCACGCCGGACGGCCTGATCACCCTCGAAGTGACGGGCGAGTGCCTGGCCGCCTGCGACCTGGCGCCGGTGGTGCACGTCAACACGGAATACGCCGTGAAGATGACCCCGGCCAAGTTTGACGGACTTGTCGCGGCGCTGCGCAGCGGCAAAGGCCCGGACGCCTTCCTCGAGAAGCTGCCGCTGATGAACGGTCAGTCGCAGGATGAGTGGACGGGATTCGAGACGAAGGCTGAGGAGAACTAGCGCCGAGGATGGTCCACAGCCCTGCGAAGGAGGCATTACACTATGCAGTTTGAGCCTGTGCTGACGAAGGGCGTCGGTGTGGTCGAATTGACCAACATCGATGTATACGAGGCGCAGGGTGGCTATCAGGGGCTGCGCAAGGCGCTGACCATGGAGCCGCAGGGGATCGTCGATGAAGTGAAGAAGGCGAACCTGCGCGGCCGCGGCGGCGCCGGCTTCCCGGCCGGCGTGAAGTGGGGCTTCTTGCCCAACGACGGGCGCCCCCGTTACCTCACCATTAACGCCGACGAGTCGGAGCCCGGCACCTGCAATAACCGCACCCTTATCTATGCGAATCCGCACCAGTTGATCGAAGGCATTCTGATTACGGCATACGCCAACCGGATCACGCAGAGCTTTATCTATATCCGCGGCGAGTTCAAGCGCGGCGCTGAAATTCTGGTGAAGGCGATCGAACAGGCCCGCGCCAAGGGCTACCTGGGCAACAACATCCTCGGGACGGCCTACAGCCAGGAGATCACCGTGCATCGTGGCGCCGGTGCGTACATCTGCGGCGAGGAGTCTGCGCTGCTCAACTCGCTGGAAGGGCGCCGCGGCGAGCCGCGCGTCAAGCCGCCGTTCCCCGCCGTGGTTGGCCTGTACGGCTGCCCGACAATCATCAACAACGTCGAGACGATCTCTTGCGTGCCGCACATTATTGGCCGCGGCGCCGAGTGGTTCACCTCGATCTCCGCCAACCCGTCCAACCCGAAGTCCTGCGGTCCCAAAATGTTCACCGTCAGCGGCTGCGTCAACCGGCCGGGCAACTATGAGCTGCCCATCGGCACGACCCTGCGCGAGGTGATCGAGATCGCCGGTGGCATGAAGGACGGCCGGGCGTTCAAGGCGGCCCAGCCGGGCGGCTCTTCTTCGCCGCTGCTCGGACCGCAGCACCTGGACACTCCCATGGACTTTGAATCCGTCGCCGCCGCCGGCTCCATGCTGGGCACCGCGGCCGTGATGGTTTACGACGAGACCGTCGATCTGGTGGAAGTCGCGCTTTATTGGGCCAAATTCTACAGCCATGAGTCCTGCGGCCAGTGCACAAACTGCCGTGAAGGCACCTACTGGCTGGAGCGGGTCTGGGAGCGGATTCTCGCCGGCGGCGGCAACGAGGCCGACGTGAAGATGATCGCCGATATGCGGACCCAGATGGCCGGCACGACCATCTGCGTACTCTCCGACGCGGCCGTCTTCTACCCCGGGTCGCTGCTGAAGCTCTTCCCCGAAGAACTTGACCGGTACATCAAGAAGGCAAAGGAGGTGCGGCCGGCATGAGCGAGCAGCTTGTCACCTTGACGATCGATGGCCGCACAGTCCAGGTGCCCAAGGGCACTTTGCTGGTAGAGGCGGCCAAGAAAGTCGGCATTGAGATTCCCGTCTTCTGCTACCACCCGAAGCTGGACCCTGCCGGCGTCTGCCGGATGTGCCTGGTCCAGGTCGAGAAGATTCCCAAGCCCCAGACCGCCTGCACTACGCCCGTGGCGGAAGGCATGGTCGTTTACACCAACACCCCGCAGGTGGAGAACCTGCGCAAGGGTGCCCTGGAGTTCCTGCTGATCAACCACCCGCTGGACTGCCCGGTCTGCGACAAGGGCGGCGAGTGCGACCTGCAGGACCTGACTTTCGCCCACGGCCCGTCCACCAGCCGTCTGCAGGACGCCAAGATCCACAAGAACAAGGCGGCCCTACTCGGCAACTTCATCGTGCTCGATAACGAGCGCTGCATCCTCTGCCGCCGCTGCGTCCGGTTCGACAACGAAGTGGCGACGGAAGGCAACCTGATCGTCGAGGAGCGCGCCCACTTCAACACGATTACGACCATGGAAGGCGAACGGTACGATTCCTACTTCAGCGGCAACACCATCGAGCTCTGCCCGGTGGGCGCCCTGACCAGCGAACTGTACCGCTTCAAGGCCCGCCCGTGGGACCTTTCCAAGGTCGGTTCGGTCTGCACCATGTGCTCCGTGGGCTGCGAAACGAAGCAGGAGTTCCGCCACGGCAAGCTGCTGCGGATCACGGCGAAAGATGTCGACACCGTCGACAACGGCTGGCTATGCGACCGGGGCCGCTTCAACTACCAGTTCGTCCAGAACGACGACCGGCTGACGCAGCCTATGATCCGCAAGGACGGCAAGCTCCAGCCTGCCACCTGGTCCGAAGCGATCGCTGCTGTGGCTGGCGAGATCAAGGAGCAGAAAGGCAAGACGACGGCCGCGTCCCGGTTCGGCGTCATCGGCGGCGGCAGGCTGACCAACGAGGAAGCCTACCTCCTGCAGAAGTTTGCCCGCAATGTGCTGGGGACAAACAACGTCGACCATCGCGTCGGCGATCAGATCATCACCAGCCTCGTCTCCGCCCCCGGCAAGCAGTCCGACCTCTCCGACGCTTCCGCCATCATCGTGCTCGACACCAACCCGGCCGAAACCGCCCCGGTCATGGACCTGCGGATCCGCCGGATGGTCGACCGCAAGAAGGCGAAGCTGGCGATCATCGGCTCCGTCATGCCCAAGTACCGCGGCCGTCACGCCCGGGTCCAGGTGAAGCCGGGCCAGACCGCCGCCGTGGTCGAAGCGCTGGCCGCCGCAGCCGCCGGCAAGGCGCCGGGCGCCTCGGCCGCTGACGCCGAGACGGTGAAGAAGCTGGTCGAACTGGTCACCCTGGGTAAGAAGATCGTCATCGTCTGGGGCGGCAACGACGCGGCCACCGGCAAGGCGATTCTGAACCTGCAGGCTGCACTCAAGGGCAAGGCTTCGGTTCACGTCCTGATTCCGGGCGAGCAGTCCAACAGCCGCGGCGCCGAAGCCATGGGCGTGCTGCCGAACTACCTGCCGGGCCACAAGCCCACCGGCGAAGCCGCAGGCCTGACCACCGGCCAGATGCTGAAGGCCGCTGCCGAAGGGCAGATTAAGCTCCTCTTCCTGTTCAGCGCCAACCTCCTGAACACGTACCCCGACCGCAAGCTGGTCGAGGCGGCCATGGAGAAGGCGATGATCGTCACGTCGGACATCTTCCTGAACGAGACTGCTGCCAAGTCCTGCGTGGTGCTCCCGGCCGCCTCCATCGGCGAGAAGGCCGGCACCTACACGGCGCTGGACGGCACGGTGCAGCCCGTGAAGGTCGCCAAGAAGGCCGAGGGCGCCGCCCAGAGCGACGGCGACATGCTCGTGGCCATCGCCAACGCTGTTGGCGTGAAGCTGGCCGTTTCGCCGGCGGAAGTCGTTCGGGAGATCACGAACGCAGTCGGCAAGCTGGAGACGCTGCCCGGCGCCCCTGCGGGCCTGCTGCCCGCCGCCGAGCCGGTGGCCGTCCCCGAGGGCCTCGTGCTCGTGCCCGTCGCCCGGCTCTACGCCGGCGGCTCCACGGCGAAGTTCGACGAGGGCTTCAGCCAGGTGCAGCCCAAGCCTGCCTTCTTCTTCAACCCTGCGGATGCCAAGGCACTGGGCCTGTCCGAAGGCGAGCAGGTGGAATTGACGGCCAACGGCGCTGCCATCGCGGCTCCGGTCAAGCTCGACAAGAACGTCGTCGCCGGCACCGTGCAGGCCATTCGGGGCCTCTCGGAGGCGCCGGTCAACCTGCTGACCGCAGGCACTCTCCCTGTCGCCGTGACCGTGGCGAAGCTGGCCGTGGAGGTGGCGGACTAACATGCTTACCACCGTACTCTGGGTTCTGCTCAAGGCCGTTCTGATCATCGTGGCCCTGCTGACCGCCGCCGCCGGCGAACTGCTGCTCGAGCGGAAGGTGCTCGGCTACTTCCAGTACCGGGTCGGCCCCAACCGGGTAGGCCCGTGGGGCATCTTCCAGCCCATCGCGGACGTGGTGAAGATGATCCTGAAGGAAGACCTGATCCCCCGTGATGCGGACCGGTACGTCTTCAAACTGGCGCCCATGGTGGCCTTCTTCACCGCCCTGACGGCGTATGTGGTCATTCCCTGGGGCCCGAACTGGTCGATGTCCAACCCGAACGCCGGCATTCTGGTCTTCCTGGCCCTCGGCTCCATGTCGGTCTACGGCGTGGCCCTCGGCGGCTGGGCGTCGCAGTCCAAGTACACGCTGCTCGGCTCCATGCGCGCCACCGCCCAGATGATCTCCTACGAACTCGCCATGGGCATGTCGCTGATCGGCGTCATCCTGATGGCCGGCTCCGTCAGCCTCACCGAGATCGTGAATGCGCAGGCGGGCGGCCTGTACCGGTATTTCTGGCTGCCCCAGATTCTCGGCTTCTTCGTCTTCTTCATGTCCGCCCTGGCCGAAACGGCCCGTACGCCGTTCGACCTGCCGGAAGCGGAAACCGAACTGGTCGGCGGCTACCATACGGAGTACTCCGGCATGCGGTTCGGCCTCTTCTTCCTGGGCGAAATCGTTCACCTGCTCAATATGGCCAGCCTGATCTCGCTGCTCTACCTGGGCGGCTGGAACCGGATCTCGTTCCTCTCCTTCCTGCCGCCCACGGCAGCCTTCCTGCTGAAGGTCGGCTTCATGATCTTCGTCTTCATGTGGATCCGTGTGACCTGGCCCCGTCTGCGGTACGACCGGCTGATGAGCTTTGGCTGGAAGGTCATGCTCCCGTTGGCGGCCGTCAATCTCCTGGGCACCGCCATTTACGTGGCGCTGTTCGCCTAAGGGAAGGGGGGTAGAGAGACTGATGTTTGAAACAGTAAGCGGCGTTGCCAAGGGCCTCGGCGCAACGCTGAAGGTTCTTTTCCAGAAGAAAGTGACCGTCCATTACCCCGAAGTCAAGAAACCCCGCTCTGCCCGGTATCACGGCCGCCACGAGCTCAGGACGTACGAGAACGGCCTGGAGATGTGCGTCGGCTGCGAGCTCTGCCAGGTGGCCTGCCCGGCGGCAGCCATTACCGTGCTGGCGGCGGAGAACGATCCGAACAATCCGCACAGCCCCGGTGAGCGCTACGGCTACAAGTACCAGGTCGATCTCCTCCGCTGCATCTTCTGCGCCATGTGTGAAGATGCATGCCCGACCGACTGCCTGCACCTGACGCAGGAGTTCGAGCTGGCCCAGTGGTCCCGCGAAGCGCTGATCTACCAGAAGGACCGGCTGGTCAACCGGAAGCCGTCCAACTTCAAGGTCCCCATGAACGTCTATCCGCCGTTCGAGGGCCGTAAGGTGGTGAAGGCATGAACCTTCTTCTCTTCATCGCAGCCGGGCTGATGTGCGTCGCCGGCGCCCTGGGCGTCGTTCTGGCGAAGCAGCCGGTCCACCAGGTTCTTGCCACCGTCTTTAACTTCCTGGGTCTGGCCATTCTCTTCCTGAGCCTCTCCGCCGAGTTCATGGCCGTAATTCAGATGATCGTGTACGGCGGCGCCGTGATGATCCTGTTCCTGTTCGTCATCGCCCTGTTGACCGCCAGGAAGGACCCCATGGAGCGCGATGCGGGCAAGCTGACCGGTCAGTATGTTGCCGGCTGGTCCATCGGCGGGGCCGTTGCCCTGATGCTGGCGGTGGTCGGCCTGGTGGGCAAGGCGTCCGACAAGGCCATGCCGGCGGTGGATTTCGAGAAGTTCGGCACGGTCTATACGTTCGGCCGTGAGCTGCTGACGACCCACGTGCTGGCCTTCGAAGTCGTTGCGTTCGTGCTGATGGTCGCTGTCATCGGCGTCGTGATCTTGGTGGGCCGCCAAAAGGCTTAGGAGGAGGGAGACCGTTTCATGCCTACTGCAACGCTGAATCTGTACGTAGCTCTGGCGGCGGTTCTCTTCGCCCTGGGCGGCATCGGGGTGCTGGTGCGGCGCAGTCCGCTGGCGATCCTGATGTGTGTGGAACTGATGTGGAATGCTGCGAACCTGCTCTTCATCGCTTTCGCCCGGCAGCACGGTAACATGGACGGCCATATCATGGCGTTCCTGGTGATCACCGTCGCTGCCGCCGAAGTAGCCATCGGCCTCGCCATCACGGTGCTGCTGTTCCGCAAGCGGGACCATGCCGACGTGGACGACATTTCGGAGCTGAAGAACTAACCCGCCCGGAAGGATGTGACCAAAGACATGGGCGCCTGGATGTTGCCGGCTATCATAGTACTTCCGCTCCTGAGCGCGGCTGTCGTTGGCCTCTTCCGGAATACGTGGCCCAAAGCCACGATTTCCTGGGTGGCCTGCGGCTCCGTCTTTGCCTCCTTCGCGATGGTCATGGCGCTGCTGTTTCAGTACCTCGGCAGCCATGAACCGATTCACGCCCCGCTGACGACCTGGGGTCCGATGCTGGACTTCGGCCTGCTGGCCGACAGCCTCTCCCTCTGGTGGATGGTCGTCGTGACGGGCTGCGGCTTCCTGATTCACCTGTACTCGACCGGCTACATGATCGATGACCCGTCCTACGGCCGCTTCATGGCCAAGCTGAACTTCTTCATCTTTGCGATGAGCCTGCTGGTCCTGGCGGACAACTTCGCCGGACTGGTGATGGGCTGGGCGAACGTCGGTCTCGCCTCCTACATGTTGATCGGCTTCTACATCTACAAGCCGGCGGCGTCGGCTGCCGCCATGAAGGCGTTCATCATGAACGCCATCGGCGAAGTCGGCATCTTCGGCGGCATCTGGATGATCTACCTGACCTTCGGATCGCTGAAGTTCGACACCGTCTTTGAGATGGCGGCGAAGGCGCCCTGGACGGTCAACACTATCTGCCTGCTGCTGCTCGTGGGCGCCATCGCCAAGTCGGCCCAGTTCCCGCTGCACACCTGGCTCCCGTACGCCATGGAAGGCCCGACGCCCGTCTCCGCCCTGATCCACGCGGCGACGATGGTCACCGCCGGCGTCTACCTGGTCTCCCGGGCCTGGCCGCTGTACAGCGTCGCTCCGACTGCCGGCATGTGGGTCGCCTGGGTCGGCGCCATCGGCGCCCTGTTTGGTGCCGTGGTGGCGGCGGGGCAGAACGACATCAAGCGGGTGCTCGCATTCTCGACGATGTCGCAGATCGGCTACATGTTCCTGGGCAACGGTGTGGGCGCCTACGTGGCCGCCGACTTCCACTTCTTCACCCACGCGTTCTTCAAGGCGGCGCTCTTCCTGTGCGCCGGCATCGTGGTCCACCACTACGCCGGCGATCAGGACATCCGCAAAATGGGCGGGCTGGCGAAGAAGGATACCTTTGCGACCTGGGTCTTCGGCATCGGCACGCTGGCCCTGGTGGGCATCTTCCCGTTCGCCGGCTTCTTCTCCAAAGATGAGATCCTGGCGGCGGCGTACCACGGCCACTACTACGGCCTCTTTACGGTGGGCATGATCGCCGCCATGATGACCGCCTTCTATAACGTCCGCCTCTTCAGCCTGGTCTTCCTGGGCCAGCCCTACGAGGCGGAAGCGAAGGTGGCGCCCAAGCGGCAGGCCTCTTCGACCCGGGCGCAGGCGGCTCATGGGCATGATCATGGCCATCATGGTCACCACCATGAGACCCCGGCTTCCATGAAGTGGGCCGTCGGCATTCTGGCGGTGCTGAGCGTCCTCGGCGGTCTGATCGCCTTCGCCGGACAGCCGCTCCACTTCCTCGAGCCGACTTTTGAAGGCCTCGAGATGCACCACGGCGGCCCCATCGACTACACGGTCGCGGCGATTGCCACCACCGTGGCGCTGGTCGGCGGCGGCATCTCGTGGTTCCTGTACGGGCCGAAGGGCGTGCTGCGGGTCTCCGAGCGTGACCTCAACGCCAAGCCGGGACCGCTGCTCCGGATGTTCTACTTCGATGATCTGTATGAGTACCTGGTGATCATCCCCGTCAAGGCGATTGCCGACTTTGCCGCCAACTTTGGCGACAGCAAGGTAATCGACGGCATCGTCGACGGGCTGGGCAAGCTGGCTGCCGGGATTGGCAGCGGCCTGCGGGGCCTGCAGGACGGCTACATCCGCCGCTACGCCCTGACGGTCTTCACCGGCGTGACCCTGATGCTGCTGTACTTCATTTTCTATGTATAGTCTCCGGTGGTTGGAGAAGGAGGGGTCCGCATGATCCTGAACTCCCATGATTACCTGCTCGCGGCACCGCTCCTGGCGCTGGCCGCCGGGGCGTTGGTGATCCTGCTGCTCGACCTGTTTGTGGATCGCAAGAGCCAGGCGATGTGGTATGTGGCGGGCGTGGGCGCCGTGGCGACGGCCGGCTACTACCTGTGGCAGCTCTGGGGCACGACTGAGCCGAAGGGTTTCTTCGGTGCGATGGTGATGGACCGGTTTGCCATGGTCTTCAGCGCTGTGCTCTTGGGCGCCATCCTTCTGACGGTGCTGCTCGCGATGGGCCGGTCCGAAGAAGACAAGTCCGGCTACCTGGCCCTGGTCCTCTGGGCCGGCATGGGCATGCTGATGATGGTCGCGGCCGGCAACCTGATGACGATCTTCCTCGGTCTCGAACTGCTGTCGCTGGCGCTCTATGTGGCGGTGGCCTTTGACCCTCGCCACCCGAACGCCCGTGAAGCTGCGTTCAAGTATTTTGTGTTGGGCTCGGTCGCTTCGTCGTTCATCCTGTTCGGTTTTGCCCTGATTTACGGCGTGACCGGCACGATGGAGCTGTCGGCGATTGCGGCGGCTGCTGCCCCGGCGGCCCTGTACTACAAGGTCGGCATTGCCCTGTCGCTGGTAGGCTTCGGCTTCAAGTTGGCGCTGGTGCCGTTCCACGTGTGGGCGCCGGACGTGTACCAGGGCGCCCCGACGCCGACCACGGCTTTCATGAGCGTGGGCACCAAGGCGGCGGCCTTTGCCACCGCTGCCCGGTTCCTCTTGGCCGCCGTACCGGCGGCTGACCAGGGGCCGGTGCTGCTGCCGCTGGCCGTGCTGGCTGCCGCGTCGATGCTGCTGGGCGCCACGGTGGGCATCTGGCAGACGGATCTGAAGCGGCTGATGGCATACTCGGGCATCGCCCATGCGGGCTACCTGATGATGGCCATTCCGGGCCTGGGCGCCGCTGGCGTCTCGGCGGCGGCGTACTACATGGCGGGCTATCTGTTCACAGCCATGGGTGTCTTCGCCATCGTCACGCTGCTGGAGAGCGAGGGGGAGGAAGGCGCTTCCTTTGCGACCCTGAGCGGGCTCTTCTACCGCCGGCCCTGGCTGGGGGCGCTGATGGCGCTGTTCATGTTCGCCAACGCCGGCCTGCCGCCCACGGGCGGGTTCATCGGCAAGTTCCTGCTGGCGAAGGCGGCGGTGGGCGCGGTTGAGACGGCGCCTGCCAACGCCTGGACGCTGCTGATCGCCTTGATCGTCTCGACCGGCATTTCGGCGTTCGTCTATCTGCGGGTCATTTCGACGGTCTTCAAGAAGGGGGCTGCGGCTCCTGAGAAGGTCCGGATGGCCGGCGCCCAGGATGGGCTGTCGCTGGCGCCCGGGGCGGTGCGGTTCGGCATCCTGCTGGTGCTGGTGATCGCCGCCCTTGGCACGCTGGCCCTGGGCATCCTGCCCGGGCCGGTGATGGAGCTCTTGACGGTCGCTCTGTAGCGTGAAACGATGATGAAGGCCGGTCGGGCGTTTGCCTGACCGGCCTTTTTCTTCGGGGAAGGGGCCGCGTTTTTTACTCGAGTATCGCTTCGGTCAGAAGGCGCCAGAGCCGTGCCATGATGAGCGGCGTGTTCTGCATGTAATGATTTTGCTGGTTGGTGTCGTGCAGATGCGGTGTGTCTGACACGCCGCGCAGTACCATGCACTTGACGTTGTTCAGCTTGCAGACCCGGGCGACGGCGCCGGATTCCCAGTCGGCAACCAGGCCGCCGAACCGGGTCCGAAGGCTTTCGACGTGTCCGGTCGGCGATGATGATGTCCAGCGGGGTCAGGTCCGGGGAGACGGCGCCGCACGTGCCCATGACGGCGACCAGCGTCGGCCTCCATTTCATGATGGCATACTGTGCCGTCGCGGCGGCGTGCACTTTGCCGACGCCCCCATGGAGGGCGATGATCTCTGTACCGCCACGTCGCATTGTGAAGAACGGGCTGCCCAAGTCGTGCTGCTGGAGCGGTGGGTCTCCCAGGTGGGTAAGCAGGCTTGACCATTCCAACCAAGCGGCGATCTGGACGACAACACGCAATGCTGTTCCTCCTGCCAAAAGCGGGTACGAGGGGGGCATCGTCAGGATAATACGGCGCACCACCGCAAGCTTACCTGCCTGTCATCTACGCCTAATAATCAGGGGTCCGGGCTTTTTTTGGCTTCTCTCCGCCCTCTGAGTTGGTTTTTGATGCCAAACCGGGCGTGACGACCGCAAAAAGTGGCGGAAGGGAGGAGTGATCGTTTACTCCCCGTCCATGTAGTCCTTCAGCTTCTTGCTCCGGCTGGGATGCCGCAGCTTGCGCAGGGCCTTGGCCTCAATCTGGCGAATCCGCTCCCGCGTCACGCCGAAAGCCTGCCCGACTTCTTCCAGGGTCCGGGTACGCCCGTCCTCGAGGCCGAAGCGGAGCCGGAGCACTCGCTCCTCCCGGGGCGAAAGGGTCTTGAAGACTTCCGCCAGGTGCTCCTGGAGCATTTTGAACGAAGCCGCCTCCGCAGGCACCGGCACATCCGGATCCTCGATAAAATCGCCCAGATGCGAATCCTGCTCTTCACCGATGGGCGTCTCCAGGGAGACCGGCTCCTGGGCGATCTTCTGGATTTCGCTGACGCGGTCCGGCGAGATCTCCATCGCCTTTGCGATCTCTTCTACCAGCGGCTCTCGCCCCAAATCGGTGGTCAGCTGGCGGGTCACCCGACCCAGCTTGTTGATCGTCTCCACCATGTGGACGGGAATCCGGATCGTCCGCGCCTGATCGGCGATGGCTCGCGTAATCGCCTGCTTGATCCACCACGTAGCATACGTAGAGAACTTGTATCCAAGCCGGTAATCGAACTTCTCGACCGCCTTGATCAGCCCGAGGTTCCCTTCCTGAATCAGATCGAGAAAGAGCATGCCCCGCCCCACGTAGCGCCGGGCGATACTGACCACCAGCCGCAGGTTGGCCTCCATCAGGCTCTGCCGGGCGGCGGCATCGCCCTGTTCCATGCGCATGGCTAATTCGACTTCCTCAGCACCCGAGAGCAGAGGGACACGGCCAATCTCCCGCAGATACAGGCGGACCGAATCGTCCAATCCGACCCCTTCGGGGACAGTCAGATCGCCATCGACACCTGACGCACCCGGTTCGTCGGCGGCAAACTGACTCGGGTTCTCGTCGTCCGCATCCTCTTCCAAGGTGATGTCACGTTCCTCCGGGGCACCGGCAGCTTCTCGGTTCTCCATATGGAACCCCCACCTCCGTTCACGCAGACGAGTCCTCCCCCGACAGAGAGCCCGCTGTGACCTTAACAGTTTACTGCGGTCAGCGATCATGTTACAGTCTTGAAATTTAAGGGAAATTGTGGTATGGTGAAAGCGAAAAGGGGCTATGACGTGGAATCGTCATAGCTCCTTTTTCGACGCGCAGCCCTATCATTTCCTCTTGGAGAGCTTCGGTGCTGTGCGAGCTTCTTCTACCCGGGCGGAAAGTCGCCCCGCTGCGTCACGTCGCGCCCCACACACAGCAGAGCGTCGAGCTCGGGCACCGGCTCCAGGTTCCACTCGATCCAGACCCGGGCGCCGTCCTTGCGGGGCGCATGCTGCATGACGTGATAGACCGGCTGGCCTGCATCGATCAGCCGCGCGATCTCCGCCGCCGTCGCGTCCGGACCGCACATGGTGTCGCGGCACGTCCGCCCGGTCACCTCGTCCGGCGCATACCCCAGCACGGGCCGGCAGGCGGCGTTGACGCTGCGGATGATGCCGTTCCGGTCGAGGAGGACCATCAAGTCGCCGGAGCTGCCGGTGAGCGCCGTCAGCTCCATGGCAGACCTGCGGACCGCCACATTCAGGTCGTGCCAGCTCTTGGAGAGGGTCGCCAGCACGAGTTTGGAGGCCGTATCGACGGCGGTGGTGGGATGCACCAGGGCACCGATCATGCCGGACCACGTCCAATCCAGCCGCGTGCCAAGATAGACCGCTTCCAATAGCACGGCCGATGCAAGCGCGAGCGGCCACCGCAGGAACGGGGCGTTGCGGGCCAGGGCTGCGTAGGCCGTCAGGTGCAGGGCGCCGGTATGGGCGGACACGTTAGGGATGACGAGGCCGATGATGAGGCAGCCTGCTACGGTGAGGGCCAGCAGCAGCCCCGGATGCTCTTGCACGGTGCGAACCAGGATGGCCACGGCCACCATGGCCAGGCCCAGGAGCAGGAGCAGTTGCCTGCCGCCTGCCGGGTCGATCAGCAGGGGCACCTGCAGGGCGAGGCCGACGAGGGCCGTGACCTCCAGCACCCGCTGCAGGAAGATGGGGTTGCGGAAGAACCGGGGCGGCGGTCCGAAGGTGCCGCGGCCTGGTGCGGATGAGGAATGGTTCATGCCGGGAGGCCTCCATGATCAGTGCCGTGTTGTAGATCCACCGTGCACCTTCTACTCTATGGCAGGCCAGGGGTTTTGTCCATCCGCCTCCCGTCGGGCGCTTACCAGCGTCACCCGAAAAGCGACGGGCTGTGCCAACTCTCAAACAGGCTTCCCCACACGATCTCCAGTCCGAACCAGAGGATGACGGCCGGCCAGAGGGAGAGGCCAAAGTAGCTGACGCCGAGCACCTGCAGCAGGGTGAGGGCGCCCAGCGCGATCAGAGTCAGGCCGGAAAACAGCTTATGCGTCATCATCAAGCACCCTTTCATTCGTGTTCGTCTGCCTTACGGTTCTGAGAATAGCGCACGGCAGACCCGGCGCAAACGTACGCCGGTGCGAAAAGCCTATCGTACAAAGGGACGATGCCGGGGCTGCCTGACGGGGCGCGGCATACTAAGGGCAGAGGAGGGGACAACCCATGTTGCGGCTGGATTTGCTGAATGTCGGCATGGTGGAGGAGACCGGCGGCATCTTGCTGATCATGCGCTCCAAGGAGACCGAGAAACTGCTGGTGATTGAGACGGGGCTGCTCGAAGGGCAGGCCATCGCCCTGGAGGCGGAGGGCGTCAGGGCCGACCGGCCCCTGACGCAGGACTTGCTCCATGAGATCGTCCTGCGGTTGGGCGCCCGGGTCCGGGAGGTGCAGATCGAGGATTTTCACGATGAGGCCTTCTTCGCGAAGATTGTCCTGCACCGCCTTGACGGGGCGACCGTGCCCCTGGAGTTCGATGCCCGCCCCAGTGACGCCATCGCGCTGGCCCTGCGGGCACGGGCGCCGATCTACGTCAGCGACCGCATCATCGCCGAGCACGGCATTCCCGAAGAGCGGGAGGGGCGGTTCGCCGAACTCTTCGCCGGGGCTGACGACGAGGACGACGCGCAGGATGATGACGAGGACGGGCATCTGGTTCACTGAACCGGGCCGCTCCGCCACCCTAGGAGTCGAAATTCATAGGGGCCAAGAAAGAGCGACCCCGCCTGATGCAGGCGGGGTCGCTGCTTGATCGGAAATGGCTACTGAAGGATGCTGCCGGTCGAGCCAGGGTTGCCGGTAATCCCGATATTGCCGGTGATGCCGATGTTGCCCGGGTTGCCGGTGATCCCGATGTTGCCCGGGTTGGGTGTGGTGCCTGCGCCGCCCAGCGGTCCGCTGAAGCCGGCCTGCCCCAACGTCTGATTAAGGCCGGAAAGCATCTGCTGCGCCTGGGCCACGCTCTGGGCGGCGACCGCCTCCCGGGCCTCGAACTGCTGCATCAGCCGGGCGTCCTGCTCCGCCGTCTGCATCAGCTGACGGAGGATCTGCACATCCTGCTGGGCGGTCTGCGCCATGCGCTGCAGGGCCTGCGCATTCTGCTGCGCGGTCTGCATCAGCTGGCCGAGCAGCCGCAGGTCCTGCTGGGCGGTCTGTGCGATCTGGCCGGCCATCTGGCGGTTCCGCTGCTCGGACTGGACCAGGTTCTGCATGGTCTGGATCATCTGCTGATAAGGCATAGGGATCGATCTCCTCCTGAGTTGCACCTGTTGTGCATGGTGCCAGTCCTTAGGTTCTCAGGAGGCGCAGCTTCCTATGATGCGCAGGCGTTAGTCGCAATTGCCAGTGCTGCCGAGCCGTTCACTGGATGATGGGGCGCTCCACGGCGAAGACCGCCGCGGTGACGGGCTCGCCGTCCAGCTCAACGCGCAGCTCGTAATGGCCGCAATGCCCTAGGCGCAGGTCATGTGCAATCTCCATTATCGAGAAGACTGGCATTCTAATGGTTACTTTTTTCTAACATGAAGGAAAATCTGCGGCCACCGTCGTCTTCCTGTAGGTAGTTGATCATTCGTCTCCCGGAGGTAACCGCATGAGTACGCCCGCCATGGCTGCGCCCGTCCAAGCCCAGCCGGCCCGCACCGGGCTGTGGGGTTCGCTTCGCCGTTCTTCGGCGCCCCAGCAGGGCGCCTTGATTGCTGCAGTGTGTGTCGCCACCGCCCTGGGCGCCATCGTCGGGCGGGGGGCCTACCTGGGCCCGGCCGGCCTCTTTGGCGGCCTGGCCAATGCCACGCTTGTTCTGCTTGGCATCACCATCGCCGGGTATACCGGCGCCGGCCTGTTCGGCGGTGTGACGGCCCTGGTACGCCTGGCGCTGCGCCGCCGGCCGCGGTGGAGTCCCCGGGTGGCGCAGGCAGGCTTCTACTCCGGCCTGATGATGGGCGGATTCGGCGGCAGTACACTGCTCCTGATGGCTAACGGGAGCATCAAGCCGCTTTATTTCCTGCCTTCTGCCGTCGCACTGGTGGCCGTTCCCGTCTTCCTGGGCCTCTGTATCGGGCTGTTGGCCGGCGGGCGGGGCCGGCGACCTGTGGCCGCCCTGCTGCTCGCCGTGGCTGTCGTGCTCAACGTGGCCCTGGGCGGCTTTCTCTGGTACCGGCCTTCATACGCGGCGGGAGCGCCGGGCTGGGCCGTGCCCGCGGGCGTCACTCCCATCGGCGCGGCGGATCCGGGTCTGCCCGGACCGTACAAGGTCCAGCAGCTTACCTACGGCAGCGGCACTGACAGACGGCCCGAGTTCGGCAAGTTCGCCGTCCTGAAGACGCCCACCGTGGACATTACCCCCATGCGGCCCGACTACCCCGGCCTGACCGGCGCCGCCCGGCGCTGGGTGTGGGGCTTCGACTACACGGCGGCGCCCGTGGGCGGCCGGGTCTGGTATCCGGACGGGGCCGGCCCCTTTCCGCTCGTTCTCTTTGTTCACGGCAACCATGCCGCCGAGGACGATTCGGACCCCGGGTACGCATACCTGGGCGAACTGCTGGCGAGCCGGGGGTTCATCTTTGTATCGGTGGATATGAACTATCTCAACGGTGACTGGATCACCCAAGCCACAGGCGAGATGGGCGTGCGCGGCTACATGCTGCTGCGCCATATCGGCGTGTGGCAGGAGTGGAACGGTACGCCGGGGAACCCATTCTACGGGAAGGTCGATCTGAACAACATCGCCGTGGGCGGCCACTCCCGCGGTGGCGAGGCAGCGGCGGTAGCCGCAGTGCTGGGCAAGCAGGAGACGTTCCCGGGCGCCGACGAGGTAAAGCTGGGCTTCAACTACAGCATCAAGGCGGTGCTGTCATTCGCACCGTCGGACCATCAGTGGGAGCCCAACAAGGTTGCCACCGTGCCGCGGGATGTCAACTACTTCGTGATTCAGGGCGGACGGGATGTGGATGCCTTCGAGTTCATGGGCATCTGTCAGTACCAACGGGTGGCGTTCTCGGGCGACGGCGATTACTTCAAGGCGGCCCTGTGGGTCGACAACATCAACCATGGCCTGCTGAACACCACCTGGATCCGGGACCACTTTGCGCCCGCCGACTGGTTTCTCAACGAGGCGCCCCTGATGGACGGCGAGGTTGCGCGCCGCATCGCGGCCACGTTCTCCTCGGCTTTTCTTGAAGCCTCTCTGCACGGGAACCGCGCCTACCTGCCGCTGCTGCGGGACTACCGGACCGGCGCCGCCTGGCTGCCGGCGGCGAAGTACGCCACGCTGTTCCACGACACCAGCCACGCGGCCGTCGCTGACTTTGATGAGGATACCGAGCTGGAGACGCTTACCGTTCCCGGCGACGGCGGCCTGGCGAAGGCAGAGGGCCTCCTGGTAATCGAACAGCGGGCGCCCCTGCGGGAACTGGGGTGGCGCCGGGAGACGCAGTCCGCCCTGCTGAAGTGGCCCGTGGGCGGTGGGCAGCCACAGTACACACTGACCCTGCCGGACCGCTTGCCGGGCAAATGGCGGCCGCTGATGGGCGCCAGCCTGACGTTCGCCCTGGCCGACGGTATATCCGAGACGCAGCCCCATGCGCCCGTGGATTTGACGGTGGAACTGGAGGACCGTGACGGCAAGACTGCCCGGGTAGCGCTGAGCCGGTACGGGGCGCCCCTGCGGCGCCCGGACTTCCCGATTACCCAATACGGCCTGTGGGATAAAGGCTGGCCCAGAGGGGCGCACGGCCCGGTACTCGAAACCTTCACCATGCCCCTGACTGATTTCGCCGGTATCGACGTGACCCGGCTGAAGGCAATTCGGTTTCTGTTTGACAAGGTCCCGGAAGGCGAGGTCTATCTCGACGATGTGGGCTTCCGCTGGAACCCGTGAGCCGACAGACAGGAAGGGGGCAGCCGCATGATCCGCAAGATTGCCGTCCATCCCGCCACCGCCCCGGCACCGATTGGCCCGTATAGTCCCGCGATTATCGCCGGCGATTTTGTCTTTGTCAGCGGGCAGGGACCGCTCCTGCCCGGCACCCGGCAGGCGCTGCCGGGGGGCGTTCGGGAGCAGACGGCCCAGGTGCTGGAGAACATCCGGGCCATTTTGACCGCCGCCGGCTGCACGATGGCCGATGTGGTCAAGGTGACGGCGCACCTGGCGGATATGAAGGATTTCGCTGAGTATAACGAGGTCTATCAGCATTACTTTCCGGAGCCGTATCCGGCCCGGACGACCGTCCAGAGCGGCCTGCCGGGGCCGTTCTCCGTGGAGATTGATGTGATCGCGCTCCGGCCGCATTCCGATAAGTAGGCGAAAGCGGGCAGGGGTTCTACCCTGCCCGCTTCCATGGGCATTCGTAACTGAAGAATGCTTATGTGAGGTAATGGATGCATTTTGCCACGGAGTGCGCGGAATTACGGAGGACACTGAATGGGACAATAAAATGGCCGCGGATGGCGCGGATTTGACATATTATGCAACCCGCGCTGATTTCCGGGCTGCAGGCTACGGTGAAGGGAAGTTTATACTATATTTAATTATAAAATAGAGAGAACACCCCGAGAGAGACGTCAGACATGGCCCAGAAACATGTTTCATCAGTGTTTTTCATCCGCGTTGTTCCCAAATCAGCGCCATCAGCGCAATCCGGGGTCATATCACATTCCCACTT
>DASPIW010000056.1:0-11069 GCA_035628915.1 Symbiobacteriaceae bacterium | reverse complement strand
CCCAAAACAGGGGTTGCTCCCCTTGTTTCGTCGCTCCAACCCCTTTTCGGGCTCGTTTCGGCGTTCAAACGAGGCTTCTTGTGCCGGACGATAAACATTTGTCAGGTGTGAGGTCGAGATTTTCACCTGACTTCTAGGATGCACCACGACCACACACACTACACGGGCTGCGCCGCCGGTAATAGTAGCCCAACGTCGCCACCGCAAGCGCTACACCCCAAACTGGGAACAGCAAGGTGGGGCCGACCTGGATGATTACTTCCCAGATGATGCCGGTACCCCCTGCCCCACCGGCCACCAACGCAGCGACCATCTGGCCTAAGCGGGACCAAATCCCGGTGCCACCCACCACCAGCAACACCGCTGCGAGCGAGGTCGGGAATACCGCCAGCGCGATGGGGACCCGGCGTCCAGCCAGGCCAATCAGCCACCGCGGGAATACCTCACCCCAGCGCTGCACCAATCCGAGCTGGAGGACGGCCCCCACCAGGATGAAGGTCGCCAGGAAGAGTCCCGAAGTCCACATCCCACTCTCTTGACCGCGACGCCAGTACTCCTCGCTCATCCCCAGCGGGAACCCCAGCGCCCAAGCGTAACGAGTGAAGGCGTAGAAGACTGGCGCCACCATCGACACATTCACAGCGATCCGGCCCCAGCGCGCGGCTTGGTTCGGTCTCTGCCACCCCTCCGGGCCGTCTCGGCGGCCACAATACAGGCAGGCGCCCCCGCTCCGGCGGCCATAGATGACGGTAGCTGCCAGCCAGAGAAACCCGCCGATAAGACACAGCAATTGGTGGATGGTCGTCCATTGAGTCCATTCCTCCAGGTATCCTTGGGCCATCTCGGCAGTGAAGTGGCCGGTGGCGGCATAGGGGATATAGCCGACCAGGACCAACAGGTGGAGGTCGGTCATGAGCAGCAGGAGGAACCCGGCGAGCAGTGCTCCGGCAGTTATGAAGAGAGGCCGGAGCGCCCTGCTTCGCACCCCACGCAGAATCGCCGCTCCCACCGCCGCCGCAGGAATCCCTGCCATCACCACGACGATCCAGGCCACGCCCGGCCCCAACCGTCCCACCACCGACCCCAAACCGTCGGACATGGCTTCGGGGGTATAAGGGAACCCGCGCCCGCTCACCCCCCAGTAGATCCCCAGCGCGGCGTAGACCAGTGACCACGCAACTGCCGCGTACGGCACCCAGCGGTGCCAGTCCCAGACACCTTCACCCCGAGGGGGCACGGCACTGGCCACCCCGCTCCTTTGTTGTTCGCGCATTTTCTCGCCTCCGTTTCGTTTTGTGAGGAGATGATGGGAGCTCAACCAGCGTGGCCGTCGCCCGGCCTACTGAGACGACTAGAGTATCTCCTCAACCTCCAGGACGTCTCCCTCGGTGGCGGGGGCGACACTATTCCGCTCTCTTGTTACTTGGCATCTGCCCAGCACCGTTCGGGATGCGCCCGTGCGAATTCGATCGAGGAAGCTCCACCTTGCGAAATGGCGTAGAAAGCGACTTGATCGATACCAAGCGCATCCATCAAGGCTGCATATACGGCAGCTTGCTCTTTCAATGTTTTTTCGCTGGCGATCGGCGTCCGCAGGTTTCCCGGGCGGGAGGGCACAATCAGCCGGAATCCACCCTCGACCAGGAACTCACAATACCGCACATGGTCAGTGCCGCCCAGCATGCCGTGCGCGTGAATGATATCAGGCCCTTTGCGTCCATTCTGGTCCAAGTGGCCGGAAGACGACGGCCTGTTCTTCACTCGAGCTCGCCATGCTCAGTCTAGCCACCACAGAGTTGAATCTGGATCGCACAAAAGTTGTAGCCGGGGGTGCATTTTGCACACCTCGGCTACCTACAACTCTATTTGCGGACGTAAGTGACTTCGTGGACACTCTCCACCGGCAACGTGGCACCAGTGGCAGGCCGAGTAACCGATACTCAGGAAGATCGGTTTGTTCTCGTCCTTGGCCCGCTGTAGGGCCTCCGGTCCCCATGGATGCCAGTCCACCGGGTTGTGGGCGTGCTGCTGCAAGTATGGCGACGCCTCAGGGGCCAATGGGTTGCCCTCTGCCCAGACCACGCGGGACCGTTGGCATGCCAGTTGGCAGAGGGAGCATGCCTCTACCCGGTTCAGTTCCACCACAAGGATGGAAGTGCTGTGCAGGATTACTCCCCTTGACAAGGAGCGCTTCTGTGGTAATGTTATACGTTAATAACGATAACAATTCGCGACGGGCCGCTCTTTTCCCCGTCCCTTGCCGCACCGCAAGAGACGGGGTTTTGGTTTCCATCGCCGTCTATGGGAGGTGCCTTCATGGAGATTTCTGTTGCCGCTGCAGTCTTCAAAACCCTTGAAGCGGAAGGCGTCGAGGTGGTTTTCGGCATACCGGGTGGTTCGGCGCTTCCCTTATACGATGCCTTGGTGAACTTTCCCAATATCCGGCACATCCTGACCCGTCATGAACAGGGCGCCGTTCACGCCGCCCAGGGCTACGCCCGGGCCACCGGTAAGGTCGGCGTGGTCATCGCGACTTCGGGTCCCGGCGCCGCCAACCTCGTTACTGGCCTGGCCGATGCATTTATGGATTCGACTCCGATTATTGCCATTACCGGGCAGGTGCCCCGGACCATGATTGGCCGCGACGCCTTCCAGGAGGCGGACATTATTGGCATTACCATGCCGATCACCAAGCATAACTTCCTGGTCACCGACCCCAAGACGGCGGTCGATACCATGAAAAAGGCATTCTACATCGCCAACACCGGCCGTAAGGGTCCGGTGCTCGTCGATATTCCGAAAGACGTCGCAAGCACCCGCGTCCAGTTCCATAACACCCAGGAGGTGCGCATGCGCGGCTACCGCCCTGAGGTCGAGCTGGACCGCCAGGCGGTCGAAACGGCCGTGGAGGCCCTCCGCCTCGCCGAGCGGCCGGTGGCCGTGGTTGGCGGCGGCGTGGTCGCCTCTCCCGGGGCCCCGATGCTGCTCCGCGGTCTCCTGGAGCGACTGCAGATTCCGGCCGCCGTCACGCTGATGGGACTGGGCGGGTTCCCGCAGACCCACCCCCTCTGCCTGGGCCCGCTCGGCATGCACGGCAACTACGCCGCCAACCGGGCCGTCGCCAATGCAGACCTCGTTCTGGCCGTGGGCGCCCGATTCGGTGACCGCATGACGGGGCAAGCCTCCAGGTTTGCGCCGCACGCCAAGATAATCCACATCGACATTGATGCAGCGGAGATCTCAAAAAATGTGACGACGCAGCTGCCGATTGTGGGCGATTGCGCGCAGGTGATCGAAGCGATCTGGGAGATGCTCAAGACCGATTCGTGCCGGGAGCGGCCCGAATGGCTGCAGCAAATTGCAGCGTGGCAAAGCAAGCACCCGTTTTGGGGCGAGCGACCGCAGCGGGACGCCGCCGGCAAGGCGGTCCGGACGGAGCCAGCTGGGCCGGGCGGACCGGTCCCGGGCCAGCAACTCCACGACCCGCCCCTGCCGCAGCAGGTGCTGCAGGTGGTGAACGAAGTCTTCGGGCCCTCCGCCATCGTTGCGACGGACGTAGGGCAGCACCAGATGTGGGCCGCCCACTACGTAAAGCGGGATGAGCCCCGGACCTGGATCTCCAGCATGGGCCTGGGCACCATGGGCTTCGGGCTGCCGGCTGCCCTTGGCGCCGCCATCGGAGTCAAGGGGAAGCGTCAGGTGTTGCTCGTCACGGGCGACGGCTCGTTCCAGATGACCCTGCAGGAGTTGGGCACCATCGTGGCCAGTCGTGCACCGGTCAAGATCCTGTTGATGAACAACGGCACCCTCGGCCTGGTGCGCCAACTGCAGGAGCTTTTCTGCGACAATCGGGTCCACAACGTTGACTTGCGCGACGGCTCTCCGGATTTCGTGATGCTGGCCAGATCTTATGGCATTCCGGGCATCCGGGTCGATCAGTTGCAGCAGGTGAGAGGGGCGCTGGAGGCCCTTCGGGATAACGATGGCCCGATGCTCTTGGATGTGCAGGTGGCGGAAGGGGAGAAGGTCTTCCCGATCGTCCCGCCGGGGGCCGCCAACACGGATGCGATTTTGCGGTAGTGGCAGCCCCGTCACGAGCGCCCGGATATCGTTGATTCGGCCTGCAGACACCCAAAACCAGCACGGTTTTGGGTGTTTTCTTCTCCGGTCATCATGCTCGCTGACGAACCTGCCATCAGTGGCCCGGCAGTTGTGGGCGTGCTGCTGAAGCCATGGACTCACTTCGTGAAGCAGGCGGTCAATCAGGTGCCGCAAAAAGTGCGGTAAGGGCAGGCTGATGGAGGAGGCGCCGCCACGTAATCAACCTGTTCCGGGGAGTGTGCGTACGGGCTCGCAAGAGCGTCAAGTAACTGCTTCGTCACGCTGTAGTCTCCCTCTTTCACGGCGGCTTCCAGTGCCTCTTCCACCCGGTGATTGCGAGGGATCAGCGCAGGGTTGCTGTTGCGCATCAACTGACGCGCGGAGCCTTCTGATGCCTGCTCCCTGCCCAGTCTCGCTTGATACATCTGATACCACCGGGCAAATTCCGGGGTGCCGGTCAGGCCCGTGTCCTCCGGATTGTCAAAAGTCAATGCCCGAAAGGTATTGGTATAGTCGGCGCGATACTTCTCCATCACTCCGAGAAGCGCATCCATCAAAGACTCATCCTCCGGCTCTTCGGCACGTAATCCCAGTTTTGCTCGCATTCCCGCCAGCCAATGACCACGGTATAGCGCAACGAAATCGGAAACCGCATCCTGGGCCAGTTCGGCAGCCTGTGCACGATCGTCATGAAGCAGCGGCAATAGGGTCTCCGCAAATCGCGCGAGATTCCACCCGGCAATCGGCGGCTGATTGCCGTAAGCATAGCGGCCTTGCCTGTCAATGGAACTGAAGACCGTTGCCGGGTCGTAGGCGTCCATGAATGCACAAGGACCAAAGTCAATGGTTTCGCCACTGATGGCCATGTTGTCGGTGTTCATGACCCCGTGAACAAAGCCAACCAGTTGCCATTTGGCGATCAGCGATGCCTGGCGCTTGATCACTTCCTTAAGCAGTAAGAGATAGCGGTCCGGAGCACTAGCTTCAACGTGAGGAAAATGCCGTTGCAGTGTGTATTCGGCCAGAATGCGGAGTTCCTCCACACTGCACCACCTTGAAACGTATTGAAAGGTGCCGACGCGTATGTGACTGGCAGCCACACGGGTAAGAACAGCTCCCGACAAAGGGGTTTCGCGAATGACTGACTCACCGGTTATCGTCACGGCCAGACTGCGCGTGGTCGGAATCCCAAGTGCAGCCATGGCTTCGCTAATGATGTACTCGCGCAGCATGGGGCCCAGTGCCGCTCGACCGTCGCCCCCGCGGGAAAATGGCGTTCTACCGGAACCCTTGAGCTGAATGTCAAACCGTTCACCTGAGGGGATGATCTGTTCGCCAATCAGCAGAGCCCGGCCGTCCCCTAGCATGGTAAAATGCCCGAATTGGTGTCCGGCATAAGCCTGGGCAAGTGGCGAAGCGCCTTCAGGAATCCGGTTCCCAGCGAGAACCGCCACGCCATCTTCGCTTCGCAGCCCCTCGACGTTCAACCCCAGGTGTGTTGCCAGTCGAGTATTGAGAATAGCCAAGTTCGGTGATCGTACCGGGGTTGGGTTGAGGCTATAGAAAAACGACTTCGGTAGACGAGCGTAACTGTTGTCCAGGTTCCATCCTGCCTCGATTACGACTTGGCCCTTTGTCATCGTCTCTCTCCTTCTTTTCTTTGCTTCCCTTGCCGACGCCCTGTGATTTGGGAAGCCCTGCAATTGAGACGGCGAACTCGACGCCTTCAGTATGTCCATCGTGACCGGGGGCGAGCTGCAAAGCTTCCGCGTGGGATCAGCCGATCCCCAGGAAGTATGGGGCAACGGGCCCAAATAATAGAGGCATCCTCTCACAATGGAGGATGCCGTCTTTCGGGGCTATGCCGTTGCAAGTTGAAAGCCGTTTTCGATCAGCAGGCCTGCGAACAGTCCGTCCACTCCCTGGCTGCTCTGAGGTTCCAGAAAGCGGGCAAGCCGTTCCGTATCGAAAAGGGTCTCCGGGAATGAATCAAGGGAGCACACCAAATGGAATGTCATCGGCTTGTGTTCGCTCATTACAAGGCGAGCAAGGACGGTACCGCTGCCTCTACCGGCCTTGGCGCGAATCGCCCAGCTCAGACCGGTTCGGTCCAAACGTTCCTCATATTCCTCCGTAGAGATTCCCGGCTCCCACAGGGGGTTCCCAGTCTTGTCGGGTTCCTCTACGATTGGCTGTACCATCCACGGGGCACGCTTAGAAACAGGGATAGCTCGAAAGGGGGGGAGCCACCTGCGCGCCAGAGTGGTTGCCACTTTTCGGAGTGTCCAGCCCTGGGGCAGATCAAACGTCAAGGGCGGTCCCATGTTCATTATGCGTTCTCCCTCGCTTTCATGGTCTCCGTGCATGTCGGCGAATAAAGCAAGACCTGGCGCTAAGCACCAGGTCACTCGCTGACGTATGCAGGGTACTACCCAGTATATCACCAAACCGAAAGCATAGCAAGCCAGGTCCATCCGGTCCTGCTGCTGCCCTCGGATTATTTTTCTTGAAATTTACTAAGGAATCGAGTACAATAAATAAGTCGTGAATCCGAGCCCGAACCCCTCTGCTCCCAGAGCATGTCTTCGTGCAAGTTGAAGCGATAATAGAGGTCAAGGAGCACGAAGAAGATGACGAAGACCCTGTATTTTGGCAACCTCCCCTGGTCTGTTACCAACGATACCCTGGCGCAGGCTGTGACTCCACACGCCGAAGTGATTTCCATTCGCATTGCCACAGACCGGGAAACCGGTCGTTCCCGTGGATTTGGGTTTGTCGAGGTTCCAGCCGACAGTGCCCAGGGCGTTATTGACAGCCTCAACGGCTCGGACTGGGAAGGTCGCGCGTTAACGGTAAACGAGGCAAAGCCTCGTGAAGAGCGCTCTGCTGACAACCGCAGGGGTAGCTTCGGGGACCGCGGTCGCCGCTTCTAGAGGGACTCACTGCCCGGTGCTGCTGCACCGGGTTTGTTTGTCCCGATGGAAATCAACTTGTGAAATACACGGAGGAGATCAAAGTTGGCACACGCAGATATGATTGAGGTTGAGGGCGAAGTTCTGGAGCCTCGGTCCAACGGATACTTTCTGGTCCGGTTGGCACATGGAGCCGATGCGCTGGTTCACATCGCGGGAAAGCTCCGGAAGAATTTCATTCGGGTCATTCCGGGTGACCGGGTTACGGTAGAACTGAGTCCATACGACTTGGGGCGCGGACGAATCATCTTCCGTCACAAATCGTAGCGACCGCATCGAAAGTCATTTGGCCCACAGCGATGTATGCTGTGGGCTTTGCTTCTCAGACTGTACGGACCTGTCCGGGACTCCCATTCTGGTTGACCAGCGGGCTGATGCCCGGTCGCAGGGCTCTGCCTGCGATGCAGGGGCGTTCAACTGGAGGTCATTGTGGAACGCGCATAGAGAAACCGCCGTGCCGCTTACGAGTGGCACGGCGGTTCCGGTGTCCGGGGCAACCCCCTGCGGAGGCAGTGCGTGCAGGTACTTCACAGTTCCATAACAGGAATCACCCTATGTCTGATCGAAAGTCTAGGCACATTCCAGACCGGCACGCCCTGTAATCGTCCCTAATCGGGACAGAGCTAAGGAAGGGGATGAAGACTCGATGCAGCAAGAAGAAGCCCTATCTTTGGCGGCCCCCCTGGCTGGTATGATCCGAGTGGCCTCCGTCGGAGAAACCGTCGTTCATCAGGGAGACAGCGGGCAAACCGTGTTCATGATCGCCGAGGGCGAGGTGCAGTTCGTACTTCCGGGGGTGCCCCCGGCAACGCTGGACCGTCGGGGCCTCGGCAGTGTCCTCGGGGCGGAGCAGGCGCTCCTGGGAAAGCCAACCCCCTTCGCTGTCATCGCCGCCACCGATGTGAAGCTGTTGGTCCTCGATGCGGCCAAGTTGCTCAAGCTCTGCCGGGAGCACCAGGAGTTCGCAGAGCATGTGCTGCTGGGCTCCATGAACGGTTTCCACGCCGTTGCCGCTGCGGCGCAGGAAATGTACGCCCGTACTAACCTGCTGGAAGCCCACATCGCTGAGAAGGTGGATAGCACATACGGCGAACTGCTCGGAGAGAGCCACGCCATGGGGGCTCTCCGCTCCGAACTGGCCAGACTGAGCAATTCCGAGGAACCCGTGCTCGTAGTCGGGGAGAGCGGCGTCGGCAAACAGCTGGCGGCAGCCCATCTCCATCTGGACGGGCGGCGGCAGACTGAGACTTTCCTGACGCTGGACGCCGCACAATGGCAGGCGGACTCGTGGCGCGACCAGGTACTCATGGCTGCCGGCGGCACCATTTTGCTCAGGGGGATCGATCACCTGCCCGCTGAGGGCGTCGCCCCAGTGGGAGCGCTCTGCACCAGGGCGGCCAGTGACCGCCCCCGCCTGGTCGCCACGGTCTCGATCAATCCGGGGTCCACCCCGCAGCTGCCGTGGCCGTGGAGCACTGTGACCCAGGTGCGCGTGCCCTCGCTCAGGGAACGCAGGTCTGACATACCCGAGTTGGCCAGGGCCTTCCTCCGGGAACTGAATGCCGCCTACGGCGCCACTGACGAGCCGATCAGCAGCGACGCCATGCGACTGCTTGTGGCCTACCCGTTTGTAGGGAAGAACGTCGCCGAACTTCAAAGCGTTATCAACCACGCTGCACATCTGGCACAGGGAGGCGCCATTCAGCCCGAGCATATTCAACTGGGAGCCGGCGCCCGTCGCCTGGGACGGCCGGTAGTGGGTCTCGCCTTGGGCGGCGGCGTCGTCCGGGGCATGGCGCATATCGGTGTCCTGCAGGTGCTGCAGGAAGAAATGATCCCAATCGACATCCTCGCCGGGACAAGCGTAGGCTCGCTTGTCGGAGCCGTCTTTGCGGGCGGAGTCTCCCTAAACGAACTGGAGCGGCTGGTTCCTTCGCTCTCGTGGTCGAAGCTGGTCGGACCGACGTGGCCGCAGGTAGGCCTGCTCAGCAACGTGAAACTTGGCCGGTTTGTCGAGTCGCTGATCGGGCCGAAACTGATAGAGGAGCTGCCGGTCAGTTATGCCGCTGTGGCGGTGGATCGAGACTCCGGGCAGGAAGTGGTCCTTCGGGACGGGCCGGTTGTCGAAGCTGTGCGCGCCTCAACGGCCATTCCTGGCCTCTTCCAGCCAGTGACCAGAAGGGGCCGGCAGCTGATCGACGGTGGGCTGGTCAACAACGTGCCGGCCAGCGTAGTCCGCTCAATGGGGGCCGATGTGGTCCTCGCCGTAGACGTGCGCGACTACAACTACTTTTCGCCCAGCCAGAAAGGCGGCCTGCTGCTCTCGTTTCTGAGAGCCTACGACATCATGATCAACAAGGCGGCACATTCGGAGTTGGAGTGGGCCGATATCCCAATCCGGGCCACATGTCCAGGTGCGAACCCTTACGGGTTTAGAATGGCCGGCGCACTGATCGAAGCCGGTCGCGAGCAGGCCCGCCTTGCCCTGCCGGCCATTCGGGAGGCACTCGACCGCGCCGAGCAGATCATCGCAGGTAAGGTCCTGCGAACTTGAGCTCAACGGGAACGGGGTAGCGACCCGCCTATGGGCGCCACCCCGTTCCCGTGGGATCGCGATCCGCCCGCGATGCGTGCCTGCCTCGTATACAGCAGAAGACAGCAGCCACGGAAGGTTGCTGTCTTCTGCGTCATCACATCAGGTCCGGGATCACTTCGACCTCCCATGTGCACGCCGGCCAGCCGGTGCCGCGTGGCGGCGGGGTAATGGTCGTGATCGTAGACGTGGTGGTCGCCGTCGTCGTTGTGCTGGTAGTCGATGTGGAAGTGGTGCTGGTAGTGCTGGTAGTGGTGGTAGTGGTGGTAGTGGTGGTAGTGGTCGTTGGCACGGGCGGCAGAAGCAGATTGGCGATGAAGGTGGCGTAGTCGTCGGAGGTGGGTGAGCCCATATACTCGCCAGCGACCCAGAGCGTACCGTCCACCGGGTCCAGGACCGCATGGAAATAGTCGCCCCAACGTTCCCGGGTGGTACAGAACGTACAGTCGTAAGACCGCTCGCCGGCCTTAAGCAGTTGGGGCGCCGAAGCGGTTTCGGCCGGATCGGTCGCTAACCGGCCGGCGAAATGGAGTCCGGCAAACTCCGTCGGAGAGGAACGGGTGAAGACAACCACCAAATCCCCCGCGGCATCGGTCTGCAGGGCGGGCCAGATGAAGTCGAAGGTCGCCACTCCGTACGCGAAATCCTGCACAATTGTCGGTCCGGACGTGTCGATTTGCGTGAAACGGGGGCAGGATCGCAGAGCGACGTCGCCCGGCGGTGTGCACGCGCCCGTTGAGGACGCCCACAGGGTGCCATTACGCCAGGTGGCCCGCAGGAAGCGGTCATCACCCGAGTCGATATTCGGTCCGCCTAACTGCCTTGCATCAGGCGGAAAAGACCCGTCATCGATGGGAATGACCGTCCGTGTGGAGGTGACGGTGGATACGCCGGGCACCCCGGTCACCGCGAAGAAATGAATCTGCGTGAACACAAAGTTGTCCGTTGCCACCATGAACAGGGTGGTGGTGGGCGTTTGGGACTCGGCCGGCTGAACGGTGAAGAACAGATTGGATGGCGCGAAGAAGGCCATGGCCGGTGTGGTCGAGCCGGAAACCAGGTCTGCCTTGTTGATCACCCAGAACTCGGCGCCCAGGTAAGCTGACGTGACAATGTTGAACTGGTTGGCCGTCACGACCACCTTGTCGCTGCAGAACCCGAACCCCGGATAATCAGGGAAGGTCCCGTTTTCCGTCACGAGGATGAAGGTGGTCCATGTGCCTGTCGGGTCAGAACTGTCGGAGGTTGCCAGCCATGCCCGGCCTGTAGGCGCTCACATTCCGTGATCTATCGCGGGGGGTGGGCGCTTTAATTATGTGGACCAATAGGCATACAGGGGTTGAGGAATCCTGACAATGACAAACGCCCCCGGGAAAAGTGTTTGAGCGCACTCCGGAGGCGTC
>DASPIW010000055.1:0-3033 GCA_035628915.1 Symbiobacteriaceae bacterium | reverse complement strand
CCCAAAACAGGGGTTGCTCCCCTTGTTTCGTCGCTCCAACCCCTTTTCGGGCTCGTTTCGGCGTTCAAACGAGGCTTCTTGTGCCGGACGATAAACATTTGTCAGGTGTGAGGTCGAGATTTTCACCTGACTTCTAGGATGGGCAGCACGAGGAGCAACCGTCACGTTGAGCGCTTCGAGGGCCGAAGCGGCCATTGCTGCCTGGGTAAGGCTAGCAACGCAGAACTCGGAATCCACTACTGTAATCCTCGGGAAGTTTACGGGTGCGACCAGCCCAACATCCTATCAGAACGTAGCCAAGGCCGTGCAGGCGACCTATTTCCAGCTTTCAGATGAAGCGTGGAACGCGGTGGCCAAGGCGGGCGCCACTTGGACCGTGAACCAGGCCTTCTTGCAGCAGCAGATGTCACAGGGAAAGACGTTCGTGCTGACCAGTGACCCAGCGACTGCAATCGGTGCGTTTCTCAACGAAGTGAACTGGCTGATTGGTCAGGGCTACCAATTCATAAACAGCGGACCGTTCTGGACGGCTGTTAAGTAGCGGAGGGTTCTCGATGACTGAATTAAGCGGAGCGAAACAATTGTTTCTTAAGTACGGCGGAAGCTTGTTCCAGATGGATCGAGAAGGGGACTACCAACGCTATAGAAGCTTCGGTGTTACCAAGGAGCTTGAACTGCAATGGCTCGGGGAGCTTCGAAGTGATTTGTTGGCGAGATTGGCACTAGAGAATGACGGAGTCAAGATACGGCTTTCTGTTGGGGCATTCGTGGACTCTATTGGGGACCTTGGCGACTGTCAGCATGTTTCGCGGCTGCTAGAAATCGTCCGAAGCAAGGTCGGTACCATCGATTCGTTTAGCCAGCTAATGGTTGCAGAGGCCATAGCTAGACTAGCGAATTCGTGCAAGGTTAGCGGTGAAGCAAGCGACTTGGCTGCATACGCCGTAGCCACAGCTACTGAGATGCTGGAGCGGATCATTCAGCAACCAGTGGAGGTCGCTGATGAGGACCAAGCTAATGCTTTGCTACGGGAGGTCGTCCAACCACATAGAATTGTCGAGAGGGCGCAACACGGCCTTCAGAGGCTCAGCCGCTGAATAACAGGGAATCGGGACACGTACCCTCATGAAGAGATGCCAAAAGGAACGCCTTGATCGCAGGGATCAATGCGCTCCTTTTTCTATTGGCTGAAGAATCATCTTGAATTCTGCCTATGATCGACCGTAGAATCCTGCAGCTTGTGCCTCAACGACCTATGTGCCGCGCAACACTAACCATCCAATTGCGCGTCCTTTTGCACAGGCCACGCTGACTGGCTATCGCGAGACAACAAACCAAGAAAGGAAGTGAACAGGATGACCTAGTCACGATTGGTGCCTGAACCGCTTTACATCGAGCCAGCGACCAGCACACGCCCTTATCGCCGGCGCGGCCCACCAGGGCAAACGGCGCATGACGGGGACCTACGTGGCCCTGTTACCGCAGTTCATAGACATGGTGGTGCCGCCGACCACTGGCCGGGGGTGGTGGCGCAGTGCGTCGAGGGTGGGACGCCTGCTTGCAAAGCGTGATCCGGCCCGACCGATGGAGAAGTACCCGATCTACGACCTTGGGGACGGGCCCCGGCAGTGGGCCGGGGCATGGCAGACGCTGCTGGACAGTGTGCAGCCCGAGTATGTGGCTACCCCGGGGGCGCTTGATGCGTTCCGGGCCGCCTTTGCCGAACTCCTGCGGGAGGGGCTGCCGGGCTCATTCTACCGGCGCATTCTGTGGACCGCCCACAAATACGCGTTGGTCTATCATGTACTGCGCGGCCTCGGCTCGAACCCTACTCTCACGGCGAAGATTACGGGTGGGCGGCCGGCGTCCTGCAGATTCACCTGGACGATGCAGCCAAACTCCTGGAGAACCACGGGCTTTCGGAACTGGAGCAGTATATCCGCGCGGCCGAAAAAGTGGTCGAGCGGTTCCGCGAAAAGGGTCTGGAGGCCAAGCGGCGGGACATTCTCGCCGGCGTCAGGCAGAACGCTTTCTTGAGCCACTCTCACCCGGCATATCTGACCTACTTCAGCGAGGAGTTCGGCAAGACAGCGCTCACGTTCTGGGAGCGCTACCCGGCAGCCTCCAGTCTCGCAGGGGTCACGGTGGAGGAGTAGGGGCAGTTTCTGCGGGAGGTCAGCCATTACGCCCTGGGGTGGAAGCAGGCGGAGAAGATCCTTGCCGCCTGCCAGTGTGCGGAGGCGAGAGGCTTCCAAGACGAGCGGGACCACATCATCCGCTCAGCCGTGCGGGAACTCCGCCACTTGGACGAGGAGATTGGCGCCAGCCGGACGCAGTTGGAGCGGCTGGTCAGTCAGACGGATTACCGGCTCACGGACATACCAGGAATCGACGTGGTAATGTCAGCCGAATTGATCGCCCTGGTGGGCGACGTGACCCGGTTTCGGAAGGTAGATCACTTCCTGGCCTACTCCGGGATCGCCCCGGTGGTGATGAGCACCGGCGAGCACGAAACCCGGCTGCGGTCGCAGTTCGGGCGGCGGGAGCTCATGGCGCTGTTTCACCGGATCGCCTCGACGCAACTTGTCACCCACCACAAGACGAAAGAGCCCCGCAACCCGGAGGCGAAAGCTTACTTTGACAAGTGCCTGGGCGACCAGGCGAAGCTGCCGAAGGAGAAGCAGGACCGGAAGGTGAGGAAGAAGGCGCTGCTCTCGCTGATGCGGGCGCAGGCTCGGCGCTTCTACAACCTGATGAAAGCGCAGAAACTGGCGGCCAGGGAAAGAAGGGCGCAGGAAGGCCCTGGGGTGGCGTAGAAGGCTGGGACACGGGGATGCACTCCCGGAGGGGAGTGCGCCCCGGTCCCGGCAAAAACGCCTCTGGAGGCGCGGACGTAACGACCAGGACACCCACACAAGGCGGCCTTGACAGTGAGACCGGGCGTGGTAGGCTATCCCGCCAGGCCGGCCCCCTTGGGGGGGCGGCCGCAACCGGCCGAAACCACGCCCGGAGAGGCTCACTGTCAAGGTCCCT
>DASPIW010000054.1:0-82586 GCA_035628915.1 Symbiobacteriaceae bacterium | reverse complement strand
CTTGAACCAGCCGGGATTGGTTGTAACGCTTGCCCTGCATGATTGTGCTGCACCTCTGCTGTGTTTCTCACAATACAGTTTCGACGAAGGTGCAACAGAATCATTTTGGTTCAAGAGATCTTTTCACCAGACTTCTAGTTCGTAGGAAGGTAAACGGGCTAGAACGGCACCTCGGTCCGGATGTCCTTGAACCGCTTGGCCTTGTGGTCCCAGCGGGGCAAGGTGCCCGGCTCCTTCATCTCCACCGTGGCCCGGATGCCCAGCGCCACCCGCAGCGCATCGGCGATGGACTCCTGGATGTGTGCCACGGTATCGGCGCTCAGTCCGGGCCGGGGATCAATCTGGACGAGGATGTCGTCCAGGCCGCTGACCCGGTGGATGGTGATGAAGAACTCGTCCACCTCGTCGAACTGCCGGACTACTTCCTCGATGCGGGACGGGTAGACGATGACGCCCCGGACCTTCTTCATGTCGTCGGTCCGGCCGACCACGCCGCCCTTGAAGGCGACCAGCGTCCGCCCGCAGGGGCACGGCTCCGCCGAGAGTTCCACGATGTCTTTGGTGCGATACCGCAGGAACGGCATCGCCTTACGGTAGAGGCTCGTGAAGACCAGTTCGCCCCGTTCGCCCGGCTTGACCGGCTCGCCGGTCTCCGGGTTCAGCACTTCGGGGTACACGTAGTCCTCGTGGGCATGGACCATGCCGGATTGCGCCTCGCACTCGAAGCCCCAGGCCGCGATCTCCGTCAGGCCGGGCAGGTCGAAACACTTGGCGCCGAACGCCTGCTCAATCTGCCGCTTCGTGCCGGGCAGGCCCGCCCCGGGCTCACCGGTGTGCCAGGTGATTCGCACCTTGGTATCCCGGGCGAGGTCAATGCCCTTCTTGCGGGCTTCTTCGGCCATGTAGAGCGCATACGACGGGGTGCAGCCCACGACCGTAATCGGGAAGTCGAGCAGCAGCTGAATGCGCTGCTCGGTGGACATGCCGCCCGTGGGAATTACGAGGCAGCCCAGGTCCTGCGCCGCATGGAAGCCGGACCAGTACCCGATCCAGGGCCCGTGGCTGAAGAACGTCACCACCACGTCCGACTTCCGCACGCCCATGGCGTACAGCGCCCGAGCGTACATGTGGTAGAAACCGTACCAGTCCTGCTCGGTGTCGAGCACCCGCACCGGGTGGCCGGTTGTGCCTGAAGTCTGGTGCAGCCGCAGGCACTGTTCGAGCGGCACCGCCAGGAAGTCGCCGAACAGCCCGTTGGCCGCCTGGCTTTCTTTCAGATCTTCCTTGGTCGTGAAGGGGAGGCGGCGCAGGTCATCCAGCGATTGGATCTGCTCCGGCTTAACGCCGGCCTGGTCGAACTTGCGCCGGTAGAACGGGCTATTGGCGTAGGCGTGCTGAACCTGCTCCTGGAGCTTGGCCAGTTGGAAAGCCTGCATTCCCTCGCGTGAGGCGACTTCGATCGGCTCCAGGTACCTGCTCATTGCATACAGCACCCGCCTTCCCGCTTCTCCTTCAGCTTCTGCGCAGCGGCATGAACGGCGTCCACGATGCCGGTATACCCGGTGCAGCGGCAGATGTTGCCGGACAGCCCCAGCCGGACCTCCTGTTCAGTCGGGTTGAAGTTGCGTTCGAGCAGTTCCTTGGCCGACATCAGCATGCCGGGGGTGCAGAAGCCGCACTGCAGCCCGTGGTGCTCGTTGAACGCCTCCTGCAGCGGATGTAGTTGCTCGCCGTCGGACAGCCCTTCCACCGTCAGGATCTCGGCGCCGTTGGCTTCCACAGCAAAGGTGAGGCATGAGCGCACGGTCCGGCCGTTCATTTGAACAGTGCAGGAGCCGCAGACGCCATGCTCGCAGCCGACGTGGGTGCCCTTCAGCCCGAGGTTCTCGCGGATGAAGTCGGAGAGCAACTTGCGGGATTCGACGGCCTCTTCGTAAACGATGCCGTTGACCTTCACACGGATGACGTGCTGGTCCCTGATGACGGCGCCGCGCCTGATGATGCTCATGCGTGTTACCTCCCCTGTGCCCGGTCGCAGGCCTGGGCGAGCGCCCGCCCGACCATCACCTTGACCATGGCCTTCCGGTATTCGGCAGTCGCGTGGACGTCGGAGCCCGGGTCCACCTGCTGCTGCGCAAGGGCGCCGACCCGCTCGAGCGCCTCGGCCGAAGGCGTCTGCCCCATGAGGGCGGAGGCGTCAACCACCACGGGCCGGGTGTCCACACCGGTCAGCGTCAGGCTGACCTTTTGCACGACACCGTCCGCCACCACGACCTGGGCGCCCGCCGCCACCAGGGCGAAGTCGCCGGTGCGCCGGTTCAGCTCCACCCAGGAGCTGCCGTGGTTCGGGAGCCCGGTGACCGGCACCCTCACCTCGGTCACGAGTTCTTCGTGCTCCATGGCCGTCGTGTACAGGTCGAGGAAGAACTCCGCCGCCGGAATCTCGCGGGGGCCGCCCATGCCGGTGACCACCACGATGCCGCCGAGGCAGGTGACGACGGCCGGCAGTGTAGCCGCAGGGTCGTTATGGGCGAGGCTCCCGCCAATGGTGCCGCGATTGCGAATGGCGGGGTAGCCAATGTGGCTGGCTGCCGTATGCAGCAGCGGGCACCGGGATCTGACCAGTTCGGACAGCTCCAGCTCGGCATGGGTGGTCAGGCCACCGATGGCCAGCCAGCCGTCCTCCTCCCGGATGTAGGCGAGACCGGGAATTCGCTTGATATCGACTAGCACTTCCGGTTTCGCCAGCCGCATGTTCATGGTGGGAATCAGGGACTGGCCGCCGGCGAGGATCTTTGCGTTATCGCCGTGCTCCTTGAGCAGCGCCAGCGCTTCTGGCAGGCTGGCGGCAGCGACATATTGAAACGGTGCGGGCTTCATAGCTCTCTTCCCCCCTAGTCTAGTGCGGCGCCGCGCAGCGGCGAGGCCGCACGGCACCCGTAAATGGCGCGTCAGCGCCGAGAAGGGGCCGAATGCGACTGGATCTCCGCGCCCAGCCGTTTGAACATGTCGCCAAGGAGCATCTTGGCCACGCTGCCGAGCATGCGCTGACCGACCGATGCCACCAGACCGCCGACCTGGGCGTCCACGTCGTAGGCGACGGCGGTCTCTTCGCCCTGCTCGGTCAGGGTGAGGGACATGGTGGCCTTGACCCAGCCGGGGGCGCCCTTGCCTTCGACCTGCATTTTGTAGGACTCAGGCGGCTGTTGTTCGAGCATGGTCATCATGCCGCTGTAGCGGCCCTTAATGGCCGCGACCCCGACGCTCAGGTCGGCCCGGTAGACGTTCGGCCCGACCAATTCGAGCTTCTCGCAGCCGGGAATGCTGAGCCGCAGCATCTCGGGATTCTGCAGGGTGTTCCACACGTCGGCGCGCTTGCCGGGAAGCGTAGCCGTTCCCTGAATGTTCATGTCGTTGCCTCCTTCGCTGCGGCTTTGGCTTCCTGGACCCAGGTCCACAGCCTCGATGGCGATACGGGCCATTCCCGGACGGTGACACCGAGGGGACGCAGGGCGTCGGCCACGGCGGCGGTAATCGCCACGGGCGCCGTCTCCGTGGACGCCTCGCCGGCGCCCTTGGAGCCCAGCGTCGTCCACGGCGAGGGCGACTCGAAGTGGGCAATGTCGACCCGGGGAATCTCCATGGCGGTCGGCACCAGGTAGTCGGCGAAGCTGCCCGACAGGCACTGGCCGTCCGCGTCGTAGGTCATCTCCTCGTACAGCGCCCCGCCGATGCCGTGCGCCACGCTGCCCTGGACCTGGCCCTCGGCAATCTGCGGGTTGAGCAGCAGCCCCGCGTCATGCGCGCTGACGTACCGGCGGAACTTCAGCTTGTAGGTCTCGGGGTCCAGTTCCACCGCGACAATCTCGGCGATGAAGCCGTAGGTCTGAGAGGACTGCACGGTGTCCTCAGCCGTCGGGGGTAGGGCCCGCTCGAAGGCGAAGGTGTGGGTGACGTTCATACCGGGCTCCATGCCCGGGGGCAGGGCGGCCTGGTTCCAGTGGGCGAGACCGCACACATGGTGGAACTTCATCGCCTTGGCCGTCCCCTTGACCCGCACTTCGGCGTTGCCCCACTCCAGGTCGTCCACGGCGCAGCCCAGGGTATGAGCGGCGATGCGGCTGGCCTTCTCCCTGACCTTGCGGGCAGCGCCCGCGATGGCGGAGGATGTGACCGAGGCAAACCGGCTGGAGTAGCTGCCGGCTGTGATCGACCAGGCCCGGGTGGCCGTGTCGAACTCCGAAATCACGTTGATATCCTTCGGGGAGATGCCCAGCTCGTCGGCCACAATCTGCGCCGCGACGGTCTCATGGCCCTGGCCTTCCGGGCAGGAGTTGAGCAGCACCGTCACCTTGCCCAGCGGGTCGACCTGAATCTGGCAGGTCTCGTTGGAGGCGCCCTTTGGCTTGTACTGCGGCCGGCTGCGGAACGACGGCTCGTAGGCGATGGTCACATAGCCCATGTTGGAGACCGACGGGTCCACCGCCAGGGCCATGCCGATGCCGAAGAGCTTGCCCTGCTTGCGGGCTTCGGCCTGCTCACGCCGCAGTTCGGCGTAGTTCGCCGTGTCCAGGCCCCGTTGCAGCGTCGCCGGGTAGTCGCCGGAGTCGTATACGCCGCCCGTGGGCGTGGTGTACGGCATTTGCGAAGCCTCAATCAAGTTACGGCGGCGAATCTCCGCCGGATCGATCGCCAGCTTTTCAGCGGCGGCGTCCAGCAGGCGCTCCATCGGGAAGTAGAGCTGCTGGCAGCCGTAGCCCCGGTTCGGGCCCGTCAGCGACTTGTTTGTGACGACGAGGTGGGCGTCCAGCTCCAGGTCCCGCACCTTGTAGGGGCCGACGAAGTTGCCGTGGGTCCGGAACGAGCAGGCGGGCTCCGGCGCCCGGATATAGCCGCCGACGTTGTCGTACCACTTCTGCTTGTAGCCGACGATACTGCCGTCGTTCTTGAACGCCACTTCGCAGTAGGCGACCCGGTCGGCGCAGCTGGAGCCGGAGAGCAGGTGTTCACGGCGGTCCTCGATCCACTTGACCGGGAGGCCGAGCTTACGAGCGGCGACGGCCACCATGACCATCGAAGGGTAGATGCTGGTCTTGATGCCGAACCCGCCGCCGATGTCTTTCGGGGTGATGATGCGCAGCCGGTTGCCCGCCACGCCCAGCGAGGCGGCCATAACCGGGTGCATGCTGAACGGGCCGTGGAAGTTCGCCCAGATGGTGTACTCACCTTCGGAAGGGTTCCAGTTGGCCACCACACCGAAGGTCTCCAGGGGGGTCGATCCATACTTCGGCATCACAAAGCGGTCTCTCAGGACGAAGTCGGCTCCGGCGAAGGCCTTGTCCGGGTCGCCGTAGCGCATGACACGCCGGAGCACGACGTTCGAGCCGATCTCTTCGTGCAGTACCGGCGCCCCGGGCTGGGCGGCGGCTTCCGGGCAGACCACGGCGGGCAGCGGATCGTACTCTACCTCCACCAGGTCGGCGGCGTCCTCGGCGGTATAGCGGTCCCGGGCGACCACGAGGGCGACCGGCTCACCGACGTACCGGGCCTTGCCCACCGCGATGGGGTAGTAAGGCGGCGGGTTCTCAATGCCGACGGAGAGCGGCTTGGAGAGCTTGGCGAAATCCTCGCCGGTCACCACGCCGACAACACCCGGGTGCTCAAGGGCGCCCGCCGCATTGATCGACAGAATGCGGGCATGCGCATACGGGCTGCGGACCACGGCCATGTGGTACATGTTGGGCATGGGGCTGATATCATCCATAAACAAACCCTTGCCCGTGAGCAGTCGCCGGTCTTCCACCCGCTTCATGGGCGTACCGACCCACTTCTTCGGCTTCTCGGGAGCAGTCATGCCGTCGTCAACCTCCGTTCACATGCAGGCCATGAAGCCGGGCGGCGTTGCCGCCGAGAATCGCTGCTTTGGCCTGCTCTCCGATTGGCAACCCTCGAATCGCGGCAACGTTGGCGCTCAGGCTGGGAAAACCGGGCCAGTCGGAGCCGTAGATCACCTTGTGGGCCAGCCGCTCAAGCTCGGGGAAGTAGGTGAGCAGCTTTTGGGGCGGCAGCCCGGATATCTCCATGTAAACGTTGCGGTGGAAGCGGGCGAGCGCAAAGGCCTCGTCGTACCAGATCGGCCTTCCGCAGTGGCACAGCAGCAGGTTCAGGTCGGGAAAGTCGACGGCCACGTCGTCAAAGTGCAGCGGCTGTCCGTACTTGAGCCGCGACCCCGGGAAGACCGAGGAGCCGGTATGCGCCATGACCGGGAGCCCGAGTTCCTGGCAGACGGCGTAGAGCGGGTACAGCATGGGATCGTTGGGGTAGTAGTACTGGTAGGTGGGGTAGAGCTTGAGGCCCCGGAAGCCCATCTCCTCCACCAGCCGCCGCAGGTAGGCGGCCGGGTTGTGGACCAGATAGGGATTGATGCTGGCGAAAGGAATGAAGCGTTTCCGCCCCCGGCAAAAGTCAGCCACGAACTCGTTGGTGATCATGGGTGTGGTGACGGGGTTGGTCTCCGCCAGCACCACGGCGTAGTCGATGCCCGCCTCGTCCATGTGGGCCTCCAGCACCGCCGGGTCCTCGTGCCGGGCCAGGAACTCGTCCAGATCGCCCGGCCAGGACTTGCCCAGGTACTCCCGGAACCCGGCCGGAGTGTCGGGATCACGCCGCACGGCGTGGATATGGTGGTCGATGATCATGGCGGCCGCCGCTTACTTCTTCTTGGCGCTGTAGCGGCATTCGAAGGTGGTGCAGCCGCTGGGGGAGATCCACGGGCCGTGCTCCATGCCCGGCGGACGGCAGGCGTAGGTCCCGGCGACAAATTCCTTGTTCAGCCTGAGGTCGATCATCGACCCAGTCAGAATGTAAACCTCTTCCCAGCAGGTGTGCGTCTGGACGCCGTTTGCCGTGGTATCGGTGCCGGGCTCCATTTTCAGAATCCGGGTGAAATCGTCGCTCGTCGGGTCACCGGCGAGCACCCGGTGCGACAGCCCGGGGACCTTGTTGCCCGGGATCGGTTCAAACGGGCGCTCCTCGACTGGGTAAAACTCGTACTCCTGCTTCTCCACTGCCAAACTCCTCCTCGTCGTTTATGGTTGGGTGACCGGCGTATCGATGCGCTGCACCCGGTAGCTGACCTGCAGCGCCCGGCCTGTGGCGGGGTCGAAAAGCTCGGCCCGGAAGTACTGCGAAAAGTGGAACTGACCGCCGAGCAGGCTGACCGTCCCCAGGAAAACCACGCAGTTGCGCACCTCGCCGGTGGTCCGGCGAACGAGCTCCAGAATTTCGTCCGGCGGCAGCAGCGAACGAAGCGGTCCTTCCTGGTAAAGCGTCTCGGGGCCGCTGCTGCCCGTCCAACTGCGGATGACCAGGTCGTCCCACCGGTCCCTCACTTCCCGGTAGGGCCAGACCTCCTCCGAGACCATCTTGCTGCACAGCTGCTTTGCCACCGGAATTCCGGCCTTCTCCGCTTCGCGGTCCGTGTGGTCGCTGCCCACGCCCACGTAGATCTCCCCGTCGTCTCCGATCACCAGCACCGGTTCAACTTCGCCGGAGGTCGTGCCGCCCACAACCTGCATGACGTCCGATTGGGCGAACTTGTCGAGCGTCGCAAAGTAGAGGATTGGGGCGTAAGGGGGCGCCGGGATCCCGTGCGCTTCTAACTCGTGAATGTGTTCCATGACGGCTTTCTGATTCCGACCGGTGAAGCCGGCCACGTAGACGTGTTTGACCTGAACAGGTAGAGCAACTCCGGAAGATTGCAGCCGAAATGTCACGTCTTTTCCCCCTTGCCCGCGGGCGCTCACTTCAGAACTCGGTCGTGCAGAGCCGGGAACTCGCCGCGGATCTGTGCGACTCGGGACAGATCCATCTCCCCCCGCAAGACGGTTTCGTGATCCCCGGCGCCCGCCAGGGTGATGCCCCACGGATCGACGATTCGGGAATGCCCCAGGAGCCTGGCGCCCCCGTTCATGCCCGCCGCGTTGCAGGCGACGAGGTACGACTGGTTTTCGATCGCCCGAGCCGCTGTAAGCACTTCCCAGTGGTGCAGCCGCGGGTATGGCCAGGCCGAGGTGATGAGGAAAGCCTCCGCGCCCTGGTCTACCATCCGCCGGAACAGTTCCGGGAATCGTAAATCGTAACAGGTGCAGAGGCCGAAGCTACCAATCTTTGTTTTGAGTACTACAGGGGACTCGCCCCGGGTCAGCAGTTGTTGTTCTTTGGAGCCGTATCCGAACAGGTGAATTTTGCGGTATATGCCGCAGACCCGTCCGTCGGGATCAATCAGGGCCGATGTGTTGAATAGGCGGCCCTCATGGCGCTCGACAAAGCTGCCGGTGAAGATGTGCACGGAGTACCGCTTCGCCTTGGCAGACATCCAGTCCAGGAACTCGCCCCCGGCAGGTTCGGCTACGTCCGCATAGCGGTCGAAATTAAAGTAGCCAACTTGCCAGAGTTCCGGTAACAGGATCAGGTCGGCACTAGAAGCGGCAGAGTCCAATACATTGTCAACCCGTTTCGTTCGTTCCGACGGCGACTCGTCGTCGCGGCTGGCTATTTGCAGTGCCGCCACCTTGATCGGCGGTATCATCCCATCCCTCCCGTGATATATCAGTTATCTTATAAGGAGTATATATCGACACTATAACAACCGTCAATGAAGGCTGTAATATTTTTTTGTTGGCTAAGAGCTTGTGATTGTGAACACAGTCTCTTGTCCAACTTGTTAAGCGGCAAGGCAATCCGGTTAAATACCAAAGTACTGCTTATGATGGGATAAGTTCTGGTGATGCGGGCCTACCTGCCGTGTCCGGCGCCGATCAAGGGATGCTTTCACCGAGCGAAAAATGGTACGATATACACACTAAACTGCCACCTTCACAGGACGGATTGCACCATGAGCGGATTCCATCTCTCCAAATGGTATCTGGATTGCGTCGCAGAAGATGGCTCAGCGCTGATCGGCTACCGAGCCCGGCTCCGCTGGCGGTCGCTCGCCCTGGAGTACGCGGCTGCGCTGGTCGCACCCGCCGGCACCCCCCGGGCTGGCGGACAGCCGATGCACCTGGCGCTGCGACCCTCTGCATGTGGAAGCGGACTGGGTCTCTGAGGCCCCGCCGGTTCGGTTCGACCTACTGCAGTCTCCGGCCGGGGGCATCACCTGGGCGGTTCATCAGCCGTTGGCACAGGCCCGCATCAGGTTGCACGGCGCGGGGGCAGACGGCGCCCTGGAAGCGGAGCCGGAAATCGGCGAGCAAGGCGTTCGCCTGCCGGGTGCCGGGGGCGACCTGACGCTCAGCGCGTCGCGCCCGCTGCGGGAAGGCGCGGCTGCTGGGGCCGCCCGAGAGATGAAGGAGGCGCCCTGGGCCAGGGCGCCTCGTTTGCTTTGCGGTTAGGGAGCGAACCGGACCCGAATGCTGACCACTTCCGGCTTGTTGCCAATCCGGATGGGCGGCCCCCAGGTTCCAAAGCCGTTAGAGACCACGACGTGGGTGTCGCCCTTGCGGAGATAGCCCCAGTCGACTTCATACATGCGGTCGGTAATGAAGTTATAGGGGAACATCTGCCCCCTGTGGGTGTGGCCGGAGACCTGCAGGTCCACCCGCGCGGCCTGCGCGTCGCCCAGGCGGTTGGGTTGGTGGTCCATCAGCAGAATCGGGAGCGCAGGGTCCACTCCCTGCATGATCTCAGCCAAGGGCTTGCCGGTGCCGCTCCGGCTCCAGCCGGCATCCTTCCGCCCGACGACATAAAAGCTGTCGCCGACCTTGACCCACGCATCTTCCAGGAGCTTGACGCCGGCCCGCTCCAGCTCCTGCCGGTAGGCAGGCACTTTGGCGCCCCGCGCATCATGGTTGCCGAGGACGGCATAGGTCCCCAGCCGTGGCTGCAGCTTGCTGAACTCCGCGGCCAGCTGCCGCTCGATAAAGAGATCCAGGTTGTCGTCCATGATGTCGCCGACCAGCAGCACCAGGTCCGGCTGCAGGTCGTTAATCATCTCCACCAGGCGGCGGGCCCGGTCGCCCCCGTTCATGGTGCCCAGGTGCGTGTCGGACGCCATGACCACGTTGAGCTCCCGGTATGGCCCGGCAGCCTTGGGAATTGTCACCTCGTACGGGGTGACCACGGGCGTGCGCGCCCGCCAGATTCCATAGCAGAACGTACCTGCCAGCAGCAGCAGGACGGCGGCGCCCACTCGCTTCCGAAAGCCCGGGTAAACCGGAGCCGGAATGAAGTCGCGCCACCGGTTCAGCAGCCGGCACAGGTCCAGTAGCACGACAAGCATGAGGGCATATTGAAAGACAGCCAGCCAGTAGGCGCCCACTACCCCGAGCGACAGGGCGGCAGACCGGGGCAGCCAGGCTGCATCGGACCGGGAGAGGGGAAAGGCCAGGGCCAGCAGGCTGTAGAGCAGCCAGTAGATGGGGCCAGCGTACCGGGCCCAGACCAGGGGCCGGAGCCATTGCCAGCCCCGGAGGCCCACGTAGAAGCTGGCCGGAATGATCAGCGCGAATACGGCAGCGAACATGACTAACGCCTTCTCAACATATTGTGTAGTCCGCCCAAAACACCGGAGGGACCGCTCTGAATTCGTGCTCGCTGCCGGCAAGTCCTGCGCCCACCCCGTTGAGCATGATAATACCCGCCGGCTCTTGCGCGGCGGGTTTTACCGATTTCGGCACTGCTTCTATACGTGGCCTTGCTTGATGCCAAGGTAGGCCCGCCGAACCCCGGGATCGTTCAGCAGATCCGCTCCCAAGCCAGTCATTGTGACCCGGCCCGTCTCCAGGACATAGGCGCGGTCAGCGATCTCCAGCGACCGGAACGCGTTCTGCTCGGCAAGCAGCACCGTCGTGCCCATGGACCGGATCCCCAGGACAGTCTGGAACACGTTCTCCGCGACCAGCGGCGCCAGACCGAGGGTGGGCTCATCCAGGAGCAGAATCCGCGGCCGGGACATCAGCCCGCGGGCAATGGCAACCATTTGCTGCTCGCCGCCGGACAGGGTACCGGCGTATTGGGCCAACCGTTCCTTGATGATGGGAAACAGCTCCGCCATCTTATCGATGTCCTGGGCAATCGCCTTATGGTCCTTGCGCAGGAAGGCGCCCATCAGCAGGTTCTCCCGGACCGTCAGGTTGGCATAGAGCCGGCGGCGCTCAGGAATCAGGCTAACTCCCCTGGCAACAACCTCGTTGGCAACGGGCGGCAGGGGCTGGCCATCATAGGTGATCGTTCCGCTGCGCGGCTTCAGCACGCCGGCAAGGGTCCACATGAGCGTTGACTTTCCGGCGCCGTTGGCACCGACGATCGCGATGATCTCCCCAGGGTTTACCTGCAGCGTGACATCTTTCAGGGCATGAATCTGACCGTAGAATACGTTTAGGCGATCAACCTGCAACACGCTTGTAACCCTCCCCCAGGTACGCCTTGAGGACAGCGGGATCCGCCTGGATTTCCGCCGGGGTGCCTTCGGCCAGCTTCTCACCGAAGTTCAGAACGACAATGTGGTCGCACAACTCCATGACGACATCCATGTGGTGTTCAATCAGGAGGATTGTGAGCGCAAACTGCTTGTGCAGCGACCTGATCAGGCCGGTCAGTTCTGCGGATTCCTCGGGGTTCATGCCGGCGGCCGGCTCGTCCAACAAAAGCAGTTTCGGGCGGAGCGCCATAGCTCTGGCAATCTCCAGCTTGCGCTGCAGCCCGTAAGGGAGGCTGTCGGCGCGGTCGGTCGCCTTACTGTCCAGGCCCACCAGCGCCAGGCACTCCATGGCCTCTTGCGTAATCCGGGCCTCGGAGCGGGCCACGGATGGCGCCCTGAACAAGGTCGGCAAAAGCCCGTACGTGGCCTTCTGGCCAACCGCCACCTTCACGTTGTCCAGTACGGTCAGGTTGCGGAACAGGCGAATGTTCTGGAATGTGCGGGACATTCCCAGGGTCGCCAATTGGTCAGGCCGCCTGCGGCCGATATCAATGCCGTCGAAGACAATCCGTCCCGCCGTAGGCTGATACACGCCGGTGACGAGGTTGAACACGGTGGTCTTTCCGGCGCCGTTCGGACCAATCACGCCGGTGATATGTCCCTGCTCCACCTGGAAAGAGAGCTGATTGCAAGCCATAATGCCGCCGAAGGTCTTGGTAACCTGACTAAGTTCCAGTAGTGGCATTTCCGGCGCCTCCTTTCCGGGATCGGAACAGCGTGGACAGTGAGAATTCCCGATAACCCATGAGGCCCTGAGGCCGCAGCACCATAATCACGACGAGCAACAGGCCGTAAGCGACCAGCCGCCAGATATTCGCAACCCGGAGCACTTCGGGAACTGCGGCGAAAAGCAGGGCGGCGATTGCCGGACCGGTCAGACTGCCCATGCCGCCGGCGACCACGGCTGCCGTCAGCTGTGTCGAAAGGGTCGAGGTGAACATGGCTGGCTGAATGAAGCCCACGTAGTGGGCAAACAGCCCGCCTGACAGGCCGGCTGCCGCCGCACTGAACGCCAGGGAGCGCAGGCGGACGGCAAACAGGTTGACACCGATCACCTCGGCTGCCGTCGGGTCCTCCCGCACCGCAATGGCGTCCCGCCCGAACCTGGACCACAGGAAGTTCCGGGCAACAAAGATCACCAGCGCCGTCAGAATGAAGGCCGTCAGCAGGGAGGTCTCGATCTGAATGCCGGGCAGGCCGCGGGCGCCCTGCGTGATGTCCAGGTTTTCGAGGATCACGCGCACGGCTTCGCCGAAGCCCAGGGTGGCGATCGCGAAGTAGTCGCTGCGCAGTTTCGCCTTCAGCGTCGGATAGCCGATCAGCACGCCGACAAACCCGGCCACCAGTGCCCCGGCAATGAGTGCGAGCACAAAGGGCACATCGTAGAAGTAAGTCAAAATGCCTGCCGTGTACGCCCCGATCGCTACGAAGGCGGCGTGGCCCAGGCTAAAGAGCCCCGTAAACCCGGTGAAGACCGACAAGCCGGTAGTGGCGATGATGTTGATCAGAGCCACGGTTAAAATGCCTGACACGTAATATGCCATGACTCTATCTCACACCTTTTCTTCGAGGTTCTTGCCCAGCAGGCCAGTCGGGAGTACGAGCAGGAGAATGACCAGCAGCGAGAAGCTGAAAACGTCCCGGATCGTTGACGAGACATAAACCGAGACGATCGTCTCCAATACGCCGAGAATCACGCCGCCAATCACCGCGCCGGGCAAGCTGCCCAGGCCGCCAATTACGGCGGCAATGTATGCCTTGTTCGTGATCCAGCCCATGGTCGGGTAGACCATGTACTTCATGCCCAGAAAGACCCCGGAAAGCCCTGCGAGGGCGCCGGCCAGCAAGAAGACGATGCCGACAAGGCGGTTCAGGTTCACGCCGTTGATGGAGCAGACCGTCATGTCATATGACGCCGCCCGAATGGCAACGCCGAACCGAGTGTACGTCAGGAAATAGTGGAGTGCGCCGATTCCGATTACGGAGAAGACCAGGGCGAAAACGTCCAGCACACCAATAGAGGTACCGGCAAGACTGATGCTCTGGGAGCGAAAGACTTCGGGATAGGCCTGAAAACGAGAGCCAATCGTGGCGTACACGAGGTTCTCCAGGAAAATGGCAGTGCCCATGGCGCTGATCATGAAGTAGAGCGAAGGCGCCCGCCGGGCCCGCAGCGAGGCGTACGCAAGCTTCTCATTGACAAAGGCCAGAACCGCCGCGCCCACAATGGCGGTAACCAGCGCGGCCGCAAAGGGCATGCCCAGAAGGGTCAGCGCGTAGAAACCAAGGTACCCCCCGAGCATGATGATCGACCCGTAGGCGAAGTTGCTGAAGTTCAGCACCGAGAAGACCAGTGAATAGCCTACCGCCATGAGAGAGTAAATGCCGCCAATGGCAAGGCCCGTGACGACCGTTTGGAGGAGCAATGGGGTTCCCCCTTTGCGCGTGTTCGGGACAGAAGGCGGCTACAGCAAGCCCTGGGGCAACCGGCTGTAGCCGCCCGTCTCTTACTTTGTTTCGTACTTAGTGGCGAAGACGAACTGGCCGTTCTTCACCTGCTGGATCACGGCCGGCTTGTTCAGGGGGTTGTGGGTGTTCGGATCAATGGTCAGCTTGCCGGACAGAACCTGGAGATCCTTGAGCTTGCCCAGTTCAGCCGCGATCTTGACGCTGTCGGTGCTGCCGGCCCGCTTGATCGCCTCGACCATCGCCTGCAGGCCGTCCACGGCCATAACCGGGTTCGGCAGGACCGGGTCGGCGTTGTACTTCGCCTTGTACTCCTTGATGAAGCCCTGGATGTCCGGGTCATCAAGCGAGGCCAGGTTGACGAAGTAAGCGCCTTCGACGGCGGAGCCGCCCAGGGTGATCAGGTCGGGGCTGCCCCAACCGTCGCCGCCCAGGAACGTGGCCTTGATGCCCAGGTCGCGCGCCTGCTTCATGGCGAGCGCGGCTTCCTTCTGCATCGTCGGGATGAACAGAACGTCGGGGTTCTGTTCCTTCACCTTGCCCAGAATGCCCCGGTAGTCCAGCTCGCCGGAGCGGAACGCCTCGTTGACGACAATCTGTCCGCCAGTCTTGGTGAAGGCCTCGGAGAAGTACTTGCCGAGCCACGAAGAGTAGTCCGAACCCACGTCGTACAGAATGGCGGCCTTCTTGGCTTTCAGCTGGGTGGCCGCAAACTGGGCTGCCACGGTGCCCTGGAACGGGTCGATGAAGCAGGTCCGGAAGGCGTACGCCAAGACCTTGTCATTCTTGTCCAGGGTGACCTTGGGGTTGGTCGCCGTGGTCGCGATGAAAGGCACCTTGGCCGGTTCGGTTACAGAGGACATCGCAATCGAAACGCCACTCTGCGCCGGGCCGATAATGCCAACAACCTTGTCCTGGTTAATCAGCCGCTTGGCAACGTTGACGGCCTCGGTGGCATCCGCCCGGGTGTCAAGAGCGATCAGCTGAAGCTTCCGGCCAAGCACGCCGCCCTTTGCGTTGATTTTTTCGATCTCCATGTCCAGGGCATTCTTCTCGGACTGGCCCCACATGGACGAGTCACCGGTCAGGGCGACCGCATGACCGATCTTGATCGGTTCGCTTTCCTTGGAGCTACCGCCGGTGGAACCGGAACAGGCTGCCAGACTGAATGCGAGGGCCAGGGCCACTGCAGATGCGATGATGCGCTTGGTCACGACTGTTTCCTCCTCTAGTGCGTGCAGACATGTGAGACCCCCGTAAGACCCGTCAAGACTGAATCAGATCTGACCCGCCTCCTTCCAGGTGTAGGCTCCAGGCATAATGACACCGTCCATGATGTGCCGGACTTCTCCTTCCAGGAAGACGTCCCACCCAGTCGGCGATGCAGTGAAGGTCACCCAAATCAATCCGCCCCGCGTTTTCACATGAACCGGCGATTCGACGCCGAAGAGCTGGTGAGCTACCAGGCAGGCAGCGACACTGCCAGTACCGCAGGCCAGCGTCTCTTCCTCCACCCCGCGCTCATAGGTGCGAACGGTTACATCATGAATCCCAGTGACTTCCACGAAGTTAACGTTGGCTCCATGGGGGAAGGCAGCGTGCAGCCTTATTTCGCGCCCGAACCGGTGGATCGTGGCGTCGGCGACTACATCCACCCCCTGCTGGAAGATCACCACATGCGGGACCCCGACCTGAATAAAGTTGGTTTCAAGCATAAGCCCCGACACATCGATTTCGCGGCGCTCAGGGACGATCTGTTCCAATTGCCACAGGCGCACTTTCACGCCCTGGTCGGTGATGGCACCATCCACAATGCCAGCCAGCGTCTCGAAGCGCATGGTCTTGGCGGCAATACCCTTCGCGTAAGCGAAATAGCAGATGGCTCGGGCGCCGTTACCGCACATTTCGCCTTCGTTGCCATCTGGGTTGAACAGCCGCATGGTGAAGTCGGCCTGCTGAGACTGCTCCAGAAACAGCACCCCGTCAGCGCCAACCGACCGCCGGCGGTCGCAGACATTTCTGGCAAGCGTATGCTTATCCGCTTCAGGCACGACATCGGTCCGATTGTCGATAATCAGGAAGTCATTCCCAGTTCCCGCCACTTTGCTAAAAGAGATGGACTGCATATCTCCTCCGTCTTCACACAACTGAAAGTGCAAGTTCGTCCGGGCTGTACTGCGAAAGGTAGCCGATCGGGATATCGAGCAGCGTGTAGCAACCGGGGGAGAGCCGTTTGACGGCCCGGGCCCCGGCGACCATCACCTGCGCCGTTAGCGCCGGGTTATTAATCCGTGCTTCGAACTTGAACAGTTGGTTGTCGGTCTGTCCGGAGGCGCCCTTTCGCTCAATGACAACCCCGTGGCCCACGTCCATCAGGTCGCGCAGGGTAAGCACCTCAACGACCGCCAGCTCGTCGTGGCTAAAGTAGTCGTCCTGGCGCAGGCGTTCAGTCACCTCCGCCAGGCTGGCTTTCGGTTCAAGGGCGACGTAGACGACCCGGCGGTGAAGCCCCGACCCCATGGGCACGGTCACACTCATGGCGTCGCGGACGCCCGGAACTGCCCGGGCCGCGACCGAATGTCCAAGACTGACGCCGGGTCCGTGGTTGGTGAAGGTGAGGCCGCGCGGAGCGGCGGCGAGGAAGATGGCACGAATGAGCGAGTCAACCCCCGGATCCCAACCGCAAGCGGTGACAGCTACCCGATTTGCCGTGCAGGCGGCGGCCCGCAGACCGTCTTTCAGCTCGGCCAGCGCGCGCCCATGAATATCGAAGCAATCGACCGTATTGACGCCCTGACGCAGGATCTCCGGGCCCAGCACCGGCACCATCCGGGAAGGAATGCACAGGAGTGCGACATCGACTTCGCCGAGGTCGCATAGCCGTTCGGATACCGGGACCTTGAGATGGGTCTCGCGCACCTCCGCCAGGACTTCTGCGCGGTCGACCACACCAGCCAGTTGCATATCTTCTGCCACAGTCAAGGCCTGAACGGCGGCCTTGCCAACGTGGCCATATCCAACCACTGCAATACGCGACTTGCTCAAGGCGCTTGTCCCTCCTGAACCAGTATGCAGAAACACACATGCAAACAGTGTGCCAACAGTTCAGACATGGGCAAGCCGCGCCAAGCGGGACTTCAGCAGGGTGAGACGAACGCCGGTGTTCGTTCTTGCGAACACCGGCGCGACCATGTGGAGTGAAACAAAGAAAGAGGTGTTCGCAATGGTGAACACGCCGTCCGATATTGCGAACAAACTGTTCTCAGATCAGGTTGTGCCTGGCCAATTTTTCATAGAAACTGGTGCGCCCGACACCCAGGAGTTTCATTGCCTGGGACCGGTTGTCGCCGGCCGCCTCCAGAGCCCGCATCAGGGCCTCCTTCTCGGCCGCATCGAGGATCTCCTTAAGCGGTGCGACGTGGACTTTCTCCGGCTGCCCCTGCGTGATGAGCGCGGGAAGGTGCTCGGGCCGGATGGTGTCGCCCTCTGCCAGATTGCAGGCTCGTTCGAGTACGTTTTCGAGTTCGCGGATGTTGCCGGGCCAATCGTACTGGACCAGGCAGAGCAGGGTCGCCGGCTCGATTACCTTGACTTCCTTGCCGACTTTGTGGCTGACTACCGGCAAGAGCGACGATATGATCTCCGGAATATCCGTCCGCCGTTCCCGCAGTGACGGGACGTGGAGACCGATGACGTGGAGCCGGTAGAAGAGGTCCTTGCGGAACGTTCCCTGCTGAACCCCTTCTTCGAGGTTCCGGTTGGAAGCGGCAATCACCCGGACATCCAGCACGGTGTCCCGCACGGACCCAACGGAGCGAACGCATTTTTCCTGCAGAACCTGCAGCAGTTTCGCCTGCAGGTGCATATCGGCCTCGCCGATTTCGTCCAGGAAGATCGTCCCACCGTTGGCCAGCTGAAAGAGGCCTGGCTTCCCCCGCCGCCGGGCGCCTGTGAAGGCGCCTTCTTCGTATCCGAACAGCTCGCTCTCCACGAGCGTCGCGGGAATAGCGGCAAGGTTGACCTGAACGAAGGGACCGTCGCGGCGGGGGCTGTTTTGATGGATCGCTTTGGCCAGCAGCCCTTTGCCGCTGCCGCTTTCACCCAGAATCAGCACGGTCGATTTGGTTTGGGAAGCGCAGTCGGCGACCCGGATGACCTCCATGATCTCGCGGGAGTTGCCGGCGATGTGGCTGAATGCGGCCGGCTTCACCACGGAGTGTTTCAGCTGCCGCTCGAGGTACTTCACTTCGGACAAGTCCCGCACCAGCAGCAGCCCGCCCATCAGGCCGGTCGGACCGTAAAGCCCGACGACTGAACAGCGGACGGGAATACCGTTGATCGGGTACTCCTGGTCCTTTACGGCGTCACGCTCGCCTCGGGCGACACGCAGCAGGTGGTGAACGCTGACGCTGTCGGGATGCAGCTCGAGTATGTGGCGCCCGATCACTTCCGGCATCGCAGCGTGCGGCCCCTTCGTTACGAAGGTCTTCCCGTTCAGGAGGTCACGGAGGCCCTCCCCCCGCGCCGTATAGCCCCGAGCCTGGTAGAAAGTCACATCCAGCGTATCCGGAGAGACCAGAACCATGTGGCCGATGGAGAGCTGATAGGGCACTTCAAAGGTCTGGGGGCCCACGGAAATGACGGCCTGCTTCTTCAGCCCATCTATGCGGGCCTTTACGTGCTTCAGATTGTCGAGGCTTCTGCAGACCTCGAAGGAGGTGAAGCCCGTGCCTGCGCAAAATTGCCAGACCGCCGTTCCCGGGGGCGCCCCGAAGACGCCGATCGCAACGATGCTGTCCCCGGCGCGGATGCCGGTGGGGTCAACGCCGATGAGCTTCAGGTCCTCCGGGGAGAGCCCGCCATCGTCGTGACCGATGCAGGTATCGGCAATCGCCACGATATCGCCCGGCTTGATCCGCCCGGCGGGATGGCCCGGGCCGATGCGCGGGTCAATCGCGAAGATCTCCCGGGCTTTGCGGTTGTATACTTTAATCCTTCCGGTCACGTCGACGATAATGACGCCTTCTTCGCTGTGGTCGACGGCCGCCTCGAGGAGATCAGACATGGCATTGAACACCTCACGTTCCCACGGGCCGTGATTCGTTAGCTTCTGTGTGATGTGATTGCTAACCATATATTACATCGAAATTACGTATCCCGATGTACTACTTCGGCGTTCCAACCTACTCATTTGGTATCTATCAGGGAGAGGTTCGCGCAGGCGGACAGGCTTCACAACTTCCCCACAGGTTGGTGTTACACTGAGGGTGTCATGACCGATACCCATACGGGGTATTCGTTGTGAACGACCTGCTGATGCCGGAGGGGAGGGTCTCCTTGATGTCCAAGAAGGTGCTGATGTGGATTGGGTGCGGAGCGATGGTCCTGGCCGGTGTGTACTTCCTATGGTCCAGGGGTTACCAGAACATGATCGGGTATGTCACGCTGCTGCTCTGTCCCCTGAGCCATGTGCTGATGCATCGGGCTCACGGTCATGATCCCCAGGGGTCTACCACCTCTGCCGCAAGCGATGAGAAGAAGGCTTGCCATTAACCCGCATCCTCTCATACCTGCCGACAGAACCAGCTATGAAGTCTCAGGCACACGGAGGGACTTACGATGATGCCCATGTGGAAGCGGCATGCACTCAGATACTCGACCACAGGGCCTGAGCAGCCTATTGCCACCCTGTTCGTCCAACCACCAGCCTCCGAGACGAGCAGCGCAGATCTCATCCAGAACCTTGTCCGCGACGAGAGTGGATGAGTCTTGTCCGCATGCCGGTACTCATCCCACCCCAGAATGTACACAGCTGCGCACGCCAGGGCCACGCCGACGAGGAGGTCGAGGCTGATCTGAGGCCGAAGGAGTAGAATCCCCCGCGCCTGTGACCATACAGGGCGGGGGATTTACGCTGAATCATTTGAGCCCGAGAAGATACGTTGCCAGCGTTGACACCTCTTCCTCGGTGAACTTCTCCCGGAAACGCAGCATAAAGTAAGGACCCTCCGATGCCACTGGCTTGGCCAAGTTCAGCGCCGGGCCGGTTACCGCCCGGTTTTCACTCCAGTAGGCCGGCATGCGCTCGTCATGTGGCACAACGTAACGGTCCTGCTCGTTAGGCAATGGCAGGTTGGCGTATGTGATGAACCTCTCCAAGAACTCCCGGTCGATGCCCCAACTTCCCACCTGGGTTAGGTCAGGGGCCAGTTTGGCGCCCCTCGTGCCAACGAAGTGACAGTTGAGGCACTGCGTGTGCGTACGGTTGCGGAGCAAACCCTTGGCTGCATCATCCGTCGCCTTGTCCACCCCCTGAGCATCGGGGAGGGGCAGCAACCCATCAGCCCCCACGGAATAGTCGGGAGGCGGCAGGGGCGCCAGGTCGACGTCGCCGATCAGACTCCACTGGTCGCCTGCGGGGTTCATTACAAAGAGGGTCACTGCCCGTAGATCCTCTTCACTCAGCGGCCCACCCGACGAGCTCCCCCAGGCAGCCATGGCTGTGTAGGAGATCCATTTTCCATCTGGAGTCCGGCTCCAGAGGGGATGGTCGACAGTTCCCGGGCGCCCCTGGTCCACGGCCGAGTAAATCTTCTCGTACAAAGGAGCCCCCGCTGGGGACCGATCATCGACTTTGAGTTCGCTCCGGTTGAGCGGCATGCCGACCACGCCCTCTCCGCGCGGGCCATGACATTGGACACATTGCTCGGCGTAGACCGCTGCTCCCTTCAGGACATACTCTCCCCGCTGCCGCTTTTCCGCTGCACGGAGCCTGAAAGGCTCCCTGAAGCAGTTGCCGAGAAGGAAGAACGTCAGAACCAGTGTTAGCATGGTCAGTATGCGATATTTGCGCTCGTTTGGCACAATCAGGGTCTCCTTTCCTCGGAGGGCACCCCTGTGCATGGCTGCCGTTCACTCCTTCCGGGGCCCGGCGTCTTGGCTATTTGCCCGCCGGCGGCATGGGCGTTGGTGTCGGCTCAGTACCCTCGTAGCGCTTGTCGATCTCCTGACGGATTTGCTGCAGCGATTTGCCCCGCTGGAGGCCTAATCTCACGTCACGCGTGATGTCAGTACAAATCCCTCACGATGCGCTCATGCCGTCGTACCCGGTAATTCGACCACTCTGGTCGCGGTCATAGTAGCAGGCGAAATTGTCGGTGTGGCCGTCGTGAGAGCAGCCGCAGTAGCATGGGATGTACTGGAGTTCGGCCAAATGGCCGGAGGCCCATATGTACTCGGTCTTGATGAGGGGATCAGCCTTCACCAACCAATCCGGCATGGGCGGAGCGCTGGGAATTGAAGTAGCAGCGGGATCAATGGGAGCTTCAGCCGGCTTTGATCCAGTGCACCCCGATAGAGCGATTACTGCGCTCATTACCAGGACCGTAGTCGTGGTCAGAATCCACCACCGGGGACCTCCGGGGCCTCTCTTGAGCGGCAAGGGCAACCCTCCAAACGACCTGTATGACCCCAAAATACAACACCCTACCGGTAGTGGGTATCGCCCATCCAACCAACTATTGATAGATAACGTACATGGATGACATGGCTCAAATACCCCATGATGGCATGCTTATCTGCAGTCTACGTCCGTGTGCTATGCCCTCCTATGACTGTGCATCATCGGTATGGAGAAAGTGAGAATCGGCGGAATCGCCATTCTTCACAGTTTCCTCACAGGTCGGAGCTACACTGAAGCTGCTAGAAAATACCTGTACGGGGTATCGTTCAAGATGGCCGGACCCAGTCCCGCGCGGGGTAATGGTGGCAGTGTAATACCTGGGAGGAGGCTTTCCTTGATGTCTAGGAAGATGCTTATGTGGATTGGCTGTGGGGCGATGGTTCTTGCGAATCGGGGCTTACTACACTTACCTTAGGAGATACCTGTGGCGAATATGTGAAGAAGTGTTGGGTTCCGGTCAAATTATCACAGATCCTTCACAAGTAAGCCCTAGAGTAGATTCAGGACTGCACTATGCATCGAAGCAGGTGATCACCACATGTCAGGTTCCCAGCGCTGTCCAAAGTGTTCCACAAGGGTACCGGCGGGCTCTCAGTTCTGCCAGGCCTGCGGAGCCAAGGTGGCAAGACCAAACAAATCAAGCGGTGCGTCGCAAACGCGTACCTTTGTGGCCGGAGCGCTTGTCCTCGCCATCCTCGCCGGGGCAGCCGTTTTCGGTCTATCCAGGTTGGGGAACAACAAGACCGCAGCCAAGTCTGTGGCGCCCCCGGTCAGTGCCTCTCTGATTGAACTGGCAGGCCCGATGCCTTCGTGGCTGGCATCTGCCAACCAGGTCATACGCGATGATTACACCTGGGCCGCGTCCCACCATAACGAACTGCAATACTTTCCGTGCTTCTGCGGCTGCTATCAGTCGGCCGGCCATGTCAGCAACTCGGCGTGTTACTTCGACCGGGGCGCCGACAAACGGATCGCGGCGTATGACAGCCACGCTGTGGGCTGACAGATCTGCCTTGACATCACGCGTGACGTGAGAAAAGGAATGGACAAGGGAAAGACGTTGACCCAGCTGCGCAAAGAGATAGACAGGCAGTACCTGAGCCAGGGTCTGAAACCTACCCCGGCACCGCTTCCCCCCGAAGGCCTGTAGGAAAACTAACTGGAATGGCCGGGCAATCGCCCGGCCATTCCTGGCACCACACTCCACACCGATTCCTGATCTGTATTCAGTAAGGGAGCAGAAGAGGATGTCCAAGCGCAATGTACTGGTTGTCTCAGTCGTAGGTGGCATTCTGATCGTTCTGACCGCCGCCCTGGGTCTGTGGAACATTGCGAAGGCAAAAAGCCGAAGCAGTAGTTCCGCCCCGACCGGCCAGGTGCACCTGGCTCAAGAAGAAGTGAAAACGAATGACGGCGGTGGCATTCAAGTCCAGGTTACCTATCACGCGGGCGTAGCATCTCTGCAGTTTGAGATTTCGCTTAACACCCACTCCGTGGAATTGGGCAAGTATGACTTGTCAAAGCTCAGCCAAGTCTCTCTCGACCCGGGAGGTACCCTGAATGACGCGGAGTGGAAGCCTGAGGGTACGGGCGCAGGGCACCACGTGACCGGCATCTTGTCGTTCAAAGATCCCAACGGACTGCTGGCCGGCGCCAAGGCAGTGAAGCTGGAAATCCGGGATTTGGCAGAAGTGCCCGTCCGCCAATTCGAGTGGCAGAAGAAGTGAACTTACCGAGTCATTCTCCACTGACCACCCGGATCACCAGCGTCATTCCTGACTGCTTGTGCCCGGCAACCGAGCAGTACGCCTTGAATTCGCCGGTGCGCAGCGGGATGATCTCCAGGACTCCCGTGTCTCCATCCGCGGCGTAGATATGCAGCCCCGGCGGCTCAGCACGCCGATCTCGGCTGGCTGCCAAACGATATTCCAGGCCTGGGACCGTGAGATCATGCCCCTGTGAACCTTCGTTGACAAGACGAAGTCGCACAGGCTTACCGACGGCGAGTTGTACCACCGCCGGCGAGAAACCGAATTCCTGGGCCGAAACGGTAATGTCGACGGGCGCCAGGTGCTGGTGCTCTGTCGGCAGTGGCAGCCGGTGGACCAGCGGTCCCGTCGCCACCCACGCAACCGCTCCGATGATGGCGGTGGCACCGCCGGCCACCACATAAACCCGCCCCGGCACCATGGGCCCGTGATGACCCTCATGGTGGCCAGGCAATAGCACCCGCACGAGACCGGCCCCTGTCGCCACGGTCAGCACCGCGGTCGAGGCGGTCAGCCATGCCGCACGGTCCGGCATCATCCCGCCCATCATGGCGCCCATGGCACCGCCCATCAAGCCTGCCATGGCTCCTTCCAGTACTGCCATCAGTCCTGCGTGCGCTCCTGCAACCACGCCTGCTATAATGCCAGCCACGACGCCCGCGGCAGTTGACGGCCACAAGTCGGCCGGTGCCAGGAGTCCCGCGACCACACCGCTCGTAAGCCCTGCCATCATTCCTAGAGCCATGGCTACCGTCATGGCAGTTTCGTGGTTGCCATGGGAATCACGGAGTTGGTGCGAGACGGCGATTACAAGGATCGGCACGCCAATCGCAACCATGATCGCGACAGTCATCAGCAATTGCACGGAGACTCCTCCTATTGGCCCGCCTACTATTCCGCTTTCCACCACCAGCCTTTCACTGCCTTCACGCTGGCAGACAAATGAAGAGCCCGACCATCCTTGTGAGGAGGGCCGGGCCGCGGCCAGTGCCCTCGTGCCGGCGGGGCGCCGCAACATCCGGAAACCGTCGGGCCTTCCGCTGCAACTACCATGAATCAGCGTCATAGTAGCCGAGAAGTATGAAGACTGTGTGTTACATCTCTCATCCAGGCCAACCGGTAGGTGACTACTAGATGATCAGCGGCGTCACGATTGCGTTTGCAGCCGGCCTCCTCTCATTTCTCTCGCCATGCATCGTTCCCATGTTGTCCGTCTATTTCAGCCTCATTACCGGCGAATCGTTCCGTTCCCTTCGGGAACTGACGGCGACCGACGCTGTCAAGAGGGGCGTGGTGCGGAACACTTTGGCCTTCGTCACCGGCTTCGCGGTGGTCTTCACCTTGGCAGGGGCTGTCGCCGCCCAAATCGGAGCGCTCCTGCAGCGCAGCCTTGTCTACCTGAACATCGTCGGGGGCCTGTTCGTGATCGTTCTTGGGCTCATGGCGTTGGGACTGGTGCCGGAAGGCCTGCTGGAGCGACTCACGCTGCGCCACCGCGCCTGGGAGACGGCGCCCCCTCCGGCGAAGCCGTGGTCTGCATTTGTCGTGGGACTATTTTTTGCCGTTGCCTGCTCTCACTGTATTGCCCCGACCCTTTACTCCATCCTCATCCTGGCTGGCGGATCCGGAACACCGGTCACCGGAGCCGTTCTCATGGCCGCTTTCTCGGCCGGCCTCGCCGTTCCGTACCTGCTGGCCGGGCTCTTCATGGGCCGGCTGGTCACGGTACTTCGCAACGCAACGGCGCCGCGGCTGTGGGTCCAGCGTGTCGCCGGAGCGCTTATGGTGGTGCTCGGCGCCCTGATGGTGACCGGCAAGCTGACCTGGCTCACAGGTGCAGCCGGCAGGTTGTGGCCGTTCCGACTCCCGTTCGGCATGTAGGTCGCGCCGGGAGCCGTCTTGACAAAACCTTGACATCTCCTTCAAAGTCTCTCGAAACTCTTGCAGTACCACAAGACCAGAGGCCAAGAAAAAATAACGGAGGGATTCATCATGACGAAGATGTGGAAGCGAGTTGCGATCGGTGCAGCGATTGTGGCGGCCGTGGGAACCATTACGCTGGTCGCTCACCCCGGACGGCTGCTCGCCGCCGGAATGATGGGCGGCGGTATGGGAAATATGATGCAGAGCGGCATGATGGGCGGCGACATGTCCAAGATGCATGACAGCATGAGCGGCATGCATGAGCAGCTATTGGGCGCCGCAGCCGGCGCCCTAGGCATGACCGCCGATGAACTGTCCCAGGCGTTGGCCGATGGCCGCGGCGTTGCCGACCTGGCCAAGGGGAAAGGCGTTGACCTCGCCGCCGTAACGGGCGCCATGGAGGACGCCCGCAAGGCTGCGTTCGACGAAATGGTCGCGGCGGGCACCCTGACCCAGGAGCAGGCCGATCAGATGCTCGAGCACATGGGCAAGGCCGGCTTGACCGTTCTGAACGGTGCCGCCATGATGCAGACGGGTGGCGCCTGCCACGCCGCTCCCGCTGAGAGCAACTAAGCACTGCACGCCGCTTTCGGGGCACAGGAACTGGAGAGGCCAGTCCTGTGCCCCTGATCATCATGTTTTCGAAAGGTGATTGCGATGGCAGGTGAACTGATCCTGCTGGTGGGCGTGATGAAGTACCGCGCCTGGGACGGCTGCTCGATGACCTCCAGGCCCTTACCTTGGCGGACGCCGGAGCTCTGGCTCTGGCCGTGGCCAATGCCTTTGCGCCGGCCGCACAGGATAAACAGGTGCGTTTCGACCAGGAAATCGGCCCTGGATTGCCCACGTTCAACGTGGACGGCGACCGCATCAAGCAAGTGCTGCTCAACCTGCTTGGCAACGCGCTTCGCCACACACCACCAGGCCGGGCCATCGCCCTGAGAGTCCATACCGAAGCCGACCACGTCACTTTCGTGGTCGCCGACACGGGCGAAGGCATCGCTCCTGATGATCTCCCCCACGTGTTCGATCGCTTTTACCGTGGCGAGAAGTCGCGATCGAGGGCCGGGGGCGGGTCCGGTCTGGGCCTGGCCATTGCCCGCGGGATCGTGGAAGCCCACGGCGGCACGATCTCGGTGGAAAGCCAGCTTGGAGAGGGCAGCACATTCCGCTTCATCCTCCCGATCACGGGCGAGTAGCACAGGATGGCGGCCAGGACCCTTCGCTGCGCAGGTTCTCAGCCATCACAGGGCGCAGTTCGAAATAACCTTCTTCTAGTGGAAACCAGCTGGGCTGCCATCGGTAGTCTCCTTCTTACGCAGCCAAGGCAACAATATCCTCAGCAAGTGATAGTCCGCAGGTGCGATGGGAGGAAGGAAGATGTCGGATCCGACGGAACGCGCTGAGCTCATCCGAGAGGAACAGCGCAAGGAATGGACGGTCTCTGCCGCCGGTTGGGAGCGCCCCCGCAAGTTGGTGACCGCTGCCGACGACCCCGTCACCGATGCTCTGCTGGCGCTGGCGGGCATCGGTTCAGGACAGCGGGTGCTGGATCTGGCGTGCGGCAACGGCAACCCCGGACTCGCCATCGCGGGCCGGGTGGGTGCAGCCGGGCAAGTGCTCGGCCTGGACCTGTCGGACGGAATGGTTAACGCCGCACGGGCCGTGGTTCAGGAACTGAACATACGGAACGCCGAGTTCCGCACCGTTGCTGACGAACTGCACCTGGACGTGCCCCCGGCCAGCTTTGATGCCGCCACGTGCCGGTTCGGGCTCATGTTCATGCCCGACCCGGCCGCGGCCCTCCGGGCCGTCCATGCAGCCCTGAAGCCGGGCGGGCGGGTTGCGGTCAGCACCTGGGGCGATCCGGCACGAGTGGCCTTCATCGGCATTCCGTACCGCGCTGTCCTGCGGCACGTTCCCATACCGCCTTTCGGTCCGGGCACTCCCGGCCCCCTGGCGCTATCGTCGGCAGTAACCCTGCGGAGCACACTGGAAGCAGGTGGGTTTGTAGACGTGGAAGTGACGGTTCGTGAGACCATCACCGACGAAGTGGAGAGCCCGGCTGCGTTCTGGGACCACTTGATACGGACGGCCGGCCCACTCAGGCGGGTTACCGAGTCCGTACCGGCAGAAACGGTTGCGGCGATTCGGGCCGACGTGATTGAGACTCTGCAGTACATGTTCCCCGAGGGGCCGGTGCGGCTCAAGGGGGAAGCGCTGGTGGCCGCTGGACGCAAAGCATAAAGGACCGGGCCTGCCGTTTGAAAGCGGCAGGCCCGGTTAGCTCCCAAGCTTCTTGCGCGATCGTTTACCCTAACTTTGAGCACCTGCCGATGACGCATGTATTTGCCCTTGGGACGTGCTGGTGACGACCTCCCGGCACATCCCGTAGTCTTTCTGCAAAAAGGTAGTCCGGCACAAACTGCAGGGATGCCACGGCCTTCACAGTTTCCACACAGGTCTCGGCTATGCTGGAGGCACGGGCGAAATACCCGTACGGGGTATCCGTTAACTAATGACAGCGATGCCGGCCGTGTAACCACCTTGTCATGCTGTCGGAAGGAGAAATGAAGCTGTGAGGCCCGTTCTTTTTGAGGTTTTTGGTTTCCATATTCGTTCGTACAGCTTCTTCATCGCGGTGGCCTTTATGTCGGCCCTATGGCTAGCCACTCGCGTGGCAAAGCGGCGGCGGCCTCAGTACGCTCCCTTGATCGACGAATTCGCTGTTGTCGCCCTGGTTTCAGCCATTGTCGGCGCCCGACTCTGGGAAGTCATATTTACCTGGGAGTATTACAGCAAGCACCTGGGAGAGATCTTTGCAGTTTGGAACGGCGGCATCTCGATTCAGGGTGCGATCGCGGGCGGAGCAGTCGCAGCCGTCTGGTTCACACATAAGCACAAGCTTTCGTTCTGGGACTTTGCCGACACGCTTACCCCGGGCGTTCTGCTTGGCCAGGCCATCGGGCGCCTGGGCGCCTGCCTCCTCAACGGTGATGCCTATGGGAAGCCGACCGGTTCATCGTTCGGAATCATCTATGCCCCCGGATCGATGGCGTATCAAACGTTCGGACCCGTCCCCCTATGGCCTGCGGAGGTCTTCGAGGGCGTCTGGGACCTGGGTGTCTTGCTGTTGACACTATGGCTGCTTCGCAAAGAACGACCCCAAGGGACCGTTTTCCTTTGGTACGTCGTTCTGTACTCTGCCGGCCGGTTCGGCCTGGAATTCTTGCGTGCCGACAGCCTGCAGTTCTTCGGAATGAAGGCGGCCCAGGTTACCAGCGTCATTCTGGCGCTGCTCGCCCTGTTCACTCTAGTGTATCGGAACAGGAACACATGGCGAACGCCTCGTACCTGAGGTCGGCGACAGCTTTTCTCATGGCTGCCACATCCAAAGTGCCGGGGACGTACCTCACCATCGCCGTCTCTGTGCCGAAGTTGACTGTCGCTTGGAGTACGCCCGGCAGGGTGTTCAGCTTGCGTTCGATTTTCTGTGCGCAGTTCGCGCAGGTCATACCGACCAGGCTCAGTTGTACGGTCGCCTCTGCCACATGGTAGCCTAGGCCCTCAACCGTCTCCTGGATCTGCGTGAGCGTCACTTTGGCTGGATCGAGGGTCACCATGGTCTTTTCGGTCGCCAGATTCACCACGGCCTAGTCTACTCCGGGCACGCGGCCCAACCCCTGTTGGATGCGGTTAGCGCAGGCTGCGCAAGTCATACCGCGCAGTCCGAACGTAAAGCTGACAACGTTATCCTTCGATATCTCCGTCAGGCGTGTATCACCCCTCACGCAATATCGATTAAGCACTGCGAGCAACTCTTCCATGACCTCATCATTCTCGTCTGCGATCGCCCGGGTCACACAGGTCTGAAGGTGGTTTCGCAGAATGATGCGGCCAATTTGATGTACCTTGTCGTGTGGCCGGAACGGCCGAGCACTAGGACACGGCCGGAAGCATGGCTTCCGGCCGTGTGGGCATACCGTGGGTTACTGGGGCAGAGCGGCCTTGACCCTGGTCATCGCCTGATCGGCCGACTTCAGGATCTTCGTAGCATACTCGAAGTTGTGAGCGCCGCCGGAGTTATCCTTCTCGACATACCAGAAGTTGGCCCGGGCGTTGATGTATTCAGCCTTCACATCGTCTGCCAGAGCGGTGGGATTCTTGGCAAGTGCTGCGTCGATGAGCGCTACATCAGCCTTCAGCTTTGCCAGCTTGGTGCTGATGCTTTCATCCCACATGGTCAGGTAGACGTCACGCGACTCGGCGCTCGAGTTGGTGTGGCAGGCGGTGCAGGAGTCCACGCGCTTTTCGGTGGCCATGGCGTCCGACGGCTTGATGACCTGCATCATGTGGTTGCCTTCGGACATGTGGCAGTCGACGCACTTGAGCCCGGAGTGGGCGCCCTTCGTGGGAGCCACGCCAATGGCGAGGTTGCCCTCAAGCATGTCGCCCTGCGGAGAATGCGGGGCACGAGTCGTACCAATCTGGGCGACCGGGGTGCCTCCGCGAGCGACGCTGTGGCAAGAGAGGCACAGCGCCTGCGGCTCCATCTTCAAGCTCGCCTGGTTGGTGCTGCCGTGGGGATCATGGCAGGCCGCGCAACTGACGCCGTCGTTAACCAGGTCTGTAGCCGGATCGAACTTCACGCCGTCTGCAATCTGCGAACCGGCTGATGTGGAGTGGCAGTAGATGCACTCCTGGCGAGCGAGGTAAGTGGGACCCCGGGCGATCAGCAGATTCGTGGCATTGGCATGGCCCGATGCCTTCCACTGCGGGTACTGCTCAAGGTGGTTGTCGTCGTCCAGGAACCGGGGGGCCTGTCCCGGAGTGTACTCCTTGAATGCGAACCCAGCGAACTCCTCGATCTTCATGCCCGGGCGGTACCCCTTGGCCCACCGGGTGGAGTCTGCAACCTGGTTGTAGCCGCTGTGGCACTGGGCGCATGTCTCGCTGGACGCGGCGCTGGCGCTGATCTTGGAGCGGTCGCCCCTGCCCAGGACGTGGTCACGACCGGGGCCGTGGCAAGATTCGCAGCCGATGCCGGCCTCAACGCCGGTAGCAACGACGCCCTGATTGACCGCACCGGAATGGCAGCCGCCGCAGGACTGCGACCAGACGCCGCCGCCCTTGTAGGCCACGTATTCGTTCTTCGTCGCATCCCAGCTTACGTTCAGGTACTTGAGCTCACCTGTGGCCGAATCCTGCGCCAAGAAACGACGATCGTGCCACATAAAGTCAGCCTTGTCCAGCTCGGCCTTCAAGTCGGCGGGGGCTGTGCTAGGATCGGCGGGCAAATCGGCGGCGCTCATTACCTGCACCATAGAGACCGAGTGAGCCGAGCCTTCCCAGGCGAGGAACTTGTCGCTGTGGCAGCCAATGCAAGTCTGGGAGCCCAGGTACTCAGGCAGCTGACCCTTGGACTGTGTGCCAGCCATTACAACCCCGGCGCCGAGCGCAGCGACCACGATGACAGCGATCAGTGCAGCGATCTTGAGAGCCTTGCGAGTCATTTCGTTGGCACCTCCTTTCTGGAACTTGTGTATTTCCCAACCAGTACGTGGCGGGATGCCGTGATGAAAGGCGGGGCACCGGTCGGAGGTGCAAGCAGATCGTTGTTGTAATAATTTTGATAACGTTTCCGATTACATTACAAAATCATTACTTCTAAGGGTAAAATTATATTACCCTCAGTTTCCTTAGAATCAAAACGGCGATATTCCACTGTCTAAGGGCATTTTAGGCATTGTTGGCCGACTTTGGCGGCATCTCTCCACCGTCCTCGACCGTAGACCATCTGGTGACTTGGTGGGTTCATACCCGTGGTGCTACCAGAGCCTGCGCCCGTACTGTGATATGCATGCAACTTACCCTACCCCGTACTTGGTATACCAACCGGGGTTATGTAACAGCACCAAGTATCTAGCAAGTGTAAACGAATGCGCCCCAAAGTTCGGCCGCAGGCTCCACTCCGCGGCGCTGTGGCCACCGTACATTTACCCCGCCGGCCCACTGAAGCTGTAACCATGGCGGGGCTGACTGTCTATCGCAGCGTGGGTATGGGCCAGACCGCACGTCAAGGGGGCATCCGTGTACGGGTCGCCATGTGTTCTGGCCGGAAGGGACAACACCAGATCCCCGCTAGGGTCCAGCCCAGAAGGAACGCCCTGCAGGCACTCTAGCGCCGCCAACGTGAAGATGCGGCCAGGTGCCAGAGAGTGCGCCGCCTGAAGGGCCTTGCGATTGCCGGAAAATGAAAAAAGGCCAGCCGCCTGACCTTCTCCCTACGGGAACTGAAAACCCTTTGGGTCACGTACTTTGAGCACGCACCACCCCGAACGGGGGCAAGAAGCCCAATGGTCACATCTGCCGCCACATCGCGTGCGGCCGCACAGGGGGAATTACGGGCGGCGGTGGGACGCTCGCGGGCAACAAGTGGGATAGCGAGCTGACGAAGGGCAGGTGCGCTCGCTCCCTGCCCTTCCTAAGCGAATTGCCTTCCAGAAGGAGAAGTGTGGTAACCACCAACAGTGAGTCGGGTTTATCGCGAAATCCGGTCGGCTCAGTGATGTAAGCCGTCGGTTCAACCGTGCAAACCGGCAGTCGCACAGCGCCGAAGTCATCTCCGCTTCTCGAGCTCGATCACTAAATCTCGCAGCTCTGCGGCCCGCTCGAACTCCAGGTTCTTGGCTGCCTCCTTCATCTCCTTGCGGAGCTTGTCGATGATCTGCGGAATATCCTTCTTCGGTGTCTCCAGAATGTTGGTCACCGGCTTGTCTTCCGCCGGCTTCACAGCCTGGAGCACATCGCGCACCGGCTTGATGATCGTCTGCGGAACGATACCGTGGGCCCGGTTATACTCGGCCTGGATTGCCCGGCGGCGGTTCGTTTCGCTGATGGCCTTGTTCATTGAGTCCGTCATGCGGTCGGCGTACATGATCACCTTGCCCTCGGCGTTGCGCGCCGCCCGGCCGATGGTCTGAATGAGAGAACGCTCCGCCCGCAGGAACCCTTCCTTGTCGGCATCCAGAATCGCGACGAGCGAAACTTCCGGGATGTCCAGGCCCTCGCGCAGCAGGTTAATGCCTACCAGGACGTCAAACACTCCCAGGCGGAGATCGCGAATGATCTGCATGCGCTCCAGGGTCTCAATGTCGGAGTGCAGATACCGGACCCGGACACCGAGTTCCTTCATGTAGTCGGTCAGGTCCTCGGCCATCTTCTTGGTTAGCGTGGTGACCAGCACCCGCTGGTTCTTGGCCGTGCGGGCCCTGATTTCACCGTACAGGTCGTCGATCTGCCCCTTAATCGGCCGGACTTCCACTTCGGGATCGAGCAGGCCCGTGGGCCGAACGATCTGTTCCGCGATGTGTGTGGGCTGTACCCGCCGCAGTTCATACGGGCCCGGTGTTGCCGATACATAGATGGTCTGGTTCAGCCGGTCCTCGAACTCGTGGAACTTGAGCGGGCGGTTGTCGCGGGCGGAGGGCAACCGGAAGCCGTAATCCACCAGGTTATCCTTGCGGGCCTTGTCACCGTTGTACATAGCCCCGACCTGCGGAATCGAAACGTGACTCTCGTCGATCACCATCAAGAAATCGTCGGGGAAGAAGTCAAAGAGCGTATACGGTGCCTCCCCGGGCGGGCGCCCCGTCAGATGGCGGCTGTAGTTTTCAATGCCCGTGCAGAAGCCAATTTCCCGGAGCATCTCCAGGTCGTTGCGGGTCCGCATCTCCAGCCGCTGCGCCTCCAGCAGCTTACCCTGGTCCCGCAGTTCGACCAGGCGCTCCTCGAGTTCCGCTTCGATTCTGCCCAGGGCCTCCAGGCGCTTGTCATCCGCCACGACATAGTGGCTGGCCGGGTAGATGGCCACGTGGCTCATTGAACCCGTGATTTCGCCGGTGAACGGGTCGAACTCGCTGATGCGGTCGATTTCGTCGCCGAACCATTCGCACCTGATCGCCCGGTCGGTGGCGCCGGCCGGGAAGATTTCCACCACGTCGCCCCGCACCCGGAACTTGTTGCGCACGAAGTTGATGTCGTTTCGCTCGTACTGAATGTCGACCAGGCGCCGGAGGATGAAGTCCCGGTCCACCTGGTTTCCGACCCGCAGTGAAACCGCCAGGTCTTTATAATCGGCGGGCGAACCCAGGCCGTATATGCAGGAGACCGATGCGACGATGATGACATCGCGCCGCTCAAAGAGGGCCATGGTGGCCGAGTGGCGGAGCTTGTCGATTTCGTCGTTGATCATGGCGTCCTTCTCAATGTAGGTATCGGTCGTGGGAATGTAGGCTTCCGGCTGGTAGTAGTCGTAGTAGCTGACGAAGTATTCAACGGCGTTGTTCGGGAAGAACTCCTTGAACTCGCTGCACAGCTGTGCCGCCAATATCTTGTTGTGAGCAAGCACCAGGGTGGGACGCTGAACTTTTTCAATAACCCCCGCGATGGTGAAGGTTTTTCCTGTACCGGTAGCACCGAGGAGTACCTGCTCACGGGCGCCCCGTTCAAGGCCTTCCGCCAACGCGTCGATCGCCTTGGGCTGGTCCCCCTTGGGCTTGTAATCGGATACTAGTTGGAACCTGTGCACAACTGCACCCCCCTCTGAGAGCCGTACACTCTATTATACCATAGCGAACACCAGTACGGAGGTGACATCTTGATGACAATGTCGGCGCCTTTGATTCGTGCGCTGCGAGTGGAAGATGCTGCGGACTGCCACGCGATCCGGACGCAGCCGCAGGTGATCTGGGGCACGCTACAACTGCCGACCCTTTCAATGGAGGATGTGCGGGCTCAACTGGCAGCCGTGCCCGACGGTCACCGGCTGGGCGCCGAAGTGGACGGAAAGATCGTCGCCACCTGCGACCTGTGGGTGGGTGGCGGCATGGAGCGCCACACAGGGTATCTGGGCATCGCCGTCCACGATGCGTATCAGGGGTTGGGATTTGGCAAGGAGCTGATGGCCGCCCAGCTTGACCTGGCTGACAAGGGCCTCATGCTGAACCGCGTGGCCCTGGACGTTTACCTGGACAACGAGCGGGCGGTCCGTATGTACCGCAGCTTCGGATTTCTTGACGAGGGAGTCACCCGGAAGGACGCCATGCGTGACGGCACTCTGGTGGACCTGCTTCACATGGGGCGCCTCCATCCGGTGCTGCCCCACCGACCGCCGGCCGCCACCCCTGCCACGCCGCCCAGTGCCGGCACCCGCGTCCTCGATGGCCCGAAAATCAGGGGCGCCCGCCCCGAAGACGTGAGCTTTCTCCTCCGAATCCTCCGGCAGCCTGCGGTGCAGGCCGCCCTCGGCCGCTTTCCGACCCACCACGATGACGACGTCCGCAGGGAATACTCGCCCCTGCCCCGGGGCCACCACCTGTTCGTGGCCGAAGCGGCAGGCGAGGTCATCGGCCTGGCGCACCTGAAGCAGTTCGGCGGGCGCCGCAGCCATGTGGGGAAGATCAACACCGTGGCCGTGGACCAGGCATGGCAAGGCCGAGGGGTGGGCAGCGCTCTACTGCAGGCCGTGGTCGCGCTCGGTGAGCGCTGGCTCGGACTGAAGCGGCTGCAGGCCCGGGTAATGGCGCCGGATGCGCCCGCTCTTCGCCTCTTCCAGCGGCACGGTTTCACCCCGCAAGTCACCCAGCGGGAAGCCTTTTTCCGTGAGGGCCGTTTTGTGGACGCTTTCATCTTGGGGCGCAGCACATAGAAAAGGAAGACCGACCTTGGCCAACCCTAAATCGCTCTGGCCCCCCGCCCCACCCTGGCGGGCGTGGCGCCATGTCACCAAGCTCGACCCGGAGCGGCCTCTCTCCCCCAGCCTGCTTGACGGCGTCTATCATAGCGGTACCGACGCCATTATGGTGGGCGGCTCCACCGGTATGACCCGGGACGCCGTCGCGGGCATACTTGCCGCGCTCGGGGACGCTCCGGTGCCCGTTGCCCTGGAAGTCTCGTCGCTGGAAGCAGCCATGCCCGGCGCCGGGCTATTCTTCATCCCCATGGTGCTCAACGCCGCCGACGCCGCCTGGCTCGGCGGGGCCCAGGCATTGGCACTGAGGAACATACTGCCCGTATACGGTCCGATTATTCCCTGGCACCTGCTGGTGCCCGAAGCGTACCTCGTGCTCAACCCAGACTCCACAGTCGCCCACGTCACCGGGGCCAACACGGCCCTGGACGCGGCGACAGCCGCAGGCTACGCCGCCTTCGCCGGGCGGGTGCTGCAGCTGCCGCTGATTTACGTAGAGTATAGCGGGACTTTCGGCGACATGGACCTGCTCCGGGCCGTCGCCGAGAACGCGGGGGGCGCCCACGTGGTGTACGGCGGTGGCATTTTGACCGGCGAACAGGCGGCGGCGGCCGGCGCCAGCGCCGGGACGGTCGTCGTCGGGAACCTGGTCTACCGGGATCCTGCCCGCCTCGCGGAGACCGTGGCGGCTGTCAGATAACGCTCCGCAGCACGGCCAACGCCTCGGAAAGCACCCGAATTTCATGTTCGTAAGCCTGGTCCAGCCGCTCGCGGGCGTCGCGCAGCGTGTGCGGCGGTAGCGGCCGCTCTTCCTTGAAGGCGTGCCAAACATCAACATATGGTGACACCCGGCCGCCTGCCCACTGCCAGCAGCGGTCGGGTTGTTCAATGTGGCGGAACAGCTGGTGCCGGTACACCGGGTAACTGACGTTCCGCCCCCAGCTCATGCCGGCTACAGCCGCCAGGTCATGCGCCTTCAGGGCCTGATAGTCCCGATCCGGCTGCTCGTGGGGGTAAAGCGTATCATCCAGGCCGTCGCCGCCCACCCATGTCAACCCCCGGTTCAAAACCGCCGCCGCCTGCAGCAGGGAGCGCCCCGCCGCGGCGCCCAGTGAAGCGCGCCGGAAGTTCAGACGCTCGCCCACCCGTTCCAGCTCGTCCACCAGGTCGAATAGACTGCCCGGGGCGTCGTCGGGCAAGGCCCGGCGCAGGTCCTGGGCGCGGGCGGCAAAGTCGAGCGTCGGCACGGTCTCCCGGTCCAGGCGGAGTGCCAGCAGGCCCAGCCCGGCCACATGCAGGGCGTATTTGTCTGCATCCAGCAGTTCTTCGGTGTCGAACTGCGTGTGGTAGTAATGCGAGCGCACGTACTCGGGAATCTCAAGGTTGGCGGCGCTCGGAATGCCGGCGGCTGTATAGCTGAACGAGTCTTCCCAGGTGCGGACGATGCGGAAGAGCTGCTTGCCCAGCGGGTAGGCGCCGTCGGTTTTGAGCCTGTCCAGCACATCCTCCGCGAGGGGCGCCAACTCCGGCGACACGTACCAGTCAAAGGTGGGTGCGTCCTTGAAACCGCACAGCTCGAAGATCACGGCGCCAACGGCGCGCCCGGCCCAGCCCGGCGTCAGCCGGCTGATTTGGGCGAAGGCGCCGGTGCACCAGTCCCACGGGCTGTCCGCCTGGCCGTACTCCTCAGCGTCGTGCAGCACGAAGGCCAGCGTGCGGCGGGGACGGTAGCCGGACCCGATCGCGGCCTGGGCCAGGGCCACCACGGCCCCCACCCCCACGGCGTCGTCCATGAACCCGTCAAACCAGGCGTCGTAATGATCCCCGATGATCACCAACTCGTCCGGGAACTCCGTGCCCGGTATCAGCCCGATTACGTTGCGCCCCGTGGCGCCGTGCAGAATTCGGGCGGTTGAAAAGAGCCGCGCCCTTGCATACCCGCGTAGTGACCGCCCGTCCTCCCGGCTTACGTTCAGCATGGGCACGGGAGACTCCACCTGCAGGTCGTGCGTGTGCAGGGCGCCCGGAGTCAGGGCATAGTGGTTGGACGGCCAGCAAATAACGCCGATGGCGCCATGGTGTACTGCCTCCAGCAGGGCGGTGCCGGGCCAGTTCAGGGCCTCCAGGTCCATTTCGACCAGGGCGATCTTGCCGCGCACATCCACCCGGGAGAAGTCGGCCGCCGTCCCGTCGCCGCAGTCAACCAGTTCACCGGCCAGGCCGCCGGGGCCGGTGCCACAGGCGCCCCCGTAGGCGACGGCGTCCACCGTCGGGCCGCCCTCCACCTCCACCCGGGCGCCGGCAAACTCCCAGCCGTCGAGGGGATACTCCATTACATCCACCTGCGGGAGGCCGAGGCTGCGCAGTTCCGCCGCCAGGAACTCGGCGCACCGCCGCGCCGCTTCGGTGCCCGCCGGGCGAAAGCCCCGCTCGTATGTACCGAACCCGGCAACCCGGCGGGCCACCTGGAGCGCATAGTCCATGTCGACCGCGCCCAGCAGCGCCGCCTCGGCGCCCGGGAGCGGGTCATAAAAACAGGACAGCAGCGACATGGGCGCCCCCCCTTCCTCCCTGACAGATTGGCTTCCCGCTAGAGGATTCCCTGTCCGGGCCCAAAACAAAAGCCGCCTGCAGCGTCAAGCGTGCAGGCGGCCCGATCGGTGGTGAGCAGGTTACCGCTTCATCTTCGGGTCGAGGGCGTCACGCAGGCCATCGCCCACGAAATTGAAGCACAGCACGGTAATCAGGATCGCCAGGCCCGGGTACATCGCAGTCCAGGGGATGTCGCGCAGGTAATTGCGCCCGAGAGAGACCATCTGGCCCCAGGAGACATTCGGCGGCTGCGTGCCCAGACCCAGGAAGGAAAGGCTCGATTCCAGCATGATTCCGTTCGCAATGCGCAAGGTGGCTGACACGATGATCGGAGCCGCCGCGTTGGGCAGGATGTGCCGGAAGATCAACCGGCTGTCCTTGGCGCCCAGCGCCCGGGACGCCTGCGTGTAGTCACGCTCACGCAGCGACAGGAACTGGCCGCGCACGAGGTTGGCCAAGCCGGGCCACGACGTGAAGCCAATGATCAACATAATATTGATGATGCTGGGCCGGAACACTGCGACGACCGTAATGAGCAGGAAGTAGACGGGAATCAGCTCAATCGCCTCAGCGATCCGCATCATGACGATGTCCACCCAGGTGCCGCCATAGTACCCGGCAATGGCACCCCAGACGGCACCGATGCCGACCGACATGAACATGGAGATGAAGCCGACCGACAGGGAGATCCGGCTGCCCCAGATAATCCGGGAGAGCACGTCGCGGCCGAGGTGGTCGGTCCCCAGCCAGTGGCCGGAAGTCCCGGGGGGCAGCTTGCCCAGCGAGACATCAAGGAAATCCAGCGGGTACGGCGCCAACAGGGGCGCAAAGACGGCAACAAGGTACAGCACAAGCAAAATGCCGAGGCCGACGACAGCAGCCTTATTGCGGAAGAAGCGCCGGCAAATCGTACGTAACTGATTTTCAGAATTTCGGCTGGTAAGCGAACGGTCCTTTGCATCGATCGCGATGTTCGCCTCAGAAATGGCCATTGCCGCTCACCCCCCCAGTTAATCGTACTTGATGCGGGGATCGACGATCACGTAAACGATGTCAACGAGCAGGAGGCCGACCAGAGAGAGGATGCCGCCCATTAGCATGATCGCCATGGTCACCATATAATCACGGGCCCCCACGGCGTCGAAACCGACGCGGCCGATGCCGGGCCAGGAGAAGATCGTTTCGATGATCACCGAACCGCCGACCAGGGAGCTTAGCAGACCGGAAGAGATGGTCACAATCGGGAGCAGGGCATTACGCAGCGCGTGGCGGTAGATGACAACCTTTTCGGAAAGGCCTTTGGCACGGGCGGTCCGCGTATAGTCTTCCTTCAGCACCTCCAGCATGCTGGAGCGCATGTAGCGGGTCAGACCCGTGAGGCTGCCGAATACCATGACCGTCAGCGGGAGAACCATGTACCTGGCCCGGTCCAGCAAAACGCTGATCCAGCCGTACGTCTCAAAGTTAATGCCCGGCGTCGCGATTCCGTTCGTCGGAATGATCCCGCCCGATTTCATAGCAACGTAATAGATCACCAGCAGCGCAATCCAATAGTTAGGTGCAGCTTGTCCTAGAAAAGCCAGGCTAGTTACGGTGTAGTCAAAAATTGAGTATTGACGAACAGCTGAGATGATGCCGATCGGGATGGCGATTGAATAGGAGAGTGCAATAACAAAGATGCTGAGGCGCAGGGTGTTGGGCAGCGCTTCGCCGATAATGGTAGCCACAGGCCGGCGCTGAAAATACGAGTAGCCAAAGTCGCCCCGAAATACATTGCCCAACCAGCGCCCGTACTGAACGGGAATCGGGTCGTTCAGGCCCCATTGCTCCCGCAGGGCTTCCAGCCGGGTGGGGTCAAGGGTGGCATCTTCACCGGACAGGAACATGTTTTCGGGCCCGCCCGGTGCGGCCTGGATGATGGCGAACGAGATCATGGTCGCCAGTATGAGAAGTGGGATCATATTAATAATACGCTTGGTCAGATAGCGCCCCAAATGACGTCACCACCCTGTGAGTATTAGGCAAGCCACGGGGGCGCCCGGGGGCGCCCCCACTCTTCCTGCGCTCAATGCAGTGATTACTGCTCCTGGACGTACCACCCGAAGATGTCCTGGGCGCCGCCGCCGGGGAAGTTCCGAATGCCGCCCAAGACCTTCTTGGAGACGACATCGGTGTACTGGTTGGCGTAGATGAAGATCGCCGGGGTGTCTTCCTGCAGAACCTTCTGGAACTCGGAGTAGATGGGCTTGCGCTTATTGGGATCCAGCTCACGCACGCCTTTCTCCAACAGTCCGTCAATCGTCGGGCTGCTGTAGCGGCCGCGGTTGAAGCCCTGGAACTGGCTGCTATGCCACAGCGTCTGCTGGTTCGGATCGAGGCTGAGGGTGAAGCCGGAGAAGCTAATATCAAACTTGCCGGGCTTCATATAGGTTTCCGTCAGGGCGTTGAATTCCATCAGCTGAATGTCGAGATCGACGCCGATGTCCTTCCAGTTCTTCTTGGCGATTGCCGCGATGCCCTCAATCAGGGCGTTGGCGGAGGTAGCGTAGAAGCCGAGCTTCAGGGGTTGGCCGTCCTTTTCAGCGATGCCCTGAGCGTTGATCTTATAGCCGGCCTGCGCGATCAACTCCTTGGCTTTGGCCACGTCGTACGGACGGGCCTTGATGGAGGGATCATATGCCCAGCTTACGGGGGGAATTGGGCCGGGCGGAATCACGGCACGGCCATCCATGAGGCCGTCAATGATGGACTGCTTGTTCAGAGCGTAATCGAGGGCTTGACGAACTAGCTTGTTATCCAGGTGCGGTCGGGTCACGTTGAGGGTCATGTAACCGAAGCCGTTGCGCTCGTAGTTGACGAACCATAGCTTATCCTTGAAGTCCCGCTCGAGGCGGGCCACGTTGGCCGCGTCAGGGGTGAGCAGATGAACTTCGCCGTTCTCCAGTGCCGCCTGGCGAGTGCCGCTTTCGGGAATGATCTTCATACGAAGGGTCTTGACGTATGGGGTGTTGCCCTGGCCCTTTTTGTCCTTGAGGAACCAGTCGTCGTTGCGCTCAAGGGTGACGTACTGTCCGCGAACGTACTCGACGAACTTGTATGGACCAGTTCCCACGGGCTTGAACGTGACCGGCGCATCGGCCAAATTCGCTGCAGTATAGCCATCAAAGGACTTCTTCTGGACGATGGCAATCGCCAGGTCGGCGAAAATGGCAGCGCTGGGCTCCTGCATCTCGATCTTTACGGTGTACTTGTCCGTTGCAGAGATGTCTTTGAAGTTCTTTACGTTGGAGGCGCGAACGCCTTTATAATCCTTGTCCATCAGCATCTTATAGGTGAAAACCACGTCATCGGCGGTCAGTTCGTCCCCGTTGTGGAACTTAACGCCCTGACGGAGCTTAATGGTCATAACCGTATTGTCCGGAGAGAACGACCAGGACTCGGCAAGGTGACCCTGGGGCTCCCACTTGTCGGTATACTCAAAGAGAGTGGAGTAAACGTGCCCATACACCTGGAGGCCGTATCCGCTGCTGGAAATCATGGGGTTGAAGTTGTCCGGGTCGCTGTTAAGGGTTAAGGTCAACTCGCCACCAACGGCGGGCTTTTTCGGGGCTTCCGCGGCTGGCTTCACGGCAGGCTTCGCATCAGCAGGCGTAGTCTGCTTCGGGCCGCAGGCCGTCAGGAGCAGGCTGCCAGCTATGATGACTGCCATCAAGCCAAGGGACTTGCGGGCACGCTGCATGTGTTCTCCCCCTCTTTTTTGTGTCCCAGAAAATTCGGGCACATTACCATGTGTCCTGATACTGTCCATGGGACGCAACATAATTCGTCGCCGTTCGACAAAATCCCTTGCTTGCCAGCGGTCACCCTATTCGCATTTGTCGGCCGTTTTCCCCTCCCAGAGACCTCGCGCGTGTATCAATCATTTTCGGCGCGCAAAAGCCGGGGGTCAACCCCCGGCTTTTGGCAGGCTTGCCGTTGTCGTTCCGTGCGTTGTGTACGGGAGGCGGGGCGCCGAAGCGCCTCGCCTGATTCAGCAATCGTCGCAGTCCTTGTGGTCGCAGTCCTTGCGGTCGCAGTCTTTGTCGTCGCAGGGCCGGCAGGGCTTTACCATGCCAGGCGGGCAGCCGCCGACGACCGCCCGGCACTCCTTCGGAACGCAGATGCCCAGCGTCGGCACCAGAATGCGGACGTTGACCTTAGACTGAATGACCACGCAGAAGTTGAACACGCACGAGACGGTCCGAGTGACGGGGTCAAAGAAGCAGCAGCAATTTCCGGTAACCTGGCATTCGACGTCGACGCCTTCGGGTACGCAGATGACCGCTTGCTTCAGAAAGACAACCCGCTCAGTAAACTCGGTGTCGCCCACGGTGATGATCACGGGCACTTCGATTGCGAGGCAGACCAGCGTCTGGTCTTTCTTGCGGTCGACCTGCCGCTGTTCAACGGGACGGCACATGATGTTCCGCTCGTCGATCCGGCAATCCACCATGGGCCGGGTATTCGGCGGAATCACGACGCCAGCGGGCACGGGGAAGGTCCGCTCCACCCGTTGCTCCTGGAAGCAGAAGTCACAAACCCGCTTGGCTTCAATGCACACTACCTCATGGCCGTCGGAACCGCCAGCCATCGGCGGGAACTTCGCGATATGCACGGAACGAATCCCCCTTTGGGTACTCAACGGCATTGAGCCTGCTGTATGTTATGTACCCAAGGGGAGATTGGGTGAACGAAATTCAACGGCGCGCCATCGCGGGTCCCAGCCAGTCTGCAAGCTGCACTAGCAGAGGGTGATCCGGGCGGATCTCCTCTTCCGGCAGGTTATCTTTATCAACAATCAGGTAAACCGAACGCTCAGGCGTTTCCACGACAATGAGCTGAAATTCGCTGCCACCCATTTCGTCCAGAATATCCGTGACGGCGCCGAATGCCGGGTGACCGAAGTCAAGGCTGACCTGGAGCAGGCAATAGCGGTAGCCTTTGTGTTCGGTCACCTCCGACAGTTTGACAGTCCCGTCGAACGGATGTCCCTGTCTGCCGCTGAGCCATTCAATGACCGCTTCTGCCGTCTGATTTTGCGCAACGGCCGCCGTGGCGCCCCACTTTGAGGGCCGGCGGTCGGGGGTGAATTTGATCACGAAATAAGCCCTCCGATCGATTTCGTGTACTCTGGCCCATTCTTTTCGCCTTCCGGCGGTCAAGCTCCTACAAGAGATTCCCGTTGTCATCAAAACACATGGGCGCGGGCGGGCCGAGCACTTCCACATGCGAATCAGGCTCGATTTCACGAAGCGCGGCGGGGGAGACCCACAGGTGTTCCAGCGCCAGGGTGCTAGTAATGCGCATTACGCGCACGGCGCCGGGGGGCGGGCCGCCGAGGGTCCTGAGCGCCGTGTTAATGGCCTGGCGGTCAGTCTCCATGACAATCGGCATGCGGGCCCGCTGAACCAAGGTGGCCGTCAGGGTGTTCAGGTACGTGGCCCGGAAATCAATCTTGCTGCGGAACCGCTCGGTAATGAAATCGGCCAGCCCCATGCCGTTCGCGTTGCCGTGAGAACCGTTCGACAGGTCCAGGACCACAATCCGCTGAATGTCAGGGTCGCCGTCGGGCACGCCGTGAATGCCCATCCGGCCGATGACGTTCGTATCCAGGCCCGTGCCGGAGATGTTCTTGCCCATTTCGTTCACGACCAGCAGGTCAAGCGCCGCCACGGGCAGGCGCGGCACCAGTTCCCGGGACCGAATCAGCAGCTCCTGTTCCCGCTCGATCATGTGCGGGGTTTCGACGGGCACCACCGCCGCCGTCTGCTCCATGCCGTTCTCCAGTATCGCGATGCCGCCCAGTACCGGCGCTTTCCTGAGAATTACCCGGCCGATTTCCGCCAGGGCGCCGCTCAGCCGCTGCGGCCCGATGCTGTGGAACTGGGCCGCGCCAGCGGGCTTCCCCAGGCCGACGACCAGCATTTTCACCAGGCCGCTTTCCAGCGCACCATGAAACGAGGTGTGCGGTTTCACGCGGTTGATCACGAGAATGCCGTCACAGCCGGCGGCATACTCATCCATATAGACGGTCAAACCCTGCTCCGTGCGGCCAAGCTCCACCACGGCTACTCCGCCGCGCACGTCGCAGCCCACGGAAACGGGCGTCACGCCAAGACTCGCCAACACCTCCAGCTGACCCGGTGCCGTGCCGCCGCCATGGCTGCCCATGGCAGCAACCACGATCGGCACTGCGCCAAGCGACTGCAGAAAGGCCGCCGCAGTGCGCAGGATCAGCGGCAGGTCATGGATGCCCCTGCTGCCCGCGGTCAGTGCGATACGAGCCCCCGGGCGAACCTGTTCACGCAGCCGTAGTTGCGCCAGCGCCGAATATGTGGCGCCTTCCACGTCCGCCACCCGGACTTCGGGGAACCGTTGGCGTACAGGAATGAGTGGGGGGATCATGACAGCGCCTCCCTGTTGCACGAGAGCCCGGCGGGGTGCTTCCGCCGGGCTTTTTCCTCTTGCCTTACGTTATGCGGCCTTGCGACCGCTGAATCCCCGCTGAAGGCGCAGCGCGGCATTGACCAGTCCGATCATGACCGGCACCTCGACCAGCGGCCCGATGACGGCAGCAAATGCCTGGCCGGACCCGATGCCGAAGACGGCAACGGCCACTGCAATCGCCAGTTCAAAGTTGTTGCTGGCCGCGGTGAAAGACAGTGTCACGGTCTCTTCATACCGGAAGCCGGCCCGCCTGGAGATCCAGAACGAAATGAAGAACATTCCGCCGAAGTAAATGAGCAGCGGCAGCGCAATCCGGGCGACGTCCAGCGGGAGGGCCACAATCGCCTCACCTTTGAGCGAGAACATCACCACAATGGTAAAGAGCAGAGCGATCAAGGCCGTGGGCCCCAACTTCGGCATGAAGACGTTGTCGAACCACTGGCGCCCCTTGGCGGGGATCAGGGTGTACCTCGTCAGGGCACCGCCTGCCGCAGGAATGCCCAGGTAGATCAGTACGCTCTTGGCCACGTCCCACATGGAGACGTGCACCGCCGCCCCGCCCGTATCGATGCCGAGCCAGCCGGGCACTACGGTCACAAACAGATACGTGTAGAACGAGTAGAACAGGATCTGAAAGACCGAGTTGAATGCCACGAGGGCTGCGGCGTATTCGTTGTCGCCCTGGGCCATGACGTTCCAGACCAGCACCATGGCAATGCACCGCGCCAGGCCGATGATGATCAGCCCGACCATATAATCCGGGTAGTTGCGCAGGAAAATGGTGGCGAGCGCAAACATGAGCAGCGGACCGATGACCCAGTTCTGCAGCAGGGAAAAACCGAGCAGCTTGCCGTTGCGGAAAACCTTGCCCCACTCTTCATAGCGAACCCGGGCAAGGGCGGGGTACATCATCCAAATCAGGCCCACGGCAATGGGGAGCGATACGGTGCCGACCTGCAAGCTGTCGAGCGCTTTTGCGGTGCCGGGGAAGAAATGGCCGATGCCAACGCCCAGGGCCATAGCGAGGAAGATCCACAGTGTCAGGAAGCGATCAAGCAACGATAGGCCGCCTTGCTTCTGCTCGGTCACGGTTTGGGTTCCTCCTTTATCCTGCACAGTTCGACGCGGTTGCAGGTGGACCGGCGGGCCAGAAGCTCCGCCATTTCGGGAATGGTGGCCGGATCCGCGGCCACGAAGCCGATCATCGCCCCGAGGGCTGCGGTGATTCGCTGCAGGTCGCCCTGGTACAACGTCCACATGCCGGCTTTTCGTTCGCGCACCAGCCCGGCTGCCTTCAAGCGGGCAATGTGCTGCGAAACGGCCGGCTGGCTGATTTGCAGAATCTCTTGCAGTTCACAGACGCATAGCTCTTCGCGGAGGATCAGCTTGAAAAGCTTGAGCCGCGTTGGATCGGACAGGGTCTTCATCAGGAGAATCTGCTCTTCCACAGGCCGCCACCTCCACACTTCATAAGTGTACGGCGATGCACCTTCAGGGTCAAGTTATGAGTTTGCTAAGGATGATGCCATCCATTCTCAGCAAGGTTCATAAGTGGATAGTTATATCGCGATATTGACGAAATTTGCCGGCGCGGTGTAGGCTGATACCGTAGCCGGTATCCTATTTTTGCGTATGGAGGGAGCTTGGATGATCACCATCAAGGTGCTCGGCGGCGGATGCGCCAACTGCAATAAGCTCGAAGAGAATGCCCTGCAGGCAGCCAGAGAACTCGGCATGGAGGCAGCGGTCGAACACGTAAAGGACTACCCGCAAATCATGGCCTACGGGGTCATGCGCACGCCGGGGCTCGTCGTCAACGAGAAGGTAGTCGTAGCCGGCAAGGTGGCAACGGTGGAAGAGATCAAACCGCTGCTGGCTGCCGCCAGGTAGCGCCATGTTCATCTGGGCTGAATGGATTGCCGGCCTGGTGGTCCGAGTGTTAGGACTGGACCCCGGGTCCCATCTGGGCGACGCTGTAAACTACTTCGTCTATGATGTGCTCAAGATCCTGGTGATGCTCTCCGTCATCATCTATCTGGTGACGGTGATCCGCAGTTACTTCCCGCCCGAGCGAACCCGGGAACTCCTGGCACGCAAGAATCAATGGGTGGGCAACATCTTGGCCGCGCTGCTGGGCGTCGTGACCCCCTTCTGTTCCTGTTCGGCGGTACCGCTCTTTATCGGCTTTGTGGAAGCGGGCATTCCGGTGGGGGTCACTTTCTCTTTCCTGATTGCCTCGCCCATGGTTAATGAAGTGGCCGCGGTGATGCTGCTGGGGCTGTTGGGGTGGCGCATCGCCTTGCTGTATGTGGTGACAGGCCTGACGGTGGCCGTGGTCAGCGGGCTCATTTTGGCCAGGTTCCGCCCGGAGCGGTTCGTTGAGCCGTACGTGTTTGAGATCCGCATGGGCAAGGCTGACCTGGCGGTGCCCACCTGGGGCGGGCGTCACCGGGACGCTCTGCAGTACACCGGACAGATTCTGCGCAAGGTCTGGCCATATGTATTGGTTGGCATTGGGGTCGGGGCGGGCATCCACGGGTACGCCCCACAGGACTGGCTGGCGGTGAACGCCGGACCCGACAACTGGTGGTCGGTGCCGCTGGCGGTCATTGTGGGCGTTCCCCTCTATTCGAATGCCGCGGGCATCATTCCGGTGGTCAGCGCACTGATGGACAAAGGGCTTCCGCTAGGCACGGTGCTGGCCTTCATGATGGCCGTCACGGCCCTCAGCCTGCCAGAACTGGTGATTCTGCGCCGGGTCCTGATGGTCAGGCTGCTGGCCATCTTCGTCGGGGTGATGACGATTACCATCATTGGCGTGGGCTACCTCTTTAATGCGATCCTATGAGGACGGCGCCCCGTTGCGGGGCGCCGTTCAGCGCTTTCCTGACGCCGCGGCTCGGCTGAAGAGGAGCCAGGCCGCGGGAAATGTGAAGCCGAGGCACCCCAGCAAAATTTGCAGGGCGGTGGTCGACCCCTCGGACGGGGCAAACCGGAGTACCAGGAACAGGCTGAGGATTCGCCCCAGATTCAGAGGAATCTCGCGGGCAGCGATCATTTCCGTGCGGAGGTCCTGATCGCCACTGGCCATTTTGATGACGTCAAATGCCGTCGTCACGTAAGGTGTCTGCCAGAACGGGAGGGCAACGGCCTGGAGGAGGCCGAAGGCCAGCATGACGCCCCAGGTGGGGCCCAGCGCCACGATGCCCGTTGCCAGCCCCATGAGCAGGGCGCCCACGGGAAAGAGACGGTGGCGGCTGGCAGGCGTAATGAGCCGTCCGGCCAGCCAGAAAGCGCCCATGCCCACGGCAGCGGTAATGAACGCGAAATTGCCGACGCTGCGCTCTCCGCCGGTTGCGAGGTAGACCAGCAGACTGACGGCGAAGGAAAAGACGCCGTCGCGCATGCCCAGAATCGCGTAGGCGCCGAGCAAGCGGTGCCACCCCGGATGCGTACCGGGCACCACGGCCCGGAGCCGGTACGCTTCCCCGGACCTCGGCGTGCGCAGGCCGGCGCCCAACAGGGCGGCGCCCGCAAAGAGCACAAAGCTGGCAACAAAGATCGTCCGGTAGCCGGCGAAGCCTGCAAAACTGGAGACGACCCAGCCCGCCGTGAGGGGGGCGAGCAGGCCGCTCAGCGATGAAACGAGGCCGTTGCGGTTGTAGTAGAGCTCCCGGTTGCTCTGGTCGGTAAGGTCATAAGCGAGCAGGTGGGTGGCAAGGGCGTAGCAGCCCAGCGCAAGGCCGTAGAACACACCCAGCAGTTCCAGGTAGTTGGCCGCGTGGTCACGCAGCAGCAGAAGGGTCAGGTAGAACCCCGCATACAGAGCCATGCCCCCGGCGTTGACCAGCGCGGCCCCGCGGCGCTTCGCGACGGCGCCCAGTGCCGGCATGGCGACCATGATGGTCAGGAACATCCACAAGTTATAGTAGGCGGGCGTAGCCACGCCCGGTCGCAGCCGCCACAAATACAGGTTGGTGAAGAGCCCCGACAGGCCGTTGGCCAATGCCCACAGGCCATTGATCCAGATAAGCCGACGGGCGCTTGAACTGAGCATGTTGTTGCTGCCTCCTGGCATGAAGAAGGACGGGGTCATGGAGGTACGACTTCGCCCTAAGTTTACCTATATAAGCAACACTCAGCAATATAAAGCAAACGAAGGCCGCCAACCTAACATTTTTATAACAATGAATCATCCGTCTTTTATTACACAGTTTCTCCACAGATTTCTGCCATCCTGAGTGCGATGCAAATCCGAGGAGGAATGCCGCAGTGGACATGACCCACTACATGGGACTAATCGCTGACAATCAACCCTGGAACCTGATCATCTTCATGGCCATTCCCGTCGTGATGGCTGAAACCCTGGTGGCGACCGAATTCTTCGTGGTCTTCCGCCACCTGACCACAGGAGGGTTACGCCAGTTTAACCGGATCCTCGGCATCGTGCTCGGCATCTACATGACCGGCATCTTCATAAAGATGTGGACCATTATTCCCGGCATCGAATGGAACACCTGGGTCGATCCCATCGCGGTCTTCGGTTACACCCTGGGCGCCCTGCCCCTCATGGCCATCGCGCTGATGGAGCTGGGCCTGATCTACAGGAAGCGCTCCGACCAGGACAGGATGCGGATGCACTTCCTACTGCTCACTGCCTTCCTGGTGCTCGCACACATCGCCATGGTCTTCGGCATGGTGAACCCGTCCATCATCAAGGGCTCCATGGGCGGCATGCAGATGTAGCCGCACGATATGCAAACCGCCATGCAGGGGTAGCTGCATGGCGGTTTTCCGTCTACCTGGACTGCACTGCGTGCCCCCCAAACTCACGGCGAAGCGCGGCCACGACCTTCCCGGACATCGTGTCCCCCTGACGGGACCGCAGCCGGATCGCGTAGGACATGGCAATGACGGGCAACGGCACGCCCACCTTCCACGCCTCCTCCACAGCCCAGTTGCCCGTGCTGCCGCCGCCGACTTCGCCACGAATCCCGTCCAGGTGGGCATCGTTACGGAAGGCCCGGGCTGCCAGCTCCATCAGCCAGCTGCGCACCACGCTCCCGTGATTCCAAAGGTCAGCCACCTGCGCCAGGTCAAGGTCATACGGGGCGGCGTCAAGTAACTCAAACCCTTCGCCAATCGCCTGCAGGATTCCGTATTCAATACCGTTATGGACCATCTTCACGTAGTGACCCGCGCCGCTCGGACCCACATGCGCATAACCGCCCGGCTGGGAGATGGCCTTAAAGAGCGGCTCGGCCAGTGCAAACGCTTCCTGCTTCCCGCCGATCATCAGGCAAAGGCCGTTCAGGGCGCCCTCCAGCCCGCCGCTGGAGCCGCAGTCGAGGAAATCCACCCCGATTGCCTCCAATTCGGCAGCCCGCCGCAGCGAATCCCTGAAGTAGGAGTTCCCACCGTCAATCAGCACATCGCCGGCCTGCAAATGCGGCTTGAGCTCCCGGATGACGTCGTCGACCGGATCTCCCGCCGGCACCATCATCCAGATCACTCTGGGGGCCTCAGGCAGGAGTTCCACCAGCCCGTCCAGACTACGAGCGCCCTTGGCTCCTTCGGCTTCCATTTCCGCGATACTCTCCGGGTTCACATCATATACAACGGCCCGGCCGCCGGCCTTGTGCAAGTTGCGCACCAGGGCGCCGCCCATTCGTCCCAGCCCGATCACACCATACCACCTGGGCTGCATGATTACACTTCCTCGTCCACTAGTATGTCAGAGGCATCAAACCGGATGGGGTGCAAGGGTTCAACCACTTCGCACCGCCCCGTAGCCAGCAACTCCGGCAGAACGCTCTCGCTGGCGTAGAAACGCTCGAGATGCTTGGTATCCCTGATGCGGACGATCCGGGCGCCCTCCGGGCGCACGTTCAGGCAGCAGGCCAGGGCAATGGCCAGCGCTTCCCGGTCGGTATCGACGGTCAGGGCCACTCGGGCGCCTTCCGGGGTCTTGGCCGTGATGCAGTTCATGTAAGTCGTATAGGCATCCATTTTCTCCACGGCCTGGCGCAGCACCACATCGGCCATGCCAATCCCGACGGCATTCCCTTCCGTGGTCGGTGTCAGGTCCCGCACGATGATCCGCTGAATATCGGGCCCCGTGCCCGTCGGCCCGGTGTAGTACCGGCCCACCACGTTGGAGTCCATGCCTAGCCCGCTTATGTCCTTGCCAATGTAGTCAAGCACCAGCACATCCAGGGCGCCCACCGGGAGCCTGGCCATCTTGCTGCGGGCCAGGGCGAGCAGCTCCTGCTCACGCTCCCAGACTCGCTCCGCCGGCACCGCTTCAATATGCGCCAGGCGGGCATGGGCGTTCTCTACCAGAGCCAACCCGAAGGGGATGTTCACTTTCGTCAGGGTAAACCGCCCGACGGCGGGAATCAGCCGGTGAAAGACCGCAAACCCCCGGCCGTGGAATGTATCGGCGCCTTTCTGCTTCCCGAGTCCGATGGCGATCATCTTCAGCAGGCCGCTCTCGACCGGACCGTGAAAATCGGTGTGGGGCTTGACCCGGTTGATGGGGATGATCACATCGGCGCCTTCGTAGGCGGTGCGGTCAACGTAGACCGGCACCCCATCTTCCACCTCGCCCAGTTCAACCGTCTCCATGGAGGAGCGAATCTCGCAGCCTATGGTCTGCGGGGTGATGCCGTAGGACGCCAGCACTTCCAGCTGGCCCTCCGCCGTGGCGCCGCCGTGCGAACCCATGGCCGGGATGATGAAGACCTCTCCGCGCAAGCGGCGCACCGCTTCCACTGCGGCCCGGGCGACCTGATCGATCCGGTCGATGCCCCGGCTGCCCACAGCCAGGCAGACCCGCTGACCGGGCTGAATGGCGCCGGGCACCGCATCGAATGCGCTGTGGACAGCCGCTGCCACGTCGGCGATTTCCGCCGGGTCCAGGTGGTAATGCACCAGCGCCCACCTGGGCAACTCGCCCCGGTCGAACTCCTTGAAGTTCATCCCAGGACCCCCATTTCCTCAAGTGCGGCCCGAATGCCGGCGGCCTCGGCGGCGGTGCACTCCCGCAGCGGCCTGCGCATGCCGCCGAAGGTCAGCCCGCGCCACTGCACTGCCAGCTTGTAGGGGTGCACGTAGGGACCCCGCTTCAGGGCGTCGCGCAGCCGGCAGACCTTTGCCTGCAAATCCACGGCCCTGTCGCGTTCGCCCGAACGCACCGCGTCGTACAGGGCAACCATCATCTCCGGGAAGCAGTCCGCGATGGCGCTTACCACGCCGGACGCCCCGGCATCCATCGCCTCGAGCACCATGGAATCGGTGCCCACGATCACCTTGCGGCCCGGCAGGGCGCCCACATAAGCCTTGAGGTTGTCCAGGCTCTTGGAAGAGTCCTTGACCCCCCGAATCTGCGGATACCGCTCCGCCAGACGCGCTGCCAGCGCTGGGCTGATGGCGTTCTTCGCATTGCCCGGAATGTTGTACAGGTACAGATCGAAATCAGGCACCGCCTCGGCGACGGCCCCGAAGTGCGCCTCCAGCGCCAGGTCGTCGTGCGGGAAATACCAGGGCGCCACGATGGCGGCACCCGCGGCCCCGCTCTGGCGGGCATGGCGGGTCAGGTCGATGGTCACGGCGGTGGAGATGGCGCCCGTCATGGGCACCACCGGCACCCGCCCGGCGGCTGCCTCAACCACCAGGCTGATCACCCGGCTGCGTTGCTGCGTCGTCATGGCCGGCCCTTCACCGTTGGTTCCGCAGGGGAAGAGGCCGTGAACACCTTTGCTGACGAGCCACTCAACGTATGCCCGCAGCGTGTCGAATTGAACCTCGCCCGCCGCATCAAACGGAGTCAGAACCGCCGGAATCACGCCGTACAGAGTCATGCCCCGCACCCCCTCACAGCCCCGCCAAATGCAGGGCCGACTGATAACGCATAGTGCCGGAGGAGCAGACTCGCATCCTTTTCGGTGGCCTGCCACTTCTCCCGCCGTCCGGCCAGCACATCGTCAGACACGTCCAGGTTGACCGTGCCGGCCTCAAGGTCGATGGTGATCATGTCGCCTTCGTGCACGAGGGCGATGTTGCCGCCCTCGGCGGCTTCCGGCCCCAGGTAGCCGATCGCCATGCCGGAAGAGGCACCAGAGAACCGCCCGTCCGTAATGACGGCCACGTTCCCGATTTTCTTGACGATCTCGGTCAGCCGGTGCAGCTCACGCATGCCCGGGCCGCCCTTCGGCCCTTCGTACCGGACGACCAGCACGTCGCCCGGCTGCACCCGGCCTTCGGTCGCCGCCGCCTCCGCGGCCTCCTCGGCTTCAAAGACCCGGGCGGGGCCCCGAAAGAACGTCGCATCGACCGCTGACCGCTTGATCAGGGCGCCGTCCTGCGCCAGATTCCCCCGCAGTACCTGAATGCCGCCGTTCCTAAGCAGTGGCTGGTCGAAGGGGCGGATTACCTCGCGGTCGGCCACCGCCGCGTCAGCTACGTTATCGGCCACCGACCGCCCTGTCACCGTCACCCGGTCGCCATGGAGCACGGGCAGCAGCTCGTGCAGCACCGCCGAAGTCCCCCCAGCCCGCCGCAGGTCGTTCACCGTCCGCCCGTTGTGGTTCGGCGTAACAGCGCAGATAAATGGCGTCCGCCGGCTCACACGCTCCCAGTCGTCCAGTGTCAGCTCAATGTCCACTTCGTGGGCGATCGCAGGCAGATGCAGCACGGTGTTGAGCGACCCGCCAATGCCGAGCACCAGCGCGATCGCATCCTCGAAAGCCTGCCGGGTCAGAATCGTCCGGGGCAGGGGTCCGCCCCCCACGGCAAGCTCCACCACACGGCGCCCGCTGGCCCGGAGCAACTCAACTCGCTCTTCGGATTCCGCCGGCAGCAGGGCAGCGCCCGGGAGGCTCATGCCCAGCGCCTCGGTCACCATGGCCATGGTGTTCGCCGTCCCTAGGAACGAGCAGACCCCCGGGCCGTTGTAGTACTGGGCGGTCACCCGCACCAGCTCTTCTTCGTCAATTTCGCCTTTGAGGAAGCGCTGCCGGGCATCCTTGGACTGCGCCGGTGTAATGGCGTTTCCGCTGGGCCCACCGGTGACGACCACCGTAGGCAGGTTCAGCCTGGCTGCCGCCATGAGCATCGCCGGGATGATCTTGTCGCAGGACGCCAGCATGATCACGCCGTCAAAAATGTCATGACCCAAAATCATCGTTTCGACGGAATCGGCGATAATGTCCCGGCTGGGCAGCGAGTAGCGCATGCCGCCGTGGCCCTGGCCGAACGCGTCGCACATGGCGATGGTGTTGAATTCCAGGGGAAGGGCCCCCGCCTCCCGGATTGCTTCCTTCACAATCTCGCCCATTCGCCGCAGGGGAACGTGTCCCGCCACGAAATCGTTGTGCGAGTTGACCACTGCGATGATGGGCCTGTCCATATCCTTATAGTCAACCCCGCACGAAGCCAGGTGTCCCTTCAAGACGGCCCGGTGATACGGGGGGATGCGATCCAACCTGCGCTCCATGACTACACGCTTCTTTCCCTAATCGCCGCCAGAGTGTAGAAGTCTTTCTGGAGATGCTCGTAGACCTGCCGGTAGACGCCGTACAACTCTTCATACACGGCGTGCCGGCCCGCATCGGGCGCCACCCGCCGGTCGATCGACACAAAACGCTCCACCCACGAGAGGTCAGGCGCCACGCCCAGGGCGACAGCGCCGAGGACGAAGGCGCCCAGGGCCGAGCCCTCAGTCTCAGCGGGCACAGCAACCTCCCTGCCGAATACATCGGCACAGACCTGCAGTGAAAGATCTGACCGGGCGAAGCCGCCCGTCGCCCGGATTTCCCGGGCCGTTCCGGTCAGCTCCTCAATGGGGCCGAGCACGCTGTAGAGCCGGTAGGCAATCGCCTCGACTACCGAGCGCGCCATGTGGGGGCGCTCGTGCTCCAGGCCCAGGCCAAACCAGACCCCCCGGGCCCGGGCGTTGAAGCCCGGCGACCGTTCGCCCGCCAGGTACGGCAGGAATAGCAGGTTCTCGGCGCCCGGCTTGACCGTGGCAGCCTCCGCTTCGAACTCGCCGTACCCCTTCGACTGCGGGTACAGCACCTTCCGGGCCCACTGCATGGCGATGCCGCCGTTATTGAGCGATCCGCCCAGAATCCAGCGGTGCTTGTCCAGGTAATAGCAGAAGACCCGAGCCTGCGGGTCGGCCACCGGCTCGGGCACGCAGGCCCGCACGGCGCCGCTCGTGCCGACCATGGCCGCCACCACGTTGGGCTCAATCGCCCCGCAGCCAAGCGAAGACAGCACCCCGTCGCCGGCGCCGGCCACCACGGGCGTACCCGCCATGAGCCCCAGGCGCCCCGGCAGCAAAGGAAACGTTGCCATGTTGGAAACCACCTGCGAGAGCTGGTCGCGGCGGACCCCTGCCAGCGCAAGGGCTTCTTCATCCCAATCCAGCGTGCGGCAGTTCAGCAGGCCCGTCCCCGTCGCCAGGTTGTAATCCAGCGCCCACTGCCCGGTCCAGTGGTGGATGAGCAGCTCCTTGATCGACGCCCAGCGATGGGCGCCCACCAGCAACCCGGGTTCGTGCTCACGCATCCAGAGAAACTTGTAGAGCGGGTACATCGTGTGGGGCGGGCACCCGGTGCGGGCGTACAGATCGAACCAGCCGCCCCGGGCCCGCACGGCATCCACCTGCCCCGCCGAGCGGGTGTCGGCCCACGTAATCATACCTGACAGGTACTGACCGGTCGGGCCTACGGCGATCGACGAATGCATGTAGGTGCAGAGCACCACGCCCAGCACATCGGGCGGTGTAACGCCGGCCCGCCTCACCGCTTCGGGCACCACCTCATCAGCGGCGGAGAGCAATACGGCAGGGTTTTGCTCCACCCAACCCGGCCGGGGCGTTTGCAGCGGGTACGACCGGCTCGCCTGGCCCAGAATCCGGCCTTCGAGGTCGAAGACCAGGGCCCGGCAAGAGGTCGTGCCCAGATCGAGCGCGACAATGGTTTTGGTCATAGCTTCTTTCGGGCGGCGGCCACCGACGTTGCATGAATGGAGGCTGTCGCCCGCTCCTTATCAGCAAAAATCATCGACACGATCAGTGTGTCCACCACGGCCAACTGTACAATGCGGGAGGTCATGGCGTCCGTCTGATACTTCGTCTCCCGGCACACGCTGTACAGGTTGATGTCGGCGGCCTTGGTCGCCGGCGACCGGGGGAACCCCGTGACCAGAACGGTGGTCGCCCCCTGCGCCGACGCCACTTCCAGCGCTTCGACGATGTCGCGGCTGTTGCCGGAGTGGGAGATCGCCAACAGCACATCGCCGGGACCCATAACGGCAGCAGACATTGTCTGCATGTGCGCGTCCTGCTGCAGTACGGCGATGATGCCCAGCTTCAGCAGTTTGTGGAGCAGGTCCAGGCCCACGGATGCGGAGCCGCCGAAGGCGGCGATTACGACCCGGCGGGCCGTAAGCAGCGCATCACGGGCGGCGGAAAGCTGATCGCTGTCCACCATGGAGATGCTGTCTTCCAGTGCCTGACGGGTAATGGCGAAGACTTTCCGTTTGATGGTCTCCATGTCGTCGCCGGACTTCAGGTCGCCCAGGCTCTCCGCGGAGGTCTCAGTCAGCGACTGGGCAATATCGATCTTGAACTGGTGGAAGCCGTCGTAGCCCAACTTCCGGTACAGGCGGATGATCACCGTCTCCGACACGCCGCACCGGGCCGCCAGAGCGGAAATCGACAGCGAAACAAACTCCTTGGGGTCGCTCAGGAGGAAGGTGGCGACAGACTGCTCCTTGTCGGATAAATCGCGGCGAAGACCGCTGATTCTTGCCTCAAGCGCCGTGTTCAGGCGCACCTGCAGATCTCGATCCTCCATCGCCATGGATGTTTTACCCCTTCACTGCACCGGCGGTGAGGCCGCGCACGATATACTTCTGGGTCAGCAAGGCAAGCACCAGTACCGGCAAGGTAATAATCACGGACGCTGCCATCAGGCCGCCCCAGTTGATCTCTGTGTAAGTGAGGAAGTTAAAGATCGCAACCGGTAGTGTTTTTGTGTGAATACCGGTCAGGATCACCGAGAACATGAAGTTGTTCCACGAGAAGACGAAGGCCAGGATCGACCCGGTGATAATGCCGGGGCCGGAAATCGGGAGCACGACCCGCACAAAGGCGGACTGCTCCGTGCACCCGTCTACCCGGGCAGCCTCAACGAGGTCGCCGGGAATGCCTTCGAAGAACGGGATCATGACCCAGACCACGAAGGGCATGGTGACAAGCATGTGGGACAGAATCAGCGCCTGGAAAGTGTCGACCATCTTCAGGCGGCTGAAGATCATGAACCAGGGAATCAGGAAGGTAATGCCCGGGACGATACGGGCCACCAGAATGGTGAAGCCCAGGCTCGGCAGCTTCTTACGGGCGATGGCGTAGGCCGCCGGCAGACCGAGCACCAATCCGGCCAGCGTCGATCCGGCCGCGATAATAAAGCTATTGACGATATACCAGATGAAGTCCTGACCGGCCAGCACTTCCTGATAGTTCTTGAGCGTTGGCGTAAAGAACCACCTGGGCGGCATGGCCATGATCTCCACCTGGTTCTTGAAGCTGGAGATGATCATCCAGGCGAACGGAAACATGAAGACCACGAAAAAGAAGACCAGACCCGCAATGTACAGAGCGTTGAGCGCTGGGTGAACCTTTCGAATGCGCTTCATGCCACTGCCCCCTTCCGGGCCCAGTTCAGGAAGATGACGACGCCGAGCACGATGGCGAAGAAGATCATGAGCAGCGAACTGGCGGCGCCCATCTGGAAGTAACCGAAGCCGAGCGAGTAGCCGTACAGGTTCAGGGTCTCCGTGGCGTAGTTGGGCCCGCCCTGCGTCATCGAGTAGATGATGTCGAACGTCTTGAGCGCGTCAATCGACCGCAGGATCACGGCCACCCCGATGGTCGGGCGCAGCAAGGGCAGGGTGACGTGCCAGAAGGTCTGCCACGCAGTCGCCCCGTCCACCTCCGCCGCCTCGAACGGATCCGAAGGCATGGAGACGAGGCCGGCCAGCATGATCAGGGCCATCATCGGCGTCCACTGCCAAATGTCCACCAACACGAGCGACGGCAGCGCCGTGGCTTCCGAAGCCAGCCACGGTTGGGGCGGCAGGTGGAGCAGCTTGAGCAGGTGGTTCATGTAGCCGATCGTCGGTTCATACATGAGCAGCCAGACCATACCGATGGCAACGGGCGTCGCAACCATGGGAAGCAGGAAGAGCGTCTTGAGCAGGTTCTTGCCCGGGAAGTCGCGGTTCAGCATCATGGCCAGAATCAGACCGATCAGGGTCTCGCCGGCCAGAGCCATGCCAGTGAAGTAGAAGGTCCGCCAGACGGACATCCAGAAGCGGTGGTCCTTCCCGAACATGTGCAAATAGTTCTTGAGCCCAACGTACTTCGCGGGCGTCACGGCGGACATCGACCACTCCGTCAGAGAGATCCACGCCGTGTAAATGATCGGAAAGGCCATCATCAGCACAATGAAGATGACGGCGGGCGCCGGGAAGACCCACTTGATGTTCCGCTCAATCCATCGGTTCACTACAACCCACCCCCGGGTGAGACTCAGGACCCCCGGATGGGGGCGCCCGGGCCAACGAGTGGCCCGGGCACCCGTCCGGTCATGCGATCGTTATTTCTCAGTAGCGAGCAGCTCGTTCAGCTTGACGGTCCGGTCCTTGGCGATGGCTTCCAGATCCTTGTTGCCGTTGATGGCGGCGGTGATGATTTCGCCGACCAGGTCGCGGGCCTTGCCGACGTTGATGACCAGCGGGCGGTCAGCAGACTTGCCCACGGCGCCGGACTTCTTGGCCACATCGACCCATTCGGCGGGCCAGGACTTGGTGCCTTCGGGGTTGTTCCACACAGAGGTACGGGCGCTCGGGTTGCCGGCGGACTGGGTCTTCAGGACCATTTCCTTGGAGGTCGCCCACTTGATGAACTCCCAGGCGGCGTCCTGCTGCTTGGAAGACTTCGCGATGGACATGCCCCAGGAGGTAACCGAGTAAGGCAGGGCGCCCTTGTCGCCGGCGGGGAACATGGCGAAACCGACCTTGTCGCCAACCTGGGACTTGTCGGGGGCGGTGACGTTCAGGTACAGGGAGTTGGCGTCGACCCACATGGCGGCCTTGCCCTGCGCGAAGATGCCGGCGGCCTGCGGCCAGGACATGTTCAGGACTCCGGGCGGGCCGTACTTGCCCAGCAGGTTGCCGTAGGTCTGGAACGCCTTGAGGGCTTCCGGCGTATCTAGGACGAACTTGCCGTCCTTAATGAATTCGCCGCCCATGCTGTAAAGGAAGCTGGAGAACTGCGTGGTGGCGGGGTTGCCCTGGCCGCGCATCACGATGCCGTAGAAGCCGCTGTTGGCATCGGTCAGCTTCTTGGCAGCGTCCTCGAGCTCAGCCATGGTGGTGGGAACTTTGATGCCCTTCTGCTGGAAGAGGTCCTTGCGGTAGTAAAGGATCTCCTGCTCGGTAATGAGCGGGATGCCGACCAGGTGGCCGTTCTGCACTTCGACTTCCATGGCGCCCTTGAAGAAGTCGTTGATGTCGTACTCGGCGGGGGTCTTCTTGGCGTCCTTGACGAAAGTGTTCAGGTCGGCATACCAGCCGTTCTTCTCGAACTGCTTGGCTTCCTGCAGCGGGCGCTGCATGAAGACATCGACAGTGCCGGTGCCGGCGGTTAGCTCAACCGTCAGCTTCTGGGTGAGGTTGTTTTCGGCCAGGACTTCGGTGGCGACCTTCATGCCGGTCTGCTCTTCAAACTTTGCGATTTCCTTCTGGATCGTATCGGTCCAGGGGTGCTGGGAGGCCAGGAACCGGAGCGTGACGCCCTCAAACGGCTTCTTGGCGGGCTCGGTGGCGGCAGGAGTCGTGGTCTTCGGAGCTTCCTTGGTCTGGCCGGCGCAGCCGGTAAGGACCAGGCCTGCGGCCATGATGACCGTCAGACCGGCAACAAGAGAACGGCGGAACCCCTTCATCGCTTGTGCCCCCTCTGTGAATGGATGGATGGCAACTCTACCATCCCTCGAATGTTAGCGTAACAAAATTTTTATCTGACGGCTAGTAATAGAAATAAATTTTTTGCACCGGCATGTGATTACGGGGGGTGTCCCAAAAGTCATCAAAGATGACGAGTGACAGTCTTTTCCTTCATCGCTAAGTGATGAGGCTTCACCATTCTGAGTTGTTGCTTCACCATCCTGAGTTGGGGCTTCGCTCGAAGCGCCAGGAATAGGCTCATCTGTATAGACGCTGCCAGGGCGGACTACAATAAGAAAGGCCCGGTGCTTACACACCGAGCCTGGCGGCCGCCGTTGTTTAGTTTCCTTGCGGGGTAAGATCCTCACCCTCTACAAGTTAACAGTGAGGAGTTTCAGCAAGAGGGCCAAAAGGATCAGCCAAAACAGCCTTTCTTCCAGCTTGCTCATGCGTCCACCCCCTTTTCAACGAGGCGCCGCCATGATTCAATACGATGGGACCCGCGAGTATGTTCGCAGGTCCCATTCGTCGTGGCGCCGCGCCAAGGCAAAAAAGGTGGCGACCCAGGACAGGTCGCCGTAAAGCTATATCACACAGAGGGGGTCAACACACTTGAAGTGTAAAACCTCCGTGTTACAGCACTGTGACATGTAGATAACAATCGTGATAAGAAAGGGTTTCAGTGTTGTTATCATTCCTTTGTCTCTGCGTGAGTTTCGTCCTCGTGAACGGATTTGAAGGCCTTCCTGAATTCCCGGATGCCTTCGCCGATCGATTTGCCTAACTGGGGCAGCTTCGACGGCCCAAAAATCAGAAAGGCAATCACGAGAATTAGGGCCAGTTCCGTCAAGCCGATTTTCTGCAGCACCTGCGCATCCCTCCTAAAGCTCCAGCACGGCGGCGTAGACGAGGCGCCGCACCGAGGGCGGCACGAAAGCCGCAGTCGTGAAGTTCTGCGACAGACCGTCAGCCAAGAAGCGTTCGTACTCCCGGATCACCAGGCGGTACCGCTTCGACTCCCGGTCTGTGGGGAGAGTCACGCCGCCGGACCAGGTGAAGTCGCCGCCGTCGTCTTCGGTCAGCGCCAGCGGGTAGACGGTCGAACCGGCGGCGCCCCAGGCCAGTTCGCCCTCCAAGTTGGGCACCCGGGTCTCCACCGTCACTTCGATCTGGGTCGTATCCCGCCCGAAGACCGACTGCCGGTAGCCCGGGCCGCAGACCGTAACGGCGCACAGATCGGGCTTCTCCGGGTCGAAGACCACGGTGGCAAGCCGGTCGGGCGCCAGCTGCGCGAAGTCGGCCAGCACAATCCGGGAAAGGTGGGCGCCCGTCACCGACTTGGGCTGGTACCGGGCCAGCGCCAGCCGGACGAACGGCCAATACGAATGGCCGGCGTCGATCTCCATGTCGCAGTACCAGAGCTTGCGTGTCTCGTCGTAGCCGACTTTATGGCCGGCCACGGCCACCGTGGCGCCCTGCACCTCTTCGATCGACAGGCCGCCCGCCGTCGCCACGGCGCCCGGGAAGTGAGCGTTCGTCGGGATGGCGTAGGTCTCACGGGAGAGCCAGATCGGATCCATGCCCCACTGGGTGACGAAGGGTTTCAGGTTCTCCGGCGGCGACTTGGGCGGCGCCTTGATCAGGCTACTCTTCGGCTGCACCCAGAGCACGGCGCCCAGCAGTTCGCCATCGCCGGAAGAGAACCAGGGGCGCTCCATGTAGATCCGCAGGCCGCCGGCCCGCCGGATGGCGACGCTGCCTTCGCCCTCCAGCAACTCCTCCTTGGACCAGCTGAAGACCGGCACCACGTAGAGCACCTTCGGCGCGGCCGGACGGGCTGAGTTGAGCACGTCCACTTCCGTGGGCGCCGCCGTCTCCCGGGTAACGGGGCCGGGCAGGTAGGCGTACGCCACGTCCACGGTGTCGCCGCTGTTTATCTTGCCCCCGTCGGTGCGGGCGATGGTGCCTGCCGCGTAGTCGATCTTGTAGTCGACGTCGCGGACGCAGTCGCCGGCGGGGCTTTTGACGCGTTCGCTGCCCTTGACGATGGGGGTGTGGTCACCGGTCACCGCCGTGGTGCCATTCAGCGTCATCGTCTGCGTGTGGGGCACCTGGAAGTACTCCTTGTAGCGGCTCGTCGCCACCGCCGAGTACTTGACCCGGCGGTACTTCGTGTCGCCGAACTCGTGCTTCATGAAGAGCGGGGCGCTCTCCGCACCATAGGTGACCGGCAATTCGCCGGCGTGGGCGTTGCCGGTGATCGTCTTCCACTTGGGCTCCTTGAGAATGTCTACCGGCTCGTCCCACGTGGCCATAATGTCAAGCTTGTCCGTAGACTTGCCGTTGACCGTGATATCGTCCTTGATGATCGCGTGGGTGTCGCCCAGCGCCTTCTCCGCCTCCAGGGCCTGGTAGGCAGGCTCAATCAAAGGCTGCTGAACGGCGTGGACGAGCATCAGGTTGCGGTGGGGCGTCAGCATCCAGTGGCCGCCGCCCAGCACCAGGGCACGCAGCGCGTTCATCTGCACGGCGGGCAGCCCGGCTTCGGTGAGCCACTGCCACAGCCCCATGATGCCCAGGTCGTCAGCACCCAGATACGAACTGAGCCGAACACGCACCGTCTCGGCCTTGGGCAGCTTTACGGTCAGCACCCGGTCCACGGCGTTCCAGGCGGGCGCCCCGGTGCCCTCTTCCACCACGACACGGAACGGCAGCCGGTCGGGCCAGGTGCCGTCGAAGGGCACCAGGGTGAAGCCATTGGGCGCCGCTCCCGGCAGCCCCCGCAGGGCGGCGCCCCGGGCAATGGGATCCGCCAGGTAAGGCAGCGCCAGCTGTGCTTCGGGGTGTACGGCGTCCGGGTTGTAGTTCGTCTCCCGGGCGACGATCATGTCATAGGCCGCCTTGTCGAGCCCGGCGTCGGTGTCGAACAGCCCGTGGTACTCGGCCATGAGCTGGGCGACCCGGGGCGGGGCGATGTGCCGCTCGTTCGGGCCGGTGGCGGCGGCGTTGTAGTTGGAGCGAATCACCATGCGCTCCACCGATTCGCCCTGGGTCGTGGGCGCCCGCAACAGCGTCATGGGGGAGCTTACGGGTTCCATGCGGCCATACATGCTCGGGGCGGTTGCCTTGGTGTCGTCAGCTGTGTCATAGGGCAGCGAGTTGCCGGCGAGGTCCACGCACCGGGCGCGCATGCGATAGTGCGTGCCAAACCTCAGCTTCGGCAGCGACCGGGGGGTGGGGTTGAACGTCGTTTCCAGCCCGAACTCGGGAGGCGGCGTGTTGTCCGGCGTGGCGGCGGCGTCCTCGTTGTTGATCATTTTGCCGTAGCGGGGCGCCGAGAGGCTCCAGCCCTGCCAGTTGACCATGATTTCGTGCAGGAACAGGTCCGGCGTGAAGCCGTCCGCCGACTGGGAGACGCCCATGGTCGTGGCGCCCTCGTCTTCCGCGCTGACCAGAATGCCGCCGTCGGTGAACTTGTACACGCCCTGGCGGCGGTGGAGCGACCGCCACACTTCGGATCGGGAATCCCAAATGTCGACCCGGTAGCCCTTGGTCACATCTTCTGCGTACAGGTCGATGTCCGAAGAGCCGGTTTCGGCGGCGGCGTTCTTTTGCTTGGTCAGCTTGAGCATTTGCACCAGGCTGAGCGCCCGGCCCGTCTTCGCCAGCGACAGCCCGCCCGAGCGCATGGCAGGCACGGAGTAGGCCTGGGGCGTATCCGCCGACCGGTGTCGGAACGACTGGGCCCGCCGGTAGTTGTTGGCGAAGTCGATCGCCTTCAGGGCGGCGCCGTCCACATCCACCTGCTCGACCCCGTACGGGGGCGCGTTCAGCTTCAGCATGCCATCCGCGATTTCGGAGGTGCCGCCGGGCTTCGGCGCGGGCAGCCACTGGTTCAACCCGATGAGAATGTAGTGCGTCTTCGGGTTGATGTTGGTGGTGGCGCCGAGCGCGGGTGACCATGAAGCTTCTACCTGTACGTACCCCGAAGGCGGCATGGCCGGGTCGAACGGCACTTCGAGGTCGAAGACCAGACCCATGCGCCGCAGCAGCTCCGGGTAATCGCTCAGGGAAGAGACCACCTGGTGAAAGTCCAGTTCCGGCTTGGGCACAGCCAGGCGTGCGGCGCTTCTGGGCTTGTAGAAATGCTTGACCTGGTAGAAGTCCATGAGCGGGTTGGGCGGCCCGGGGGGCACGGCCTGGGCCTTTTCCAGCTGCCGGTCCAGCTGGTCTTTGAGGAACTTTTCGGGGTCGAAGTCGCCGTCGGTCGGGCCCTGGTTATTATCAGTATACGTGGCGATTTGGCCGATGCCCTCGTTCAGGTCCCGCACGCTGGGGAACCCGTTGTCCTTGGAACGGCCCACCTCCACGGCAGTCTGCGTGTACTGCTGCTTGAGGAAGCCCATCACATTCCCGACGGGGAACGATAGCACCCGCCGGGTGTCGAGCGGGGGGAACTCGTAAGGCCGCACGTAGGTCGTGGGCTTGAAGAGCGCCTGCCACAGCGTGGGGCTGGGCGCCGGGCTGGCCACAGCGGCCGGCACGGGGGCGCCCCCGTTGAAGCGCACGCTGAAGGTCATGCCCGTGCCCGGCCAGTTTACAAAGTCGGGAAACTGCGAGAGCTTCGGTTTGGGCATCCCCTCGTTGGTCATGAGCCGGGGGGAGACGAAGACCGAGAGCTTGAGCCGGGGCGCCGCCGCCGTCGGCCCATCGCCGGGGGGCAGGGTCGCGAAGCCGTTCGGCAGAGCCGTCCACATCACCGTCTGCTTTTTCATCTACCCAGCCTCCTCCTTATGCGAACGCCTCGGCGTACGACTCCCAGTCGCTGCGCTCCATCAAATCGGCAAACGTCGGGTCGCCGGCGGAGCCCTTGAACTTGCGCTCCACGTGCAGATCGACGCTGATGCTAAAGAACAGAATCTCAATCTTCACCGTAAGCGTTGCCTGACCCCAGACTTTGTCCTTGGGAATGTCGTAGGTCAGGCTCATGCTAAACTCGGCGGAGATGGTGATCAAGCCCAACACGGAGAGGTGGCCGCCCAGCCGCACATAGCCGGTCAGTTCGGCGTCGTCGCCCTCCATTTTGTAGTAGATGCCGACCATGATGTGCACGCCGCCGCTCGCAACGCCGATATCCATGGAGAAGTTGCCGCCGAACTCGAACGATGCCTCCAGCAGTTCGATGCCGTCCAGGCCCAGTCCCACAGCAAAGAACCCGCCGCCGCCGAACAGGGAGACGGTGATTGTGAACGGATTTTCCCGCTCGCAGAATGCAAAGCGGAGCCGAACGGGGTCGCCGCTGAACGGCAGGTTGAGCCCCATGGAAAGCTTCATGTTCGCGATGGAGAGCACGCCCAGCTGCACGCTCGGAATCGCCAGGCTGACACCGGCGTTCACCCCGGTGGGCGAGACGTCAATGCTGAAGCTGAAGGGCCCGCCGCCGCCGTCGCTCTTGAGAAAATCCTGCAAGGTCTGGACGAACTTGAGGGGGCCGACGAACTCGACCTTGTCGATTTTCGGGTCGACGTCAGGCTTGGTGCCGTCGGTCGCCGTGAAGGTGATCTTGTCGAACGTGAGAATCAGGAAGCTGGTGACCGGGGCGATCAAGTCGACCTTGAAGTCCTCCAGAAGTCCCTTGACCTCGAACTTGGGCGGGTTGCCGTTGAAGTCCTGGAAGAGAGTGGCCAGCAATTCGAACTTCGTATTGGAGTTGGTGACAAAGATGTGCAGGGGATCGTCCTTGACGTCCGGTTTCCACTCCAACTTGATCTCGACGCCCAGGGGCACGGCGTCCTTGTCTTCTTTGCCGTCGGGGCCCTTCGGGTAGGCGACCCGGGCCGTAAATTTGGGGACTTTCGCGTTCTTCTGGTCGCTGTCTGTCAGGTGGAGCAGGTCGAGGATATCGCTCAGCAGAATGCCGCCGAGAATCTTGGCCTGATCGCTGAAAAACTGCTTGGGGTTGAAGGTGCCGTCCACGAGGTCGCTGAGGGCGCCGCCCACGGGGCCCATGGAGCGGGAGAGGCCGCTGACGCCCATATTCGGGGTGCCCACGCCGCCGGACATGTTGGTGGGGAAGTTGGCGGCCACCGTATTGACCAGTTCGGCAAAGACGGCCGTCTTGTTGACACTCTTCTCGAAGGCGTTGTCCAGGAAGGCCTGAGCCATTTTGATCTTGGCCGGCGCAGCGGACTGCGTCAGCGCGTCGACCGACGCCATGCGGATGCCCGCCTCGGCCATGGCCGGGAAGAAGCGGGGAGCGTCGGCGCCCAGGGCGGTGCTCTGGTCGGGCACTTCACCCATGAAGGTCATGGTGGCGGTCTCGAACGAGGTATCGCCCGGCTTATCGGCGGGGGCGTAGGCGACCTTCTGGCCCCGCAGGTCCCGCTGGCGGCGGCTGCTGTCGCCGTTTGCCATGTTGTTGGCAACGGTCGTCATCTTGGCGGCATCGTCGGCGATGTCGTCCTTAATGAAGGCCATGGGCGTGGAGAACTCCTGGCTCTGGCCTTCGCCGTCGACCGTGACGACGTTGAAGAGGAAGTCCTTGTTACCAACCCGGGGCCAGAACGAAGACTCGCCGCTGCCCGGCACGATGGGCGTGGGCAGGTCGAGCGCCGGGGTGACCAGCGTGGTTACCGTCACTTTCTTGAACGGCATCTGGCGCCCGCTGTATGCCTGGCCGGTGGCGGGGAACGTCCGCTCCGGCTGGCGGACCATAATGAACTTCCGCTGCCGCAGGTAGGCCGCCATGTGGCCGGCGGGCGTGGGCTGGAACTTGCGCTCGGTTACGGTAATGAGTGCGGCCCGCTGGCCAAACGGGAAGAGATAGCCGGGCTCGACCACCCGGACGTACGTGTCCCGCGCCATGACGGCCCGGTGCCGCCACTCCTCCACCGTAAAGCCGGGCGGGCGCCGGCTCCAGAGGCCGCGCACGTTCAGCCAGGCACCCAATGACGAGAGCATCAGGCGGTCGGCCTGAATCGGCCTGGGGCTGAAGCCGCTGATTTGATAGTCAGAGCTAAGGCGCACAATCTGGTTGCGATACGATGTCGTCAGTGACATGCGGAACGGCGAGGTGTCGGGCGGGTTGGGCGGGCCGCTGGGGCTGAAGTCCGGCGACCAGATGGCCCGGACGGTCCGCAGGTAAGCCGACTCCTCATCGACTGTGTTGTGGTTGCCTTTGACGCCCAGGCGGGTGTGCCAGAGCTCCGTCCAGCCGTCGTGGGTGACGGGCTTGATGGAGTGTGCCCAGCCCGCGTACTTGTTCGGCGAGAGGAAGACCCGGTACGGCGCTTCAATGGCCGTGTGGTACTCCTCGGGCAGCTGAATGCGGGGCGGGGGAATCAGGGCGGGGGTGAGCGGTTCACAATTGCAGTCGTCTTCCAAATCGAAGAGCGACAGCCGGAGGTCCGTCGCCCGCCGGATGGGCAGCAGCAGCGAAGGAGGCAGCGCGGCCGGCACCAGGGCGTGGTCGTACTTCGTCCAGCTCAGCAGCGCTTCCATGGAGTAAGGAATCTCGTTCACGCCGGCCGGCAGGCGGAAGACCAGGCGGCTGGGCCCGGAAATCCGGTTCTGGACGGGAGGCATGGTCGGCGGCTCGTCGCCGGGGGAGCCGGGCGTCTCCGTCTCGTAGAAGGCCCGCTCGCCAATGGCCTGGGGCGGAAACTTGACAATCATGTAGGCTGCCCGGTTCTGCTGCTGTCGGACGAGGCGGGCAGGGCCGGTGCCGCCGGCTTCCAGGCGCAGGTTGACAAACTCGAAGGTGAGGACGAGCAGGTCCTCGGGGCGGAGTACGGACAGCGTAAGATTGAGCGGTGCGATGATAACGGGCAGGTCAAGCTCATCAACTTCGCGGCGTCTGGGTTTGTTGCGGGGCGGCACCTCACTGGGCCCATCCTGCAGCGGGGGCAGCTGCGTTTCGGCGTTGGTCGCCGCGAGGGAGACCAGCCCGGCGCCGCCCACGAACCGCGGCTCGACGATGGTCTGCTCCATGGGCGAAGTCAGGCCCAGGAGGGCAGGACTACAGACGGAGCGGGTGAACTGGCCATTGCGCTGCACCAGTTCGAGCCCGGGCGCCGACGGCGAGTCGCCGAGCAGCATGCTGCAGCCCCGGGCGTGAAGCCAGACTGGCTCGGGACTGAAGCGGCCGACCAGGGCGGTCTGCACGCCCTGCTGGTCAAACGTCTGCGCATAGCGCACCGAAGTGAGCGGCAGGCGGAACGGGTCGCCGTCGGTGCTCGTCAGCCCGCTCAGGGCGACCAGGTTCAGGCGCCCGTCGTCCGTGCCGGCCTCGGCGGCCAAAGCCTGGCGCACTTCGCCGCGCCGGCTGATGCTGGTCTCGATGTGAATCATGTCAAACGGATGGTCGACCGACTCCAACTCCCACCCGGCGGGCGCCAGCTGGGCCAGTTCCAGGGCCCAGACCCGGTCGCGGCGCCCCAGGGAAATCAGGGTCCGCCGGTCGGCGGAGTTGGCCAGCAGGCTCGGCTGATCACTGCCAATCAGTGCGATGCTCACCGAATCGGAGACCAGGTCCTCCCGCCCCGCGCCGGAGAGCCGGGCGATGGCGCTGCCCTCCAGCCGGAAGGCCCAGTCCGGGAAGAACTGTGCCTTGGCGGAGCCGTCTAGCGTCAGTTGCCCCATGTCGCCCAGCGCGCACGCATTGTGCGAAAGCGCGGCAAGGCCCACGGCTGCGGCTTCCCCTGCCAGCCAGCCCGGGAGGGGTGCCTTGCAGGTAAAGCTGCCGAGGGCAAACGTGAAGGTGACAGATCCGCTCAGGGTGGCTTCGCAGACCATGTTGGCCGGCAGGCTGGTACCCGGGAAGGTGGCGCCGGAGAGCTCCAGCCGGATGGCGGTGCGGTCCTGGCGGACGGCGAGGCGCGGCGAGCCGCCGAAGGCCCGGGTGTCAATCGACCAGCGTTCGGCGCCGTCAAGTTTGAAGGCGGCACGGCCCTTGCCGTGCACGAACTCGACCGAGTTCGGCAGCGCCCGGGCCGTTTCGGTGCGCAATAGCTGCGATGCCACGGCTGCAGCCCCAGCCAGGCGGAATAAATGCCGGCGGGATATGCCGCCGGACTGCGGGTCAGCATCATTTTCCCGGACCTGCGCCCGGGCGCGCAATAAGGCAAGGTTCAGTCCTGTTCTGCTCACCGCGCCACCCTCCTGCGATGTTGTGGCGCCAAATATTCATCGTCAGGCGTGAATTGACCTTTCCATATCTTGTATATCACCCGTCAGGAAAACGCCCCTCGGCAGGGGGGCGCGCCTATTTCTGGTAGAGATGCGACACGGACAGCCGGTACTCAGAGCTCTCCAGTTCCAGGTAGTCGATCAACAGGTCGCACCCGGTCAAATCCCGGAGCGGTAACAGGCCGCTGACTTTGCGCTGCATCCCTGGCAGGGTCAAGTCTTCGGGGCGGACGATCACAAGGGTGATCTGTCGTTCGACACACATTCCGAGCTTTATGTAGTCTCGCTCGCGCTGCCCCGCAGCTTGGGCGGCAGTGAACTTCCTGGTTTTGTGATAATGCTGCGGGCCGTTATACTCAAGGGCGACTCTGGGCGGGTAGTACCGGTCCAGCTCCAAGTGCTCGCCGGTCCGAGGATTCACCAGCCAACCGGGGGTGGCGTTGTCCTCGTAGTCGTCCGAATCGCTCAAGAGCGAGAGGTACTCCCGCATCAAGCCTTCCCCATAGTGCTCGGCCTTCGCCAGGCGGTCCTGAGCTGCGTCCAGAGCTGCCAGGCCCTGGGCGAGGCCCTTGAACGTGAGCATGAAGTCAATCCGGGTACGCCGGTTGGCTCGCTCTGTCTTGACCCACTCGGCCCGGGCCAGTTCGTCCACGGCCTGTGCAACGGTATTCCGGCTGGCATTCGCCAGGCAGGCCAGCTCTTCGTATGCGAAGTGGCCGTGCGGGTGGCTGAACCCCGGCGTCAGCAGGAGAAGGCCGTACATGATTCGGGCCTGAACTCCCAGCCGTCTGTGTGTCAGGAGGGCTGCCGGAACCGGGACTGTTGCGCCGTCCCAACCTCTCAGCGCCAGCGGGGCCGCCGCTGTCCGCACCGTGGGGTGCGAGAGGCCTGAAGTCGCTGCCAGCCAGGATGTGCCGGCCTTTTCTGCACCGGTGTGCAGCTGTGAAACCATCCAAAGCAGTTTGGCCGGCGCAGACAGGTCGGGGCACAGCAACAGCGACACCGGTACCTTCACGAGTCCATCCGCCACAGATTCTCCCCCCCTCTCAGAGTCATTCTGCAAGGGGACGAGGTTTCCTTCAATATTTTTCCATCGCGCCCATCGCCAGCCTGGAAACATTGTGAACGAGAAGCCGCCACCAATCCGTCCAGGGGCGCCGAAAACGGTACCGGCGCCCCAATCAACCCAATTTCGAGGCCTTTCGGCTATTCCGTTCAGGATTTTTCTGCCCTGGGACCAGGCCGGGGGGAAAAATCCTGAACGAAGGGACAACTCGGCCCGAAAAAGAAAGGGATCGCCGTAAGCGATCCCCCACAAACCACATCACACACCGAGAAACTTCTCCTTCACCCGCTCGTCGCCCAGGAGGGCGCCCGCCTCGCCGGCGAGGCTGATGCGACCCGTCTCCAGCACGTACGCCCGGTTGGAGACGGCCAGTGCGTGGTGGACATTCTGCTCAACCAGCAGCACGGTCACACCCTGAACGCTGATCTCCCGAATCACCTGGAACACTTCCTGCACCAGCTTGGGCGCCAGCCCCAGCGACGGCTCGTCGAGCATCATCAGCCGTGGGAGGCTCATCAGCCCACGCCCGATAGCGCACATTTGCTGCTCGCCGCCTGACAGCGTGCCGGCCTTCTGGTGCTGCCGCTCGTGCAGCCGTGGGAACAGGTCGAAGACCCGCTTCATGGTCGCATCCTTCTTGGACCTGGCCTCCTTGCTGTAGGCGCCCAGCTCCAGGTTCTCCAGCACGCTCATGCCGGGCCACAGCTGCCTTGCTTCCGGCACCAGGGCGATGCCCTTCGTCACCAGGGAGTAGGGCGGCAGCCCCTCAACCGGCTCACCGTCGAGCAGAATCTGGCCACGGCGGGGCGGCACCAGCCCGGACAGGGCCCGGAGCGTGGTGGTCTTGCCGGCCCCGTTGGCGCCGATGAGCGTGACGACCTCCTTGGCCTTCACCGCAAAGGAAACATCCCACAAGGCCTGAACTTCGCCGTAGAAGACGTCAATGTTCTTGACTTCGAGCATCGTCTCAGGCCCCCTTTAGCTTGCGGGCACGTGGGCGCCCAGATAGGCCTCGATCACCTGCGGGTCGTTCAGGACATCTTTGGTCGCCCCTTCGGCGATCTTGTTCCCGAAGTTGAGCACCATGGCCCGCTCACACACGCCGGCCACGGCCTTCATGTGATGCTCGATCATCAGCACGGTCTTGCCGGCGTCCCGGATCTTCCGAATCAGCGCCATCGCATCGTTGATCTCCGCAGGGTTGAGGCCGCCCATCACTTCGTCCAGCATGATGATCTCCGGCTCCGTCGCCAGGGCCCGGCAAATCTCCAGGCGCTTATGTTCGCCGATGGTCAGGCTGGCGGCGTTGGACTCTGCCCGGTGGGCAAGCCCGCAGAACGCCAGAATCCGCTCGGCCTCCTGGCGGGCGGCGGCGCCCGACTGGGGCTTGCGCCCGAAATTGACGCCCACCATCACATTCTGCAAGACGGTCATGTCCCGGAAGGGCTTGACGATCTGATGGGTCCGGACCACGCCCCGGTGGACGACGGCGAAATTCGGTTTGCCATCGATCCGCTGCCCTTTGAACCAGACTTCGCCGGCGGTGGGCGGGTAGGTCCCGACCAGGCACGAGAAGAGCGTCGTCTTGCCGGCCCCGTTTGGGCCGATCAGACCGAAGATCTCACCGGGCTCCACCTGGAAGGAGACGTTATTCACGGCCACAAGGCCGCCAAATCGCTTGGTAATGTTCTTGCCTTCAAGGATGATCTCAGGCACCGTTCGGCACCCCCTTGCTCGCCGGCTGTGCCGCCTTGGCCGCCGGCGAAGTGATGCGGCTGACGAGCCGTCCGAGGCGCCGGAGCAGTCCCAGGATGCCTGCTGGCTCGAAGAGCATGACGACAATCAGGAGGGTCCCGTAAATCATCAAGTTGGAATCGCGTAAGGCCTGGATCGTCAGCAGCTTGATCTGGATGTAGCCAAAGACCACGCCGCCGATGACCGGCCCGAGCAGGGTGCCGACGCCGCCGATGACGGGCATCAACACAATCTGCAAGGACATGTTGAATGCGAAGACCGAGTTCGGGGCGATGTACTGGAAGTTTATGGCGAACAGGCTGCCCGCCGCAGCGACCAGGGCCGCCGAGAGCGCATGCGCCCGGACCTTGTAGCCCGTTGCGTTAACGCCCAGCGCTTCAGCAGCATCGATATCCTGTTTGATGGAGGCCAGCGCCATGCCGAAGCGGGACGACATGACCCACCAGACCACTGCCACCACCAGGACCGTCAGGATAAGCATGCCGTAGTAGTTCTCGAGAAAAATCGCCTGACCCCGGGGAACACCTGGCAGCAGCTTGTACAGGAAGTCGCCGTAGTTCAGGGGCATCCGCTTACCGCTGGAGCCGCCCGTCCACTCAAACCCCTGAGCCACGACCCGGACCGCTTCAGAGATGCCGATGGTCGCAATCGTGAAGTAGGGGCCCCGCAGGCGGAACGTGGGCAGGCCCACGATCACGGAGAAGAGAGCGGCCACTGCCATACCCACGGGAATGGTGGCATAGGCGTTCCATCCCGCCAGGGCCAGCAGCACAGTGGCGTAGGCGCCAATCCCCATAAAGGCGGAGTAACCGAAGGAGACCTGCCCCGCCAATCCGCCCATCAGGTTCCAGGCCGAGCCCAGAATTACATAGAAGGCCACGTTCCAAATGTCGTTGAGGGTGCCCCGGCCCAGGTAAGCCGGGCCGGTGAAGAGCACCGCGATGGCGGCGCCCGCTAGGGCCAGGCCCGCATACCGGGACCAACCCCGAACAGCGAAGAGATTCATGAGCGGGCCACCTCCCTACGCCGCAGCAGCCGTGCCACAAGGGACCTACCAAATTTTACGATCTGGCTGCCTACCGACGGCAGACCCTGCGGCATCACCACCAGGGCGACGACCAGCAGACCGAAGGTAATGGCATCCTGAAAGATGTTCGGCACCAGGTTATACTGGGCCGTGTACTGCTCGATCAAGGCGATGATGGCCGCACCGAAGGCCACGCCCCAGAAGGACTCCATTCCGGCCAGCACCGTAATGACGAAGCCCTTGAGCAGAAAGCTCCGGCCGAAGTCCGGGGTGAACGGGTAGATCGTGGACATCAACCCACCGGCGAGGGCGCCCAGGGCGATGCCCAGGCCGAAAGCGATCATCTGAATCCGTCCGGCGTTAATTCCGACCAGCATGGCCGCACCCTTGTTCTGGGTGACGGCCCGGATGGCCTTCCCCAGGTACGTCCGGGTCAGCATGAAGGTCATGGCGAGGCCGATGACGCTTGTCATGGCGAAGACCAGGAGGCTGACGACCGACAGCCGGAACGGACCTATGTTGACAGCGCTCATCGTGTAGCTCGTCAGGACCGAACGGGTGTCGCCGCCCCAGATGTAGTACCCGAGGTTCTGCAGCACCAGCCAGACGCCGAAGAGCAGCAGCAGTGACTGAACGGCCGGCGTGTTCCCGCTTTCCGGGAGGCGCCGCACCACATAGCGGTGCAGCGCCATCCCGATGAGGAAGAAGAGCGGGCCGGCGATGATGGTCGCCAGGAACGGGTCCATGCCAAACCTGGAGAACAGGGCGAAGGTAGCATAGGCCCCAAGCATGATAAACCCCGCGTGGGCCAAGTTCACCAGCTTCATCACACCGTAAATCAGAGCCAGGCCGAACGACATCATCGTATAGAGGCCGGCGATCAGAATGCCGTTGATGGTGGCTCCAAGGAAGTCAATCATGTGGGCTCTCTCCTATCGTCCCGCTTACTTTGTCGGGATCGGAGCTACGGCGTCGCCGTTCTTGGCCTCCTTCGGCCACACGAGGTCCAGCTTGTTGCCCGGCTTGTTCTGCGTGACAACATACGGGTAGATAGCTTGGCCGGTCTCCGAGAACTTCAGGACCTGGCCGGGGACCAGCGAATCCTTGATTTCCACCTTGGTCAAGGCTTGCCGGATCTTTTCGGGGTCGGTGGAGCCGGCCTGCTGAATCGCCTTCAGCAGAATCCGGACGGTTTCGTAGGGCAGCGCATCGTACCAGGCCGGGGAGGCGATGCCCGTTGCAGCCTTGTACTTTTCAACGTAAGCCTTCACCTGCGGATAGGGCAGCGTATTGGCCCACCAGGCGCTGGCGAAGATGTAGTCGGTCTTGTCGCCGAGGCCGTCGCGGGCAGCCTTGTCAGCGCCGCGGGGCCCGTAGGTGACCATCTTGTGGGAGAGGCCCATCTGGCTGTATTCCCGGTGCATGGTGATGTAGTCTTCGAGGCGGGCGTCTGCCATGAAAATGTCGGCCTTGGCGTTCTGCACCTTGGTCAGCAGCGGCTTGAAGCTGGCGGCGTAGAGCTCAAAGCCTTCGTTGAAGACGACCTTGAAGTCGCCGGGGTTCTTGTTGGCGAACTCCACGATGCCCTTCTGGTAGTCCTTGCCGTGCTCGGTATTCTCCCACACGGTGGCAATAGCGAGGGGCTTGGGCAGCTTGCCGGAATCGACCAGATCCTTCAGGAACTCCATTTGGGTGCGGGCGAGCACGTCGATGGGCGACAGGGTGCCGAATACCCACTTGGAGCGGCCGTAGGTGCTGGTGGATGCACCGCCGCCGTTTACGTACGGAATGCCGTAGCGCTCCGGCACGACGGACTGGGCCGAGACCAGCAGCGTCGAGTACCCGCCGACAATGGCGTGAACCTTGTCTTGCGTAATCAGCTGCTCAATCAGCTGCGCCGACTTGGTCGGGTCGGTGGTGTCGTCAAGCAGCGTAAGCTTGATGGGAACCTTCTTGCCGTTGATCTCCAGGCCGCCGGCGTCGTTCACTTCCTTGATCGCCAGTTCGGTGGACAGCTTGAACGATGCGCCGATCTTCGACTCCTTGCCCGTCAGGGGGAAGGCGGCACCGAGGCGGATCTCCGTGATCTCTTCTTTCTTCTCGGGCGCCGGTGCGGCGCTTCCGGACGGCGTCTGGGTCTGCGTCTCTGTCTTGGTCCCACCACAACCCGCGACCAGCATGAGCATAAGGACCATTGAAACCCCTGCGGCCAGCAGCTTCCTTTGCTTCTGCATCTTCCGTGCCCCCATTTCCGTGTGATTTCCCTGCGTTCCTGAGGGTATCAAAATTATTTAGGGGCATGTTAATTCGTGCTTATTGATATGATTTTGGTCTTTCTGTTCACGCTTGATAAAAAACGAACATCCCCGGGGGTCGGCTCCCCGAGGATGTGTCCATTTAGCCTATTTCGTACCGGCTTCTTCAATCACAGTGCGGATCGTTTCCACTCCCAGGCGGTCTTCGGCACGACGATAAGCTATGTTCATGGCACTCTTCCAGGCCTCTAGCTGTGCCAGAGTGGGCTGATAGATGTCCACCTTGCCATAGAAGCGGATTTGATTGAGCGCCTGTTCGTTGAGTAGTTCGGCGCTCTCCCGGACCCACTGGGTCGTCTCGCTCATGGCCTCCCGAAAGGCTTCCCGCATCTCCGGCGTCAGGCCGTTCCAGAACTTCTGGTTGGTGATGACGACGTAGCCCAGGTATGAGTGGTTGGTCAGGGTCATGTACGGCTGGACTTCGTAGACGCGCTTGGAGAGGATGTTCGTCGGCGTATTCTCCTGCGCATCCACCTCGCCATTGGCCAGCGCCCCGTAGAGCGAATCGAATGACTGAATGGAGACCTCCGCACTGAGGGCGGTGAGCGCATCTCTGGTGACCAGGCTGGGCTGAATGCGAAAGCGCAGCCCCCTCACGTCTTCCGGCACCATGACGGGGCCCCGGGCGCTGGTAATCACCTTGAACCCGTTGAGCCAAAAAGCGACGGGCTCCAGCCCCTGCCGCCGCAGATTGCCGTACAGCTTCTGCCCCGTGCTGCCCGCGATCAGCCGCTCGGGCGCCGCCGGATCCGGGAAGAGGTACGGCAGATCGAAGACCTGCCAGAGCGGGTCGATGTCGCCCAGCTTGGAGAGGCTGGGCGCCACGAACTGCACGCTGTTCGAACGCAGGGCGTCCAGCTCCTCGCCGTCCCGGTATAGCTGGGAGTTGGCGAACACCTGCACCTCGACCTTGCCGCCCGTGCGCTCCTTGACCAGGGCGGCGAACCGGCGGGCCGCCTGCCCCTTCGGCGTGTTCTCGGCCACCACGTGGGAGAACTTGACCACAATGCGATCGTCCGGGCTGACCTGCTCGTAATCGGCGGCGACGGGGCCCCCGCAGGCGGTCAGTGTGAGTCCGAGGAGCACTAGAGGGATCATCATGCGGCGCAAGCCCGTCACCTCCCTGCTTGCAGCAATTCTATCGGCTGCGGTAGCGGTTGAGCGGGCGCCCCACGGCGCCGTACTGAATCTCCAGGCTAGCCCGCTGCAGTTTGACCAGATGGTCGAGATACCGCCGGGCCGTGACGCGCGCCATGCCCAGCTTGTCTGCCACTTCGGCGGCGGTCAGGGCCTGCCCCTCTGCCGCAAGGAAGCGGTGAACCTGCCGGAGCGTCGCTTCATGCAGTCCCTTGGGCAGCCCGGCGCCCGCCCCCGTGGTCTGCGCCCGGAGCATCCGGTCGACCTGCTCCTGGTCGAGCGTGGCCGTGTCGCCAAGCTTCCAGCGATGGGCCCGGTAGGTTTCCAGGGCTGTCTTGAGGCGGTCCAGCCGGAACGGCTTGATGATGTAGTCCACCGCGCCGTAACGCAGTACGTTCTGGATAGTCTGGGCGTCCTGGGCAGCGCTGACCATAATGACGTCCGCCGGCAGGCCCTGCTGCCTGATCTCTTTGAGCGTGGCCACCCCGTCCTGGTCGGGCATGTAAACGTCCAGCAGCACCAAATCCGGCCTGTGGCTGGCTACCGCCTCAATCGCCTCGCGGGCCGTCCGGGCGGCGCCCACGACCCGGAAGCCGCGCACCGACTCCACGTACTCACGATTCACTTGCTGCACCATGGGATCGTCGTCCACTACCAGTACCCGAATCGGCTGCATTCGCCCCACCTCCCGGAAGCTGAATATGGAAGACCGTCCGGCCCGGGGCGCTCTCCACGGAAATTCGGCCCCGGCCCAGGTCGACGATCTGTCTGACCAGCGCCAGCCCGATGCCCCGGTTAGGGGCGCCCTTCGTGCTGAATCCCTGCTCGAAAAGCTTCTCCACCGGCACCGAGGGCGGAAGGCCGGTGCCGTTGTCCTCCACGCGAATCTCCACGCCGTCGGCGCCGCCCCGGAATAGGCACCGAATGCGCCCCACGCGCTCGTCAAGCCCCGCCACCGCATCCATGGCGTTCTCCAGCAAATTGCCGAGGACCACCACGAGGTCGTTCGCTTCCAGCAGCGGCGGCAGTACGTCCAGCCGGGAGGCGCGGTCGATCTCCAGGGTGATGCCCCGCTCGCGGGCCCGGGTGACTTTGCCCAGCAGAAGGCCCGACACGCGGTAGTCCTTGATCGATCGTGCCAGGAAGCGAGTAAGTTCCTGCTGCTGTTCGGTGGTGCTGAAGATGAAGTCGATGGCCTGGCTGTACTTCTTCAGCTGCACCATACCGGCGATGGTGTGCAGCTTGTTGAGCCATTCATGGTTCTGCGCCCGGAGGGCGTCCACGAACTGGGTGACACCGGTCAGTTCTTCGGCCAGCGTGTTGAACTCCGTCCGGTCCCGGAACGTGGCGAGGGCGCCGACGATTCGACCCTTAACGTATATCGGCAGCCGGTTGGTGAGGATAATCGTCTTGCCGTAAAGCATCTGCTGATTCCGGGCGCCCTGCCCGGTGCGGATCACGTCCGGCAGGCGTGAATAGGGGACGACTTCCAGCACATTCCGGCCGCGGACATCCATATCATCCGGCAATTCCAGAACGCGCCTGGCCTCGGCGTTGATCAGGGTAATCCGGTTGGCGGAATCGATGGCGATCAACCCTTCGGTGATGGACGCAAACGCGGCCGTCCGCTCTTCGAGGAGCCGCGCGATTTCGGTCGGCTCCATGTCGTTCAGCTGCCGCTTGATGTGCGCCGCCAGCAGCCAGGCGCCTGAAACGCCCACGGTCAGTGCGCTGATCAAGGCCAGCAGCAGTTCGGTCCGGTGGGTAACGAGCAGCGCCGGAATTCCCGGCACAAGAATGCCCACCGTCACCACACCCACCTGAATCCGGCCGTCCAGCGACATAATCGGCACAAAGGCCCGCACGGATCGTCCGTTCACGCCGCGGGCACGCGACACGTAGGTCTGCTCTGCAAAAGCGGGGCCTTCATCGCCGCCTTCAAAGCGGGTGCCCACCTTCTCTTCCAGCGGGTGAGAGAGGCGGACACGGCCCATGTCGAGAATCACCACGTACGCGACCCCGGTCGCAATGCGCATCCGTTCGGCTGTAGGCTGCAGTACGCCTGGTCCGGAGGGGGTCTCCAGTTCCTGCCGAACCTGGTCGACCTGCGCGACGGTCCGGGCCACAGACAGGGCCCGCTGGCCCAGTTCGTTCTCGAGGGCGGTGCCAACGCTGTGAATCAGCAGGGCGCCCCCCGCAAGGACGGACAGGAAGACCAGGCCCGAAGCCAGGCCGATGATCTTCCGGCGAAGCGTAAGTCGTGGCCAGCGCATGAGCCGCCTCCCTTCACCGGTCTCCTGGCGCGGAAGTTTCGACGGGGATCTTGCATAACCTTCTGTAATGATACCGAAAGTTTTTTGCCAACGAGGATTGGGGGCGACAGCACAAAGACCCCCGCCACGTCGGTCGACGAGCGGGGGGCATTCTTACACAAGCATCTTGGCCAGGAAGATCACGGTAAAGCCCAGGATCATCATGACGAAGTGCATCACGTTGCCCAGCTTCTGTTTGGGCGTCGGGCCGCCGCTCCCGGCGTGGTCTTCGCAGCTGACCGGCTCGCCGCCCTTGGGCACCTTGTCCAGGAGCAGCCGGGGCACGATGAAGTAGAGACTGATCAGCACGGAAGCCACGATGATTTTGGCCAGCAGAATCCGGCCCGTCGGGGAATCCCACCAACGGTCCCAGACGGTCAGCTGCGTCCAGGCCATGTAGCCGCCCGTCAACAGCTGGGTCGCCACCACCACGTTCATGACGCGGCGCATCCGCTCCACCGCCCGCCCGAGCACGAACCGGCGGACGTGCGGCTCCGGCAGCTGCGCCAGTGCGGGGCGGAGCATGAAGACCACAAAGAAGATGCCGCCCATCCAGATGACGGCGCCGACAACGTGGATCCATTTCAAGACGGCCCAATACGTAAGCATGGCCGACCTCCCGATTGTTGATGAGAGTCGCTATCAATACGTGTATCGTACCATGCTCAGCGAGTCGTGGTAGTGATTCAAGTCACTGTCCTGCACATGATTAGGGCCGGGGCACTTTTCATGCCCCGGCCGCTCTTGAAATTAACCTTGCTGTTCTTCCTTCTTCTTGGAGATTCGGCTCCGCTCCTTAACGGCGCCGAGGTTTATAATGAGGCCGGCGCCCAGGGGGCTGCCCTTGGGAGTAAAGGCGACGTCGAACCGCTCCTTCCACCCGAAGCAACGGCCACCTTATTCTGACGCAGCAGCTCGGAGAGGTTGATGACGGCGCTGGAGGAGCCATCATTGCGCTTTACTTCATAGGCGGTCAAATCGGTATCGGGGGCGGGCTTCAATACCAGGATTTTGGTGTCCTTGAGCATGCGAGCGTAGGCTCGGTTCACCAGCCTGACGCCCGGGCCGGCGAGCTGGAGGAGGCGGCTGTAGGCGACACTGAGGAGTTCGAGCCTGCCGGGGCCGTAGAACCAGGCGCTGGACTGAAGGGCACCGGAAGGGGGGAGCTCAGATGGATGGAGGAAATTGTTCCCAGGACCGTAGTTGAGCCGGAGTCAGCATCGAGGTAGAGCCCTGCTACGACCCGGCAGGTGTCCTCCTGCAACGGTCCTGCAAGTGCCGAGTAAGTGCCCGGTAAGTGTCCAGCAAACACCCAGTTGGACGACAGTCCGAGCAGAAGCCTCGGCACAGTAGGGCGGGCCGATGAAGCTGGCGCATCCCGGGTTACTCGCATGGGACCTGACACAAGTCTCCGGCCAAGGCGGACCGGCCTAAAGTGGGCACCGCACTTAGGCCCGGCGTCACCACCTGCGGAGTCCCGCAAGTGTCCAGCAAATGGCCTGCAAGTGTCCAGCAAGAAAAGTGGAACGCACCTTCAGCCAACAGGCCGAAAGTGCGTTTCCTTACCAGCCTGGGAGCGCGTCCGAGGCTGTGCTGGAACGGGTCGAAGCCCGCCGGTATCCGCCGCCCGGCCAGTGGATGGACGTAGGCGGTTACCGGCTCCATTTGCACTGCTTGGGGAGCTGGAGCCCCACTGTCATTCTGGACCTGCACACCCTGCTGGCGGAGGCGGGTGTCCCGGCACCGTATGTGCTGGCCGGGCACTCAATGGGTGGGCTGTACGCCCGTCTCTTCGCGACCGATCAGCCGGACACGGTCCATTACGACGACCTGACATAGCGTAGGAGGCACACCCATGATAAATAATGAGCGGGCGGAATTGTTCGTCAATGGTTCACTAAGCTGCTATCACATGCTTGTACTTGTCGATGACTTTTTCTACATCGCATAAAGTATTCTGGGAAACGAAATGCATTATCGGTAATATCTACTCGCTGTGTCCTGAGTGGTACAGAGGGGGTGGGAGGCAATGGACGTAGTCATCGAACGATTTGGATTGCGAATTTCGACCTGGATGGTTAGTTGGGTGGGACTAGCTGGCTTGGCGTGTGCCATGTGAGACAGAAGGACTAGGGAGGCGAGCCTCCATGTCGGTCGAAATTCACGAACTTATAAAGGAGTACGCCCGAGGAGTCAGAGCCCTGAACGGGGTGACGGTGAACTTCGGATCGGGAACCTCTGGTATCCTTGGCCCGAACGGTGCAGGGAAGACCACATTTATTCGAATAATCGCTACTCTTCTTAGTCCTACCACTGGTGAAGGGCAGATTTTCGGCGTTCCCCTTCGAGATTACCAGACCATCCGCGAGATGCTTGGGCTACCTGCCGCAGTCTTTTGGATTCTACCCTCAGTTGACCGTCAAGGAGACATTGCAGTACTTTGCGCACCTGAAGGGGGCTGGCAGGATCCGGTGCTCGGAGCTGCTTGAACTGACGGGCCTGGCAGCGGCGAGCACCCGACGGGTAGAGGGCTTGTCCGGGGGGATGCGCCAGCGACTAGGGATCGCCGTTGCCCTCCTAAATGATCCGCGCCTACTCATTGTAGATGAGCCTACGGCTGGGCTTGACCCGGAGGCGCGGATCCAGTTTCGCCGCCTGCTTGGCAGACTGCCAGGTGAGCGAACTGTCATACTGTCCAGCCATATTGCCGAAGATATCGCCCAGACCGCCCGTGACGTGGTGGTGCTGGCAGAAGGGGGAGGTGCGTTTTCATGGCACTCCCGCAGAACTGGCAGCAGTGGCGGACGGCCGGGTCTGGCAGACAGAGGTGCATCTGGACGACTTGCCGACGATCGAGAAGACCCATGTAATTATGGCCCGTGTGCGCTCGGAGAGCACTGTTTTGGTGCGGTGCATCGGGCCGGCGGTGGAGGGGCTTACGCCCCTGGCCCCAACCGTGGAGGATGGCTACATGGCCCTCCTGCAAGGGAGGCGGTCAGCGTGAGCGCATTCTGGGGGGTTGCTGTCGTCGAATTCCGTCTGCAGTGGCGCTCCCTCGTTCTGTGGGTCACCGTGGCGCTGACGCAGATTTTTGCGGTGCTCGGAACACGCGACACCTGCTTTGGAGCCGTTCAAGGCGTGGCGGGAGGCCTTAACCCGGATACAAACTCCTTCCGGCAGTGCCTTGACACTCTGCGACATGTGGAGGCAGTAGAGGATGACTCTGCCCTCGGGAAGAGCCTCGCGATACAGGGAATCCCCACCTTTTATGTGAATGGCCGCCCGGTAGTGGGGTCGTGCCCTATGTGCAGTTTGCGGAGGTGATTGACGAAGCCCTCGCCCAGCAGGGCGCACAGAAGTAGGTATTGGCCGCATTGGCAGCAAGGCCCATCGAAAGTGCGAAGCCGGCGGCAACCCGCGAATTGGGTTTCCGCTTTTCTGTTGCTCCTAGTTCTACTCTGTTAACTTCCACTGACTCTTGGAGCCTTTGCTTCTTGTCGGTAGTCTTTGATCTGGAGAGTGCCGCATGCGAGACGTTCATAGCCCCCAAGTCTACTTCGGTCGTATTGCAGCCGGTGGTCTCACAATGGTATCGAGTTCCGAACTCTCAATCCCAAATTGGGCTGGAGGGGAAACGTAGTACCAAGGTTCGCAGGGCTCACCAGCCCACAACTTTATTCTTGTAGAACATCATACAGATGACCGAGCCCGACCTGGTGGTGGATGCAATTCGCCGGGTAATCGGCATGGGACGCCAGCCGTAGGCCGTAACTCACGGTGGCTAGCGAACAGACGCTTGCCAGACCATGAGGGCGACCGGAAAATCAATGATCGCATGGACACCCATGAAGTACGGCAGCAGCCGCGGGCGGATTTGAAAAGCCCATGCCAACAAGAGCGCAAAGGGGATAAACATGCCCAGGCGCCAGAGGATGAACCGGACATCCGGAATCAGGGGTAACGTTACGTGCTGCATGCCCAGCCACATTGCGCACACGACCATGGCGATCCTCGGGTTGCCCCACCGAATGGTCAGGCGGGGCATCGCGTAGCCGAAGTAGGTGGGGAGTTCTCCGACGGCCTGCGAGAGTGGGAACAGGATGAGGGAGGCTGCGGCTGCCCAAGCGGGCAGGGGCTGAATGAACAGCCCAATAGCGATTTCAGCGTCTCCATAGAGGAGTTTTGCGAGGCCGATGTTAGGGATCATGGCGATGGGCCCACTCAGGACCAGGAGGCCTAACAGGAGGAGCAGGTCGTTCCTCACGTGTTCACGCCGGAAGTCTGCGTGGACGACCCGTGACCAGCGTATGCCTTCGCGCCGAGCCAGGAAAAGCAGCAGTCCCAAGGAGACCAAGTTCGTCAGGGTTGCTGAAATCGGCCACCAGGCAGCGGAGGCTTTCCAGGGGTTGGGCGCGCCGCTGGCGGCCAGGATTGCAGCAAATAGCGCCTGCGAGGCCAGGAAGAACAAGGTCCGGAGGACGAGCATGACCACCGGCCACTTGGATCGGTTGTGATCAGGGAACTCGCTTTTGTGCTCAGCGGCTGCTTCTGCCATTTCAGATCGTACTCCATTCCACGGTGTTGGATTGCTCCTGCTAATCGGATGTTATCAGAGGTTGATTATGGATAGATTAAGCAGGCTACTCGGCGGACGGGTCCACAATGACGACGGGTGAGGGAGCAGGTCGCCAAACGAAATAGGACCGCCACAAAAGTGGCGGTCCAAATAGTTTGGGCGGCGACCTACTCTCCCACGCTCGAAGCGTAGTACCATCGGCCCTGAGAGGCTTAACGGCCGTGTTCGGAATGGGAACGGGTGATCCCTCTCGGCATAGCCACCCT